>JAYTFR010000074.1:0-100169 GCA_043734125.1 Acidobacteriota bacterium | reverse complement strand
TCGAAGCTGCCCTTTAGCTGAGGTGAGAGGAAAACTCGACGACAGCGACGATCACAACCCACAGAACACTCCGATCACGGACTTTTTCAACACCCACGCCTGTTTACAACAGTTAACTTCCGGCTAGCCGTGATACCGGTATAACCCACGGAATTCGTGGTGTAGAATCGGCTGCTTGGCTCCGCGGAGGTTCGATTTGATTGGTGAGACCATATCCCATTACCGCATCCTAGAGAAACTCGGGGGCGGTGGCATGGGCGTCGTTTACAAGGCCGAAGACACCAAACTCGGCCGCCCGGTCGCGCTGAAATTCCTCCCCGACGAGCTGGCCCGCGACCGCCAGGCGCTCGAGCGTCTTCAGCGCGAAGCGCGCGCTGCATCGGCGCTGAATCATCCCAACATCTGCACCATCTACGACGTGGACGAGGAAAACGGGCGGCCGTTCATCGCGATGGAATTCATCGAAGGCCTGACGCTCAAACATCGCATTGCAGCCAAGCCCCTGAAGATCGAAGAATTACTTGATCTGGCCATTCAAATCGCCGACGCCCTCGACGCCGCCCATTCCAAAGGAATCATCCATCGCGACATCAAGCCCGCAAATATCTTTGTCACTCAGCGTTCGCAGGCGAAGATCCTCGACTTCGGCCTTGCCAAGCTATCGGCAAAACCGTGCCGCGTAGGTGAAGCCGTCGGCGTCTCTGCCCAGCCCACGATGGGCACTGCGGAAGAGTTTCTGACCACTCCCGGCACGGCGCTGGGAACCGTGGCCTACATGTCGCCCGAGCAGGCGCGCGGAGAAGACTTAGACGCCCGCACTGACATCTTTTCCTTCGGCATCGTGATGTATGAGATGGCCACCGCGCACCAGCCCTTCGCCGGCGCCACCTCGGCGGTGATCTTCGATGCCATTCTCCACGGCGCGCCCGTCTCGCCCGTGCGCCTCAATCCCGAGCTGCCCGCGGAGTTCGAACGCATCATCAACAAGGCCTTGGAAAAAGATCGCGACCTTCGCTACCAATCCGCCGCCGAATTACGCAGCGACCTCAAACGCCTGAAGCGCGACACCGACTCCGGACGATCTGCCGCATCTTTGCCTGCAGCGGTTCAGATTGCCGCGCCCCAGTCCGGAAGTGTCTCGCTGAAACTGGGCGCCGCAGTGCCCACCAAATCCTCGCACAAGGTGTACGCCATCGTCGCAGCGGCGGCGCTTGTGCTCATCGCAGCCGGCCTGATGGCATATTACCGGCACGCTCCTTCCAGCGGTCCCGCCAAACTCACGCAAGTCAGCCATTGGAACAAACCGATGAACGATGCGATTCTTTCTCCCGACGGCCGGACCGAGGCATTCACCTCGCCGGTTGCGGGCTTCGACCAGGTCTTTGTCATGCTGGCCTCGGGCGGAGATCCGTTACAGCTCACCAGTGATTCGGCCAACAAACGCGTGGACAGTTTTCTGCCCGACGGGACGCAAATTTACTACGAGACTCCCACTGGAGAAACCTGGGCGGTTCCCACCCTCGGGGGCGCGTCCACTCGCGCAGCTTCCGGCAAAGACCTGATTACCTCAGCTGACGGCAATTCGTTTTTCTTTGACAAAATCAGCGACAACACGATTTACCGCCAACCGAAATCGGGAGTTGGCGAGGAGCGCATTTACGACCTGGGTCCGCAAGGGATGGTTCCCGCGCAGATTCTCGCGTTTCCGGACGGAAACGACCTGCTGATCACCGCGACGAAAAGCAGTGATGTGATAGGGGTTCCCTCCGCCCAGACCCTTTACCGGGTAAATGTAACCACTCACAAGGCAGAAAATCTGGGTGAATTGTCTGGAAGGCCAACCGGACTTGTCTGGAACGAGCCAGGCAAGACTCTTTTGTTCAGCCGAACCGTGAATGATGTAACCAATATTTGGGAATACAACCTGGCCAGTCAGGCCCTGAGACAAGTAACCTCGGGCGCTGGTCCCGATCTTCAACCCATGCCCGATCCAACCGGGAAAGGGATTTACTTTGTCAACGGAAGGCAGTCTGGCGCGCTGACCGTTTACAACACCAAGACCAAGCAGTCCTTTGACCTGGTGACCGAAAATGCGACTCAACCGGTCGTCTCGTTCGACGGCCGCCGCGTGGCTTACATCACTCTGGCGAGCAACGGCCGCCAGGAAATCTGGGTTTCAGATACCGACGGAAACAACCGGGTCAAACTGGTTTCCTCAGTCAATCTCATAACTTTAGGGTGGTCGCCCGACGCCTCTCAGTTTGCGTTCACCGATGGACAAGGCGGCGTCGTGAAACTCTACTCTGCCCGGACCGATGGCAGCCAGTTACGCCAAATGCCTTGGTCGGGCGCTGGCGTTAATTTCGCGATCTGGAGCCCGGATTCCAAGGCCTTCTACTACAGCGCTTATGAGAAGGATCAAACAAAAGTGACCACCTGGAAGGCAAATGGCGACGGCTCGAACGCCGAAAAATTGGCGGAGGATTGCGGTAACGTCGAAGACGCATCGCCAGACGGAAAGTATTTACTTACAGCTGGCGGCCCATCAGGGGGACTGGGCGTCAGTGTGATACCTGTCAGCGACCACAAATGCGCAGCTCTGATGCCAGATCTGGTGACTCTGATCGTCCATTCTTCCTTGGATGGCAAGTCAATCCTCTATCTGACTGCTTCTCACGGACAGACCAGCATCTACCGCCAGCCCTGGCACGATGGCAAACTCTCCGGCGCTGCTCAAGTAGCGATCAAGCTACCTTTTGCCTTCCGCCAAGGCTACGGCGGCAACGCCTACGATTTCTCCAAAGACCTTTCCACCATCGTCTATTCCCGCCCCGGTGGCCAAGCCGATCTCTATCTTCAAAGCCAGCGATAGGGCGGAGCGGCATCCTTAGTTTGTGGTGCCGGTTGCGGCACGGAGTTCAAGATAGAGCCGTAGATCGGAGACTCTTCAATATGATTCGATCCCAGGGAAGCGGCGCTTCAAGGTCATGCTGCGGAATTCGGGCACTGGCATTTTCGCCAGATAGACGACTGCTTGGGTCCATTTCTGGCAACTCGTTGGCCGTGGAATTGAACGGCGCAATTGGCGACAAATCCCCATTACACTCGTTGAGCGCGCCCTGCATCTCGGGTGTCGGTTTCAATGATCGCCCCCGAAACGCAAACCTCTCCGCCCAATACCGAACCGCCCGTTCCATTGCAATCAAACCATCCCAGGGCGGATAAGCGAATTTCAACGAAGCTAGGCGCTGATCGGCACTGCCAAGGCTTGTCCCCGACTTGCCTCACTCCCTCCGGCGGAATAGACTTCGGAACATTGATCGTGCCGAAGCATCCTGGAACCGCCATGATCGGTCAAACGCTGGGCCGGTATCGGATCGTCGAACGCCTGGGCGAAGGCGGAATGGGCGTGGTCTTCCGCGCTGAGGATCCACGACTTGAGCGTGACGTGGCGCTCAAGATCTTGAAAGAAGATGCGCTTCATGACCAGGACTCGAAGCGTAAGTTCCGGCTCGAAGCGCGCGCCCTCTCGCAACTCCTTCACCCCAACATCGCGACACTATTTGACTTCGACTCGGACGCGGGCGTCGACTTCCTGGTGCTCGAGTTCGTGCCCGGCGAGTCTTTGGCGCGCACGCTTGCCAACGGCCCCCTCCCCGAACCCCGGGCCCGTGCTATCGCACTCGATGTCACCGAGGCCCTTCAGTCAGCGCACGAAAAAGGCATCGTGCATCGCGACCTCAAGCCTGGCAATATCGTCATCACCCCGCGCGGACGCGCCAAGGTGCTTGATTTCGGCCTCGCCTTTGTCATACCGGGAGTCGAGAGTCGTACGCAGTCGGCCACGATCAGCGGCTCATCTGCCCTGGTGGGCACCGTGCCGTACATGTCACCCGAGCAAGTGCGAGATGGCCGCGTGGACGCCAGCACCGATCTCTACGCGCTGGGCGCACTTCTGTTCGAGATGACGACGGGGGAACGCCCGTTCAGTGCAGACGATGTGCTCTCGCTGCTCTATCAGATTGTGCATCAGCCCGCGCCGCTTCTGCGTGTCAAGCGGCCTGGCCTTTCGGCCGAGCTTGAGGCGGTGGTCGCACGCTGCCTCGAAAAAGCGCCCCTGCGCCGCTTTTCGGACGCCGCAGCCCTGCTTCGCGCTCTGCGAGGCGAGTCGTCAGACGCCGGCTTTGGATTGACCGCCCGAAACACCCCGTTCGCGGGTGACGCGCCTGAAAGGGATCCGGGGAAGATTCGATCTTTAGTGGTGCTGCCGTTTGAGAATCGCTCGGGTGACGCAGCCCAGGAGTTCTTTGCCGACGGAATGACCGACGCGCTCATAGCCGACCTCTCTCAGATCGGCGCGCTTCGAGTGATCTCCCGTACTTCAGCGATGCGGTTCAAAGGGACACATCCGCCCTTGTCCGAGATCGCACGGGAGCTGCGTGTCGATGGGGTTGTTGAGGGCTCAGCGCTGCGTGTCGGCGACCGAGTGCGGATCACGGTGCAGTTGGTAGACGTAGCGAGTGACCGGAATTTGTGGGCGAAGAGCTACGAGCGCGGTCTCACCGACATCCTGGCGCTCCAGAGCGAAGTCGCGCACGCGATCGCCGACGAGATTCGGGTCCAAGTGACGCCGGACGAACGGGAGCGACTGCGATCCAAGGGAACCGTCAACCCCGCGGCGCACGTCGCATACTTGCAGGGGTCGTTCCTGTGGAACCGGTTCACGGGCGAGTCGGTGAAGGAGGCCATCCGGAGTTACGAGGAGGCGCTCGCGGCCGATCCCAATTACGCGGCCGCCTACGGCGGGCTCGCCGACAGCTATATCATGCTGGCAAATCACCACATTCTGCCGCCGCGTGAGGGCTACTCGCTGGCGCGCAAGGCGGCTGAGCGGGGACTCGCCCTCGATGAGTCGGCAGCGGAACTGCACACGTCACTGGGTTGGATTCATCGTCTCTTTGACTGGGATTGGCCGGCCGCCGAGCGCGAGTGCTTGCGGGCGGTACAGCTCAACCCCGGCTATGCCTTCGGCCGTAGCCGATATGCGCTGCTGTTGTCGGGGATGGGGCGCCACGAGGAGGCCATTGCCGAGGCCCGGCGTGCGTCCGAACTCGATCCACTCAACCTGCTCATCCATACCGTGGTGGGCGATACCCTGTTTTACGCGCGCCGTTTCGATCGCTCCGTGGTGCCTTACCGCAAATGCCTTGAACTGGATCCAACCTTTAGCGCGGCCCACACCGATCTCGCACGCTCTCTTGAGCATCTGGGTCGGGCCGACGAGGCGATCGAAGAGTTCGTCCGGGGAACCGCGGGCCCCGATGGCTTGCCGCGGCCGTCGTCCGGCCTCGCGATCCTCTACGCGCGCGCCGGGCGGCCGGACGATGCGCGCGCCACTTTGGAAGCGGTGCAGGCGCTGGCACAAAAACAGTTCGTCTCCCCCTACGGGATCGCCTCTTACTACGCCGTCATTGGGGACAATGACCGCGCGCTCAATTGGCTCGATAAAGCCTATGCCGAGCGCGACGGAACGCTGGTGTGGCTCAAGGTGCACCCCCGGCTCGACGGGTTGCGTGGTGAGCCGCGCTTCCGCGATCTGCTTGCGCGCATGCGGCTTGATTCGTGAGCGAGAAAACGGAGTCTACGCTCGCCCTTTCCTCCCCTGCGAAATGTTGAAGCTGCAAGTCACGACTGCGTCACTGTCACGTAGGTCGTCAAATTCCGTGGGCGAGTACGAATCAAATGCCCGGTCGTGAGCGCGGACCAGGGCGGTCCGCGCTTTCGTCTGCGGTGGAGTTAGCGGTTGCGCGTGTTGGCAAGCGCCCGAAGGATGATGCGGGTGTTTTCATTGATGGCACGCCGAAGATACATGGTGAGAGCGAAAATAACGACAAGGAAGAAGAGATCGACGCGAAGCAACGAATGCAATAGCCCACCCAGAGTTTCTGGCGGGAACAAGTGGATGTGCATCCAGATGAAGGCGACGACGGCGAGAATGCCAAGCACGACGACGATAATTCGAGAGAGGCGTTCCGATTTGTCTGCGGCTGCAAGAGCCTGTTGGACGAAGGTGATTTCGGCGTTCGTATTCTCGGAGTTGGGCTGTTGGAATTCGGGGCTCATACTGGTTTCCTTTCGAGAGTGAGGTGTTTGCGAAGTGTCGCGACTCCGTAATGGAGACGGGACTTGGCGGTGCCGACAGGAATGTCGAGAATAGCTGCGGTTTCTTCGAGCGAAAGATCGTGCTGGTAGTGAAGAAGAAGGACGGCTCGGCTGGCGGGCGTCACGCGGTCGAGAAGAGAGAAGAAGGCGGCATCGGGTGGCCCGCCAAGGTCGGGATTGGGAGTGAAGGTCCCGAGTGGAAAGTCGTCGAGGGGTTGCCAGCGGTGGGCGCGTTTGAGGTGGCTGATAGCGATGCGCGATGCGATACGGAGGGCCCAGGCTTTGAAGACCGCGGGCTCGCGCAAGAACGGGAGCTTACGGAAAATTTGGATGGAAGTCTCCTGCAGAATGTCGTCGGCGAGATCGGCGCCAGCCAAGCGGGTGATGTAGCGGCGCAGCGGCGCATGGCTGTTACGGAGGAGTTGTTCCAGCGCATCCCGGTCGCCGGCTTGGGCGAGGAGCACGAGAAGAGTTTGGTCGGGCGGCGAAGGCTCTTTCGGATGCGACGGGGCGTGCATGTTTAAAAGAGGCGTTAAACGGAGTTAAAGTTCGGTTCTGTCCAAAAAATATTCTGGGCGAGGGCAGGACGGGCATCTACTGTTCGCTGAACGGGGGCGTTCAGTCATTGGAATCGGTATCGTGTGAGAGCGCCCATGCCCATTCTCCGTTGACGCCAAACCGATGCGGGCAGAATGAGACTTCTTGATTCAAGTGTCTCACGAAGGATTGACTCGGCTTGTTTGTATTGCTTTTGTCTCAAATAGACTTGGCCTAACCTAATAATAGTCGCTCATTTTCATAATAAGCGCCGATTTTATTCGACTTACAGTGACTAAGTGGTTTAGTTTGTAGAAGCCTCCGATATCAGATAGACTTCCGTCCGACGAGAGTTCCGAAAGTGGAGAATTCCCAGGTGCGTCAGGAGCGTCTACCATGAGCCATCACGAAAATTCACCGGACAAAAGCTTCGTTACACCATCTACCTTACATCCCTTCGTAGTCCTCTTCTTTGCGGGATTGCTCCTGATGGAACTCGGTTGCGGCGGCGGCTCAAGTGGTGGGACCGGGGGGACGAACCCGCCCCCGCCCCCGCCCACACCCACGTTTGTCACCGTAGATGCCCCCGGTGCTTCGAGCACCATGGCGCTGTCCATTAACGCGGGAGGTGACATCACTGGAACCTTCACCGATTCCAACAACGCCGTCCATGGCTTCCTGCGTCGCGCGACCGGAACCCTGTCGGTCTTGGATGCGCCTGGTGCAGGAACCCTGAACAACCAAGGGACCTATGCCGAGGGCATCAATGCGTCGGGGACCATTGGGGGCTATATCGTCGACCAGAACGACCAGGCCCACGGCTTCTTACGGACGGGCGGCGGTTCCTACACGGCGTTCGACGTGCCGGGTGCCAATAGTACTTTTGGACGAGGCCTGAGTGATGGTGATGAGATTACCGGAGAGTATTTTGATTCGAACAATTTGTCGCACGGCTATGTCCGTGCGAGCGACGGCACCATTACGACGTTCGACGTCCTAAGCCTTAGTAGCACGCTCCCCAAGAAGGTAAATGCGGGAGGAACGGTCGTGGGGACCTACACCGACAGCAATTCGTATACCCATGGCTTCACTCGTGATGCGAACGGCGCAATCACGGGGATCAATGTACCGAACCCCGCCTACGGAGGAAAAACCAACACCTTCGCTACCGATATCAACGCAAGCGGGGTAGTCGTTGGCCAAGGATTCCTAAGGTCTGGTGGACCGCCGACCTCGCCGAGCTTCGTGCGTGCGGCCGGCGGCAGCTTTACGACCTATAGCCCGACTGGTGCAAATTCCCATTCGCGTGCCGAGAGCATCAACGACAGCGGTGCGATCGTGGGCAACTTCGCAGACACAGTTGGTGCTAGTCATGGCTACCTTCGCAACCCGGACGGTACTTTAGTGGTTCTGGACGATCCGCAGGCCGCATTGAGCACGAATTCTGGCACCGTCGCCACTGACATCAATGCGAACGGGGCCATCGCAGGGTACTATCACGATCAGTCCAACGTAAAGCATGGCTTCCTGCGGAAGTAGCAGCGACTGCGGGCGAAAATTATAAAAATCTGGAACAGCCAGATAGGCCAACGCTTGCGGCCACTGTCGCAAAATCCCGACCTGAATCCGCAGGTCTGTGTCGGTTCCATGAATTCGGGGTGCGAAGCTCAAACGTCTCCGCCCCGGATCGAATCGCCCGTTCCATTACAATCAATTCATCCCCATGCCCGACAAGCCTGCTCCGGTAATCCTTGTCCCCAGCGAAATTTATCCGCCGGATGCCGGGCGCGTGGTCTATTATTCCCGCCCGCGGCACAAATACTGGCTGCACCTGCTTCTTCTGTTCGTAACGTTCTGTACCACGCTGGTGATCGGCGCACGCCTGCAATGGAATTTCGACCACGGCCTTCCGCCGTTTCCGCTCGACGAGAGTTTTCTTCCGCCATTCCTGTGGGCCATTCAGGGTCATCATTTGCTGCTGGGGCTTCCGTTCTCGCTCACGCTAATGGGCATTCTGCTGGCCCACGAGATGGGGCACTACCTGTACTGCGTGAAATATCGCGTGGATGCGACGCTGCCGTTTTTCATCCCTTTCCCCAGCCTCATCGGGACGATGGGGGCGTTCATCCGGATTCGTTCGCCTCTGCGTTCAAGAAAAATTCTTTTCGATATCGGGATCGCCGGGCCGATCGCAGGCTTTGCGGTGGCGCTTCCGGTTCTATTTTTGGCGCTCGGCCGCTCGCATGCAGAACCCTTCGGCGTCGCAATGTCGCACATCGAGTTAGGAGCGCCGCTGATTTTTCATCTGGTGCGCAAAGTTCTCGCCGTGACTGGGAACGCAGGCGCGATTGCCACCGTGCCGCTAAATCGAATCTATCTTCACCCTGTTGCCATCGCCGCATGGGTAGGAATGTTTGCCACTTCGCTGAACCTGTTGCCTGGCGGCCAGCTCGACGGCGGGCACATCATTTTCGCGGTCTCTCCGCGGGCGCACCGGACCATGTCGCGACTCACTATTCTTGCTCTGATTCCGCTGGCTCTGTTCTGCTGGACGGGTTGGATTCTTTGGGTCGTCATGCTTCGCATCCTGGGAACGCGCCACCCTGCCGTCGCCGAATGGACCGACATTGGGAAGGGCCGGCGCTGGTTGGCTCTGGTTGCGCTGGCGATGTTCGTAGTGACGTTTTGCTTCACGCCGATTTCTTCGAACGAAGGCGGGCAGTCCCTCATGGAAGTGATCAAATCACTTGGAGAAGTGGTCCGTTCACTCTTGGCGAGTTGGCGCCATTAAATTTTACCTTCCGGGTTCGGAAGGAAACTGATTCCCGAGGCCGCTCTAGTCTTCCACTTCCCGTGTCGTAGTGAGCTGCGCCGGTTCGCCGCCGACCATCCCTTGCGCGACAATCAGTTTGCGGGCCTCGACGCGCAGCTTGGGAAGGCGTATCCCGAAAATCAGGGCACCGCCCACGGCCGCAATCGCGCCCATGGTAACAGTCAACGGGGCAGACAACCGGGCCGCCAGTGCGCCTCCGAACAACGCACCGAATGGGGCCATGCCCATGAGCATCATCGAATAGAGAGACATCACCCGCCCTCGCAGATCGTCTGGCACCATCGCCTGAATCAGCGTGTTCGACGACGACATCTGCAGCATCATGCAAAATCCAACCGGCACCAGCAGCGTAGTCGAGATCCAGAAATTCTGCGACAAAGCGAAGGCAAAGAGCGAGACGCCAAAACCCGCGCACGAAAAAGTGATCCATCGGCCCAGGCCGTAAACGCCGGTGCGGGTCGCCAGAGTGAGCGCGCCCAGCAACGCCCCTACGCCAGTGGCGCCCATCAGGATTCCCAGGCGGACCGCTCCGAGATCGTGCGATCCGATCAGCGTCGCGAATTCCTGGCCGCCGCCGTTGAGAATGCGGTCGGCAAAAATCGGCATCAGCACGGTGTACGGCATGGCCACCAGACTCACCAGGCCGACCAGCAGCAGAATGGCGCGAATGGGCGCGGTCCTTTTCACGAAGCGGAATCCCTCAATCACGTGCGCAATGGGCGATCCCTGCGGGCGTTGCTCGCGCGGGGGGATTCGCATCATCATCAGACCGATGATGACTGCGATGTAGCTCACGGCATTCACAAAGAAACACCAGCCTTCGCCGATGCGCGCCACCAGCAATCCGGCGATCGCAGGCCCAATGATCCTCGCTCCATTGAACATCGAAGAATTGAGCGCGATGGCATTGATCAGATCCTCCTTGCCAACCATTTCCACCAGAAAAGACTGCCGGCCGGGAACGTCGAATGCGTTGACCACGCCTAGCAGCGCCGCCAGCCAGAAGATATCCTGGACGGTGATGCGGTGGGTCAAAGTGAGCGCGGCAAGGGTGACGGCCAGCGCCATGGATGCGACCTGGGTCGCGATCACTACGCGTCGGCGATCGTAGCGGTCGGCGACGATGCCGCCCAGCGGCGACACCAGGAAGATTGGAATCTGGCCAATGAAGCCCACCGAGCCGAGCAGCAGCGCAGAACCGGTCATCCGGTACACCAGCCAGGCCTGTGCAACACTTTGCATCCAGGTGCCGGTCAATGAAATCAGCTGGCCGCTGAAGAAAAGCTGGAAGTTACGGTGGCGTAGCGCGCGAAAAGTGTTGTTCAGGCTGAGGCCGCGGTCCTGCGATGCGGCGTCTTTGATTGGGAGGTCTGAAGGAGCCACGGTCGGTCTTGTTATGATGCTGGGACAGGTGCCTGTTATGCAAATTCGCCGCTCGCTCTAGTGACTTTCTGGGGACTTCCCAAGCCGCCGGTGCAAGGGTACAGTAAAGTGCCTGTTCAACATGTCCAGCGCCGAACAAAATCGACTTGAGCGGCGAAGCGGCCATCGTTTCGAGCAGTATCAAGTGCCGGTGTTGCTTCGAAATGCTGACGGCGCCGCGGGTAACGGATTTGCGCTGAACTTGAGTTCGCGCGGCGCGCTGGTCCGGACGGATTTTTCACTGACCGAAGGCCAGTCGATTGAGATCACGCTGGCCATGCCTTCTGAGATCACCATGTCGTCCGAAGGTACGAGCGTTCGGTGCCGCGCGAAGGTATTGCGCTTACTCGAAGGCGTCGATCACGGAAAAGTTGCCGCTGCGCTCCGCATCGAGCACTATGAGTTCCTGCCCCGCGAAATGGCTCCCGTGGATGCCCGGCCTTCCGCCGAATTGCAAGCTTCGTAAGTTCAGGCCTTGCGCTAGGAAGTTCGTGCCCCCGCTGTTTTCTCAACCGCCTTGTACAGAGCTGCATTGGTGCAAAGTTCGTAGAGCCGGGAATCGGTCCATCTCGCCAGATTAAAGTTGCCCGCCTCAACCATGGGGATAGGCGCGGTGCGGACGATGATCCGGCGAAAGACATCCGCGGCGACCGGCACCAAGCCGGTGTGATAGAAGTTTTCCTCGGTTCCCCAGAGCTGTGGGAAACTTACCTGCACCGGGGTAAGCGAAATTTCTTCGCGCAGGCGCACGAAGGCTGCCTCGCTCATGCGAATCCCGCCGACGTTGTAACGCATCGGTTCCGTCACCGAGCTTTCATCACTACGAAATTCGTAGGCATTAAACGGGACGTCCGTCCCGTGCAGAACCTTCCGCATCCTTTTATCGCAGGACGACAGGCGGTCGCTCTCGTTTAGGGCGTCGGAAATCATGATGCGATGTTCGCCATCGAGCAGGTACATGGGCGGCGAGTTCTGGTAAGAAATTCCGATTCCCAATTCCAGCGCGGGCAGTGCCGCCCGCTGCAGCAGATGGTTGTAGCCCCCGACAATCTCGACCATCTCGCGCGCCAGGACACAAGCCTTTGCCACCGACAGCCCTGGGTCTCCCTCATGCTCCAGCAGCGCGAGGATGACGGCGTCGCCTTCGACGAATACTTTGGTGGCGGAATATTTCGCCAACAGCTTGTTCACGGGATCGTAGAAATTCAGGCTGAAGTACGACGCCGGGTTCATGTCGCGTTCGAGCAGCGAGCGCGTCACGCGTGATGAGTCTCGAACGTCCGCCTTGAGAATGACGTGGCGGGAAACCGGCTTCTCCGCCTGCGAACCCTCTTCTGATTCCAGGAAAAATGCGTACAACGTGCCGTTTAGCCGCGAGAGCTCGCAGAGTTTTTCACTGCCGATCAGATTGATTTTTTCCATCGCGGATTGCAGCACGTCCAAGCGCCGCATATCGCGATAGTAGAGAAAGAAGTCACGCAAGTAGCGCGCCGCGATTTTGGCGCGTTGCATTCCGCTGGTTTGCGAAACCCGGTTGATGGCGGCGGTCAATTTGCCGAGCGGCAGCTTGCCGTGCTCGGCGACCAGTTTTTCCACCCGCTCGCGGTCTTTCTTGCGGATCATTGCATATTTCAGCTGTTGGGGATCAAGCAACGGGGCGAAATCCTTAACCAGGGGCAGAACTTCGTACGAGGCGATTGCGAAATCGAGCAGGCCGTCGCGCTCCAGCAGCGAGGTCCAGGCTTGTAGGCGCTCCTTTTGCGCGCGCGCTGTAGGCTCACCGGTGCCGACCAATTCGTTTGCATTTTCCGGAGCGCTTAACCACCCTTCAAACCACGCCGTCTCCGCTTCTTCCGATTGCGACGCAACCGCCTTGAGAAACTCACACACCAATGCGCGAACGTTGCCGACCGACTCAGGGTCGTTGTCAAAGCCCCCCACCAGAACGTAGTGTTCGGCCTGCAAGTAGGAATCGCGTGCGTCTTCCTGGAACACAAGCTGCGTCAAAAAGATGGAATAGTCGGCACTAGATTTGTCCCCAAACAAAGACCGCCGCAAAGTCGCGAGCGTTTCGCGCTCGATCTCGCGCAAGATGCGGAACAGTTCCTGCGCGGTCTGGCGCAAAATATGCTTCTTTGCGATCTGGAATGCTGCGACTGTCTCCCGGTACTCGAGGGCTTTCTGTTGCCGGACGCCTTCGTACCCCTTCAGGGTCGCGCGGCAACGTTCCAGCACTCGCGCAAACTGGCTGCTCAATTCAGCGCGCAGAAATTTAAGAACTGCGGCGCGCCCGAGAACGTCAATGGTCAGGTCGCCGCGCGCTTTGGCTTGGTTCAGAACCGATTTCTGCAACTCGAGCAGCAACGGTTTGAACTCGGGCCGCTTCCGCGCCGCGACCGGGACGAACTTGGCCAGCACGCTGCGCGCTCCGGTGGAGGAAACGCCAGCCTCGGCGGCCAAAATTCCTTCTACCCCGCCGTATTTCGTGATCAGTGATGCGATATGCGAGCGCGCCGATTCGCAGAACGCCGGACTCAGCCAGACGTCGTGGCGAAGATTGTCGATTCCCAGTTGCAAGCCGTCCAGGTTGAGCGCAGGCGTGTACGAGGTTAGCCGCGGCGGCGGAAGATCGATCGGGGAGCCGAGTTTGAAGATAGGAATGCGAGGCACGGCGGCGAGGCTCAAGCTGGTCCCAGCTCAGCGTGGGGGATCAGCCATTTCCGCTTGAAATCTGACGCTGAGCTGACCAGCTACGCCAAGCCTACTACGACTGTACCTTCGCACAATGTTACCCAAGGTGACTGGCCAAATGGGCATTGCCCAATGGACATGTCCACCCGCGCGCCTAAAGCTTGAGGAAAATCCCCTTGCGGTAGAGCCCTGCCATCACCAGCCAGCAGAGCGCCACGTAAACCAGCGCATAAAGCAGGGACGCACTGGCCGGGCTGGCCAACGGCTCAAAGCAACGGCTATAGATGTAGTCCTGCAACGAAACCGCTTGGCTCCCCGCCTGAATTTTCACCGTGTAAAGCGCGGCCGCAACCGCTTCTGACAGGAAATAGGCAGCGATGGCGTTCGTGCCGAAGACAAGGATGGGTTTAGTCCAGCGGCCACGATGTTGCTTCACATCCGCGATCCAATAACATAGGGCGAGTAGCACCAGGGCCCCACCCGCGGTGAACAGCACAAACGAACTGGTCCAGAGTTTCTTGTTAATGGGAAACCAAAGGTGCCAGGTCCGCCCTACCGCGATAGCGATCACGCCCACAGCCGCCATCCCAAATGCCTTGGCATTTGCCGACCTCGCCGAGCGCAGCCACTTTCCGGTGAGCAGTCCAAATAAGCAGGTTGCCAGCGCAGGGATCGTGCTGATCAGACCTTCAGGGTCGCGTGTGTGCTCGTACAAATGGCCCATCAGCAACTTACGGTCAAGCCAGGCGACGAGGTTGCGGTCTGGGTCGAGCAGAGGAATGTCCTGCCCCGGAATGCCGTAGCCGGGCACAGCAACATGCCGCATCAGCACCCAATACGTTGCCAGGCAGGCGACTGCGACGGCTAGCTGCACGCGCGAATCCGCCCACAGTTCGAGAATGGCCGTGAGCACGTAGCAGATCGCGATGCGCTGGAGCACACCATAAACCCGCAAGTGTGCCGGATCGTAATGCAGCGGGAATCCGTTTAGAAATAATCCGATCGCAAACAGGGCAAAGCCTCGCCAGAGCGTGTGCCCCAACAGTCGCCAGCGCGATTCCCCACGCCGCAGCCTGGAAGAAAACGAGAACGCCATAGCGACACCGACAATGAAGAGAAACGAAGGAAACACCAGGTCGGTCGCGGTCCACCCGTTCCATTCCGCATGTTTGAGCGCCCAATAGGACGAAGAGCCGTCGCCGGGATCGTTGACCACAATCATTGCGGCGATGGTCAGTCCGCGAAACAGGTCGAGCGACATCAGCCTGGGCGCTTCGACCACGTTGTCCGCTCGGGTTGCATCACTCAACGTGGTTGCCTTTGGGCTGTCATTGATCATTGACTCACTGTTTTGTGTCCAGCGGGTGCTTAGCTTTTTCGAAGAATTCATTCTGCAGTTGCAAGCTGGAGTGATCAGATTTGACGGCTTGGATCGACTTCATAATCGCGTCAATCCAGCCCTTCATCTCATGCTCGCCGAGGTCTCGAGTCGCGGCAGAGCCATCGCCGGAGTAGTGGTTGGGGAAGCGCGCATACCACCAGATCGCGGTGTAGAGATGTTCTGGCAACTGTACGCGGCCAAGGTCTGCTCCCGACTGCTCTTTGGCCCGGTCTTGATGAACCAGGTCCGGCCGCGACACCATCATTTCAGAGGTTTCGCCCTCGCCAGCATGCATGTCCATCGCGGTCTTCCGTGGAGGTCCGCCGGGTGGAGCGTCAACCAGCCCGAGAACGTAAACCACGTAGTCGCGCCGCTTTTCCAGCTGACTCTGGGCGAAGAAGGGTAGCAGATGTTCGTTGCCACCGTGGCCGTTCACGATGATTACCTTCTTGCAGCCGTTCCGCGCGATTTCGTCGGTGGTTTCCTGTAGGAGTGCGAGTTGCAGTTGGGCGCTGTAAGCAACCGTGCCGGGCTGGTGCTCGGCTTCAAATATCTGCCCGAAATAATATTCAGGAAAAACCACAACGTATTCCTGCTCGGCGGCATGAAGCGCGGCATAGCGTACGTCGAGCAGATCGGTTCCGATTGGAAGATGAGGTCCATGTTTTTCGAGAATGCCGAACGGCAGCAGGCAGGTGCCGCCGGAGCGGGCGATGGCCTGAACAAAATCCGGAGCGGTCAGTTCCTCCCAGTGCACCGAGAGTTTTTGCTGGGCCCATGCTGGGCACGCGAGGGCCAACGCTAGGAACGAAAATAGAAGTACCTGTCGCATAGTTGCCATCTCAGCCGCGCATTCTAGCACTTCACGAAGATGCGGTGATCTCGGACCTTTCCCGCCCGTCAGGATTCGTCCAAAATTCTCACTAACCCTTTCGCGGCCTCGCCGTCTAATCCGCATCAGGAGAAACTGCCATGCAGAGAAAGAACAACGTTGCCGACTGGCTCGGTGCCATGATGGGTATCTGCCTTGCGCTGCTGTTGAACGTAACCCTGGGCCATGCCGCCGGCAACGCTATCGTCACCGAGGAGTTTCACAAGACTTATCCGCTGAGCGCGAATGGCCGGGTGGCGCTGGAAAACATTAATGGTCCGGTGCACATCTCGGTTTGGGATCGTAATGAAGTGAAAGTTGACGCCGTCAAGAGCGCGCAGAGCCCGGAAGAGTTGAAGGACGCCGAAATCCTGGTCAACAACAGCGCCGATTCGATCTCCATCCGTACCAAATATCCGGACCGGGACTCAGGCTACAAGTATTCCGAGGGCCGACACATTTCCGCCTGGGTCGAATACACGTTGACGGTTCCCCACGCCGCTCGTCTCGACGAGATTCAATTGATCAATGGCCCCCTCGACGTGACCGGGGCCGCAGGCGAAGTCCACGCCGAATGCATTAATGGGAAGCTCACGGCCCGGGGCCTGATGAATGTCGCGAAGCTATCCACCGTCAACGGGGAACTCGATGCCCGCTTCGACCAGTTGCCGGCCGGCGGCATCGAACTGAATTCCGTCAACGGCAAAGTTGACCTGACGCTTCCCTCAGACGTGAAAGCCAGCATTGAAGCCGAAACCGTTCACGGACACATTGGCAACGACTTCGGTCTGCGCTCAAACGATCAGTTTGTGGGCCATGGCCTGCACGGCCAGTTGGGAAGTGGCGGAGCGCAAATCCATCTGACCAACGTCAACGGGGGAATCGAAGTGCATCACGCAAGTGATGGCCGCACCATGAGTCCGGCGAAAGACATGGGCGAGAGAGATGGGGACGGAATCTGAGGAAGTGGCTACTTGCTAGTAAGATCAAAGCACGAAGTATTCGTACCGACTCACTAGCAAGGTTCGATGAACTGCCGGTGGACGTAAATGAAGTGAACTACGTCGTACTCGTCAGTAAACTCCAATTCGGCGCGTCCATCGTTACCGTACTGGCTCAGCACCACAGGACTCCCCACTATCGCCAGAATTGCGCGATGATCCTCCACGGGAAGGCCATCGAAAACCCTGGAGGCAGGTTCTTGAGAACTACGTTGCTCTTGGGCTCGGGTTTTGCGGTCATCGTTCAGCCTCAGCGGTTTCAACTAGCCACTAATCACTAGCCACCGGCCACTAGTTTACGGTGCTTCAATCAGTTCCATCTTTCCGTCGCGGGTGCGGTGGAGAACCATGACCTTGCCCTTAGGATCGCGGAAGACGAAAACATCGCGATCGCGAAAGTGGGCTTCCTTGATGGCTTCTTCGATCGTCATAGGACGCAGCGCAACCGACTGGTCCGTACGCACGATGTGAACTTCCGTTGATGCGGCCACAGCAGGGAACTTGTGGACGACCATGGACGCCGCCGTAATGCCGCTACTAGCCGCGACACTCGGAGCCTGCGGCTCCGGAGCGGTTTCGCCGTCCCACTTGCCGTTCCCTTTGTGATTGCGCCGCTTCTTCGTAATGATGCGCGTCTTGCTCTTCAGCGCCTGCTTTTCGAGATGTTCGAGCGCTTCTCCGATGGCGGCCTTCATGTCGCCAGCTTGCGCGATGCTCACCAGCGGGCCGATTCTCGAAGCTATCGTGATTTCGGCCTTGTGGCGGCGCTTCTCGACCGCCAGCACTACTTTTGTGTCGAATCGATTGCGGAGGATTTTGCGAATCTTGCTCAAGCCGGCTTCCACATCTTTCCGGTTGGTGGGAGTTACTTCGTAGTGCCTGCCAGTGAATTCGATATTCATTCCGTATACCTCCGGGATGAGGCTCTTGCAATCGGCACCGCAAAAAAACGCGATTGGTCTTTGGTCTTTGGTCCTTGGTCGTTGGCAAAACATCTTTAGCTCACCACGCCCTGCGAACGGCCAATAGCCAACGACCAACGACAGGTTTTCTATTTCTTTACTCTCCGCTGATGAGTACTGGGAATTCTCATGTCTTCTCGGTATTTCGCAACCGTGCGGCGAGTGACCTGAATTCCTTGCGACTGCAGAATCTTCGTGATCTGGTCATCGGTCAGCGGCTTCGAAGGATCCTCGTCCTCGATCAACTTCTTCACCCGCCGCTTCAGGATCAGCAGGGAAGTGCCGCCGCCCTCAGGCCCATTTACGCTTTCGCTGAAGAAGTACCGCAACTCGAACACACCCTGCGGCGTGTGCGCATATTTGTTTGCCACCGCGCGGCTGACGGTTGAAGGATGCACCCCGATTTCTTCGGCGACTTCCTTGATCATCATCGGCTTCAGCTGGTCAATGCCTCTTTCCAGGAAGTCCTGCTGCCGCGCCACAATCGTGTGGCACACCCTGATGATTGTCTGCTTGCGCTGCTCGATGTTCTTGATCAGCTGCACTGCGCTCTTGAAGCGTTCCTTCACGTAGTTGCGGGTGTCGCGGTCGTTGCCCTCTTTGCTGAGCAGCTTCTTGTAGGAAGGATTGAGGCGCAGCGTGGGAACGTCATCGTCGTTCATCATCACGTACCACTCGTCACCGTTCTTTACGAATGCCACATCTGGTTCGATCAGCCGCGCCTGAACTTTGTTGTAGCGCAGGCCGGGTCGCGGGTCGAGGGTGCGGATGAATTCCAGCGCCGTCTGCACCGCCTCTATCGGGCGATTAATGGCGCGGCCAATTTCCTTGTGCTGCTTGTTCTGCAAAGCCTTCAGGTGCTGATCGACCACGGCGATGGCGTCTTCCAGAATCTGGGCGGTCCCATTGCCATTTTTTCCCAGCTGCGTTTGGTGATATCGCAACTGGCACAATAGGCATTCGCGAAGAGTGCGGGAGGCAACGCCCGGCGGGTCAAGTTGCTGAATGACGGCGATGGCTTCCTGCAAATCTTCGCTGCTGAAATTCGGCTGGTCCGTGGGCTTGATGATTGTTGGAGGGGCCGTAGTCGCGGGCGGCGCGGTTGATGCGTCCGGAGCCTTCTGCACCGCTGCTCCCGATCCGTTCGGGGCCGCGCCCGAATCCCCATTCGTGCCGTAAGAAGTCGAGATGAAAGGCGCAACTTGGTCCAGAGTGCCTAGACTTAGATCGTCAGTGTTCAGCGCAACCTCGTCAGGTTCGGCTGCATCCTCCGAAAATTCCGCGAGCTCCTCATTTACGCTGCTGGCGTTGATTTCCGCTTCAGCTGCATCAGCCAGTGCCTGCAGGCCCAGCGCCGCCGCTTCTTGAAGCACGCGTTCCGCTTTGGCGGCATCCGCCTCTGGAGAAACTGGCGCCACAATGCCCAGCAGTTCTTCGTCGCTCGCGATTAAGTATCCGTCTTCGTTCAAATTTCCGATGATGAACTCGGCTGCTTCCCGGACCGTCGGACTTGTCGAAATCGCGCCCAATTGCCACATCAGGTGGTCGGTCAGGGTGCTGGGCTTGGAAAGGAAATTCTCGAATGACGGGCGTTCGATCTCTTCAAAATCGCCGGGACTGCGAAAGCCGGGATCGAGATAGTCTTTGAAGAACGACCCGAAGTCGATTTCTTCGAAAGAGTCTTTCTTCTCGGCGGGAGGCGCTTCCTCGGCCGCAATCCGCTCGCGCTCTTCCTCACGGCGGCTGACGTCGTCAATCAAGGGAACGGAATTTTCCAGTTCCTCAAGGACGGGGTTCTCCACCATCTCAGCGTTGATCATGTCCTTGAGCTCAAGCTTGTTGAGCGCAAGCACACTGACCATCTGCACCAGGCCAGGGGTAAGGATCTGGCGCTGGGACACTTTCAGGTGAAGTTTGTGCTGTAGTAAAACCATAAAAGCTGTCGTACATCTTCGGTCGTAGCCTCTTCTGCCGTTCCTACGCCTTACGACGGACGGCGTACGACCCTCACACCAGGGAAAAACTCTCCCCCAAATAAACTCTTCGAACTTCCGCGTCGCTTCCCAACTGCTCCGGCGTGCCGTGCCGGAAAATCTTGCCTTCATTAATGATGTAGGCCCGGTCGGTCACCGAAAGCGTCTCGCGGACGTTATGGTCCGTGATCAACACCCCGATCCCAGCGGCCCTCATGGTGCTGATAATCTTTTGCAGGTCGAGCACCGCAATTGGATCAATCCCGCTAAACGGCTCATCCAGCAGGATGAACTTCGGACTGATGCACAACGCCCTCGCGATCTCGACTCTTCTGCGTTCGCCACCGGAGAGCGCGTAACCCCGGTTCAGGCGAATATGTTCCAGCCCCAACTGGTCGATCAACTTCTCCATAGTTTCGCGGCGCTCGTGCCACGAAACAGGCTGGGCTTCCAGTACGGCGAGAATATTTTCCTCGACCGTAAGCTTTCGGAAAACCGACGCTTCCTGGGGGAGATAGCTGATCCCGAATTGCCGTGCCCGGCGGTACATAGGCACATCGGTGATCTCTTCCTCATTCATGAGGATGCGGCCTGAGTCTGGGGGAATCAAGCCGACGATCATGTAGAAGGTGGTGGTCTTGCCGGCCCCGTTAGGCCCTAATAAACCAACAACTTCGCCCTGATTTACCCTGATGCTGACGCCGCTTACAACCTGACGGCCCCGATAGGACTTACGTATTTCTTCGGCGGCCAGCGTTTGCATTCAACGTACCACTTGAGTCTCGGTGACGGCGGGGGATCTGCTGTCACCTTCAACCACGACCCTACCATCGCGTCTAAACAAAGTCAACGAAACCGCGGTAATCTTACCATGTTCGGCATCAAAAATGCTAGGCGGTCCGCCGGTCAGCACAAACTTGTCGTCCGACGCCGTATAGACCAGTCGCTGACCCGTCGCCCGACGGGCGGGTTCAGTGATCACAACCGATCCAGAAGCGACGATTTTCTCGAGGCGGGCCGGGCCCGAGCTTTGGGATTTTGGAGCTGCGGGCGTCCCGCCCGTAGTCACGCGTTGCAAAGGCGAAGACGCCCGTGCCTCCACTGTCTGATTTGAATCCGCGAGCAGCACATCCATCTGCTGCGCAGTGATCGTCAGATCAGACCCATGCACCGTCACTCCGCCGTCGAATTGCACCTTTCGGTCAGAATCGCGATAGACCAAGTGCGCAGACGTCACTGTCATCGGCATAGCTTTTCCGCTCTTGTCCGTCCCCACCAGAACAGTGGATACCTTCTGCTCGCCTTTGGAATCGGCGACCAGCTTGCGCTGTTCCTTCTGAAACTGGATCGAGGGTGCCCGAACTACATTGGCGTTTTGCCACAAACGCGCGTTGCCGGTGTAGGTCGCGATCGTCGGATTGTTCCTTGCCGTCATGCTTTCCGCCGTCACATGCACTGGATCTGAGCCGGCCAAGAACGCGCCGCCGGTTTGCGCTTTCAGATCGCTATAGCTGCTTTTCACGTCGCCGTCGGCAAAGCCGTCCCCTGTGCCGCGGTTCAGGCGAATGGCGCGGGCCGTGGTCTCCATGCCGGCATCGACGATCCGCGGCGAACCGCTGAGCGTGAGCATTTGGTCTGCGGGCGCGTAACGTGCCGTCTCCGCAAAGGCCTGCTGCGTTCCTGACCGGTAAGTGAAGTGTCCGTGCTGCACCAGGCTCTCAAGGCCGGTTCCTGGGCGGAGGAATGCGTCCATGCTGTCGCTTGTCGTGACGCGTTCTGGCTGCGCGACGTTGCCCTCAGGCTGAACCGGCGAATCAATCTTCGCATTCGCGGCGCCGTGGACCTTGGAAAGTTGTCCCATCGAATCGAAGGTTGCGATGAACTTGTCGGCCGTGATGCGCGTGGCCGCGGCTGGCGGATTCGCTCCGGATTGCGAGAGCACGATCTCAGGAGCGCCCAACGTTTCCGCTCGCGTCAACTTCTGGTTGGCCGTAAAAAAGTCCATCGCCGGTGAGGTGATCTGAAACGACTGAGAAGTGCTCCGTCCTGACAGCGCGTCTTTCGCACGTTTAGAGTGGGAACCTAAAATACCTGGAGCGGTCTGTTTCTCATGCGGGCTCAGCAGTTCTGGCGCGGCGGCCTGCGCCAGCTTCACTCCGCCCTCGGCGCGCACCTTTCCCAGCGAATTGCCGTCGCCGAAATCCAGCACCGCGCGGGCCGCTGATCCACTTAACGCCTGCGACCCCTTGTTCGAGAATCGAACGCCGCCCGAAAGCAACGCATCCTTCACCGTCGCATCCGGCTTCATGTTTATGTCCAGCCGCTGCGCCGTCACCTCAGACCATGAAGCGCCTGCCGCGCCGGGCGGACGTGGGCGGGCGTGGACGCCCGCTACACGGTCTTCGCGAGACTCCAGCTTCACATACCCGGTCGCCGTCGCATGTTCAAGCGAGTTGTCCTCGTTTAGAAACAGCGTCATCTCATCCGCTTGCGCCTGCCGTTCCGGCGACTGCGCCCGAGGATGCATGAGCACAATCTGCCGCGGAGCTTTGTCGAGCATCGCGCGGTCGGCAAGTATGGTTCCCGGCGTTGTCCCGCTCATCACAATCTTGACTTGCGACTCCAGGGTGAGCGCGCCATCTTTCGCGACATATCGCACGCCCACCGCCGACCCGCTGGCCTGCGGCACGCGAAATTCAACTTCTGCCGCTGTCCATGCATCCCCCGAGTTCTTGTTAAATACCAGATCTCTCGTCTTAAGGTGAATAGGGTTCTTCAATTCCTTCGGCGCAGTCTGGTCAGGATGAAGAATGCCCTGCGGGTTGGCCTGCAGATCAATCGAGACTTCGCCTTTGCTGCTGACGTCCCCCGATTGCGGATCGTAGTCGAAAGATTCTCCATACACCTGATCGAAGCGCGTCGAGTCCCGTCCATAGAGCGTCATCGTCACATCGTGCAGTTCGACGTGGCCGCCTTGTTTGAACTGCACCGCCCTGCTCGCCCTCACTTTGAAAAGGGTTCGTCCCTGAAGCGACTTGGAAATCGTGAATTCCTGCGCGCTCTGCGAATAATCGATGTTGAGTTTTCCCGGAATCTGCTTGAGCGCGTTCTCTACGCGGTGACGTACATAAAGATACGTTCCGCCCACCGCGACGCATACAAACACCAGCGCACCCACAAACCATCGGCGCAGCCGGGCAGCAGTGATGGCCATGAAGGATAGTGTAGTGGAAGGGGATAGTGGTCAGTGGTCAGCTGGCCGGGAACAAATCCGGGCGCTATGCAAGACTAGATGCGTTGCTTCAACAATGCGGCAATAACCCGAGGGCTCCTGCGACCATGCAGAAATGCGAGCACAACCAGTGGGTCTAAATCCGGAATGTAGGCGATCAGGTATTCTCGAACCAAGCTGAAAGCGAATGGGGCGCGAGCTTAGATCAGCCCGGACGTGGCCTGACCGGGGAAATAAAACCAGGTTACCGATGGCACTATGGAATTCGCTGAGCAGCCTGTCGGCCGCGGTAATGTTGTCTTCTGCGATGTATTCCCATATTTCGTTGAGATCGGCATCAGCCGCGGGGTGCAGAACAAAGCCGGTCACCTTTGCGCAGAACGGCGGCTGTGGCTCTTGCTTCTGATCCGGGCAAAACTCTGTTCTCCGTCAGCCGGTTGGACTCTTCCGGCGGCAAGGTCGTCATAGCGCGTGTCGAGCATCTCGCGAGTCCCGGCGACTTCCTTCAAGTACCCCGCCATCGCGTCCTGCACCAAATCATCGGGGCTGCGGCCACTCGCGGCGGCCAGTTCGTGGAGTCGAGCCTCCGTCTCGGGCTTTAGACGTACTTCCATGGTCGCAGTCTAGGGGCTTGGATTGTGCGTGTCAAATGTGTGCGTACCTTGGGCACGCGACGCATGCAGACACCGGCGCGGTCAGCGGACGATTGCTGACTACCTATTTTCTGGACCGCACTGCCGCAGCCAGCTCGCCCAGCAGTTCTTCGGTGGTTTTCCAATCAATACAAGCGTCGGTGATGCTCTGGCCGTAGGTCAAAGTCTTGCCCTTAACGAGTTTCTGCGTGCCGGCAACCAGATTGCTTTCGAGCATCACGCCAAAAATGTCTCGGCCACCGTTAGCGATTTGCCCGGCAACATCGCGGCAGACGATCGGTTGGCGCGCGTAGTCCTTGCCGCTGTTGGCGTGGCTGCAATCTACCATGACGCGGCGCGGCAAGCCGCCTTTGTCCAAAAGCAAGCAGGCTTGTTCGATGGAAGCAACGTCGTAATTCGTCGTCCTGCGGCCGCCGCGCAGAATCAGGTGGCAGTGCGGATTTCCCGCCGTGAAAAAGATCGCGGACTGCCCGTATTTTGTGTGCCCAAGGAAGGTGTGAGCATGGCCTGCAGCCTGGACAGCTTCCACCGCAATCTGCACGTTGCCTGAAGTGCCGTTCTTGAAACCGACCGGGCAAGAAAGTCCCGAAACCAATTCGCGATGCACCTGGCTCTCGGTGGTGCGTGCGCCGATGGCGCCCCAGCTGACCAAGCCAACCATGTATTGAGGAATAATCATGTCCAGAAATTCCGTGCCGGCCGGAACGCCAAGTTCCGCGAGATCCAAAAGCAGGCGGCGCGCGATTCGCAGACCGTCGTTGATGCGGAAAGATCCGTCAAGATGAGGATCATTGATCAGCCCCTTCCACCCTACCGTGGTGCGCGGCTTCTCGAAATACACCCGCATAATGATGCAAAGGTCCCGCGAGAATTTCTCGCTGGCCTGCTTCAGCAGCTTTGCGTATTCGATCGCCGCGTCGGTGTTATGGATCGAGCATGGCCCGGCGATCACCACCAGTCTGTGGTCTTTCCCCTCAAGAATGTCGGTGACGGTTGCACGCGTCTTGTAAACGGTTTCAGCCGCGCTCTCGCTGGTAGGCAGTTCTTCCTCCAGGAAAACTGGCGGCAGGACGACCTTGGTACGCTGAATTCGAAGGTCTTCAGTGCGATGGGACATGGCGTAAAAGGGATAAGGAACATCTTAACAGTGGGCTAAACGCTTGGGACTTCAGCCCTGCACTCATCACTCCCTAGGTACCCCGCCACGCAGTCCATCAGATTAGGCTGCAACCGCGTTAGGCTGGTTCAGGACCTATGGGCCTCTCCCACCTCGACCTCGCGATCATTGCCGTGTATCTCATCGGCATCACCCTGTTCGGGATCCGCTTCCGCAAGCGCCAGCGCACCCTGCGCGACTACTTTCTTGCCGGGCGCGATATCCCATGGTGGGCGATTGCGCTTTCGATCGTGGCCGCCGAAACCAGCACGCTGACCATCATCAGCATTCCCGGCCTTGCCTACGACACCAACCTGACGTTCCTCCAACTCGTGATGGGATACGTCGTTGGGCGCTTCGTGATCGCTTTCGTCTTGCTGCCGCACTATTTTCGCGGAGACCTTTACACCGCATATCAGCTGATCGAGCGCCGCTTCGGGCCGAACCTGCGCTTGCTAACCTCCGGACTTTTTCTTCTGACCCGCGCTGCCGCTGAAGGCGTTCGCGTTTACGCGGTTTCAATCGTTGTTTCGATTGCGCTCGGAACCGGGGAGTTCGCCTCGATTGCAATCATCACTGTGCTCACGCTGATCTACACATTTGAAGGCGGGCTCGCAGCGGTGATCTGGACCGACGTGGTGCAGACAGCAATCTACGTTGGCGGAACGCTGATTGGAGTCGTGACCATCGTCCACTTTGTCCCTGGGGGTTGGGCCCATATTCACCAGGTCGCGGACGCTGCAGGCAAGCTGCGCGTGTTCGACTTCACTCCAACCCTTTGGAAGCCTTACACGTTCTGGGCAGGACTGATCGGCGGCGCCTTCCTCACCACCGCGAGCCACGGCACCGATCAGTTGATTGTGCAGCGCCTGCTGGCCGCGCGGAACTATCGACAATCGGCCGCCGCGCTGCTTTCCAGCGGCGCAGGCATACTCGTGCAGTTTGCCATGTTCTTGATTGTCGGCGTGATGCTGTTTGTGTACTACGGAGTCCCTTCCAAACAGTTTGTCACCGCTGACCGCATCTTCCCCACGTTTATCGTGACCCGCATGCCACACGGCATCTCCGGGTTGCTGATTGCCGCGATTCTCGCAGCGGCGATGTCGAACCTGAGCGCTGCGCTGAATTCGCTTTCGTCCAGCACGATCCTCGATTTCTATTTGCGGCTGCGCCCTCAGAGCGATGAGCAGAGTCGCATGCGGCTCTCTCGATTTGCAACTGTCGGTTGGGCAATCGTGCTATTTGTCCTCGCGTTGCTTTGCCTGCATCGTATACCTCGGGTCGTCGAAGTCGGATTGCAGATTGCGTCTATCGCCTACGGCGCGTTGCTGGGAGTCTTCCTGCTCGGCGTGCTCACGCGCAAAGCGAACGAACGTGGCGCCATGGCCGGAATGCTGTGTGGGTTCATCTCTGAGGTTTATCTGTGGAAGTTCACGCACGTTCCGTGGACCTGGTATGTCGCGATCGGGACGACGGTGACGTTTGGCGTGGGATACCTGGCGAGTCAGTTCGTTCCCGCGGAAGTGAAAGGCAAGAGCTCTTAAACGCGAAGGCCTCAAAGACTTCCAAGGACGCAAAGAAGCGTAGAAGCCTAGAAGCCAACCGCTCGAAACAAAAAGCCCAAGGCTTAAGCCCTGGGCTCCGTGAATCTCAAACGGTCTACCCCGCCACTTCTTCCAGCAGCTTCTCGTCGATGTCAAAGTTCGAGTGCACATACTGCACGTCGTCGTGCTCTTCCAGCGCCTCCATCAGGCGAATCATGGTCGAGGCTTGGTGCCCTTCCAGCTTGATGTAGGTATCGGGAATCATGCTGACGCTAGACGAAGCTGGCTCGATGCCGGCCTTCTTTAAAGCCTCGAGCATTCCTTCAAGCGCGGAAGGGGCCGTCAAGATTTCCCAATTCTCGCCGTCATCAATTGGCTCATCCTCGCCATTTGCTTCGATGATGATATTCATCAGATCGTCGGCTTTGGCCGCCGCCTTTGGGATAATAATGTCGCCCTTCTTGTGGAACATGTACGCGACGGCGCCTGCTGCGGCCATGTTGCCCCCATTCTTGCCGAAGGCGTGGCGGACCTCGCTGACGGTGCGGTTGCGATTATCGGTGTTGATGTCGAGCAGAACGGCAACGCCGCCCGGGCCGTAGCCTTCGAGCGAGAACTCTTCAAAATTAACGCCCGGTAGTTCGCCGGTGCCGCGCTGAATCGCGCGCTTGATGTTGTCCTGCGGCATGTTTTCGCCTTTGGCGGCAAGAATCGCGGTGCGCAGGCGCGGGTTAGCGTCGGGATCCCCTCCGCCGTTTTTCGCAGCAATACTGATTTCCTTGATAAGACGGGTGAAAATCTTGCCGCGCTTGGCATCCAGCGCGCCCTTTTTATGTTTAATTGTGGCCCATTTGGAATGCCCAGACATGGATATACCTCACCTTCGATAAAACTTGTATGAGCCGGGTTGCCGGCAAATTTCGCTTATTCGGGACCAGGAATCGCCCGTCAGAGACGGCCATCGGACGCCTCGGTTGCCTCGGAAAAGTCAGGCGAACTGGAATTATAGCACGGGAAAATTTACATTCCCTTGACCCCTTTCACAGGCCCTTAGCGGCTATAATTCTGCATCTCAAGGGTGGCCTTCGATTCGGCAGCTCCTCCCAGGGCCGCGGAATCGAAACAGACCAATGGTAGGTTATGTTCTCCCGGCGTCGAGTTTTCGGGTTCGCGCTTGCAAGTTCTCTGCTTCTTGCGGGAATTCCTAGCGCCCGCGGGCAAGCCCGCTGGCAGACTCCCAGAAAAGTATCAATTCAAGTGCGCCTGATCGCAGTCTCCGTCGAGTTGCCCCGCACTTCCTTCTTCGCCAACGATGAAATTTTCGTTGCCGAGCAGGAATTGGCAAAAGACGAGTCGCGCTTCATCAAACTGATCTATGATTTTCTGCCCTACCAGACGCCGTTGTCCTCTTCCGGGCTGAAGTATTCGCTCTTGCACCGGATTGAAGCCGTCCGCGATACCACTTGCGATGAGGGCCTCTGGCAGATGCATCCCGTACAAGATAGTGCAGGCGCGGCACCTGCACGGTTGCAGTACGCGCCCGATTCGCCGATTGGCGATCTCGACCAGCGCCAAGCCCGCCTGCGCTGTTATCGCGTGACTTCCGACGACTACCACAAAGCCTCGCCCCAGCCCACCAACGAAGTTCCGTACTAGATTGTGTGCGCTCAGTAAGGAAGCGCGAGAATCGCACCTGCTTCCTCTGCGCTTTTCCTCTGCGACACTCTGCGCCCTCTGGGGTGAAGGTTTTGATTTGCAGCCTCGCGGCGAGAGCTGCGGATTTCGCCCGGAACGTTGCGTCGCCGGGCGGATGAATGTACTGTCCCTACGTGTTTTCGGCCTACAACTCCGCCCGCATCAAATCGGCCACCGTCTCGCGCTTGCGGATGACCCTGGCGTATTTCCCATCTACCAGAACCTCCGCCGGACGGGGACGGGTGTTGTAGTTCGAGGCCAGCGCCATCCCGTACGCGCCCGCGTCGAGGATGGCGAGCAGGTCGCCCTCCGCCACAGTGGGCATTTCGCGGTCGCGCGCGAAGAAGTCTCCCGATTCACAAATCGGCCCAACAATATCCACCGTTTCTTTGCTCGATACCGAGCACTTGACCGGCACGATTTCGTGCTGTGCCTGGTACAGCGCCGGCCGGATCAGATCATTCATCGCGGCATCCACGATCACAAATTTCTTGTCGCCGTTCGTCTTGCGATAAACCACCTGCGTCAGCAGCACGCCGGCCGGACCAACAATCGCGCGCCCGGGTTCAAGCAACAGCTTGATGCCAAGTCCCGCAAGCGGGCCGGTGACGGCTTTCGCATATTGAGCTGCCAGTGCCGTGAAATCCTCCGAGCCATCGCGGTAGTTGATGCCCATTCCGCCGCCGGCATCCACGAACCGAATCTCGTGACCATCCTGCCGAAGCCGGCGCACGAAATCTGCAACCCGTTCCATCGCCGCATTGAACGAAGAGAAATCGCGAATCTGTGAGCCGATGTGCACGCTCACCCCTGCCGCTTGCAGATACTTTGCTTTCGCGATCCGTCGATACAAATCCCGTGCTTCGGTGAGGGGCACGCCGAATTTGTGTTTAAGCAGCCCAGTCGAAATGTAAGGATGCGTGTCTGCCGGGACGTCAGGGTTCACCCGCATCGCAACGCGTGCGTTCTTCTTCAGCTTGGCGGCAGTCCGTGCTAGCGCGTCCAGTTCCGACGCGCTTTCCAGATTGAAAAGCAAAATTCCGGCCCGGAGCCCGGCTTCCATTTCGGCCACAGTCTTGCCCACGCCAGAGAAGACGACAGCCTTGGTGGCGCCGCGGCCCGTTCGTGCAACGCGCTGCAGTTCGCCGCCTGAGACCACGTCGAACCCGCACCCGAGTTTCGCCAGCAATTTCAAAATGCTGAGATTGGAATTGGCTTTCACCGAATAACAGATCGCATGGTCCTGATCGCGAAACGCCTGCTGGAAGGCCCGCACGCGTTCGCGAATCATTCCCGCGGAATAAACGTACAGGGGAGTGCCGAAACGCTGCGCGAGCGCCGCCAGCGGAATCCGCTCGCACAGGAACTCCGGATTCTTTCGGGCAGAGTTGTAAATGAAACCAGGTGGCCGTTGATGGAGGTCGCTCACTTGCGCTTGGAGGCAGTCCCTTTCACTTTGATGGCTACAACCGTCTGATCGTCGAACGTTTCGACGCCCCGGGCGTGTTCGGCGGCGGCTTTGAACACCGACCTCACTATCGATTCAGCCGAGCTTTCCGAGCATTCGGCGATGATCTTCTCCAGGCGCGTACGTCCGAACAAATCGCCTGCCTTATTGGTCGCGTCAAGAATTCCGTCGCTGAAGAAAACGAAAACGTCATCCGTTTCGGCCTGAAAGGTAAACTCGTCGTAGTCCGCTTCGTCGAACAAGCCGAGCGGCAGGCCGGTTGCTTCGATCAACTGAGTCTTGCCTTTGTGGCAATACACAGGGCGGGGAAGTCCGGAGTTTGCCACTTGCAGCGTCCGGTTCACGTCATCCCAGAGGGCATAGATCAGGGAAACGAACTGGCCTTCAATGCGGCGCTCCGCCAGCGAATAGTTCACTGCCGAAAGCATTTCCGCCGGGCCGGGCTCGATGGGCGCATGCGAACGCAGAATGCCGCTGACCAGCGCAGCGTAAATCGCCGCCGGCGCGCCCTTGCCGCTGATGTCACCGATGGCAATTGCGGTACGTGAATTCGAGTAGGCGAGAAAGTCGTAGAGGTCGCCGCCGATGGCCCGCGCCGGGGAAAACTTTGCTGCGATTTCAAGGTTCGCAAGCTTGGGCAGCGACTGCGGCAGCAGCCGGAATTGCAATTCGCGCGCCATTGCCAGGTCGCGATCCAGGCGGCGTTCCTGCCTTGCGATTTGCTCATACAGTCGCGCGTTTTCGAGGGCGATCGCGATCTGCGCCGCCAGCGTCGTAATAGTGCGCTGGTGGTCCTCGGTAAAAAAGCCGCGCTTGGTGTGCTCCAGGTCCAGCACGCCGATCACATTGTCTTTGTAGATCAGGGGAACTGCCAGCTCCGACCGTGTTTCGGGATTCGTCTCGATATAGCGCTCGTCTTTTTTCACGTCTCGCACCAGCACCGCCTGCTTGTTTTCGGCGGCGTAGCCAACGATCCCCTTGCCGAGCGCAACGTCGTGCTTCAGTTGGATGTTCTCCTGGAAGCGCAGCGAAAAGCGATGCTGCAACATGGTCCCGGCGGAATCCAGCAGGAGAATGCTGAACATCTGGAAATCGATAATCCGGTTCAGCAATTCGCCAATGCGCTTCAGCAACTCGTCCACGTTCAAAATTGAGGTGAGTTCGCGCGCGATTTCATTCAGCAGCAAAAGCGTCCGCGCCTGCCGGCTGATGCGGGTGTAAAGCCGCGCGTTCTCGATGCCGACCGCCATGCGGGATGCGATCAGGGTTAGCAGCCGTTTATGTTCTTCGGTGAAGTGGTTGGGCTGCGGCGACTCAATGTCGATAACGCCGATGACCCGGTTCTTGACGATCAGCGGCACCGCCAGTTCCGAGCGCACGTTCGGCACCGCCGAAATGTAGCGCGGATCCGCCGAAACGTCATCCACCAGAACTGCCTCGCCTTTTTGCGCAGCTGTTCCGGTCACTCCTTCACCCAGCTTAATTCGCAGGCGGTCAGCGATCTCCCGCTGATGACCGACGCTGAAGCGGAAATAGAGTTCTTGCGTCTTTTCGTTCAGCAGCAGGATGCCGAAGATTTCGTAATCGATGACTTTGCGCACCAACTCCGCAACCCGGCGCAGGGTCGTGTCCAGGTCGAGCGTGGTGTTGACCACGTCGGCGACCTCGAGCAACAGCGGCTCAATGCGCGATTGCAGTTCTGATTGGACGGCTGCTGTCTCCACACTCAATGATAGCAGCGCAGGTTGCGGAAAACGTGGAGCGCGCCGTCCGGCGTCCGTCGTAATTCGTCCGCCAACCCTTAGCCATATGCCGTTTGTTATACGCCCAGACGCCGTTTAGTACGACGTACGACCGTGGCGCTGGTACGACCGGCAACGTACGGCCCCAATGCGTTCGCGGTCCTATCCCTCTGCTCCACCAGCCGCCGGCAGTACGCAGATGTCCGGCAGGTTGCGATACTTCTCCGCAAAATCCAGTCCGTAGCCAACCAGGAACTCGTCCGCCACAGTGAAGCCCACGTAATCCGCGTTGATCGCCACCTTGCGCCGGGAAGGCTTGTCGAGCAGCACTGCAACGCTGAATCGTTTGGGCTGATGCCCGAGCAGCAAGCGTTTCAGGAAGCTCAACGTCAGCCCGGTGTCGAGGATGTCTTCCACCAGAACGACGTTCTTGTCGCGTAGCGATTGCTCCACGTCTTTCGTGAGTCGAACTTCTCCGGTCGAGTCCCAAGCTTTCTCCTGCATGGGCCCGCGCGGATTTCCGTAGCTTGAAACGCCTATAAAATCGTAAGCCGCTTCGAGTTGCACCTGGCGCACCAAGTCGCTCAAAAAGATTGCTGCGCCCTTGAGCACACCCACAAACAGTACTGGTTCACCCTGGAAATCGGCAGTGACCTGCTGAGCCATCTCGGCAACCCGCGCGGCAATCTGTTCCCGCGATAAGAGTATTCTCAGTTCTTCCACGCACGACATCTTACGCCATTGCCGCAAAGCTATAGCCGCGACCCTCAACATTGAACTGGAAGCGCGAATGCCCCTAGAATATTCCGGTCGTCGGGAGAAAGCCTATGCAGCTCAATGGACTCAAGATTACCTGGCTTGGCCATGCCACCTTTCGCATCCAGACTCCAAAAGGAAAAACTGTTCTGATCGATCCTTGGGTCAGGAACAATCCGGCATGTCCGGAGTCCGAGAAAAACCTCAATTCCGTTGATGTGATGCTGGTGACGCACGGGCACGGCGACCATATCGGTGACGCGGTCGAGATTGCAAAGCAGCACAATCCTAAAGTTGTCGGTATCCCCGAACTCTGCGCGTGGTTGCGGAAGAAGGGGGTGGCGACAACTTCGGAGATGAATAAAGGCGGTACGCAGCAACTCGACGACATCAAAGTGACGATGGTTCATGCCGATCATTCCTGCGGCATTCTGGATGGCGATGAATTCGTGTATGGCGGCGAGGCCTGCGGCTACGTGGTCGAGTTCGACAATGGCGTTAAGATTTACCACGCCGGGGATACCAACGTTTTCGGCGACATGGCAATCATTCGCGATCTCTACGCGCCCCAGATCGCCATGCTGCCCATCGGCGACCACTACACTATGAGTCCGCGCGAGGCGGCGTATGCTTGTAATCTGCTGAAGTCGCAAACCGTGATCCCCATGCACTTCGCCACTTTCCCCGTACTCACCGGACGCCCGAGTGAGTTAAGCAAACTGGTGAGGGGCGTTGAAGTCCTGGAGATGAAACCGGGACAGACGATTTCATAACGCACGACTATGCCCGACACTCCCAAACCCGACTGGCTGAAATACGAGATCACCACTGGCCCGGTAGAGAAGTATCTCTATTCATTGCTGCCGCCTCGTGATGAAGTCCTCGCGCAAATTGAAGCCGAGGCCACTAAGCGCGACATTCCGATCGTCGGCCCGGCCGTCGGTCGATTTCTGCATCAACTCGCACTTATCGTCAACGCGAAAACGGTTTTTGAACTCGGGTCGGCCGTCGGATACTCAACTATTTGGTGGGCGCGTGCCGTTGGCGAAGGCGGACGCGTGATCTACACTGACGGTGACCGCAAGAAAGCTGACGAAGCTCGCGGGTACTTCGAGAGCGCCGGAGTTGCCCATCGAATCTCCATCAAAGTGGGCGACGCGCTGGAGTTGCTCTCCGAGCAGAAGCAGGAATTCGACATCATCTTCTGCGACATTGATAAAGAAGATTATCCCCGCGCGTTCAAACTGGCGGTGCCGCGCCTGCGCAAAGGCGGCCTACTGGTCGCCGACAACGTTCTCTGGAGCGGCCGCGTTGCGCAGGAGAATCCTGTCGACGCTTCGACCAAGGGCATTCTGGAGTTCAATCGTCTGTTATATTCCTTGCCCGAACTTTTCCCAACTGTACTGCCTATCCGGGATGGAGTGGCTGTGGCAATCAAGAGGTAAGCTTTACGAGCATTTACAGGAGGACTCATGACTGACAAAAAAATTATTGCTATCGCCGGAGCGACCGGAGCGCAAGGCGGTGGTCTGGCGCGCGCCATTCTCGCTGACCCCAGTGGCGGTTTTGCCGTTCGTGCACTCACCCGCGACGTGAACTCCGATAAAGCGAAGGTGCTGGCGAAACTTGGCGCCGAAGTGGTCGCCGCCGATCTTGACGATCCGTCCAGCTTGAACCGCGCCTTCGCTGGAGCCTACGGCGCGTTTTGCGTCACTTTTTTCTGGGCCCACTTTTCGCCGGAGCGGGAGACCGCGAATGCCCGCGCGCTGGCCGAGGCCGGGAAACAAACGGCAGTGAAGCACGTCATCTGGTCAACGCTCGAAGACACACGCAAATTCGTGCCCTTGAGCGATAACCGCATGCCTACCCTGCAGGGCAAGTACAAAGTGCCTCACCTGGACTCGAAGGGCGAAGCCGACGCGGATTTCCAGCGGCTGCCTTCAACCCTGCTGCTGACCTCGTTCTACTGGGATAATCTCATCTTCTTCGGCATGGGACCGAAGCGCGGCCCGGACGGCAAGCTGGCGTTCACTCTTCCCATGGGCGAGCGCAGGCTTCCCGGCATCGCTGCCGAAGATATTGGGAAGTGCGCGTACGGAATCTTCAAACGCGGCGATGAGTTCATCGGAAAGACGGTGGGCATTTCCGGTGAGCAGCTGACGGGATCGCAGATGGCGGCTGACTTAAGCGAAGCAGTCGGTGAAGAAGTGGCCTACAACTATGTTCCGCCTGAGGTGTATCGCACGTTCGGTTTTCCGGGCGCGGAGGACCTGGGTAACATGTTTCAGTTTTTCCGCGACTTCGCGGAACCCATGGGCGCCGCCCGCAGCGTGGACTTCTCCCGCAGCGTGAATTCTGAACTGCAGACATTCAAGCAGTGGCTCCAAGGCAATATCGGCAGCATTCAGATCGAGCCGAAGAAGGCCAGCGCGTAGAACGTCAGAAAGAGAAGTTGGCCCCGTCCTCAAAGTTCGGGACAGCCCCCTCTTTCCCAGTGCTAAATGGATTTCACCGGAATCGCAGTCACGTCCTCGACGAGCCCGACTTCTTTCTGTAAGAACGGCTCGCCGTAGGTGACGCCGGCCAGCATGCCGTAAAAACGCGCCATGGCTTCAATGCGGGTTCGGATTTCCGCGCGCGCGGGGAAGATATCTTTGCCAGCTTCTTGATCGCTGAACTGTGTCTTGTATGCCATCAGCGATTCGAAGCGCGCCTCGAACTGGTCCGTGATGTCCACCACAAAGGTTGGACGAATGTCGTAATACAAAGTCGCGTAAATAATTTTGAAGGGGCGGTGTGGCGCCAGTTTAGCGTCCTGTTTTTCTCCCGCCACCACGCTCGCCACCGCCGAAGCGACCTGGCTGAATGCTGAGTGCTGATTGCTGAGCGCCGCATCAACATCCAGCTTCGCCAATCCCGCCAGAAAGCAGGCTTCATATCCCAATTTCGACGCCGTGTAATGGTCCGGATGGCGGCCTTCCCAATAAGGCAGAATCACCACTCGCGGCCTCGTCTGCCGGATTACCCGGGCCACCTTCAGCCGGTTCTCCCAGGTGTTTTCGACTCGCCCATCGGGAATGTCGAGCGCCTCGCGCCACGAGGCGCGCAATATCTTCGCCGCCTCGGCGGCTTCGCTGGCGCGATCTTCCGCCGAACCGCGCGTACCCATTTCCCCGCGACTCAAATCCAGAATGCCGGTGCGACGGCCGAGTTCCGCCATCTTGAGTAGAGTGCCGCCGCAGGTCTGCTCCACATCATCACGATGCGCGGCGAGGGCCAGAATGTCGAGCGCGGAATCGGACATCAATCGAGGTTCCCCTGTTCGAGCACAACGCTTTCTCGAACGATCATTCGGTGCGTGGCCATTTCCTTCAGTTTAGGAAGTACGCGGCTGATGTGCTCGTCGGTGTCAACAAAAATGATGAGCAAGGGGAGTTTGCCGCCGGCGTCCACCAGGTGGCTGGTCTTCACCCGCATCCGCCCTAGAAATCCCCCCACTGCGTGCAGCACGCATGCCGCATAAACGCCTTCGTCGCGCAGGTAGTTCAGGACGGCGAGGTGCAACGGCTTGCCCTGCCATTTGTCGGACTCATTTATGTACATCGTGACTTGAACTGCCATCGCGCGTTGAATTCTAAATGAACGGTACGACAGCCGCTCCCCCGGGTCTCCCAGAACGGTGAACAATTTCATAATGCCCTTGCCAGCGCCATCCCGACGACCGCCGCTCCCAGGCAAAGCAGATTGTTTGAGGCGAAGTTCGCCGCCATCAGCGCCCACTGTCCATGCTCAAAGTACGACACGGTTTCAAACGCGAAGCTGGAAAACGTAGTAAAGGCGCCGCAGAAGCCGACGACAATCAGCAGGCGCCAGCGCGGATCGATCAATACGCGCTCCGTCGCCCAGATCATAAAGAAGCCGACCACGAAGCTGCCGGTCACGTTAATCACCAGCGTTCCGTAGGGGAAGACCGGGCCGATGGCCCTTGCCAGATACCGGCTGAGCATCCAGCGTGCATTGGCGCCGAAGATTGCGCCGAGTGATATGACGAGTATGTTTCTTGCGCTCTCTGACACGATGGGTCTCCTCCACTGCATTGTGGTAGGAGTTATCAGCCAGTGCGGAAGCACGAGCGGTTATGGCGAACCCCATCGCCGTCAACCTTATGTTTATCACAACTGCGCAAGACGCCCAGGTTTCCGGCTCTTCCGTGCGACGCACGACGATCGACCGTTTTAAGGCTTGCCAACGACCGACGACCAAAGACCAACGACGCCTTACGCTCACTGCAACCGGGCGATCAACTTCTGCGCCAGATTTTCGTCGGACTCTGACCACAGCAGGCGTGTTTCCGCGCCCACGCTTTTCTCCACGCGATTGATGTAATCCACCAGCATCTGCACGTTGGCGCGCACCCGGATTTCGATCTCAGAGGTAAGATCGAACTCCTCGTGCAGCAATGCGCTGTCCAAACCGAAATCCACTTGAATCTCGCCTTGGGCTTGGGCCTCGCCTGCATCGAATTCCACGGCGCGGGCGATGACTTTTACCGGCGTGGGCTTGCGATGCCACTCGCCGTCGAGCGGCTCGGGTGTCCACAAGTCCCAATTCACCTCGAAGACGTAGGCGTAATCCTCATGTAACAAGTCGGCCGCAACCAGCACGGCCTGTTCCGGAGTGATACCGGGACGGTAGCGTTGTTCAAGGATCGTCGCCTCGTTCCACGAGACCGGCTGCACAGACACACCGGCAATGCCTGGCAGAAGTTTGGAATACGGAAACTGCTGCATGGTGCGCAAAGCGTTCGGCAACAGGTCGTCGAGTTCAGAATCGCGAAACCAGAGACTGAGAAAGAGGGAGTCGGCCATGGCGATGCTCGTCACCCATTCTAGAACGGACGCGCGAAAAAGTGCTCCTTCCTTCCGGCTTGCCGGAATGAGCGACTCAGAATATGGTTTATTCCGATGACGAACCCCTGCTTGCCCAACCTTTTGCTAGCCGCATTCCTTTTCGTTTCCGCTTTCGCGTTTGCCCAAACTGCGCCTACATCGCAAGCGGCCCCTCCAAGCCCTTCCCTCCAACCCCAGGTTTCGGCGTCGCACATCTACAACATCATGGATTTTGGCGCCAAAGGGGACGGCACAGTCTTGGACACGCCAGCAATTTCAGCTGCCATCAGCGCGGCCGCAAAAGCCGGTGGCGGCACCGTCGTGTTTCCAGCAGGAACATATTTGACGGGCACCTTCCGTTCGCCAGCAACATAACTCTCGATCTTGAGCCCGGCGCCGTGCTCGAAGGCAGCAAGAATGTCGCGGACTACGGTTCGATCAGCGACTACGGGCTCGCCCACGTCTATGGCACGAACAGTTCGGGCGAAGGCGACAGAATGGGCATCATTTTCGGCCGCGATGTCGAAAACGTTGCCATTGTCGGCCACGGCGTCATCGAAGGCAACGGCGATTCCTTCTTCGATCTCAACAAGCCGCACGGCTCCATGGATTTCGATCCTGCCGCCACGCGCCAGGGCCAGCGTTCCGTAGACGTCATTCACATGGCCGGCGACGGACCGGTCGCGCTCAAGCCCGAAGGCCGTCCCGGAACCATGATGGTCTGTTTCGACTGCAAGAACGTGCTGATCCGTGACGTCACGCTGCGCAACGCTCCCAATTGGACCGCGCACTTCCAGCGTGTAGAGCGCGCCGCCGTCACCAATTTTCACGTCGTAAACGATCCCTTGCTTCCGAACAACGATGGCTTCGATTGTTTCGGATGCAAAGACGTTCACTTTTCCGATTGCGACATTCGCACTGGCGACGACGACTTCGCGATCGTTGACAGCGTGGATGTGACCGTAGCCAATTGCGTGCTGGCGTCGCGGTCTTCAGGAATTCGTCTGGAAGCCAGCCGGTACAACATGTTTGACAACTTGACCATACACGCTAACCGCGGGCTCGCGATCTATGAGCGCGGCTTCGGCAAGACCGACCACATTTCGTTTGCCAATATCCGCATCGATACTGCGCTTTTAACCGGCGACTGGTGGGGCAAGGGCGAGCCTATTTACATCGCGGTGGGAAAGCCGCAAGCGGGCAAGGGTTCGGGCGAAATCAGCAACGTGACGTTCTCAAACGTGAGCGGCGACGCCGAAAGCAGCATCGTGCTGTACGGTCATCCCGATGCGTGGCTGCGGAACATTCTGCTCGACAACGTCCACTTCACCATCCGCACTACGCGAAAGGATGTGAGCGACCTGGTCGGCGGGAACTTTGACTTCCGCTGGGTCGCGCCTCCCAAACAGGGCGTCTTCAAGCATGATATTCCGGGCATCTACGGGAGATACGTGGATGGACTGCACATTCAGAATTCGTCGATCCACTGGTGCATTGACGACACATGTTATGCGACGCCACCGGAGGCGAAAAATGCTGACAGCGGCGGCGATCATCTCGACGTGAAGCAGTTCGGCTCCGAGTTCTTTTCCAGCGCGATTGAACTCGAAGACTTCAGAAATCTCGACTTGAACGGCTTTAGCGGATCAGAAGCGCCCGGGGCAAAGGCGGCGGCTATCTCTCTACGCAACGGGACAGGGGTTTCCGTCCGCAACAGCATCTCCGAAGCGGGGACTCGAGTCTTCCTGGAGGCGCACACCGTTTCAGGAAAGCGCCTGCTGTTGAATAACGACCTGTCGAACGCAGCGACAGTCCAGAGGGGAAAACCTACTGGTTTTGTCTTTCGGGGGAACTACCTGAAGTCGCAACCGGCCGCCGCAAGAGCCGTTGCGCACTGACCGCACAACTCACCAATGCATGTGTAGCCCTGGACATCGCCCAAGAGCTAGGCGGCCTGCCCCTTCACCTTTACGCCCGCCCATTTTTCCAGCAGCATGATCGTGGCGGCGAAATCGAGATCAGCGTAGCCTTCGTCCACCGCAACGTCATAGACTTCCTCGACTGTTTCCAGCCCCGGCAACTTCACTCTTGCTTCTTTCGCCGCTTCCAGCGCCAAGCGAATATCTTTACGCATCAGGCGCAACGGAAAGTTTGCCGTGAAGTCGCGATCCAGCACAAACGGGGCTTTGTATTCCACGACGCCTGACTTAATCATCGAAGCATTGATGAGCGGAATCAGCGTCGAAGGCTCCACGCCGAGTTTTGCTGCCAGCGTCAACCCCTCGGCGAAGCCTTCGTAAATCATCGCGATCTGCAGGTTCATCGCCAGCTTGGCGGATTGCCCCTTGCCGGTCTCGCCCATGCGGAAAATCTTTTTCCCCATCGCCGCATACAGCGGCTTGAGCTTCTCAATCGCCTGCTCGTCCCCGCCGACGATAAAGAGCAGCGTCCCCGCCTCGGCGCCAACCTTCGATCCAGTGACGGGCGAGTCCACGTACTGCACGCCTTTCGGCGCAACCCGCTCGGCAAACTTTCGCGTCGCCGCGGGAGAAATCGTGCTCGAGTCGGCAATTACCATGCCCTCGGCCAGCGACTGCTCAACGCCCTCAGGGCCGAACAGCACTTGTTCAACGGCCGCCGTGTCCGAAACACATATCCACACTACTTCTGCGTCCCGCGCTGCGTCGGCGGGAGACATTGCAGATCGCGCGCCTTCCACTTCTTTCCCCGGGCTGCGGTTCCATACCGAAACCTCGTGGCCGGCTTTCACCAGATTCAGCGCCATGGCGTGGCCCATGATTCCCAAACCCATGAATGCAACTCGCATGAAGAACTCCTGGAACTCCGTAAATTAGAAATGACGCAGGAAAAGGGGTCAAGCGAATGTAGCGGATTGGTAAAATATCGGAGTGGCGGTGCTCCCGGAAAGGGAAGGCGGCTTCTTCACGAACCGTCCGAGAGCCCTTTGTCATCCAATAAGAAGTCATGCTGAAGAACGCGCTGAAAAATTCGGCCCTGCGTAGCCGCGCGAAGCAGTTCAGTCACCTGGTGGGCCACTCGGTAATGACGCCGCGGACCGGCGAAACGCACAGGCCAGTCTTGGTGGCGAACGGCCAAATGGGCGTGACCTTCGTTGGACATTCCAGCTTCTTCCTGCAAATAGGCGGCGAAAATGTCGTCGTCGATCCTAACTTCGCGCGCTGGCTTTTCGTTCTTAAGCGCCTGCGCAAACCTGGCCTCAGAATCGCTGACCTTCCGCCCATTGATCTGGTACTGATCACGCACGCGCACTTCGATCATCTGCACCGGCCATCGCTGCGCTCAATTGTCCAGCACACCCGACGACTGCGCGGTTCGGCGCCGACCGTGGTCGTGCCGGAGCATGTGTTCGACCTTGTCTCTGACCTGGGATTTCGAGACGTCGTAGAACTGAACTGGTGGAACAGTTACAGGCATCGCGAGGTGACGGTCACGCATGTGCCCTCGCGGCACTGGGGTGCGCGCGTTCTGCGCGATGCGCACCGCGGGTACGGCGGCTACGTTCTGCGCGACTCCAAGCACTCGATTTATCATGCCGGCGACACGGCGTATTTCTCCGGCTTCCGTGAGATCGGCACCCGCCTTGCGCCGGAAGTCGCGCTGCTCCCCATCGGCGCCTACCACCCGGCGTCATTTCGCAACGTGCACACCAGCCCCGGTGACGCCACGCGCGCCTTCCTCGATCTGAATTCCCGTTGGATGGTGCCCATGCACTATGGAAGCTTTCGCCTGTCGCACGAACCAATGGACGAGCCGCTGCAGTTGCTCGAGCAGGAAGCGGCCGCAGCAGGCGTGAGCGACCGGGTACTGATTCTTCCCGAAGGCGTCACGAAACTTTTCTGAGGCGAAAAGTCTGTTATCTTCTGCGCCTTCGCTCGACGGTTATCCATACTCTGCCTCTCTGTCTTCCCCTCTGAAACTCCGGGGCCTCTGTGCTGAGCGTTTCGTCTTTCTTCTTGGGGACCTGCTCTCAATACGCGAGCAGGATCCGAATATCGCGCAGGTTATTGCCCGTCGGCCCGATAGTGATTGCGTCTCCCAAAGCCTTGAACAGCGGGTAGGAGTCGAACGCGGAAAGGTGTTGCTGCGGATCAATCCCGCCGGCTCTCGCCCGCACCCGCGTCATTCCGTCCGCAATCGCACCCGCGGCGGGGCTGTTCCCGTCGATCCCGTCCGATCCCGCGCTGAGCACGCAGATGGTTTCGCCGGCGATCTTTTCCGCGCAATACAAAGCAAACTGCTGATTGCGGCCGCCAGTTCCGGCGTTCTCGACGCGCACCGTTACCTCCCCACCGCTAAGCAGGCACACTCTATTATTCGCCCGACGCAAATCGCGCAATCTCGCCAGCAAATGGTCGGCGGCGCGGGCGTAGTCCCAATCGTCGCAACTGTTGTCGATGGTGACCGCGAAACCCTGCCGTTCGGCCTCCGCCTTCGCCGCATCGAGCATTGCGGAATTCGAGAGCAAAGTCCACCAGCGTGCACGAATAAACGCGGGATCGTCAGATTTTGGCGTTTCTTCGAGAGCGCGGCGCTCGAACAATTCCCGGACGGATAGTGGAAGTTGCGGAAGCAGTGCATGTTTCGCCGCGATGGCGTAACAGTTTTCTGCCGTTGTAGGGTCGGGCATGGTTGGCCCCGAGGCCAGCGCGTCCGGCGTGTTATCCGGGACATCAGAAATCAGAATTGAAATCTGCTGTGCCGGATACGCCGCCTGCGCCAGCCGTCCGCCTTTCATCGCCGATAAATGTTTCCTAATGGCATTGATTTCCGCGATCGGCGCCCCGCAATTTACCAGCGCCCGATACGTCTCAACCAGATCATTCAGAGAAATCTCGTGGTCGATCGGCTTCTCGGCGCACGCCGATCCCCCGCCGCTGATAAGAAAAATCGCCAGGCATCCCTCATTCAGCGTATTCAGAGATTTGAGCATTGCTTCGCCCGCACGGATAGATTCGGAATTCGGGACTGGATGGCCGCCTTGGAAATATCTGAATCCGCGGATTTGGAACTCAGGCGCTACCGGGCTGGCGACGATTCCTTCGAAGCGCTCGCCGGTCTGCTCGTGCAGGGCCCTGAGCATGGTGTGAGCCGCCTTGCCCAGCGATATGACGAACACGCGGTTATATGCGTTCAGATCGTAGAGATCTTCGCAGACGCGAAGGAGTCCGTGCTCGCAAGAAACTTTGCGCGAGAAAGCGGAGTCCACGCTGCATTCACGCAGAGCATGGTCGAAGATGTGTCGCGCGATTGCTTTCACGCTGGCGCCCCGGTCATGCGATGTGCATCTCCCGAAGCCATGCCTCAATCGCCTCCCGCAACTCGCGCAACCGGCCCTCGAAAAAATGATCGCCACTCTCGATGATCACCAGCTTCTTCGGTTCCGGAAGGGAATTGACCAGCGCCTCCAGCTTCTCCTTCGGACCGAACTGATCGCGGCTGCCACTAACAAACAATTTGGGCTTCCCGCAAGATTTCAGGCAGGTCAAGTCGTAGGTCCGGTCTTCCACCGGCTGTACCGGAACGCCCAGCCCGATTGTCGCCTTGACTCTGTCGTCTTCGCAGGCGGCGCGCAACCCGACCGCAGCCCCGAACGAGAATCCCGCAAAAACAATCGGGAGATGAAATTCGCGATCAAGCCAGTCGAGCGCGGTGCGCACGTCATCCAGTTCGCCATTGCCGCTGTCATGCTCGCCCTCGCTCAGACCAGCACCGCGAAAATTAAAACGCAGCACGGGAAATCCGAAACCGTTCAACGCTTTCATGGTATGGAACACAACTTTGTTGTGCAGCGTTCCGCCATACACGGGGTGAGGATGGCAAATTAGCGCCGCGTGGGTCGCGTCCCCCGCTCCGTCATTCAGAAGTGCCTCAAGCTTTCCGGCAGGGCCATCGAGAAAGAGCGACCGAATTGCGCCAGCGGCGGTATCCATAACGACTAGATTATCGCAAGGAACACACATTGAACCCCTGAGAACTCGGGGTGCCCAGAGACTCGCCGTTTTTCTTTGATCTTCCTCCGCGATCCCGGCGTCCTCCGCGCGGTCCAGATTTCGTGGTTTCTTTGCGCGCTTTGCGCTTTTTTAGTTGAAGGCTTTGCTCCGTCGTATCCATCCAAATCCTGAGTTCGCCCAATCGCGCGCGTGTACGGTATCCTCGAAGCGCATGGACGTCGTCTCTTTCACGCGTCAACTCATCGACATCGAGTCGCTAACCGGCCATGAGGCGGCGGTAGGGAAGTTCCTGGCGCAGGAGTTGCGCCGTCTCGGCTACGAGGTTCAGGTCACGGTTGCTGAGCGCGACCGTGCCAACGTGTTTGCAACTTCTCCTCAAGCGCCCAGCCCTGCAGTGGTTTTCTCCACGCACATGGACACGGTTCCGCCGTTCATCCCATCGTCCGAGACTGACGACCGCGTGTATGGCCGTGGTGCATGCGACGCCAAGGGAATCATCGCCACGCAGATTGAGGCCGCCGAGCGGCTGAAGAAAGATGATATTTATGTCGGACTGCTATTTGTTGTGGGCGAGGAGCGCGACAGCCTCGGCGCCAAAGTCGCTAACCAGCAGCCGAACAACTGCAAGTTTTTGATCAATGGCGAGCCTACGGAAAACCGCGCCGCCATCGCCTCAAAAGGCGCGTTGCGCGTGGAACTCACAGGCACGGGACGTATGGCGCACTCTGCGTACCCGGAGCTTGGGGAGTCGGCCATCGACAAACTGGTCGAGGCGCTGCATCGGTTGCGATCGATGAAGTTGCCCGAAGATCCGGAGATCGGCCCCTGCACAATGAACATCGGCCTGATCGAAGGGGGTCGCGCGCCTAACGTGATCTCCGACAAAGCGCGGGCGCTGCTGCTCTTCCGCCTGATCGCCCCTTCAGAGCCCCTGCGCGAACAGATTCTCTCCGCGGTCGGCGACCTCGTGCAAATTGATTTCACTCTCGACATTCCCTTCGTCCGCTTGCGCACTTTCGAAAACCTGCCAACTTTTGTCGCGAAGTTCACGACTGACATTCCTGCGCTGAGCAACTGGGGGCAGCCACTGCTGCTCGGCCCGGGCTCAATTCACGTTGCCCACACCGAAGGCGAGTACGTGGAGAAAAAGCAGTTGCACGAGGCAGTGGAGTTGTATTGCGCGATTGCGAAAAAGCTGACGGAATCCAGCTGAGGCGTTCTATAGGTCGGCGCCGTTACTGCTGTGCGCCGGGCAGTCCGATGGTCGTAATCTCGCGGAAGGTTTGCGAGGAGTTCTGTTGTTCCGCAAGCATTTTGGTTGCACGGTACTCGCTGTAGCTGCCGCCAACCATCACATGGAAGCACCAGTGGCGGCGTTCTTCTTCCGGTTCGATCAATCCGAGTTCCTTCAGCGGGCGCATGTAATCTTCCACCCACTTCACCTGCGGCTTGGTCATGCCGCGGCGTTGCAGGTCAACCGTCAGGCCGGCCAGATGCGATGACGCGGTCTCGCCTTTTTCCGGTGCCGCATTGCGATTGTGCCGCCGCAGCTTCTTCTGTACTAGCACCGTACGCACGGCTGAGTTCACCTGAATCTGCTCACCGAATTCTTTGTAGTATGCCGCGCTCAGGTCCTGCAGGAACTCCAGCGTCCAAGAGCGGCAGTACCGCCGGCCCGGTTCGAGCGAGGGTTGAATGCGCAGTGCCTCGTTCGGAACGATCTCCACCAGGTCGCCGCGGTCTTTCAAAATCTCCAGCTCCCTGTCGTCGCGAATGCGAGGCAGGTTTAGACGATCAATTTCTGCGTTCTGAATTAGCAAAGACTGGTGCGAAGGCTTGAATACCGGGTTCCATGGAACGCGGTGAAGGCGATGCATGCGATGGTACCGGGCGCCAACCATCGGACGCACGGCGGATGCCTGACAGCTCAGGGCCAGAGTTAGCAGGACGAAGGCGGCGTTCTTTCGCATGGGGGGTCCTTTTACAGGACAGGCGTTTATTGTAAGCCACCTGTCAAAAAATCCAAGCTCAAAAGTTAATTGTTCGCGGTTACCTTTGATCTTCCCAGGAAACGATGCGGTCTCCGGTTACCCACGGTTACCGTCGTCCCATGTTTTCTTATAAGCATTTGGTATGCCGTGAGCCCGCGCAAACCTACGTTCGGATATCTGCTTTGCTCTCAGTGAGGCGCGCTGAAGGCCGCTCTGGGCAGGGCCGCGCGACGTTGCCCCTGACGGCACAAAACGGCAACATTCTTCGGTCACGTTACCACAAAATGTCAGTTGCACAAGGAGTGTTTGTCGCCAGGAAAGATCACCGAGGGCCTGTTTCGTCACGGGGCCGACGACCTCAGAGATCGGCCCGCATGAGTGGAATATCCTCGGGGCAGACTTCCCCGCAATTTTGTGCGTAACCGCATCACGGACGGGGAACCTTTGAAAGTCTCTTAGCCGTTGTCACTCCTGGATCGCCGCGCGAATTTCCTGCCATAAGGCATCGCGGCCTATTCCCGTGCGCGCGGAAAACGGCACCACCTTCGCACCCGGCCGCGTCTTCTTGAATGCTTCGAGCGAGCTGTGGAGGGTATTGCCGGAAAGCTTGTCCGCCTTGGTGCCCACAATCAGAACCCGGCGTCCGGCTTCCTCCAAAAAATCCAGCAAATTCTGGTCGTTTTCCTGCGGAGGCACATTCAAGTCGATCAGCGCCACGCACAGTTTCAGAGCTTGCCGCTCCTTCACGTAGGGTTCGATGAACCCCGACCAGCCGGCCGTGATCGCCTTGGGCACCCGCGCATAGCCGTACCCTGGCAGGTCAGCGAAAACGACCTCTGGGTGCGGCTTGCCCGCCCAGCGCACTTCAAAAAAATTAATGGATTGAGTGCGTCCCGGTGTCGAACTGGTCTTGGCGATCTTTGTCCCCAGCAGGGAATTGATCACGCTCGATTTGCCAACGTTCGAGCGGCCAAAGAACGCGACTTCAGGCAGCACCGCCACAGGGAAGTGGTCCACGCTCAAGGCCGATGTCATGAATCTGGAAATTACGCGCACAACTCAGTTTCGATTGTCTGCGCAGAAGTTGCAAGTCGAGGAAAGTGGCGCGGACATTCTCCCCGCGAGTTTCAGAACAATTTCGTGGGTTCAATCCAGCCCCAACGGGCGCTTGCTATTGACGTCCTTCTCCGTGATAGGACGATACTTGTTGCGCAGGTACAAAATTCCCGCCACCACCACGCCGATTCCCACGCTGATAGCAAAGAACACGCGGTATGCCGGAAAGGACACTAGCACTGCCACAATGATCGCCGCCGCGACCACCAGGCCCGTTGTTCCCTTTACGTTGATGGAAACTCGCGGGAGCATAGGGAAATTGTAGCTCTACGGGGCGACGTTTTGCAGCGGCCATCGCGGGGCATTTGTCGATGAGATGAACGGCAGGTTTCTAACGCTGTGCACGGGCGACGGTGCCCGCCGCTCCAGGGTCTAATGACGCGGACAGGAGTGTCCGCGCCATACTTACTGGTGTGCTGAGGGCGCGTCGGCATCGCCCATGGGCGGTGCGATGGAACGATCCGTCTCTGCCGGCAAGTCAACCACTGGCAACGCCTGTTCGAGCGCGATGGCCAGCACCTGGTCCACGGTATCGACGAAGTGCAATTTCATGGCGTCGCGCAGGTTCTCCGGAACCTCGGCGATGTCCTTCTCGTTGTCCTTGGGGAGAATGACCTCGAACAGCCCGGCGCGATGCGCAGCGAGAAGCTTTTCTTTCAGCCCGCCGATGGGAAGCACTTTGCCGCGCAACGTGATTTCTCCCGTCATCGCGATATCGCGGCGAACGGGAATCTTGCTGAGCGCGCTGGCAATGGCCGTGGCAATGGTAATGCCCGCGGACGGGCCATCTTTTGGAATGGCACCTTCGGGCACGTGCACGTGAATGTCGAAGTTGCGGTAGAAGTCGCGGTTCAGCCCCAGGCGGTGTGCGCGCGAGCGAATGTAGGACATGGCCGCGTGCGCCGATTCCTGCATCACGTCGCCGAGTTTGCCGGTCAGCGTCAGCTTGCCTTTACCGTCAACCACGGACGCTTCAGTAGAAAGAATCGAGCCGCCGACTTCGGTCCACGCCAGGCCGGTGACCAGGCCGACTTCGCTCTTTTCGTGCGCCAGGGTGTCGCGGAACTTGATCACTCCCAGAAAGTCGTTGACGTTTTCGCCGGTAACTATGATGGCGTAATTCGAACCTTCCTTCACTACCTTGCGGGCAATCTTTCGGCACACGTTTCCGATTTCGCGTTCCAGGTTGCGTACGCCAGCTTCGCGCGTGTAGTTGCGGATGAGCGAGACGATAGCATCATCGGTGAACTTTACGTTCTTTTCGATCAGCCCCGCCTGCTCCATCTGCTTGCGCACGAGGAACTGCTTGGCAATTTCGACTTTCTCCGCCTCAGTGTAGCCGTGCAGTCTTAGCACTTCCATGCGGTCCTGCAGCGCAGGAGGAATCGTGTGCAGCACGTTCGCCGTGGCGACGAAGAATACTTGCGAGAGGTCGTACTCCACGTCGAGGTAGTGATCGACGAACATGAAGTTCTGCTCAGGATCTAGCACTTCGAGCAGGGCCGATGACGGGTCGCCGCGGAAGTCCATCGACATCTTGTCCACTTCGTCGAGCATGAAGACAGGGTTCTTGGTGCCGGCCTTCTTCATCATCTGAATGATCTGGCCGGGCAGCGCGCCGATGTAAGTGCGGCGATGGCCGCGGACTTCAGCTTCATCGCGCACGCCGCCAAGCGACATGCGGACGAATTTTCGCCCAGTGGCCTTGGCAATCGACATGCCGAGCGACGTCTTGCCAACTCCAGGAGGTCCGACAAAGCAGAGAATCGATCCTTTGGGGTTCTTCACTAGCTGACGGACGGCCAGAAATTCAAGGATGCGCTCCTTGATTTTCTCCAGCCCGTAATGGTCTTCGTTCAGAACTTTTTCAGCGCGCGAGATGTTGCGGATTTCCTTCGACCGCTTTTTCCAAGGCACCGCCAGCAGCCAGTCGAGGTAATTGCGCGAAACTGTTGATTCCGCCGACATCGGCGGCATGGCCTCGAGCTTTTTCAGCTCTTGAACGGCCTTGTCCTTCACTTCTTTCGGCATGCCGGCGTTTTCGATCTTCTTTTTGAGTTCGTCGAATTCGCTCTTTTCGCCGCGGCCCAGTTCCTTCTGGATGGCCTTGATCTTCTCGTTGAGGTAATACTCTTTTTGCGCGCGCTCCATCTGGCGCTTGACCCGCGACTGGATGGTGCGATCCATGTTCAGTTTTTCGATCTCGACATCAAGCACGTCGCCGATGCGGGTGAGTCGTTCGGCGGGATCGAAGATCTCCAGCAGTTCCTGCTTCTCTTCAATCGAGAGTTGCAGGTTTGCCGCAATCGTGTCGGTCAGCTTCGCAGGGTCTTCCATGCGGACTGCGGCAATCATGGTTTCGTAATTCAGCGATTGGCAGAGCTTCACGTATTGTTCGAACAGCGAAGTGACGCGTTGCATCGATTGCTCGACGGCGGGGTTGGTTTCAACCGCATAACGCGCCAAGCGGACCGTTGCCTGCATGAAGCCTTCAGCTTCCGTGACTTGCAGGACTTTACCGCGCTCGATGCCTTCGACCAGAACTTTAATATTCCCGTCGGGAAGCTTCAGGCTCTGCACGATATTCACCACCGTGCCGACCTGATAAATTTCGTTGGACTTGGGTTCATCCACGCTCGCGTCATGCTGCGTGGCCAGGAAAATCTTCTTGTCCGAGGCCAGAGCTTCTTCCAGGGCGTGGATGCTGGATTCCCGTCCAACCACGAACGGCGTCATCATGAAAGGGAAGATGACCACGTCCCGAATGGGCATCATCGGCAGTTTTTTAGTCTCGAACTTTTCCTTGGCGGCAGTCACGAAGACAAGCTCCTGGCTATAGGCGTTCAGCCCCTAGCTTGAATCTAGTGTAGCAAGGCGCGCGGCGATAAACACGAAAAGCTAAGAGAGAAAATTAAGGCGCGGCAAACCGAGTCTCTGCAAGAAGTTACCCGGCTTTTTCCATCATCGTAAGTGAAACGTTGCGTTTCTCCACCATTTCACGAGTGACTTCGAACTCTTTGACCTTCTTCTGACTGGGCAGGTGGTACATGAGGTCGAGCATCAGTTCTTCAAGAATCATTCGCAGGCCGCGGGCACCGACTTTTCTGGCCATGGCCTGGCGGGCTACGGCGCGAAGAGCGTCTTCGCTGAACTTCAGGCGGACGTTCTCGAACTCGAACAAGCGCTGGTACTGTTTCACGATGGCATTCTTCGGGCGGGTCAAAATCTCCATCAGTGCTGCCTCATCGAGCTCTTCCAGCACGCCCACCACCGGCAAGCGGCCGACAAACTCGGGGATGAGTCCGAACTTGATCAAGTCCTCGGGCTGCACTTCGCTTACCAGGTCGAAGTTGCGCTTTCCGGTCAACGTCTCTGTCTGCCCCGGTGTTTGTCCCGGCGTTGATTCTTCGTCGGCGCGGAAGCCGAGGGCCTTCTTGCCAGCGCGGCGAGCGACGACTTTGTCCAGGCCAACGAACGCTCCGCCGCAGATGAAAAGAATATTAGTGGTATCGACTGGCGTAAATTCCTGGTGCGGATGCTTGCGTCCGCCCTGCGGAGGAACGTTGGCGATGGTCCCTTCGAGGATCTTAAGCAGCGCCTGCTGCACGCCTTCGCCGGATACGTCCCGGGTAATGGAAGGGTTTTCGTCCTTGCGGCCGATTTTGTCCACTTCGTCGATGTAGATGATTCCCGTCTGGGCGCGGCCCACGTCGCCGTCCGCAGCCTGGAGCAGCTTCAGAATAATGTTCTCGACATCTTCGCCGACGTATCCCGCTTCTGTGAGCGTGGTCGCGTCAACGATGGCGAACGGCACGTCCAGCATCCGGGCCAGGGTCTGCGCCATCAGCGTTTTGCCAGTGCCAGTCGGCCCAATCAGCATGATGTTCGATTTCGACAATTCAATGCCGTCAGTTCCGGTTCGTTGCCGGTTCATGAAGATGCGCTTGTAATGGTTGTAAACCGCTACCGCCAGCTTCTTTTTAGTTTGTTCCTGCCCGATGACGTATTCATCGAGGAACGCTTTGACTTCGTGCGGCTTGGGAAGCTGGTTCGGAGTGGAAGCCGCTGGAGTCGCTGCTCGGTCATCCTCGAGAATCGAGTTGCAGACTGCCACGCACTCATCGCAAATGTAGGCGCGGGGGTAGTCGCTCGGGGACGAGATCAGCTTTGCTACCGCGTCCTGCGATTTATGGCAGAACGAGCAGCGCAGAATTTCTTCAGATCCGGTTCGATTTTTCACTCGGCCCTCTACTCTCCCTTGGCTCGAATCGCCGCCGTCCATCTGCATCAGGCAACGAAATTGCGATCATACAGCCTAGCGTGTCTTGTAGATGATATCGTCGATGATTCCGTATTCCTTGGCCTGCTGCGCGTTCATAATAAAGTCGCGCTCCACATCTTTCTCGACTTTTACCAGCTTCTGCCCGGTATGTTTGGCCAGCAACTGGTTTGTAATCTCGCGCATGCGAAGAATTTCACGCGCGTGAATGTCTATATCAGTCGCCTGGCCTGACAGGCCTCCCATCGAGGGCTGGTGAATAAGAATCCTGGAATTGGGAAGCGCCAGCCTCTTTTTGTTCTCTCCCGCTGAAAGCAACAAGGCAGCCATGCTGGCAGCCTGTCCAATACAAATTGTAGTCACATCGTTCTTCACATACTGCATAGTGTCGTAAATTGCCATACCGGCGGTAATCGACCCCCCGGGAGAATTTATATAGAGCTGGATGTCCTTCTCCGGGTCTTCCTGGGCCAGGAACAGCATCTGCGCGATTACCAGATTAGCAATGTTGTCGTCGATGGGAGTTCCTATAAAGATAATGTTGTCACGCAGCAGCCGCGAATAAATGTCGTAGGCCCGTTCCCCCCGGCCGGTCTGCTCAATCACCATTGGAACCAGCATCATGCGCGCGTCTTTGTCGTTCACTCTGTCACACTCCTGCCCGGGCTGCCCGGGTATTTGATGGGGATTGAAGATGTTCCGCTTACGCGGACTGGCTGTACAGAAAATCGAGGGCCTTTTCGTTGCGAATTCTGCTTCGGATTCTATCCAGCGCTCCCTCACGCGTCAAACGAGCGCGAATCTCTTCCGCGGCCTGATTTGTCTGCTTTGCCAGCGCTTCAACTTCCCGGTCGATTTCCTCGTTACCCACTTGGATGTTTTCCAGGTCAGCGACTTTTTCCAGCAATAAAGCTGCCTTTACTTCCTGTACCGCCTGGTCGTGCTGCCCGGCGCGCAGGCGGCTGAAGTCCATCTTCTTCATGTCTTCCTGGCGCATGCCCTGCGCCGCCAGCGCCCGCAGTCCGCGATCCAGACGCAGATCGATCTGGTGCTCGACCAGCGCTTCCGGCACTTCGAACTCGTTACGCTTCACCAGTTCCGCCAGCAGTTTGTCTTTGGCTTCGCGCTCGGCTTCATGCTTGCGCTCATGCTCCATGCCTTCGCGAATGCGTTTGCGCACATCCTCAAGCGTGGTGAACTCCCCGAGTTCCTTGGCGAATTCGTCCGTCAACTCCGGCAGGGCTTTTTGCTTAATGGCATTCACTTTCACCTTGTAGCCAAAAGTCTTGCCCCGAAGCCGCTCGTCGGAAAAATCCTGGGGATATCGCACGTCGAACGCGCGCTCGTCACCGGCGTTGGCGCCTTGCAAGTGTTCGGTGAATTCCGGCATGGTGTTGGCACCGCCTATCTCGACCAGCACGTCGTCCATGTGGACGGGCTTGGTGCCGTCGTCTGCCTGCTGGGGCTTGCCGTCGAGCGAAACCTGCGCGTAATCACCTGCCGCAATCGGACGTCCCTCGACCGGCGAATATGCGGCTTTCTGTTCCTGCAGAGCCTTAAGCTGGTCCTCAACTTCCTGTTCGGTGACCGTGATTTCCGGATGCTCTGCGCGCAGATCCTTGTAGCCTTCCACCTTAACTTCGGGCATTACCTCAAAGCTGGCCTTGAAGTGCAGGCCCTCGCCTTCGTGCACATGCAAGTCGGTGATGCGAGGCTGCGAAACCGGAATCAGACCGAGTCGTTCGGTTTCCTTGCGGAAATATTTGGGCAACAGCACATCGACCACGTCGTTCTGAATCTCTTGCTTGAAGCGCTGCCGGATAACCGACGGTGGAGCGTGACCGCTGCGGAAGCCCGGGATGCGCGCCAACTTCTGGTACTTCTGGATAACCGTGTCACTTTCGCGGGCATATTCTGCAGCCGGTACCTGCACGTCGATTTCGCGCTTCGTGCCCTCGATAATTTCGGTTGAACTCACAGTTTCCTTTCGAGATGCAAAATCTGAGTTTAAAGACGGGTTAACTCAACCGTCAAACGTCAACCAGATCGCCCGTCGGCCGCGGCTTACTCCGTCGGCGCGTAGTACCCATTGCGGCTGCGCACCTTCAATCCCTTGCGCAGCGCGGAAATATCAATCGTACGGAACCTGCCATCATGAGCGAAATTTTGTGGCCGATACGAAAGCTCGTATTGGCTGCGTAGATCGTCCTGGATCTGAGCGAAGGCATTGGCAACGTCATTCAGCTGAAATGGCCGAAAGTTGCGCCCGCCGGTTGCGTCGGCAATCCGTTCCATAATTTTGTCGCCTTTTTCGCCTTCTCCGCTGCTGGCAAAGTTCGTGCTGATGGTGTAAACGATAACGTTCGCCCGCAGCGCCATATTGATGGCCTCTTCGCGCGTGACGTGACTCTGGTTGTCATTTCCATCGCTCACCAGAATCACCGCGCGCCGCACCGAGCCCGTCTGGGTAGATTTCATCAGCTTGTCGCGGCAAGCGTAGAACAGCGCGTCATACAGCGCGGTGGCGTTGCCGGGGTGCAGCATACGAACGCCTTTCGCCAGCTTCTCCGTGTTGTCAGTGAAATCTTGCGTAACCTCGGCAACCGTATCGAAGCCGATCACAAAAGCTTTGTCGGAATGAGGCCGGATGGTCTCGTTCAGAAACTCGATTGCGGATTCCTGTTCAAACTTGAAACGGTCTCGAATCGAGTTGCTGGCATCGATCAGCAAGCCGATTTGCAAGGGAAGATTCGTTTCCCGCCTAAAACGGAACTCCGGCACCGGTTGAGCATCATCAATGACCTTGAGTTCTGCCCGGTTCAGGTCTTTGACATAACGGTTGTGCCGGTCGGTGACGGTGAATACCACGCTGACTTCGTTGACGACTACCGGAATCGTGATGTTGCCCTCGTCTTCCGAGTTGTCACGCGACGGGGACTGCGCCTGCGCGCGCTTTGGGCCGTCCGCTGCCGGCGGCGCTGCAGTCTTCTCATCCGAATCCTGGGAAGCAGTGTCTCCGGCTTGCGCTGGGTTTTGCGCTGGCTGATCCGCTGGCCGCGCGGGCTTCTTTGGCGCGGGCTTCGGGTGAGCTACCTCAGAGGGCGCCGCGGGCAAATCGTTCGCGTTTTGTGCCATCAGCACGGTGGCCGCTGCCACCACGGCCGCGAACCCAAGCACACAAAATGAACGCCACGACCAACGCATCTACGTAATTATAGACGCACGGAGAGGGTCGAATCAGACTAGCCTGCGGAGGAAGTCGTCGAGCTGTTCCGGAATAGGACGCGAGAAGCTGAGTTGTTCCCCGGTCCGCGGATGGGTGAACTGCAACTCAGTTGAATGCAGGAAATTTCTTGGCAGAAAGATTGCCGGACCGGATTCCCCCCGAATTTCCGCAGCTGCTCCGTAAAGGCGGTCCCCGGCCACCGGATGGCCCAGCGATGCCAGATGAACGCGAATCTGGTGCGTGCGGCCGGTTTCGATCCTGACTTTGAGAAGACTGAACTTGCCGTATGCGGAGTCGATTCGCCGTTCGACTTCGTAATGCGTGACCGCCTCGCGTCCGTCGCTGCGCCGCGTGGTCATGCGATTGCGGCGCACCGCGTCACGGCTGATCGGGGTTGCAATGGTGCCCCGATCATTCTTGAGCCATCCGTGGACGAGCGCAATGTATGTCTTCTTCACCCGGCGGCCGGAAAACTCGGCAGCGAGCTTGCGGTGCGCGACATCGTTCTTCGCCACTACGAGCAACCCGCTCGTCTCTTTGTCGAGGCGATGAACTATGCCTGGACGAAGCTCTCCGCCCGCGTCCGAGAGTTTCCCAAAGCGGTGCAGCAGCGCATTCACCAGAGTGCCGCGGTTGCGGGCGTCGTCGGTCGCCCCCGCGCCGGCATGGACCATCATTCCCGCGGGCTTGTTCACTACGGCAAGGTCGTCATCTTCGTAAACAATGTCGAGCGGGATGTCCTCGGCGATTGCCCTTAACGGTGGTCGCTCGGCCTCGCCCGTGATTTCAACGGTCTCTTTGCCGCGAAGTTTGTGGGATGCTTTGGCAGTCTTGCCATCGATGAGCACTTTTTCTTGCGCGATGAGTTCCTGCACACGCGCGCGACTGACGTTGGCCAGGTGCGAAACCAGGAATTGGTCCAGGCGGACGCCGGTGTGTTCAGTGCTGACGGTGAAGACTTGAATTTCAGATTGCATCGCGCAAATTCATCACGAAGGACACTAAGGTACACGAAGGAATACAAAAACGAAAAAGTGCCGAAACTCTAACTCGTGGCTGGCGCCACGACCACTTTCGATGCCGGCCGGATGTACCAGAGAATGCCGCCGGTGAGCACCAGCCCGATGGCAATCAGTTGGGTTCCGCTCAGCACCCCGCCGAATACCGAGCCTCGCCCCGGATCTCCACGGAGAAATTCGATCAGGAAACGCGCAATTCCATAAAGAAAGAAATATGCGCCGATAATCTGTCCATCGAATTTCTTTCGCGAAAACATCCAGCTCAGCAGAATAAAGATTCCCAGCTCCGCCGCCGATTCGATCAATTGCGTCGGCTCCAGCGGAATATTCAAAGGTGTTCCCGCATTGTCTCTGGCGACGCCGCTGGTAAAAGTCACCCCCCAGAAGTGATGCGTCTCTTTGCCGTAGCAGCATCCGGCAGCAAAGCAACCCAGCCGGCCAATCGCATGGCCCAGCGCGAGACCCGGCGCAAATCCGTCGGCGGTAGCCAGGGCCGGCATATGGTGTTTGCGAAGGTACCAGGCTGCGGTGGCGAATCCGGCGATGAGCCCGCCGGAAAACACACCTCCCGCTTGCAGGGTAGAAAGGCTGAAAATCTCGCGCAGGTTCGAGCCGAAAGCGTTGCCCGTGCGCCAGTCGAGAATTATGTACAGAATCTTCGATCCCAGAATCCCCGCGAGCACCACGGCAATGCCCAGATCCCACGCGTTTTCGCGGTTGATCCCCTGGCGTGCGGAGTTGCGCACGCTGATCCAAAGCCCGACCAGCACGCCGAGCGCAACCAACACGCCGTAGGTTGGAATAGCATAACTGCCGAGATGAAAAAGTTGGGGGAACACTGGTTAGTTAGATGCGGGCGATCGGCTCATCCGGCGACCGCGCAATGTGATGGTAAAAGCCGACCCACTGGGCCGTGTAACGGGCCGAGAATGAACCGTCGGTAGACGTTTGGGGTCCTCCGAGATCCTTTAGGCCTCTCCGCATGGCGGAGCATGGCACACCGGATCTGAGTTCGAGTCGAACCCCGTTCATTCAAGCATTGGTTCAAAAATCGGTGACCGCCATCACCAACCTGGCAGGCCGGCTCTCAATCGGATGCTAAGGGAAAGAGGCCCTGTTCCGCAAGAGGGATGCCGAAGACCGGGTAACCGGGCGTCGGGTACACCGGGAAACCTCATATCGCCCGATGACCCGGTCGCCAGATCGCGTGATGTCGTTACTTGCCCGGCTGAGGTCTGCTCGCGGGAGGAATAATTCCGTTCATGCGGAGGTATTCCACCATCTGTCCGTAGTGATCGAACGGATGCGCCGTCGAGAATGCCGCTACCCCGACGCGCGACATCTTCATCCCGAAGAGGTCCAGCATATCCAGCTGGTTTTTGTCGTTCACTGAAGTCACAGCCTTGTGCAGGTACGCAAACGAGTCCTTCAAAAACTTCATGATGTCGGCTTTGCTCTTGATCGACTCAGGGCCGTTTTCTTCATTGGGGTCAATAGGAGGCTTCTCGCCCAGGATGGCGCCGCCGAAGACGTAGTTCACTGCGGCAACATGCTTTACCTGCTGCGCAAAAGTGCGAACGCCTTTGAACTCACCTGCCGTGGGAGCGAATGAATACTTGTCTTCCGGCATGGCGTCGGCGGCGCCGACAAATTCAGCTTCGGCAATGTTCAGGACGGCGTTGACCCCATCGCCGGACGTCTTAGCCGGGGTTGCGGGCATTGCCATCTGCCCGAAAGCAAATCCCGAACAACAGAGTACAGCCAGAATTCCTAACATCAACTTTGCGTTACGCATTTGTATCTCCTCATGAGATTTGATCTTGCTGAGTTGCGGATCAATTCCGCTTCGATTGGGTTAATCCCGTAGAACTGACGGCGAAAGCTCCAGCTCTTTCGCGCTCAGCCGGTAGCGTCGTACCGTTACCAGGCCCAGCATCAGAGCCGCCGCGGACGCAAGCATTGTAGTCGGAATGCCTGCCCTTGTCGCCAGCGCGCCCCAGGCGGCGCTGCCAATTGCCATTCCCCCTTGCAGCACTAACAAATACATGGACAGCGCGCGGGCCCGCATCCACGGTGGGGACATGGTCTGCGCCGCCACATTCAGGCAGGCGAGGATGCCGATCCATGCCGCCCCACTGAAAAATAACGTGAGCGCCAGCCATGAAAACGCGTGTACGTTTCCCGCCGCCAGCGTCGTAAGAGCGAAAACGACGACTGCAGTTGCCACCACGCGATCCACGGATAAATACGACCGCATGCGCGGCAGGATTGCAGCGCCTGCAAGCGCGCCTAATCCGAACGATCCCAGCAGCAGGCCGTATCCAGTGGCGCCGCGTGCGCTTCTTTGCGCGATCAGCGGCAACAGCGCCAGCAGCGCGCTGGCGGCAAGGCTGAACGTCCCGGTCCGAATCAGCACGCAGTGCACCAGTGGTGTCGCGCGGACGTAGCGCAAGCCCGCCTGCATAGACTCAAATACCCGGGCATTCCGTTGCGGCTCTGGCGCGGGCCGCTTCCAGCGATACAGAAAAAAGATCACGCCGAAAAAAGATGCGGCATTCATCAGGAAGGCCACGCCGGAACTGGTTGCCGCGATCACCAACCCTCCGAGTGCGGGGCCGATCGCACGCGCCACATTGAATCCGACGGAGTTCAACGCCACAGCAGGCGCATGATTCTCCGGGCAGACGACTTCGGGCGTGATGGCCTGCCAAGCCGGGTCGTTCATCACCGAACCAATTCCAAGGATGAACGTGAACAGCAGAAGCGTCCACGGCGTGACGTAACCGAGCAGCGTGAAAATTCCAAGCAGGCTGGCGGCCGCGACCATCCACGCCTGGGTGATGAGGAGCAGCTTGCGGCGGTCGACCATGTCGGCGAGCGCCCCGGCGGGCAGAATGACTAGGAAGACGGGCAGCGTGGTTGCCGCCTGCACCAGCCCGACCATCAATGGAGAAACCGTGAGCTGAGTCATCAGCCATCCGGCGCCCACGTTTTGCATCCACGTGCCGGTGTAGGAGATCACCGCTGCAAACCAAAGCGAGCGGAATAGTGGTTCCTGCAAAGGAGAAAGTGCCGCCCCGTGAATTTGTGGGCGCGTACTCGGCAACGGAGTTTGAATCGGGCCGGCCATCAGCTTGCAGCAGCCTCTGCTGGAGCAGGACGTTCTGGCTCAAACGGCCATTGGCGGTTGTAGCGAGCGCGGACAAGATACAGAGCGAGGCCGGTCACCAGGATCGCTGCCGCAAATACAATCTCGCGCAAAAAATTCTTGCGCTCCAGCAGGATGTAAAAGAATCCAAGAACCGCGAGAATGGCGGGAAGCGGGTAAAGCCACATGCGGAAGGGACGGGGCATCAGGGGCCGGCGGACACGCAGCACAATGAGCCCAACTGCCTGAACAATGAATTGCAGCAGAATGCGAATCACAACCAGAGCCGAGATTACGTCGGCCAGAGAGAAAAAGCAAAACAGAAGGGCGGCCCCGCCCAGCGCGAGCAGCGATACGTGCGGAAATCGGTAAGTCGGATGCACCCGCGCGAACGCTTTGAAGTAATTTCCATCGAGGGCGGCCGCGTAGGGCACTCGCGAATACCCGAGCATCAGCGAAAACACCGAGGCGAATGCCGCCCACATCACCAGCACAGCCACCAGATTCGCCGCCCAAGGCCCGTAGATCCTTTGCATGAAGATCGAAATCACGTACAGCTTATTGTTCGTGCCCTGGGTGCGCAGCATTTCGTGCCAGTCAACCACGCCCAGAATACTGATGTTCATCAAGAGGTATAAACAGGCGACCAGGGCAACAGATAGCAGCAGCGCTCGCGGAATATTTTTACCGGGGTCTTTAATTTCGTCGCCGAGAAAGCAGACGTTGTAGTAGCCCCAATAGTCATAAGTGGAGACCAGCATTGCCGAGCCGAGCCCGAGAAAGAAGTTGCGCGAGAGGGTGAATGCGCCGGGCGGAAAACTCAGCGCGCGCGCCGGATCAAAGTGTGTCATGCCCGCAAAGATGATCCAGCCGATAGTTCCCATCACGCCAAGCCACAGAAAGCGCGAGATCCAGCTGATATGCGTAATGCGACGAAACAGCAGCAGGACCGCAACCAACACAAGCATGATCGCCAGAAGCGTCATGCCGGCGGCAATCCAGCGCACGTGCATGGTTCCCAGCAAGGGCAGTTGAAAAGCCCAGTCGTGGGCGGAATATTGATGTTCGAGCCCAGGGAAAATATAAGACGCGTAGCCCGCGAACCCGATTGCCCCGGAAGCAATCGACAAAGGCGCGCTGAAGGAAAGCTGCCAGATGAAAAGAAACGAGACCAGTTTGCCAAGATGCTGCGAACCGTAGATTTCGCGAAGGTAGCGGTACGATCCTCCGGAGCCGGGCATGGCCGCGCCGAGTTCCGCCCACACCAGGCCATCGCACACGGCGAGGATCGCGCCGAGAATCCAGCCGAGCATGGCCTGCGGTCCGCCCATCGCGCTCACCACCAGCGGAATGGTGATGAACGGACCTACGCCGATCATGTCAATCATGTTCAGCGCGGTGGCAGACCCCAGGCCGACGCCGCGGATGAGCTTTGGGGACTCGGGTTGGGGAGGGGCGGACATGGAGCTATGCCGGCTCTGGTCTTACGACGTGCGGCCTATGACGTACGGCTCATTCATTGTTCATGTCCCGCGCTCACCAGATTCACAAACAGCCGCACCGCTCCCGGCACGCCCGCCGGCAACTGACGATAAAACGAATATCCGCTGTAAATGTACGTGCCTTTGCCATACTTAGACATGAGCAGGCCGCCCTTTTGGTCCGGCTCATTGGGATCGTGGCAGGAGATCAGCGGTTTGAAATGATCGTCCCACGTGCTCATGAAATAGAGGCCGCGCTCCTGCACCCATGCGGCGAAATCCTTCTGCGTGATTTCGTTTGGGTAATGAAACACAGGATTCTCCGGCGCCAGAATTTGCACCGGAGCTTCTTCGACGGAAACGCGCGCGCGGCCCAGTTCTGCGGGATAAGGCGTAAAGTGTCCGCCGTTGAAGTCGCCAGTGTCGTTATTGTGTTCGACGACTAGAGTTCCGCCGTCTTCGACAAATTTCAGCAGCTTGGCATTATTCGCGACGACGTCTTTCTGCGCGTCGTAGGCGCGAACACCCAACACGATGCTGCCGAACTGCGCGAGTTCAGTGGCCGCCAGCTTCTCCGCAGGCCACACCGTGACGTTCATCCCGACCTGCTGTAGGACGGTTGGAATGTCGTCGCCCGCGCCCATAACGTATGCGACTTTCAGATCTTTCGGGACTTTTACGTCCACAATACTGACGTACTGTACAGCAGGCTGATAGTAGTAGAACGAACCGAGGTCTTCGCGGGTGATAAGTTCGTAGCCTTCGGAATACGTCTTGCCGCCGGCGTCTAAAACGGCGTGGATCTCAGAGCGGCCTTCTTTCAAGTTTGAAGGCACCACCTTGAATTCGAAGCTCTGCCGGTCCCCACGTTTCTGCAAAGTGACTTTGAGGTTAGCCGGCTCGGCCCGCCACCCCTGAGGGAGATCGAGATGTAACAGGCCAGCCGGTGCCGCGGCTAGGTTAGCGCGCACGCCGACCTTGACTATGGTTTCTTTGCCGCCAGCCACGGGGATGACTTGCCCGCCGGGTTCCAAGGCCACCGAGAACGGCGGCACAATAGCGAGTTGTCGACCCTGTGAACCCACCCTCACTTGCCCATCGGTCCAACTAAGAAGGGCTCCGACTGGATGGACGCCAGAAACCGAGTAGGTAAAGCTCAAGGTGAAAGGGTCGGGCACAAACGGGAGAGTTGCATACTGTTCATCATCGATTGTGTTGACGCCCTGAGTTTCAGCATTCGAACGATGCCAATAGGGGCGCGATTGATGTGAGGTTCCGCTCAACTTCCAACTAAATTGGGCTGAGTAGTCCTGCCCCGGCAAAATGCGGGCTGGCTTGAGGCCAGCCGGAACGGCGTCTGGGTGGTGCAAATTTCCATCAACGTACACTTGCTTGAGCCTGACTGTGCGATGAGATCCGTTGTGAATCTTCACATTGAGTTTCAATTCTTGCCCCGGCATGCCGACGCCATCGGTTCCCTCCCCTGTGACGACGACCGAGTCCGACACTCCGAGAGCTAGTTGCAGAGTCGAATGAGCCTGATCTAGCTTGTCCATCGTGTCGGAATATGCCCGCTCCTTTATTGGATCCGAGTGTGATACCCCAGCAAGCGCGAGCCTGTTAAATTCCAGGGCTTTCACTAGGTCTGAGAGCGGTTGCACGGCCTCATCGGGCCCTTTCTCGGTCGACTGCCTGGCTTTTGTGGCAAGCTCCGCAAGGTGTGGCGGCAGACTCGTATCAATCCCATCAAAGAAATCTTTCTCATGTCCCTTCTCATCCGCCGTCCTCGGCAAAACTGAATCGACCAGCTTGTAGAACGAATAATGTGGACCGGGCGGCACCGTGTAATCGCCGTGTCCCTGCGTTCGCTGGTGGGCAAGGCCGTTCATGGCCATCTGTAGATACGACATTCCGAGCACGGGATCGACTTCGCCGGTATCGAATCGCACTGTCCAGTTTTCGTCGGGGCAGGTGTTGGATCGGAATCCGCAGACGTTGCCGATGTAAAGTTTTTTCGGCTGCCACGGCTGCAGGCCTTCTTTGTTCTGTTCAGGAAATCGAGTGGGATCGGCGGCGGCGCGGAAAGCTTCTCGCGTCAGAATCGCAGAAGCCTGGTGATGCGCATGCCCGTCGCGCTCGGTGCCGGAGAAGCGCGCGACCAGAACATCTGGGCGGAAGGTACGAATCACACGCACCATGTCAGCCAAGGGAACGTCTTTGCCGCCCCAGTTCTGAAACGTTTCCTCCGGCGTCTTAGAGAAGCCGAAATCGGCGACGCGAGAGAAGCGCTGCTCAACTCCGTAGTAGCGATCAGACGCGAGCAGCTCCAGCGTGCGGATCACACCGAGCTTGTCGAAGAGCCCGGTGCCGAGTTCGTTCTGCCCGCCTTCGCCACGGGTGAGCGTCATCAGCACCGCGTGAACGCCGTGGCCGCGCGCCTGCAGCGTGAGCACGCCGCCGTCCTCGTCGTCAGGGTGCGCCGTCACCATCATCAGCCGGCCGGTGTTTTGCAGCCGGCGCAGAGCTTGTTTCAATCCTGCCTCGCCGGTGTCCTGGGGCAGGGGATCTAAGTAGCCGTGCGGTTTCGCAGTTTCAGCCGAAGAAGTTTGAACAGTCGCGGGAACTTGCGCCGCTGAAGGCGCTTGCCCAAATGTTGCGGCGCAAAGGCAAAGAGTCGCGATGAGTACGGCAGGAAAATTCAACCTTGTTTTCGTAGGGCAGACTTTCGTCCCGGATGTTTGCATAGGAGATTGAGTCATTGAATTATCGGATGATTCGTCCATCAGTTCAGGCGCAGGATTTCTCAATGAGATGCGCGTCGCCGCGAAGTTCGCCGCCTTCGACTCCATTTACGCGCGCCTGCAGCCACTGGTTCGGCGCGTGATTCCCGCTGAGCTTCATCTTTAGATAATTGTCGGTCAAAGCCTCAGTCCAAGATCCATCAGAATCTCGTGACGTCACATTCAAAGTGATGGCCTCGAGTTCGCGATCAACAAAGCTGCGGATGAAGACCTGCTTTTTCTCGGCCGCAAGTTCGCGCAAAACCTGATTGCGGTCGCGTGCGACTCGCACCGGAACTTGATTCTGCATGGTCGCGGCGGGCGTTCCTGGGCGCGCCGAATACGTGAACACGTGCAAATAGGTGAACGGCAAATCCTCGATCATGCGGCAAGTTTCTTCGAACTCGGTATCGGTCTCGCCGGGGAATCCCGCCATCACGTCAGCGCCGATGGCGGCGGTCGGCATCGCGCCGCGAATCTTCTCGATCTTTTCGCGATAGTGCCAGGGTCGATACTTGCGGTGCATCCGGCGCAGGACTGAATCGCTGCCCGACTGCATCGGTACGTGCACGTGTTTCGCAATCCGCGGCGACTCGGCGACCAGTCGGATCAGCGAATCGCTCCAATCCATGGGCTCGACCGAAGAAATGCGAAGTTTCTGGATCGAGGTGCGGTCAAGAATCAAACCGATCAAGTCTTCGAATCGTGACGGAGCATCCTCCTCCGCGGCCTCACGCGATAAGTCCCGTCCCCACCGGCCAAGATTGATCCCCGAAAGAACCACTTCGCGGTATCCCGCAGCGACAAGGTGATTGACTTCGCGCAGCACATCGTCCACAGGCAGCGAGCGACTGCTTCCCCGAAGCGAGGGAATAATGCAGAACGAGCAGCGGTTGTTACAGCCATCCTGAATCTTCAGATTTGGCCGCGTGCGTTCGTTGGCGGCATCGAATACCGGCGCGGCCAGAAGTTCGGTGTGCGCGAAAATATTCGACACAAAGATTTCCGCTGTGCCTCGCGAATCGCTATCGGAGACGCTGCCCAGTTCCGAAACTGGAACGAACGTGGCTGAGGGCATGCCCTCGTGCGGGGGTGCGAGGGCAATTTTTGCCAGCGCGTGCTTGTGGGAATTTCCGATCACGCGCGCGACCCCGGGCAGGGCAGCAACTTCCTCGGGTGCGCGCTGAGCATAGCATCCAGTAATAACGATTTGGCAGTCCGGATTCTGCCGGCGAATGCGTCGAATCGAGGCGCGGGCGTCCTGTTCGGCGGCTGCGGTCACTGCGCAAGTGTTCAGAATCACGTAGTCCGCCCGGCCAGGGCGCTCGGCGCGAGACAGCCCTCGCTCACGAAACTGCTGCTCAATAGCAGCCCCGTCCGCCTGAGTGGCCCGGCACCCGAAATTCTCTACGTAAAAGCTGGACACGCCCCTATACTAGCGTATATACAGGGCGAATGCGGTCGTACACGCGCTGCTGATTTGTTTGCCAGTTGAGGTTCAAATGAAGCGCAGGATCCTACTCGTTGACGACGATGCGACAGTGCTGCTGACGCTGAAAGCTGTGCTGGAATTGAATAAGTTCGACGTGCAGACGGCGAGTTCGGCGGCAGAAGCGGTGAAGAAGCTGGCATCCGGCGTTTACGAGATGGTGATTACCGATTCGCGGATGGAAACCGATGACGCGGGTTTTCACGTGGTCCGCGCTGCCAGACAACAGTCCTATCGCCCCGCAACCGCGTTGCTCACGGCATATCCTCCGCGCAATGTTGACTGGAAGAAAGACGGCGTGCAATCGTTGCTGGTGAAACCTATTGGGACCCAGGACCTGCTTCGTCAGATTGAAGCCCTATTGGTCCAGCAACAGGACGCAAATCTTTCCCTCGAACGAAACCAACCGGCATCAGCCGAAGGTTCCGCAGACCAAAAGAATCGCAGAGCCGGCTAGTCAGGCCCTTCCGCACGGACGTTTCCCTTCGACTTGAGGTGTATTAGCCGCGCACGCTTGCGGATGGCTACGCGCTTGCCGCGTGCCGTTTTTCCCGGAAGCATTCACGACAGAGCACAGGCCGATTCTGCGTGGGGCGGAAAGGGACCGTCGTCTCTTTGCCGCACTGCGAGCACACTGCCTGGGTCTCGACTCGCGCATGGCCAGGCCGCTGCGGCGCCCCCACTATTGCAAGTCGCTTGGACTTGCATTCCTTACAGCGCTTGGGTTCGTTGCGGAACTGCTTGTCGTGGAAGAACAGCTGTTCGCCCGCGGTGAAAACGAAATCTCCGCCGCAATCGATACACTTCAATGTCCGGTCCTGGAATTGCATGCGAACTCCTTGGTTCGGTTCGCTGGAAGAAGAAGTTCCTCTTCCGTCGAACGCTTGTTCTCGCCCCCTGATTTTTGCTCCCCCGGGTTCGGCCCTTCCGCACTGGGAAGTGTGCGGACGATTCGAAGATGATGTGCGGCTTCAGATGAATTGAAGGCTTGGGCCGCAACCTGGTTGCGGCCCACGTTCTTATTCCTGTTCTTTTCGTGCTTTCTTACGGCTGCGCTTACGCGCCAGTGCTTCTTTCACCCGCTTCTTCTCGCCGGGCTTCAGGTAAAAGGAGTGACGTTTCACATCTTTAATGACATCATCCTGTTGCACTTTCCGCTTAAAGCGACGCAGGGCGTTTTCCAACGACTCGCCTTCCTGCAATCTGATTTCTGCCAACGAAACCACACCCCCAAACCGGTCCCTTTTGGACTTGTCAGTTATTGCAAGAGAAGCCGCGCTAAGTCAAGCCCTATATCGAATTCCAACCCGTTTCAAGGTTCTTCTATGTCAAAATCCCAACCGTAACGCGAACTGCATTTGCCTTGGCGTGTAAGCGCTGGTGGCCTTCATGAAGTTAGTCGGAACCTGGTAGTAAGCCGGGTAATAGCGGCCCCTGATGTGCTTAGTACCGAACTGAAATTGGGCGGTATTACTCATTGCGCCGTCGTCCGTGAACTGGAACCGGCGGTTCATGCGGTTGAACAAATTGAACGACTCGGCCGTGAACTCCAGGCTCAAGCCCCTTCGCGCGTATAGCTTGCGGGACAACCTCATATCGGTACTGACGTAGTTCGGACCAAATAATGAGTTCCGCCCCAATCCGGGCAGGCGATCGTTATTAGAATTGCCGTCCTGGTTCGCGTCCCCAATCACTGACGCACTTACCGGGCGCCCGCTGCCGCCGACGATCACGCCGGAATTCTTCCAGCCTTTGGTAGCTTTGCCCAAAAATCCCTGGCCGCCATCGAGGGCCTTCGGTTCGTACATCCATGAGAATACGAACCGCTGCCGCTGATCGGTCACGCTGTTGCCCCGCTCCGAAGCTGGCGAGTATGAGTTCTGCACGGTTCCGGGACGCCCGGCAACCAGCGCATCCTGTCCGTCGTCGATCGCGTGGGCATAGGTGTAAGCCAGTCGGAAATAAAGTCCGTGCGTCATTTGCCGCTTAATCGATAGCGTCGCCCCGTGATACACGCTGGAGGCGGCGCTTTGAAAAATGTTGATTGAACCAAGTTGCGGAATCGGTCGCGCCAGCGGATTGATACACGGCGGAAACGGGCAGGTCAGGCTCTGGCTGAATTGCCACGTCGAGAAAGTCTGCAGGCTTCCATAGCCGAGCACATTCAATCCCGATGCATCGAAAATGGGATATTGAACGTCAGTTGGCTTCGGCAGATTCACGTCGCTCGCACGGATAAGATTCTGTCCGTGCACATAGGAATACGACAGTTGCGCCACGACTCTTTGCGCAACTTCGCGTTCCAGCGTCACGCTGGCCTGGTGAACCTTCGGCGTTCGGTAATTGTGTGCAAACGCCGAAATATTGCTCTTAGTAAACTGCATCAGGTTTGCTGGCGGCGTGCACGACGCCGCCAGCGATGCACACTGCACCAGCGAATATGGGTACTGCGGGAAAACTTGCTGGTCGTAGTAATTCGTCTGATTCAAAAAAATTGAGTTCCGTCCAAGCCCATCGTCGGTCTCGATCACCGAGTTGTAGATCTGCGGTATGCGCGGATAAAACATGCCGTAGGCGAGCCTCGCCATCAGGGGATGCTCGTTGCCCAGCGCGTACGAAATTCCTGCACGCGGCGCAAAGTTATTGAGGTCCAGCGGCACCTTGCCGGAATCGGGCCAAAGCGGATTGGTCTGCAGATACTTTCGCGAAAATGTCTGCACGTCGTACCGCACCCCGAAACTAGCCCCCAGGTGCTCCGTGAGCCGCATGGTGTCCTGCGCGAAGGCCGCGTACTCGTTGCTATTCGGATGGCTTGTGGAGGGCCCAAACCGCTGTGTATAGTAATGCGGAACCTCATGCGCATACGCGCGCAGCGGCGTCAGTGCCAGCCCGCCGTTTAACGGCTGAAAGGTAAACGGATCAACTTTAATGGGGCTGAAAATATACTCGCCGCCGAAGAGCGAAGGAAAATAGTTGTTGATGGAGGTGAGCAGCGCATCTCCGCCAAACTTCCACGAATGCCGGTCGCCTCCGCGGCTGAGAGTCTCGGCAAAATGGACCCGATGCTCGCGCGTCTGCCGCGGCAAGATGGTTGACTGCCCGAATCCGTCAATGATTCCAGGAATCCTCGTAAGCGGTTGCCTGGAATTGCTCTCCGACCACTGCAGGTCCCGCGAGAACTACGCGCGGAAGTGGCTCACCAATTTCACCGAAGGCGAACTGGTGAGTGACGCCATGAGCGTTTCAGTCGCAACGTGCTCAGTCCCGTTATCGGAAATGCCGTAAGTTGTGATGGGGCTCGACGGGTCAATGAACACGTTATTCGCGCCTGAGTATCGCGAAGTATTCAGCCGCACCGACAAAAGATTGTGCGTGGAGAGCGTCAGATCCAGCTTCGCGAAGCCGGCATTGCCCAGCAGTCTGGCGGGGAACGATCCGGCTTGCTGCGAAAGCCGGGCCGCAGTGGCGAATACCAGCGGCTGGTCGCTGTCCTCATAGTCACCCGGCGTCGCGGGCCCGGCGCCGAGCTGCGGAACAATTGTGGTAGCTCCGTTCACAAAACGGACGATTGAGGGCTCGTGGAAAATGTGCTGGTCGAATCCCGCGAAGAAGAACGCCCGGTCGTGTCGGATGGGCCCTCCAAACGTGGCCCCAAACTGATGTTGCTGGCTCGCGGGTTTTACGTCGAGCTCGGCGCTTCGCGCATCAAAGCTGCTGTTTCGCAGATAGTAAAAGCCTGTCCCATGAAACTTGTTGGTCCCGGACTTGGTCACAACATTCACCACGGCGCCACCAGCCCGGCCGGTTTCCGCCGAGCCTGCATTCGTCGAAACCCGAAACTCCTTCACGACTTCGTTGGAGAACTGATACGGCGCGCGATAGCGACCGCGAGCTTGCGCGAAGAATGCATTGTTGTTGTCGCTGCCATCCACAAGGTAGCTGGTCTGGAAGCCGCGAATGCCGCCGAACGACAGGTCTCCGTTCGAGGTAGAGTTCTGCCCGCGCGGGTCCTGGGTAACTCCAGGCGTGAGCAACGCAAGGTCGGTGAAGCGGCGCCCGTTGAGCGGCAGGCCGAGGATTGCCCGCTCATCGACGGTAGCGGTAAGCCCCCGCGGTTCGGTCTCAACCGGTTTCGCTTCCGCCGAAACGGTCACGGTTTCCTGCACGCCGGCGACGCTCAACTTGAACTCGATTTCCTCCGCGCCTCCGAGGGTCACGTGCAGACTGGGACTGACCTGCGGCGACATGCCATCGGCAATGACGCGCGCCGAGTAATCGCCAGGCGGAAGCAGTTCGAAGGCGAAGCGCCCCGCGCCGTCGGACACATGCTCGTAACGCAGTCCCGTGGCGTCGTTGATAAGTACGACTGAGGCCGCACGGATTCTGCTGTTTGAGGAATCGAGCACAACGCCGCGAATGGCGCCAGTGGAAACATCCTGCGCGAGGCAGGGAAGAGCAAACGCGATCAATGCCACAAGACAAAGACGCCGCATGGATGCACCCCCACATAGGAAGTGGATCCAGCCTCGACGGGAGACTCCTTAGCTATAGCACTCCCGGGCTGGCAGGTCAGTGGTCTGCGAAGAAATTCTGCTAACTCTTCCCGCAATGGGAAATTTGGTAGGATTTGAAAACCAGCCGTCAGCCATCCTTCAGCTAAACCAGGCCTCGCGCCGGTGCCCTGATCTAAACCGGCTTGGCTGAGTGTTGAGTGTTAATAAGCTATGATCCGCCCGTATAAAGGACTCTCGCCAACTGTCCCCGCGTCGTGCTACGTCGATGACTCCGCGCAGATTATCGGCCACGTCGTGCTTGGCGAACACGCCAGCGTCTGGATGAACGCGGTCGTCCGCGGTGACGTCCATGAGATTCGCATCGGGGCCCACTCGAATATCCAGGACTGCAGCGTACTGCACGGAATGAAGGAGCAGTATGGCGTTTATGTCGGCGACTATGTCACCGTGGGGCACAACGTTACGCTGCACGGATGCCGCGTCGAAGACCGCTGCCTGATTGGCATGGGGTCGATCATTCTGAACGGCGCGGTGATCGGCTCCGGGTCGATCATTGGCGCCGGGACATTGATTCCGGAGAAGACCATTGTTGAGCCGGGAACGTTATGGGTAGGATCGCCAGGCAAGTTTCGCCGCGTGCTCGAGGAAAAAGACCAGCAGGCCATCTTGCGCTATGCGAATAACTACTTAGGATATAAGGATACGTACCTGTCGGAGAGGAAGAGCTGAAGCTCAGTTTTCTTTCATCCCCTCTATGAAGCGTTCATCTTTTAGAAAACGTCATCTTTAATAGAATGTCATCCTGAGCGGATTTCTGAGCGGAGGGGCGTTCGCGAAGCGAAAGCATCCGCTGCACTCAGGATGACAGGGTTTAGGGGAAGTGCGAGGTTCGCGCCAACGCCAACGACCAACGAACCAACCACCGAAATGATCAAAGCTCCTCGAGGAACGCGCGACCTGCTTCCGCCGGACACGGCGCTGTGGAACTTCGTCGAAAAGACGGTGCGCGAAGTGTTCGCCGCCTACAACTTTCATGAGATTCGCACGCCAATTTTTGAGAGCACGGAATTGTTCGCCCGTGGCGTTGGCGAAGAGACCGACATCGTCGCCAAAGAAATGTACACGTGGAGAGACGGAGAACGATTCAATGAGAAAAAAATTGTTGATGAATGGTTAAGGTTGAACCAATCGGACGATCCGAATCATGTTCAGGCTAGGCGCGTTAACGTACAGGGTAATCCGCAGTTCCTGACGAAGCTGAAGGAATTGGGTGTACAGATGCAGGTCTGGCGTGGCGTTCAATTCCAGCCTAACCTTTTAAGTGGCCACGTTGAATTTGTTGCTTTCAGACCCAATATCGCATCGGAGGTAATAGATGCGTTGATAAAAGCACGTGATCTCGCAAAGGGCCAATACTCGAATGAATTTGGTAATCTCCCGCTGCGGCTCCGGCTTGTGGTTCCCGACGAGGCAACCAGGAACGCGCCGTGGGTTAAGACTGAGGGCGTGGACGTAGAGGGTTTTGCCGGGAACTATTTCTCAACCTCACAGTCGCTCACCCTACGTCCCGAAAACACCGCCGGCGTGGTTCGAGCCTATATCGAGCACAAGCTTTGGGACCGCGGACTGAGCAAGCTTTTCTACATCGGGCCGCAATTCCGGCGCGAGCGTCCGCAGAAGGGACGCTACCGCCAGTTCTATCAAATTGGCGCAGAGGTCATTGGCCCGGCGAGTTCGGGCAGCGAGTCTCCAGTGCGCGACGCCGAGTTGCTGGAAATGCTGGCAACTCTGCTCGACCGCCTCGGGATCAAAGAATGGCGGCTGGAACTCAATTCCGTGGGCTGCGCTGCCGATCGTGCGCGTTACAACGAAGCTCTGCGCCTGGCGCTCGATCCCGTGAAAGACAAAATGTGCAGCGACTGCCAGCGCCGCGCGGTGACGAATCCGCTGCGCGTGTTCGACTGCAAGGTTCCCGAGGACCAGCCAATCATCGAGACCCTGCCGCGCATCGGCCAGTACCTGGACGAACCCTGCCGCCAGCATTTCGCGCAGGTGAAAGAAATTTTGCGAGCGGTAGGGGTCGAGTTTTATGAAAACGACCGCTTGGTGCGCGGGCTCGACTACTACACTCGTACGGCGTTCGAGTTCACCCACGGCGCTCTGGGCGCGCAAAACGCGATTCTCGGCGGCGGGCGATATGACGGCTTGTCAGAAATGCTGGGCGGCCCGGCGGCTCCGGGTATAGGTTTTGCAATCGGCGAAGACCGGCTGGTGATGTCGCTGGGAAAGTCCGCGGAGGAAGTTTTCCGCAAGCCTGACGTCTATATTGCGCCGCTGGGCGAAGGTATGAACACCGAGGCTGCTCGACTGGCGCGGGAGTTGCGCAGTCACCATCTCGTGGTCGAACTCGGAGATGCGGCGTTCCGTCTTAAGAAGTCTCTTGAAACCGCCAGCAAACTCGGCGCGAAATACGCTTTGATCGCCGGAGAAAACGAACTCAGCACCGGCGTGTTCGCGCTGAAGAATCTTGCCACCGGCGAGCAAACATCCATAGCGCGGGACGCGCTCGCTCAAACCATTCGGAGCTGAGTACCCCAGCCAATCGATTATGCGCGAAAATGCCTGGTGAAAAAACTGGCTTCCGAAAACCCATCGTGCCTCGATCATGCCGACCGGTCGGATTTACTCTACAGTGCCGAAATCGGCCACCCGAGCCTGTTTTGGCTTGACAGCGTATTTGTGCGCGTCAATAATCGACCCCTGCTTTGACTGCCACGGCCCGAATGTTTTTGCTTTTCAAAACTCGTTTTCCCAGAGATCGTTTCCCGGCCATCGTTTTCCAAAAATCGTTTCCCAGACATCTAATGGAGGATTCCCGCATGAAGAAGTTTCTTTTGCCCTTTCTCTTGATTGGCGCAAGTCTTGCCTTTCGTCAAGCCAACAGCAGTGTTCTCCAAGATCTATCGACATTACATGGACGGCCAGAACCACCAATGCTAGGCATTCATTGGGCGAGAGGCTTTGATCCCTTTGCCCGATCCAATCAAGCTGGCGCCCGGAAAACCCCGAACATGACCTACCACGGCGGCAAAATCATGCCGACCGCCATAACTAAGACAATTTTCTGGGGTCCGAAGTGGTCGGATTCGGCCTTTATAAGCGACAAGATCTCAGGGCTGGATTCCTGGTACACGGGTTTCAGCAATTCAAACTACGCCCAGACCTCGGACGAGTACACCGGCACCAACGGGCAAGTCGGTCAAACCACAAACCATCTGGGACACCTGGTTGACCTCTCCACGGCTGCGAATGGCAGTTCAACATCCGCGATTCTGGCGGAAGTTTGCAATGAGGTCACCAATCCTGATGCAGCTGGCAACGGTTACTACGCGGTTTACGTTGATGTGCCGCGCGGCAACGCCGGGTACTGCGCTTATCACAGCGCCGGAATGTGCAACGGAAAGTTGGTGCAGTTCGCGTTCTTCTTCAATCTGGATGGCGACGCTGGGTGCGATCCGCAGGACACCTCAGGCTTGCATTCGCAGGGTCTTGCCGCCCTCTCCAACGTGAGCGGCCATGAGCTTTCCGAGGCCCGCAGCGATCCTGCGAGCCCGGGTGCATGGTACGACAGCCGGGGTGCGGAAAACGGAGACAAGTGTGCCTGGACCTTTAACGTTCCTCTGGTGAAATTCTCCAATGGCATCAGCTGGAAAATCCAGGGCGAATGGTCGAACGCCGCTTATAACGCCGGCACCGGGTACCCCAACAGCTCAGGCCAAAGGGGCTGCATCGACGGGCACTGAAAACGAGATTCAGGCTTGTCAAGTCGCCGGAGCGAGAAGATTTCGCTCCGGCATTTTTTTTTGACTCGCCAAGAGCGACTATGGAACTTTGCTCCCGATGCCCTCAGCGCAGAAGCGGCTGAATCTAGTCGATGTCTTTTGGCAGATGGAAGCCAGCCGCTAGAAACTGCCGCCCTCAGATTGACTTACCTCCAGCTCCTACATACCATTTGCACTCCAGGGAAAGACGAAAAAAGGAGTAGCAAATGAAGCGTTCGATAACCGCAATCGTTTTCGTATTGGTCGCGCTGCTCGTGGCGAGTCGCTCTTATGCTCAAGCGGGGCCGTCCACGCCCGCGCCCGAACTAAAGAAACTCGATTTCCTGGCGGGCGACTGGACGACCGAAGGCACATTCGTCCCCGGACCTCCGGGAACGCCGCCTTCCAAATTCAAATCCACCAGCCACGCCGAGTGGATGGAGGGGAACTTCTTTCTCGTCGAACACGGCGAGTCCACCCTGGAAGGCATGGGCAACAGTAAGGAACTCGTGGTGATGGGCTACGATTCGGACCAGAAGGTTTACACCTACCGCAACTTCAGCAGCATGGGGCAATCGGAACTTTCGACGGGCAAGGTTGACGGCGATACCTGGACTTGGACTGGCGACGAGCATTACGGCGGGATGGCCTTCAAAGGACGCGTCACCATGAAAATAACTTCGCCAACCTCGTACACCATCAAGTTTGAGATGTCGCAGGATGGGACCAACTGGTTCCCAGCTATGGAAGGCAAGGCAACGAGAAAGTAATGTTCGCCATGTAGCGACGGGGCTCCAGACGCATGCACGGCGTTCGGGGACCAAAGTTCAGTTGATGAATCAGTTCTGTATAGGAGACGATTATGACGCGTTTGCTGATAAAGGCCGCATTGCTGCTGTTAGGCGTCATCGCCGTGAATTCTACCTACGCGCAAATGGCTCCGCCGACACCCGCTCCCGAGCTCAAGAAACTCGACTTTCTGGCAGGGGACTGGACATCCGAAGGCACTGTGACTCCCGCGCCGGGCGCGCCTTCTGCCAAGTGGACGATGACCACGCATGCCGAGTGGATGGAGGGCAGCTTCTTCCTAGTCGAACACGACGAGGGGGATTTCGCTCAGATGGGCAAGGCTAAAGAACTGGCCGTCTTGGGCTACGACGCAGACAGAAAGGTTTACACCTATCGAGCCTTCAGTAGCACAGGAGAAGCTGCAGATTCCGCCGGCACCGTTGACGGAGACACCTGGACCTGGACCGGCGACGAGCACATGGGCGGCAAGATCATGAAGGGCCGGTATACCATGAAACTTCTTTCCCCGACCTCGTACACCATGAAGTACGAGCTATCGTCCGACGGCAAACAGTGGATGACGGCCATGGAAGGCAAGGCAACGAAGAAATAAGTCGCGTTCTGTGTGGGGCGGGCGGGGTTCTGTGGGGCGGGGGCCCTCGCCCGCCCCTCCGGTGGCTTGCCCGCCGGTCCCGGGCCTCAATCACTCCCGATGCCTTGTCATTCCGAACCGCGGCAGCGGTGAGGAACCTGCTTTTTCCGCTTCCCCAATCTCACCCGCCTCGGAGCTCTTTCCAAAGGGGAGAGAGTCTTTGTTTATAATATTTCTTCGGCCAACCGCCACATTTTGCTCTCAGCCGGCAGCTCTCACGCGAAGGTGAACCCGTCTTTTGACTGCGGCTGACGGCTGAAGCTGACAGCTCTTCTCCGAAAGGTAACGCTTGCTCGACTTTTTAGGCGATTTGAAACGCACGCACATGTGCGGCGCTCTCCGTTCATCCGACGCGGGGAAAAGGGCCGTGCTCATGGGATGGGTGAACCGCCGCCGCGACCTCGGCAGCATCATTTTTATTGACCTCCGCGACCGCACCGGCGTGACCCAGGTGGTGTTCAACCGCGAAACCGCAGCGGCCCACGTGAAAGCCGAGCACTTGCGCAACGAGTACGTCATCGCCGTGATCGGCACCGTGAAGCTGCGCGATGCGAACACGGTGAATAAGAACATCCCCACCGGCGAAGTCGAACTGGTTGTCGAGGAACTGCGCCTTCTGAACGACTCCAAGCAGCCCCCATTTCTACCCGGCGACACAATTCTTCCCAACGAAGAAATGCGCTTGAAGTATCGCTACATTGATCTGCGCCGCAACGCCATGCAGTTCAACATTGAGACAAGGCACAAGGTTTCGAAGGCGATCCGCGACTATCTTTCTGCGGAAGGCTTTTTCGAAATTGAAACGCCGTTCATGACGCGGTCCACCCCCGAAGGCGCTCGCGACTACCTCGTTCCCAGCCGCGTGCAGCCCGGCAGTTTTTATGCGCTGCCGCAATCGCCGCAGATGTTCAAACAGATCCTGATGATTTCGGGGTTCGACAGGTATTTCCAGATCGTGCGCTGCTTCCGAGATGAAGACCTGCGCGCCGACCGCCAGCCGGAGTTCACCCAGATTGATCTGGAAATGACCTATCCGCAGATGGAGAGCGTGTGGGGCGTAGTCGAGGGCTTTCTGACCGCGGCGTTCCGCGCGGCCGGACACGAAATCAAAACGCCGTTCCCGCGCATGAGCTATGACGAATCTATTTTGCGCTATGGAAACGACAAGCCTGACATGCGCCTCCCCGCGATGGTCGATATTCGCGAAGCGCTTTCGCCGGAAGAACTCGCCGAACTGACGACCAAGTTCCGTATGCGGAAGGAGTTTCCGCTGCAGCTGATACGCATCCCGCGCGCTGGCGATATTTCCGGCACCGAGCGCCGCACCATCGGAACCTACGGCGCGTACCAACACGTTCAGGGACCATCCTTCGTGCAGTTGATGACCGACCCCAAGCGGTTTGCGAAAGACTACCCCGCGCTGTCAGAAAAAGTCGTAGCCTTCGCGAAACTCGACGTTGATGATCTCTGGCTGCTGGCCGGCGCCGCTGACCGTCCGGAAGACGCCGCCGTCATGGACCAGAGCGTGCAGCACTTTTGCGAGAAGTGCGGATTCCTGCGGCTCGATCTTGCTCAGAAGTATGCCGCCAAGCACAAGGCGTTCGAGAAGACCGGCGACGTCGCGAAAGACTTCCGCTTCCTGTGGGTTTCCGACTTCCCCATGTTCGAGTGGGACAAGACCGAAAAGCGCTGGAACCCGGCGCACCATCCGTTTACCACTCTGCACGAGGAAGACTTCGCCAAACTCGACGCCAATATCGACTCGGTGCACGACCCCAAATCGCCGCTGGGCGAAATTCGCGCTCTGGCATATGACGTCGTTTTGAACGGCACGGAACTGGGGTCGGGCTCGATCCGAATTCATCGCCAGGATGTTCAGCGGAAGATTTTTCAGGCGCTTGGCATGGACGAGGCTGAAGCCAAGGCCCGCTTCGGATTCTTCCTTGAAGCTCTGGAGTATGGCACGCCTCCGCACGGGGGCATCGCGCTCGGCCTTGACCGCATTGTGATGATTCTTACCGGCGCCGACAACCTGCGCGAGGTGATTCCGTTCCCCAAGACCGCCCGCGCGGTTGACCTAATGGTGGACGCACCCACTCCGGTAAGCGACGCGCAATTGAAAGAACTGGGGATTGTGGTGAAGAAAAGCACTCCGTGATATCTCGCGGCCCTGGAGAGCCGCGCTACATTAGTCTGGTGAATGTAGCGGCGGTCTCCACGCCCGCCCACCGTTCCTGAAACACTTCCACGCCTACATTTCTGCTACCATTCCTGCGCTCAGCTCATCTGATCAGCAATGCACGTTGCCGCCATCATTGCCGGTGTAGTTCTCATTTTTTCCGTCTTACTCGACGCCTTTGAAACCGTCGTGCTGCCTCGCCGTGTGCGGCGCACGCATTTCCGCATCACCGCCTGGTTCTACCGGTTTACCTGGGTGCCCTTCATCCGGACGGTTCGGCTGGTCAAATCGCAAACCCGGCGCGAGTCGGTTCTCTCGTATTTCGGCCCTCTGTCTTTGATTGGATTGCTGGGCCTGTGGGCGGGCTTCCTGATCCTTGGCTTCGCGCTGCTGCAAGTAGGCGCGGGAAGGCACTTGGCAACCGGCAATTTGCAATTGACGTTTCCCGTGCTGCTCTACCACAGCGGCGAGACTTTCTTCACCCTCGGCTACGGGGACATCACGCCCGCCTCCGGCTTCTCGCGCTTTCTCGCTGTGGCTGAAGCTGGCATGGGGTTTGCCTTGCTCGGCGTGGTCATTGGTTATTTGCCGACTATCTATTCGGCATTCTCGCGGCGGGAGATCGAAATTTCGTTGCTCGATGCCCGCGCCGGATCGCCGCCCAGTGCTGCCGAACTTTTGACGCGGGCGGTGTCCAGCCTGGAGCAGGGAACGCTTGATCGACTTTTTGAATCATGGGAACGCTGGGCCGCCGAAGTGCTGGAAAGCCATCTTTCGTATCCCGTGCTCAGTTTTTACCGCTCGCAGCACAGCAACCAGTCATGGCTCGGGGCGTTGACCGTCATTCTGGATTCCGCGTCGCTGGTGATCACCGGCATTGACGACATGAAGGTGGAGCAGGCGCGCCGCACCTTCAAAATGGCGCGGCACGCGCTGGTGGATTTGGCCCAGGTGGTGAACGCGAAATATGACCCCAGCGCCCCGGATCGACTGACCTCGCCGGACCTCGCCGAAATCCGCTCGCAGCTGGCGCAGAAGGGCCTGAAGCTACGTACCGGGCCCGAGGCCGACCAGAAACTGGGCGAGCTTCGCGCCTTGTATGAGCCTTACGCGCAGGGCATTGCGCGCAACCTTTTCATCCAACTGCCACCGTGGATTCGCCACGATTCGATCAAAGACAACTGGAGCGGAGGCCCTTGGGACCGGATAGTTCAGGCGCAGGCTCTGGGCCGAATTGCCTCTCCCCAGCTTGGCGCAGTGGATGAACATTTCTGAAAAGCGGGTATATAGCGCGGGTCTCCAGACTCGCGTTGCCGGACTCCAGACCCGCAGAGCTTTCTTCGCGGCTGGCGACTCTGGAGAGCCGCGTTACATTCACCCGACCGGTTCGTGCGCGCACTGCTCCGCGGTGCACTTGCGATTTCGTGCCACCCATCGGTAGCCCGCGTGCATCGCCGCCATGACGCCCGGAATTCGCGACAGCCAGATTAGCGGACGCATCCACCAGAATTCGCGGGCCATGGCCAGAAATGCGTCGGCGCCGGAGTGCTGCGATCCGGAGGGACCGAGATAACGAACTGCCAGTAGTAGTTCCTGCGGCGGCAGGCCGAGCAGGCTAGTCACGCGCGGATCCTGCAGGGGGGCGACGCCCAACTGGCGGCGCTTCATCGGACGCGCCAGCCATCGCGCGATGCGCGTGCAGAAACCGCAATCGGCGTCGTAAAACAGCCACCCGCGGGCGTGCCGTCCTTTGCTGTCGGTCATCTCGGATGCCAGTGAAATCATGACTCCTTTGCTCCCAGGCTGCTCCGCATTCCGGATCGCTCGCGGCCTCTTCTTCGTGACTTCAGGCGTTTGAGGCTGCCCCGCCCTTCGCGCTTTTCGCAGAGTGGGAAGTTGAGTTCTTTTGTCCCGCCCCGAAAATTGATTTCAGTTTTCCCCGCAGCCGCGCCATGCCTTTCAGGGTCGAGGGCGGCAGACGCACGACCTCGTCGAACAGCGACGACGTTATTGTCAGGAACTCCAGCATATCTTCGAGCTTTTCGCGCGTGTACGAGGGGGGTGTTCCCTCAGGTGATCGCGAGCGGGGCGCTCGCGCCACATCCGCCTGTTGCAGGTCGTCCACGCACTCGTGCAGGACGCGCAACGTGGGATCAAGCTCGCGCCGCTTGCGCTCCTGGCAGACAATGCGGAACATTTCCCAAACGTCTTTCAACGATTCAAAATGATCGCGCCGGTCGCCCAGCACATGGGCCACACGCACCACGCCCCAGCCTTGCAACTCGCGCAGGCTGTTGCTGACGTTCGAACGTGCGACCGTAAGCGTGGCCGCAATCTCCTCGGCGTGCAGCGGCTTGGGCGAAAGGAAAAGCAGGGCATGGATCTGGGCCACGGTGCGATTGATGCCCCAGCGGGTTCCCATCTCGCCCCAGTGCAGGATGAATTTCTGTTCGACAGGTGTGAGCGCCATATTTCTGTTAATTCTGTTAATACAGAAAATACAGTAATTAAAGCATATTGTCAACGTGGCTACAAATGTGTTGCAGGCACGCTGTTTTCACCCTCTCAGGATCGCGGCCTGCTCGGTCAACCAGTGAGAACGCCTGATCTCGACACCTACCTCTTCTGCGACTTCGCAAGTTCTTCATAACCTCTGGCTTCAGAGTATTCCCCAAGTTTGCGGCTTGTCGCCGCAAGCATTGAATACCGCAGGGCGGGTTCTGGGCCAGATAGCCCGGATTGCACGCTATTTCACTCACTGACCCTCTGCCAAACCGGGTACACAGGCATGGCTGCTCATTGCCCCCATCCCGCGCCGCGTTTAGACTGTAATTTCCTGAGGAGACCCCCATGTTAGTCGTCATGAAGGCGCACGCTACGCCGGAAGAAGTGGGCGCGGTGTGCGACAAGATCGAAGCTCTAGGGTACCGCGCGCATTCCATCCCTGGCGCCGAGCGCACCGCCATTGGCATTACCGGCAACCAGGGCGAAGTGCAGGCCGGCACGCTCGAAGAAATGCCCGGTGTTCAGGAGGTCATACAGGTCACCAAGGCTTACAAGTTGGTCAGTCGCGACATGAAGCCAGAGAACACGGTCGTTTCGTTCCCCGGCACTGACGCCACTTTCGGCGGCCCCGGACTGGCCATCGTTTCCGGCCCGTGCGCCATTGAGAGCCGGGAGCAGGCCTTTGCGGTCGCCGAGCGCGTGCATCGCGCAGGCGCGCAGTTCTTTCGCGGGGGTGCCTACAAGCCGCGCACCTCGCCATACTCCTTCCAGGGACTGGGCGAAGAAGCGTTGCAGATCATGTCCGACATTCGCGACCAGTTCGGCATGAAGATTGTGACCGAGGCCATCGACAACGAGTCGCTGGAACTGGTCGAAGAGTACGCCGACGTCATCCAGATTGGCGCGCGCAACATGCAGAATTTCTCGCTGCTCAAGCGCGCCGGGCGTTCGCGCAAGCCGGTGCTGCTGAAACGCGGCATGTCCGCCACGCTCGAAGAATTCCTGATGGCGGCCGAGTACGTGATGAGCGAAGGGAACTACCAGGTGATTCTCTGCGAACGCGGTGTGCGCACCTTCGCCGACCACACTCGGAACACGCTCGACCTCAGCCTGATTCCAGCCGTCCAGCGCCTAAGCCATTTGCCGATTCTTGTCGATCCCAGTCACGGCACCGGCAAGCGCAACAAAGTGACTCCGCTGTCGCGCGCGTCAGTTGCCGTGGGCGCCGACGGTCTGCTGATTGAAGTGCACTGCAACCCCGACAAGGCGCTTTCCGACGGCCCGCAGTCGCTCCTACCCGACCAGTTCGATGAACTGATGTCGCAAGTGCGGCAGATTGCGGCGGTGGTGGGACGGACGGTGCCGGCGATTGGGGAGCATGCTGGAGTGAGGACTCAGAGTTCGTCAGGTAGTCGGCTCCGTGCTGCGCAATGAACAGGTTCAACAACTCGCTACTCTTTGTTGTCCTCTTAATGCAGACAATCGTGTGTGCGCAGCAGGCGACCCCAAAGCTCCAGCTTACTTCCCCGCCATCAACCGTTTCCACGACGGATACGGCAGTTGGCAGTCCTTACGAGATGATAGCGCCCAAGTATCCGAAGAGTGCGCGACGAAGTAGTTTGCAAGGTGCAGTTTCACTGAGGCTCACCCTGAACGAAAAGGGCCACGTAACAAATGTATCGGTCTTGAGCGGCGATCCGGAGTTAGCGAAGGCGGCCGTCCGGTCGGTCCGAGAATGGCGGTATGTCCCGTACTTCCGCGACGGCCAGCCCATCCAAGTAACCACTATGGTCACGATCAATTTCAAGCTAACCGACACAGGCCAACCGGATATCTCTGCAGCATTTGCACACTACGAAGGGACAGAGCGCGGCCCGGTGTTTAAGGTTGGCAACGGCGTGAGCGCGCCAAAGGTCATTCACACAGAAGACCCTGTATATGACGAGAAAGCTCGTCGGGACAAATACCAGGGAACTTGCGTTTTGACGTTGATTGTTGGCAGTGACGGAAAACCTTACAACATTCGTGTGGCAAGACACTTGGGGGAAGGTTTGGACGAGAAAGCGATTGAGGCGGTAAGCCTGTGGAGATTTTCGCCTGCCACGAAGGATGGCAAGCCGGTGGCGGTAGTCATCAACGTGGAAGTCCAGTTTCGGCTTTACTGAGCGCCGCGGACCAAGTGCTCGCCGCGCCCTAGGTAATCTTCTCCCCGATCGATTTCATCTGGGTGAATAGCAGCAGGTAATCGGGGCCGCCAGCCTTCGAATCCGTGCCTGACATGTTGAATCCGCCGAATGGGTGCGCGCCCACGATTGCGCCCGTGCACTTGCGATTGATGTACAGGTTACCGACGTGGAACTCACGCTTCGCCAGCGCAATCTTTTCCGGCGACGATGTGAAAACCGCGCCGGTAAGGCCGAACTCGGTGTCGTTGGCGATGTCGAGGCCATGTTCGAAGTCGCGCGACTTAATCACTACCAGCACGGGTCCGAAGATTTCTTCCTGCTCCAGCTTCGATCCCGGTTTAATGTCGGCGATCACGGTGGGTTGAACAAAATATCCTTCGCCAGCGTCGGTCGCACGAGCTCCGCCGGTGATCAGCCGGCCATCATGCTTGCCGATTTCGATGTAGTTCAAAATCGAGTTCATCGAGCCTTCGTTGATCACCGCGCCCATGGCGGCGTTCTCCGCCGGATCGCCGATCTGTATGCGCTCCACGCGCGCTTTCAGCCGCTCCAGGAATTTGTCGTAAATGCGCGCATCGACAATGGCGCGCGAGCAGGCGGAACACTTCTGCCCCTGGAATCCGAAGGCGGACACGGCGACCGCCTCGACTGCGGCATCGAAATCGGCGTCAGCGTCCACGACAATCGCGTCTTTGCCGCCCATTTCAAGGATGGTGCGCTTGATCCAGATCTGTCCCGGTGCCTTGTCTGCCGCCACTTTGTTAATGCGCAGCCCGACTTCACGCGATCCGGTAAATGCGATAAACCGCGTTTTCGGATGGGAGACGACGGCGTCGCCGAAACTGGCGCCCGCGCCGGGACAGAAGTTCACCACGCCCTCTGGCATCCCAGCCTCTTCGAGAATCTCAACGAATTTAGCGGCAATCGTAGGCGAGTCGCTCGAAGGCTTCAGGATCACGGTATTCCCCGAAACGATCGCAGCCAGCGTCATTCCCGCCATGATGGCGCAAGGGAAATTCCACGGCGGCACTACGGCTCCGACGCCGAGCGGAATGTAGGAGATGGTGTCGTGCTCGCCCGGAAGTTGCACCGGGGCCTTAGCGCGCGAAAGGCGCAGCGCTTCGAAGGCGTAGAAATTGCAGAAGTCGATAGTCTCCGCGATATCCCCATCCGCCTCGGCCCAGTTTTTGCTGACTTCGTAGACCAACCACGCCATCAGTTCGAACTTGCGCTCGCGCAGAAGTTCGGCGGTGCGGAAGAGCATAGCAATGCGGTCGTCCCAGGAAGTGCGGCTCCAAGTTTCAAATGCCATCAAAGCTGCCTTCATCGCGGGCTCCACGTGCTCTTTGCCAGCCTTCTGGTGAATACCAACCACTTGCGACGGCCGAGCCGGGTTCAGGGAAACAATTTTGCCTTCGGTCTGTATCCGATGGCCGCCAATAATCAGGCTGTACTCGCGGCCAAGTTGTTCGCGGACGCTCTCGAGAGCGCGCCGCATCTTGCGGGCAACCTCAGGACTGGTGAAATCCGTTGCCGGTTCATTGCGGAATGCCGGCTCGCGTTTATGAATGCGGGGATAAGCGGGAGCTTCAAGGGTAGCCATAGCAGACCTCGGGTAGAAGATCTAAAGATAGGAGATCTAATTTTACACATCGGGTGGCGGCGTGCGCCGACCAAACGGTCGGAGCCTGCGCCTGCAAACCGGAAAGCCACAGAGGTAGAGAGAGCATCCTGGATTACAGGAGAGCGCACAAGTTGACAAATACTGCCGAATATTGTTTGATAAGTATTATCCAATGATAACTACTTCTGACTTTGCCTCTCTCTGCCGCCGGCACGAGTTAGCGGCCACGCATCAGAGGCGCGTGATTTACGAAACCGTGATGTCGCTTGAAGGGCATCCCAGTCCTGAGCTGATTTACGACGCGGTGCGAAGGAAAATACCGTCCATTTCGCTGGCGACGGTGTATAAGAACGTCCGCACTTTCATGGCGAGCGGGATGCTCCGCGAAGTGAGCATGCATCACGGGTCCCTTCGGGTCGAGCCCAACGAGACTGAGCACTATCACCTGGTGTGCACCCGCTGCCGTCAAATTACCGACCTCGATACCGAAAGCCTGCGCGTCCTTCCGGTCAAGGCTAAGCGTTCGCTGAAGGGTTTTCAGGTGACGCGTATTGCAGTTGATGTTCTGGGTATTTGTGCGGCCTGCGCCGCGAAGCAACATCCCATTCCGAAAAAGACCAGGCGGGGAGAAAAATCATGTTAGGTGTTGGAGAGAAATTTCCTGCTTATTCGTTAATGGCGACGGTGGGCATCGACCGCGATCCAAGAATCGCATTCAAAACCATTACTGACCTGGACTACGACGGCAAATGGAAAATTTACTTTTTCTGGCCGAACGACTTTACCGCCTTGTGTCCGACAGAAATCATCGGCTTCGGAAGACTCAATCCCGAATTCCAAGAGCGCCAAGTGCAAATCCTCGGCGGCAGCATTGACTCCGAGTGGGTGCACCATGCCTGGCGCAACCAGCATCCGGGATTGAAAGACCTGCCTTTCCCCATGCTCGCCGACGTCAGGCGCGACCTTTGCGGTCAGCTGGGAATTCTGGATCCCGCCGGCACTGCGCAGCGGGCCACGTTTATTGTCGATCCCAACGGCGTGATTCAATTTGTATACGTAACTCCGACCGCGATCGGCCGTAATCCGGACGAAGTTCTTCGCGTGCTCGACGCGTTACAGTCGGGCAATTTCTGCCCCTGCAACTGGCACAAGGGCGAGCCTGCGCTGAAATTCGACTGATCTCAACCCTGACCGCAGCAACCTGTCGCATTCATATGTTTAGGAGATGAACTCATGGAACCCGAACTCGCCAAGCAAGAGCAGCACGCATCCACCGAACCCAAGTGCCCGTTCAACCACGCAGCCCCTGTCCCGATGAATCGCGACTGGTGGCCGAACCAGCTAAACCTGCAGGTGCTCCACCAGCACTCCAGCAAGTCCGACCCAATGGGCGAGGAGTTCGATTATGCCAAGGAATTCAAGAGTCTCGATCTGAATGCGGTGATCAAAGATCTTAATGCCCTGATGACGGACTCGCAGGATTGGTGGCCGGCCGACTTCGGCCACTACGGGCCGTTGTTCATTCGGATGGCGTGGCACAGCGCGGGCACATACCGCATCGGTGACGGGCGTGGTGGCGCCGGGGCCGGGCAGCAGCGTTTCGCTCCGCTCAACAGCTGGCCTGACAACGTGAACCTCGACAAGGCACGCCGCCTGCTGTGGCCGATCAAGCAGAAATACGGCCGCAAAATTTCCTGGGCCGACCTCATGATTCTTGCCGGCAACGTGGCCCTCGAATCCATGGGCTTCAAGACGTTTGGTTTCGGCGGCGGACGCGCGGATGTCTGGGAGCCGGAAGAAGAAATCTACTGGGGTTCCGAGGGCAAGTGGCTGGCGGACGAGCGCTACAGTGGCGACCGTGATCTTGCGAATCCTTTGGCCGCCGTGCAAATGGGCCTGATCTACGTGAATCCCGAAGGTCCCAACGGGAATCCGGACCCCCTCGCGGCTGCTCGCGATATCCGTGAAACCTTCCGCCGCATGGCGATGAACGACGAAGAAACCGTCGCGCTGATTGCCGGTGGCCACACCTTTGGCAAGACTCATGGCGCAGGTGATGCGAAGTTGGTCGGCGCAGAACCGGAATCGGCCACCATCGAAGAACAGGGCATGGGTTGGAAGAGCAAATTCGGCAGCGGCATCGGCGGCGATGCGATCGGCAGCGGCTTGGAAGTCATTTGGACTACCACCCCCACGAAGTGGAGCAACAATTTCTTCGAGAATCTTTTCAACCACGAGTGGGAACTCACCAAAAGCCCGGCCGGTGCGCACCAGTGGACTCCGAAAAACGGCTCAGGGAACGGCACTGTGCCCGACGCGCACGATCCATCCAAGCGTCATGCGCCGTCCATGCTGACCACCGACCTCGCGTTGCGGTTCGATCCGGCGTACGAAAAGATTTCACGGCGCTTCTTCGAGCACCCGGATCAGTTCGCAGACGCGTTCGCCCGCGCCTGGTTTAAGCTTACGCACCGCGACATGGGCCCGATCGTCCGCTACCTCGGCCCGCTGGTTCCGAAAGAAGAGCTGCTGTGGCAGGACCCGATTCCTGCCGTGAACCATCCGCTCATCGAGGATCAGGACGTCGCGGCGCTGAAGGCGAAGCTTCTCGCCTCTGGCCTGTCGATTTCGCAACTGGTCACCACTGCCTGGGCATCGGCGTCAACCTTCCGCGGTTCCGATAAACGCGGCGGAGCTAATGGCGCGCGCATTCGCTTAACACCGCAAAAATACTGGGAAGTGAACCAGCCGGCTGAACTGGCGAAGGTCCTGTCCCAGCTCGAGGCCATTCAGAACGAGTTCAACGCTTCCCAATCCGGCGGGAAGAAGGTCTCGCTCGCTGACCTGCTCGTGCTCGGTGGCTGCGCCGCCGTTGAAGAAGCTGCGAAAAGGGCCGGACACAACGTAAAAGTTCCATTTACACCCGGACGCATGGACGCGTCGCAGGAACAGACCGACGTTCACTCCTTCGAACCGCTCGAACCGAACGCGGACGCATTCCGGAATTATTCCCGAGGCAAGCAACGTCTGTCGGCCGAGGAAAATTTGGTGGACAAGGCGCAATTGTTGAAGCTGACCGCACCTGAGATGACCGTGCTGATCGGCGGCTTGCGCGCGCTCGGTGCAAACGTCGGGAAGTCAACTCACGGCGTCTTTACCAAACGGCCCGAGACTCTGACCAACGATTTCTTCGTCAACCTGCTCGACATGAGCACGACCTGGCATCCCAATGGCGCTGAAGGCGTTTACGAGGCGCGCGACCGGAAGACCAAGCAGGTCAAGTGGACTGGAACCCGTTTCGATCTGATCTTCGGATCGAACTCGCAGCTTCGGGCCCTGGCGGAAGTCTATGCTTGCTCGGACGCCAAGAAAAAGTTCGTGAATGACTTTGTCGGTGCGTGGGACAAGGTTATGAACCTCGGTCGCTACGACCTTCAATAGCCGCGTCGGGGATCCAATGCGAGTTCTAATTTTTGGGGCTACTGGCATGCTGGGCAAGGCGCTGGCGCGCGTGTGGACCAGAGACGAGGTCGTCGGCCTGGGAAGCGCGGATGCCGATATCCGCGTTCCCGGGCAGGTTGATGAGCAAGTTCAGCGTAACCGCCCCGACTGGATCGTGCTGAGCGCTGCTTACACGGATGTGGACGGGTGCGAACTCGATCCCTCGCGCGCGCACGCCGTGAACACGCAGGGACCCGCAAACGTTGCTCATGCCGCCGCGAAGGCCGGGGCAAAGCTGCTTTTCCTCAGCACCGACTACGTCTTCGATGGATCTAAATCCTCGCCCTATGAAGCCGATGACGTCCGAGCTCCGATTAACAGTTACGGTGTCTCCAAGGCGGAAGCGGAAGTAGAGATTCTCAAGATTCTTCGGCGGGCTTGCGTTGTGCGCACTTCCTGGCTATTCGGAGCAGGGGGAAAGTGTTTCCCCGACACAATTCTGAAGCTTGCTTCAACGCGTTCGCAAATTGAAGTAGTCAACGATCAGCGTGGTTGCCCGACATACACCGACGATTTGGCTTCGGCGATTGTTGAACTTTGTCGCGCGGGTGCGCAGGGAATCGTCCACTGCACCAACTCCGGCAATTGCACGTGGTACGACTTTGCACGCGAGATTGTCACGCAAGCCGGTCTTAGCACGCGCGTGCTTCCCATAACCACGGAAAATTTTCCGCGTCCCGCAAACCGCCCCCGGCGCTCGGTGCTCTCTCCAGCCAGTCTTTCCGCGTATGGCATTTCGATGAGGCTTTGGCGCGCTGCCCTGTCGCCTTATCTTGCCCAGCGCAGCCAAAACGGATGATTCGCGACTGATCTCACGGCACGACCCTTCAGCCCACAAGTCCAAGCAATCCCTTTAGTTACCGCTATTCTGACTTGACCTTCTGGTAAGCGCAATGCGTTACCTTGGTGCACAGACTAAAGGGGTCGGTTGTGGGATCATTTGGCATGCTCGAGTTGCGACGCGTGAGAACCCGAGGTGTCGCTTGCGCCTTGCTGGCGCTGCTTGCGGCGTTTTCCGGATGCAAGCGCCGCCCCGAGCAAACTCGATCGGTTACATTCCAGGACATTTTCGTTGAAGACAGCGTCCCGCAACAGCATGGTCAACGCGTCGTAGTGACCGCAACCGTGCTCTATAGCGATCCGGAGTGGCATTTATTGGTTCTGCAGGACTCAACGCAGGGTGCATATCTTGCGCCGCCTGCAAACCTCGAATTGCATGCCGGGGACCGGGTGGAAATCACCGGAGAAATTACCGATCCCGCCCATCTGCTGGATAAGCCGGAATTTGTGGTCTTGGCCAGCGGCCAAATGCCCAAGCCGTTGGTGCTACAGAAGGCTTCACAGTTGGCAGCGCATTCGACCGACTTCGTTCAATTGAATGCCACCGTCCGCTCGACGGAAATCCGGGATGGGCGCGCCATGCTTGAGGCCTACGCAGGAGACGCACCGGTAATTGCTTGGGTCTATCCAGGCACGGGCGAGAACCTGCCGCGAGTCGGCTCAGAGATCAGAATTTCGGGCGTCGCCAGCGCAGCTCAAGAGGACAATGGCAAGTTCAAGTCGGGGCGTCTGTGGACCCCCGGTGCTCGTTTCATTGAGGTTCTCAAACCGGGCCCTCAGGACCCGCTGGCTTTGCCCGTCGTGGCTCTTTCCGCGATCGGTGATTCGAGCAAGGGGAAGCTGCTGCACATTGTCGGCCGAGTCGCGGACAACGGATCGTCGGTGTCGGATTCAAAACACACCCTGCCCCTGCATCTGCGCCGTCCGCTGCGCGGCGACTTTTCTTCCGCTGCGGTTGCCGGTTTCTGGTCGGGATCGGCGATTGAAGATGCGGTGATTCGCCCGACCGGCGAATTGATTGCGCATCCGGGCGACATCCATTCTCTCGCTGAATTGAAACACCTGGGCGTCACAGAAGCTTCGTCTCGGCGGCCAGTAAGCGTCCGCGCCATCGTTACTTACATTGATCCTTACTGGAACATGATGTTTATTCAAGACCGCACTGCGGCGGCCTTCGTGAATACCACTGGACTTGATCTCCGCCTAACGGCCGGTAACCAGGTGGACGTGGCGGGAGTGAGCGGACCCGGCGATTACGCACCCGTCATCATTGACCCGGCTGTCAGCTTCGTCGGCCACGCGAAGCTTCCCCAGCCACTCGCTCTAGACGTAAATCAGTCGAACCTCGCTGGCGCGGACTCACGCTGGTGCACCTTCCATGGCGTGGTGCATTCGGTCAGCGAATCGGACGGTCACACGGCCTTGAAACTTGGAGCAGGGGATGCTGCCCTGAACGTGCTCCTGCCGACACTCATTGATGGCCGGCAGTATCGGGACAAGGAGGTCTCCGTTACGGGGCCTCTAGGGATCATTTTCAACGAGAGGCGGCAAGCAGTCGGTCACGAAATTTTTGTTCCCGCTCCGGAATTCATTAAGTTGGTGGGGACGGGGGGCAATCCGAATCCCGAGAGCACGGTCGCGATGCTCCGTCGGTATTCGCCGGACTTCGACGAGCACCATAGCGTGGGACTCCGCGGAACCGTTGTGCTGAAAAATGGTCCCAACACTTTTGTTGTACAAGATGGAACCGCGGGGATCCAGGTTCGTAGCTTGCTACCGCTCAAACTGAATCCAGGGGATCGCGTGGCGGTTCGCGGATTCCTTCGTCCGGGAGAATACTCTCCGGCGGTCGAGGACGCGGTTGTGCAACGCGAAGGCGCTGGATCACTGCCGATGCCGGAACATGTCGGTGCCAAGAATAGTGCCGAAGGTTCTCATGATTCAGAGTACATTTCCATGAGGGGAGTGCTGACCGCTGTGCGGCCGGCGCCGAACAACCTTACGCTGGTTCTCAACGACCACGGAACGTACTTCGACGTTAGCGGCCCGGCAGGTCCAGAACTGGACTCTTTGCGGATTGGAAGTGACATCGAGGTGCGGGGAATCTTTCACGTCGTGCTCGACCGCACTCATGTCCCTCTGACCGTGAGCGGGTTCGTGCTGGAGTTCGATTCTCCAAACTCCATCTCCATCTTGAAGCTAGGCCCGTGGTGGGACGCGCAAAAAGTGCATTGGGCGCTGGTGCTGTTCGGACTTTGCGCTTCCGCAGCCATTTTGTGGGCGTCACTGTTGCGGCGCAAGGTGCAAGCGAAAACTCAGCAACTGCAGTATTCGCTCGACGCCCAGGGAAAGGCGCAGCAGTTTGATCGCGCGCGCAACGAGATTCTAGAAAGTATCGCCCGCAATGCGCCCCTGCCTGAGAGCATGGAGCGGCTCTGCCTGGCGATTCAAGAGCAGATACCCGATGCGGTCTGCGCCGTGCTTCTGCCTCCCGATGGCAAATCTTTCTTGAACGGCAAACCCGCGCCCATGTTGATCGCGCCCGGTCTTCCAGAGGTGGACCCACAAGGGGGCGCAGTTGAAACCGTGTTACACGAGACCGTGACTGCCGACGCCACGCACTTCCTGGCAATTGGCAGCGACCTTATTCCCAGGATGTTGGATGCGCTGCAGCGCACGGGCCTTTCACTCGCCGCGGGACAAAGCACGCCGGTGTTTTCTGGTGCCGGCACTGTTGTCGGAATGCTCCTCCTTTTCTCCACCTCAGACCTGGACCTCTCTAATGGCTCAACGCAGCAGAGCACTTTGCAGTCGGCATCACGCCTGATTTCACTCGCGCTTGACCACTGGCACATGCATGCGCAACTGCTCCATGAGGCGCGACATGACGTGCTCACCGGGCTTCCCAATCGCTCCGTTGCGGAAGACCGCCTGGAACAGGCCCTGGCTCGGGCCGAGCGCCGCCAGAAGTCCTTCGCAGTATTCTGCATTGACCTCGACGGCTTCAAGGGCGTGAACGATGAATTCGGGCACGACGCCGGGGACGAACTGCTCCGCGTTGTGGCGCTCAGGTTGCGCAGCCGCATCCGTCATTCCGACACCCTAGCGCGTATGGGCGGAGACGAATTTCTTGCCATCATTGACGATTGCGCCGGAGACGCCGCGGCACAGTCGGTGGGCGAGTCTCTGATCGCTGCATTAAAAGATCCGATCGCAATTGAAGGCCACCAGGTGGTATCGTCTGCAAGCATCGGGATGGCGATGTACCCGGCCGACGGCAAAAATGCCTCGCAACTGAAGCGCAATGCTGACCAGGCCATGTACCTTGCCAAGAATAGCGGTGGCGGACAGGTCGGCTTCTGGTCGCGTGACCCGGCGCTGACCCTAAAGGCGGCGCATACAGCCGGGCAAAAATAGCCCCGTCTACCCCCAGTCAGCGGTTGCGGTATTCTGTGTTCGTGAAATACGTTACGCTTCTTCTCGTCCTGTTGCTGGCGCGCGCGCCTTTTGCTCAGAAACAAGAAGTCGTTTGGAGCGAACAGGAAAAACCCATTGCCGAGCAGATCAGCAAGCTCCGCAGCCTGCCTGACGATGTTCGAGCTACCCAAACCCACGACCTTGCGCTGAAGATTCGTGCGCTTCCCTCGGCTGCAAATAAACTCAGCCTCGCGATGAGGTTATCGAGCCGCGCCACTGAAGGCGATTTTGGCCACGACACTCTGCAGGAGGTCGCCACGACGCTGCAGAACGCGATCAAAGAGCAAAACCCGCCAAAGCAGGATCCATATCTGGAGCTCGCCAGCCTGGCGCGCTACGAGCACATCAACGTCTCACTGGATTCTCCCCAGTTCTCGGTCGCCATCAAAGCTCTCGAGAATGAAGATCGCCAGCGCGAAGCCGTCAACTTCACGCTCACCGACTTGAATGGGAAACTTTGGACCCTGAAGGACCTGAAGGGAAAAGTTGTAATGGTGAATATCTGGGCAACCTGGTGTCCACCATGCCGAAAAGAAATGCCCGATCTGGAAGCCTTGTACGCACGCTTTTCGTCCCAAGGATTTGTCATCCTGGGGATATCAGACGACGACCCCGCCAAGGTGCGCGAGTTTATTCAGAAGCAAGGAACGACGTACCCGATTCTGCTCGATCCTGAAAGCAAGGTAAATAAAGCGCTGCTCATCAGGGGGATCCCGAAAACATTTGTTTACGACCGGGAAGGGAAGATCGTCGCGCAGTCCATCGACATGCGCACCCGGAGGCAGTTTCTGGAAATGCTGGCGGTCGCCGGGCTAAGGTAAGTTTTCGTCGAAAATTACCGGTTTTTCGACAATCCGTTAATTTGAAATCTGCTAGCCTTTCGTCAGGTACGTTCATTAGGAGGCCGCAATGGCGCAAGCAACCAAGCCTGTCCCCGAGGGATACCATTCCATCACTCCATATTTAATCGTCAAGGGTGCGGCGCGCGCAATTGACTTCTACATCAAAGCATTCGGTGCCACAGAAATAATGCGCATCCCCGGTCCTGACGGCAAAGTTATGCACGCTGAGCTGCGAATTGGCGACTCAGTAATCATGCTTGCCGACGAAAACGGACCGCACACCAGTCCGGAAACAGTGGGTGGTACTACCGTCGCATTAATGATCTACATCGAAGACGTGGATGGCGTGTTCGCGCGCGGCCTATCACTGGGAGCGAAAGAGATGCGCGCAGTCCAAGACCAGTTCTACGGGGATCGTTCGGGGAATTTGATTGACCCGTTCGGCCACGTCTGGACCATTGCAACTCACGTCGAGGACGTTTCCCCCGAAGAGATGCAGCGTCGCATGGAAGCGCTGCCCAAGACTGCGTAATGGCAGGCGTCCTCGCTGTCACTTGGGGGAAGAGAAGGGATCTGGAGGCTGAGTCGATAACCGCCTCCGGCCAACGGCAGTCTCCTACATTCCCGCTGCAAAACCGCCCAGGTGGGCATAAGTGACGCGCAGATACTTGTGCGGGTTTACCGGGACGTCGTTGATGCGGACTTCATAGTGCAAGTGCGGACCAGTGCTGCGTCCGCTGTCGCCGACATAGCCGATGGTGTCGCCGCGGTGGACATGCTGGCCGGGGTAGACCGCGAAGCTCTTCATGTGACCGTAGCGCGTGGTCACGCCGTGCCCGTGGTCAAGAATGACTGCGCGGCCGTAGCCGCCCATGAAATCTGCAAACTGAACGACGCCTTCCGCGGGCGAAATGATTGCCTGGCCATAAAGCGCGCCTATATCAACGCCGGAGTGGAATGCGCCCTCGCCGTTGAACGGATCAATGCGCTCGCCAAACGATCCCGTAACCGGGCCTTCCACCGGCCACAAATTCGGCGCGGAGTTGGCGCGGACCCAGTCCGCCGTAGTGACGTCTTTCGTCATGCCCATTGAAATTCCGGCGCTCGTGGCCCCGGTCAATGCGGCCGTTTTCAGGTTATAAAGGCGATCCAGTGAGGAACTAAGTTGCGTGCCTTCTACTCTGTCAGGACCAGCTGCGCCGATCAGTTCCGGGGCCGACTTCAGCCCATAAAGCGACGACACCTCACTCGCAAGCGATCCCAGCGATGCCACCTGTATGTCGCGCTCTTTCGAGGCCTGTTCCAGGTTAGAGTAGCGGTTTTTCAAGTCTTCACGCTCGGCGCGGAGCTGGTTGTAGCTCGACACTTTGAACAGCATCCGCGTATAGGAACTGGCGACACCAGTCAGCCCCAGCACTCCGACCACTGCGCCCACAGCCAGCACATAGAGGTAACGCGCCGGAATGGGGATTTTGCGAAGCTGGCCGTCTTCGCCACGAGCGACAAAAAGAACATAAAAGCGTTTAGACAATAGTCCGGTCCCCTTTTAGCTTTCTACGAATGCCGAGTCAACCCTAGCCTGAGCTCGTCGCAGAGCATCCTGGCACTTGAAGCTTGGTTCCCATCGCCGCTGCCGCAACCCCGCGCCAGTCGCGCACCTCGCGTTTCCCCTGTGGGACAAGGCCGAAACGCTCTGTTGCCCGTATTTGGAACCAGAAAGCTTTGAATTAATTTGGCCGTAATCCCAAGCGGAACCGGCACTTAGCTCCATCGGGCGTACTACAGAATCGATAGCCAACGGTAGCAAAGGTGGTTTCCCGTGTCAATCTGGGAAGTTCCCAATTTTGATTACTAAGGATGCGTAATCGTTATGGCACCTTGGGACAGGGCCGGCGCAACCGGAGGGACAGTACCGTACGACCTACGGCCCAACGGCATGGCGGTTGAAGGCGCCCGCACTACACAAACTACGCGTTTTCCCGCTTCCAGTTCATCAGTTCGCCAATAGTCGAACCCGTGCTCGACGACGACGACGGCTGCTTGTAGGAGTCCACTTCGGTGCGCGAAGCCTCATCGCCCGCCGCGCGGATGCTTAAGCCAACCTTCTTTTCTTCCGGGCTCATCTTGATGATCTTGAAATCCAGCTCGGTGCCGGGTTCCATATGGGTGGGTTGACCGTTTCCGTCGAGTGCCTCGGAATTGTGGCAGAGACCTTCGATACCTTCTGCGATCTCCACGAACGCTCCGAACGCCGCCACGCGCAGCACTTTGCCGTGGACCACGTCACCAATGCGGTGCTGCTGCGAGAATGACTCCCAGACATCGGGCTGAAGTTGCTTCACTCCGAGCGAGAGCCGGCGCTTCTCAGTGTCAATGGCCAGGACTAGAGCTTTGACCTTGTCGCCCTTCTTCAAAACTTCGGACGGATGCTTCACCCGCTTGGTCCAGCTCAGATTGCTGACGTGGACGAGTCCGTCGATACCTTCTTCAATCTCGACGAATGCGCCGAAATCGGTGAGATTACGCACGCGGCCTTCGACGGTCGCGCCCACCGGATATTTTTCGATCAGCGAATCCCACGGATTGGCCGCCAATTGCCGCATGCCGAGCGAAATACGGCGCTCGGTCGGGTTCACGCTGATGACGACACATTCCACTTCATCGTTGACGTTCACCAGCTTCGAGGGATGCTTCATGCGCTTTGACCACGTCATTTCGCTGACATGGACCAGGCCTTCAATGCCTTGCTCCAATTCGACGAACGCGCCGTAATCGGTCACGCTGATCACGCGCCCCTTCACGTGGGCGCTCACCGGATAACGATGCTCAGCATCGAGCCAGGGATCAGGCGTGAGCTGCTTGAATCCCAACGACACGCGCTGCTTATCGGGATCGAACTTCAGAACTTTCACCTGGATCTGATCTCCCACGTTCACTAGGTCGCGGGGATGAGTGAGGCGTCCCCAGGACATGTCGGTGATGTGCAATAGGCCATCGATGCCGCCCATGTCGACGAACGCGCCGTAGTCGGTCAGGTTCTTCACTACGCCCGTAAGGATGGAGCCTTCCTGGAGGTGCTCGAGCAGTTTGGATTTCTTTTCGTTCTGCTCCGCTTCGAGAAGTTGCTTGCGCGAAACCACGATGTTGCCGCGCTTCTTATTCAGCTTGACGATGGCTACATCGAACGTCTGGCCTTTGCAGGCGTCAAGATTGCGGACCGGGCGGAGGTCGAGCTGCGAGCCGGGCATGAACGCGCGCGCGCCCATAATATCAACGGTCACGCCGCCTTTGGTGCGCTCGATGACGGTTGCCTGGATCGGCTGATTCTCGCTGTAGGCCTTTTCAATGTCATCCCAGGCGCGAAGGCGTTGGGCTTTCTCGAACGAGAGCTTAATATAGCCTTCGTCGGTGAGGCCCTTGTCGCGCATTACGTCAATGGGGTCGCCTTGCTTGAACTTGGGAGCACCGTCGTGATCGAGCACTTCAGAGAGGGGAACCGCACCTTCGGACTTGGTGCCGATATCGACGAACACATAACTGCCGCTTACCTTGAGCACAGTGCCGTGGATGACGTTGTCATCGCCTGAGGCTTCCTCCGTCTCGCTAGTGAAATTCTCGAGAACGGAAGCAAAGTCCTCCATGGACTTGTGCTCGTCGCCGTCTTCGTGCGTTTCGGCCTGCAAAGATTCGGCCTGCAAAGATTCGGCTTCCGGAGCGTGGGCTTCTGACGCGTGAGCCTCCGTCGGCGTGGCTTCCGAAGACGCAGATTCGGCTGACGCGGCCTGTTCGGTCGGCGTCTCGGTTGTGGGCTGCTGTTCAGTCAAGGTGGCGGTGGAAGAATCGGAAGCGTTTGTGTCTTCGAACAAAGTTATGGCCTCTCAGAATTGTCAGAGGAAGCGGGCTGGTTTAGCGAACTGCTGGGGTGAACCTAAAGTTAAGGTTATGGTTGAAGCCCACCCTGGCGGATGAACTTTCCAGCGGCCGAAAGATCGAACCCGAATCCCAATGGGAACACTTCGACTATAACAATGGCTCGGAAAGGGTGTCAATCTGGAGATCAAGAATTAACACTTTGGTGATCGTATAATCGGGCAATCTGACCATCGGATTGTCGAGTGAATCTGAAAGTCGCCTGCGAAAGGCAGCAGGCAAGCGGATCAGACCCGAGGAAAGAGATTTCTCACCCGATCGCCCGATACCCGATCTTATGGACTATCTCTGGACGCCCTGGCGCTACGCCTACATCACCACCGCTGCCAAACACGACGGCAAGTCCGAAGGCTGCATTTTTTGCGAACTCCCGAAACTGCCCGACGCGGAGGCGAAGATCATCTATCGCGGTGCGCATTGCTTCGTCATTCTGAACAGCTTCCCTTACACTTCGGGGCACGTGATGGTCGTGCCTTTCGCGCATCTCGACGAGTTGCAGAAACTTCCCGCCACCGCAGGGCAGGAAATGATGGCGCTTTCGCAGAAAATGGAAGGCGTCCTGCGGCACGTTTACTCTCCCGATGGCATCAACCTTGGAATGAACGTGGGTCGAGCCGCGGGGGCGGGCGTTGCCGGGCATATTCACATGCACGTGCTGCCCCGCTGGGTCGGCGACACTAATTTTATGACGGTGACTGCTGAGAGCCGTGTACTGCCGGAATCATTGGATCAAACTTATGAACGACTGAAGCTCGCGCTGGATGTTCCCTGAAGATCGTCGGAACTGTTCGAGGTGGGAAGGGCGGCTGAACTTAGCGCCGGACTTTTTGCAAGCCTGCCAATTTTTTTCGCTGAATGTCCTCGCGATATTTCACCACGCCCCTGTAAAGCGCCTCGGCGATCATTTGCCTGTAACCGGAATTCTGCAGCCGGCCTTCATCCTCAGGGCTGCTGATGAAGGAGACTTCGGCGAGCACCGCGGGCATCTGCGTTCCGGTTAGAACAACGTATTGAGCCTCCTTGACGCCGCGGTTTCGTATGTCAGGATTCCGCGCGGCAAGTCCACCATAGAGCGCATGTTGAACGTCGGCCGCAAACTGGCGCGCCCCGGTCACCTTCGCGCGGATATCGACGACACCGCTCCAACTAGCCGCTTGCAGCGAAGGTGGACTATCCGCCGTCCGCGCTCTCACGGACGAATATGTATTGGTGTAATAAGTTTCAACCCCGCGCGCGGTGGAAAGATCGCTGTAGTTTGCGTGAACCGAAAGAAACAGATCCGCCTGCGCCAGGTTCGCGATTTCAGCCCGCTTTTCGAGCGCGAGATAAGAGTCGTCCTGCCGGGTGTAAACCACGCTGGCTCCCAGTTTGTTCTCAAGCAGAGTTCCCAGCCTTTGCACCACATCGAGGACAAGGTCTTTTTCAAGCAGGCCCTTCCTACCCACCGAGCCCAAGTCCCATCCACCGTGACCGGCGTCGAGCACGATCTGAAAATTGCCTGGCAACGCAGGGGCCTGGCTCGACGACACAGTTTTCTTTGGATTTGGCGAGGTATCGATCGCCCGCGATGGCTTGGGCATTGTCTTTGGCAGCGACTCAATGCTGGGTTTGGAAGTGCCCACGGGCGCGGTACCCGGCTTGTGAATGTTGATCGTCAGCCGGTAAGGATTGTTCTCGAGGCTGACTGAAAACTGGGGCTGGTCTTTGGTTTCAAGTACAACCCGCGTGATGCCTTCGACCGGTTGCGCGACGCGCACCCGCTTCAGGAAGGCGTCATCGATATCGATCGATTGGGCGGCGAACCCGGCGCCCAGTTTGGTTTCGTGGAGATCGAAATAGAGGCGCGGCGGATTGTCGATCGAGTGTGCTTCGTACTGCACCTGATCTTCGAGATCAACAACAATGATGCTGGCATCGGCCGCCGACGAATGGTGGAGTCCCGTTACCTGGGCCAGCGTCCCAATCTTTAACGGTGGGGCTGGGGCTGCGGGCGCGGTGTTATGTAACTGCCCCTCCGCAGCTTGTGTGGTAGGCAGGGCTTGCGTATTCGCGCTGATCGCCTGCCCAAGGCGTTGCCACTTCCAGACCACGGCCGCGCTGAGCCCGATCACAACCAGAATCAAGGCCGCAGTGAACTTGGCACTACTAAAGAAGGATGGCTTGTCTGCTGAAATTTCTTTGCCGTCATATAAGGCGGGTCTACTCTCAACGTCTTTAACCCCAAAGAGAAGCGGCGCGACTATGCGTTCGGCGGATTGATCAAGTACTGGTTGATCGACTAATGGTTGATCAACTGCTGATTGATCAACCAAGGGTTCGGCTTTTGCCAGCGGAAGTGAGACGGCCGCTATCTTATTGGCTGGAGGAGCCGCTGTAATTGTTTCTGCGGGCTTGGGTTCAGGCACAGATTTCGTCGGAACCGAAATCCTAGGCGTCGCCTTGAGTATTGCGGGCGCGAATTTCTCGTCCTGCAGAATCTTCGAAACGGGCGCGGTGCCCGATGCCGGCAGCACAACCGCGGGCGGGGCAGCAGCGGGCGAGCCAGCAACGATCGAAGGAGTAACAGCAACAGGCGCGGGAGCAGCGCTCGCCGCGGGCGGTGGAACTGGTGAATCCGCGGTCGCTGTACCCTCAGTCTTGGGTTCTGCTGTGAGGGGCGCCGGGGGCTCAGGCAGAATGGCGCTCGCCATCTCCGCCAGGTGATGCTCTTCTTCAGGACGGATCGCCGCCAGAATCAATTCGCCCAGCAGATTCAGACTACGCACGTCGCTATCGTTAAATCCCTGGCTCTCCTTAGAGAAAGCTTCGAGCAGCCCGATCACCCGGTGGCGGGCTGAGAGCGGAACGGCAATCATCGACCGCGCGCCCAAGGCACGACAGGCCTCCGGATTTACGCGTGCGTCGTTGTCCGCATCATCACAGCGAACGGTCTCGCCGCTTCGCAGGCATGCGCCCGAAAAGCCGGAGTCGGGATCGAGCCGCACACCCGGGTCAGGAGCAATTTTTCCCGCAGAAGCACGGCAAACGATGGCGCGATCTTTCGCCAACGCAATGGCCACTCCGTCCGCGCCGGTGATGGCGATGGCGCGCGCTGCAACCAGTTGCAGAATTTCATCCAGGGCAAGTTCTTCTTCACGAGAAAACCTTGGGGAGGAATCAGTGGGCGCGCTTTGGGTTTCGCGCTTCCGCCGAACCGCCTGCTGCTGGACACAGGCAAACGCAAGCAGGCCCTGCAGGGCGTTGCGCCCATCGGCGTCGCGTGATTCCGGCGCTGACGCGGCGGGGAGAGGACGCGGCTTCTCCCGCCCCGGTGCAGCATTATTCGGAGTAGCGCTCATTGCATTTTGCCTGGCTGGTAAACCGCCAAGCTGGCAATCCTCAAGTTCGTCGGTGCGGCACCCAGCTGAAAAGCTTTCCGAACACTCTGTAAGTTGTACGTTACAAGGGATTACGCGCGACTGCAATGCTTTGTTGGCTAACGATGTGCCCTTCGTGCTGCTCTTTCAAGAAATTCACAGCTCGATGGACTGCTACAATTGCCGGCAGTCAGTTCCTCCACAGGTTTTGGTGACCAGTTTCTGATGGCCGAAGAAAAGCAGTCCCGCTGGAAAGTTCCCCTAGGTTTGTTTGCAACTGGCGTTGCAGGGGCTGCGGCGCTGGTGCTACGCGGCTGTTGGCACCGGAAAATGAGTTGGCCGGTACGTGCGAAAAATCATTCCTACCAGGTCTGCCTGGGCTGCGGGATCAAACGCCTGTTCGACGAGAAATCGTTCCGCGCCTATGGTCCTTATAACTACGATCTGAACGGGTTAATCGCCCGCTACCCCGGCAATACAGAGCCGCAAACGGAACAGCAGCGCCCCGCCTGAAGTTTCCCGTTTATTACTGTACCGGATTTACGGTGCGATACAGAGTCGACGTGTCTGTGGCCGGATTTCTTACCACGGCGTACATCTTCCGGTCCGCGTGATTTACCACAAAGCGGGACACCTCATTCGATTGCGCTACCCCGGCGGCGCACCCTTTCCAGGTGTTGCCATTGTCGGTCGAGCAGTAAATCGTAGTTGGATCAGACGAGTCCTGGCGATGCCCGTAATACAAAGTCCCATTCGCATCCCGCGCGAGCGCGAACCCGTCACCTGTGTTGTTGTTGCTCTTGACGTTGCTCCATGTGAAGCCGTTTCCGGTATGCGATGACTTCCATATCCCGCCTTGTGACCCGAAGAGCACATTGCCGCTGCTGTCGAAGGTGATCGCAAACACGTTACCATCACGGATTCCGTGAACGGCGTCGATGTTTGTGTCCGGCGGCGAGGCCGAACTCCAAGTCACGCCATTGTCGGTCGAGCGAAAAATTCCGTACTGCTCAGTTCCCATCCACAAGCTGTTGTCAGAAGGATTCAGAGCAAGAGAGAAGGTCGTGTTTCCGTTCGTGGTCGCGGTAGTGGTCGCGGACACAGTCTGGCCGGCATTTCTCGAATACCAGCCGCCGCTTGCCGGCGCTGCCGCCCAGTAGCCTCCACAGATGACGTTGGAGTTGGCCGCGAATGCGCAACCAGTCCAGGCCGGCGATGAGTCCAACTGTCCCGATGCGATTGAGGTCCAACTGTTTCCTTCATTGCTCGACCGGTAGAAGCCAACCGGGTGCAGGTTGGGGCCGCCGGGAGAATAAATCCCGGCAATGAGATCGCCGTTGCTGGGGACGACGTTGATCGTCCAGCCAAACTTCGTGGCTATGCCGGAATTAATGGCTGTCCAAGTTGCCCCGCTATCGGTCGAGCGCTGAAAGCCCTGGACGCGATCCGCGATGAACCAATGGCCGTTCGAGCCAAAGTCAATGAAACTGACCTGGGAGAATGGGGTGCTGACCTGTTGCCAATTGATTGCGCCGGAACCGCCGCTTCCCGAGCCGCCCCCGTTGCTGCTGCTACTACCACCGCACGACATCGTACCCGCGATCGCAAGAATAAGAAGGAACCGGACTGGCTTCATGGCAAATCTTCTCCAAAATACATTCAAGAATAAAAACTCGCTGACGAACTGGTTCAACACTGGGAAGTACCGTCTTTGGCCGAGCCTGCGGCGACCTTATTATGCGTGCGGGCGACTGCTGCTTTGAGGGCGCAACAAGTTTAGATGCAGACGATTGTACTGGGGTTGAAGTGAAAATTTGCTTGCCCCGTGGTTTTTTCCTTAGCAATGCTAAAATAGGTCTGCTTCTCCTCTAAGCGTCCCCGTCGTCTAGCCCGGCCTAGGACACCGCCCTTTCACGGCGATAACACGGGTTCAAATCCCGTCGGGGACGCCAAATCTTTTCAGTAACTTACGCCGTTTTCGAATTTCAGGGCGGGGACACGTTGGGGACACAACTTTTCTACAACGGTATATTTACGCTTACGGAGACAAGCCACAACCTTATGTTGCGCCGTGCGCTTTGCCTTGGTGACCGCCTGAGCGTAGACGTCCATCGTGATCTTCGCTGAACCGTGTCGCAAGACTTCCTGCACGACCTTTACGTCTTCGCCGTTGGCGTGCAGCAGCGTTGTATAGGTGTGTCGAAACGTGTGCCACGCAATTCGTTTTGTGATCCCGACTCGCTGGGCAGCCGGTTGAATGTGATACTGCATTACTTTTGCTAGCCAGAGGGGCTGCATACCGCGCCTGCTACCAGCGTGAGCTGCATCCGTAGCAAAGACGTAATGTTCCGGTGACACGAACTTGCTGGCTTGGTGCCAATGGAGCAAATCTTTAGCAACGTAGGGGTCAATCGGAACGGGTTTCTTGGAGGCTTCCGTCTTTACCTTGCCGACTCGTTGATC
>JAYTFR010000073.1:0-35351 GCA_043734125.1 Acidobacteriota bacterium | reverse complement strand
CGAACAGTTGATTGAAAAATCCATTCCACTGGAGAAGAAGTTCTTCGCCCTCGCAGGTCGTTATCTCGACAGCCGGGACAAAGATGTGCGCAATCTGGCTACAGCACTGTTCCTCCACTTCGAGCGGTTTTTTACCTTCCTCCGCTGCGACGGCGTGGAGCCGACGAATAACTCCGCCGAACGCGCATTACGCTGCGCTGTGCAGTGGCGGAAAACCAGCTTTGGCAGCCGCAGCGCCGAGGGTGAAGTGGCCGTCGCGCGGTTACTGACTGTGACACGCACCTGCCGGATGCAGAATCGACAGCCCCTCGACTACCTTGCGGACGCCGTCGCGGCAAATAGAAAGGCGTTGCCCGCTCCTTCACTCCTGAAAAAGACTCAGACCACCTGAACTGTTACGATTCTTCTGGTGAGCGCGGAGGGAATCGAACCTTCAACCTACTGATTAAGAGTCAGTTGCTCTGCCAATTGAGCTACGCGCCCGAAAATGTCGGGGGAGGTGGAAGCCTGCGTTCGCGAGTTGCTCTCGCGAAGAGTCTTGCTCCGCTGCCCCACGCACAAACGCCACAGTGTGGGCTGGGCAAAATTAGTATAGCAGCGCAATCCCGGGAATGCGCCACAGGCGCATATGGTTCGCAAGGGTGCGCCCGAATTTCACTCGCCGCACATTGATTCAGTTGCGAAGGCGGGTTCAAGCCGCAGGCGCGGCCACACGCGCGCCGAAAATTCAAACCACAACCGGCGGGCCGGAGCGATTCGTCACATGGTCACGAGAACTTCCGGCTCCTACTAACGGCGTCCTTCGGCAGCAAACGGGGCCACGGAGTCTTCGACCGACGCATTCGGCCGCCTGCGCGGAAGCGGGTGTGACGGCACCGGCGGACGCTGCTCGAGCGTTCCCAGGAGGGGCGCATCGTCAAAACCGACGCCCCAAGCGACGAAGCGGTTTTCGTCGCACATGGATTCAATCAGCTTCTGCTGGCGCGCGTTCAGCACTTTGAAGGGCAAGGTTTGAAAGTTGCGGAAGACCCACAGCAGATAAAGGCGCTGCAAAATCGAAGGCTTCAGGAAACGCGGCCCGAGTGGTGTGAGCACGCGCAACACTCCGGTAGAAAGTTTGTCCATCCACATATAAGTCATCCACAAATAAAACTGGCAAGGCGGAAATTTCAGGAATTTTGAGACGACGCATTATTTCACCGGACCCGTGGAATTGGGAAGGGTAAAAGTCACTATCGGCATAAATTTTCTCGCGAGTGGGGCATTTTGGCTGTGGGAAAACAGCACGAGAATCCTTCTTCCCGGTAGAATTCTGGTTCGGTCAACATGAATTCACCGCCGAAAGCCTTTTCCACTGGCCTGGCCCGGGCGCTTTCAAAGCTGGGCTATTGCTCGCGGGCCTCCGCGCGGCAGCTGGTGGAAGGGGGCAAGGTTCAGGTCAACGGGAGGGTCGTGCGCCAGCCGGCGGCCCCGGTCAGTTTGGGGAAAGACCAGATCACGGTCAGCGGTCAGGCGGTAAGCCAAGCCGCCCGGCTCTACCTGATGCTGAATAAGCCCCGCGGCATTGTGACCACGGCGGGCGACGAAAAGGGACGGCCCACCGTCTATTCTCTGCTTTCTGGGTACCAGCAGTGGCTGGCTCCAGTAGGCCGGCTGGATAAGGCCAGCGAGGGTCTGCTGCTCATCACCAATGATTCCGAGTGGGCGGCGAAAGTAGCTTCTCCGGAGACGCACCTAGAAAAGACCTACCACGTCCAGATCGGAGCCATCGCTGACGAAACCCTTCTGAACTCCCTCAGGTCGGGCGTCGTGGTAGACGGCGATTTGCTCAAGATCAAACACGTAAGCCTCCTCCGACAAGGTCAGAAGAACTGCTGGCTTGAGGTCGTGCTCGACGAAGGCAAGAACCGCCAAATCCGCAGAATGTTGGCCGCGTCCGGAATCGAAGTCCTGCGGTTGGTCCGCACTGCGGTCGGGCCGCTACACCTGAGAGATCTGCCCAAGGGCGGTTCCCGCGAGCTGGCCATTGAAGAAAAGCGCGAACTCGACGCTTGCCTCGAAAGGTCGGCCGGAGGCGCCTCGGGTACGGCCCCCCTCCACTGATGGAATAGAATCAGCTGATATGCGTCGGATCGGCGAGCATAAGGCGCGAAAGAACCGCAAAGGAAGTCCATCCCCGCTCCCTGTACACAGCCTTGAAACCCTTGGTCTAATTATCGTCGTGCTCCTCATTCTTGCGATTACGATTACGCGCTCTTGGCATCACATCAACTGGAGCGCACGCTGATTGCACCCCGAGCCGCTGCTGGTTGCGATTCTGGGGCCGACAGCCAGCGGGAAGACTGCGCTTTCGCTTGCTCTGGCGCAGCACTTCCTCGGCGAGATCGTCAACTGCGATTCCGTTGCCATCTATCGCGACTTCGTGATCGGCACTGCAAAACCCACCGCTGAAGAACAGGCACGAGCGCCCCACCACTTATTCGACTCCGTTGAACCGACCGCTTACACCACTGCCGGAGAGTACGCCAGGCAAGCTCGCGCAGTCTTGCAGGGAATTGCAACCCGCCGCGCATTGCCCATCGTTGTGGGAGGCACCGGCCTTTATTTGCGGGCACTGCTCGACGGGCTTTTTGCGGGCCCCGAACGCTCCGAAGAGCTTCGCAACCGGCTGCGGGCGCAGGCAGAACGCAAAGGCCCATCGTATCTTCACCGAGTGTTGCGCCGCCTCGACCCGGGCGCCGCAGAAAGTATCCACGCGAATGACGCGCCCAAATTGATTCGCGCCATCGAGGTGTGCCTAGCCATGCAGCGTCCCATGAGCGAGCAGTGGCGGGAAGGCCGTGAGCCCCTGCGTGGTTTCCGCATCTTGCGGATTGGACTCGACCCGCCGCGCCAAGAACTTTACGACCGCATCAACCACAGAGTAATGGCGATGTTTGAACATGGGCTGATTGAGGAGACGCAGCGACTGCGCGAGAAGTATGGCGACTCAGCGCGGCCGCTTTCATCGATCGGGTACAAACAAAGTGTGCAATTGCTGAATGGCGAGCTCACCCATGAAGCTGCGGTCGCGGCAGTGCAGCAGGCGCATCGCAACTATGCCAAGCGGCAAATAACCTGGTTCCGGCGCGAGCCCAATGTCACATGGATCGCGGGTTTCGGGGACCAGCAGGCGTCGCAGAGTAATGTACTGAAGCTGGTGGGCGCCGCTGTCGCATCGGCACACTGATCCGCTTCACGGCAAGCCCGCATTTTGTACAATCGAGCCGTGAAAACCTTGCTCGCAGAGTCTGATCGCCACGAAATCCTGCAGCGTGTCGCGTCATTGCGCGTCGGCAGCCCGCGTCGATGGGGTCGAATGACGGCGCCCCAGATGATTTGCCACCTGAACGACTCGTTCCGAGCGGCGCTGGGCGAGAAGTACGTCAGCCCCGGCACTAGTTTTTTGAAGCGCACCGTCATGAAGAACTGGGCGTTGTGGGTTCCGCTTCCGTGGCCGCACGGCACCAAGACTCGTCCTGAGGTGGATGCCGAGCAGGGCGGCACCCGTCCCCAGGAATTTGCTGCCGACGTTGCGGAATTCCAGATTCTGTTCGGGCGGTATTGCGCGTTAAAGGAATTTCCGCCGCATCCTCTGTTCGGACCGATGAGTCCTAAAGAACGCATGCGTTGGGCTTACCTGCACATCGACCATCACTTCCGCCAGTTCGGGATGTGAAACTTCCGGGGCCCGGTTTGGCGATGCTACTATCCAGTCGTGCCTCTGGTTGAAATCCAAAACCTGACAAAGGTATTCCTCTCCGCGGAAAGTGCGTTCTCCAGCCGGCGGAATGAAGTCCGCGCGGTCGATGACGTCTCTTTGGAAATTCATGCCGGAGAAACCCTGGGACTGGTCGGCGAGTCGGGTTCGGGCAAGAGCACACTTGGCCGCTTGGTTCTCCGGCTGATTGAACCCACAGCCGGGACGGTCCGGTTTGACGGGCGCGATCTGCTCGCGGCAACCAGCAGCCAGATGCGGGCCCTTCGCCGCGACATGCAGATCATTTTTCAGGATCCCTATGGATCGCTCGACCCGCGCATGCGAATCGCGGACCTGATTGCCGAGCCGCTGGTCATCCACGCGCAAGGCGGCAAACGCAGTGATGTGAAGGCGCGGGTTGCGGAACTGCTTCGCATCGTCGGGCTGGATGGCTCGGCTGCGAACCGTTATCCGCACGAGTTCAGCGGCGGGCAACGGCAGCGGATTGTGATTGCGCGCGCGCTGGCGCTTCGCCCGAAGTTCATTGTCTGCGACGAGCCAGTTTCGGCGCTCGATGTAAGCGTGGGCGCACAGATCGTCAATCTTCTGGCGCAACTGCAACGGGAGTTCGGCCTCACCTATCTGTTCATTTCCCATTCCATGCCGGTGGTCCGTTACCTCTCAACGCGCATTGCGGTGATGTATGGCGGAAAGATTCTGGAAGTGAACTCGACGGAAGAAATCACCGGGAACCCGCAGCACTCCTATACCAAAACGCTGCTGAGCGCGACGCCTGAGATTGTCGTGTGAATGCTGGGGAGGAAGATCTTCTGAATCCTCAGTATTCGATCGGAAGGACTCGTTGCGAATGAGCTGCTTTTGCCCCCGCAATGAATCGTGGAAGCCAAACGAAGTGCGGCCATTCAATTGTTGACACATGTTAGTCCTGAGCACTGGCACCCTCTTGAAGCAGCCAACCTCCCAGGCTCTCATTGACTTGCCCCTTTTCTCCGACGTAAGATTCGCGCCAGTGATCGGGCAAACCATCTCGCACTATCGGATCGTCGAAGAACTCGGCGCTGGCGCGATGGGCGTCGTTTACAAGGCCGAAGACGTGAAGCTCGGTCGCTTTGTGGCTCTCAAGTTCCTGCCCGACAACTTAGCCAAGGGACCGCTTGCGCTCAGGCGCTTCCAGCTCGAAGCCAAAGCTGCGTCTGCGCTGAATCATCCGAACATCTGCACGATATACGAGATTGACGAAGCTGAAGGGCGAACCTTCATCGCCATGGAGTTGCTGGAAGGCGACAACCTCAAGCGCCGGATCAGCGGGAAGCCTTTGGAAATCGAGACCGTACTCGATCTGGGTGTTCAGGTCGCCGATGCACTGGATGCTTCCCACTCAATGGGCATCGTCCACCGCGACATCAAGCCTGCCAATATTTTTGTCACCCAGCGCGGTATCGCCAAGATCCTCGACTTCGGAGTGGCAAAAGTCTCGCGTACGGCGACCGAGTCCGAAGAACATCTCACCAACGTTGGGACCGCGGTGGGGACCGCAGCTTACATGTCTCCGGAGCAGGTACGAGCCGAGGAACTGGACGGTCGGACGGATCTTTTCTCTTTCGGGATCGTTCTCTATCAAATGGCCACAGGGAAGGTGCCGTTTCAAGGAGCCAGTTCCGGCCTCATCACCGACGCCATCCTCCACCGCGAGCCAGTGGCTCCGATGCAGATCAATCCCAACCTCCCCCCAGGGCTCCAGGAGGTGATCCGGAGAGCCTTGGAGAAAGATAGAAACCTGCGTTATCAGCACGCGTCTGACATGCGGGCTGAGTTGCAAAGGCTAAAGCGAGATACCGAGTCGGGCAGAAGGTTCGCGAAAGAAGAGATAGAACCGGCTGCGGCAGCAACGACCGGGTGGTCTTCGACCGGCAAGCGGAGCGGCTCAGGTTCGGCACCGCAAACCGCTTTCCTGCCCCCCCAGCGGGTCTCCAAAATCATTGACTCCCTGGCAGTTTTGCCCTTCAAGAATACGAGTGGAGACCCTGAGAACGAATACCTCAGCGACGGCATCACCGGGAGCCTGATTAATAATCTGGCGACGCTGCCGAAACTGCGGGTGATGGCGCAAAGCACCGTTTCGAGGTTTAAGTCCAGCGAAATCGACCCTCAGGCTCTCGGTCGCGAGCTCAAGGTGCGTGCCGTGGTCACCGGAAGAATCATGCAAAGCGGCGGCTCGTTGCGCATTGGAACAGAATTAGTCGATGTAGTCACCGGCTCTCAACTTTGGGGGGCGCAATACGATCGCAAGCCTGGCGACATCTTTGCAGTTCAGGACGAAATTTCCAACGAGATCTCCGCCAAATTGCGGTTAAGGCTGACCCGTGCAGAGAAGAAGAAGCTGACCAAGCGTCACACCGAGAACGCGGATGCATATCAGCTTTACCTGAAAGGCCGCCATCACTGGAACCAATGGACCGAAGATGGCTTCTACAAAGCGATTGAGTACTTCCAGCAGGCGGTTGGGAAAGATCCCGCCTACGCCCTGGCCTATGCGGGTTTGGCCGATTCCTACGTGCTGCTGGGCTGGAACAGCTATCTGCCGCCGAAAGCAGCCTTCCCTCAAGCCAAAGCGTCGGCGCAGCGCGCCCTGCAACTCGATCCGGATCTCGCCGAAGCCCACACTTCTTTGGCGGCCGTCTTGTGGCTTCACGACTGGCAGTGGGAAATGGCAGAGGCTGAATTCGCCCGCTGCCTCGAACTGGCGCCCTCCTATGCCACTGCCAACCACTGGTATGCCGAATTCGCCCTGACCATGGGGCGACACCGAGAAGCGTTGGCGAGGATGAAGACGAGTCAAGACCTCGATCCGTTGTCGCTCATCATTAGTGTCGCCGTCGGATGGGCACTCTATTTTTCCCGCCGGTTCGGCGAGGCTCTCGAACAACTCCAGCGAACCGTTACTTTGGATCCCAACTACCCCGTCACCCACTGGATACTCGGCCTGGTGCTCAGAAAGACTGGCAGCTATGAACTGGCCGTCACTGAGGGGGAGAAGGGGGTGTCGCTGTCTGGCGGCAGCCCTTTGATGCGGGCGGCACTTGCGTACACTCTCGCCGCTGCGGGCAGGACGCGGGAAGCATTGCAAATACTCCAAGACCTGACAACCCAAGCCAAGGAAAAGTATGTCGCGCCCTACTTCTTTGCCGGGATCCACCTCGGCCTGGGAGAAAATGAACGCGCACTTGAATATCTGAGGAAATGCTACGAAGAACATTCCCACTGGCTGATCTATCTTCGAATCGATCCGAGCATGGACGGCCTGCGGGACAACCCAGCTTTCCAAAGTCTATTGGGGCGGCTCGGCCTTCCCGCGCCAAAAACTCCGGAAGAATAGTTGCTACACCTATCAGCAATCGCCATCCGACAAAAAAGTCGAGCGCGACCAGCTATTGCGTACGATCAAGGAATTCCTCGTTCCAAGCCGCTCGAATCGCTTCCAGTTTATTCTTGTCGAAAATCTTGAAATTATCCTCGAACTCCGCCAACTCTGTTATCCGCGCGTGCAAAACCTCCAAATCGATCGAGAGCGGATAAAGTTCAGGATGCTTCCTGGCGAGAAGCACTCCAATTTCACTGGCGTCGTCCCATGTTAATTTTTGGGCCATGAGATGCTCCTCGCATTCTTGAAGAATTATCCTACAGTTTCGCCAAGCTGCTTGCCTTGCACAAGTGAAATTCAGCAGCCGCCGTCTAGCTTCACCTGATCGCTGACAAAATCAAGGATCCCGCGCCCTAGAGAGAGTCGGCCCTCCCGGTTTGACACGCATTTCCCTCTGCCCCTACCCTTGAATGTCTCCTCTATGAAAGTTCTGGTCATCGGTGGTGGCGGGCGCGAGCATGCCCTGGTCTGGAAGCTGCGGCAATCGCCGCGGGTCACCAGAGTCTATTGCTCTCCGGGCAACGGCGGCATCGCGCAGGATGCGGAGGTCGTTCCCGTAGATCAGAAAAGCCTCACCTCAATCGTTGAGCTTGCCAACCGGCTGCAGCCCGATCTGACCGTGATCGGCCCTGAGCTCCCGTTACAAAACGGCGTTGTCGATGAATTTACCCGTCGGGGCTGGCCGGTGTTTGGCCCCACCAAAGCTGCGGCGCAGCTTGAAACCAGCAAGAGCTTCGCCAAAGAATTCATGCAGCGCCATCACATTCCCACTGCGCACTATGCCATCTGCAATTCGCGGAGCGAGGTCAAGGACGCGCTCTCCCGCTTCAGTGGCTCTCTGGTCGTCAAGGCTGACGGGCTTGCAGCTGGCAAAGGCGTGGTGATGTGCAAGACCAAGGACGAAGCCATCGCCGCTGCCGCTGAAATGCTTTCGGGAAAAATGGTCGGCGAAGCTGGTTCCCGCGTCGTCCTCGAAGAGTGCCTGCAAGGCGATGAGATTTCATTTCTCGTCCTCAGCGACGGCGAGCGCGTCGCTCCCCTGGTTGCCGCCCAGGACCACAAGCGTGTCGGCGATGGAGACACCGGGCCCAACACCGGCGGCATGGGTGCCTACTCCTACTCCGCGTTGCTCGATCAACAGATGACCCACTGGCTGCTGCAGCACATCGCCATTCCCGTGGTCGAAGGCATGAAGGCCGAAGGCATGGAGTACAAAGGCATTCTCTATTGCGGCCTGATGATGACTGCCCGCGGCCCGCAGGTGCTCGAGTTCAACTGCCGCTTCGGAGATCCCGAAACCCAGCCCATCCTGCTGCGGTTGGAGAGCGACCTTCTCGATGCGCTCCAAGCCTCGGTCGAGGGCCGCGTCAGCAACGGAAATTTCCGCTGGTCGCCCGATCCGTCGGTTTGCGTGGTGATGGCCTCGGGCGGATATCCCGGCACTATTGAAGTCGGAAAGAAGATCACCGGCATCCAAGATGCCGACGCGCTCGAAGGCGTAAAAGTGTTCCACGCCGGCACCACCGCCCGAGATGGCGAATGTTACACCGCAGGCGGCCGCGTGCTCGGCGTGACTGCGCGCGCGGTTGATTTGAAATCGGCCGTGGACCTCGCTTACGCAGCCGTGGAAAAGATTCGCTTCGACGGCGCGCACTATCGCACGGATATTGCAGCCCGCGCGCTGAAAGGCTGATTTTAGGCAAACGGGTTCAGTTCCGCAGGAACGGAACATAATTAGCCCCGCGCGTAAGCGCTGGGGTAGCGTTAGGAAAAATGCAAGTCCCGCAGGGACGGCCGAGATCGCGTTATCCGGGACCGGGCGAGGTTTCGTATCGGGGCACGACTTCAGTCGTGCCGCAACTGGCTTGCAGCGGGTTTAGCCGCTGAAACAAATCCTTAGGAGAACGACAGAAAAATGAGCAATCCACTGGTTTCCATCGTTATGGGCAGCGACTCTGACCTCGAGATTATGCGCGAGGCCGGCAAGGCGCTCGAAGGCTTCGGCATTGCCTACGAGATCGACGTCACCTCAGCCCATCGCTCGCCTGATCGCACTGCTGACTACGCCCGCAAAGCCGCCAGCCGCGGCATTCGCGTGATCATCGCCGGCGCGGGAGGAGCGGCTCACCTTGCCGGCGTGATCGCCGCACACACCACGCTCCCCGTAATCGGCGTGCCCATTCCGGCCACTTCGCTCAATGGACTCGATTCGCTGCTCGCCACAGTTCAAATGCCCGCCGGAATTCCCGTGGCTACAGTCGCCATTGGCAAGCCCGGTGCAACCAACGCCGGAATTCTCGCCGCTCAGATCATCGGCGTGGCCGATGCCGCCGTCGCGAAGAAACTTGTCGAACACAAAGAGAAACTGGCCAAAGGCGTAGAAGAAAAATCGAACAAACTGAAAGAGTCATTCGCAAAATAAGGACTCCGTCTGGGGACGGGCGCCCCCACGCGAGCCTGCCCTGAGCTTCGTCGAAGGGTCCCGCGGAGCAAAGCTCCGCAGCCACTCATCTAGCGCGGGTCTCCAGACGCGGCGCGGCGCGGCTCTGGAGAGCCGCACTACATTCAATCCAGCTTCAACCCACGCAAATATTCTCGCAGTGGTTCGCCCAAGTCTTCGCGCTTAAGCGCAAACTCCACCGTAGCTTTCAGGAAGCCCAGCTTGTCTCCGGTATCGTGGCGTTTGCCTTCGTACACGTACGCGTACACTTTCTCGTGTTTGAGCAGCCCCCTGATACCGTCGGTCAGTTGCACCTCTCCAACGGCGCCGCTGGCCGTCCTGGCAAGAACTTCGAAGATGGCCGGAGTCAGAATATATCTTCCAATGATCGCCAGGTTTGACGGCGCTTCTTCGAACCGCGGCTTCTCCACCATGTCCAGCACTTCAAAAAGCCGCCCGTCGTGCCCCTCAGCCGGCTTCACCTTCAGAACACCGTATGCGGAAATCGCTTCACCTTCCACTATTTGCGTCGCCACGACCGAACACTGCACCTTCTCGAAGACGTCCATCATTTGCTTCAGCACTGGAACCTGGGCATCAATCACGTCGTCGGCCAGCAGCACCGCGAAGGGTTCATTGCCCACCAGTTCGCGCGCCGTGAGCACCGCATGGCCAAGCCCCAGCGCTTCTTTCTGGCGCACATAGGCCACATGGATCATGTCGGAAATCTGGCGCACAACTTTGAGCAAGTCGAATTTCTTCTTCTGTTCGAGAATTGTTTCCAGCTCGAAACTGGTATCGAAGTGGTCTTCGATCGCGCTCTTGCCGCGCCCGGTAACCATAATGATCTGGTTGCACCCCGCAGCCAGCGCCTCTTCCACGCCGTATTGAATGATCGGCTTATCGACCAGCGGCAGCATTTCCTTGGGCTGCGCTTTGGTCGCGGGCAGAAAGCGCGTGCCCAGCCCCGCAGCGGGGAAAACCGCCTTACAAACTTTCATCTTGCGAACTCGCTTTCCATGATCTTAAGTATGCGGCGCTCTTACTATTGAAGATCAAAGATGACAATGATCTTCCAGATTTAGATTTTTACAAAGACAATCGGCGTTGGATGCCGCGCACAATGCGCAGGCTGCCCCAACAAACTACCACAACGAAGATTTTCGGGGAATGAACCGCTAATTTACGCCGCTATTCGATCTGCACCAGGCCGCCGGTTTCTCCTCCGGCGGGCGCCGGACGCTGCGGCGCCCGCCACGCATCGAAAATCGACACCTGATGCACGCACGAGACCGTGCAATGCGGCGCACACGATTTCTCAGTCCGGTACTCGCGGCGGATGTCGTCCATGGTGTACTTCTCCAGCGGGATCCCGGGGTAGCCGCGCTGCTGCGAACAGTAGTGCACGAGGCCGTCTTCGCAGATGTACAGATAGCGCGCACCCGCCCGGCAGCGCCACTGGTTAGGCTTTCCCAGGGCGATGTTGTCCTGAAAAGAATTGATGCGCGAAAAACTGCGCTTCTCCAAATTCTTCATCTCGTGATACACGCGCCGCTCTTCGTCGGCCAGCGGCTGCCCCTGTCCCTCGCCGTCGTGAATAATTCCGATGGTCGAGCTGAACCCAAGTTCCATCGCTCGCTTGCCAATGGTGAGCGCATCCTGCGGATTGCACACCCCGCCGCCGACCACCGAATTGATGTTCACGTGAAAGTCGGCATATTCCGCCAGCATCTGGAGTTTCTTGTCGAGAACCTTCAGGCTCTTCTTCGACACTTCGTCGGGATTCACGTTGTCGATTGAAATCTGCAGCCATTCGAGACCCGCTTGGTTCAGCCGCTCGATGCGATCCGGCATCAGCAGATAGCCGTTCGTGATCATCCCGGCAACCGCGCCGTTGTGGCGAATGCGGCCGATAATCTGGTCAAGCTCGGGATGCAGCAGCGGCTCACCCCCGCTGATCGTGATGACCGACGTGCCGAACTCGCCGAGTTTGTCAACGCGCCGGAACATCGCGTCGATTGGCACCGGCTTCGAAACGTCGTCGTACTCGTTGCAGTACGTGCACGCAAGATTGCAGCGCCGCATCGGAATGATGTGCGCGAGCAGCGGGTGCTGGGAAGAAAGGAATCCCCAGGCGATTTTGCTCCACCCGTGGATTCCGCGCGAAATCCCGGACCACCGGCGGCGTAACTTGGAGCGGCTAGACGGCATGCTGGATTCTTTTATTTAACCACATCCCGGCCTAAGTACATCCCGCTCAACAGCGTATGGGGAATTCGGGCAGCGAACGGGAAACTTCGATTCCACGGATCTAAGCCGATGAACACGGATCTGGCGGTTTTCTTTTTTGGCCGCGACCATATTTCAGGCACGGGACTACAGACAGCAACCGCTTTATTGTCTATTCTTGATCGGCGTTCATCCGTGTGATTCCGTGGCGAGAGAAGTGCTTCTCCGTGTCTCCGTGGTGAAGGGTTCACGCACTGCGAGAGGCAGCCCCGTCCAGTAGATTCAGAAACGCAACCTTCTTCTCCGGCGCCAGGAACGACGCCTCAAACGAATTTCGCGCCAGCTCACGCAGGTGTTCGTCAGTAAAGCCGAATTCATTCTGCGCGAGTTCATACTCCTGATCAAGCGACGATCCAAACATAGCCGGGTCGTCGCTGTTCAGCGTCACCATCAGTCCCTGGTCGAAATAGCGGCGCACCGGATGCTCCGAAATGTTCGCGCAGCATCCCGTCCGCAGATTGCTGGTCATGCAGATCTCAATGGGAATTTGGCGGCTGGCCAGCTCTTCCATCAGTTCCTGGTCTTGATAAGCGGTGAGCCCGTGCCCAATGCGCTCTACTCCGAGGTTCAGCGCGCCCCAAATGGATTCCGGCCCGGCGGACTCCCCTGCATGCGCGGTCAGTCGCAAGCCGTGATCGGCGGCATACGCATACTGTTCTCGAAACATTTCCGGAGGAGCCTTCACTTCGTCTCCGCCGATTCCGACGCCAACAACGTTGCGATCCGCACATCGCGCGGCCAGCTCGAACACGTGCCGCGCCGCTTCGGCCCCGAACTGCCGCACCGCATCGAAAATCCAGAGTAATGACACGCCGAATTCTTGCTCGCCCCGCTGCCGTCCGCGTTCCAGTCCTTCGAAGATGGCGTCGAACTTCTGCTTGCGCCACAAGCACACGCCCACCGAAACATACACCTCGGCATGGAGCACGTTCTGCTGTTGCAACTGCTCCATCAGGCGATACGTGATCAGTTCGTAATCGTCGGACGTTTGCAGATCTTCCGTGAGCGTCTTGAACGCCATCAGGAAGCCGTTGAGGTCCCGATACCGGTAAAGCGATTGCGCCTGCGCCAGCGTGCTTTGCATCCCATGCCGTACGCGCAATTCCAGCAGCGTCTCTGCGGCGATCGATCCCTCGAGATGAAGGTGCAGCTCGGCCTTAGGCAAAGATCGAATGAATCTGGATGACATGACCTTTGATTGTAGATGGAGCAGGCCGCGGAAAGTGAATAAGCGCCGACTAGCGAAGATGAGCGCAGATACAGGCTATCGTCCCCAGCTTACCAACCGGGGCTAGCGACGCCCTGCGCGCCATTAAGCGATCGAGGAGCTTTCCGGCCTGATGTTTTGGTTAAGCCGCAGCACGTTGCGTGGGTCGTACTTTTTCTTGATCTCTACCAGCCGAGCATAGTTCGGCCCGTAGCCCGAGCGCACGAGTTGATCACTCGTATCGCCCAGCTGGTTGACATACACTCCATGCGCAAAGGGCCGCAAAATGTCGCGTGTAGCCTGGACCCAACTCACGACCTCCGCCTTCTGTTCGGCAGTCTTCCACGCACCTGCAATATCAATTTCGTAACCCGGTTGCCGGAGAGCAAACGCCGTGTCAGTAACACTTACACGACTGACAGCCCCGCGTAGCGGCACCAAGATCACTTTGCATGTTGTTGGCGCATTGTTCACCGCCGTCGTTATCGCAGCAATGGCGGCGCCGCTGAGTTCTCGAAGGAAGAGATTCGTCTGGAAGTGGGCAACCGGCGCCGCCAGAAATCCACCGGCCGCCTGAGCTTCAAGATAAGGCATGATTCTGAGGGTGTCGTCTCGCGGTTTAAGAGCGCGCAATGACCGGAGCAAGTCATTCCCGATCCGGGGATCACCGCAATAGCACACATCTACTTTGAGTCTTCGTCCCTGTGGGTCCGGCAACAACTGGGCGAATGCATCCATTTCATCCGGGGCGTCCGTGAGAAACCGAACGAAAGCCTGCAGCAACTCTGGAATGCGGCCCGCCGGATAGGTGAGGGCTCCTGAAAGCACAAGGTCGACTGGATGGATCTGATATTCCAGCGCGGTCACGACGCCAAAGTTGCCACCTCCCCCACGAATGGCCCAAAAAAGATCCGGGTTGGACTTCGGGCTGGCCTCGACCTGCTTTCCGTCTACGGTCACCACTTGCGCCGACAGCAGGTTGTCGCACCCGGCGCCGTACTTCTCCATCAAGCGACCTTCTCCGCCTCCGAGCGTGAAGCCCGCAATTCCGACGGTTGGGCAGCCGCCTGAAGTCGTGGATAGCCTAAACCGCTGGGTCGCAGTGTCGAGGTCGCGTACGAGAGCGCCGGCCCCGGCCCGGGCCACCCGTTTGCCGCTATCCACTTCGACTCCATTCATTGCGGAGAGGTCGATTACTACTCCTCCGTCGCACATGCCGAATCCGAGCCGGCTGTGGCCTCCCGCGCGCACAGCCAGTGGCAAATTCTGGGTCTGGGCAAATTCGAGCGTGCGCGCAACATCGGAGGCGCTTGCGCAGCGCACTATGACGGCGGGGCGCCGATCAAATGCTAGATTGAAGATCGAGCGCGCCGCGCCGTACTCGGAGGTCTCTGGCGTGATTACATGGCCGGTAATATAGGACGCTAGTTTGCGGATCGCTTCTGCATCGAGCGGATCCCCATTCTCTTTATTCACGCCGAAAAGCCAACGCGGTGCGCCCATCGCCCCCAGCGGCGCTGCGTAGAGGGCAGTGGCAAACGCTATTTGCCGTACAAAGCTTCGGCGGGTAATAAGTGCCACGGTCCCCTTCTCCTTCTACGCCGCCGGGATCTTGCGGCGAATCCCGCGTAGCCAATTTCAGAGCGTAGCACGTGGTTACACCTTCCAACGCAGACTTCCGATTTGCTCGTGATCCAGGAGGAACGGGTTCAAGGATGCCCGTTGACTGCTCACTTCGCGCACCATCGGTCGAATCACGCGATCAATTTTGGCATTAATTGCGGGACGGAGTCACAACAAAAAAAACCGGGGCTTTCGCCCCGGCTTCCAATTACCACGCCGACTCTACTTCTTCTTCATCGGCATTTTCTTCCTCATCTTCTTCATTGGCTTTGCTGCAGCCGGCTTCTCTCGGCCGCCGATCAGCGTCAGTGAATCCGTCGAGCTGAACGGGAACTGCCGGACTGACTCTTGTCCCGTGGTGCTCAGAGTCACATCCACCCGCCGGTTGCTGGCCAGAATGATCGTCCTCTCATTCTTGAGGATTCTCTTGCGTTCTCCGGGTGTCAGCTCCGTGTTCTGCTCAACCGCATTCTTCACCTGGTCGGCGGTCAGTTGTTGCTGCGCACCGAACGCTTTCGTTTCGATGCTGCCGGCCGGAACTCCCTGTTCGACCAGGAAGCTCTTGGTCCGTTCAACACGGCGTTCTGACAACGCCTGGTTGTACTCGGCGCTGCCCCGAACATCAGCATGGCCTTCGAGGGTCAGCTTCGCTTCCGGCTTAGACTCCAGATACTTCTTGAAGTCGGCAGCCAGAGTTATCAGCGTACCCTGCTGGCTCCTAACCAGCCCGCCTTTGGGATTCGCCTTGGTCGGCTGGGCAGTTGGGAAGTAAACGCTGTGCAGCGCAAGCCGTGCTTCGAGCGCCCGAACTTCCGGAGAAACCGGCGGCGGTGGCGGAGGAGGAGGATTCTCCACCGACACTTCCGCCATTGCTGGCGTGCTGAGCCCGCGCTGGTCGCTGCAGCTGGCGTTCACCGTAATCTTGCCAGGCGCCGCGCCCCCCGTGTTCAAGGTTGCGCTGTTGCCGTTGCCGGAAATCGTTCCGCTGCTGGCGCTGAAAGTGCCCACAGTGACCGGAACGTTGTCTGGGCTGGTACAGGTGCAGCTGACAGAGACCTCCGCTCCAGCTTGTACGCTGGCCGGCGAAGCCGTGCACGACATGGTCGGCGGGTTCTTCGGCGGTTCCTTTACCAGAAAGGTGCTTGACGCGGTTGCAAGGTTGTTCTTCTTTGCTTTTGGATCCGTGACCTTGACCGTTGCCGTGCAGTTGCCTCCGGCAGCGCCATTCGTATCAATGCTGGCCGTTGTTCCGCTGCCAGTGATTTTCCCGCAGGAACTGCTCCACTCATAGGTCAGCGGGTGCTTCGGATTGAAATCCGTCGCAGTTGCCGTCGCCGTTACCGGCTCCCCCACCATTAACTGGGAGGGCTGGACGCTAACGGTTGCTCCCACCGGCTTGGTCTCCGGGAAGTTCATGTTGACCAGCAAACCCGTGCGGAAACGCGTGCCGTTCACGGACGGGTTCGCTACCCCCGCCGGAGACAGCTGGGAAAAGTGGTGCATCGATGGCATGTAATCCGCCTCAATCACTCTCCACGAAATCGTGCGGGTAAGTTTGAAATCGATGCCGCCGCCGATGATTCCCCCCAACCCTGCGCTTGCCGGAAAACTGTCGATCTGCATCCGGTTGTACCCAACCAGCGCGTGGACGAACAAGTCCGCGTCGTCAAGCCGCAACATCAATCGGGGCCCGGCAGAAACAGTGGTCACGAAGTCGTTGATTTTGCCGTTGCTTCCTACGTCGCCTTCCAAGCCCCAATGCGACGAGAAGTTGTACGTGAAAGCCGCACCGATGCCCTTCGGCATGTCGGGAAGAGTCCTGGGCCCGGGGTTGCTCGGCGTGCCGTTCGGCGATGCAACCGTTGCTCCGGGATTTAAAAACTGATATCCCAGAAAAATGTCGTACTTGGGTACAGCCTCGTCCTGCGCAGCCGCGGTGGAAGACACCCACGCGACAGCTATTAGAACCGCACAGAACCATGAAATCGCACTACGCTTCGATACACGAAATGGCATTCAGAATCTCCTTCTAACCTCAACGTCGCTTCTTGCAATGGAATACGTAACTTTGGGTAAGGCCGTGAGCTTCGCAATCGTTTGAGGGAAATAACACCAAAGATATTACAGGTGATGTCAACCCCAAACAAGTTCTGGCGGTGGGTCAACTCGAACTGGAGTGAGCCGGCGGCGCCCCGCTACGCCGATGGGGAGCGCCCACCCGGCGGCTGATCGCGGCCGCAGCGACCAGGCCGACCAGCGCCAGGCCGGCACATACGATCACAATGCGCCCCTTTAGACCCGCGCTTGCGATTTCAATATCCGCCAGCGGGTACGCTAGCCGCACTGCGCCTCCTGAAACGGGGGCCGCCACAAACAGCACGCGTGCTCCGTTGCGGCTGCGAGTGTCTTCGCCGATTGCTCCTCGAAGCGCGGACACGAACTCGGGCCGACGGCCTTCATTCGCGAGCTCAGCAATCGGAATCTCTGAATCGGCAAGCACATTCCCATTCTTGTCGATCACAGTTGCGCGGGCTCCGGCAGCCTGCCCTTCTTGCGATGCAATCACGTCAATACCATGAGAGCGGTCGCCATCAATGCGTTGGGCGAACTTCTGCGCTCTCTGCGTCAAGTCACGGGTGATGTCTTCCTGCAGCGCTCCTTCCGTCTGCCGTCTTTCCCACGACTGGAAGCTAAACCCGCAGATTGACAGTGTCAGGAAAAACGGGGCGAAGATCGCGGCGAAAATGCGAAGGCGGGATTGTGAGCGCAAGCCGGAGTCGCAGCTTTCTGACCCGGCCCCGGTAGCTGAATCAGCGGCCATTGGTGGTCAGCGCCAGAGCCAGCAATGCTTTTTGTTCGACCTCGTGGGCCTTCGAGGATCCGGTCGCAGGACTCGGGCTGGCCGAGCGCTTCACCGAAAGCACCGGCATCTCCCCGGCAAGATGACGCAGCCGTGGCAGCATGTAGTTAAGCGCTCCCATGTTTGCCGGCTCTTCTTGCACCCAGACCAGATCGCGCGCGTTGGGATGTCGTTGCAGTTCGGCAGATATCTCAGCGTCGGGAAACGGATAAAGCTGGTCCACAAACGTAATCGCGATATCGGTGATCGTCTTTTTCTGCCGCTCGGCCCGCAGTTCGTGACCGATTTTCCCACTGCACAACAGAATTCGACGAGCATCTGCAACTTCGTTGTCGTGCCGCACCGTCTGGAAAGACGCGGTTGAAAGCTCGGCCACCGGCGACGAAGCATCTGGATGCCGCAACATGCTCTTCGGCGTGAATACTACCAGCGGCTTGCGCCACGTCCGCAGCGCCTGCCGCCGCAAAAGATGGAAATACTGCGCGGCCGTCGAGGGCTGGCAGATCTGAAAATTGTCCATCGCTGCCAGTTGCAAAAAACGCTCAATGCGAGCGCTGGAGTGTTCCGGTCCCTGGCCTTCGTAGCCGTGAGGTAGCAGCATTACCAGTCCGGACAGCAGGTTCCATTTCGCTTCTCCGGCGACTATGAATTGGTCAATGATCGCCTGGGCAACGTTGGCGAAGTCGCCGAATTGCGCTTCCCACAGCACTAGCGTCTCGGGGAAGTCACGGCTGTAGCCGTATTCAAAACCCAACACTCCCGCCTCCGACAGAGTCGAGTTATAGATCCTGCAATGCGCCTGGCCTTCGGCAACATTCTCAAGCGGAACGTATTCCTGCTCCGTCTCAATATCCACCAGTACCGAGTGGCGCTGATTAAACGTGCCCCGCCGCGAATCCTGACCGCTCAGCCGCACCGGATGCCCCTCTTTTGCCAAGCTTGCAAACGCCAGCGCCTCTGCCATGCCGTAATCCATCGGCCGCTTCCCGGCGCCCATTTCCGCGCGTTGCTCCAGCAGCTTTTTCACCTTCGGATGAATATGAAAATCAGCCGGATACGAGCTGAGCCTCGCGGTGAGCCCTGTAACTTCTTCCGGCGGCACCGCAGTTTCTTTTTCATACTGCTGCTTATAGCGCCCACCCTGGTAGTTGCCCCAGTAGCTGGGAAGATCGCGCATCAGCGGCTTCTTGCGCACGGAACCGGCGCGCTTTTGCGCCGCTTCAAATTCTGCTTTGATCGCGGCGACACGCGATTGCACACCGCTTTCTCCAATGTCCTCGGCGTAAATTTCCCACAGCCGTGGATGCTCCTGAATAGCCTTGTACAGGAGCGGCTGCGTAATGGTGGGATCATCCACTTCACTGTGGCCATGCCGGCGATAGCCGATCATGTCGATGACGACGTCGCTGCGAAATTTGTAGCGGTACTCCAGAGCAATGCGGGCCACTCGCAGCACCGCATCCACGTCCTCGGCATTCACATGGAAGATTGGAATATTCTGCCGCCGCGCAATCTGTGCCGCGAAGCGCGAGGAATGCAGCTCGTGCGGAACCGTGGTGAATCCAATCAGGTTGTTCACGATCACGTGTAGCGTGCCGCCCACACTGTAGGCCGGGATGTCGGCAAAATTCAATGTCTCCGCAAAAACGCCCTGCCCAGCGAACGCGCCGTCGCCATGCACGATCAGCGGCAGAAACTTGTCCGCTCCGTCTTCGCCGTGGCGGTCCTGCTTCGCCCGCGTACGTCCCGCGGTCACGGGATCGACCGCCTCCAGGTGGCTGGGATTCGACACCAGGTGGATGTGCACCTTCCCGCCGTCGCGCGTCTCATATTCGCCCGTCGCGCCCATGTGATACTTCACATCGCCGCCGCCCAGCACACTGCGGGGATCAACGTCTTCGAATCCGGCAAAAACTTCTTCCGGCGAACGGCGGGCAATGTGTGCGATCGCATTCAAGCGCCCGCGATGGCTCATCCCCATCACCAGTTCCACCGCTCCATGCTGGGCTGCGCCGTTCAGAATTTCATCCACCAGCGGTAAAAGCGCCGTGACCCCTTCGAGCGAGAACCGCTTTGACCCCAGGTATCGCTGCTGCAGTACCAGTTCGAACAGCTCGCCGCGAATCAAAAGGTCAAGCGCGCGCTGCTGATCCACCGGCGTGGGTCCACCTTCAAGGTGTTCCTGAATCCAGTGGCGACACTCTGTGTCTGCAATGTGTATGAACTCTGCGCCGATAGTGCCGCAATAAATGCCGCGGGCTTCCTGGGCCCACTCGCTGTCGATCTGCAAATCGGGATGCGGCAGGGGTTGCAGAAATCCGAGCGGGTCAAGGTCGGCTTCGAGGTATCCCCACTGGCGGAACGCATCGAACACGCGCTGCCGTTCGCCATTTCCGTTTTCGATCACGGCTGTTGCTGAGTTTTCGGGCTTGGACTGTCGGCTGGGCATAAGCTACATCTATAGAATAAAGGATTTCGCCCGGGTCGCGCTGGATTCGGAAGTTACTGATTGGCGGCGGAATTAAGCTCACGCCAGCCTCAAGCACCCTACTGCAGAAAGACTACCAGCAGCCGCCCGTCGGAGTGGTAGCTTCCGCCGCTGGCATTCTTGGCCTCCTGCACCGGACCGGGGGGCAGGTAGTACGTCATGCTTTTCGTTTTGCCAGACTTTTGCAGGCCACTGGCCAGGTTTTCGCGCTCGTCATCCACGTTGGGATCAATTTTGTGCGTCAGCTTGCCGGTGCGAACGTCTTTTTCAAAACCAGTGTCATGCGTGGCGGCTCCCACCCAAACCGTTTCGTTGTTCCAGGTGAACGGCGCCTTCCAGATGCGAAAGTGGTGACGCGTGGCTACCACAGAGAACGCCTGCGCCTGCTCGTATCCGAAGTCCTGCACGCGATCAAACAGATACAGGTGGCTCATCGGCATCTGAAGGTAGTCTTTCTTCTGATAGGTGTTCATAATCGCCTTCAGCCCCGCCTCCTTACTGTCCACGTCCGCCACGTGCCAGTCGGCGGCATCGAGCGCGGCCTGCGCTTTTTCCAGGCTGCCCACGATTACGAAATTCACCATGTCTCCGAGATTGCCAAGGTGGTCGTGAATCCGGCGGGGCAGTCCATCGATGTTCTTTCGCAGGCCAGCATCCAGAATCACGCTTGGAAGTTTCAGTCCGCCCGCGGACGGACTCGCACCGGTATTGGCCGGCGCGGCGTTCTCGCTTACGGCGTTGTTCGAATCACTCTTGGCTGCAGACTCCTTCCCGCCAAATTGTCCTTTGAAGAAAATTTGTGCCGCGGAAGAAAGCTTATCGCGCACTCCCGAGTCCGCAGCTGCGGCCCCGCCACCACCGACCTTTAGTTGAACTGTGAAATTGCATTTCACAGGCCCCTCGACGTTAAGCCCTAAAAACAAGCGCCCTGACTGGCTGGCCTTGAAGTTGGCCTTCGCGCCCAGCATCACAGGTGTCGCATTCTCTGTGATCTTCGCGATCAACGCGCCCGCCGGGGAACTACGGAGGGGGATGTGACCCTGATCCCCCGCCGTGTCTCCGGACCCGTCGGGGTTGCAATTGGCAGCCGACCCAGTTTTCGTCCCTGCCGTAAACGTGAGTTCGTCTCCTAAGGCGACATCGACCCCGGTGTCAGTCCACGTCTGAGTTCCCGAGATCGCAAGGGAGTGGTCATTCTGAGCTTGCGCTTGGGACAGGCACAGAGCCAACGCAAAGAAGATCGGGACTGAAGTAGTGAAGCGAATCATAGTGCCCTCAATGCGATCTGGTAGAAACCGCTCTCGCGCCGTTAAGGCCGCGATCTTCTTTGCGCCCTTTGCGTTCTTTGCGGTTAAAAGCCTTCCCAAAAGCAACGCGAACTCGCAGACGAAGCTCATTATCGCAAAAACAGAACGCCCCGGGCGATTGGCCCAGGGCGGAATTTTCAAATTGCGTTGAATCTTAGGGCCAGCGCTTGGCTGTGTCTTCCCACCCTGCAGCGCGCGCCGTTGGCGTCTGATTCACCGCAGGCTGCGGAATGCGGATCGGCTGCTGCGGGGAGGGGGCGGTGGCGGTCAACGTCGGCTTGGCAGCTGCGGCATCGGAGACCATTTCCTTATCTTCGGAAAGCAGCGGAGCCGCGACTCGCAATGCCTCCACTTCTTTTTCCAGCCGCGCAAGTTCTAATTCTTTCTGCCTTAAAACTTCATAAACATTCTTCATGACTTGGCACCTGTGGAGAACGGATTGAGAGAAGCGATTGATCGAACTCTATGCAGCCGCTCAGCTTTTGTCAAGGACAAGAAGCTCTGGACCACCTGAAAAATGGGCCTTACCCCGCGAATCCACCCGGTCTCGTCCCTCAGGAGACGGCCGTTAGTGCGGCGCCGAAGCGAATGTTGTACCCTCGTTGTATGCGCTTACTCACGGCCATCGTGGTTGCGCTTTGCTGGCTTTCTTGCCTGCTGCCGATTTCTACGGCGCAGGCCCCGACCCCCGGCGTCGCGGACGACTACTCCGGCATGTATTCCTTCGTCAAAGATGGCGAGTTTATCCAAATCACAGAAGAAGACAAGGGCGCGGTGAGCGGATTCATCTCCCGCTATGGAGATTCGGAGAACGACAAAGGCGCCTTCCTCGACCAGTTCGTAAAATCCGGCAACTGGAGCGCCAGGAAGCTGACCTTCATCACAGAGAAAGTGCACGGCGTTTTCTACACCTTTGAAGGGACCTTCGATCGCGGCCCCGGTAAGAAACCTGCGGACGAAGGCTATTACATCCTGCGCGGAACTTTGACCCGCAGCGTCACCTCACTGGATGGCAAGAGCGCTTCTACCCAAAGCCGGCAGGTGGAGTTTCGCTCTTTTCCGCGAGATGTAGATCCGCCCAAATAGCGGCCACTGCGCTACTGGGTTAATGGTGACGCAGCCAGAGAACGATCGCCACCGTGAGCGCGGTCACCACCATGCTGGCAACGGTGTACCCGTGTGCACTCCACCAACTCTCTTCCATTTCGGTGGCGAAGAGTTCCGTCGGAGCGGTCGCGCTTTCGCTCTTGCGTTCACACTCTACACACAAGGTTCGGGCTGCGGAAACGGGGAAGCCACACGTAGCGCAACTGTGAATTTTGGGAACGGCCTGCGTTAAACCATTCGAATTTTCAATTTTTGTCTGCGGTGCGGATCCGATTCGAGAAGCGTCTTCCGAAACCTGCCCCAACGATGGAGTACCCAGCTCTTTCTCCCGAAACTCCAGCCGTTCCGCACGTCCCGCTGCGTCTTGATGTTCGAGAGTCACCGTCACCAGATCGACGATCCTCGACACGCGGCCTTCGTCTTCATCGCTGAATTCGTGATCGGAGACGAGTTCCAGGCCTCCGACTACCTTCTCGTCGTGAACGACGGGAAAAGCCATAACGAAACTGCGTCCTTGTCCCACCCGGCCCACACGAACAAGTTTTCCGGCGAGGCACTCGTGCATCGACTCTGCCTCAATAGGAACTGCCGCCCCCGCTTCGCAGTCGCAGACTCCAGCCACCGCTTGGTAGGTCACCACGCCATTCGTTTCCAGGGCAATGGCTCCGCCTCGCGCTCCGCTGACCCAGCAGGCGCGGTCTATCAGCAGTTGCAGAGACACCTGGAATTCCAGCCGCGCCGATGCAAGCAACAGAGCCGGCCCGTCGCTTTCGACAGGCTGATTCAACACTGCTATCGCGTTTTCGAGCATGCCTGTTGAAAGTGTCGCGTCCAGCATTTTAGAGTGTCAAGGAAGAAGCCTCAGCACAATGACCTAAGGTCACATTTGCGGCAGGGAATCATGTATGCGGCAACGTGCGCTTACGTCGGAAACAACGTTCCGCGGAACATGCATCAGGAAGGTTCAGAAAAAAACCAAACGAATCGTCACCGTATCAAAGCCGTTGGGTGCCGACGGGCCGTCACTTTTACACATTCCTGAAAAAGGCCCCGCCCAATTCGGCAGCCCCATGCCGCGTCGTTGTTACTCTGAATCGCCTCCGCCACGAATGCTCGGCCCTTAGTGTCCGATCTACCAAGTGGATACACATTGCAGTCCTCCGCCCCACTCACCCGCACCGACCCCAAGTCGCCGCCCAGCCGGATGGCCGATGCTCTGCGCAATCTGCAGCATGCCATCGCTCAATGTCAGGATGCTGTCTTCATAACCGACGCTGTCGGCGTAATTTCGAGGGTAAATCCAGCATTTGAAAGAATCACCGGATACTCGACTCTGGAAGTTATCGGCAAAGATCTCAGTCTGATCCTCGAAGGCGGAGCGTTGGGTTCTCAGTACCGCCAGATACGTCGCCACGCTGTCGGCGAAAACCAGTACGTCTGCACGCTGCACGTAAAGTGCAAGTCCGGCGTCCTGGCTGATCTCGACGTGACGCTCACTCCTGTAAGAGGAAACTGCGGACGCCTTGTCAGCCTTGTAGGCACGGGGCACCCCTCGGTGCCAACCACCACGCCGCAGGCCGATTCGTCGCACGCTCTGTGCGATGACCCGGCCCTCGCTCGTTTGGTCCACGACCTGCGAAATATTCTGATGATTGCGTTGGCCCATGCGGACATGGCGAACCAAGTCACCGCGGCCGACCACCCGGCGCGAACCTATGTGGAAAATGCCAAGAGCGCGGTGCAAAGCGCCGCCGCGCTGATTCTCCAGTTCACAGATGGCTTGTGGTCCGGATCAGCGTGGGGGGTTGCCGCGAATGGAGCCCTCCGCGCGCAGCAACCAGCGCACAAGACAAATCTACCTGCTTCCCCACCGCGCAACAGCGCGAAGCCCGCCACTATCCTGCTGGTCGAGGACGAGCCGCTTCTGCGCGAGTCCACCGCAAGTTTCCTAACCCGCGCCGGATTTCAAGTTCTTGCAGCGGAAAGCGCGGAAGAAGCACTCGCTACGGTCGCGACTAACCCCGAACCAGTTGACCTACTCATTGCGGAAGGAGTCCTTCCCGGGATGAGCGGAGCTGCATTAGCGGAAATCCTGATCTCCGCTCGACCCGCGACGAAGGTGCTTCTTGTTTCAGCATTCGCCAAAACTGACTTGGAACCGCCTGTCGCCCTTGCACCCGCGCATGTTTTGGTAAGGCCTTTCTTGTTTTCTGCGCTGCACGAAAAGGTGCTCGCTCTACTCTGCGACAAGAAGCCCGCTCTCGGAGTATCTTCAGCCTCGTAAAAATTCGTCTCGTATAATGACTGTCCAGTCATGGGCGTTTCCGAATCGCGCAGCGATGTCCCCGAAAATTACGCAGCATTTCCAGAACAACCTCCGCCCGGACTCCGGTTTCGTTACGCCTCGCTCGCTTTGATCTTGTTCTTGTGGCTCGCCATTTATTTCGCAAGCATCTTCAGCCCCGCGTTGCTCGATGACGTAGATACCATCCACGCTGAGGCAGCCCGCGAAATGGTGCTTCGCCACGATTGGGTCACCCTCTATACCGACGGCATTCGGTATTTAGAGAAAGCGCCGCTGATGTACTGGAGCGTGGCTGCAAGCTACAAGATTTTTGGTGTCAGTGAGTGGAGCACCCGACTGCCGCTGATGCTGGGTGTTCTCGCGCTCCTGCTCGCCACTTACCGCCTGGGCACAATGGCTTACGGCGAACGCGGCGGCCTGTACGCGGCGGTCGTTCTGGCCACTTCTCTCGGACCGTATATTTTTACGCGCTTCCAGATACCCGACATTATGGTCGGGCTCTGGATGGCCCTGAGTGCGATTTTCTTTTTGCGCTCGCTGCAGCAGGAAATACCGTCGCGCTGGGCGTGCTGGGGATTCGCCGCAACCTGCGCCCTTAGCGTCCTCACAAAAAGCCTGATAGGCCTCGCGTTTCCATTCGGCGCAATCTTTCTTTATCTGCTCATCACCAGGAACCTTCGCCACATCCTGAAACTGCGGTTGTTCTCAAGCACACTTGTGTTCCTGGCGATCGCCGCGCCGTGGCACATTCTCGCCGCCCTCCGCAATCCCACCCAGGTGACCAGCGCCGGGGCGGTCAAAGGCTTCCTCTGGTTCTATTTCGTGAACGAGCAGTTCCTGCGTTACTTGGGCAAGCGCGTTCCGCCTGGGTACGACACCGTTCCGCTACTGATTTTTTGGGCCCTGACCGTCTTGTGGCTCGCCCCTTGGATGGTTTTCCTGCCGCAAAGCCTTCGCCAAGTTCCGTGGCGCTTGCAACAGTTGCGCGACAAATTAACGCCCACGCAGCAGGCGAACTTTTTCTTTGCGCTGTGGGCGGTCGTAATTGTCGGCTTCTTCACCTTTTCGACGCGGCAGGAGTACTACACCATTCCCGCAGTGCCCGCCCTCGCGTTGCTGATCGGCGGTTGGCTGGTAAAGGAATCTGCCGCAGCCGAGACCGAAGGCCGCAGCGGACGGATCGCTTCGCTGGTCCTATTTTCGATTGTGGCCGTCGGCTCTGCGGTCGGCGTCGCCATGCTGTTTTCGTCCAAACCGGCGGCGCCCGGCGCGGACCTCGCCGACTTGCTCCAGAAAAATCCGCAGGATTATGACTTTTCGCTCGGGCATTTTCTCGACCTGACTCCCGAAGCGCTTGGCCGTTTTCGTCCTCAGCTGATCGGCGCAATTCTTTCTTTGTTCATCGGCGCCGGACTCAACCTCTGGCTGCGCTTCAAACGCAAACCGGAGTACGGCAACATTCTCCTCGCCGGAATGATGGTCGCTCTGCTGGCTTGCGTGCACTCTGCCTTCGTCATCTTCTCTCCGATTCTCTCTTCGAAGCAGCTTGCCGTCGCGATAGAAAAGTACTATTCGCCGGGAGACGTCGTAGTCATCGACGGCCAGTACCACGAAGCTTCAACCCTGAACTTCTATCTGCAGACCCAGGTTCGCGTCCTGCACCAGCCCAGCGGCAACCTCTGGTACGGATCGAAGTTCCCCGACGTCCCCCACGTATTCGAAACGCCCGCCTCGTTCGCGCAACTCTGGGAAGGCTCCACAACAGTCTTTGTCTGGACCGACCAGGAACACCCCAAGGAGCTCGCAGCGCTGCCCCACTACCTCCTCGCCCGCAGCGGCGGAAAATCAATTTACACCAACCGGCAACTGCGCTGATCTCTGGCTCCACGTTATAGTTAAGGTGTTTTGGTAGGTTGCGATGGCCTTAACCTCGGTATCAATTGTGCTCAAAGATGACGCGTGCGAGTCCCTCCGCCAGAAAGGGTGCTTGCGAGGTCTATGTTTGTGAGCGCTCCGTCGGCCGTGGAAACAGTTGTGGTTTTATCATGGCGCCTCGGTTTGATCGGACTACCGCTTGTTTGCACAAACGGTGACGATTTCAAGCACACGGATGTTCAGTGCGCCTAGCCTGTCAATTCCCTTGGCTCGGCGGGACCACTCTCGAGGTTCTTGCCGTCGCACACGCCAAGGCGCTTTTCTCCCACTTTCTGCTGGGAATATCAATTTTCGGACTGATCACATCTAGCGTCTTCCTGGCGCTGGTCCTGGTCGCGACAATTCGCTTCAAAAAGCACTCTGCTGAATATCGACTCGAAGTGTTGAACGCAGCTCCTGAAAAACTGCCTCCCGTCTCCATCTTCAAGCCTGTACACGGAATGGAAGAGAAGCTCGAAGAGAACCTTCGCAGCTTCTTCGAGCAGGACTATCCGGACTTCGAAATCTTTATCGGCGCCCGCAGCGCCGACGACCCCGCCATCGCCGTCGCCCGAAAATTGCAGGCGCGATATCCGCATGTCAAAAGCCGCCTCGTTTTTTCAGGGCCGCCGGAGTGGCCGAATGCCAAGGTCTTCACGCTCGACAAAATGATCCCGCTCTCGCAGCACGATTACATCGTGACCAGCGACAGCGATGTTCGAGTAGGGCCTGACTTTCTGCGCAACGTGGTCCCCCCGCTTCTCGATCGCAAGCTGGGCCTGGTCACCTGCCTCTACCGTGGCGAGCCGACCGCAGGCTTTTGGTCGCACCTCGAGGCTTTAGGAATGTCGGTCGAGATGCCCTCAGGCGTAGTCGTGGCCGATATGCTCGAAGGCATTCGATTCGCGCTCGGCCCCGCGGTCGCATTCCGGCGGGATTCGCTCGCTGCCATCGGCGGAATCGCCGCCACGGCTGACTATTATTCCGACGATTACGTCTTCGGTGAAAAAATCTGGCAGGCCGGCTACAAGGTGATCTTCTCCCACTACTTCGTTTCTCACGTGCTCACGCCCCGGCCCTTCATCCGCACCTTGGGTGACCAGCTACGCTGGATGAAGAGCACCCGACACTCCCGGCCCTGGGGACACCTCGGCACCGGCCTGACCTTCGCCATGCCCTTCGCATTACTCGGACTTGCATCCGGCTATGCAATAGGCCGGCCCGAACTGGCTTGGGCGCTTTTTGCCGCGGGATACCTGAATCGCGTCGTCCAGTCACTCGCCGTCGGCTGGCGCCTTCTCAAAGACCCGCGCGCGATTCGCCTCTGTTGGCTCTATCCCCTCCGTGACCTGCAGGGTTTCTGCGTATGGGTGGGGAGCTATCTTAGCCACAATTTTTTCTGGCGCGGCGAGCATTACACCTTCACCACGGGGGGAAGGATTGTTTCGCGCGACCGCCAATCCCATTCCGCCGGTGCAACCCAGGGGGACTTGCCATGACGTAATCGCCGGGACGCCGGAGGGCGCTATCTTGGAACCAGTCTTCCATCCTTCAAGACGAATCGCTCTCCCCTCCAGACGATCGAATTACCGAACCATCCCCCAACCCAGACGGCCATCGCGACCAGATCGCGCAGCGGCAGCAACAAAAGGGAAGCCTGCTGCTTCTCGCGCAACACTAGTCGCGAGCCCACATATGCCAGCGCGCTCCGCGAGAGAAGCGCCAGCCCGAAAAGTAGCCAGCCCATGCGCCGCGACGCCAATAACGCCGTGACTGCCCACGGCAGCGTGAACGTGAACAGCATTCCCGCGTAGCCAGCCGGCCGCGACGCGCGTATGGTTCGCGCCCACCGAAGTTGGTGAGCCACGAATCCTTTAAGATCGTAGGCCGCCAGGTGAGTTTCAACCACCGTCCGCGACAGCCGCACCCGCTTGCGCTGTGAAATTCTTTGCCCCAGTTCATAGTCGTCGGCCAGGTGATCCACAATTGCTTCAAAGCCGCCAATTGCAACCAGATCACTTTTGCGCAACGCCAGCGTCGACCCTAAACCAAAATGCAGGCCCCGCTCAATCGCGTTCGCGGCTAGAACTCCCGGCATAAAGTCCGTGCTGATGCCGAGCGCTTCCAATCGCGACCCGATCGTCCCGCTCGCCACCGCGCGGTATAAACATGTCACCATGCCGGTATTCGGTTGTTGCAATTCGCTTATGACCGTACGCAAATATTCCGGCTCGACGCTAATATCACTGTCATTCACCAGCAAATATTCCGCCGAGGCTACTCCTACAAGCTGAATCAGGCTGCTGACTTTTCCGTTTGCACCCAGGCGTTTCTCGCAAAGCACCATCCGTATGCTTTTCTGCGGAAATTCGGCAATGACCCTCCCCACGATAGGCACCGCTGGATCGTTCGCGTCCGTGACGCCACACAGAATTTCGTACTCGGGATAGTCCTGCAAGCAGTGCGATCGCAAAGCTCGGTACATCTCAGGGTCGGTGCCCTTGAGCGGTTTCAGGATTGAAACCCGCGGCAGGTTCTCCGCAAAGGGCATCTCCGCGGCCCGCAGCGATGCAAATTTCATGCCTGCGACGATTCCAAGCACGCAATAGCCGATGCTCACCGCCGTAGCTACTGCCGGAATCAGTGCTAGCAATTGGAACGCAGGAATCTGCACGGGTGCTGCAATTGTCCATGCGCAAAGCAGCGAAGGCAAATGGAACAGGGCAAGCTTGATTTTCAGCCCTCAATTCGAAACCCCGGGCCTAACTCGGCAATCCACTTTTTCCTGCTGCGTTATCATGATCGAGCCATGAAACTCGGCTTGCGCTCTGCACTTTGTTTCACCGCCATTCTGTGTGCAGCGTTCACCGCGAATGCTCAAAAAGAATTTCGCAATTGGCCCGCCGGAGCTTCCCCGCAGGAAATCGGCAAACGCGTGACTGAGCGGTTTCTTGCCCTGCCGCATCGGCTCACCACTAATCAATCCGAGCAGCCCTATATCGACTATCCAGAAGCCGTCACCTGGTATGGCGCACTCACTTTCGCGGAACTGAGCGGAAGTAAAGACCTCACCACGCAACTGATCCAGCGCTTCGATCCGCTCTTCGGCGACGAGGCCAAGTTCATCCCCGTCCCCAAACACGTCGATCTCACTGTTTTCGGCGCAGTGCCACTACAGATTTACATCGAGAACAAGCAACAGAAGTACCTCGACCTCGGCAAGTCCATGGCCGACAAGCAGTGGGCCGATCCCATGCCCGATGGCCTCACTAGCCAGACCCGTTTCTGGATCGATGACATGTACATGATCACGCTGGTCGAGGTGCAAGCCTACCGCGCCACCGGCGATACGAAATACCTTGATCGCGCAGCTCTTGAAATGTCTGCGTATCTCGACAAGCTGCAGCAACCCAACGGGCTCTTCTATCACGCGCCAGACGTCCCCTTTTTCTGGGGACGTGGCAACGGCTGGGTCGCTGCCGGAATGGCCGAACTCCTGCGCTCGCTGCCGAAGAATCATCCGCGGCGCGCCCGTATTCTCGCCGGTTACCGCAAAATGATGGCGTCGCTCTTAAAATTTCAGGCTAGCGACGGAATGTGGCGGCAGTTGATCGATCATCCCGAGTCATGGCCGGAAACCTCTTCCACCGGCATGTTCACATTCGCCATGATCACGGGCGTCAAGAATCATTGGCTCGACAAGAAGTCTTATGCCCCCGCCGCGCGCAAAGCCTGGCTTGCGCTGCTGACTTATCTCGAGCCAAACGGCGACATACGAAACGTCTGCGAAGGCACCGGGAAGAAAAACGAATACCAGTACTACATCGACCGCAAACGCAATACCGGCGACCTGCACGGCGAAGCCCCGCTGCTATGGACCGCCTCAGCGTTTTTGCGATGATAACTGCAGCAACCGCGTTTGCGAAGTTTCGAATCTTGAGATCCGGTTTTCGCCACAACGAGGTTCGTATTAGGGCACGCATTCATGCGTGCCGAAAGGTCGTAAAAATCGACGCGCCTTCAGGCACTGCCAGCCCTTTGCGGCCAGCACACGGAGAATTCATTCATGCCAGATAAAGTCCGTTGGGGAGTCCTCAGCACGTCGCATTTTGCGCTCACCAAAGCCGTGCCTTCCATGCAGAAGGGCGATTGGAGCGAAATCCGCGCCATTGCTTCGCGCGACAAGAGCAAAGCCGAAGACGCTGCCCGGGCGCTCGGCATCCCCAAAGCCTACGGTTCCTACGAGGAACTTCTCCGCGATCCGGAAATCGAAGCCATCTATAACCCTTTGCCCAATCACATGCACGTTCCGTGGTCCATCAAAGCCGCGCAGGTTGGCAAGCATGTGCTTTGCGAAAAGCCGCTGAGCCTCAACGTCGCCGAAGCGCGCGAGTTGCTGCGCGTGCAGGAAAAGACCGGGGTCAAGATCGGCGAAGCCTTCATGGTGCGAACTCATCCGCAATGGCTGCGCGTCCGCGATTTAGTCCGCTCCGGACGCATTGGGCAATTGCGTTCTATCACCGGCTTTTTCAGTTACTTCAATCGCGATGCAACCAACATCCGCAACATCGCCGACACCGGCGGCGGCGCTCTTCTCGACATTGGCTGTTACCCGATCACGACTTCCCGGTTCATTTTCGGCGAGGAGCCGTCGCGCGTGATCTCTCTCCTCGATCGCGATCCGGACATGAAGACGGATCGGCTGGCCTCCGTGATTCTCGATTTCCCCTCCGGCCAGGCGATCTTCACCTGCAGCACGCAATCAGTACCGTATCAGCGCATGCATCTCGTAGGCACAAAAGGACGCATCGAGATCGAAATTCCCTTCAACGCACCCAACGACCGTCCCTGCCGAATCTTCATCGACGATGGCGGCGACCTTTTCGGCAACGACATCAGCATTGAGACTCTTCCCACTTGCGACCAGTACACCATCCAGGGGGACCTGTTCTCCCGCGCCCTGCGCGACGGCCTGGAAGTGCCCGTACCGCTGGCCGATGGCATCAAGAACATGTCCGTGATCGAAGCCGCGTTCCGTTCGGCACAGTCGGGTAAGTGGGAGACCCCATAGCGCATCAGCCTGGATTACCGCCTCCTTCCTTCTTGACAGGCAACTCGCGCGCGCCCACAATGCTCCAATCGGTTAGTAAGTGTTTCCTGGGCCCCGGCAAGCAATCGGCAAGTATCTTAGGAGTCTTCCATGGCTAGGCTCACCCTCCTTGTAACCTCTCTCGCGGTTTCTTTGTTCCTCTCGAGTTGCGGCGGCGGGACCACTAACCACGGCATGCTGCAGTCGATCACCGTCGCCCCGGCTTCGCAGTCGTCTTCAGCGCAGTTTGTGGCGACAGGAACCTACGCGGATGGAACTAAAGTGAAGCCCCTCGATGTCAACTGGTTCATATGGATCCAGCCATCTCTGGATCCGACTGGCGACTATGCACTCCCCCGCGCCCCCTTCGCATGGCAGTGTGGAGGATCGTCGGGCTCTTTTCTGGTCACAGCGTTTGCCCCGCAAAATCCTACCGCGCCAGCGACCGGATCGATCAGCGGGAACGTGTGGGCGGATCTGGTGACGGGGGCGGCGCAGAGCGAAGGCGGGTTTGTTGGCGGCTCAGGCCACTTGAATTGTCCTTAAATCAACGACTTGGGCTTGGCGGGCGATTGAAATCCTGATCAGCCTGATCGCTGCTTCGCGCTTGACGATTTTACTTCCCCTTCGTATCATCTATCTCACCAGTCTGCTCTTTTGAGCAGGCCTTGGATTTCATGCAGAGTGGCTGAGGGACGAGCCCGCAGACGCCACGGCAACCGGACCCGGATCATCTATCCTGGCCGCCAGGTGCCAACTCTCGACCCGGTGACGGGGAAACATGAGATTCGGGGTGCGAGAATTTTTCTGCACTTCCTGAACCTCTTTTCCTATTCCGGGGAAAGAGGGCTTCGTTTTTTAGGGCCGGAATTGGATTGAGAAATTTTGTAGTTTTGTAATTGTGTGATTTGAAACTCTGCTCGCAGTAGGCGTTTCAATTTCACAATTACTCAATTTCACAATTACTCAATCCCCTGTCTCTCCCACTCAGATGGGTTGACTATGCGTTACGAGTTACGCTGTCGGGAGTGCAACAAGAGCTGGGGCAATATTGCCAAGTCAATCTGTGAAGACTGTTTCTCTCCGCTCGAAGTCTTCTACGATTACGATGCCATCCGCAAGAGTGAAGACTTTACACGCGGCAAAATCGCTCAGGGCGCTCCCAACATGTGGCGCTATTCCGCGCTGCTTCCTCTGCCGGAAGGCTACCAACCCACATTGCCCGTCGGCTTCACCCCGCTCATTAAGGCGCGTTCGCTCGCAACTCAGATCGGGACAAAAAATCTGTTCATCAAGAACGACGCCGTTTGCCTGCCGACTTTGAGTTTCAAGGACCGCGTGGTGGCTGTCGCTCTCGCGAATGCTAAGAGCTTTGGATTCGATACCGTTTCCTGCTCCTCGACCGGAAATCTCGCCAACGCCACCGCTGCCCAGGCTGCGCGCAACGGATTCAAATGCTGGATCTTTATCCCCGCCGATCTCGAGCAGGCCAAGATTCTCGGTACGCAGGTCTTCGGCGCAAAGTTAGTCCGCATCTCCGGCAGCTACGACCAGGTCAATCGTCTCTGCTCGCAAATCGCCGACGACCACCACTGGGGCTTCGTCAACGTAAACCTGCGCCCGTACTACGCCGAGGGCTCGAAGACCTTCGGATACGAGATCGCCGAGCAACTTGGCTGGCGCCTGCCCGATAACATTGTCTGCCCGATGGCGGGCGGGTCACTCATCACAAAAATCAAGAAGGCCTTTGGAGAACTCATTCAACTCGGCCTCGTCGAACCCAAAGACGTCAAGTTCTTCGGCGCCCAGGCGACCGGGTGCTCTCCTATCTCCACCGCGGTGAAGCAGGGCAACACGGAAATCGATCCGCAGAAACCGAATACCATCGCGCGCTCGCTGGCCATTGGCAACCCGGCTGACGGACACTACGCCATCAAGACCATCACGGGCAGTGGCGGCTGGTCGGAGGACGTTTCCGATCCCGAGATCGTGGATTCCATTCAGTTGTTGGCCGAAACCGAAGGCATTTTTACTGAGACGGCCGGCGGCGTGACTCTTGGCTGCGCGCGCAAGTTGTACAAGAGCGGCCGCATTCACCCCGACGAAACTACGATTCTTTGCATCACCGGCAACGGCCTTAAGACGACCGACGTCCTGGTGGATCGATATGAAGTTGAGCAGCCCATCGCGCCCAAGCTGGCCGAATTCGAGAAGCTGCTGGCGCAGTTTGAGCTGCCAATCGCCGTTGGAGCGTAGGTATTCGAGGGTGAGTATTCGCGCGTGAGTATTGTCTTTCATCCTGAGCGATGCACGAGCTTCGCAAAAGCGAAGATCGTGGGGAGTCGAAGGATCCCTATGCATTTTTTGTAACCGTGAAATGGAAAGGCATTCTGATCACCGCAGCACGGGTGGAATTCCCGGCGAGGCCACTGCAGCTTCGGGTTGCACAGGGTCCTTCGACTAGAATGCGGTTCACGAGCGAACGGCATTCGGCGCTCAGGATGACAACTCAAGAAATATGAGCATTACCGTCCAAATTCCATCCGCCCTTCGCCGCCACACCGGTGGCGCCGCCAAAGTCAGCTGCTCGGCCACCAACCTGGACGAATTGTTGTCCGACCTTGACACGAAATTTCCCGACCTCAAGCCGCACCTTCGCGACGAGGCTGGCCAGCTCCGCCGCTTTCTGAACGTCTATGTGAACGAAGAGGACATCCGCTTCCTCGGCGGCGCAACCTACGCCTTCAAAGACGGCGACGAAGTGCTGCTGGTTCCGTCGATTGCCGGCGGAGTGTAGCTTAGCCCGGGTGGAGCATACCGCCGGGCGATTCCCGGCCGTAACCCCCGAGGTCAACGAGTGTAATGGCGATTTTGCGACAGCCACTACTCCACGCGGTCAAACACTAGGACGTAATCAGAGAGGCGTCGCTCAGCTCCGGCTTTATCGGTGTAGGTGACGAACATACGCTTGTCGGTCGGCACGCGATGGAGCATCATGGTCTTGCCGTCCAGACTGACTTCGTATTTGTCCGTGCGTCCACCAAACGATGTCTTCACCTCCATGTCAAATGCGTTCAGACCCTGCCGAGTGACGCGCCACGAGTCAGGTTTTCCTTGCCCATCCGCATTAACGGACTTTACGGTTCCGCCCTTCATATCGGTAACTACCTCAAAGCTTGTTTTGGAATCACGATATTTCATGTCGAACGTGAGCTTGTACGCGCTTTCCTGTCCGACGATTGTGATGATTTCAGTGTCAGGAACTGGAACCGGATTTTTACTCTTATCAGGGTTTAACTTCCACATTCCCTTTATGGGATCGGAGCCAGGTGCAGCCTGTGCAAATGCTGAAGTGGCTGCCATCGAAAGAATCAGAGCGCAGTAGAGTAAAGCCTTCATAATCCAGCATCTTACCTCGGAAGTCCGCGATTCGCGAGAACAAGCGTGGGTGTTGAAAAAGTCCGTGATCGGAGTGTTCTGTGGGTTGTGATCGTCGCTGTCGTCGAGTTTTCCTCTCACCTCAGCTAAAGGGCAGCTTCGA
>JAYTFR010000072.1:0-60114 GCA_043734125.1 Acidobacteriota bacterium | reverse complement strand
CAAACATCTCAAATTACGCGGCCTCGACCGGCATCAGACGTTTCCATTTGTCGGACAAGCGATGCCGGCTCGCGGGCAGAAGCGAGATGCGTGGATATTGCGGAAAGATCTGAAATGCAACATCGTCCGCACATCGCATTATCCGCAGTCACCGCATTTTCTTGACGCGTGCGACGAATACGGCCTGCTCGTCTTCGAGGAAATTCCCGGCTGGCAGCACATCGGCGACCAATCCTGGAAAGAGCTTTCTATCGACAACGTGCGCCGCATGGTCCGCCGCGACTGGAATCATCCGTCGATTATTCTGTGGGGCGTGCGCATCAACGAATCGAAGGACGACCACGACTTCTACGTGCGCACCAACGCGATGGCGCGCAAACTGGATCCGACGCGGCAGACGGGCGGCATTCGCTACCTGTATGAATCCGACTTTCTCGAAGACGTGTTCACCATGAACGACTTCGGGTTCCCGCTGCGGCCGCCGAATCATCCGCTGTATTTGAATACGGAGTTTGTCGGTCACACCTATCCCACAAAGACGATTGACAATGTCGAGCGTCTTACCGAGCACGCCATGCGGCACGCGCGCATCCATGACCAGCTGGCGTCAAATCCGCAGTACGCGGGCGGCATCGGATGGTGTGCGTTCGACTACAACACGCATGCGAACTTTGGTTCTGGCGACCGCATCTGCTACCACGGCGTGACTGACATTTTCCGCGAGCCCAAGCCGGCGGCGCTGTTCTACAAGTCGCAGTGCGATCCTGCGGAAGAAATCGTGCTCGAGCCGGCATTTCACTGGGCCCGCGGCGACCAGTCCCTGACTTTCTCCAAGGCCGTCGTCTGCTCAAACTGCGACCACGTTAAGTACTTCATCGGAGGCAAGCTGGTCGCCCAGGCTGACCCCGACCGAAAGCAGTTTCCGAACCTTCGCTATGCGCCGTTCGCGGCGGAACTCGGCGACGTCATCCGCAGTTGGGGCGACCTGCGTCTCGAGGGATATATTGGCGGGAAACTTGTAGTCGTGAAAAACCTCTCCGGTAAAGGCGCAGACACGAATTTCTCCATCGCAGCCGATGACAGGAGTTTGTTTGCCGACGGCGCCGATGCGACCCGCGTGGTGCTGCGTGTGACCGACAAATTCGGCGCTATTCGCCCCTTTGCCAATGATTCCATCAAGCTGGAGATCGAGGGGCCGGCAGACATCATCGGCGACAATCCGTTCTCCCTCATCGGTGGGACGGGAGCGGTCTGGCTTCGAGCCAAGGAAGAGCCCGGCAATGTCCGGCTGTCGGCAACGCACCCTGTGCTCGGGCGTCAGCGAGTCGAGATTGACGTTATGCCGGCGCCGCGCGAGGATGCTCTCGGTGGGTGAGGCGCGTGGCATCAGCAGTGGCCGCGAACTAGCAAAGATCGCGTTTCCGAAGCAGCTGCGTTGCGGCGAGATGCGGGCAGCAAGTTCGGCGGCCGGCAGCGCCCAGGGTTGACTGGGACAAGCTGCCGGTCGCCTTGCCGGGGGCGCCGCGGAATCAGGCGTTGAGTTCTGCACTGGCTGGCCTTCGGGGAATGGTGGCCCGAATGACGCTCAGCAGCTCCGTGTTGTCGGCAGGCTTTTGAAAGAAAGCGACTGCACCTTCATGCAGGGCCCGGCTTTCATTTCCCTGAGGATCACGCGCGGTCAGCACAATCACCGGAATGGTTGAAAGCTTGTCATCCTGCTGCAGGCGGTCGAGCACGATAAATCCATCTCCGGCCGGCAGGCCCAAATCCAGCAGAATCAGGTCCGGCCTCTCTTTGTAGGCGGCGGCGATGGCAGAGTATCCGTCAGTGGCATGCACGGTGTCGTAATGGTTGGCGCGAAGGCGCAGGCGCAGCGCCTGGCGCAAATCCGCGTCATCGTCCACGATCAGTATTTTGGGAGCATGCATTGCTGTGTTCTCCTTTTATGAGGCTGATGCCCCTTGTTTTCGAGCTGACTTCTTTTCCGTTCCGAGAGCTTCTCGGACCATGCTGGTGATACGTTCTGCGACTTCCGTCACTTTCTGTTCCCGTTGGCTCTCGCCGCCGGGCAAGTCGATCGGCCGGGCGGTGATTGCAAAACTGCCCGCCCCCTTCCAGTCAAAAGCCTTTTCCATCACCTCGCGAATGCGCCGCGACATGATTTCAACCTTGGCAACGTCGGTGCTAGCTACGACAAAAAACGTTTGCTCCGGCCCGGCGCTGGGCATCGGGGGAAGCACCAGGTCTTTGTCCAAATACACGCAGCGCTGCAGAAGCTCAAGGCTTCGGACGCACACATCCTTCCAGTTTCCCAGCACCGGCGTGGAACGTGGTTTCAAATCCATGCGTAGTAGTACGATCGAGTCCCGCAGTTTTCCCTGGTGCCAAATGACCGGAGCCAGCAACTTGGGAAGCGAATAGACAGGAAGGGTGAAGGCAAACGTGCTGCCCGGTCCGGCTTCACTCGCCAGCCAGATACGCCCGCCGTGCAGGCTCACCAGTTCCTTGGTGATGAACAGGCCAAGACCCAGTCCCTTGCGATTACTGTCCACCGATTGGGGGTCCTGATAAAGTCGCTCGAAGATCAGCGGCCGGGCTTCCGGCGAGATGCCACATCCAGTATCCTGCACCGCGAAGTACACAAAATCAGGGTCGCCGTTGGACCGGCTTGCCTGCAGCGTCACCTTGCCCGCAGGCGGGGTAAATTTGATGGCATTGTCAAGCAGATTAATCAGGATACCCAACACCCGGCCCGGATCCGCGACTATGAAGGGCAGTCCATCTTCGATTTCCGAGACGAGCGTCACTTCCTTCAGGCGGGCGGTTTCCTTCATCATTGCCAGGGCTTGGCCGGCCAGTTCCGGAATCAGCACGCAATGTGGTTCGATCTTGAGCTTGCCCATTTCTGCCCGGCTGGCTTCCAGTAGATCGCGGACCATGGTGCTCAGTTGATTCACGCTACGCAGAATCGTACCCAGGTGGTCGCGCTGTTCCGGCGCCAGGGCGCCCGCCAGCCCGTCCAGCAGAAGCGCGGTGTATTGATGAATGCAGGTAATCGGCGTGCGCAACTCGTGAGACACGTGCGATAGAAACTGGTTCTTGAACTCGAGCTGCTGCTTGCGCGCCATTTCGATCGAACGCAGCAATCCTTGCCGTTCGATCGCATAGCGCATGGCGCGGGCCAGCCCCGCGCTGGTCATGTCTTTTTTGGCGATGTAATCCTGAGCCCCCTGGTTCAGCGCTTTCACCGCCAGCGACTCATCGCTCTGTCCCGAAAGAATCACTACCGGTACGCCTGGAGCTTTCTCGAGCACGCGGCGATACGGGTCCGCGCCTTGGCTGTCAGGCAGGCTTAGATCCAGTAGCACGACCGATGGGCGTTTTTTCGCCAGTCTCTCCAGCCCGTCAGAAAGCCGGCCGACACAATCGACGCTTACGTTGGGAAAGCCTTCCACCAGACGCAGCCGCACCAGATCAACATCCCCGGGATTGTCTTCCACCAGGAGAACTTCCTCAGGCAACATGCTCATGAATCTCTTTTCTTGGGCAGAATGGCATGCCCCAGCCAAAAGTCTGCGATGGTTCGAATCGCGGCCACAAATCCGGCCGGTGTTGCTGGCTTGCGCACGTAACAGTTGGCGCCCAACTCGTACGCCTGAAGTACGTCGGAGGGCGCCTGCGACGTGGTCAATATCACCACCGGCAAATGGGCCAGGGCAGGGTCCTTTTTGAACTCCTGCAGTACCTGGCGCCCGTCTTTGCGCGGCAGGTTCAGGTCGAGGACCAGCAAGTCTGGAAGGGAAGCATTGGAGCCGCTTCTTTCTCGCAGCAGCGCAATCGCTTCCTCGCCATTTTTTGCGGTGACGATGGACGGGCACGGTTCGCACTGGGCGAAGACTTCGCAGGTCAGGTCCAAGTCCGCGGGATTGTCATCTACCAGGAGCACCGTGGCAGGGCCTCTCATTGCTCCACCCTCGGCGTCGGCTTTGCGACCGGCAGCGTGAATTTGAAAACTGTGCCGCCGCCGGGGGCTGGCTCCGCCCAGATCCTGCCTTCGTGCTGTTCGATGATCTTTTTGCAAACCGACAGGCCTATGCCGCTTCCGGGATACTCGGCTTGCGTGTGCAGGCGTTTGAAAGCGCCAAAAATGGCCTGCGAATGTTCCGGCGCGATTCCAATGCCGTTGTCTGCAACCGCAATCGTCCACTCCTGCCGCTGCTTTTCCGCCCAGATCCGAATCATGGGGGCCTCCGCACCTCGAAACTTGATGGAATTTCCAATTAGGTTTTGGAACACTTGAGGCAGAAGCGCCGGGTCTGCCTCAACGAACGGCATGGGCCCTAGCTCCACCTGCGCCCCGCTTTTTTTGATAGCCACCTCCAGGTTTTTCTTGGCGGTTTCGATGGCGGCGGCACAGTCCGTGTCGCGTTTCACAATTCCCTTATGGCCCACAAGGGAAAGAGCGAGCAGGTCGTCAATCAGGGTCTGCATGCGGGTGGCGCCGTCCACCACGTAGTGAATGTATTTGTCGGCCTTTTCGTCGAGCTTGCCCCGGTAACGGTCGGCTAGTATCTGGGTATAGGCGGCAATCATGCGCAGCGGTTCCTGCAAGTCGTGGGAAGCGACGTAGGCGAACTGCTCCAGTTCGCGGTTGGAGCGTGCCAACTCGCGCTGGTTGCGCTTGTTGTCGTCCAGCAGTTTCTTCTCTCTCAGGGCTTGCCGTACCGACGTCGGGAGGCGCCCAAGATTCTCTTTTAGCACGTAATCCGCGGCCCCTTGCTTCAGGCACTCCCCTGCATTGATGTCCCCCAGCAATCCACTGCACAGAATTACAGGAGTGTCGATGTTTTCCTGACGAAGCAGCTGAATGGCCTCCAGTCCGCTCCACTGTGGCAGCCTGTAATCGGCGATCACAACGTCGTAGGAGTTCCCGCGGATCCGCTCCAGAAAGGGTTCTTTCTCGTCGACCACATCTTTCTGTACCGCGAACCCGCTTCGACTCAGTGCGGCCACGGCCAGCTCAACGTCCGCCGGTTGGTCTTCAACAAACAGTGTCCGGATGAGCTGGAGCTCGCTATGCTCCGCCGGGTCCGGCCACGGTCGCGTTCCGCGCGGGCCTGACTCCTGCCCAAAGGCGGACGAGGGCGTAGCGGCGGTGAGCGTCGCGGTCATGATTGGTCTATCGGATCGCGCAGATGGCGCCATGAGTGGAAAACTCAGTTAGGGAACCGGGGCGGGAAATCGAAAGTGAACAAGGAGAGTGGCCTAACGGGCATGTCCTTCCGGTGCCGGGCGCGCTACGCACGTGGACAGGCGCCCGGCCCGGCCGGTCAGATGGCCTTCACGTTGAATCCTTCAACGACCATGCGCGGGACTTCGCCGCGAGTGTCCGCCTGATGGACTTCGGCGCGAAAGGTCCGCCGTTCCCCAGGCATCAAGGTCGCGTAATTGTCATCGAATATCACGGGGAGAATCCGGTCGCCGGTCTTCTCCCGCACTACCTTCAGTCTTACCCCCAGAGCAGGATACGGCGAGGTGTTTTGCAGTTCCGTCGTCAATTCCCAGAGGTCGCCTTGTCGCGCAACCTGAGTCGTGGCTTTGACCTGCGCTTTGGCCAGTTGGCGAATAGCGCGGCAGTCACCTTCCTGCAAACCGCGCATATACAGATTGGCTGAAACGGTCTCTTGGCCTTTTAAAAGCGTGAGCCGGATGAAATGTACAGCACTCAATCCCGTGGGATACTCCATCTGCATGCTGTTCACGGCCGTGTCTTCGGCGCTATCGAGCGAAGCTGTCTTGCTCCATTTGACAGTGCCATCCATGGTGAGCAATTCGGCTCTGGCCGTCAGGCCCTGAACGTTCCCGGCGCTGTAGTTCACTACGTGAACTTCATCGGTCAGGCGGTTCCATTGAATGTGGAGCGGCTCGCACGCCTTCTTGCAGGCGAAGTAACCCGCGGTCGGCTCCATAAAGTAGTCATAGGTCTGCCAGGTCAAGGACGGCCAGCAACAGTGACTCATCCATAACAGCAGGCCCATGCGATATTTGCTCTGAGCTTCGAACTCGGCCCGAAAGCCCTCGTACACGAGCAACTGAGCGAGCGATACCCATTCCTCAAAGTTGTCCGAGGGCCCGTACGCGTTTGCCAAACTCTCAAAGAACGTGGGCCCGCGGAACGAATGTTCGGGAAGGTCATGCAGTCCCCACTCCTGCCCGGGAGGCCAGATGCCCTTCGGCGAAAGCGTCAAGCGCAAGCTGTCAACCGAAGGAATGGTCGGAATCCCGATCTCGCTGTGAAGCTTGTCGAACGCCGCGCTCTTGGGATAATAGGCGAGCGGCTGAAGTGAGTAAGGGCCCCCGCCGCCGACAACTCGTTCGGCCGAATTGGAAATGTAGTGCAGCCCGGGATGCAGATCCGCCAGAAGAGTCCGCAAGCCGTCGTCGAGGGGCTTGGGCGGATCTCCCTCATTGCGTCCGCAATAGATTCCCATCGAAGCGTGGTTGCGAACTCGCAGGACGGTATCCTTGGCGTTGCTCATGAAAAGTGCATTGTCGTCCGGCTCGGGACCGTCCCACGGATTGGCCAGCCAGAAATCCTGCCACACCATCACGCCATGGCGATCGCAAGCGTCGTAGAACGCGTCGTCGCCGATCTGCCCAATCCAGTTGCGAATCATGTTGAAGTTCATCTCGCGGTGATAGCGCAGAGCGGCGTCGTATTCGCGCTTGCGGTACCGCAGCATGGACTCGCTGAAGCCCCAGTTTCCGCCCTTGGGAATAAAGCGCCGGCCGTTGACCCAAAGCTTGAGCGCGCCGCCGTCTTCGCTGTGAGTAATCTGACGCAGTCCGGCGAGAAACTTGGTCGAGTCTGAGACCTGGCCGCCTTCAACTTCGAATGTCAGCTCGACCTCATGAAGACTGGGCTCGCCGTATCCTACGGGCCACCATAGCTTCGGATTCTGCACTCGAAGCGCAGGCTGCGAGGAAGGCTCAAGCCGCACGTGCTTGATTGACGGCGCATTCGTGGCAGCGTCCAGGGTGATCCGTTGTTCGAACTTCGAATCGCCCAGCCGGCCGCGCAATGTGCCGCTGACGGACGCCGCGCTGTGATTGATCAGATCAAGATCGATCGTCACATCCGCGCGAGAGAAGTCCGGAAGCGGCAGGGAAGTGTTAACGAAAGGATTGGCGATAGTCACCGCTCCGCTGGTGGTGAGGTACACATCCCCGATGATTCCCGTGTTCCGTCCGCGAATCGTGGGGATCCAGTCCCATCCCACCGAGGCATGATAAGTGGGACTGTCAGAGCCCGGAGCGCCGCCGTTGGGGCCGCCATCCTCCCAGAGTTTCTGCTTGCAGCTTCCCGGCGTCGCGTTCTTCTCGATGCAGACGGCGAGGGCATTCTTCTCACCAGAACGAATCTTCTCGGTGACATCGAAGCGGCCGCGCATGAATGCGCCTTCGATGCGGCCCAGCTTGTCGCCGTTCAGAAACACGTCGGCCTTCCAGTTGATGCCGTCGAAATTCAGCCACACTCTCCTGCCGGATTCAATCGCCGGAGCCGTGAAGCCGGTGCGGTACCAGAAATCGGAGTAGAAATACGAATCGGAAATGTAGAGCTGATTCGTCCCGTAGTTCGGATCAGGAATGGCGCCGGCATTCAAGTAGGATACGAGTGCTGTCCCCGGAACAGTTGCAACCATCCAATCACGGGCATCGAACCCGATCTTCGAGAATTCGGCGCCATCGCCTTTGGTCAGCGATTGCCGCTGCAGGCGCCAGGGAGTTCCTGCGAGATTGAAGCGTCCGCTACTCTCTTTCGACAGTTGGTCGCTGCGAGAACTCTTGTGGCGGGGCACTGGACCGCCCCGGCCGAAGATTTCGATCTCGCTCAGGATGTATCCTTCGGGCGAAGTAGGCCGCGTCATCAGCACGCGCACGTATCTGCCGTGGGTAGGCACCGCGAGCTTCACGTCATCAAATTGCCCGCTCTCCTGATGAAACTTGTGAATGTCATGCCAGTGCTGGGCGTCGTCTGAAACTTGAATTGCCCCTTCCGCCGTGCGATGAATCCAGTACAGCTTCACGCGATCGAAAGTGCAGTGAGCGCCCAGATCCACATAGACCCACTCCTCGCCGGGCCCGGCGCTCATCCACGCGCTGGTAAAGCTGTAGGGGCCGCCGACCTGCATGCGCTCATTGTTCCGATAGAACTCGACCTCTCCCACCTGCCACTGCATATACGACGAACGCTCCGGAGGGTTGGCGAGGGTGAATTCCACCTGAAAGAAACGACTGCGGCACGCGCGATTCAGGGCGATCGAAGGCACAAACAAATGGCCTGCGCGAACGAAATCCGGGGGATACCCCTCGACTGGTGCAGGCTTGGGGGCAGAGGCGGTGCCGACCTTTTCCCAAGTCCGCCCGTCGTCGGATACGGACACCGTGAAGCTGAGATTCGCAGGATCGAGTGTTGGAGGAATCACGACGACGTCAACGCGGTCGACCTCGGGCGGCGCACCGCCTCCAATTTCAAACTGCAGAGACGGGTTTGATCCGAAGAGTGCAACCGCGCTCATGCGCGAATGATTCAGCGCCAGCTCACGCCGGGCCTTCGCTTGCGAGCCAAGATCGCCAATCGAAACCCCCACCCAAGTTGGCAATCGAGTGTCTTTGATCCCGTCGGTGACGAGCTGCGCGGTCAGGTTGAAGTCGTAGCTGCTCGAGTGGTACGCCGGACGCAGCAGCGCAAGGTTCCGGTAATTTATGCTGTCAATCACCAGCTCAGGGCTGAAGTCCTCTCGCGGATCGCCCGGGTATACGCCAACGCCACGGGTGAATTCGCCTTTGCCCGGCGCAACCTGCGGCTCGCTCGCCCCGTGGGTAACCATACCCTTTGCCGCATCTGCTTGAGCGCTCAACCCCGGCACAGCATCGAGCGCAACTCCTGCGGTTGCAATTGCTGTGCTTTTCAAAAAACTTCGCCGCGAACTGGACAAAACGCCTCCTGGAAGCTTCGCCGCGTTTTGCAGCGAAGGATCATCGATTTCTGGCTCCTAATTTCCTAACCGCAAATCATACGCGTTTCGGCGTCTGAATGCCTTCGTTAATCAACTTTCATCCGCGTGACGTTCTTTGATTTCGGTGTTACTGTGACTGCGCTGAATGTTTTTCGGGAGATTGCTATGCGGAAATTTGTTACCTGGCTGGTCGTCTTTGTGGCGGGATTGCTCGTGGGTTTCGTTCCTCAGTACTGGAAGGCGCACGGCCTCAGCAAAGAGCTGAGTTCCTGTACCGCCACTGAGGATCTGGCGCGAGTACGGCAGGAGGCAGCGCTGACTTACATTTCCGCTTCCCAGCTGAACTATGGCGTGGCTTCCGGGTACGCACAGAGTTTTTTTTCAGACGCCCAGAAATTGCAGGCTGCGACCACAGACGCTTCGGTCAAGGATCTGCTGGCGCAAACTCTGGCATCGCGGGACAAGATCACATCTGACTTGGCGAAAGGCGACGCCGCCGTGGTGGGGGAACTCCAACCGCTGGTGCTGAAACTTGAAGCTGGGCAATGAAAAGGTAATCACGCTGCTCAATCGTGGCCCGGCTGGCGGCTAGTTCCGCGAACTCTCCTGCAGCGGTTTCAGTTTCAAAGAGCGCGAAGGATGGCGCAGTTTGCGCAGCGCTTTTGCCTCAATCTGCCGGATGCGCTCTCGGGTCACATTGAATACTTGCCCGACTTCTTCAAGCGTGTGTTCCGATCCATCGTCCATGCCAAAGCGCATGCGGACAATCTTCTCTTCCCGGGGAGTCAGGGTTCGCAGCACACGTTCGGTCTGCTCTCTCATGTTTCCCTGGATCACGGAATCAGCAGGCGAAACACTGGTGCGATCTTCGATGAGGTCGCCGAGATGAGAATTTCCCTCTTCTCCAATTGGTGTTTCGAGCGAAACCGGTGTTCGCATGATTTTCAAAACCTTGCGAACCTTTCCCTCGGGGATGTCCATCTGCTTGGCAATATCACCGGGCGTTGGTTGCCGTCCGAGTGACTGGACCAGTTGCCGCGACGTTCGAATCACTTTATTCACGATTTCGATCATGTGCACGGGCAACCGGATGGTCCGCGCCTGATCGGCGATCGCGCGGCTCACGCCCTGGCGCACCCACCACGTCGCATAAGTGGAAAATTTGTAGCCGCGACGATACTCGAACTTGTCCACCGCCTTCATCAGGCCGATGTTGCCTTCCTGAATCAAATCCAGAAACTGCAAGCCGCGGTTGGCATATTTCTTTGCAATGGAAACCACCAGACGCAGGTTGGCTTCGATGAGTTCGTGTTTGCCACGATCCGAATCCATTTGCCCTTGAATGATCGCGCGCTGCGTGCGGCGAAGTTCCGCGAACGTGGTCCACGCATCGGCTTCTAACTGGTGCATCTCTGCCCGAAGCAACCGCCGCTTTGCCTGGTATTGTTTCTTGAGGTTCTCGCTGCGAGTGCCGGCAATTTCTTTGTCAAGATTCGTGAGTGCTCGGTCGATGGGGCGCATTCTGTCGATGGTACTGGTCACCCGTTCGAACAGGCGTTTGCGTTCCGACTGGTTGAGACCAAGAGCGCGGATCATGCGCGAGATTTGGACCGTTTCCCGGGCCCTCTGCGATCTCCACCGGCGCAGCTTGCGCGGGTTATCTTTCGCGGGCGCGGCGCTTAACCGCTCGGCCAGCAGGCAAGCATGTTTGTAATGTTTGTGAATCTCATCGATGCGCTGGATGAGCGTTTTCGCACGGTGTTCAACCACCTTTTCGGTGATCTCTTCCTCATCAAAGACGACGACGTCAACAATCGAGCGCAGCCCGCGCTTCAAGTCCTCGCCAATCGCCAAAACTTCATGGACGACCACCGGGGAGCGCGACAGCGCCTTCATCGCGACGAATTGTCCCCGCTCGATGCGCTTAGCAATTTGCACTTCACCTTCGCGGGTCAGCAGATGCGACGCGCCCATTTCACGAAGGTAGACTCGAACCGGGTCGCTTGCGGTGTCAGACGCTTCCAGGTCGGTGAGGTCGACGCTTTCCCCGCTGGCCGGCTTTTCTTTCAGCGCAAAATCGGCTGGGCCGGGTTCGCTTTCGAGCAGGTCAAGACCGCGCGTCCCAACAATGCTGGCAAGTTCGTCCGCGTCGTGTTTTAAATCCAGGTCGTCTGTAACCAGGGTATCCATATGCGTGTGGGCGTTGCTCGCCGATTCGGATTTGACCAACTCAAGATCTGTGACGGTTCTGCGATGGGGCGAAAGGAGTCTGGGTCTCCTGCATGGCCTTCGATTCCCGTGCGTCAAGATCTTCCTGACGCTTTCGAGTTGCCTCGGTAGGATCAGTGCCCACCTTCAAAGTAGTCTTCTCGAAAATGTAGCGCCAGCCTTCATGCTGCTCGGTAGAACTCTGACTGCCTTCCAGTTCTTTTACTTTCGCGATGACGTTTTGCTGACCTTTAACAACCACGACTACGCCTGCCGATTGGTAGGTGCGAACGTTGTAGCAGATGATCGCATAGGAAGAGGTGGAGTCGTCGAGGGTCAGAATGAGCTCCATTCACCGCTTAGCCCGAAGCTGACAGAGACGCAGCGACAGCATGCGATTTGTGCTTCGGATTTAATGATGCCTTTGGATTTACGTTCCGAAATACTGCTTGCTTCGGACAGTTGAAAAGGCGATCTCCGAACGGAAATCGCCTTTTTCATGTTTAACCGGCTTAGAGCGCCTGTACGTTCTCAGCCTGCCAGCCCTTCGGACCCTTGGTCACATCAAACTGCACCGTCTGGCCCTCTTGCAGGCTCTTGAAGCCGCCCGCTTGGATCGCCGAGAAGTGCACAAAAACGTCTTCGCCATTCTGACGGCTGATGAAGCCGTAGCCCTTGGCGTCGTTGAACCACTTTACTGTTCCTTGTTCCATATACTTTTTTCGTTTCCTTGTTGTTAGTTACGCTGGAAGGAGTCGGAAGAAACTTGCGCAGGTTACTGGCTGTTGAAGCGAGAACTGCCCACCACCGATTCGGTCTAACGCACCTCCAAATGGTACTCGCAGCCAATGGAATTAGCAAGAGTATTCCGCCAATCCCCTTTACGGAGGGAACCGGCAACCCAATAGACCCAGCGCCAGAGTTGCTTCCGGGCAATGCAAGCCAATTCCTCGCCGGAGCCGCGAAAACAGCGTATAATCAATACAACGACCTCGAAGACAAGTTCCCATTGCCCCTGGCAGCCTTCGCGGAGAGAGGCGTTTTTCTACTCACGCGTCTTCCTTAAGCCGGGCCGCTCCCGCTGCGGCAGGCTTAAATGCGCTCCAGAAGGCTGGCTATGCCTGGGAACAGCGCGACAACCGCAGCGACGTATTTACTAGTTAGTTAAGGGAGTTCAGCATGTCCTCAGTCAACGGCGACAAATCCAGGTTTCACCGGCAGCGCAAGAAAAAGATCGCTCAACGGAAACGGAACCAGGAACTAGTGCAAAGGGCGGCTTTTTCAAACAAGCCCGTGCCTAAAACTCCCACGTCAGCTTCGGTGTCGGCATGAGCACTCCAGTTATGGAATTTAAAATCCCGCTGTCGATTCCCGGTATGGACAAGAAAAGACGCGTTCTTCTGGTTGACCACTCCGCGCACCGGCGCGAGTTGCGATCAGAAGCCATGCGAAAGCTTGGCATTGAAGTCGACTCGGCCGCCGACATTGGCGAAGCCCGCTGCTGGTGGAAAGCCGACTTGTACGACCTAGTGCTAATCAACGTCGAAAACAGTCGAGGAACCCGCGATAAGTTTTGCGTTGACATGGGTGCTGCGGCGCCGCGCCAGCGATTTGCGTTTCTGGTAGGGAAGCCGGGCTACCTTTCCGGTTCACCTGGGCTCGATGGCTCCATGGAGCCTGATCTCGCGGACCTGCCGAGAACAGACGTTAAGGCGGCGCTTTTAGCCGATATGGGAGAACTTTCGCAACGCTGGGGATTTGTGGAAGCCTCGCGGCGAATCTCGGCTGTCCGTGCCGCGTCGCAGGCTCGCACCCACGCCATGCGGAGCCGGCCCGCCCCGCCGCGTGATCTTGAATCCCGTTACGCGGAATACGCAGCCGTCGAATCCAAGGCTGTCGATAACTTACTAGGAAAGGATTTGCAATGAAGAACCTTTACGTTGGCAATCTGCCCCACAGCACCACCGAGTCCGAATTACGTAACTTGTTCGAGCCGCACGGCGCGGTGGAAAAGGTCAGCCTGGTCACGGACCGTGATACCGGGCGCTCACGCGGCTTTGCCTTTGTTGAAATGACCGACGCCAGCGCGGCCGACAAAGCCATCGCTACGCTGAACGGCACCGATCTCGGCGGGCGCGCTTTAACTATCAATGAAGCCAAACCCAAAACTGACCGGCCAAAAAGCGGCGGGCAGCGGTTTGGTGGTGGGGGCGGCGGTCGCGGCAAGGATGACTTTCGCGGCCATGCACGTCAACCGCGCGAGCCGCGCTGGTAAATTTTTGCTTGCAGATCTTTTGCAAGACGAAGTAGCACGACGGCCCGGCCGCTACATCACTGGCCGGTCGCGCCAACAAACTATTGGGAGAATTTGATATGCCACGAGGCCGATCAACGTTTGCGAAGCGCCAGAAAGAGCAGACGCGACAGCAGAAACAACGAGACAAAGCTGAGCGCAGGGTCCAGCGAAAACAAGAAGAGCCGACAGAGGGCAGTGTCGACGAGATGGCCGAACTGCGCGAACACGCGGCTGCCCAAGCTGCGCTGTTCCAGATCGGTTCGGATGAACCTGAGCCAGTCGAACCGGCGTTCCTCGCCAAAAAACCCTGGGAATAATTCCAGACCAACAGCTGATTTGGCTAGCCCAGATATCCCAGGCTAGCCAATTCCTTTTAGACGAAGACTTCTCCAGGCAGAGCGGTCAGGGTACGCGATTCCAGTGTGTTTTCGACACTGCGCCTTGGGCGCTCCGGCGCTGACGGGTCGATCCGTAGCCGCTCGATACGCAGCTTCAGTTCGCGTTCAATGCTGCGAAGCTCCAGAATCTCGGCGGCGGCGGCCAGCGTGGTGGCGCACCCTTGCAGTCCCGCACGTCCGGTGCGTCCCACACGATGAATGAAATCTTCCGCCATTTTTGGCACGTCGTAATTAATGACGTGGGCAACGTCGTCCACGTGCAGTCCGCGCGACGCGATGTCCGTAGCCACCAGCACCTGGTACCGGCCTTCCTGAAATCCACTCAACGCTCCGTTGCGCTGCGACTGCGAGCGATCGCCGTGAATCATGGCCGCGCTGAACCCGTCACGCGCCAGTTCTTTGGCCAGACGTTCAGCCCCGCGCTTGGTGCGGGTAAAGATCAGGGTCTGTCCCTTTTCTGCATAGAGCAGCTGCCGCAGCACATCAAGTTTTTCTCCCGGGCGTACTTCGTACGCGCAGAGTTTTACGCTCTCAGCGGGCTTAAGCACTGAGCCTAGCGCGACCCGAACCGGATTCTGGGTGTACTCATGCACCAGTTCAGCGACCGAGTGTTCCATCGTCGCGGAGAAGCACAGCGTCTGCCGCTGCTTGGGAAGGACTGAGACGATGCGCCGGATCGCGGGAAGAAATCCCATGTCGAGCATGCGATCGGCTTCATCGAGCACCAGCACTTTGATCTTATTCAATTGCGCGAATCTGCGAGTCATCAGGTCCTGCAGGCGCCCGGGAGTGGCAATTACCAGTCCCGAACCGGCGCGAAGGCCTTGAATCTGTGCCTTCTCAGATACGCCGCCGATTACGAGCGCAGCCTTGGGCATCGATTTCGTACGCAGTTGTTCGTACTGCTCGTGGACCTGCATCGCAAGTTCCCGCGTCGGTAATAGAACCAACGCCACCGTGTGGCCAGCGGGCTCAGCTTGTAAGGTTTCCATCACCGGGAGCAGGAATGCCAGCGTCTTGCCGGTTCCGGTCTGTGCGGTGCCAATCACGTCACGGCCTTCGAGAGCCGAGGGAATGGACCGTTCCTGGATGGGGGTTAGGGTAACGAATTGGTTATCTGCCAGCTTGCGCTGTAATACAGCTGACAAGGGCAGTTCTGAAAATGTCGTCATTCGAATCTTGATTCTTTCTGGAGGGGCCGGTTCTTGCGTACACTCTGACACTCGTCAGTAGATACACTGCCGCTCGCATTTGTTTTTGAATTGGGCTCTGACTGAACGGCGGGCAGGAAAAGCGGAGATGTATCTGGCCCTGATTACTAGTTGAGGACCACCGCGTGACGAGCAAACCGTGGAAAAAGCTACTCCAACAGTATAGCAGAACCCGGCATCGATCACGGATTCTGTGTACAAGGGGTAACACTTTCGTCACTAAGTTGAAATGATGGGCAGACCTGGGGACTCCATGCCCGCGGCAGGAGTCCAAGCCCCCGGGACTTGTAAATCGGGCATCGGAGCGCCGGCAAACAGCCGCCGGCAAGGTTTTGCCAGGAATCGAGCCCACTGCGCCGAACGGGAAACGCGGGCACTGTCGGTGGCAATTCCGGTATCGGCATACATCTGGCGATAGACTTTGGAAATCAAAACAAAAGCCAGGCGGGCGCGCAGAGATTTTATGAACCGCGACCGCTGCCAAATCGACTTCAGCCCGTAGAAGGTATCCCACACCGACTGCGTGCGCGAGCGCACTTCCTCGGCGGACATATTTGGGTGCGGCCAGTACAACTTCGGCCGCAGCGCCTGCGGGATGAGCCATCGCCGGGTGATCGGAATGCCGGCAATATATATCGGCGCCGCATCCATTTGTTTTTCCCACTTGATGAAGTCCACGGTGCCGGGATAGGGCGTGAGCATGACGAACTGCGCGAAGGCAATCTCAGCCTGTGCGGCAGCAGCGGCCGTGGCATCGAAGGTTTTTGGACTGTCACTCGGTAAACCGAAAATAAACGATCCCAGAACGTACACCCCATGCTCGCGGAACTTCCGCAGCTGGTTTACCAGGGCTAATCCCGAGAGGTTAAATTCCTTGTAGATGTCCTTCAACCCTTCCGGCGTCACCGACTCCACGCCCACCAGCGCTCCCTTAATGTGGGCGGCGCGCATGGCATCGAGGAACTCAGTGTCCTCCGCCGCTTCCATGGTGATCTGGGTGAAGAAGATAGTGTCTTTTGGCAATTGCGCCAGGCGGCCCATCAGCTCAAAGCGTTCGGCGCGTATTCTTTTCAGCTCGGCAATACGCGGGGCGTTGTTCTGCTGCTCGGCCAGACGCAAGTCGGTCAGAGTCACGGGATAAAAATTGTCGTCCGCCAGTGCGATGCAGCGGAACCCCATCCTCCGCAGTTGCACGATTTCCTCCAGCACCGCATCGGAGGAACGCTGGCGCGGGCGCTGGCCGTCGGTTCTCCATACGGAGCAGAAAGAGCAGTGCTTGGGGCAGCCCCGCACGGTTTGAACCGAGGCCCACATGTAGCTCTTTCTCGGGATCAGGTCCCAGCGAGCAGCGATGAACTGCGAAGCTTCAATCCGCCCGCCTTCGTAGACCGGCTGGGGGGTTCCACGAGAGCAATCGTCCAGTACCTTGGACCACATTACATCCCCGTCACCCTTCACTACTGCGTGGGCGCCACCAAGTTCGTGGGCCTCGCTGGGGTATAAGGTGGCGTGAATTCCGCCGAAAACCACGTAAGCACCGCGTTCGCGGGCAAGCTTGCCGATCTTATAGCCGCGCAGAGCGTTGGCCGTATGCACGCTAATGCCGACAATGTCGCCCGCTTGAATCTGCTCGGGGTCCATTGACTCGAGCGTCTCGTCAACCAGGTTGGGATCGCCATAACTCGAGGGCGTCGCCGCCGCCAAAACGTACAACCAGCGCGGAGTAATTACGGCAGTTCCGAACGAAACTTCACTTGGATTGACGAGATGAACGCGCATTTGTACGCCCTCCTTGGGCTGCAGGTCGTGCAGGTACGGTGAGACACAGCTCACCAAATAAAAGTTTGGCGCTGCACGCTCGATTTCAATTGCGCGGCTTAGAAGCGGCCAGTCGGAGCATGGCCGGGTCGTAATGCGAGCCTAAGATCGAAAGAAGTGTACACCCTGCCAAGTTCACCGGGGCCTAAAGAAACAGAAATCGGATTCGGAAAGGTAACGTCCCTGTCATTGTAAACGAACTTGGAGGTGCCGAAATCCCGACCTGGCTGGCTCGAAATCAGCAAGCCGCCTCGTCCCATTTTATTACGAACCAGAGGGCGGCGGCAAAGTTGAACACTCCTTTGGGACAAACTGCTACGATTACCCTTCGATTTATCCAGCGTCACGATCGTCCGCAAGAACGCCGAATGGCACTCAGGACGTTTATATCCGGGAGATGCCAATTTCGAGGATAAGTGAATTGACCCCTCCTCTCGAAGAGGATCGATCGCGTCATGCCGTCTGCAAGTTGAAGACTGCCCTGCGTCTGATCGCGGGAAGGGACGTGTACGTCCCGACTCGGGCATACCCCGCGTTCCAGCCCTCCCGATTTGCTCGCGCCTTGCAGATGGGCAATAGTTTACTCAATCTGCCGCTCTCGGTCGCCCCGAAGAGCGTTTTTGTTTCTGGCCGCACGCTGGCATATCTTTCCGGGAATATCGAATACTTTACGGATCACGTTGGCCGGCGAGCAGTGCAATCTCTTGCCAGGAAGCAACCGTTTTTCGTAGTTTCGAGTGATCCCGGCGTGTCCATCGCCTCCTTCCTCGGTTGCGACACGATTCCCGCGCCGAAACTGCATCTCTCCAGTCAATGCGTGGTTGTCGTCACGGCACACTACCGGGGTGCCCCTGCCGTGTTTCATGTGGGTAGCTGCGAGGAGTCTCGCGCCGAGATTTTGCGGCAAGCCGCCGGTCTTGGCCTCGCCGCAATGGTTCCGGGCCTGCAAGGCCTGGTGCCTGAGCTGACAAAGCAATACCGCAGCGGCGTTGACCTCGAAATCTCAATCGAGACCGAGGTTCGCGGTGCACCCATGCCATTCAGGTGGCAGCGCATTGACGCGGTCTTGGAACTCTGGCCTAGCGGCTCCGGTGCCGGTCCTACAACAGGTCTGGCGAGGCCCTGCTTACCCGAGGAGTTGGCAAAGTTGTGCGACCGCCTGCCTGGTCACCATGATTCACTCCGTCCGCTTGCGGAGTCCTTGCTGAAGTGGCATTCAGCCTTGCGCATGCCGGGGGAAATCACGCACGGAGACCTGTGGCTCGGCAACGTGCTCTTTGCCGGCGACGCGATCACTGGTCTGGTGGATTGGGAATGGGCGCGCGACGATGGGCTTCGTGTGGTTGACGCTCTGCAGCTGCTTTTCATGTCATATTCCGTCTTCCGGGACACCAGCATCAGCGAGTCATTGCGTCAGTTTTGGACAAATTCCATCGAGGACCGCGAGCTGAACGACCGCTTAGCAGAATTGTGCCGTCGCTTTGGGATATCTGAGAATGACTTGAAATTCGCTGCTCTCTTGCTTTGGTTCGATCATCTTCGAGAGCGAACCATTCGGGGCCGGATGCCCAGCCGCTCTTGGACGGAAGACATGCTTTCGCGTACGATACCCGTAATCCACGGCTGGCTGAGTGGCCAAAAAAGGGGAACGCGTGAAGCTACTGCTTGACCGCGAACTGGGCGGTTTGCCTTTCCGTCTTTATAAACTCGTTCTGCGCAGACTGGTGAAACAGGTCGAGCCCTACCACCCTGTCTCCATGGATGGCAAAGTTCTGTCGAAGGGCGAACGCCAGTGCTCCGACCGGTGGAACATTATCAGCAATGTGTTGAAGCAGGGGGCCGGCACGGTGCTCGACCTGGGATGCGCCGAAGGTTACTTCGTTTCGCAGGCCGCCGAGGAGTATGGATGTTTTGCGCTTGGAGTCGATGCCGATGTTCGCAGATTAACCATCGCTCAGGACCTCAACGTCATAAAGAAGAACGAGAATGCGGGTTTCATGTATGCGAATATCACCATGGATTTTCTGCGAAAGCTTCCGCAGTTTGACGTAGTGATATTCCTCGCGGTCCTGCACCACATCATGTACGAACACGGCGTGGATTACGCGCGGGAGTTCATGAAGTGTATTCGTGAGAAGACCAGCAAGGCGCTGATCTTTGAGATGGGGCAATCCAATGAGACTTCCATGCATTGGGCCGCTCTGTTGCCGGACATGGGCGCGAACCCGGATGAATGGATCGGCAATTTCTTGTTGTCTTGCGGCTTTTCCGAAGCTGCAAAAGTAGCCGAAACCGACGCCTACCACAGCAGTTCTAAACGCGGCGTCTTTGTTGCTCGCCCCTAACCACGCCAGCCACCGGCCCTACCAAGGTTCCAAAACGGCGCTGCACCATCCCGCGCAGATTTGCGGGATGACGCGGGTCTGCTGCGTTCAAGGCATTCCCTTTTTCGAAGCGGCGACGTGTAGTTTGAGGATCGTTGAAATGCGCTCTCCGTTCCAGAGCTTCCACGGACTTGACGCTTGCAGCGCCCCGAACTTTTTAACTTAATTACATCGTGGTTCGTCACAGACACCGCCGCGGCAAAGCTTCCCGGTAAACGCCCCCCCACGCATAAGTTGTGATCATGATCACACTGTAGTGTGCAGAAATGCACAGACGCCTCTCCATTGAAATCCGGATAATCAACTCGGAAGATGGCAACGAAGCCGGAGCAAGTTATAGACGGCGAGGTCAGTGACTTCCTTCATTCGCGGCACCCGGATGAGCCAGAACGAGTGTCCAATAATCAGCCCTTCAAGAACGCCATGGCGGCACGGCAGAGGGCCTTCGGCAGCTTAACACTGGCGGAGATTGGACTCCGCAAGAGAGTCGGCAGCCTAAGCACGATTATGGCAATCACTAAAGGAGCGCCCCATGCTAATCCCTCAATCGCGATCTTTGCTAACGGCCACCAAGGCTAGACTCACCGCACTCGTATTTCTTTGCGCTCTCTGCGTGCCGGTCGCACAGGCAGTGCCCAGCTATTCACGGCAAACGGGGCTGGCCTGCTCGTCCTGCCACTACGCACCTCCCGAACTGAACGCGTTTGGAAGAAAATTTAAGCTGGACGGGTACACCTTCGCGACCAAGCCCGAGGTCAGCGAAGACAAAAAAGACCACAATTCCGCGCTCCACATCCTGGAGGCTTTTCCCATCTCGGGGCTTTTTGATACATCGTTCAGTTCCACCAAGTCTCCTCAGCCTGGCGCGCAAAATGGGAACTTCGAATTTCCGCAGGCCGCTTCGCTATTTCTGGCAGGCGCATGGGGAAGCCACGTAGGCAGTTTTGTGCAAATCACCTACGACCCGCAGGCGGATCATTTCAGTTGGGACAACACTGATATCCGTTACGCGAATAGCAGCGGGAAGCTTTTTGGAAAACCACTCACCTTTGGCGCTACGCTGAACAATAATCCGACGGTTGAAGATCTCTGGAACAGCACTCCCGCTTGGGGATTTCCTTCCACATCCAGCAATTCCGCGCCATCGCCGACCGCTGCCGCAATGGTGAACGGCACGCTGGGCCAGGATGTTGCCGGACTCGGAGGCTACGCAATGTGGAACGACCACCTTTATTTGGCCGGCACGATGTACCGCTCCGAACACATCGGCGGGTCGCAGCCCAATGACGGCACCGCGTCTGCCACTAATATCCGCGGCCTGGCTCCGTACTGGCGGCTGGCATGGCAGACTTCCACGACCAATAGCAACATTGAAGTTGGCACCTACGGCATGCATGTAAAGAGCTCTCCCTTCAGCATCACCGGACTCGAAGATGGCTACACGGATTGGGCTGTCGACTTTCAGTACGATCGCACTCTGCCAAGCATGAAGGGGGACGTTCTCTCTCTGCGTGGAACGTACATTCGCGAGAATTCCTCCCTCATCGCGAGTTTCGCAGGCGGCGCTGCCGGCCTTGTGAGCCATCACCTCAATACAGTCCAAGGTAACGTGGAATACCATTTCGGTAACCGCATCTCGGCCACCGCGGGCTTCTTCGATGTAACCGGAACCGCAGACCCTTTGCTCTTTGCGCAATCTGCCATATCGGGGAGCCTCAATGGCAGTCCGCAAAGTACGGGGTATGTCTTGAACTTGTCGTGGTGGCCGCAACAGAATGTTGACCTTGCATTCCAGTACACTGGCTACACGCGTTTCAATGGCGCCGCCAATAACTATGACGGCGCGGGGCGCAGCGCTACCGCAAATAATACGGTGTATCTGCTGGCCCGATTTGTCTTTTGAACCAGGTTTCCCGCGGGCGGTGGTCTTGCGAAAGATTGCCCGCCAAGATTAGGAGAATGCATGCAACCACTCGTTCTGCGCATCCTGACCGTGACGACACTCTCACTGATGATCGCGTCCGTACCCGAGAAGGTCATGGCCGCGAGTGACGCCGGCAGCATGTACAAAGAAAAATGCGCCTTGTGCCACGGGCCTGACGGCAGCGGTAAGACGCCAACTGGAACCGCGCTCAAAGCTAAAGACCTGCGATCGGATGAGGTGCAAAAGCAGTCTGATGCTGACCTCATTGAGGTCGTGAGCAAAGGTCGAAATAAGATGCCGGCATTCGGGCAAAAGTTTAAACCCGAGCAGATCCACGAGTTGATCGAGTACGTTCGCCAATTGAAGAAATAGTGAACATCGCAAGAATGTCCGCCGCAGAAGCCCAACCCGATTCCCCAAAGCGACGGTCGTTTCTCGCCGCCCTGCTGGCCGCCGGAAGCGCCGTAGTCGGGGCTGTTCTCGCCGTTCCGCTGATTCGCTTCACGCTGCATCCAGTGTTGGCCGCGACCACTGAAAAGTCATGGTCTGAGGTCGGCAAGGAGAATGAATTTCAAGGTCTCGACTCGCCGGTCAAGAAGCTGGTCACAATCGAGCAGCGCGATGGCTGGCGCAAGACCGTAACCGAAAAGCCGGTTTACGTCAGTAAAGACGCCAACGGCGCTCTGATCGTGCTTTCGGCAGTATGCACGCATCTTGGATGCGCGGTGCCGTGGGTGGAGGCGGAAAAGAAGTTTGTCTGCCCATGTCATTCCGGCACTTTTTCTCCCGAGGGTAAATTGCTTGCAGGTCCTCCGCCCCGCGACATGGATCGTCTGCAAACCAAAGTTGAAGACGGAGTCCTCAAGATCCAATATCAGTTTTTTCGCCAACTCACTCGCAACAAAGAGGAGTTGGCCTGATGCCGAGCCCATCTCGTTTCCGGCAGTGGCTGGACCACAGGACCGGTATCGATTCGCTGCTAAGTCACGCGCTCGATGAACCGATTCCAGGCGGGGCAAAGATCGCTTACGTTTTCGGCTCCGGGCTGCTCTTTCTCTTTCTTTCGCAAGTGATCACCGGCGTATTCCTTGCCATGTACTACGTGCCTTCGGCGGATCACGCTCACACTACAGTCGCCTACATCACCAAAGAAGTCACCGGCGGTTCCTTCCTGCGCAGTATTCACGCGTACGGATCCAGCGCGGTTGTTATTGTTCTCCTCTTACACCTCATTCAGACGTTTTTTTACGGTTCCTACAAAGGGCGGCGCGAACTGGTATGGCTTGCCGGATGCGCCCTGCTGGTAGCCATGCTCGGCATGGCATTCACCGGCTACCTGCTGCCGTGGGATCAGAAGGCCTACTTTGCGACGACAGTAGGGACGAACATCTTGAGCGAGGTTCCGTGGCTCGGCAGCCTGTTGAAGCGGCTGCTGCGCGGCGGCTCGGAGATGGGCACTCTCACCCTGTCACGATTCTTTGTTCTTCATGTCTTCGTGATTCCGGCATTTATCTTTGCGCTTGTCGCCATCCACGTTTATTCCTTCCGGAAGGCGGGCGCAGCCGGGCCGATCGCCGAAGATCCTCTCAATCCCAAACTTCTGCCGGAAAGCTTTTACCCCAAGCAGCTGGTAATGGACATGGGGTTCGCCGTGCTCATCATAGTGGCCCTTGGATTCACGGCGCAATTTTGGCCAATGGACCTCGGCCCCCGGGCGAATCCGGCGGAAACTCAGTTTTTGCCGCGGCCGGAATGGTATTACGTTCCTGCGTTTCAATATCTCAAGTATTGGCACGGTTCAACTTCGCTGATTGGGATATTGGTTATTCCAGGCATTCTCGGCTTGTTGCTGGTGGGACTTCCGTTTTTCGACCGAAGTCTGGAGCGCAGGCCGTGGAAACGTCCGGTGAGCGTAGGAATCTTCACTGTTGTTTTGCTGGCTTTAGGTGGTCTCGGTTTCGTGAGCCATCGCCAAGACATGGGCAATCCTGGAGTGGCGGCGCAGCTCAAGGCACAACACGACGCTACAGCGGAGTTCATGAAAGCCAAGTTCGAGCCCGAACTTTCAGGTGGTTCTCTGGTCGCGCAGAATGCGGCTCTGACGAATCCTGCCGCTGCCAATGGTAAAGCCATATTCGAAAGGGAAGCATGCAACGCCTGCCACGGAGACAACGGAACCGGAACCGCAGCCGGTCCCAAACTGGTTGGCATCGCGCTTAAGTTTGACGCCGACCAGCTCACGGCGCTTCTCCATAAGCCGACCGAGAAAATGACGGCCGGCGGAATGCCAGCTGTCGTTCTCAAAGATAATGAGATGAAGTCATTGGTCGCCTACCTGCAAACCCTGAAGTAAGCAAACTCCACTCCTATGGACCGCGAAAACGATGCGCGGTTGGCACGTCCGTTACTTCGTGTTTTGCGGGTCCACCACGACTGAGCGCGTCCCCACTCCCGCACTCTTTGCGAGTACAGGATTCTTCGATGCCAGTTTCATGTTTTGAAGGGCGAACTCTATGGGACCGAATACCGAATCACCATAGTGGAGGCCTGAGGTTGGCGGGAAGGCTAGCCGGAAACAATGCCGGCGGAAGAGGGTGCGACGGCAAATATGGTGGCCAGGGAGGGAGTTGAACCCCCGACGCCAGCCTTTTCAGGGCTGCGCTCTACCACCTGAGCTACCTGGCCACATTGTCCGCTCGCGGTTCAATTGTGCGCTCGTTTGGGACGCGCAGGAACGGCGGGGCTACGGCTGCAAAAAGACGCGATCAGCAGGAGCGATGAGTCGCCCACGATTATAACAATGGCTTTGGATTCTCTCAATGCGCCAGCCTGCAATCGGCGGGTTTGGCGCCCCGCACGAAATCCCATGACGCCGATGCCTAACCCAATCGCGGAATTTGAGGATCTGCCGTTATCCTCGAGCCGGCCCAAGCTAGGCGGCCCGAGGTTCGGGGGCCCCGAAACTTCTACATGCACGTTCCGTCACTACAAAGTGTGACCTCGATCACAGCCCGTCCGTTTCCCCCTGGACTACGCTCAACTCAAGTGGGCTCTCAGCACTCCCTTTGGAGGACGCAGTCTTGGCAACTACCAGCACAATGCCGCAAGCAAGAATGGTGGCGCGTGATTTTTCCCGCAACCCGATGCTGGTTTACTGGGAGATGACCCAGGCTTGCGGCCTGGCATGCAAGCACTGCCGCGCCGAAGCCGTATCTGAGCCGGATCCCAGGGAGCTAACGACTAACGAAAGCAAAGCATTTTTCGACCAATTGCCCGGCTTCGGCGATCCTTTGCCGCACCTGATTCTGACGGGCGGCGACCCGCTGCGCCGCCGCGATATCTTTTCGCTGATCGACTACGCCTGCGGGCTCGGCCTGGAAGTGTCAATCACCCCCAGCGCCACGCCGGAGCTCACAAACGAAGCGCTTGCCCGGCTGAAGCAGCATGGCATTCAGAGCCTCGGACTGAGCCTCGACGGATCGTGTGCCGCCCGGCACGACGGCATTCGCGGAATTCCCGGAACGTTCGATCGCACGATCGCAGCAGCCAAGCAGGCAGGTCGGCTCGGCCTCCCCATTCAAGTGAATACGTTGGTCTCGGAAGAAACCGCGGGTGACTTGCCCGCCATTCACGAACTTCTGCGGACGAGTTTTCCCGTGATGCGCTGGAGTTTGTTTTTTCTGATCTCGGTGGGACGTGGCCGGGCGTTGAACGAAGTCTCGCCCGAAAAAGGCGAGTGCATCATGAATTGGGTTCACGAGTTGGTGCCGCACACGCCCTTCGCGGTGAAGACGACGGAAGCGCCGTCTTACCGGCGAATTGCAGTCAGCAAGATGAAATCGTCGGGAATGGCCGCGCCGGAAGTGAAAGAGACTGCCGTTTACAAGGGCTTTCAGATTCGCGATGGCCACGGCATTGTGTTTGTTTCAAACCTGGGTGAGATCTATCCGTCGGGCTTTCTTCCGCTATGCTGCGGAAACGTGTGCCAGGACAGCCTGGTCAGTGTCTATCGAGATTCGGAGACCTTCCGGGGGCTGCATTCTCCCGACGAGTTTCATGGCAAGTGCGGAATGTGCGAATACAACCACATCTGCGGCGGATCGCGCGCGCGCGCCTTTGCCCACACCGGAGATGCGTTGGGCAGCGACCCGTTCTGTTTGTATCAGCCAAAGCAGGCGTAACAGATGGTAACTCGGCGGGAACTCTAGCGACCGTCTTGCTTCATGTCGCTTTCGGGATAGAGCCGCTCGAACTCCGGATCGTCGCGAATGATTGCCAAGTCGGGGTCGCGGCGTGCCCAGGTCGAGTCCTTAAAGCCGGCCTTCCACGCCTTCCGGATCGCGTCCAGGGCTTCCGACTTGCGCTTGAGGATGCCGAACACGCAGGCAGCGTTATAAAGAATCATGGCGTCGTTGGGCCGAAGCACGATGGCGAAACTTGCTTCCCTCGACGCGTCGGCCTCGCGGCCCAGTCCCGCAAAGCAAACCGCGAGATGGGTGCGTGCGCGAGCGTCCTCTGGGACGCGCTTCAAGTGGTTTTCCAGAGCCACAACCCTTCGCAATGTCAGGTTGTGAGACGCATCCAGTTTCCCGAGCGCCTTCAGAGAATTGTCAATCGGGGCGTAGGCGTTGTAGTCGTCCCCGCTTGCTTCGAGGGCTGCATCCGCGATCTCCGCTACCTCTTGATATCGCCCGGAGGCGAACAGGGCACGGCATAAGAGGTAATAAGCGCCTTCGCAGTCGCGCTTACGCTCAACAATCTGCCGCGCAATTCGCACTGCTTCCTCGTGTTGATTGCTGGAATAGAGGATCCAGGCGCGACCAATCTGCACTTCAGGCAGGTCGGGACGAATGGCCAAAGCTTTCTGCAGAGCGGTATTGGCGCGTTCCAGCCAAATCGCATCGCGTCCAAAATTGCAGTGAATCATGGAGCAGCCGTTGGCGATGGCCGCATAGGCGATGGCAAAGTTCGGATCCAACGCCACCGCGTTGTCAAACATTTGCAAAGCGAATTCGGTGTCCTGCAAAGTCAAACGTCGCGCATAATTCTTACCGCGCAGATAAAGATCGTAGGCCTGCAAGTTTTCGGTTGGCTTTGCCGCCAGGGCTTCCTGTTCCTGCGGAGACAGCGTGATGCGCAGCGCTTCAGCAATTTTGCGGGCGATCTCATCCTGAACTTCGAAAATGTCTTTCAACTCGCGGTCATATCGCTCGGACCACAGCGGGAAGTCGGTCGCGGTGTCGATGAGCTGCCCGCTGATGCGCAGGCGGTTGCCGGACCGGCGCACGCTTCCTGTCAGCACGTAAGCCGTCCGCAGTTGCTGCCCAATCTGCACCGGCGTCACCGGCTTGTCGCGATAGGCAAGCACGGTCGGGCGCGAGAAAATCTTCAGTCCGCGAATCTTTGACAATTCAGTAATGATGTCTTCGGTGATACCGTCGCGAAAATATTCGTCTTCTTTCACGCCGCCGACATTCTCAAAATATAAAACCGCAACCGACTTCTCGCTCTGCTTCGAGGAACGCGAATCCCCGGCTTCGGCACTGCGCTTGCCACCGGACTCAAGGTCGCGCTTCAGCCGGGCCAAATCCGTCTTCAAGTCAGTCGCGGTCTGGTAGCGAAGGTTGCGATCTTTCTCCAGCGCCTTTTCTACGATGCGACCATACTCTGGCGGGATCGCCGAATTCACTTTGGTCAAAGGGACGGGATCGCGGTTAAGAATTGCGTCATAAACCACCGCAGAGGTGTCTCCTTGGAAGGGGAGAACGCCCGACGCCATTTGATAGAGAACGGTGCCAAGCGAAAAAAGATCAGTGCGGGCATCGGCCAGTTGCCCGCGTGCCTGCTCCGGCGACATGTACGAAACCGTGCCCAGGGCGGTGCCGGGGCTAGTGAGTCCCATGTCCACAGTTTCAAGTTGTGGGGAATCGCTGTTGAAAGAGACTTTGGCGAGCCCGAAATCAAGGATCTTCGCCTGACCGCGCGGAGTAACGAAAATGTTCGCGGGCTTAATGTCGCGGTGCACGATGCCTTTGGAGTGCGCCGATTCCAGCGCGTCCGCAATCTGGATGGCCAGCTCGACCACCTGCCCGATTTCCAGATGCTGCTGCATCATTGCTTGCGCGAGGGTCTGGCCTTCCAGAAACTCCATCACGATGAAATGCTGGCGCTCATGCTGCTCAATCCCGTAAATCGTGCAGATATTCGGATGGTTCAGCGCCGATGCAGCTCGAGCCTCGCGTTGGAATCGTTCCAGGGAGTTCGCGTCGTGTGCCATTTCTTGCGAGAGGAATTTGAGCGCGACCTTTCGTCCGAGGTTTGAATCCTCCGCTTCATAGACAACACCCATGCCTCCGCTCCCTAACTTGCGGGTGATGTTGTAATGAGAAACTGTTTTGGTGGCGGCCAGATCCATGAGTTGAAAGGCGTTGTCATGGCGATGTTCAGCCCCGAACGCCATCAACGATTATAGCCCGAGATTCTTACGACAGACGTCACTTCGCCGCAGCGGCTTCGCTGGCCTCTAACACAAGCGGCTTGAGCGTGAGCCAGTCGGTGCGCACATGGTCCCATTCCTGAATCATCACGCCGAAAGACTCGAAAAACTGACGAATGCGCAGGCGGTTCCACTTGGCGATGTCTTCCAGGATGGGCGCGAGCACGGCCAGAGCGCTGGTGCTGATGACGGTACGCTTCGCGACTTCAGAGACGTGCTTGGCTTCTGACACGGCGATCGTGTATCCGTCGCGCGCGTTGGTGTGCAGCATAACGTGCACGTCGGAACTTCCGTCGCCGGTGTAAACGACGTGGTCCGGGCCGATCTGGGCGCGGCTGACCAGCTGGTCAATCATGAAAACTTTGCCGTAGCCGGCGGTGGCGCGGGTGATGGTCTCAATTTCGCCTGCGGCGTTGTACCGGAACTCAGTGCCGAAGATGTGGTCTTTGGGAACAATATCTTCGAGCGCAGATTGCACGATTTGAACCGGGGCCGCCGAGAGAACATAAAAATCGAAGTGATATCCGGGAATGCCGGAGTCAAGAATCTGGTAGAGCAGTGCGATGTTTTCTTTCAGGCGGATGCGCTTGCCGACTTCATACAAGTGCTCTTTGCGGACCTTGGCCTTGAATTCCGGGTCGTGCAGCAACAGGTAAGCAAGCTCCGCGCCCTGCTGCACGAGGTTCAAGCGAGCCATTCCTGAGGCCTTCCGCTCGAACTCGGCCGTGGGAATTCCGACCATCTCGGCGAGCACATAGCCCGAGTCGTTGAAAGTCAGCGTCTGGTCAAAGTCGCTGGCGAAAATGTAGTCCTTGCGTGCTGTTTCACCCATGTATCTATTAGATTAGTGTCGGGGTGTGAACGATACGTAAAAGATTCAATGGAGATGATTACCATTGTTTATGGGCGCCTTTACTTAATTGGCGCGACGGTTAAAATAAAGGGGTTGCAGCCGGTTTCTTTCCTCCGGCGCGACCTGGGAGCGACTCAATCATGGCAGCCACCGGAGAACTTATTCGTCTTATCAACTACGTGGACGACATCAACACCACCCTCCGCCGAATTCAGGCGTCGTTGTACGGCGTCGACGTGGACGAGCGGAAACGCCTCGCGGACAGCCTGCGCGCGGCGGGCTCGCACATTCAGGAATTGCTCGCAGAGGTTGAAAAGTAGTGGCGGAGGTCAGGACGATCGCCGTCATCGGCGCCGGAACTATGGGGCGGGGAATTGCCTGCGTGGCGGCGCTCGGCGGCTATCGCACCGTGCTGGAGGACGTGCTTCCAGCCGCTTTGCGTAAGGCGCAGGATGAAATTCGGGGCAATCTCGATAAAGCCGTGGAGCTGCAAAAGGTCGCGCCGGGCGATGCAACCGCGGCGTTGGGGCGGATCGAATACGCAGGCAGCGTGGAAGAAGCTGCGCGCGAAGCTGACTTGGTGATCGAGGCCGTCCCGGAAGAGATGAAATCGAAGATCGAAATTTTCACGCTGCTCGACAAGATTTGCCTCCCGGGAACCATTCTCGCTTCTAACACTTCTTCGTTCAGCGTCACGGAGATTGCCAGCGTCACCCACCGTCCCAAGAAGTGCGTCGGCATGCACTTCTTCAATCCCGTGCACAAAATGAAGCTGATCGAAATTGTTCGGGCGCTCGAAACCGACGACGAGACGATTGCCGCTGCTGCCGAGTTGGGCAGGCGCATGGGCAAAGAAGTCGTGGTGATCCGCGAGTCGCCTGGATTTATCACCAGCCGCGTGAACGCCATGATTGGCAACGAAGCGTTTTATATGCTTCAGGAGGGAATCGCTTCGGCCGCTGATATCGACAAGGCGCTCAAGCTGGGCCTCAATCATCCTATGGGACCGTTTGAGCTCGTAGATTTGGTGGGACTCGATACCCGGCTTCATATTCTTGAGTACCTGCACCGGACATTAGGCGAGAAGTATCGTCCGGCGCCGCTTCTGGTGCAGTACGTCAAAGCCGGCCGCCTGGGTCGCAAGAGTGGCCGCGGAGTGTACGAGTATTACCCTGAGAAAACGGCGGCAGCGCAAAGTTGAGGAAATCCCCTGGTCGGCGCTGGCGGACGGGCGGTGGCTGCGGAATTTGTATCGGCGCGCGGCCGCTCAGGTACTTCCCGTGGTCTCGCTCTCTAACCTGAGCCTAGATGAGACGGAGCCTCAGAAATAGCAGGTTCCTCCACTCAGTCGGACGATTTGCTTAGCAAAATCATCCGCCGGTCGGAATGACATTTCAAGAAAGGGCCGTCGGGTCAACCAGAGTCATTCGCCGGACTCTCGCCCTCCCGGAACTTCGCCGCCGATAGTTTCGTATTACATAGTGTCCGGAAGGGAACAATGAGACCTCTCGCCGGAACATGCCCTCTGCTGTCTCCCCGGCGGCGGGGGGCGATATGCCCAGGCAGGCTGGCGGGGCTAGTCGGACCGAGTCCGGCTCGAGTCCTGGACGGATTGGGTCTTTCCTTCGCCGGTTTTTATCTCCCTCAGCGCGGCCCGAAGGCGGGCAGAAGTTTTCTTGGAGCGGAGCAAATACGCGGTCTCGTCCACTTTCTTCATCGCCAGACTCCTACTTCGATTTGATATCTTCGCGTTTCTTAGCCGAGTCTAATGGACGGATCGGCTCGGTCATGCGGACGGGGTCAAGAATTTCCGTAATCTCTTGTTCGCTCAACAGCTTCTTTTCACGCGCAATCTCAATAATTGATCGGCCGGTTGCCACCGCCTCTTTAGCGATGTCTGCCGCCTTGGCATACCCAATATACGGATTCAGGGCCGTCGCCAGCGAAACCGTCGCCTGAACGTAGAAGTTGCAGCGCTTGTCATTAGCTGTGATTCCGGCGATGCACTTTTCGTCGAGCTGCCGCAGCATGTTGGTCAGGATGGTGATCGATTGCAGAACGCTGTACGCCATGGTCGGCATCATGACGTTCAGTTCTAGTTGCCCGCCCTGCACCGCGAGAGCGACGGCGGCGTCGTTGCCGACCACCTGAAATGAAACCATAGCCGCGAGTTCCGGAATTACCGGATTGATTTTGCCGGGCATGATTGAAGAGCCAGGCTGCAGCGCGGGTAGATTGATTTCCGCAAATCCCGTGTTCGGCCCTGACGACAGCAGGCGCAAGTCGTTCGAAGTGCGAATCACTTCCAGCGCGAGGTTGCGAAGCGCCGACGAAGCTGCCGCCATGGCAAGATTGGATTGCATCGCATAACGCATGTCGTCCACCGGCGTGAGTTTCTGCCCGGAGATCCGAGCCAGATTAGCGACAGCTTTTTCCCGGTAGTCCGGATGCGTGTTAATTCCCGTGCCTACGGCTGAGCCGCCCAGCCCAAGCTCTCGCAGCAGTTCAGCGTTCGCACGAATGCCGTCTCTGCAGCGACGGATCGCGCCCGCGTAGGCAGTGAATTCCTGTCCAAGGCGCATCGGCACCGCGTCCTGCATATGGGTGCGGCCGGACTTTAGAATGTCGTGAAACTCTTTGCCCTTTTTCTCGAGCGTCGCCACCAAGGAATCGAGGACGGAATAGAGTTTCTCTAGTTCGAGCACCGTTCCCAACCGCATGCTGGTGGGGAAAACGTCATTCGTGCTCTGGCCGTAGTTCACATGATCGTTGGGATGCACTTTACTGTAATCGCCGAGCGCGCCGCCCAGAATCTCGGTCGCGCGGTTGGCAATCACTTCATTGCTGTTCATGTGGAAGCTGACGCCGGCGCCCGCCTGGAAAACGTCGACGACGAATTCGTTGCTCCACTTGCCCTCCTGAACTTCCTTCGCCGCCTGAATGATGGCGTTGGCAATTTGCTTATCGACGAGTCCGAGATCGCGGTTGGCTTCAGCAGCGGCTTCCTTCACCATGCCAATGGCGCGTATCAGCGTGGGATGGGCGCGCATGCCGGAAATTGGATAATTCTCGACGGCGCGAGCCGTCTGAATTCCGTAATAAACCTGCGCCGGGATCTCTTTGGAGCCCAGTGAATCCTTTTCGGTGCGAGTGGCGCTAGGCGCGCCGTGACCACCAGAAGTCATTGTCTTCTCCTGAGGAACTAAAAATTATAGCAACGTCGAACCCGAAGTCGCCTTTCGCGCCCATGCTAGAATCACCCTCTCAGCGGCGGCTTTAACGCCTGCGGAAAGTCACCTTGCCTCCCACGAAGCACATTCCGGAGCCGCCGGCGAAGGGCCTCATTGAGACGCTCCCCAAGCCCCAACTCAACGCCAGCGCCGACATGCGCGCCGATGTCGCGGTGATTGGCAGCGGCCCCACGGGCCTGGCTTGCGCTATCGAGGCGCAAAAGGCTGGACTCAAGGTGGTCTGCATCGATAAGGGCTGCCTGGTGAACTCCATCTTCAACTATCCGGCTAACATGATTTTCTTCACCACGCCGGAACTGCTGGAAATCGGCGACATTCCGTTCAGCACGGCGAATCCCAAACCAAACCGGCTCGAAGCGCTCGAGTACTACCGCAAGGTAGCGGAGCATTACAAACTGGATGTCCGGCAATATCAGAAAGTTGAAACCGTGGCCGGCGAAGACGGAAATTTTCACCTGACGACCAGCGACCGGTTGGGCCGTGTATATGACTACCAGTGCAAGAAGGTGATTGTTGCCAGCGGCTACTACGACCTCGCCAACCCCCTGAATATTCCGGGAGAGGATCTGCCCAAGGTCTTTCACTACTATCGCGAGCCACATCCGTATTTTGATAACGACGTGCTGATCATTGGCGGAAAGAATTCAGCTGCCATCTCTGCCTTGGATCTGTGGCGGCACGGAGCGCGCGTGACCCTGGTGCACCGCGGCTCGAAGATGCACGCGCATGTGAAGTATTGGATTCTTCCCGACATCGAGAACCGCATCAAGAACGGCGACATCACTGCCTATTTCCGCAGCACGGTGAAGGAGATTCATGCCGATCGGGTTGTGCTCGTAACCCCCGAAGGCGAGGTCACCATCAAGAATGACTTCGTGTTTGCGCTCACCGGATATCACCCGGACTACGAGTTCCTGAAGTCCATGGGGATTGAGTTGTCTTCGGAGCAGTGCAGGCCCGTCTGTGATCCCATTACGCTGGAGAGCAATGTTCCGGGAATCTACGTCGCAGGGGTGATTGTGGCGGGATCAAGAACCAACGAAATCTTCATTGAGAATGGCCGGTTCCACGGCCAGCAGATCGCTTCCCACCTGAAGTTCAAGCTCGGCAGCCAGTAGGCTCGAGGGTCGGTCCGCTTTCGAAGAGCAATCTTGCGAAAAAGCAAAACCCCGGGATTGCTCCCGGGGTTTTGAAGGGGGAAGTAAGTTGGTTAGGACAGGAAGCGACGGCGAACCAAGCCCGCGATGCCAACCAATCCAGTACCAAGCAGGCCAAGTGTTCCTGGCTCGGGTACCGTGGGAGGCGGCGTTCCCGGCGTGGAGGTCGTAGTGAAGCAAGTAGCAAAACCACCCGTGGTCGGATCGGTTCCGCAAGCCGGGCCAACGACGTGAACGCCAATACCGGTGATCAGCGTCGTGCCGCTCGCGCCCGTCAGAACTACGCTGACGGTGTTAAACACTCCGTTCGCGCCTTTGCCAGTGACATCAAAGCAAAGCGTCTGTCCGGTCATTCCGCCGCAGGTTCCGGCGCCAATGGTTCCGCTGCCGGTGTAGCCGGTCAAGCCAAGGCCTGAGATAGCTGTGCCCGAGAAACCAACCGTGGGCCCGCCGGTACGAATCTGGTTTCCGCCGACTCCCGTGAGGGTCACGCAAATGTTCCCAGCGCCGCAGGTGCTGCCGACCGAAACGGTGGCGGTTGCGACCTGGGTTGTTCCAACAAACAGATCGAATACTGAAACTGAATCTGCCGATGCTGTGGGCACGATGGCAAAAGCCATCAACGGCAGAACTAAGGCTGAGAGTTTAAGGCTGGTAATTCGCACGACGGGTCCCCCTCTGGGAGTTCTGATTGGTACTGCGGTAACGCATTACTAATGGCACGACGTGGGCCACTTCAGTTGGAAAAGTCTAACAGCTAAGTGCTTGATTTATCAACCCGGATTCGGGTCGCAGCGGTGTGTTTAATGGGGCAATGTGCAATCTGCTGCACATTGTATGCCTGACCTCGGCATATTCGCTCCGTGGCTCAAGTGAATCCCTTAACCCTAAGGAAGCAAGGGACATACAACTAAAGTTGCAGCATGCCGACCTTCGCGGCCATGATGAAGTCGCTCTCGGTCAGGCCGTCGATCTTGTGCGTCCACAGCGTGATCTCGACTTTGCCCCATTTCAGCAGAATGTCGGGGTGGTGGCCCTGTTCTTCGGCTACCGCTCCCACTCGATTAACGAAGGCGAGTGCCTGTTTGAAGTCCGGAAAGGTGAAAGAACGAAAGAGATGGTGTTCATTAATTACGCTCCAGTTTGCCGATTCCGGAAGCTGCTTGCGCAGTTCTTCCAAGGCTTCGCCCTTGAGCGGCGGAACTCCGCCCCGGCAGGGAACGCAGGTTCGGCTGGACAGTTCTGATGACATTAGGAGACCCCTTTCAGCCAGGAGTTAAGTTCGTACAGGCGTGGATCCATGAAAAAAAGCGCGGACGAGATTGTCCGCGCGATTTGCCGAGAGTTAAAACGGAATATCTTCGTCGCTGATCGGCGAGGACATCGCAGCCGCCGGTTCCTGCCCCTCCGGTGTGCGCTGGTCGAAGTTGTTGCCGCCCGAGGCCCCACTCGACGCGCCGCGCGTAAATCCACCGCCCGATTCGCCCCCGCCTTCGCCGCGTCCACCCAACAGGACAAGATCATTAGCGACGACTTCGGTCATGTACTTCTTCTGTCCGCTCTGCTTGTCTTCCCAGGAGCGGGTTTGCAGTTTGCCTTCGATGTAAACCTTGCTGCCTTTCTTCAAATATTCGCCCGCGATCTCCGCCAGCCGCTGCCACAGCACGACGTTGTGCCATTCAGTGCGATCCTGCCACTGGCCTTCTTTGTCCTTAAAGCGCTCGTTGGTGGCTAGCGCGAGTTTCGCGACCGGCGTACCTGACGGCGTGTATTTTACTTCGGGATCTTTGCCCAGATTCCCGAGCAGAGTGACTTTATTGACGCTCTTTCCTGACATGATTGCGCTCCTTCAGACAAGCACTGGGAGAATTGTCCTAGTTGGATTTCGACACTATATCAGCTTTGCAAGAGTGTGGAGCAGGGAAACGACACGGGCAGTTTCAGATTGGGACTACGCGAAGAGCTCGACCACGAAGAGCACGAAGCAAACCTGGTCAAGGTTCAAGGTGTACCGGTTTCAGGGTCTCACGATCCCCAACTTTCGTTGTTCCGGTTTTTCCTTCGTGCCCTTCGTGGTTTAGGGTTTTGATGTTGCCGCGAAGGTCATTTCTGTCGCGGAACTGGCGGTCTTCTTCTTCCAGGCGAAGAAGAGTCCCCCATAGGTGTCGGTGATGTAGTCGGCGGTGCCGATGCCGAGTTCCCGCGCGACCCGGTCAATCCATTCCGCCGGGCCCTCGATCTCGCCGAAGTTGCCGATGGGCGTTTCGTCAATCACTACGTGGCCCAGCCCGTCCTTCCACTCGGCACGAAATTTCTCGTAACGGAAGACCGGTTCAAATTGGAGTGCCCGCAGAATGGCTTCGAGTTTGGTTCCGTCTTCCACTCGCGTCTCGGTTTCGACGCGGACTTTGTGCAACCTGTCGTTGGGCTCCGCTGTGGCTTTGTGCGTCAATATCCATACATCCCCGTATCTTCGGATGCGAAGAATGTCACCCCGAGCGCGCAGCTGGCGTCCTGGCAAATCGAACAGGACGTTCATTTCGTGGGTACGTGGGGTTGCTTCCACGAAGCCGAGTTCTCGTAGCTTCGTCGCGAGCCCAGGGAAGTCTGCAATTCGGAACTTGATTTCGGTCTCGTGGGAAGAAGCCATCGACTCGAGTATAAGCAGTTTCGAGTTGCCCGCTTCCAGCGTGCCTAATCTCTGGCCCAAAACTCGAAACTGACAACTGTTTTTTTTCAATTGAACGTCGGCAGCTTCACCAGATCGTCGCTCGGGACCTGCTCTACCGGCTGCCCGGCCTTGCGCCATGCCGTAAGCCCTCCCTGGATGACGAACGAGCGGAAGCCTGCCTGCCTCAGTAACAGCGCCACACGGGCGCTGGTGGCTTCGCGCGCTCAAGTGCAATAGACATAAATGTCTTTGTCCCTGAGCAGAGATTTCAGTTCCTCATCGAGGCGATTGGGCTCAATCCGGATAGAGCCGGCGATTCGCGCTGCGCTGGAATCGTAATATCCATGACTCCGGACATCCACGAGAATCAGATCTTCCTTTCCGCCCTCGGCGATGCGGCGTACTAGTTCACCTACCGCAACTCGTGGGACTACGTCGGCAATCTTGTACCGGCGGTATTGAACAATGCGGTAAATCACGAAGGCGGCAACCGCCGTGAAAAAAATCCCCGCGAAAACATGCCCGGCATTCTGCAGTCCGCGAGTGATGCCGGCTACAAAACCGTGGGCCAGATACCCGGCCGTGCCGTACGCCAGCACGTACAGGCAGGCTCCGGCGGCGTCGAACCGCAGAAACTGCCCCGGCTTCATGTTCATGCTGCCAGCTAAGGGCGGGGCCATAGTGTTCACGCCAGGGATGAACTTGGCAAAGATTAGCGCCACCTTGCCGCGTTTGTAGAAAGACTCCGCCGAGCGCAGGATGCAGGTTTCCGGATTCATCGAGACGCGGCAAAGAAATGCCAGCAGCGCCCAGCCGGTATAGCGTCCCAGAATAAAAAGCAGCATGTCTCCGAGCAGCATCGCGACCAGCGCCGTAACGAACACCACCGGCGCGGAAAGGGAGTGGGACGCGGCCGCTGCTCCCGCTGCCACCAGGGCCAATGCGGCCGGCGAGGGAAGCCCGGCAGCCTCGGCGAAGACAATGGCGAACAGAATCAGATATCCATGGTGCGAGATTGTTTGCAGCAGAGTGGACATGCAGTCCCAGATTACAACAAAAAAGGGCGGCCGAAGCCGCCCCGTACCCAAGATTGAATCTGTTTACATCGACGATTTTTCGGCCGACGCCTGCTTCAGCATCTTTACCTTCATCACATGAATGCTGTTCTTGTCAGCATAAACGTGCGCGCTCAGTCGAACGTGATGCCCTTCATGCCCCTTCAGGGTCTCGGGGTTCATTACGTTCCAAGCCTTCTGGTCGGCATCGTTGACGAAGGTCAGCTTGTCGCCATCGGCCTTGACGGTGCCTTTCAGGGTCTTAAGCGGAGCCTTTGCCGCGCTGGCTTTACCCATGTCGCAGCTCTTCATGGTGTCTTGCGCAAGGGCTACCGTGGCGCATGCCAGGCAGGTTGCCATTAACAGAGTTAGCAGCTTCTTCATCGAATTCTCCTTAGCGGATATTGTTTTGCGAGAGTGACTTCTGCTCAAAGTACGGAGTGGCAGGGAATTTGGATGTTGCAAAGAAGCTATGGGTTGGGCGGCTACTTTTCGCGGGCGACGACGAACTCGGGTGCCCAGAGCAGGGCACGCTTGATCTCGGAATCGGGGAAAGTGCAAATGGCTTTGCGGGCGGACTCGGCGTATTGCGTTGCTGCCGCAGTCGCCGCCTCGACCGACCCGTAGCGCGCGAGGATCTCAAGAATATCCGCGTGGGTAACGCCGTTAAATGCCCGCTGCTCGACCACAGCGGCAATCTTCTTGCGCTCGGCTGGAGTGCAACGCTCAAGGGCGTGAATCACGGCCATAGTCACTTTGCCTTCGCGCAGGTCACTGGCCACGGGCTTGCCCAGTACTTTTTCGGAAGCCGTCAGGTCAAGCACATCGTCCACGATCTGAAAAGCCATGCCCAGATCGCGACCGTACTTTGCAACTTGCTCCTCCTGTTCAGCGGTGGCGCCGCCGAGGATCGCGCCCATGCGCATGCACACGGAAAACAGGCATGCGGTTTTGCGGAAAATGAGATCGAAATGTTCGTCAAGCGAAATCAACTTGCCCAGTTTCTCCATCTGTAGCAGTTCGCCTTCGACCATTTGCTGGGTGAGATCGATGAGCGAATCGAGAATCCGGAAATTGCGCTCCTGCACCGCGACCTTAAAGGCCTGCATGTAGAGCCAGTCGCCGGCCAGCACGCACTTTGAATTGCCCCACTGGGTGTTGGCAGCCGGGCGTCCACGGCGGGTGCGGGCCTCGTCAATAATGTCGTCGTGCACCAGCGTCGCCGTGTGGATGATTTCGACGACAGCGCCCAGCTTCACCGCGCCCCGGCCCTCGTAGTCGAAAAGCTTCGAAGAGAGCAGTAGCAGCGCCGGGCGGATGCGCTTGCCGCCGCCACCGCGCAGGTATTCGCCGATTTCAGTGATCGCGGTGACGCCCGAAACCGTGTCCCGGCCGAACTCACGCTCGATAGCGGCAAGATCGTCGCGAAGAAGCTCGAAAACTTCAGCGCCGCTGATCGAGATACCGTTGGTGATGGCAGTTGTCGTCAAATGAAAGCTCTCTCACCACAAGGCACAGGGTCACAGGAATTCTATTCAGTTCTGAACTGGAAGCGCGTTCTAGCTTTAAGAAACTCTGTGCCCCTGTGCCCCTGTGGTGATACCTAATTGCTCCGGTAGTTCGTGAACTGCATATCAATGCCGAAATCACTTTGCCGCAACAGCGCAATGATCTCCTGGAGGGAATCGCGATCCTTGCCGCTAACCCGGACCAGATCACCCTGGATCGACGCCTGCGCCTTCTTTTTGGAGTTCTTGATCAGCTGCACGATTTCTTTGGCCTTCTCAATCGGGATGCCTTGCTGCATAGTGATCTTCTGCTTGGCGGTGGCACCGAGAGCCGATTCGACCGGGCCGTAGGTGAGGCCTTTGAGCGAGATGCCGCGTTTGACCAGCTTCGCCTGCAGAATGTCGTTGACGGCTTTCAGTTTGTATTCGTCAATCGCATGCAGGATGATCGCGTCTTTGCCTTCCAGCGCGATGCTCGCCTTGGAATCTTTCAAGTCGAAGCGGGTGGTGACTTCCTTCGTCGCGTGCTGGATGGCGTTGGAGACTTCCTGCAGATCGATTTTGCTGACAATGTCGAATGTGTTCTCTGGCATGACCTAATAGATTAGCGTAATTTGGCTGGATTTGGGGACTGATCAGCTCGAGGCTAAAACCTTTTCTCCACGGAAGCGCAGAGGCACACAGGAAACTTAGGGCTGGTGGAACCTGGAGACTGCCTCGGAGTCTTTGGATGGGAAGAATTCGCGCGTCGCCTTTTCAACGACGAAAACAAAGCAATTGTGTTGGCTTCCTCTGTGTCTCTGTGGTGAAATCGCCTTACTCGGAGAGCGAAAAGAAGCGCCGGAAGTTCTGTGAGGTCTCGAAACCAACTTCCTCGGTCGATTTCCCCCGCAGTTCTCCAATCTGCCGAGCGGTCTCTTTCACGTAAGCTGGCTCATTGCGTTTGCCGCGATAAGGAACTGGCGCCAGGAAAGGCGCGTCAGTCTCAATGAGCATTCGATCGAGCGGAACCTGAGCCGCCGAATCGTGAATCTGATGGGCCTTGGGGAAAGTCACGTTCCCAGCGAATGAAATCATGAAGCCCATGTCCAGCGCCCGCTTCGCGTGGGGCCAGGCGCTGGTGAAGCAGTGGAGAATGCCGCCCAGGCCCGAGGGCTTCCAGTGCTCCTCAATCAGCGCGAGGCAGTCATCCCATGCATTCTCGCTGTTGTCGTCGAGTTTATCGGAAGCGCGGCAGTGAATGACGATCGGCAGCTTAGCCGCGCGAGCCAATTCCATTTGGCGGATGAAGACGTTCTTCTGAACATCTCGCGGGGAGTGGTCGTAGTAGTAGTCGAGGCCGATCTCTCCCCAGGCGATGACTTTAGGGCGCTTCGCGAGTTGGGCCATCTCGTCGTAATCCGACTCCTTGGCGAGCTGCGCTTCATGAGGATGAATGCCGACGGTGGCGTAAATAAAGCCGTACTGCTCGGCCAGTTTGATTGCGCAGTCGAGCGTGCCGGGGCCTTCTCCGATGCCGATGGCAAGGATGCTGGTGACGCCGGCTTCGCGGGCGCGCGCCACGACCTGCTCACGATCGGAATCAAAGCGCGGGCCGTCGAGGTGGCAGTGAGAATCGATGTACATGGGTTGGTCGTGTCGGCCAGACAGTCTTGTCCGCCGATTTGCATTCGCGATGCGTGCAAGTATTGGTCTATTCGTCCCCCATTATTTCCACCGGAACCAGTGGCTGATTAGGATTTGCGCAGCCTAGAGGCTGGAACTGGTTCTGCGGACGAAAAACTGTAACCGAGTCCACTATGCGGTGAACGCGATGAATTCGGTTTGGCCTATCTTGTGGGTGCTCCATCGGGGATAGTCGAGGCCAAAAGCAATTCCTCTCTCCGAATCTATCCAAAAAAATTCATCCGCCTCGCCGGGCCGCGCTGGCGCACTACCCTTGCGTTGTAACAGTTTCCCATCGGGCATCACTGCTTGCAGGTCCGTGAGCTTCATGCCGAAGACAATACCCATCCCCTGCACCTTGAATCGCTTGTCCCATTCTGAGGTGATCTCGTAAACCAAGTCATCTGCCACGTAGGCGCGGACTCCCGGAAGGTGCCAACGACTCTCATTGTCAAACCAAACCACTTCCGTATCTTTGCAGGAATCTTCGTGTGCAGTGATTGAATCGGGTTTGGCTTGCCACGAAACTGCCGACTCATCCATCTTTATACCCAAACGAAGGTTTCCGACAGATTGACCTGGGACGATTGTCTCGGTGCCTTCAGGCAACTCCCCAAGCAATGTCTGGTTTGGATACAGAAGTCTATCCTTGGCCGCTGCACTTATCAGTATTTCCCCCTGAACCTTGTTTGTTAATGGGCGAGTTGGCCGCACAGAAGGATTGCTTGGATAGGTCTTACCATCAAAGGAAAGCTCGGCTTCGTATCCAGGATGAATACCTCCGCCTGCTACGATGACACTGATGTCATGCCAGCCATTTGACTTGGTGGCCAAGACGCGGATCGGAAGCCTTGTGACTGTGGTTTCCGTTACCACCCGGTAGGACACGCCTTCAGGAGCCAAGATCAGCATTTTACAGCCACCGGTGCCACACCAGCCCGCACCGCTTTGGTAAACAATAACTTCCTCCGTGCCATCGTCATTGAGATCAACTAAGACGGAGGAATAGCGCGACGGTCCTTCTCGTTCGATTGGTGGGTAGGGCTCTCCGAGGTGCTTCTGAAGGAAAGTCCTTAAATCATCCGCCTGTTTCGCCGTCGGTTCGTGGATGTTTTGGGCAGCGCAGATAGTTGCGAACATCAAATAGCTAGCTAATGCGGATGCTTTAATCCACTTAGATCCCATTTATTTTAGTCTCGCGCCGATTGGAACTTCTTCCAAGAACGCTGCCAGCACGGGCTTTCCGCCCTCTAGCGATGCGGCTAGCAGCATGCCGTTCGATTCCAGCCCGCGCATTTTTCGCGGGGCAAGGTTTGCGACAATCACAATCTTGCGGCCGATCAAAGTCTCCGGCGCGTAGGCTTCAGCAATCCCGGCGAGGATCTGGCGCGTTTCAGTTCCAAGGTCAACTTCCAGGCGCAGCAGCTTGTCGGCGCCCTTCACTCTTTCAGCGACTTTGATCTGGGCGACGCGAAGTTCGATCTTCGCGAAGTCGTCGATGGTGATTTTGGCGTCGTTTGCGATGGGCGGAGTCGCAACCGCGGGCGGCGCCGGCGCCGCCGACGCTGCCTGTGCCTCGGTGGCCGGATCCCCCGCGGGCCGGTTCTTCTCTTCCATCTGCTGCATCCTTTCAATCACGCTTTTGTCGGCGCGCGGGAACACCGGCTCAACTTTCCCAAGTTTGGTTCCAAGCGGCAGTTGTCCCCATTTCAAATCGGCGAGCGCAACTTTCGTGATGTCTCCCAGGCCGAGCTGCACCCAGATTTTCGCCGTCGCCTCGGGCATGACCGGATACGCCAGCGCGGTCACAATGCGCAGCGCTTCCGCTGAAGTATAAAGAACCGTTGCCAGGCGTGACCGGCTGTGCTCGTCCGGTTTCTCAGCCAGCGCCCAAGGCTCGTTCTCGACGATGTATTTATCGACTGCCGCAACCAGCGCCCACGCCAATTCGAGAGCCCGCGAAAACTGGTGCTGTTCGAACAGTTCGTGAAACTCGCTGATCGTGTGCCTGGCCAGCGCCGCCACTAGATCTTCTTCAGCCGTGTGCGCCGCCGCGTTCGAGGGATACGGCACTTCACCTTTGAAGTATCGCGTGATCATTGCCAGCGTGCGGCTGGCAAGGTTGCCGAGGCCGTTAGCGAGATCCGAGTTGTATCTCTGGACCAGAGCATCAAACGAAAACGATCCGTCCTGGCCAAATACAACTTCGCGCAGCAAAAAATAGCGCAACGCGTCCGCGCCCAGAACCTCAAGAATTGTTTCCGTGCGCACGATGTTGCCGCGCGACTTCGACATTTTATTTTCTTCAAACAGCAGCCAGCCATGCGCCACGATCGACTTCGGCAGCGGCAGGCGCGCCGCCATCAGAAACGCCGGCCAATACACGCAGTGGAAGCGGACGATTTCCTTGCCGATCATGTGAACGTCGGCGGGCCAGAATTTCTTGAACTTGGAATCATCGCTGGACCCGTAGCCGAGCGCGGTCATGTAATTCGCCAGCGCGTCGAGCCAGACGTAAATCACATGCTTGGGATCGTCGGGGACGGGAATGCCCCAGGAAAACGTCGAGCGGCTGATGGAAAGATCGCGCAGCCCGGAGCGCACGAACGCGATCACTTCATTGCGGCGCGTCTCCGGACGAATGAAGTCCGGCTGCGACGTGTAAAGCGCGATCAGTTGCTCGGCAAACGCTGAAAGTTTGAAGAAGTAGTTTTCTTCTTTGACAGTTTCCGTCGGCCGGCCACACTCGGGGCAGGGCGCGCCAGGGCCTACGGCATCGACATAAAGCTCGTCAAACACACAGTACTGGCCGGTATAGCTGCCTTTGTAGATGTAGCCGTTGTCGCGGATGTGCCGCCACAATTCCTGGACGCCAAGCTTATGGCGGTCCGACGTAGTGCGAATGTAGTCGTCGTAGGTGATGCCCATCCGGTCCCAAAGCCCGCGGAACTCAGCGGAAACCTCGTCCGTGAGCTGCTGCGGGGACTTGCCTGCGGCCTCGGCGGCCCGTTGAATCTTTTGGCCGTGCTCGTCTGTGCCGGTAAGGAACCAGGTGTCGGCGCCGAGCGAACGCTGGCGGCGCGCAATTGTGTCGCATGCCAGCGTGGTGTACGCGTGCCCAATATGCGGACGGGCATTGACGTAATAGATCGGCGTTGTAATGTAGAACTTTTTGGGCATAAAGAATCAAATCACCACTGTGGACACGAAGTCTCACGAAGAAACTATAAAAAAGTCTACTTCGCGTTTGCTTAGTATCCTTCGTGTTTATTGCTTTTGGGACTTCAAATATTCCTGCACCGCGTCCTGCATGACCTGCTTCAATGGTACATGGTGCTCGGCGGCGACGCGGCGGCAGTCCTCGTATTCAGGCGCATAGCTGGAAACCGAGCCGTTCAGGCTTGCGATTTTGATGCGCACTTCTCCCTGCCGGATGCGGACCGTTTCCCAACGGCGGGCGAGTACCTGGCGGCGCTCTTCGCGGCAGCGGACGCCGAGAGTGGTGGTCTCCGCAAAAATGATTTTTGCAAGTTTGCCAGCGTCCTCCGGCTTCGCCAGAACGCTGAGCAAAGTTCCCGGGCGGTTCTTTTTCATCTGTACCGGCGTGCCAAACACGTCGAGCGCGCCCGCTTCGAAAAGTATATCCATCACGTAGCCGAATACTTGCGGGTTAAGATCGTCGAGATTGGCTTCCAGGACCGAGACCGTGTCTTGCTGAGCTGGTGTAGCGCGGGCACCCTCGGCCGCGTGGTTTGTCGCGGTCGCTTCGCCGATCACTAAGCGCATCACATTCGGATGACCAGGGAAGTCGCGGGTACCAGCGCCATAGCCAGTCTTGTCGATCGTCATTTGGGGGAATGATTCGAAGCGCGTCGCGAGCGCGGCAACGATCGCAGCGCCCGTGGGCGTTACCAGTTCCTTCTGAATCTCAGTGGAATACACGGGAACGCCCTTAAGCAGTTCGACGGTCGCAGGCGCGGGAACGGGAAACGTTCCGTGGGCACAGACCACGGTCCCGCCGCCCACGTTAAGCGGCGAGCAGATGAATTCATCGACGCCGAGCTCCTCGACTCCAACGGCTGCGCAGACGATATCCACAATGGCATCCACTGCTCCGACTTCGTGGAAGTGAATCTGGTCAATCGGGATATCGTGAATCTTTGCCTCGGCGGCGCCGAGCTTTTCGAAGATGCTGAGCGCAGTGCGCTTCGCTGAATCGGAGAGCGCAGCCGCCTCGATGATCTGCCGAATTTCCTTCAGCTCACGTCCATGCTCATGCATGTGGCCGGGGTGCTCATGTGGGTGCTCGTGTTGGTGATGCTCGGGCGACTGGTTGTGCTCGTGTTGCGCGGAGCCTGCCCTGAGCGACTGACTGGAAGGAGGGAGTCGAACGGGCACCCCCGCCCGCGATTCCCTGGGCGAATCTTTCACGCCATTTACGAGTACATCGACTTTGGTTGCACTGATCCCGCTGCGATTGACGCGCGAGACGACCAGCGTCGCGCCGATGTTCAGGGCAGCGACGGAGTCCTCGAACAGTTTGAGCGAGACTCCGGCGTCAATTAGCGCGCTCAGGAACATGTCGCCGCTAATGCCAGAAAAGCAATCTAGATAAGCGATGCGCGGAGCCCCGTCATGCGTCGTGCGTTTTGCGTTGTGCGGCAAAGTCTTGTCCCTTGTAAGGGTCTGAATATGAATTCTAAGGCCTCGCGCGCTTTTCCGGACGACCCACGACGGAGGACGTGCGACCAGGGTCTTGCCGATAGCCGAGATCTGATGGCGGATGACGCTCTGCCGACGCCTAAAAGCCAACGACCAACGACGTTCTTCCTCTGCTAAAATCGCAGCTTCCCAACAACTTAGAGGACATCCTTGTACCGTGATCTTGAAACTCGTCTAAGCCAGCATATCCGCGACTTTCTGCGCGAAAAGTATGAAGTCGAGCTGCCAAGACTCGTTATCGAGCAGCCGCCGAAGGTGGAGTTCGGCGAATACGCTCTGCCCCTGGCTTTCGAACTCGCCAAACAGCTTCGCAAAGCGCCGCGCAAGATCGCCGAAGAAATTGTCGCCGGCCTCGGCGCGGTAGAAGGGTTCGCGAAATTCGAGGTCGCTGGCGCGGGCTACATCAATGCAAGAGTGGACCGATCGCTGCTGGCTGCCGCGATTGCCCGGGACCAAAGACCGGCCGAGCAGGCGCCTTCCGGCAAGATTCTGGTCGAGCACTCCAGCATCAATCCCAATAAGGCGGCGCACATCGGACATCTGCGCAATGCGATTCTCGGCGACACCTTTGTGCGCCTGCTGCGGTTTGCCGGCCGCGAAGTGGACGTTCAGAACTACATCGACAACACCGGCGTCCAGGTGGCGGACGTGGTGGTTGGCTTTCTGCATCTTGAAAACAAATCGCGGTCGGAAATCAAGCAACTCGCAAAGCAGCCGCGGTTCGATTATGTCTGTTGGGATTTGTACGCGCGTGTCTCGCATTGGTACCAGCAGGGTCCTGATAACAAAAAGATCCGGCTGCAGACGCTGCACGAGATCGAGCAGGGCGGCAACGAAACTTCAGCGGTTGCGGAAACCATTTCTGTCGCTGTCCTGCGCAGGCATCTCGAAACTATGGAGCGGCTAGACATTGAATATGACTTCCTTCCGCGGGAAAGCGAAATTCTGCGGCTGCATTTCTGGGATGCGGCGTTTGAGAAGCTTAAACAGTCGGGTGTTCTGACATTCGAGAGCGAGGGGAAGAATAAAGGCTGCTGGGTGATGCGGCGCGCGGGGACGGGAAAGGCTTTCAGCACGGAGGGCACCGAGACCCCAGAGGAAGACACAGAGGGTAAGCTGACGAATATCGGACTGACCGCTTTGTCCGATCCGGTCTCGGAGGAAGACCAGAAAGTCATCGTGCGCTCGAATGGCACCGTTGGCTACGTCGGCAAAGATATCGCTTATCACATGTGGAAGTTTGGCCTGCTGGGAAAGGACTTCGGGTACGAGAAGTTCTATGTGTATCCGAATGCGCACCAGTGCTGGATTTCTGCGGAGCAGGGAGAGCCCGAGCACCCGCATTTTGGCGACGTGGCAGAAATCTACAATGTGATCGACGCCCGCCAGTCGGAAGCTCAGAACACGGTGATCGAGGCGCTGCGCGGGCTTGGGCACAGCGAGTCCGCAGCCCACTACACGCATTTTTCCTATGAGATGGTGGCGCTCACGCCACGTTGTGCGGCGGAGTTAGGCTACGAGCTTTCTGAGGAAGACAAAGCCCGGCCCTACGTTGAGGTGTCGGGACGGAAAGGTTTCGGTGTAAAGGCCGACGACCTGCTCGATGCCTTGATTGCGTCGGCGAAGAAAGAAGTCGATTCGCGGCATCCCGAAGTGGCCGACGCCGAGCGGCAGGCGATCGCCGAGCAGATCGCCATCGGCGCACTGCGCTACTTCATGCTGAAGTACACCAAGCAGTCGGTGATTGCTTTCGATTTTAAAGATGCTCTGAGCTTCGAAGGCGAGACCGGGCCATATGCCCAGTACGCGGTCGTTCGCGCAACCAATATCTTCCGCAAAGGCGGGCTGGACGTGGACGCGTTTGGCAAAGACATTGCTGGGAACGTCTCTTCGGAGAGCCTAGCGAAATTTCTGACCGGCGAAGAATCGAACGAAATCTGGGAGCTCTGGCTGGCGGCGTCGAAGACCGCCTACGTCATCGACCAATGCATAGCCACGACCGAGCCAGCGTATCTGGCTAAGCACGTCTTCCAGCTGGCGCAGATGTTCAACACGTTCTATCACCGCTATCCGATCCTGATCGAGCCCGACGAGGAGCGGAAGCGGTTCCTGCTGGCGACGGCCGCAGTGGTAAGACGAGAGCTAATCCGGGCGTTGAAGGTGCTTGGGATTGAAGTGCCGAAGGTAATGTAGGCCCTATTGTTAACCGTCTTACGGATTGACATTGGTATTACAATCGCGGTACGGTACCTACATGGCAATCCTCTATTCCCAAGTCTCGACCAAAGGCCAAATGGTGATCCCGGCCGAGCTACGCGAGGCGCTCGATTTGAAGGCCGGAACGAAGGTGGCGTTGCAACTGGAGGGCAACACCATCGTGTTGCAGCCCATCACCGAAGACTTCATCGATTCAATTCCGGGCAGCCTTAAAGGCCCCTCTTTGGGGACGGTTCGCGAACGGCAGCATCGAGATGACAAGCGATAAGCGATGACTTCCTATGTGTTGGACGCCAGCGCACTGCTGCGTTACCTCGACCGGGAACCGGGATTTGGCCGAATCGCTCAGCTCCTGAAGCGGGCAACCCGAGGCGAAGCTAAGCTACTGGTTTCTGCGGTTAATTGGGGAGAGGTAGTTTCGGTGCTTTATCGCGTTCATGGAGCGGCGGGCAGACTAACCGCCTCGAAACTACGCGCCCTGCCCCTTAGCATCATTGCAGTGGATACCGACGGAGCGGACCAGGCGGGCGTCTTTAAGCACAATTTCAAAGTGCCCTACGCCGACGCTTTTGCAGGCGCTCTTGCACTGGCCGAGCGGGCAACACTCGTCACTGCCGATTTTGACTTTAAGGCGGCTTCGCGCGCTGTTAAGACTGAATTCCTGCCGGCCAAAGGTTAGGGCCGGAGCGTCCCTAAACCCTCTTCCGCGCGCCCGCCACCATCAGCCCTCCGCCGACCGCAATTAGAATGACGCCGACATACGGCGGCAGAAGTTCATCCCTATGCGTGTTGACGCCGACGTGGATGTCGCCTGCATCGAGGCCGTGCCGTTCGGTGTGCGGCACGGGGACGAAAAAAGAAAGAATGCCGAGCACCGCAACGACGAGTCCGATTACTAACAAAGGCTTCATATACCCTCCTATAGTTCAATTACTCGCGCACGCTAGCAGGTCGAATCCGCGAACTCCCACAGGCGGGCCGAATCGAGCAAGAAAGAAAGTGGGCTTCAGGCCCAGCGGGCCCTCCGGGGCTAAAACCCACCACAGTAGTTGACCTGTTACGCCACGGCTCCATGCCACGATACAAACCGTACCTGAGTAACATCGTTTTCTCTGTGCCTCTGTGGTGACCTAAGCTTTCCCAAACTCTCTCGCGAACTCTACCAGACTGCGCACCGCAATTCCTGACGGACCCTTCGCGATCCAGGGCTTGGCGTCCTCCATCCAGGCAGTGCCGGCGATGTCGAGGTGGATCCACGGCGTATCTTCGGCGAATTCTTTCAGGAACGCGGCCGCGGTACTGGCGCCGCCCCAGCGCCCGCCGGTATTCATGAGGTCGGCAATCGCCGAACGCGTCATATCGAGATATTCATCGTTCACCGGCAAGCGCCACATGTTTTCGCCCGTTTTCGTCAAAGTCGTAGCGAACTGCTGATAGAAAACGTCGTCGTTCGAAAACACGCCCACGTTGGCGTATCCCAGTGCAACCACGACCGCGCCGGTGAGCGTGGCTGCATCTATCAGATGCGTGCAGCCGAGCGTGCGCGCGTAGCAGAGCCCGTCGGCCAGCACCAGGCGGCCTTCGGCGTCGGTATTGATGATCTCAATCGTCTTTCCCGACATGGCCGTCTGTATGTCGCCGGGCTTCTGTGCTTTGCCGGAAGGCATGTTTTCCGACGCGCAAACAATTCCAATTACTTTTACTTTCGGCTTCAGAAGCGCAATCGCTCGCATCACGCCGATCATGGTTGCGCCGCCCGCCATGTCGTACTTCATCTTTTCCATGCCGTCCGCGGGCTTGATGGAAATGCCGCCCGTGTCAAACGTAATCCCCTTGCCGACCAGGCCCAGCACGGGCTTTTCCGGCGCGCCTGCCGGCTCGTAGCGCATGACGATCAACGCCGGGGGTTCGTCGGAACCTTGAGCCACGCCCCAGAACGCGCCCATTTTCAGTTCTTTGATTTTGTCGCCGCCATAGACTTCGCACTTCAAGCCGGTCTCCTTGCACATTTCCTGCGCGCGGTTCGCCAGGATAGTCGGCGTCATACGATTCGATGGCTCGTTCACCAGCGTTCGCGTGAAGTTCTGCGATTCGGCAACGATTCGCGCTTCGTCGAGGACCATTTGAAGCGTGGCTTGTTCTCCGGAGGCGACGACCGTCAATGATCCGACCTGCTGATCTTTGCGGTCGCTCTTGTAGGTGTCGGCATCGAAGTCGCCGACAATCGCGCCCTGCACGATGGCCGCGAGGCTTTCTGCTGCGGGCATTGCATCGGGAACGACGAACGCCAGACTGCGCAGGCCGCGTGGCTTAAGCGCTCGTACGGCTGCGCCCGCGATCTTCCGGAGATCTGAGACAGAGAATTTCTTGGCCTTGCCGCCGCCGACGAGCAGTAGGCGCTTGGCTTTCAGGCCTGCAGGCTTATGCAGCCAGGTGATCTCCAGGCTCTTGCCGGTAATGTCCCCGGCGGCGATCACATCGGCGGCGGCTTGCTGCACCGCTTTGTCGGCGGCGGAGACGAAAGCGTCGGTCTTGTCTTTCGTTTTCGAATCGGACTCCGCGCGGTCGAGCACGACGGCGACGAGGCATTCGGTTTCAAGGTGGGCGGCGGCAAGAAGCGAGAGTGTGATCTTCATAGGCTCAGGAACCAGTATGAGAGGCGGGAAGGGAATCGCGCAAGCCGGGGAGCATGACGTCTTTGAAACGCAGCTCCGTTTAGCGGCGCGCCCGTTCAGGCACGATGACGAATTTCTTGTTTCCGGGCAGGCGATAGGTCTCGAAATCGTTGTGGTCAATCGTAAGAATCAGGCGTAGGCCCTCACGCTTGGCCACATGCACCAAAGTCGCGTCGGCGAAGTCCATCGGGCGATCTTTATAGCGCGACATCAGGGTGCGGATTGGCCCAAGGTCGGCGTCCCCGATGGAAGCAACGGTTAGCGCTCCGGACTCGACCAACGCCCAGGTTCGGTCGATTCCGCGAAAGTCACGCGAAACGAGGTGGAAGACCTCAGTGAGCACGGCTTCGGTAGTGAGCAGCGGAAGGCGCACGCTTTGAAGGGCCCGCACACAGGCTTTGTGCCATTGGTCGTCGCGGTCGAGGTAGGCGAGAATCGCGCCAGTATCAACGAGGGCTGCGGGCATAACGCTTGGCTAGCGACTCCTTCATGCGCCGCGAGGCATCGGCTGCGCGGCCAGGGTCTCCGCCCGAAAGCGATCCCGCCAGGGTCAGCACGCGTGCGCGAAGCATATCCTGCTCCTCTTCATCCTCCGCGAAACTGCGCCGCTTCACCTCCAGCCACCCCGAGCTGATCTCATCGAGAACCTGCGCCACCGACTTGCCTTCGCGGATCGCTTCCGACTCTAAGGCAACTTTCTTTTCGGGGGAGACCCGCCAACTATAGACTTCGCTCTTCATGCACTACAGTGTAGTGCATCCTGCGAGCCTGAGCAAGCAGCCTTTAGGCTAGAACGGCATGTTGTTGTAACATGCTGATTCCCAATGAAATCGAGAGCAGGAACCTCGCGGCAGCTGTGGCTTCGGGCGGTATGGATTCTATTTGTGGCCGCGGCCTGTTCTGGCCAGGTCCGCGAAAAGATCATCATCGACACCGACATCGGCGATGACATTGACGACGCGTTCGCCGTTGCCCTGGCACTGCACAGCCCCGAGTTGCAAGTGCTCGGCGTAACGACGTCCTTCGGCGACACCGAAGCCCGGGCAAAAATCGCTGACCGTCTGCTCGGCGAGGCGGGAAGGGAAGACATTCCCGTCGCCGCCGGCGTCTCGACGAAGACGAATAATCCCATGAGCCAGCGGCGCTATGGGGAGGGCGGCCGCTTTTTACGGGCGTCCCATCCGGCGGCGGTGGATTTCATTCTCGAACAGATCCGCCGCAGCCCCGGCGAGATCACGCTGGTCGCGATTGGTCCGCTGGTGAACGTTGGCGCACTCATTGATCGTGACGCGGCGACATTTCGCAAACTCAAACGCGTAGTGATCATGGGCGGATCGGTTGACCGGGGATACGGCGATCCATACGGCGCACCCACTCCGCCGCAACCCGAGTGGAATATTCTTAACGACATTCCTGCGGCGCAGAAGCTGTTTGCGTCGGGCGTAGCACTGTACGTGATGCCGCTCGATTCGACGCAACTGAAGCTCGATGAAGTGAAGCGCGAATTTTTGTTTCGGCAAGCCACGCCGATTACGGATGCGCTGACCTTGCTGTATCACCAGTGGGGGCAGCACACACCGACGTTGTTTGATCCCATGACGATTGCGTTTCTGGATGACCCGAAGCTGTGCCCGGTGGAAGCAATGAATATTGTCGTAGACGAAAAGGGAATGACGAAGCGGGGGACCCGGACGCCCAACGCGCAGGTCTGTTTGCATTCTGATCCGGAGGCGTTCTTCCGATTCTATCTGGGACGCGTGGCTGGGCGATGACTTTGGTCTTGGAGGCCGGGCGCCCTCACCCGTGCAATCTGGCGAGGTATCTCGTCGCTCCACAAAGGCGGGGCGTAAAATGGATTCATGCGGCGGGTTTACCTCGACAACAACGCCACCACGCCTGTCTTGCCGGAAGTGCTGGACGCCATGCGTCCCTTCTTCGCTGAGCACTTCGGAAACGCGTCATCCATTCATCATCATGGCCAAGAGACGCGGGGCGCGGTCGAGCGGGCAAGGGAATCGATAGCCACGCTGCTGGGATGCCGTCCGGCGGAAGTGGTTTTCACCAGCGGAGGCACCGAAGCCGACAATCTCGCTATATTCGGCCTGGCCCGTCCCGGCGACCACGCCATCACTTCGACCATCGAGCATCACGCCGTTTTTAATTCCTGCAAGCAGCTACAGGAGCGAGGCGCGGACGTTACGTTTCTTCCCGTGGATGGTCGCGGGCTGGTCAATCCCGATGATCTTCGCCGGGCGCTGCGTCCGAATACGAAACTCGTCACCATCATGTACGCGAACAACGAGACAGGCGTGATCCAACCGGTGGAAGACATCGGCAAGATTTGCGCCGAGGCCGAGGTCTATTTCCACACCGATGCGGTGCAGGCTGCGTCGAAAATTCCCATCGACGTAAAGACGATTGGCTGCGACCTGCTTTCCATCTCTGGACACAAGTTTCACGCGCCGCAGGGAATTGGCGCGCTCTACGTGCGCAAGGGATCGAAGATCGAGCCGCTGTTCTATGGCGGCAGCCACGAGCGTTCGCGGCGCGCCGGAACGGAAAATGTTCCGGGTATCGTAGGCTTGGGCAAAGCGGCGGTGCTGGCAATGAAGGCATTTGCCAACGGAGAAGATCGCGAGATGGCGGGGTTGCGCGACCGCTTGCAGGCCGCAATTCTGGACCGCGTTGAATCCGCAGGGGTGAATGGCGCTGGTCAGGATGGAATGACTGCGCCGCGGGTCCCTAATACGGCCAACATTTATTTCGACTACATCGAGGGCGAAGCCATGGTGATCGCGCTCGACCTTAAGGGCCTTGCAGTTTCAACCGGGGCAGCCTGTTCTTCGGGAGCGATTGAGCCCTCGCACGTGCTGACTGCCATGGGTCTGCGTCCGGACCGCGCCCGCGCCAGCATCCGCTTCAGCCTGGGCAAACAGAACACGGCAGGTGACGTGGACTTCGCAGTCGAACTGGTTCCCGCCGCGGTGAACAGGCTGCGCGAGTTGTCACCCTTGTACAATAGAAAAGCAGTTGTCAGCTCTTAGCTTTTAGCCAAATCGCAGAGGCCTATTGACGCTGGGCTTCGGGCTAAAAGCTGCTACCCCATGTCCACACCACGAACCATTGCCGTCGCCATGTCGGGAGGAGTTGACTCCTCAACCGTTGCGGCCATGCTGCGCGCGGAGGGGCACAACCTTGTCGGCCTGACCATGCAGCTGTGGAACCAACGCCGTCTCGCTGGCCGCGAGGGCATGCCGGAGGCTGTGACCGGACGTTGCTGTTCGCTTGACGACGTGTATGACGCGCGCCGCGTGGCCGAGACCATCGGCATACCTTATTACGTCGTGAACCACGAGGACCGTTTTGAGCGCGACGTGGTGCGTCCGTTCGTTCAGGAGTATCTTTCGGGACGCACGCCGATTCCCTGCAGTCTTTGCAATAATCACTTGAAGTTTGATCAGCTACTCGTTGTAGCGCAGCAGATTGGCGCTGACGCTGTCGCCACCGGACATTACGCGCGCGTCGAGTTCGCCGAGCCCAGCGGGCGCTGGTCGTTGAAGCGTCCCGCCGACCGCGCCAAGGATCAGACATATTTTCTGTTCGGCCTGACCCAGGAGCAGCTGAGCCGTACCTTGTTTCCGCTCGGCGGAATGACCAAGCCCGAGGTGCGTGAACTGGCGCGCAAGCATGGCCTCGCGCTCGCGGAAAAGCCCGACTCACAGGAAATCTGTTTCGTTCCCGGGGGAGACTACAAGAAGTTCATCGACGCTTATTTGGCAGAGCAAGGCGACTCCCTTCCAGACACCTCGGGCGAGGTAGTTACGACGGACGGTCGCACCATCGGGGAGCACACTGGTATTCACAACTTCACTGTTGGTCAGCGCAAGGGACTCGGCGTCGCCACCGGTTCACCGCTCTACGTAATTCAGATCAAGGGCAATACCCGGCAGGTGGTTGTAGGTGGTTCGGAAAATCTGTATTCGAAGACCTTGGTCGCACGGCGCACCAACCTAATTTCAGTGGACGACTTGCGGGAGCCCATGCGCGTTACGGTGAAGATTCGTCACCGGCACGAAGGGGCGTCTGCAACCATCGAGAAGACTGGCGCCGACGAGATTCGCGCCACCTTCGACGAACCGCAGCGCGCGGTCACGCCCGGGCAGGCGTCCGTTTTCTATGACGGCGATGTTGTTGTCGGCGGCGGGTGGATTAGCTAACGGACCAGCGCCCTGTCCTGGGCGTCTACTTCTTTTCTGCCGGGGCAAGCTGAAATGCCTTCACCACCACGTTGTTGGGCTGAACGCCGGCGGGAATCATCGTGAGCAAGCCGTATTCTCCTGGCTCGAGCTTCCTCGGTTGGCGCTTCTGAATGACCGTGACGTCGCCAGATTGGGAATTGAGCACCAGCAAGTAATTCTGGCTGGGCGAGAGTGCGAGTCCGTCGGGCTGGCTTCCCACCGGCAACATGGCTGAGATTCTGCCCATGTCGATGTCATACACCGCGACCGAATTCGACCCGAAATTACTCACATACACCCGCGAGTTGTCGGCCGAAACCACGGCGCGCGACGGATGCGTCCCGATCCCATAGCTGCCGCTCACTTCGTCCGTCGTGGTCTCAATAATTGAAATACTGTCGGAATCGAAGTTGCACACGACTAATTCGCCGCCATCAGGCTTGAGCGCCAGGTTCCCCGGGGTCTTTCCCACATCCAGCAGCGCGATCAACTTGCCGTTCTTCAGGTCAATCGAAGCCACCTGCGCCGAGCCCGAGCAGGCCACAAACGCTTTACCACTGTCGGGAAGAATGGCGATGTCGGTCGGCTGATGACAGATGGGAATGGTCACGCGGACCGCAAGCCTTTGGGTGTCGATCAGCGAAACCGAGTCATCTCCGCGATTGCTCACCACCACGGTCGTGCCATCGGGTGAGAGCCGAGCCAGTCCCGGCGCATTCCCCACGCGGACCGTGGAAATAACCTTTCGACTCGCAAGATCAATGATTGAGACATTTGCCGATCCGGAGTTGGCGACATATGCCCGCGTTCCGTCCGCCGATACATCGATGAAATACGGGGCGCCATGTACGCCGATCGTTGCCGCAACTTGATTACTCTCCGCGTCAATAACGGTGACGTTCGCGGCCCCGGTGTTCACCACGTAGATCTCGTTCTTCCGGGGATTCGCGGCGATGCCCGTAGGCTCTCTGCCGACTTTCGCAGTTTTCATCAATCGAAAAGTGCGCAAGTCGATCACCGAGACGGTGTCGCTCTTGCCGTTGGTGATGTATGCATACTCGCGGTAGGTGGGATCGAAACTGGAAATCGTGCGCTGGTGGAAGTACCACCAACCGAGCCCTGCCAGAACCGGCAGAAGAACAAGGATGAGCAGAATCTTTCGCAAGGGAATTGCTGCCGTGGATGATTCCGGCGCAAAGGAAAAGATACCAGAACTCGCGCCGGAACCACCGGCCATTGCGAGCAGGCTATTGCAGGCTCACCAGCAATTTCTTTTTGGTGCAGTTTACGTAGAGTCTTTGCCGCGACCCCGCGGCTAAGTCAACCTGCAACGTCGCGCTTTCATCGTACGAGCCGGGAGAGACCACACGAACCGCCAATTGGTGCTTACCCAGCGGGAATTGCAGCTCGGACGTTTGGTTCATCACAACATATCGAAATAGCCCACCGCCTTGGTTGCTGGCGTGAAGGTCCTCGTCGAGTACGAGCTTGTTGTCGAACCAGACCGAAGCTTTGCCGGAGGTTAGGTGATGAAGAATTTCCACGCGTACTGCCGCCGTCTCGGCCTTAGGTGGAACGATTTCCGGTGGGGTTATGTCCAGTGGGGCGATGCGGCGCCGCACGGTTTTTCGAGGGATCGCTCGTTCCGGGGGCGTCTTCTGAATTTTCGGGGCGTGCGGCATTACAACTGGGGGCGGCAGCAGCGCGGCCGACTCCCGGTAGTCCTTTCTGAATTCCATGCCCGTAAGGACCAGCGCAAGCACCACCACCGCTATGGCAGCCTCTGCGGCAAGACGGCGCGTCAGAATTGGGCGCCGTGGTGGCGCCGTTGCCGCGAGCTTTCCCGGTTCTAAAAGTCGGTCGAAGAAATGCGTTGCTTCGGCAAAAGAATCGTCATTCGCAACGAATTCCCGTAAATCTGCCGCCAGATCGGCCCCGCACTGATATCGGTCGGCAGCGTCCTTAGCAATGGCTCGCTGCACGATCAGGTCAAGTTCCAAGGGAAGGTCAGCCTGCAAGCTGGAGACCGGGACAGGCTCAACATTCATCACCTTGAAGCACACCGTCTGAGCGCTGTTGCCCTGGAACGGGCGGAAACCGGTCAGCATGCTGTAGAGCATAACTCCCAAAGAAAATAGATCGGAGTGGGCATCGGGCTCCGCGCCTCCCAATTGCTCGGGCGCCATGTATGCAGGGCTTCCAAAGATTTTTCCTGCATGGGTCGCGACGGACTGATTTAGCCGGGCTACGCCAAAATCCGCAATCTTCGTCCTGCCGTCAGGGCTAATAAGGATATTGGCGGGCTTGATGTCGCCGTGAATGACGCCTTGCGAATGCGCGTATTGAAGCGCGTCGGCTATCTGGCAGGCAATCTGGAGGGCCTTTGGCAAGGGAAGCCGGCCGCCAGCAGCAGCGATTTCGTCGCTCAAAGGCTGCCCTGCCACGCATTCCATTACAAAGAAGGGTTCGCGAGTCTCGGGGTCTTCGCCTGCGTCAAAAATCGTGACGATTCCCGGGTGCGCAAGCTGGCCTGCAGCGCGTGCCTCTCGTGCAAACCGCTCCCGGTATTCCTGTTCTTCAGTCGATTCTTTCTCCGCCAGCGAAATTGTCTTAATCGCGACAACGCGATCGATCCTGGGGTCGCGCGCTCGATACACTACTCCCATTGCGCCGCGCCCGATTTCGGCTTCGACGTGGTAACGCCCAAGAGTCTCGCGGATCGTAGTCGTCACAGCGATGTCACGATTGCCACAGGGATAAATGGTAGGGGCTCTCTCACCGGGAGTCAGCAATAAACCAGCGGCCGCGCGGTTACGGTCGTAACCAAAACGGGCGTCGACTCCCGGATTACTCGCCTGGGCGGTGCCGCAACTCGACTTTTCCGCCCTTTGGGGGCAGTTCGAAAGGAAACTCCACCACCGCGTTTTCCACGGGAATGCGGAGTACGAACTGCTCCGGCCTCCGCCAAGGGCCGATCCACCGATTCTTGGTGCCGAAAAACACCCACCCCGATGCGGACGCGTTCGAGCTGTCAAGGACGTGGTCTCTCAATGTCCGCGTGCTGATGAAGTCCATCATTTCGGTGTAATCCTTGAGCCGTTGCTGCAATTCGGCTTCTTTTGCGTCTTTCCGGTCCGGATGGGCGCGCAACTGGTGGTGGGTAATCTCGTCGGTTAATTCGTCCATGTTTTGCTGCAGTTGCTGCAGCATCGCATCAGGATTGAGCGCCCGCTGAACCACCTGGAAGTGCTTGCTGAACTCCAGCGTCGATTTGCTGGGCGCCAAGGCTAGCGGGTCAGTACCTTTGTAGTCGAGCGAAATCAGCACGCCGATCATCGGCAGGGAACGATGCCGAACTTTTTCCAGTTCCTGATTGTCCACCGAAAGGGCGATTTCAAAATCGGTCGAGGAAATTGCGTAGTAGGTATGGCCGTCTTCTCCTCGCCGGAGCGTGCAGTGGGGAGCGCCGTCAGCCCAACGTAAAGTTGGAGACGGCTGTGGGTCTGCGGCCCCCGCCCGCAAGACCAGCAAGAAAAGAAAAAGTGCCAGGCGCCTAGGCTTCACCCTCACAGTATAGAGAAGGCTGCGGTGCGAGTCAGAAAACAATTGCTAGCCGTGAACGGGACCGTCAACACGTTCGCCAGCTTGACCTGCAGGAGGAAGTATCAACGAAAGCGGGATCTGTGCCGTAATCAAAGTCCCGCCAACGTCCGAGTGAATATTCAAATTCCCATTAAACTGTCGGAGTCTTTCTCTCATGCCGCGAAAGCCCACTCCGGTTCGGCCCGAATTCAGCTCCGACAGTTTGCTCGGCGGTATGCCCTTGCCAGTATCTTTAATCTGAACGATAAGGGTTTCTTGATCTTCCCTAATCGCAATGGTCGCAGTATCACTTCCAGAGTGGCGATGAATATTGGTAAGACATTCCTGAACCACGCGGAAAATTGTTAATTCCACGTCATCGGGAAATCGGCGAAACTCAGCCGGAATGTCGAGGTCAACTCTGACTTTGCTCCGTTCTGCGAAGCCATCAACGAAGCACTGGACAGCCGATGGAAGCCCGGCCACATCGAGCAGCGGAGGATGCAGCAAATACGACATGGTGCGAATTTCTTGACTGATTTGGGCAACCAGACCTGCGTTTTCCGCTGAGGCCCTGGCTACCGCCGGATCGAATTGAGCGGCCTTAGACTGCACGATCGCGATATTCATGCTGATAGCTACCAGCATCTGCCCGACACTATCGTGCAGCTCGCGGGCAAGTTGCCTCCGTTCTTCATCGCGCGATTGTTGAAGGCGACCGGATAATTCGCGCAAGTTGTCATTCGCAATACTGAGTTCCGCAGTGCGTTCCAGGACTCGCTTTTCAAGATGGTTGCGAGCTTCCGTCAACGATTGATTGGATTCATGCAGCGCGGTTTCCGCCCGGCGCCGCTCTGTGACATCGCGAAACACCAGAACCACTCCGGAAACCGTACCCTTCACGTCCTGAATCGGCGACGCACTGTCATCAATGGCGGTCTCTTTTCCGTCGCGGGCAATCAAAGCCGTATGATTGGCCAAGCCGACGATTCTCCCCTCGCGTAGCACCCTAGCGGCCGGATTTGGCGCTGTCTCCCGCGTCTGCTCATTAATAATTGTGAAGACCGTCTCTAAAGGCTGGCCGACGGCCTCGGCGAAATTCCATCCGGTGAGCGCCTCCGCCACGGGATTCAAGAACGTGATGACTCCCTGGGTATCAGTGGTAATGACGGCATCGCCGATGCTCGAAAGGGTGACTCGAAAGAACTCGCGTTGCTCGCCAAGTTCAGCCGATTTGCGTTCCAACTCCTCCTTCGCGGAGAAGAGTTCGCGCTCCGCCCGTTCGCGAGCGAGAAGAACAGCTCGCGCATTTTGCAGCGCGACCGAACGCAGTAATCTCTCTTCGTTGTCGTCCATGTAAATTAACCGTCCCCCAGGACTTTCGCGGCAAGCAAGGTTCCTTCGACACGGGCACGAATCTTCGCAAACGCTGTTTCGCGCGTCGTGGACCGGTCATCGCTGAAGGGAGAGAACCCACAGTCATCGGTGGTACCAAGTTGGTCGAGGGGGATGTACTTGGCGGCTTCGAGTATGCGGTCCCGGACCTCCTCCGGCGTGTCGACACGCGGATCAATCGGTGATACCACGCCGATAAAGGCACGTTGGTCAGGCTTGAGGTTCTGGCGAATAATTTTCAGCACATGCTCCCGGTCACGCTCGCCGGCTAGCGCGATGTAGAAATGTCCGACACGCAATTCAAACAAGCTGGGCAGCAGCTCCGCGTAATCTACGTCGGCACTATGCGTCGAATCGAGATCTCCACCGGGGCAGGTGTGCACCCCTATGCGCTGCCGTTCCTCGGCCGAAAACCGCGACAATGCCAGATTATTTAGGCCTATAAAACTGTTCAGAAGATCGCCCGAAGGATCGAGTTTGACCGCCAACCTTCCTTCCGTGAAATCAATTTGAACTTTGTGCGCCCCCTTCTCGAAACAGCGGCGAATCTCGGTTTCGTGCTCCCGCAGCAGATCGTCGATGAATTCCTGACGCGAGTAGCCGGGAATGTCGTCCGCGGGATACATGAGGCTGAGCGCGGACGGTGAGATGATTGCCTGTTTCAGAGGCAGGTGAGCATAACGCTTTGCCGCGTCAAGATAGCGATCCGCATACACCTTGTAGCGAAACGGACCCGCGGTTAGCCGAGGCATCCGGCGCACGTGACCCGCGGAGAAAGGAATCCTGAAACCATCCGGGGCCGTGTTTTGCAATCCGTGGACACTGTACGTCCAGAAATTTTGATATTTGCGCTGCTCACCATCCGTGATTACAGGCGAACCTGTGAGCTCAAATTCCTTAATTGTGTCCCGGATCGCCGACTCGTAAAGAGGCTCCAACCTGGGATCTGCGTAGTCACCGGCTTCGGCGATCGCCTCGATCAACTCCACAGGCCGGGGGATGCTGCCAACTGGCTCTGTAGGAAGGTTCATTAGACCTTGTCCGCGATCAAGATTAGCAATGCCAATGATAGCAGACTGCGGAGCTTTAGTTTCTACGCGCCACGCAAGCGGACTCGCGGTGAGCCCTGCCAGCGATTGAGGTTGTCAGTCCCCGCCTCTTCCGCCTTCCGGCAGAAGCTGTTAAGATAATTTTTGTTGGCGGGACGCGATCCCTCGCGCATCGCCACACGAAGCTTCCCCCCGATCCGCCGAGATTCTGGTGATCGTGTAAATTGCCGGTTTCCATTCGCGCTTGGGAAGGATGCAGCAGGTTTCACAAGTTGGGGACGTAGTTCAGTTGGTTAGAACGCTGCCCTGTCACGGCAGAGG
>JAYTFR010000071.1:0-8106 GCA_043734125.1 Acidobacteriota bacterium | reverse complement strand
GCGCGGCGCACCCCCAACGATTGTTTCGAACAGCTCTGTGGGTCGGCTACCAGTAAGTGTGGTCCGCCAGGTCACCTTGGCGATTATTCCTGGATCACGAGCAACCCGGAAGTTATGCCCAGGATGGACTCTCAACGACGCTGGCCAGAAGTCGGCTTCTGGGAAGCCGCACTTCTGGATCACTCTTTCACTCCGTGAGTTCATACACAGATGAAGGCCCGCAATCGCTTGGCGAGCCGCAACCTCGTCGCCGAATTCATTCGTTGTCCCAACAACCATTCTGCGATGTTTACGTTTGCCATCTGGTCCAGGTTCTCGCCACCTGAATTCCCAAACGTCTGGTCCACCGTGACGTTCTGTTCGCATCATGCTTCCGTTTTGCATGGATCTTCCTTTCTGCGCCTCAAATGCGGATAATTGCCTGCAGGACTTGCAGGCACAATTCAGGCACAGATTGTCGATGAGGAATGGCAAAAACCGCAACAAATCGAGGAAAGTTATCGCTTTCCTGCGGCGATGTCCAGCAGTGTGTGTCACCTAAACTCCAAGACAACCGAGGGCGCACACAGTCATCGCAAGCATGCCGCTTCTCAATGGCTTTGCGCATTGCTACGACAAGAGCATCAAGCGACAGAAGTGCTACATTGAACTGGATGCGTTCCGAAATAGAGCAAGCAGTTCAGCTCATGCAGCGAGGCGATGATGAAGCCTTGGAACAGGCTCTCGCCCTACTGCAAAACACTGTGTTTTCCTTCAGCATGAGGGTCTGCGGTCAGCGCCAGGACGCCGAAGACAACATGCAGGAAGTCCTGCTGAAGTCAGTTCCACATCTGCCGAAATTTGACAGTCCGAAGGCCCTCGTAGTCTGGCTTTATAAGGTTGCAAAGAACCGTTGCCTGATGAGCCGTCGCCGAAGCAAGTTCGCTCCGAATCGAGAACTTTCTCTGGAAGAATTGATGCCGGATCGGAGGGAATTGGAAAAGTTAAGTGCCGAAAGCGGAATCAACCCGGAAAGGTTCGCGATTCGAAGCGAAGAAGCCGGAATGTTGCGGGAAGCAATTCAAAAATTGCCCGCGCAATATCGCATTGTCCTGGTGTTACGAGACATGGAGAGTCTGACCGACGAAGATGTTGCCGAGATCACAGGCCTGCGCGCAGGAACAGTTCGGGTTCGACTCCACCGCGCCAGGCTGTTCGTCCGGAAGGAACTAATGAAAGCGTGGAAACCGCGGGCTGCTCGCAACACCGGCGCCTCTCCCGAGGAGCCCAAACCGGCGCGGTGCAAGGCCTTGTTTGCCGAACTCTCGAACTATCTCGATGAGCAGTTGGACGATTCTCTGTGCGAGGAACTGGAAAGACACCTCGACGGATGCGGGCCGTGCAAGGTGTTTCTGGCCAGTCTCGAAGCAACGATTGAGCAGTGCCGGATGTCGCCGGCAGCGAGCCTCTCTGGGAAAACCGCGGTTAGGCTCCGGAGGGAACTGATGAAGAACTACGCCCGAGCTGTGGCGACCGTTCGGCCGTAAACCGAAGTCCGCTCTTTTCGCCAACCTTCTTTTTTCGAATTTTCCCTGTAACAAAATCCTGCCTTTTGCATTTATTCATGTTCCTAGTCGATAGAAGGAACAGGAGGGCAATCATGATCAGCGCCAAAGTTGAACTGACTCAAGCACTTAGGCAGCAGAGGCAGGTCGTGGCACTCACCGGCAGCGGGCACAATCTGCTGCTGGATGATGCGGCTGGAGGAACCGGTCCGAAACCGATCGAACTGGTTGCAGCGGGATTGGCTGGTTGTACGGCGTTCGATGTCATCACAGTTTTGCGCCAGAAGTACCACCAGAAAGTCACTGGGTACGAAGTTCGGGTCGAGGCCGATCAGGCGGAACGCCCACCGCAAGTGTTCACGGCTGTGCGGATTCACCACGTAGTGACGGGCAACGACATTGATGTCGCGGCTTTGGAGGAAGCGATTCGTCTCTCCGAAGAGAAGTACTGCTCTGTAGGGGCCATGGTGCAAAAGACAGCGAGTTTGCATACGACGTACGAGATCGTCGAAGAGAAGACTGAGTGGATAAAGGCAACCCAAACGGCCGGAGCCCAGAGTTGAAGATTCCCCTCAAATTCGTCGTCGTGGCCACAGTCGCACTGTGGGTTTCGCCAGCGGTTCAGGCTCAACAAACCGTTGATCCCTCGCCCCTCACGCTTCAGCAGGCGGTAAGGATCGCGCTGGAGAAGAACCCTCTCCGCAAGGCGGCTGTCGCTGACACGAGAGTATCGTCCGCGGATGTCCGCGAAGCGCGATCATTTCTCATGCCGCGAGTGACGTTCTCCGAGACCGCAACACGCGGGAACGATCCAGTTTACGTGTTTGGCAGCAGATTGCGGCAGCAGCGTCTCACGGCTGATGATTTCTCGCTGAGTAAGCTCAACACTCCCTTGCCTTTTGGGAACTTCAGCACGCGTTTTGGAGGAACCTGGAGTTTGTTTGACTCCGGTGCCAACTGGCACTGCGTGACTCGGGCAAAGCAGATGAACGAGGCTGCCGGGCATCAGTTAGAGCGTACGGAGCAAGAGATTGTATTCCGGGTCGTCAACGCATATTACGGCGCATTGCTCGCCACGAAGCAACTGGAACTCACGGAGCAGGCTTTAAAGACATCCCAGTCGATTTTGGATCGCAGTCAGTCGCGATTCGACAGTGGCTTGGTTGTGGAATCGGACCTTTTGACTGCGAAGGTGCGCATGGCCGCACGACGACAGGAACTGATTCGGGCCAGGAACAATCTGGACTTGGCTCGGGCCGAGTTGAACACCGCCCTGGGAGTACCAATGGATACCTCGTTACAACCGGCGGAGACTTTGAAGGAAGCTACGCTTCCGGTTCCCGTTCTTCAGGATGTCGAAACACTCGCTCTGACGAATCGACCAGACTTGAAGCGCATTGAATCCGAAGAATCAGCTCAGCGGCAGAGTGTTGCAATCGCAAAGTCATCGTTTGGCCCGCGGGTGAACGCCTTCGCCGGTTGGGAGATGGATAACCCAACGTTCGCGGCGGGCGGTGGAGGAAACAACTGGCTCGGTGGAGTGGAGATGCAGATCGACCTTTTCCAGGGTGGAGGAAAACGGGCAGAACTAGCTCGTGAACGCGCGCGGCAAGAGAGAGTCACGGCGATGAAACAAGTGGCGCGCGATGGGGTCCGCCTTGAAGTCCGGCGCGCCTATTACAACTTGGGCTCTGCTCGGCAGGAAGTCGAAGTTGCGCGAGCTGTCATCGCGCAGGCCCAGGACAGTCTGCTCATCAACCAAGACCGCTACGATGGCGGGCTTACCACCGTGACCGATCTTTTGGGTGCTGAAGAAGCGACGCGGCGCAGCCAGACGGACTATTGGGAGGCTGTTTATCGGTTTCATACCAGCTTCGCCAGCCTTGAGTTGGCGAGCGGTACTTTGAATCTTCAATCCCCGGTGGTGACGCCATGATTCGTGCAGAGTCCCTTCTCTTACGTCTAGTTCCTCTGGCCGCGGCTATCGCCGGCGGGCTAAGCGGTTGTTCCAATGAGCGGACTGCACAGCCTTTGGTCCCGGAAACCGTGCGCAGTGTCTCCGTGGTCTCCGTACAACGGGCCGATAGTCCCGATTTGTTGGAAGCAGTGGGAACTATACGCGCGGTGCAAACCAGCCAGCTTGCAAGCCAGGCGATGGGGAACATCGTAGAACTGCGCGCACATGAAGGAGACCGCGTCCAACGCGGGCAAGTGCTGGCGATCATCGACGATGCTCAACCTCGGGCCGCGGTGGACCGCGCCACGGCAGGCGAGAGCGCAGCTCAGCAGGAATCGTCCGCGTCAGATTCCGACTTGGTCCTCGCTCAATCGACCCTGACGCGTTACCAGACTCTCTATGACAGGAAATCAGTCAGCCCACAGGAATTCGATGAAGTAAAGGCGCGCTACCAGGCGGCGCTCGCGCATCGCGAGATGACTCGCGCTGGTCAGGCACAAGCTAAAGCAGCGTTAGCGCAGGCGCACACATCGCTTTCGTACACGCGGATTCTTGCGCCATTCGATGGAGTAATTACGGAGAAAAAAGCAGATCCAGGCATGTTAGCCAGTCCTGGCCTCCCAGTCTTCACAATCGAAGGCTTGGGGCGCTATCGACTGGAAGCTGCAGTCAATGAAAACGATCTGCGGTACGTCCGGATGGGCGAGCCGGTACCGGTGATAGTGGACGCATTGGATACCCCGCAGCAAAAGGGAAAAGTCGTACAAATCGTTCCTGCCGCCGACTCCGGAAGCCGCAGTTTCCTGGTGAAGATCGAATTGCCTGCTGATACGCGGTTGCGATCGGGTCTATTCGGCCGAGCACAATTCTCTCGTGGTAATCGGTCGGCATTGCTCATTCCGCAGACTGCGGTTGTTGAGCGCGGCCAACTGCAGGGAGTTTACGTGCTCGACCAGAACAGGATCGCAAGCCTCCGCTACGTCACTCTGGGAAAGGCTGCCGGTTCGGTAGTGGAAGTGCTCGCAGGTCTTCAGGAAGGTGAGCGCCTCGTCGCGAAGCCCGGCGAAATGGATCTGAATGGCACGCGCATCGAGGCCCAGCAATGAAAGACGAAAAGGCCGACTCACCAAAACAACCCGAGCATGGTCTGAGACTGGCGGGACGCATCGCTCACGGTTTCATCGATTCGAAGCTGACGCCTTTGGTGATCGTGGCCGCCCTCCTTCTCGGTGCGTTCAGCATTCTTGAGACTCCCCGCGAGGAAGAACCGCAGATTGTCGTCCCCATGCTCGATGTCTTCGTGCAGATGCCGGGCGCATCACCGGAAGAGATTTCGCAACGGGTCAGTCTCCCGATGGAGAAACTGCTGCGCGAGGTTCCCGGTGTCGAATATGTGTATTCGATCAGCCAGCCGGGCATGAGCATGCTGATCGTGCGCTTCTATGTGGGGTCGAAAGAAGAAGACGCGATCATACAGACGTACAACAAGCTGTTCTCCAACTTTGATCGCATCCCGTCGGGAGTTTCACAACCGATCATCAAGGTGCGATCGATCAATGATGTCCCCATCATGGCGCTCACGCTGTGGGGTAAGAACTATGACTCGTATCACCTGCGACGCATCGCCGGCGAGTTGGAAAACTCTCTCAAACAACTCGACGATGTTTCCGAAACCTCACTCATAGGAGGCCAGCCGAGGCAGGTACGAGTGATTTTGGATACGCAGCGTCTGGCCGCTTATGGCCTCACGCCAGGGGCAGTGGTGAGTCAACTCCAGAGCGCGAACAGTCGCGGTGACGTGGGCAGCTTTGCCCGCGATGACCACGAGTTCCAAGTCGAGGCCGGGAGGTTCTTCACGCGGACCGAGGACTTGCAGCAAGTGGTAGTCGGAGTCCACGCCGGCCGCCCGGTCTACTTGCGCGATGTGGTGGAGAAGTTGGAAGACGGGCCCGCCGAGCCGGATAGCTATGTGATGTATGCGAACGCTCGCGGTGGTACGCGCCAAACGGTCGGCGCAGAATATCCCGCCGTTACGATCACGCTCGCCAAACGAAAAGGCACTAACGCGACGATCATTTCCGAGCGAGTTCTGGAGAAGCTCACCTCGCTTCACGGCTACGTATTGCCGAACGACTTAAACATCACCGTCACCCGCAACTACGGCGAGACGGCGAAAGACAAGTCGAATGAATTGTTGAAGCACCTACTGATCGCGACGCTCTCAGTGACTCTACTGATAGCCTTGGCCCTTGGTTGGCGTGAATCCGGTGTGGTACTGCTGGCGGTACCTGTCACCCTGGCTCTCACCTTGGCTGTCTTTTATCTCTACGGATACACGCTCAACCGAGTCACTCTGTTTGCGCTGATCTTCTCCATCGGCATTCTTGTCGACGATGCCATCGTGGTGGTGGAGAACATCGTCCGCCACTTCCGGTTGCCGGCCAGTCGCGGACGCCAACTCGCAGAAGTGGCAGTCGAGGCAGTGGATGAAGTTGGCAATCCTACGATTCTTGCAACGTTCGCCGTCATCGGCGCCATCCTGCCTATGGCTTTCGTGCGCGGGTTAATGGGTCCCTACATGCGCCCGATTCCTGTAGGAGCGTCGGCAGCCATGCTGTTCTCCCTGATGGTAGCTTTTGTGGTCTCGCCTTGGGCAGCCCTGAGGCTGCTGCGAAACTATGCCGGCGAGGGCGGCCACGACAAGCATGAGACCGAGGGCTGGACGACGCGTCTGTATCGCCGCGTAATGAATCCGCTGATGCTGGATTCCCGTCGCCGCTGGATGTTTCTGGGGGGAGTTGTGGTGTTGTTGCTGGCGGCGGTTGCATTCATGCCCTTGAAATGGGTGCGCGTGAAGATGCTCCCCTTCGACAACAAGAGCGAGTTCCAGGTCATCATTGACATGCCGGACGGAACTCCACTGGAGCAAACAACCCGCGTGGCGCAGGCGCTCGGGGGCTATCTTGGCCAACAAGCCGACGTCACAAATTATCAAATTTATGCCGGTACATCCGGCCCCTACAACTTCAACGGACTGGTGCGGCGCTACTTCTTGCGCCGTAAACCGAATCAGGCCGACATTCAGGTAAACCTGCTGTCACGTCATGATCGCAAAGCGCAGAGCCACGAGATTGCACGACGGCTCCGTCCCGAACTGGACAAGATCGCCCAGCCTTTCGGAGCACGCATCAAGGTTGCTGAGGTTCCTCCTGGCCCGCCGGTGCTGCAGACGCTCGTGGCAGAAGTCTACGGACCCGATTATAAGAGCCAAATCGAATTAGCAGCTCAGATCAAGAAGGTGTTCCAGCAGACGCCAGGTGTTGTCGATGTGGACTGGTACGTAGAAGATCCGCAAACCAAGTACGACCTGAAAGTCGATCTTGATAAAGCGGCACTCCACGGTATTTCACCCGGTGATGTGACGCGCACGCTGCAAGTGGGACTGAGCGGCGCAAGTGCCGGACTCTTGCATGATCCGAACTCTCGCGAAGACGTGCCGATCGAAGTGCGTTTGACGCGCTCCGACCGCTCGGGAATCGAGAACCTCGAAAACCTAAAACTGCCCACCGCCTCCGGAGGGCAGATCGCGCTGCAAGAGATCACGGATCTCCGGCGAACAACGATTGATACGAGTGTCTATCGCAAGAACCTGCAACCAGTCGTTTACGTGACTGGCGATGTAGCGGGCGGGGAAGAGAGCCCTGTCTACGCCATCATGAAGATGAGCGATGCCATCGACAAGATCAAGTTGGCTGATGGCTACACGATAAAGCAGTACAAAGGCACGACGATGCCCGACCGCACTGACCGGTTGTCCATGAAGTGGGACGGTGAGTGGCACATCACGGTGGAAGTGTTTCGAGATTTGGGACTAGCGTTTGCTGCTGTGCTGGTTTTTATCTATGTCTTAGTTGTCGGCTGGTTCCGATCGTTCGTCACGCCACTCGTGATCATGGCACCGATCCCGCTCACGCTGGTCGGTATTTTGCCCGCACACGCATTGATGGGCGCCTTCTTCACCGCGACCTCGATGATTGGCTTTATCGCCGGGGCAGGAATCATCGTGCGGAACTCCATCATCCTGGTCGACTTCATTGAACTCCGTCGTTCACAAGGCATGTCGCTGGAGGATGCGGTCGTCGACGCCGGTGCGGTTCGCTTTCGCCCCATGCTGCTGACAGCCGCGGCAGTCGTTGTAGGGGCGAGCGTGATTTTGTTCGACCCGATTTTTCAGGGCCTGGCGCTGTCCTTGATGGCTGGAGAGGTTGCATCCACCCTCTTGTCGCGGATGGCAGTGCCGGTCCTCTACTACCTCTCTCAAAGAGGACACGCGCTTACACCGTTGCATCCGCATTCGACCGAAAATGTGGCCGAATGTGAAACACCGCAATGCGAAATTGCGTAGGACCAGCTTGTTTTCAAGGAGAACTATGATGACCATAGAACGTACACTTCGTTTGATCGCTGGCGGTTTCATCCTGCTGTCCCTGGCGCTCGGCTACTACATAAGCCCGTACTGGTATCTCTTCACGGCGTTTGTTGGCTTGAACCTGTTTCAGTCTGGATTCACCAATTGGTGCCCGATGATGACCTTCCTGCGTAAAC
>JAYTFR010000070.1:0-14911 GCA_043734125.1 Acidobacteriota bacterium | reverse complement strand
ACGCGGCACGGTGGTGACTGGGCGCATCGAGCGCGGCAAAGTGAAGGTTGGCGAGGAAGTTGAAATTGTAGGCTTCCGCGACACCCGCAAGACGGTTGTCACCGGCGTTGAAATGTTCAAGAAGCAACTGGACGAAGGCATGGCGGGCGACAACGCCGGGCTGCTGCTGCGCGGCATTGCCAAAGAAGATGTGGAGCGCGGCATGGTGTTGGCGAAGGGTGGATCGATTACGCCGCACACCAAGTTCAAAGCCGAAGTTTACATCTTGACGAAAGAAGAAGGTGGGCGCCATACGCCGTTTTTCAAGGGATATCGTCCGCAGTTTTATTTGCGAACGACGGACGTGACGGGCGTGGCAGAACTTCCTTCGGGCACGGAAATGGTGATGCCTGGCGACAACGTGCAACTGGTGATTGAACTGATCACGCCGGTGGCGATGGAGAAGGGTTTGCGCTTCGCCATCCGCGAAGGGGGACACACGGTCGGCGCCGGAACGATTTCGGAGATTGTGCAGTAGGGAAAGCGTCGTGCGCCGCACGTCTACCGGAAGAGCGCTGTCGGCTCTCGGTCGTCGCCGAAAGTCGGTGGCTCGGCGAAAACGAGGGGCCGTGAATGCGGGATGCGTTTTTGATTCTCGGATTTCTCCTGGTCTTTGCGATCGGAATAGCGCCGTGGTCGTCCCTATTCGATTTTTTTTGGAAAGAACGCAACAAGAAGTACAAGTCGCGGGAAGATGTGATTTGACGTTGATCGCTGGCGAGGACGCGTGCGCTACACGGAAACAGCAGGTTCCTCTCCCGCCCTTGGCGAGTTCGGAATGACAAGGGTTTTGGATTTGATTGTGATTCAAGCTGAAGGCTGAGAGCTGACGGCTAAAGGCTAGGAGCTAGTTTTTGTATGCCCCGAGAAATCATTACAATGCAGTGCGGTGATTGCAAAGAGCGGAACTATTCGACGACGAAGAACCGCAAGACCAAGCCGGACCGGCTGGAACTGAAGAAGTTCTGCAACCGTTGCCGCAAGCACACGCCGCATAAGGAAGTTAAATAATCGGGCGATCGTGCGATCTCGCCATTGGGTGATCTGAACTTCGCCCGATGACCCGATCGCCGGATCATCCGATGGATTCACAGGGGCGTAAGCTCAACGGTTAAACTGTCGGTCTCCAAAACCGAACTTGGGGGTTCGAATCCCTCCGCCCCTGCCAGGATTTTGAGAGCGAGCAGAAGGCAGGACGAACAGAGTCAGCAGGTGCAGTGATGGGAGCAGGTACAAAAATGGCAAACACGGTTGCGGCAGCCAACGATGACAGCTTCAGTGGAAGGGTCAAATCCCTCCCCGAGCGGATCAAGGCGTTCTACAACGACGTGCGCACCGAAATGCGCAAAGTCACAACGCCGAGCCTGAAGGAAGTGCAAGCCACTACTGCGGTCGTGATCGTTACTGTGTTTTTGTTCGGGTTGTATTTTTTCATTGTCGATAACCTTATCGGCAGAGGCGTAGATCTCCTCTTCCGGACGTTTGCGAAGTAAAGGCGCTGGTTCCAACTTATGCAGGACGAGACCAAAACGAACACTGAAGTGGAAGGCGCAACGGCCCCGGCCGAGACCACGGCCGCAGTTGCCGAAAAGCCGCGTAATCCCAACATGAAGTGGTACATCATTCACTCATATTCGGGATTCGAGCGCAAAGTGAAAGAGTCGCTGGAGTCGCGGGTGCGCGCCTTCGCGCTCGAAGACAAGATTGGCAAAGTGCTGATCCCGACCGAGTCGGTCACCGAAGTGCGCAACGGCAAGAAGTACACCGTTGAGCGCATGTTCTATCCCGGCTACGTGCTGGTGGAAATGGACATGGACGACAACGTGTGGCATGTGGTGAAAGCTACGCCCCGCGTCACCGGATTTGTCGGCACCGGGCAGCAGCCCACGCCGCTTTCCGAAGAGGAAGTGCAGCACATTGTTTATAAGGCGGGCGAGTCGAAAGAAAAGCCGAAGCTGCGCGTCAAGTTCGAAAAGAACGAGACAGTGCGCATTACCGAAGGACCGTTTGCCACGTTTACCGGCATAGTGGACGAAGTGAACGAGGACCGCGAAACCCTGAAAGTGATGGTCACGATCTTCGGCCGCTCGACTCCGGTGGAGTTGGAATTCAAGCAGGTGGAGAAGCAGAGTTCGTAAATTTGTCGAGCTTGGCTCGACCGGACAGCCGAGGGCGGCTGTCGCTAGGTAGTTCGAGGTAAAAAGGGATTATGGCAAAAAAAGCTACAGGCTCAGTGAAGTTGCAGATTGCCGCGGGCAAAGCGACGCCCGCGCCTCCGGTTGGTCCCGCGCTCGGTCAGGCGCAGGTCAACATCATGGAATTCTGCAAGCAGTTCAACGCGCGCACCAGCCAGAAGGAACTGGAAGGGCTGATTATTCCAGTGGTGATTACGGTCTATAGCGACCGTTCGTTCACCTTCATCACCAAAACGCCTCCGGCTTCGATTCTGCTCAAGCGGGCGGCGGGTGTTGCCAAGGGCTCCGGCGCGCCGAACAAAGACAAAGTCGGCAAAGTCACGCTGAAGCAAGTCGAGGACATCGCGAAACAAAAAATGCCGGATCTGAATGCGGCGTCGGTGGATGCCGCGATCAGGAGCGTGCGCGGTACGGCAAGGTCGATGGGAATTGAAGTCGTTGGGTAAGAAGGGTTGAGTAATTTGGGAACTTGGTGATTGAGTGGGTTTTCAAATCCCCCAATTACTCAATTACCCCATTACCAAATTGTTGTCGCTGTCATTTCACCACGGCTGATCGGAGAAGCGTTCAGCGGTGGGAGACGAGGAAACGTAAATGAAAAAAGCTGGAAAAAATGTTGAGAAAGCGCGGAAATCAATCGAGCCGCGTGCTTACACGCTGCAGGACGCAGTGCCTCTCCTGCAAAAAGTGAAGTTCGCAAAATTCGACGAGACCGTCGAAGTCACGCTGCGCCTGGGAGTCGATCCCAAGCACGCCGACCAGATGGTGCGCGGCACGGTGGTGCTGCCGCACGGGCTGGGAAAATCAAAAAAGGTTCTTGTAATCACCTCGGGCGATAAACTCCGCGAAGCTGAGCAGGCGGGCGCCGATTTTGTCGGCGGCGAAGACATGGTCGAAAAGATCACCAAAGAAAACTGGACTGACTTCGACGCCCTGATCGCGACGCCCGACATGATGAAGTCTGTCGGACGTCTGGGCAAAGTGCTCGGCCCCAAAGGACTGATGCCGAATCCGAAGACCGGCACTGTAACGATGGATGTGGCGCGCGCGGTGCAGGAAGTGAAGGCCGGCAAGGTCGAGTTTCGCACCGACAAAACTGCGCTCGTTCACGTTCCCGTGGGAAAGATTTCGTTTTCGCCCGAGAAACTGATCGACAACGCGACCACGCTAATCACCAGTGTCATCAAGGCAAAGCCTTCGGTGGCGAAGGGCAAGTACATTAAGGGCTGCTACCTAAGCTCCACAATGGGGCCGGGGATCGCGCTCGACACGACCGCGATCGAGACGGCGTCAAAGGCATAGGCAATTTGGTTTGGGCGTAGGCAGATAAAGCAGGTTCCTCCTCCGATGAATCGGGGGTTCGGAATGACAAGGATAAGAATATGGCGGTTACACGGGCAAGAAAAACTGAGCAGGTCGAGAAGCTGGGCAAAGACCTGCAGAACGTTTCCACGGTCATCGTGACCACGTACAGCAAGCTTACGGTGGCGCAGGATTTCGAACTGCGCAAACTGCTGCGGAGCTCTGGCGCGAAGTACACCGTGGTAAAAAACACTCTGGCAGAACTCGCCGCCAAGGGCACCAAGGTCGAAGGCGCGCTGAAGGATCTTTCCGGCGTGACCTCGATTGCGTACACCGAAGGCGATCCGGTCGCTTTGGCGAAGGCGCTTTCGAAATACGCTAAGGACAATCCGGAGTTCGCCTTCAAGACCGGCATTGTTGAAGGCCGCGTCATCTCGATCAAAGAGATCGAAGCGCTGGCGACCATGCCGTCGAAGGAAGAAATTTATTCGAAGCTTCTGTTCCTCATCAGTGCTCCGGCGCAGCGCCTGGTTACGGTGATGAACGCTGTGGGCCGCGACATTGCCGTCGTGATCAACCAGGGAGTCGAGAAAGGGAAGTTTGGCGGCGACGCGCCGGCGGCGGAAGCGTAAGCAAAAGTTTTGTTTGTTCGCGTGAGGGTTGCGCAGTCTGAAGTTGCCGCGTTGTCTGGCGCGGACCAAAGACGAGCGCACTGGAAACTTGACGTGAACGATTGTGGTAAAGCGACGTTGCATGCAGCGTCTCTGCGAAAGCGAAAATTTAATTTCATTGGAGAATTGAAATGGCAGACCTACAGCAGTTGGAAGAATCAATCGTTGGGCTCACGTTGCTTGATGCGGCCCAGCTCGTAAAGAAACTTGAAGAGCGCCTTGGCGTTTCGGCGGCAGCGGCGGCACCGGTGATGGTTGCTGGCGGCGGAGCGGCAGCGGCGGCTCCGGCGGCGGAAGCGCAAACGGAATTTGCCGTTGTTCTGAAGGAAGTTGGCGCAAACAAGATCAACGTCATCAAGGCGGTCCGCGAAGTCACCAGCCTGGGCCTGAAAGAAGCCAAGGACTTGGTGGATGGCGCTCCTAAGACGGTGAAAGAAGGCGTCTCCAAGGACGAAGCCGAGACCATCAAAAAGAAGTTCACCGATGCCGGCGCCGTTGTCGAAGTAAAATAAGGTCTTGCTCTGTAATAAGTTACGTTGGGTTGGCGATGTCGCCTGCCCGGCACCAGGCAGGCTCCCGAGGGCTGTGAGGCTCTCGGGGGCGGATGGCTTGCAATTTTATTACCAGCTACTGGCAGGGTGACTGAATCGGTGCTACTATAGTCACTAACGGCACCGCTTCCGACTTCATCCTGTCAGCCCTCTCATACGAACCCCGGGAAGCGGGTGAGGGGTTGCACAACACGGATTAGCAACTGTCCTGCGGGCGGCGGGACGGGAAACAGGCATACTGGCGCGGAAAAGACAAAACTTAATTGGCTATGCGCTGTGCGCGGCGCCTCAGGGACGTGCTGTCCCCGCAGGCGCATTTGTGTGTCTCCATTAGCGGCCTTTTTATCTGACGTTCGCGACTCGTGAACGTTGGATGCCTGCTGCTGTTTTCTGCCCGGGTTCCGCTGTGACGCAGCCGTGTGCTGCGCAGAAAAGTTTGGGAGTTATTCCGAATGGCGAATAGAAATGCATTCCGCAAGCGCTTCGATTTTTCCAAGATTCCAGCAACCATCCAGATTCCGAACCTCATTGAGGTTCAGAAGCGCTCATACGACCGTTTTCTGCAGATGGACCGCCTGCCCAGCGAACGTGAAGACGGCGGCCTCCAGTCTGTATTTCAGTCGGTGTTTCCGATCACCGACTTCCGCAACGTCTCGCAGCTGGAGTTCGTCGATTTCCAGATCGGCAACTGGGAGTGCAAGTGCGGCCACCTCAAGGGACTGCATCACTTGCGCACCACTTGTAAGAATTGCGGCAACACCGTCATCACCGATCCCTTTCATCCCGGCGATGTGCTCTGCCACAAGTGCGGCACCTACAACGCGAACACGCCTGACTTCTGCAACAAGTGCGGCGACCCGGTAGGCCTGCAGCTGAAGTACGACGTGGCCGAGTGCGAAGAGCGGGGCATGACGTACTCCGCGCCGCTCAAGGTCACCATGCGGTTGACCATTTTCGATAAGGACAACGAAACCGGGAACCGCTCCATCCGCGACATTAAGGAGCAGGAAGTGTTCTTCGGCGACGTTCCGCTGATGACGCAGAACGGCACCTTCATTGTGAACGGCACCGAGCGCGTAATCGTCAGCCAGTTGCACCGTTCACCGGGCGTGTTCTTTGAAAGCGCCAACAACCGCACCTACTTCCTCGGAAAAATCATTCCATACCGTGGATCGTGGGTAGAGTTCGAGTACGACCAGAAGAACGTGCTCTACGTTCGCATTGACCGCAAACGCAAGTTTCTGGGCACGATTTTTCTGCGCGCGCTGGGCCTGCGGACGGGTGAAGACATTCTTCGCAGCTTCTATACGGTTGACCGCGTGGCCGTCCGCGACAAGAAACTTTACTGGACGATTGATCCCTCAGGAGAAAAGCCAACCAATCTGCTTGGCATGAAGCTGACCCACAGCGTCAAATCAAAGTCGGGGGACGAGGTTGCGCATTCCGGCCGCAAGCTGAATGCCGCGATGCTGAAGGAAATTCACAAAGCGAAAATCAGCGAAATTGAAGTCGACGTTACGGATCTCGAAGGCGCGTGGGCAGCGGGCGATATCGTAGACACCACGACCGGCGAAGTCCTGCTCGAAGCCAACACCGAACTGACGGCCGACAAAGTTTCGAAGATTCTGGAGTCGGGCGTGGTGGAGATGAATCTCTTCTTCCCTGAGCGCGACGACGTAGGCACAGTCATCAGCCAGACGCTGAAGCGCGATTCCGTAAAGACGCCGCAAGAGGCGCTAATCGAAATCTACCGCAAGCTGCGTCCCGGCGATCCGCCGACGCTCGACACCGCCACCTCGCTTTTCCACGGCATGTTCTTTGATGCGCGGAAGTACGACTTTTCGAAGGTCGGACGTCTGAAGTTCAACATCAAGTTGTTTGAGAACCAGGACGCGACCAGCCTGGACAAGCGCACGCTGGATCCGGATGATTTTTACGCGACCATTAAGTATCTGCTGAAGCTGCGCAAGAACATCGGCACGGTGGATGACATCGATCACCTTGGCAACCGCCGCGTCCGCGCGGTTGGAGAGTTGCTCGAAAACCAGTTCCGCATCGGCTTGGTCCGTATGGAACGGGCGATCAAAGAAAAAATGTCGGTGTACCAGGAAATGTCCACGGCGATGCCGCACGACCTGGTCAACGCGAAGCCGGTCATGGCTGCGATCCGCGAATTCTTCGGATCGTCGCAGCTGTCGCAGTTCATGGACCAGACCAATCCTCTCTCGGAGATCACGCACAAGCGGCGTCTTTCCGCGCTGGGGCCGGGCGGTCTGTCGCGTGAGCGTGCAGGATTCGAAGTTCGTGACGTTCACCCGACGCACTACGGACGTATCTGCCCGATTGAAACGCCGGAAGGTCCGAACATCGGACTGATTTCGTCATTGAGTTGCTATGCGCGCATCAATGACTACGGCTTCATCGAGTCACCGTATCGCCGCGTGAAGAACGCGCGTGTGGTGGATTACGTGAGCGTAGTGAATGCCGGCGACAGCGATTACAAGGCGGGCGATCACATCGAGAAGTCGGAAGCCGAGAAGGCCAATGCCGATTTGAGGGAGCGCCGCAAGCGCGCCGCCGAGCTTGAGCCGTTCTCGTTCTATCTCTCGGCGTGGGAGGAAGACCGCCACGTCATTGCGCAGGCGAACGTCGAACTCGACGACAAGGGCCGCCTGATGGGCGACTTGGTCAACGCCCGGAAGGCCGGCAACTTTGTGCTGGTCACAAAAGACGACGTGGATTACGTGGACGTTAGTCCCAAGCAGTTGGTGTCGGTCGCGGCATCGCTTGTGCCGTTCCTCGAGCATGACGACGCGAACCGCGCGCTGATGGGCGCGAACATGCAAAGGCAGTCGGTTCCACTGCTCCGCGCCGAAGCACCGATTGTGGGCACGGGAATGGAAGGCGTGACCGCTCGCGACTCTGGAGCGGTAATCCTCGCCAAGCGCAATGGCGTGATTGATTCGGTTGATTCCGAGCGAATCATCGTCCGCGTTGCAGGCGAGCACCATCCCGGACAATTGTCGCGTGAAGTGGGTAGCGATATTTATCAGCTGACCAAGTTCAAGCGCTCCAACCAGAACACTTGCATTAATCAGAAGCCGGTTGTCGAAAAAGGGCAGCAGGTGGTCAAGGGTCAGGTGATCGCGGACGGTCCCTGCACCGACAAGGGCGAGCTTGCTCTCGGACGAAATGTGCTGGTCGCTTTCATGCCGTGGCGCGGCTACAACTTCGAGGACGCGATTCTGGTTTCCGAAAAGCTGGTGAAAGAGGACTACTACACCTCAGTGCACATCGAGGAGTTCGAGATCGAGTCGCGCGACACCAAGCTCGGGCCGGAGGAAGTCACGCGCGACATTCCGAACGTCAGCGAGTCCATGCTGCGCAATCTGGATGAAGCCGGGGTCATTCGCACCGGCGCGGGCATCAAGCAGGGCGACATTCTGGTTGGCAAAGTCACGCCCAAGGGCGAGACCCAGCTCACGCCGGAAGAAAAACTGCTGCGCGCAATCTTCGGCGAAAAGGCGGGAGACGTTCGCGATGCTTCGCTCTACTGCCCGCCCGGAGTTGAGGGCGTTATCGTCGACGTAAAGATTTTCTCCCGCAAGGGCCAGGAAAAAGACGAACGCGCGAAGTCCATTGAGGCTACGCAGATTGCGAAGCTGGAAAAGAACCTTTCCGACGAGATCCGCATTCTGACCGACGAGCGGTTGAAGCGCCTGGACAATATTCTCGGCGGCAAGGAAGTGCAGGCCGACCTGCACGACGAGCGAACCAACAAGCGTCTGCTGACCAAGGGCGGCATTCTTGATCGCGACGCCATAGAGCGCATCTCTACCCGGAACCTTAAGCGCATTAAGTACAACGACAAGGATCCGCGCGTAAACGAGCAGATCGACGAAATCGAAGAAATGACTTCGCGTCAGATCGACGTTCTCAAGAAGATCGTCAACGAGCGGAAAGACAAACTGACCAAGGGCGACGAACTGCCGCCGGGCGTGATCAAACTGGTGAAGGTCTATGTCGCCATGAAGCGCAAGCTGAGTGTTGGCGACAAAATGGCCGGTCGTCACGGCAACAAGGGTGTGATCGCGCGCATTCTTCCGGATGAAGACATGCCATACCTGGAAGACGGCACCCCCGTGGAAATCGTACTGAACCCGCTCGGCGTTCCCAGTCGTATGAACGTCGGTCAGATTCTCGAAACGCACCTCGGTTGGGCCGGGCACGAACTCGGCGTCAAGATCACCGCGATGCTGAAAGAGAACTCGAAGGAAGAAGCGGTCCGCCGCGAACTGAAAACCCTGTTCAAGGGCACCACGCTTGAGCAGGAAATTTCAGAGGTTCCGGATGACGAGTTGCTCGCCGTTGCCGACACGCTGAAAGGCGGCGTCTTCACCGGTTCTCCGGTGTTTGACGGTTCACGCGAATATGAGATTAAGGCACTGTTAAAGAGTGCGGGCCTGCCCGAGTCGGGCAAGACGTGGCTCTACGACGGCATGACCGGTGAGAAGTTCGAACAGCCGGTCGCGGTTGGCTACATTTACATGTTGAAGCTGTCACACCTGGTAGACGACAAGATTCACGCGCGCTCCATCGGCCCGTACTCGCTCATCACCCAGCAGCCGCTGGGCGGCAAGGCGCAGTTTGGCGGACAGCGTTTCGGAGAAATGGAAGTTTGGGCGCTGGAAGCTTACGGTGCAGCGTTCATTCTGCAGGAACTGCTGACAGCGAAGTCTGACGACGTGTACGGCCGCACCAAGATTTATGAGGCCATCGTCAAGGGCGAAGCCGCCATGGAGCCTGGAGTGCCGGAATCGTTCAATGTGCTGATTCGCGAGTTGCAATCGCTTTGCCTGGATGTCGAACTGATCAAGGCAGGCGAGAAAAAGCCCGTGCTCAGCGCGGCGGCTGATTAAGAGGCAGTGGTCAGTGGCCGGTACGGCGCTGAAATGCCGCTGGTAAACGGCAAGATTTTTAACCGAGATTTTTAGAAATAGTTTCGTAGGGCTTGCGCTCTCAGCCCTCGCGGAACACACAGAAAACTGGCAGCTGGCCATTGGCCGCTTGCCTTGAGAGCAGGAGTGGAGGAAGACCTTGTTCCGTTCAAGTCCTTTCGATTTGGCAAACCCGATTGCAGATTTCGACGCGATTCGCATCAGCCTGGCCTCTCCGGAGAAAATCCGGAGCTGGTCGCACGGCGAAGTGACGAAGCCCGAGACCATTAACTACCGCACCTTCAAGCCGGAGCGCGACGGCCTGTTCTGCGCGCGCATCTTTGGCCCAGTCACCGACTGGGAGTGCCTCTGCGGCAAGTACAAGCGCATGAAGCACCGCGGCGTCATTTGCGATAAGTGCGGCGTGGAAGTCACGCTCTCGAAAGTGCGCCGCGAACGCCTGGGGCACATCGAATTGGCATCGCCCTGCTCGCATGTGTGGTTCTTCAAGGGACTGCCCAGCCGCATCGGCCACCTGCTAGACATTTCTTTGCGCGACCTCGAAGCCATCCTTTACTTCGAAGCCTACGTAACCGTCGAGCCGGGTGAGGCACCGGTCAAAGAGCACGAGGTTATCAAAGACGAAGCGAAGTTCCGCGAACTTGATCAGCAATACCGTCCCGCCGGCTTCAAAGCAATGATGGGCGCGGAAGCGATCAAAGAACTGCTCAAGCGGGTTGATATAGAGACGCTCTCGGTCGAACTGCGCGAGAAGATGCGCCACGAGACTTCGCTGCAGAAGCGGCTGAAGTACGCCAAGCGCCTGAAGGTGGTTGAAGCCTTCCGCAAGAGCGGCAACAAGCCGAATTGGATGATTCTCGACGTGATCCCGGTTATTCCGCCGGAGCTTCGCCCGCTGGTTCCACTGGACGGCGGCCGCTTTGCCACGTCAGATTTGAACGATCTGTATCGCCGCGTCATCAACCGCAACAACCGGTTGAAGAAGCTGATGGATCTGCACGCTCCTGAAGTGATTGTGCGCAACGAAAAGCGCATGCTGCAGGAAGCTGTGGACGCGCTGTTCGATAACGGCCGCCGTGGCCGCGTACTGCGGGGCGCGAACAACCGCCCGCTGAAGTCGCTCTCCGATACGCTGAAAGGCAAGCAGGGACGATTCCGCCAGAACCTGCTCGGCAAGCGCGTGGACTACTCTGGTCGCTCCGTCATTGTAGTCGGGCCGGAACTCAAGCTGCACCAGTGTGGCCTGCCCAAGAAGATGGCGCTCGAGCTGTTCAAGCCATTCATCTATCACCGCCTCGAACAGACCGGCCATTGCACGACCATTAAGCAGGCGAAGGAAATGGTGGAGCAGCAGGAAGCCGTTGTCTGGGACATTCTGGAAGAGGTCATTAAAGACCATCCAGTGCTTCTGAACCGCGCCCCAACCCTTCACCGTCTGGGCATCCAGGCGTTCGAACCGGTGCTGGTCGAAGGCAAGGCGATCAAAATTCACCCGCTGGTTTGCACGGCATTCAACGCCGACTTTGACGGCGACCAGATGGCAGTGCACATTCCGCTCTCTCCGGAAGCGCAGGTTGAAGCCAGCGTACTGATGCTCGCGTCGCACAACATTCTGTCGCCCGCATCAGGACAGCCGATCACTGTTCCTACGCAGGACATGGTGCTTGGTCTTTACTACCTGACCAAAAGCAAGCCGGGCGCAAAGGGTGAAGGCCGCGCATTCGCCAACATTGACGAAGTCCTACTGGCGATGCACGCCGGCGAAGTCGAAACTCTGTCGCCCATCCGGCTGCGGTACACCGGTGAAGCGATCGACCTGACAACCGCCTACGACGATCAGGACATCATTCACACCGAGCCGGTTAGCTACGATCGGGCGTTCCTGAACACTACGGTTGGCCGCGCCATTTTGAACGATCACCTTCCCGAAGGCATGCCGTTCATCAACGGACTGCTCAAGAAGAAGGGCATCGGCCAGTTGGTCAACTTCTGCTACCTGAAGTACGGGCTCGAAGTCACGGTCAAGATGCTTGACGAAGTGAAGAGCCTGGGCTTCAGCTTCGCAACTCGCGCCGGCTTGTCCATCGGAATTGACGACATGGTCATTCCCGATAACAAGAAGACGCTGGTACGTGACGGCGAGAAGCAGGTAGTCGCAGTTCAGCAGCAATACCTGGACGGCGCCATCACCAATGGCGAGCGCTACAACAAGGTCATCGAAATCTGGTCGGGCATCACCGAAAAGGTTGCCGACGAAATGTTCGGCCAGATGCAGCAGCGTGACAAAGAAGGAATTATCAACCCGATTTACGTCATGGCCGACTCCGGCGCTCGCGGATCCAAGCAGCAGATTCGTCAGCTTTCCGGCATGCGCGGCCTGATGGCCAAGCCGTCAGGCGAAATCATCGAGACGCCGATTACTGCAAACTTCCGCGAAGGCTTGACGGTGTTGCAGTACTTCATCTCGACGCACGGCGCGCGTAAAGGACTGGCGGACACGGCGCTGAAGACCGCTGACTCCGGCTACCTGACCCGCCGCCTCGTGGACGTTGCCCAAGACGTAATCATCAGCGAATACGATTGCGGCACCGTTGATGGAATCTACGTGGCGGGAATCGTTGAAGCCGGCGAAATTATCGAGCCGCTGCGTGACCGCATCGTCGGCCGCGTGTCGCTCGAGAAGATCAAAGACTACGACGCCAACGTGATCGTGGACATCAACCAGGAAATCACCGAAGACCTGGCGGGCGCGATTCAGGCGGCCGGCATTGAGCGGGTAAAGATTCGCTCAGTGCTGACTTGCGAATCGCGGCGTGGAGTCTGTGTCATGTGCTACGGCCGCAACTTGGCCTCTGGCCGCCTGGTCGAACTCGGCGAAGCCACCGGCGTCATCGCGGCGCAGTCCATCGGCGAGCCGGGAACGCAGCTCACTATGCGTACCTTCCACATTGGTGGTACGGCATCGCGAGTCTCCGAGCAGTCAAGGCTCGACGCTAAGACTAACGGCACAGCCCGCTTCATCAGCATGCAGACGGTCAAGTCGAAGGCTGGCGATCTGGTGGTGATGAACCGCCAAGGCTCGATCGCGGTCGTGGATGAGAAGAACCGCGAGCGCGAGCGCTATTCTGTAGTGTATGGCGCGCGCATCAAGATCAACGACGGCGATCCGGTCAAACTCGGCCAGGTCATGGTCGAGTGGGATCCTTACACCTTCGCCATCCTGACCGAAATCGGCGGCACGGCTCAGTTCAAGGACCTGCAGGAAGGTGTCACGCTCCACGAAGAAGTGGACGAAGTCACCGGCCTGTCGCGCCACGTGGTCGGCGAGTCTCCGGACGAGAAGCGCCAGCCGGCGATCGTCATCAAGAGCGCGAAGAGCAGCAAGCGCTATTTGATGCCGTCACGTTCTCACTTGATGGTCACCGAGGGCGACACGGTTTATCCGGGCGATGTGCTGGCAAAGATCCCGCGCGAAACCACCAAAACCAAAGACATCACCGGTGGTCTGCCGCGTGTGGTTGAACTGTTCGAAGCCCGCAAGCCGCATGACACCGCGGTCATCAGCGAAATCGATGGCACGGTGAAGTTCGGCGAGGTTTCCAAAGGACAGCGCAAAATCTACGTGCAGGCCGACAACGGCACCGAGAAGGAATACTCGGTCCCGCGCGGCGTTCACGTGAACGTGCAGGAAGGCGAGCGCGTCAAGGCGGGCGAACCGCTCATGGACGGCCCGCTCGATCCGCACGACATTCTCGCCGTGCTGGGAGAAAAAGAACTGCAGTCCTACTTGGTGAACGAAATCCAGGAAGTGTATCGGCTGCAGGGCGTCAACATCTCCGATAAGCACATCGAAGTCATCGTTCGCCAGATGATGCGCTGGGTCAAGGTGGAAGACGTGGGCGACACGACGTTCCTACTCGACGAGCAAATGGACAAGTTCCGTTTCCGCGAGGAGAACGAACGCGTGATCCGCGAAGGCGGCAAGCCGGCGACCGGCAGGCCGTTGCTCCTTGGCATCACCAAAGCCTCGCTGGCCACCGACTCGTTCATTTCGGCGGCGTCGTTCCAGGAGACCACGCGGGTGTTGACCGAGGCCGCGATTAACGGCAAGGTGGATTATCTGCGGGGGTTGAAGGAGAACGTGATCATGGGGCGGTTGATTCCGGCGGGTACGGGGCTGGAATATTACCGCAGCGTGAAGATTGCCGGGGAGGATGTGGTGGAAGAAGAGCCGATGGCGGAGGAGTCGCTTTCGACCGATCTTAGTGTTTATGATGATGAAGCGCGGTCGATTTATGCGGGCGGGTTGAGCGAGACTACGCCGGAAGAAACGCTGGCGGAGTAAGCAGCGTTCGATTTTGGGTACGAAAAGGCGGGCCGCAAGGCCCGCCTTCGTTTTTGGTTGTTGGAGCCTTCGCGCGGTTTCCTTATATAGTCGGCGGAGCTTCGCTAAGCCGAGTGGCAGGAGCCCACGGATCTGGTTAAGAATTGCCCGAGCGTGGTGTGGGCGCGCTAGGGCTTCTTTGGCCGTGCACGCAATTCGCGGCTGCCCCAGATGGTCGCCAACTTCAGTTCGGAACGCATACACACTTAACCCGATCAGTAGCAGCGCGCACGTCCACACGGTGTAATGCCACCATTTGACGCCTGGAAGTTTGTTCGCGACCCACACACTTCCTGTAATGCCGACTGTGAACGACGCACGCGAGAGGTTGATCGTGATACACCCCCTTCACCCCGTTCCAATCGCCCTGATGCACCGTGTCGATGCGCAGAAAGCCTGGCCTTCCTTGTGGATCCGGCTTGCGCCGCTCCCCGATCGCCACCGCGCTGGGCCGGGTCGGCTCCCACCGGGCCGCCAGCTTCCGGTAGCCCGCGCTGTTGCGCAGGTTGTACTGACGACGGGCGGAGCCGCATGGTTCTCTTGTCCTTACGATAAGCCGGCCATGGGTCTCCGCTTCTGGCCAGCGCCACCGAGATCTCCGTGAGACGCGCATACTCCGGCTTGCCGTATACCTCGCGCTCCCGCTTCAGGATTCGAAGCGTGGCTGGCCCGCTCAACCAGTCGTGCGCGCGGTCCACCTCCGCCAGCAGCGCGACGTCTTCGATCGTGTACTTCACCGGAAATCGCCGCCGCCGGTAAGGGGCCGGTTGCACCACTCCTTCCCGCCGGTATTTCCGGATCAGCCGCGTGG
>JAYTFR010000069.1:0-150949 GCA_043734125.1 Acidobacteriota bacterium | reverse complement strand
CGCCAGAGCGGAAGACCGAAGGACTGCTGGCTTGGCGCGCCACTGATTCACTTCCTCCGCCGACTCCAGCGAAGACGCGTCGTGCATCTCAAGCATGGCGGGATATTCGACCTCGTGCTGAGAAAGCGGGATTGTCTCCAAGCCGAGCGATGGAGAGGTCTGTTCGACGAGCGCATCCCTTACTGAACCATCGGTGGCCGGGTGCCCCAGGCTTTGATCTCGCTGGCATCACTACTACCGTGGGGTGCCCTGTCCTTCGCGCACTTTTTGCGAAGGACGGGAACCGAGAAGGTTGGCAGCCGGGACTGCGGGCTGGCCCAGACTTACCTCTCGGGCACCACAACAAAAACGGCTGCCCTAGGCTTCGTGGTTTTCGAAGCTTGGGCATTCCTGCCGCTGGCATCAGCAGATTTCTGCTCCATGCAGTTCTAGACAGAAGTCAGGGCTGGCATCGGCACCTTCATCGAGAAGACTGCCCGCAAGCTCGACATTCCGACAGTACAATGATTGACTGCCTATTTGCCAGGGGAAGGCGGAAACGGCAGCGCAGACTATGAGGTGGTTCATGGAAACGGGACTACCCACCACACACGGCAATGGGTTGTCATTCTGCCAACTTGGGGACTGCTAGTTTGGAGACGGCTGAAAAATCTTCATCGCCATGTCCTGCTGCGATTGCCTGCTCGAACACGGAGAGGGCGGCAGACGCAGTACGCAGAGGGATGTTCCTAGCCGAGGCATCCTGAAGCGCATAGGAGAGATCTTTCGCCATCCAGCGCAATGCGAAGTCTGGAGTGAAGTCGTTGGAGGCGATTCGGTCGGCGAGGCGTTTCACGATGCCGCTTCCAGGAGCGCCGCCGGTGAGAACCGATAGGGCCTTGGCGGGGTCCAGTCCGCTGGCTCTTATCATTGAGACGCCTTCGGCGAACGAGGCGGCTTGAACCCCACAGATGAAGTTGTTGATGAGCTTCATCAGGCATCCGCTGCCCACCGGACCAAGGTGAAGTGCGTCGCGACCCAGCACCGAGAACACAGGCCGTGCGGCCTCGAACGCTTCCGCACACCCGCCCACAAGAAATAACAGTTCTCCAGATGCCGCATGAGGTTTCGTGCCAGTAACCGGCGCATCCAGGAATTGGCAGCCCCGCTCGGCCGCATGGGCGGAAAGTTCGCGAATCCAATCTCCGCTCAGCGTGCTGGATTCGATCAAGAGCGATTCGGGCAATGCGCCATTCAATGCGCCGTTTTCTCCCAACCAAACATTTCGCGAAGCCGCGTCATCACCCACCATGCTGAGAATGATCTGCGAACGCGATGCCGCCTCCCGCGGTGAGGAGGCGACAAGAGCTCCTGCACTGGCGAAAGGAATGCACTTTTCACGATTGCGGTTGTAGACCGCCAGCGGAAACTTCGCGGAGAGTAGACGATTGGCCATCCCCGATCCCATGATGCCCAGGCCTAGAATCGCAACGTTAGTTTTCGACATGGGCTTCACTCCTCCCTTATCACTTATCTTAGGGGAATTACTTTGACCAGCTCGGGTTTCGACGTGGCTGACCTCACGGGATTGCGCAACGGGCGCCCAAAGCCTTCGGCGGCGACTTGCATGATGTCTCCATCTTGCAGACGAATGTGGTCGCTGAAGCTGAGACAGTCTGTTCCAAAGAAGTGGATGTGAACCTGCCCCGGTTGGCGGTGGCCTTCAAACTTGAAATGGTGGTGCTCGATATTTTGCAGACTGTGACACATTTCCGATTCACCCGTGCGAAATGACTTCGCCCAGAGCACGTTGCCACCCCTCTCGATCATGGCGGAGACCGGTACCGATTCGAACTCCGCATCCACAACAAGTTCAGGTCCAAGAGCGCTGGTGCGAAGCTTCGACCCTGCGAGGTTTAGATAGTTTTTCTTTTCGAACTGATGATCGGAAAACTCGTTGCCGACCGCGAAGCCCATGCGATACGGCCGGCCATCCGGAGCGATCAGGTAAACGCCCGCGATTTCGGCCTCCTCGCCACCGTCTTCGGCATAGCTGGGAATGTCGAGCGGATCTCCGTGGGCACGTAACGCACTACCGGTGCCCTTGTGAAACCACTCTGGCGGCACACCGATCGCTCCTTCAGTCGGACGGCCGCCTTCAACCCCCCAACGGAACATCTTCATGCTGTCCGTCAGGTCCTGGGTGGGAGCGGCGTGCATCGACTGGCGTCCGCGGGCGCTGCCGAGATGAGTTAATCCGGTGCCCGAGATCAAGCATTTCGCCGGTTCGTCCGGATGGTCGATGGCGGGAAGTAGATGCCACTCGGAGCGTCTGCCATAAATGGCGTCGTAGTCGAGCGTCTCGTGTCTCGCTCTCTGGCGTGCAATCTCGCTGAGCTTCACGCCAGCGCCAACGGCGATAAGCGCCAGTTCGAATATTGAGGAACAGGCGTCCAGCAAGCGGACGTTCGGTTCCTCGACCAGCGCCACGCGCCTAACATGGCCTCTCTTGATTTGGATAAGGCGTGTCATGGGGCCGGTTAGGATGACCCTACGATCATTCGATTACCTCGAACGCTGCGAGCCCGGATTCGTTGACTGTCAATCCAAGTCCCGGAGTGTCTTCGGAGAGATCGATGCTGCCATTCTCCGCCTTGGGCTCTCCGTTGAAGATGTACCAGAACAGCTCATTCCCGACTTCGACATCGACGACCGGAAAATACTCAGCCATCGGCGAATTTAAGCTGGCCATGACCACGTGATAGTTATGCATCTGACCCGCGTGAGGAATTGCCGGCACGGAATAGGCCTCCGCGAGCGCGGATATCTTACGGGCCTGCGTGATCCCACCAACACGATTGGTGTCGAACTGGATGTAGTCGACCGCCTTTGCTGCCAGCAGTTCGCGAAATCCATAAAGCGTAAACTCGTGCTCACCGCCGGCAATCGGAATTCGCCCGCGGGACTTCAACTCCGCGTACCCGTGGATGTCATCGGGTATCACGGGCTCTTCCAACCAGCGAAGCTGAAACGGTTCCAGCAGCGGCAGCATTCGCTTGGCGTAGTCGAGGGTCCATCCCATGTAAGCGTCCGCCATCACGTCGATGGCATCGCCGACGGCCTCTCGAACGGTTCGCACCAACGCAACATTGCGTTGCATGCCGGCAGCGCCGTCGGCGGGGCCCCATCCGAAGCGAAGCTTCATCGCCTGGTAGCCCTCCGCCTTGTAACGTTTCGCTTCCGCCGCCAGTTCGTCCAGTTCCACGCTGTAGAGGCGGGAGGCATAGACCGGGATGCGCGTCTTCGTTCTACCCCCGAGTAAGCGATACACCGGTTGCCGTGCTGATTTGCCGAGAAGGTCCCATAGCGCGATATCGACGGCGCTGATCGCGACCATTCCGATCCCTTTGCGCCCGAATGCCATTGTCTTGCGATACATGAGTTGCCAGAGCCTCTCAATGTCCCATGGGTCTTGGCCGATCAGCAATGGCTTGAGATAAAGATCAATCACTTGTTTCGTGATCTGCGGCGCGAGTGCCGCGTTGCCCAGCCCGACATGGCCGTCATCGGTGAACACTTCCACAATCAGCCAGCCATGAAAAGTGAAGGTTTGCATCGAGGCTTCTGGCAGTTGCAGAAGATCCATGGGATTGGTGCAGAAATGCGAGGGCAGTGGCGCGGTCTTTCCCCGCCAACGCACGATGCGAGTGCGAATCTGAGTGATCTTCATGAAATCCTGCCGTAGTCCCTTTGCGGCGCCAGCTTCAAAGGCGAAAGAACGGGGATTGCGAAAAGAATGATCAAAAATGCGACAATGTGCAGTATACCCGCAACGCGAAAAACCGCACTGTATCCTACGCCGTGATCCAGAAGGTAGCCAACGACTTCGCCGAACGCGATGCCCCCCATCGCGCCTCCAAAACCAACTAACCCCGCAACCGAACCAACAACATTTTGAGGGAAGAGGTCCGTCGGGAGAACCATCACGAGAGTTGACCAGGACTGCTGACCGAAGTAGGCGACGCAGAAGAGAGCAATGGCCCACGTGACAGCAACATGAGGAATCAAAATCACGAAGGGCATCATGGCAGCGCTGATGCCGAGAGCAACCTTTCGTGCAACTCCGAGTGAGAACCTGCGGCGTAATAGGTAACTGGAAAATGCGCCGCCCATAAGGCAGCCCACACCTGCGGCCGCGCTGGGCATCCAGGCGAAGGTTCCGACCGCCTTAATATCGAAGCCGCGCGCATCGTAAAGGTATTTGGGGAGCCAAAACAGATAGAAGAACCAAGCCGCATCGCTCAAGAACTTGGCAACTACCAGTCCCCAGGTTTCGCGGATGCGGAATAACTGCAACCAAGGCAAATGGGTCGCAAGACCTGTGACGCTCGTCGCGTGGATTGGGGGAGTTTGCTGGGAAGAGGGGCTTGATGGCCCATAAGAAAATCGCCACCACGCCGTCCAAAGCAGTCCGACTGCACCCGTAATCACAAAGATCCATCGCCAATTGGTGTAGGCAAGGACCGTCGCGATGAGGGGAGGCGCGGCGACCGCACCAACCGCCGTACCTGCGTTGATGATGCCCATCGCGGTTGCCCGCTCGCCCGTCGGGAACCATTCCGCGACCGCACGGGTCGCTGCCGGAAAGCCTCCGCCTTCGCCCAGGCCTAAAAGGAATCGGCTTGCCGCCAGCATTGCGAAGCTGACGGCCAGCCCGTGGCTGGCACAAGCGAGCGACCAGAAGAGCATGATCACCATTAAGCCCCGGCGCGTCCCTAATGCGTCCACCAGTTTGCCTCCCCCTGCGTACATCAAGGCGTAAGCGAACAGGAATGCCGACTGCAAGGCAGAGAACTGGGAGTTGCTCAGCGGAATGTCCCGAGTGATCGCCAGCACGGCGACCGGCAGCGTCTGCCGGTCAAGGTAGCTGATTGCGATAGCAGCACTGACCAGGATGGCAACACGCCACCGCAAATGAGTTACCTCCTTTTGCCCGACTGTTCCGCCAACGATGAGTGGATTATACCTAAGCATAGTAAACGTTTACTCCATTTGTAATCTCTCGCTTGGTGTGGAGTCTTTATTCAACCCTCTCCATCGAGAACGCCCGGATACCTTGGCAGGAGTTTACGCGTGCGTGGTTGAGGGAAGAACTCTGTACGTGAACACCACGGGAGAAGCGAGGATCATCCCCATTAATGGAAGCAGGCGTGGAATCGTCAGTGGCGATGCCGCCGTTTTCAAATTGCTGCACCGCCGCGACCCTAGCCCGTCAGGAACGATGCGGTCCGGCGGTTGAAGAGTGCCCCGGCACGGCGATTGGCGATGCCTCAAACCCAAATCGTTCGAAGATGAAAATCTCTCAAGTACTAATAGGCTTCGATTTAGATTAAACTCAGATCGCCTACAATCGGTTTCGACTTGCCGCAAGCATTACAAACTCTACCTCTGTTGCTCGAGTGTCAGGCAGCGCGTGTGGACGAATTTACGTTCAGTACAGGAGAGCTTCCGTGAAGAACCTTCTCGTCATTGTTTGTGTGGTGATCTTGTCGTTGACGGCGGCCGCCCAGCAACGAAATCCAACTCCCACCGAGGGAGCCGCGGCCGTTTCTGACTTGACCCATGCTCCGTTCCGCAATCCAGCGCTACCCATCGATCAACGCGTGAATGATCTGATCTCGCGAATGACACTGGAAGAAAAAGTGTCGCAGATGCGCGACCGGGCGGTAGCGATTCCGCGCCTCGGTATTCCGCGATACGAATGGTGGAACGAGGGACTGCACGGGGTGGCGTTCGCCGGGTACGCCACCAACTTCCCGCAAGTGATTGGCATGGCGGCCACATGGGACACCGGGCTGGTTCACGTTATGGCAGAGACAATCTCGACCGAAGCCCGCGCCAAGTACAACCAGGCCATACGCGGCGACCAGCACGAGAGATTCTTTGGCCTGACCTTCTGGGCCCCGAATATCAATATCTTTCGCGATCCGCGCTGGGGACGCGGTCAGGAAACCTACGGAGAAGATCCGTTTCTAACTGGACGGATGGCGGTTGCCTTCGTCAGCGGCATGCAGGGAACGGATTCCAAATACCTGAAGGTGGTCTCCACTCCCAAGCACTACGCGGTGCACAGCGGGCCGGAGCCGACGCGGCACCAGTTCAATGTCCCCGTTTCACCCCACGACCTTGAGGACACTTACCTGCCAGCATTCCACGCGGCGGTCACTGAGGCGCACGCGCAGTCTGTAATGTGCGCGTACAACGCGATCGATGGCTCCCCCGCCTGCGCCAGCACCATGTTGCTTCGTGAGCATCTGCGCGATGCTTGGCACTTCGATGGTTACGTGGTAAGCGATTGCGCCGCGGTCGCTGACGTTTACACTGGCCACCATTACGCTGCGGACATGGCGCATGCGGCCGCTGCCGCAGTGAAAGCCGGCACCGATCTCGAATGCGGGTATGGCGAAGGGCAGGCATTCCCAGCCTTGGTTCAGGCGGTCCACGACAAATTGATTACCGAGGCCGAGCTCGACAACGCTTTGCGCCGCTTGTTCCGAGCGCGCTTCCGCCTTGGGATGTTCGATCCGCCATCCAGTTATGCATACGGTCGCATCCCGTTCAGCGAAGTGAATTCGCCCGAGCACCGGCAACTCTCGCTGCAAGCCGCGCGTGAGTCAATTGTCCTGTTGAAGAACGAAAACCACGCACTCCCACTTAAGGGTGACGTTGCTCACATTGCCGTTATCGGCCCAACTGCGGAGCTTGTCCAGTCGCTGCAGGGCAATTACAACGGACCGCCGCCTTCTCCGGTGTATCCGCTCAACGGAATTGAAAAGCGCTTCTCCTCCGCCCAGGTTTCTTACGCTCAGGGTTCAACCTTGGTCGCGGGTGCGGCCATGCCAATCGAGCACACCGCTTTGCACCCCGTGAACGGCACCGGATATGGACTTACCGCTGAGTACTTCAACTCCAAGGATTTGACTGGAAGCCCGGCGATTACGCGCACCGACCGCAACGTCAATTTCAACTGGGACAAAGTCGTTCCGGTCGAGGGACTACAACGCAACGACTATTCCGTTCGCTGGAGTGGTACGTTCACTCCTCCTGCCCCCGGCGAGTACAAGCTTGGTGTTCGCGTCAACTACTGCTACGCCTGCGAGAACGCTGAGGGCTACCGCCTGCTGCTTGATGACAAGGTGTTGGTCGAGAGCTCTAACCGGAAGACCGCAGAACGCGGGGAGGTGATTGATGCAACGGTCAATCTCGCCGATACGCATCCTCATCCTATTCGCCTCGAGTATTTTCACGGAACCGGAAGCGCAGGTATCGATTTGACCTGGCAAGCACCGGCTGGCGCGTTGCGCGATGAAGCCGTTCGGATCGCGCAGCAGGCGGATGTGATCGTTGCAACGGTCGGACTTTCGCCGTCTCTGGAAGGCGAAGAAATGCCGGTAAAGCTTGCCGGCTTCAGCGGCGGCGATCGCACCTCGATCGATTTGCCCGCCGCGCAAGAAGATTTGCTGAGAGCGCTGGGCGCAACCGGCAAGCCGCTGGTTGTTGTTCTCCAGAACGGAAGCGCGCTTGCCGTCAACTGGGCCCAAGAGCATGCGAACGCCATTCTAGAAGCGTGGTATCCCGGCGAAGAGGGCGGCACCGCGATTGCCGACACGCTTGCAGGCGAGAACAATCCTGCGGGGCGCCTCCCGTTGACCTTTTACTCTTCCCTTAGCCAGGTGCCGCCATTCGACGAGTACTCGATGAAGAATCGTACTTACCGCTACCTGTCGCAGAAGCCCCTGTATGGTTTCGGCTTCGGACTGAGCTATACGAAATTCGCGTACAGCGGATTGAAAGTCCCTGGGGAAATCAAGGCCGGGGAGCCCGTCACGGTAGAAGCCGACGTAAAGAACACAGGCGGCGCCCCGGGGGATGAAGTCGTCGAACTGTACCTGACACAGCCCAAGGCCTTTGAAACACCTGTACGCGTTCTTGCCGGATTCAAGCGCCTGCATCTGACCGATGGCGAGTCCACCCACGTGAAACTAACCATCGATCCGCAGTCAATCGCTCAAGTGGATGCCGCCGGAAAACATGTGGTCGTACCCGGTGAATATACCGTCTCAGTCGGCGGAGCCCAGCCCGGTGAAGCAGAGTCTATCCAGAACGGCAGCTTCGTAGTTAAGGCGAAATGACGTTCCCGTGCGAGCGCATAAAAAACTCCGCCGTGTAGCGGCCTTCTCTGTTGTGCCCTTCGAATGCGGAGTGGACTCTAGGGGAAAGCGGAGGCGCAGAGGGAACGCGCCTTGCTTGGCATTCGACTGGGAGCGAGCGTGTATGCCGCTCCGCCCATGGTCATTGGATTCGGTTGTCTGCTGATCTATCCCCCGGCTAGAGGTTGAACCTGCGCATTCAGGACGAAACTCATCGAGCGCAGAAAGCAATGCGCAGCCAGCCCTGGCGGCCTTGCGCGGCCCTGGTAGAGCGTGTCCTTACGGCCCGGAGCGTTGATAGCAGATTGCAATTGCAATCGTCCTATGCAACACTCGGAAACAAATGGCGAGCCGGAAAGTGGGGAAAAAGGGTATCAAAAAGGCCGCGCGCGCCCCGAAGCTTAAACCCGAGACGCGTGGGATAAGTCTTAAGGAGCTGGCCGACCACCTGGGTCTTGCCCCAGCAACGGTTTCCCTGGTGATGAATGGTGCCCCCATAGCGCAGACGATCGCCAAGGCGACCAAAGCCCGAATTTTTGCCGCTGCCAAGAAGCTTGGATACCGTCCGAATTTCCTGGCGCGCTGCTTACGCGCGCGCCGCAGCTTCACCATCGGGGTCTTGATTCCTGAAGTCAGCGAAGGTTACAACGCCACGGTTCTGAGCGGCATCGAGGACTGCCTCTTACAGGAAGGCTACTTCTACTTCGTTGCCAGCCACCGCTTCCAGCCTGACTTGCTCGAGGAATATACCGACCTGTTTCTCTATCGTTCGGTGGACGGGCTGATCGTGCTAAACTCGCCGTGGCATCGGACCTTGTCGGTTCCGGTCGTCACCGTATCCTGCCACCATCACGTCCGTAAAGTTTCCAATATTCTGCTCGATCACCGACTCGCGGCGCAGATTGCCCTTGATCATCTTTGGAAACTTGGGCATAGGGACATCGCGGTGATCAAAGGCCAGACATTCACGCCCGACAGTGAGGTGCGTTGGGACATGATTGCGCAGGTGTCGATCAAAGCAGGGCGCCCGATCTCGCCCGACTTGGTGGTTCGGATTGAAGATAATTTACAATCCCCCGAACTTGGCTACCATGTCACTCAAAAACTCATTGCATCTGGTAAGAGATTCACAGCGCTGTTTGCTTTTAACGATGTCTCGGCGGTGGGTGCGATCAGGGCGCTGCATGAGGCCAATCTGAGAGTTCCGCAGGATGTTTCGGTGATTGGATTTGATGACATCGCCAGCGCCGCCTACCAGCATCCAGGGCTGACCACGGTTCGGCAGCCGTTGCGCGAAATGGGGACGATGGCAGCCAAATCGGTGCTTGCCCAGATTTTGGGAACTGCGAAGTCAGTGGGCGGAGACGTGATCATTGAACCGGAGCTGGTCGTTCGCGGAACCACGGCCGTGGTCCGACAGGGGAAGGCAGAGCGGGCCGTATAAGGCTTGCCGCATTCTTCTGAAAGCTGGCTAAAGACAGGGCCCCTGACCTTCGTCCACGATGGCTGGAAACTGCTCGAGTCTCGCGCCAGGCAAAGACTCGAGAATAGAAAACGCCGATAGGGCAATCCATCGCATCTGCTTTCTCGTCCTGATTGGAGCGGTTTCGATTTCGGATTACACGGTTAGGCAGTCAGTCAGGCGCTACCCACTTAGCACGTGCGAGGACTCCAAAATGTCCACTTTTTCGCCGCCGGTCGAGCATATTATCTCCGCGTCGCCTTACTTGCTACCAACACCATAAAGTTACTAGGCAAGAGCTAACTGCCCACCATAAACAGAGCCTTGAAGGTAAGCTTGTTTTGATCGACTAGGCGGAGTTAGGCAAGGGTATGGAAGCTTTCAACAGAGTACCTGCGGAGTCGGACTCGATTTCCAGCCTTCCGCCCAACTCATTAAGCCTTTCGCGCATGCCAGCAATCCCGACTCCGACATCCGATCCACTGCCTTTCATTTTCGCAAGTCTTTCGGCTGTTATACCCTTGCCATAGTCCCTGACTGAAAGGGATATGACGTTTTGGTCAAGTTGTAGAAGCACATCGACCGTGGCAGATCCCGCGTGTTTGGTGATGTTCGTCAGACTCTCCTGTAATATCCTGAATAAAACAATCTCGACCGAATCGGGAAGTCGAATGCCATCTGGTAACTGGAGCCTCACATGGATGGGGCTACGCTTATTAAATCCGTCGACGTACCAGGCAGCAGCGGCGGCAAATCCCGACTCGTCAAGAAGCGGAGGATGCAGCAGGTAGGATGTGGTCCGGATTTCCTGAAGGGCCTGGTCCGCAAACCCATTTAGTTCGGCAAGGAAGTCGGTCGTTTGAGGGGATCGGGGAACCGCATTTCCCAGCGCGCTCAAGGTGATTTTCAATGCGGTCAGCGTTTGGCCGACTGCATCGTGCAAGTCCCGAGCCACACGCCGCCGTTCCTCGTCCTGGATGCGAAGTACGGTTAACGAAAGCTCTCGCAACTTTTCTGCCGTCTTGCGGTGGACGCTAACTTCTTCCCGAAAGGCAGACAAACTGTTCTCTAGCTCCACCGTTCGTTCCTTCACCTGCCGCTCCAAGTCGGCCCGAGCCTTCCGCAGTGCCTCTTCGGCTTGCTCAAGTCGAACGTTTCTTTGGACGAGATCTCTCTGGGCATTGATCAACTCATTGTTCACGCGAGATAGCTCGCTATAAAGACGATCGTCGCTATCCGTACCATCCCAAGGATTTGCGCTCATAGCATCCATTCCGAGTCCATACCATCAGGCTTCAGCTTACGCGATTCGTCGTCTTGTGAAGCTACCACGCTATCGGGCACCAGCCATCCTATTGTCGAGCCCGTCTATCAAAGATATTGCGTCGGTGGCATTCTTGGTGCAATAGTCGGCCCCGACATCCCGCCAGAGATCGGGCGCGATTTTAAAAGCGAAACCGCCGACCAGAATTCTGACCTCAGGATTTGCCAAACGTACCGCTGCGATTACCTCCCGCACGGCAGGGATGTGGAAAGTCATGGATGCAGAGACCGCGAGAATATCGGAATGGTTGTCGCGGAGCACATCGACGATGCCCGCTGTCGGCACATTGGCACCGAGGTAGATGGTGTTCCAACCTTCCATCTCGAGCAGGTCGCAAAGCATGCGCGCACCAATTTCATGCAGCTCCCCACTCACGCAGGCAGCCACAATCGTTCCTCTGAAGGTGCGATCCGAACGAAAAATGTAGGGGAAGAGCTGCGACATAATAAACTGCGTGGAAGCTGTGCAATAGTGCTCTTGAGCGACACTGACAACGTTCGATTGCCACAGGCGGCCAATCTCGTACTGGCAAGGCTCAAAAACATGACAATAGATTTCCCTGATGCTGACTTTGTTTTCCACCGCTCCCAAGATGAGGGTCGATGCTAAGTGTCGGTCGTAGCGAAGAAGGGCGGTTAGGTATTGGTGGGCAAGGTCGGCCAGCGGTCGGGCAGGGCCGAGAAATGATGAATTATCGTTTGCGAGGGTCAGACTCCCAAGGGCGGATTTCACATAATCCATCGCGAGAATTTGCATCGGACCAGTGAGTTGTTTCCCCAAGACATCCAACATTACTTCCAGATTCGCCACCAAATCCTCAACTGGGATATTGCGCGCTACAAGCATTGTTTTGGCCCATGTGACGTAGTGGACGAACAGAGCCGGCTCTCTTGCCCCTACGGCTTCGGAGAGATATCGGAGGTGGTAACGGGCATCCTCCAAACACTTCGCCCTCCCCTTTTCCCCATACCGTGCCTCCAAAGCAGGCCTGAGTTTCCAGTGGCGCTCAACAATCTCGCGAGCGAGATCCTCTTGCCGTTCAGTAATGAAATCGCGCGTGGTTTCCAGTAGTTCCGACATCGAGTCCACGACCCAAGAACTGTTGAAGCTTGCACGGGGGGCCAGCTATATGGCCGTATCCTTCGAATTGCGATTAGTTCGGTGATTTGAAGGCTGATTCGCTCCGATAGTTGACCGGACGCACCAAACAACTCGTACGCGTGTGTCCGCCATCCCCTTGGGGTTATTCCTTAGGAAGCAATGAGATTGAATATGTGCAGGGCCGCGCTGCCTGGCACAAGCTTCAACCCCTTCGGTATTCCGGCATGCGATTCATGATAAGCGTGGCTTTTATGCCATGTCCGATAGCTTGCAATATCGGCCCAATATGTCATCAGCCAGATTTCATTTGGCATGTCCTCTGGGCTGAGGACATCCATTCGGACAAACCCTGCGGCTCCGTCGACCAGATGTGGACGGAGGATGAAAGCTCGCTTGACCTCGGCATTCATGTCATTGGCCACGACAAATCTGCTGAGAACGCCAACCGCTTGGTTTTCCAATTGATGCAGTTCCTCCGAAAAGAACTTCTTCTCTGAAGTATAGGCCTAAACAGGGTCGACAAAGGGATTCGCCCTAAAGAATTGACAACCCTAAACTTAACAAGCAACTGATAAGGTATGAAAGGCGCTTCGACTCCAGACCCGGAGACCGGAGTCTTCCAAGTCTTCGATCATTGCTCAATCGAGACCACGGTCACAGACTTGGGCTCTAGTTTCAGGGATAGCTGTCCGCCTTGAATCTTTGCAGAAATAGGCTTGGGTAGAACCGCGCTTGGGGCGTCGAAGGTATTGACGCTGTCGACCTTGGGCCCAGTCAAGGTTTCTCCGGCAGCGGACTTGGCGGTGACCCCCGCCACGCGCGCTTCGATTTCGACCGCCTGATTTGGATCTAAGTTCGTGATCTCCAGCCACAGCTTTCCGTTCGTATCTTTGGCGGCGATGGCGTCTACGCGGGGCAAGGCGACATCTCCATTCGTGTACCGGCCTGCGTCAAACGTCACCGGTACAAAAGTCGCGTCCTGGAAAGGTAAATACATCTTGTAAACGTAATAGGTCGGCGTCAGGACCATCTTCTCTTTGTCAGTCAAGATCATCGCCTGAAGCACGTTAATCATCTGGGCAATATTGGCTCCGCGCACACGATCGGCATGGCGGGCAAACATGTTCAGATTCAGCGCGGCAAGAACGGCATCGCGCAGACTGTTTTGCTGCACCAGAAAGCCGGGATTGCTGCCCCGCAATGGCGCATACCATCCGCCCCATTCGTCCACGATCAGGGCGACCTTCTTGGCTGGATCATACTTGTCCATGATGGCTGAGTGCATAGAGATCAAAGCATCCATTTCCAGGGTCGTCTTCAGGACCTGCGCGTACTCGGTTTCTCCAAATCCAACTGACGCATATGATGGCGGCCAGCCATGCGCAACCGTGTAGGAATGCATGGAGAGACCGTTGATGTCCCAGCTCCAAGTGTGTTGCTGGTAGGCCTTCATGATGGCTTCGGTCCACTCGGTCCAGCGGGATTCACTGCCGCCAGGGCCGACGGCAACCTTGAGCATCTGCTGCTTGTCCTGCTGTGCGGGATTAAAGTTGCGGACGAAGCGGGCATAGATCTTCATCTGGCTGAGGTAGTAATCGGGCGTCATGTTGCCGCCGCAGTCCCAGCTTTCGTTGCCGAGCCCCAGGTAAGCAACTTCGTAGGGAGCGGGATGTCCATTGGCGGCGCGCTCCTTTTCGAGCGTCGTCGGCTGCGCAGTGGTCATATATTCCAGCCAGTCTGCCGCTTCCTTGGGAGTTCCGGAACCGACATTGACGGAAACGTACGCCTGGCTGCCTATCTGATCGATAAAATCCATAAACTCGTGCGTGCCGAACGTGTTCGGATCGATTACGCCGCCCCAGTTGGGATTGAGCGTGACGACTCGCTGGGGACCGATGCCGTTGCGCCAGTGATATTCGTCAGCGAAGCAGCCGCCAGGCCAGCGCACGTTCGGCACCTTCAGCGCCTTGAGCGCAGCGACCACGTCGTTGCGAATGCCGCGCGTGTTCGGAATCTGGGAATCGGGGCCGACCCATATCCCCTCATAAACGCCGTGGCCCAGGTGCTCGGCGAACTGACCGAAAATGTTACGGTCGATCTTCGCGCCTGTTTTGGAACCGTCAACCGACAATTCAACCTTCTGCGCGGCGACAAAAGTTGTAGCCATGGAAAAGGTGATTAGCGCAACCAGCAGGAGCAGACGATCGGCGCCAGAGGTCCGGCGCGGGGTCTGAAATGCCTGCTTGGAGCAATCGTTTACCGCAGAGTTGCAAGATGAGCCGCTGCAAAAAGACGTCATGATGATGAGCATCATAATACAGCTCGAATTTTATGGCAGCTGCTACTCGGGAATGCGGCTATGCGGAGCGACTGCTGCACTCGGAGTCGCCACGGGGCGGACGGGGTCGGCTTAATGGATCCGTATAGATCCGATCCATCCCCCCTGTGAGCAGTTTTGCTCAGACACCGGCGCCCGCTGCTGTCATTCTTTAATATGCTGAGCGTGTCGAGAGGGCGCTGAACGCTAAATCCGCCGCTCTCGTGGCCGTTGCCGCGTGCCGGGTTCCGCGGAATAGTGAAAATGCCGCGCCGGAATGTGAAAGGTCAAACCATCAATGCCTTTATTGCACCTGGTCGAAGTCCTCGTCGTCGCGCTGTTCTGTTGCGCCGGGCAATCGCTTCATCCCCATGCAGTCGTCCATCAAATCAATTCTGAATGGCGTGGTCGTAATCGCAGCCCGGTCTAACCGTAGCCGGCAGACATCTGCAGAAGGAAACATTATGAAGATAAAGTTATTGTTGGTACTTCCGATCGCATTGAGTTTGGGAGCCCTGGCCCAGACAGATGCCCCCTCTACCCTGAAGGTAGAGCCAATGACGTACACGCCGACGTACCGGGTCGTGGTCGTCAACCGCAACGTGCGGGCGATCAATTACAAGCATCGCGGCGGTGCCACAAAAGTTGATTTTGCCGGAACTGACCTTATGCCCCAAGCCAACGGCCAGGCAAAAGTAGAGAGCAAGAAGGGCTACATCGAAATTGAAGTGGAATTTGGGAATCTGCAGAACCCTACCACTTTCGGAAATGAGTACCTCACCTATGTCCTATGGGCGATTTCGCCCGAGGGCCGGGCGGTGAATCTGGGCGAGATTCTGGTGGGCGAAAACCACCGCAGCAAAGTGGACGTTACCACCGACCTTCAGGCCTTCGCCCTAGTGGTGACGGCGGAACCTTATTATGCGGTCCGGCAGCCCAGCAACCTGGTGGTGCTCGAAAATGTGGTCCGCGCTGACACCAAGGGTACTACCGAAGCTATGGAGACGAAGTACGAATTGATGGAGCGCGGCAGCTACATTCCGACCGGCTACAAATTCGATCCCGTGGTTCTTAACGCTCAACTACCGTTGGAATTCTTCGAAGCCAGGAACGCAGTACGCATCGCTCAATCCGAAGGCGCGGAACGCTACGCCAGCGACAGCTATCGGCGTGCGGTGCAGTTAATGGATAGAGTCGATCAAGATGCCATCAACAAGCACGCCGACCGAAAAGCGATGATCGCCGTTGCCCGCGAAGCAGTGCAGACCGCGGAAGACGCGCGGGCAATCGCCGTCAAGCAAATGGTCGAGAAGCGCCTGGCCGATGAACGCGAAGCTGCCAGCGATGCGCAAGCGGCAACTCAACAGCAAGCCAACGACGCTACCCTTCAGGGCGAGCAGGCTCGCCGAGATCGCGATCGCGCCGTAGCCGCCAAGGAACAGGCTGATGCCGATGCCGCCCAGGCGCAGACCGCCAAGACAGAAGCCGAAGCGGATAGCGCTAAAGCAAGGGCTGCCCAGCTTCAGGCGGAGTCTGAAGCCGCAAAAGCTCAGGCAGCCGCTGCCCAGGCGCAGTCAGATTCCGACAAAGCAAAGTCCGAGATGGCCGAGAACCAGGCAGCATCGGCAAGCGCGCTTTCTGCAGCGCAGGCAGACGCCGAACAGGCCCGGCTAGCTGCCAAGCAGGCTCAACTGAATGCTGACCAGGCACAGGCCGAAAAAGCGGCCATGCGCACGCGATTGTCCGAACAGCTGAATAAGGTTCTGGAGACTCGCGACAGCGCGCGCGGTCTGATTGTGAATATGTCTGGTGTTTTGTTTGATACTGGTAAATATTCTTTGAAGCCAGGTGCACGGGAGAAGCTGGCGAAAGTTGCCGGCATTGTACTCGCCTACCCTGGCCTGAACATCGCCGTCGGTGGCTACACCGACAATGTGGGCAGCGACAGAATGAACCAGACGCTGTCTGAGAAGCGCGCCGAATCCGTACGTGACTACCTGTTGAAGCAGGGCGTAGGAACGGATTCGATTACCGCCCGAGGATTTGGCAACAGCATGGCCGTAGCCACCAACGAAAACCCCGCTGGGCGCCAGCAGAACCGAAGGGTTGAACTGGTTGTGTCCGGCGAAGCCATCGGCAGTCCAGCCAATGCAACGACGGGACGCCTACAGTAGAGCGCAGTGGAGCCACGATTTATGCGGTAGCTTTTTATGGGTCGAATCTGGTTCGTCAGCACCGCAGCGCTGGCGTTAGTTTTGGGAATTGCCGTTCCCGCGAACGCGCAACCAGACCAGCACGCCAACCATGGCGAAAAGCACGCCGGGCAGGAGACCCCTGCCCGGCAAGACCACCAACACGGGCAGGGGGGCCGGCCCGTACAGCAGCAGCACGGGCGCGCCCAACAGCAACGACAGGATGAAGGCCAGGCAGCAGCGTCCACAGCAGGGGAACCGGCAGCGAGAGAACCGGCAACAGCAACGCGTTGATCGACAGCAAGGCCGCATGCAGGAACGGCAAGGCGCTCATCAGGCGGTTTGGGAGCGGCACCGTTCACACAACTGGCAGTCGGACCATCGTACGTGGCAGCAGCGCGGCGGTTACAACGGCTACCGCATCCCCAACAACCGCTACCGCGGATACTTTGGCCCCGAGCACGCGTTCCGCATTCACGGCCGTCCTTTCATGGTTTACCGCGGCTATCCGCGATTCCGCTATGGTGGCTACTGGATCACGGCAGTTGATCCCTGGCCGGAATATTGGACCAATGACTGGTACGACACGGATGACGTTTATGTCGTTTATGTAGATAACGGCTATTACATGTACAACCGCAGGTATCCGGACGTTGGAATCTCTATCCGCATCTCGATCTAACCCCTGTCCCCTAAACGGCAAGGCTTTGACTCAACAAAATTATCGAAAGCCAGCCCTCTGGCGTTACCTCCGTCACTTGAAATCTGAAACGAGCGGTTTAGGCTGGATAGGAGAGATTCCAGCCATATAAAACGGGAGTTGTATCTATGAGGTTCATCCAACCACTGATTCTGGCCGCCGCCTTAGTGGCGCTTACGGTGCCTTGGTTCGGTCAGTCTTATCAAGTGGTGACAGTCCACAATGGAGGGAAGATCACTGGGACAGTCAAGTGGTCGGGCCCCATGCCGCATCTGGCCAGTATGACGATTTCTAAGGATCAGCAGGTTTGTGATCCTGAATCAGCCAAGACGCGTGATTTGGAACGCCTCTTAGTGGGTCCCCAACAAGGGGTAGCAAATACGGTTGTGTTCCTGAAGAATGTCTCCAGCGGTAAGGCGATGGACCTTCCGGCGCCTCGAAGTTTTCTAGACCAGAAACATTGCCGTTACGAGCCCCATGTGTTACTCGTGCCCGTGAACGCAGACTTAAAGATGAAGAGCTCCGACGCCGTGCTTCACACCGTTCATATGGATGGAGCAGCCACCTACAACTTGCCGTTTCCTTTCCCCAACCAAGTAACGTCACGTGTCATGCAGACAGCGGGCGCGGTTACTCTGCGCTGCAACGGCGGGCACACTTGGATGAACGCCGAGATGTTCGTGGTGTCGCATCCTTATTATGCTGTAACCGACGAGGCCGGGAAATTCGAGCTTAGTGATGTTCCCCCTGGCAAGTATGAAATTGTCGCGTGGCATGAAGCTTGGGACGTCGCCCGCCAAGAGGGCGCGATTGATGTGCTTACACAGAAACGCATTCAAAGGCCGGTTTTCACTGAACCCAGAACCTGGGCAAGAACAGTTAGTGTGGAGCCAGACGGCGATTCGTCCGTGAATTTTGTGATTTCTGAGAAATAACTTCGTGGGATGGCGGTCCCATCGATGAAGCGGGACCATGACCGTGCGATGGACCCTTTCCCGGCAACTAAGGCTTTTTCGCTGGCGTCGCTAGACCAAATGCGTCTGGCGGATCAAAATAGGATTGATGCCAAAGTGCCGCGTCGGTGAGTTCGCCAGCTTTCCACCGCTGAATTGTTGGCGTCGTGGCGGCCACCATCCCGCCATCGGCTGCGTCGAAAATGAGGACCAGTCCCGAGAGGTCAGGCGATTTCGCCATTTCCTCGTAGTGTTTGTCGATCAGCGACTTCGCGAATTCCAGCTTCGCAGATGACCCTCCGTTCCGGGTATCTTCCCGAATCTCCTGCACGGAAATGATCTTTACTCTTTTCCCGCGAAGCGGCTCCCAGTCCCCGGGGAACGCAGCGGCTTCTTCGCGGCTCTCCCGAAACAAGTCGTCGGCAGTCAGTGCTGAGGAACCCGATCTCTGCGGAACTTCGGGAATGCCCTCCGGCATCTCAAGGCTCGCGCGTCGAATCCATCCCCGGGACAAGCCGGAAATTCTCACATGGACCCAGTCCCGAGTGAAATCCAGCAACTCGAACTCATCGTGCGCGCTGGCCAGAAACAAAGTTTTGCCGCTGGGGCTAGGCGAGGACGCCACCGTGGTTCCAGACTTCTTAACGGCCACGAGGTTCTTCGGGTGCGCCTGGTTCTTGATGACTTCTTCCAGATTCGCCGCCTGATCCTGCAAATCAATGGCGCGCTTCATCGACGATGTCAGATCCGCTCGCGGGCCAGGCGGCGATGACGAGCCCGGAAATCCTTTGGCGATTGATGACAAGAAAGGCCGCGGCAGGGGGAGGGAAGCCCGCGTCTTCGGTTGGACGTCCGAGCTCCCCTTAGGCGCGCCGGCCACGGCTTGCGAAGGAGGTTCTTCCCGGGCGCTCGGTACGCCCTGCCCGAACTGCTCTGATAGCTGGTCGAGGAGGTCGGCCTCAAGCCTGCCGTTTGACTTGAGCAACTGGTAGCCAGAGTGCGATCCGTTCCCATCCGAGTACCACGCCGTGACTTTCGCGGTGACGCGGACTACGGATTCGCCCGAGGCCGTAGCACTCACTTGCGCCGCGCACTGGTAGAAGGCCCGCGTGTATCGGGATAAGGGATGGTCGCCGGCAACCGCAAACCCTTCGAGAGCGGGGAGTCGTCCGTGCATCGAGGGCTGCAGTTGTGCCAATGTTTTTTCCACTTGTTGTTTCGAAAAGCGAAACGTCCGTTCATTTGGATTAGCCTGTGAGGTGCCCGCGGCCCCGGACAAAAGCGCAAAAGACACTGCAGCCAACCACAGCGCGCGTGGGATATTGCGTCGCCAAAATGTCATGGCAGCAACTCCAACTCGTCCCGCGCCATCCAGCCGTGTTGCCCGTCCCGAGTCTCAACACCGAGCCAGTAGGGCGTCAGAATCACAACCAAAACGTTGGTACCGGGAGGCAGTGATTTTAGCGTACCCGCCGTCCGGAACGGCGCAGACTTTAGCGGGGCTCCTGGCTTCTTGACGACCCGCTCGACCTGGTGTCGCAGATCAGCCACGTGCTGCTCCAGCGATTCATTTGAAGCCGCGGGAGTGGGAGACACGGCGGTAGCATTCGCGACGGGGGATGCAATCGCGACTTGACCTTCCGCCCCCGGCGAATCTTCGGCTGATTTTGCGGGGGATGGGGGCGCACTCAACTTTGCCGTGTCGGTTCCTGAAGCGGCCGTTGGCTGCTGTTCCGGTTGCGGCTTTTCTTTCGCGGCCTCGGCGGTCTGCTTCTTCAGTGACGCGCGCGCTTCGAGATTTTCCAAAATGTCTTTGTATTCGCTGCTCTCGACCGATCCGTTCGATTCGTGAACTTTGTGGCGAAAAGTTTCCTCGAACAGGGCGTTAATTCGTAGGACTGAATTGCTCTCGCCTTGCGGCAGCACTACGTATCGCACCGCGAGGGTTCCAACGCTTCCGCTTTCGCTGAAGTTCCTTGGATCGAGAGCCTGCTCGCGCACTTTGTAAAAGACCTTGCCCTCGCTAGTCCAAGCGGGAAACACCGAAGTTGTAGTCTGCGCCACCGCGCCCCTAACGTACTCGTCTTTGTTGTATTCCTTGGTCCCCCGGATGATGCCGTTCCCGACAACCTCTTCCACGGATTGGGTGACTTCAGCGACGGGAAAGGGAACATTAACAATTAGCCCGCCCCCGTACTGGGAGGCCTGCTTGTCCTTAGCATTTACGCTAACTGCCAATGCCGCCAGCATAAGAACCAAGACGGCCAATCGTACTGGCGTAACGCCAGAGGGTGTTCGCCTACCGCCGATCTTTCGTTGCCGCGTCACCAAACTTTCCATCCACCCCGATGCCGAGTCTGATACGGCGCACGCGTGCTGTCAACTCTAAACCCCCGCTCTGGAATGCCAAACGCGGGGGTTGATTTGCCCGAGTTGTAAATAATTTGTAAAATGTGATTGAAATCGATTGTGGCGTGGTAGTAGTATTCACCGCCGTAGGAAGTCTTCCTGGAGAGTGAAGCATGCGTACGTGGGCGCGGTCTCATCTCGTTCAGGGTTCGCAGCGGTTTGTGATGTCCCTTTTGGCCGCTGCATTGCCCTTGATATTTCTAGTTCTCAGCACAAGCCAGCAAAGCAGTGCTCTGCCCGCGTTTGCCAGGAAATACGGCTTGCGCTGTTCCGCTTGTCATGAAAGCTGGCCGATGCTGAACTACTTTGGCCAGAAGTTCAAAGACAACGGTTACCAGTTGATGAACGACAAAGACGCTCCGATCTGGCAGAACCCATCGTATTGGCCGATCGCCTTGCGCATGACGCCGTTCTGGAGCCGTGAAAGTACAAACAAGATCGCTGTCGATACCGCAACCACCGGCGAGCAAAGAATCACCACCACCGGCTTCAGCCACAGCGGATTGGACATTCTGACTGGTGGAACGCTGGAAAAAAACATCAGCTTCCTGTTAGTCCCTTCCGCAGACGAAACTGGCGCCTTTCACATGGAATCGGTCAACGTCCGATTCGACAATATCCTCAATAGCCCATGGTTGAACCTGAAGATGGGCAAATTCGAACTGGACAGTTTTATTTCCGAAAAACGCACGCTTACGCTGTCAGCGAATGGAGGAATATATCAGCTCTTCCATTTCCTTCCGGTTGGCGATAGCAACATTTTCGGGCAAATGGGAGACAACCAGATCGGCTTTGAGTGGATGGGCCACTCCTTCGACGACCGCACCCGAATTTCGGCTGCGGTGTTCAGTTCGACGGACGGCAGTCCTGACGTGCCCTATGGACAGAACTCCTACAGCGGGTTTTTCGCGGCCAGCCACGCCTTCGATGCTGGCAAACTGGGTGTCCAGCGAATCGGCGCCTATGCAATGGTTGGCCAGGCTCCCACGATTTATCTGCCACAGGGCGGAGCCCCGATTCCGGGTTCAGGAACGGGCAACAAAAGCTATTCCCGGATAGGATTTGAAGGCCTTTTCTACCTCGGTCCGCATCTCGATTTCCAGGTCCTCACCCAGCACGGCTCAGATAGTGCGTGGTTTGGAGCCTGCGGCGGCGACCCCTACAGTTCAAATTGCCAGGGCGGGGGATTGCCAACGGGAGCGAAAAACCCAACTTGGAATGGCGCATTTGTCGAAACCCATTACGTCGTGAATCCGCGGTTCACAATCTTTCAGCGTTCGGAATGGGTTCGCATGTCGCAACAGTCTTTGCCGGGCACCCCGTCGAACTTGGGCGACATCGACAATTACGTTTTTGGCTATCGCTTCAATCCGTTCATGACCAGCCGAGACGGATTTGCCTTTCACAACGAATATTCATGGATTCGGCAGCGGGGGACGTCTCCCGTCACTGCAACGGATTTGACCGGCAATAGCCTTATGCTGGGAATGGATTTTGCGTTCTAAAGCGCCAGAAGGGAGGTGAACCCGGTTCATCCTCCTTACGATTTCGGTCAAGAGGGTACGGCCAATGAAGAATCTGAAAACAAAATACGTGTTCAGCGCACTCCTTAGTCTGGCTGTTCTGGCCGGGGTCACCGTGCGGCTTGGGGCCCAGGATGCGCCCGAGGTCGGACCACTCCCCCCGAAGCCGACGAAGCCCATGACAAGCCACATCGGCAACCTCACTGGCCACCCTGAGAATGCGCGCAGCAACTACCACCGCTTTTGCGCCGGATGCCACGGCGATCTCGGCGACGGCAATGGCGAGAACGCGCAGTGGATTGATCCCAAGCCGCGCGACTTTACCATCGCCACCTTCAAGTGCCGCTCCACTCTCACCGGTACGTTGCCCACCGATCAGGATCTCTACAACTCAATCGGGCGCGGCTTCACCAATTCGAATATGCCGCCGTGGAACACCCTAAGCCGGCAGGATCGCGCCAACCTGGTTGCCTTCATCAAGACGTTTTCGCAGCGCTGGGAAAAGGAAAAATCCGGCGATCCAATCAAAGTGGCTTCCGAACCCCCAGTCACCATGGCAAGCATTGCGCACGGCAAGGCTCTGTTTTCCAAGCTCGAATGCTGGAAGTGCCACGGCCCGCAAGGGAAGGGCGATGGCCCATCGGCCTCGACTCTCACCGACAGCAAAGATAATCCGATCCGCCCTTACAACTTCGCCTCCGGCCATGACGATGCTCGCTTCAAGTGCGGTTCGACCAATGAGGACATCTACAAGATCTTCATGACGGGCGTGGATGGGACGCCCATGCCGTCGTTCAACGACGTAATTCAGCCCAACGACGCATGGGATCTGGTCCACTTCCTGCGTGTCTTACAAGTCAACCGGCACAGCAAAGAGAACGACGTACTTCGGGCCGCGCACGGAGTCATACCGCCGTACGCTGAACCCGCAGCTAGCCCCGCAGCGGCACCAGCCGATAAGCCGACTGGCGGCGGCACCCAGTAAACGAAAGACTTAGGCAAGTTCACAGGAGGGAGCAGAAAATGCGCAATCATCGAATCGTGGTGGTTTTAGTGGCAACGCTGGTTTTTCCGGCAATGCTATTTGCAGGTAGCATCAGCGGCAAGGTCACATACACGGGGACGCCCGTCAAACCGAAACCGATTGACATGTCTAAAGAACCGAGCTGCGCCAAGCAGCACGCCGCACCCGTGACCACTGAAACGATTGTGACCGGCGCGGGCAACACTCTGGAGAATGTGGTGGTGTACATCTCGTCGGGAGCTCCGGATGACGGACAGGTCCCGGCACAGGCTGTCACCTTCGACCAAAAAGGCTGCCAGTATCTTCCCCACGTCCTGGCGATGCACGTCAATCAGGAACTCAAGATCGTCAATGGCGACCAGACCTCACATAACATTCACCCGCTTGCGAAAGTGAACCGCGAGTGGAACAAATCGCAGCCGCCAGGTACGCCACCGCTCTCCGAGAAATACGACAAACCCGAATTCATCTCGGTGAAGTGCAACATCCATCCCTGGATGCACGGCGAATTTGCAGTGCTCAACACAAATCATTTCGACGTCAGCAAGGATGGGGGCGCTTTCAAACTGCCCAATCTGCCTGCCGGCAAGTACACCATCACCGCGTGGCACGAAGACTATGGCACCCAGACGGCCGAAGTCACTATTACCGGCAACGAGACCAAGGAAGTGAATTTCACTTTCAAGGCGAAGGCATACTGAAGGGACAATCGGCGGCGGGATTCGGCCCAGCCGCCATTTTTGCGCATCCATGAAAGGCTTGGCAGGAACCGGGGGGTGAAGCCAAAATGGCAAAGTTCTTTGCGATCACCATCGTCATAATCGCGATTCTCTCCGCGATTCCGATACTGAGGCACACGTGGGTTGCTCCAGAAGACATCTCCACCCATGGCTACTTGATTGACGAGCAGATGTCGGAAACCATGGCCGAGGCAGGCCTCGCTTTCCTGGCGGCGCAATTCATTCTGGCCTTGTTCATTTGGCAGTTTTCTAACCGCAGCCCAGACGCAAAAATCAAGAAATTCCCCGGCGGCGCCAAAGGCCTGGTAATTGCCGCCTTCTTAGTTGTGGGTGTTGAGGTTCTGGCGCTGGGCGTGTTTGGAGTGAAAGCCTGGGCGAACGTTTACCTCAATGCTCCCTCAGCCGATGCGATGCCGATCCAGGTTCAAGCTGGGCAATTCGCATTCTATTTCCGCTACCCGGGTCCCGATAAGATGTTTGGCGGCATTCATCCCGAGATGATCAATGAAGGCACTCAGAATATCTTTGGACTCGATCCTGAGCACGATGTCGCTGCCCGCGACGACGTTGTGACTGCCTCTATGGCGATTCCAGTGAATAAAGAAGTCCACCTGCTGATGCACGCGAAGGACGTGGGACATTCCTTCTTTGTGCGGGAGCTGCGCGTGCAACAGGATTTCGTCCCCGGGCTGGACGTGTCGCTGCACTTCACCGCAACCAAAGTCGGCAAGTACGAAATTGTCTGCACCCAACTTTGTGGTCTGGGGCACTACAACATGAAGGCGTATCTTGAAGTGATGTCTCAGCCAGACTTCGACAATTGGCTTAAACAGCAGTCCGGGCAATAGGTCTTCGCGGCCAGAATTGAAGCCGGCAGGCCGACCTAATTTCTTGAGGTGAGGATATGCACGACACGACAGCCCACGCTGCGCACCATGCTCCTCCGACCAGCTTCATTCGAAAGCACGTCTTCAGTCTGGACCATAAAGTAATAGGGAAACAATATTTCGCGCTCGCTCTTCTCGCCGCTTTCGTTGGAATGTTCCTTTCCTGGTTGATGCGGATTCACCTGGCCTGGAACAACGCCCCAATCCCCGGCCTGCAATTTCTTTCGCCAACCGGCGCGCCGGGCGGAGTGATGACGCCCGAGTACTATTTGCAATTGATGACCATGCACGGGACAATCATGGTCTTTTTTGTGCTTACCACGGCGCCCTTCGCGGCGTTCGGCAATTTCTTTCTGCCGATTCAAGTCGGCGCGGAGGACATGCCGTTTCCGCGATTCAACATGATGTCGTTCTGGGTCACGTTCGTAGCGTTCGTGGTTCTGATGTCCTCATTCTTCGTGGGCGATGGGCCCACCTTGGGCGGCTGGACACAGTACGCTCCGCTGAACGCAGTCGGTTCCGTCGGAGGTCCAGGTCAGGGCACGGGCGTTGTGCTCTGGGCGGTTTCCATCGGACTGTTTTGCGTTGGGCAGCTGCTGGGTTCTTTGAACTTCATCACCACCACGCTGGATCTCCGCGTAAAAGGCATGAGTTTAATGCGGCTGCCGCTCAGCGCCTGGGCGTGGTTCATTACCTCATGCATGGGACTGACCGCGTTCGCGGTATTAATGCCGGCGTGTATTCTCGTAATCCTCGATCACGTGGCGGGCACCAGCTTCTTCGTTGCATCGAATCTGGTGATGAATGACCAGGTGCTCCCACACTCCGGCGGTTCAACGCTTCTCTGGCAACACCTGTTCTGGTTCTTCGGACACCCCGAAGTTTACATCGCGATTGTCCCTGGAATTGGCATCGTCTCGCACATCCTGGTCACCAGCATGCGGCGTCCCATGCTCAGCGCCAGAGTGCTCATCTATTCCATGGGGGCGCTGGCCGTTCTCAGCTATATGGTCTACGGCCATCACATGTTTGTCAGCGGAATGAATCCATTTTCTTCGCTGGCATTCTCTTTCCCCACGCTGGTCATTACCATCCCGGCGACGATTGTTGTGCTGGTCTGGACCTTCAGCCTCTACGGCTCTAAACTCCGCATCAATTCTGCTTCGCTGTTCGCTCTGGGTTTTGTTTCGATGTTTGTCAGCGGCGGGGTTAGCGGGTTCTTTCTGGCTCAACCTTCCATCGATATCATGCTTCACGCGACGTATTTCGTGGTAGGTCATTTCCACTTGGTGATGGCTGTCGCCGCCATGTTCGGCATTTTCGCGGGGACTTATTTCTGGTTCCCGAAGATGACCGGGCGGATGATGAATGAGACCCTGGGCAAACTGCATTTCTGGATGAGCTTTGTGGGCGCGTACTGCGTCTTTATGCCATTTCATTACCTGGGCATCGCGGGCAACGTGCGCCGTTACGCGTCGTTTGTTGACGACTACCTGCAACCTTTGTTGCCCGTTCACCGGTTTATCACTGTGGCTGCGCTAATCACCGGCGCGGCCCAAGTAATTTTTATCGTCAACCTGATTCATTCCCGGTTCTGGGGCAAGCCGGCACCGGATAATCCCTGGGAGGCAACATCTTTGGAATGGAGCACTACTTCGCCGCCGCCCTTTGACAACTTCGGGGGGAAGCATCCCATTGTTTATCACGATCCCTATCAATACGGAGTGCAAAGTTCGGTTGGCGATTACGTCATGCAGGCTTCACCGGAACAGGTTGTGACTGAGCACGACGAAAAGTAGTCCGCGAGCGTAGTCCGCATCGCGAGCGGGAGTTTGGTGAATTATGGCGAGCACGATATCGGAACCGGTGCAAGCTGATCCGGAGCGATTGCCGGGCAACGGGCAAGGCAGAAATGGCGACTGGAATAACTTTGTTCGGGCGGGTGGCGCTCCGCTGGTAGCGGTAAAGTACTCACCGCCTCCCTCCTCGACGGCCATTTGGGTGGTGCTTTTCGCGATTACGATGATGTTCGCTGCATTTTCCAGCGCGTTGATCGTCCGCAAGGGAGCATCACTGGATTGGCAGACGTTCAAACTGCCATCGATCCTTTACCTCAACACGTTTTTGTTGATGGGGAGCAGCATCACGATCGAAGTGGCCCGACGCCGCGTGGCCGTCTTCATGGCCGGTGCCAGAAGCAAGGCAGAGCACCCGGCGCTTTGGTTGTACATCACCCTTAGCCTGGGGCTGCTTTTTGTAGCGGGGCAATACGTTGCGTGGGGGCGATTGCGAGCCCAAGGCCTATATCTCGCAACGAATCCAAGCAGTTCGTTCTTTTATGTGCTTACCACGGCGCACGCGCTGCATGTACTGGGCGGGTTGGGCGGTCTCATTTACGTGATTCGCAAGCTGAATAGATCAATTTTGCGGCGGAATACGCTGGTGGCGGCGGCGCGCTACTGGCATTTCATGGACGCGCTCTGGTTGTATCTGATTGTGCTGCTCTGGATCAAACTTTAACCGACCCATATTTAGGAGGCTCCTTGAGCCAAGCCGATTTAATCATGGACGGACATTCGACCGGCGTTGTAACTGCGCCGCCGTTTTCCATTCCGACAAAAAAGCTGGCGATGTGGCTCTTCATCATTGCAGACACCATGACCTTTGCCGCGTGCTTGCTGGCCTATGGATTTCTACGCCACGGCGCTCCCAACTGGCCGAGGCCTTTCCACAGCGTCACCAATGTTGCCATCATGACTTTTGTCCTTCTGACCAGCAGTTTGACCATGCTGACCGGGTTGCGTCATGCAAAGGCGGGAGACAAGGCCGCAGCTTTTCGTTGGACGATGATTACCGCGGCGCTGGGTATTGTTTTTGCCCTGCTGCACATTCGGGAATGGATGGGCTTGATTGGCGAAGGCATGACCATGTTCAAGAATCCCTGGGGGACGGGATTGTTTGGGGCATCGTTCTTCAGTATCACCGGATTGCATCTCACTCACGTTGTAAGCGGAGTCATCGCGCTGCTTGTGGTGGGCGTGCGTTACAAGTCCGGACGCTACAACGGCGACGATATCGAAGTGCTGGGCCTTTACTGGCACTTCGTGGATCTGGTGTGGATGTTCGTGGTGCCGCTGGTTTACCTGATGAATCTCGGCCACTAGACATCCAGATATATAAAGACACGGGGAGCCTAAGGTATGACAACAGCTGAAGGGCACAGGAGCAACGGAATCGGCAAAGACCTGGTGATCTACGTTTGCCTGCTCGCTCTGGCGGGCGTGCAATTTATTATTGCCTACCGGAACATCGACGCCGCGCATATGTTGGTGCAGATGTTCGCCGTCGCCTGCGTCGAAGCGGGTCTAGCGGTTTTGTTCTTCATGCATCTGTGGGGAGAGAAGCGCATCTTTACCGTCCTCGTCCTCCTTCTCACCGTTTCGGTTTTGCTGGGGTTACAGTACGGGTGGACCGACAGCACGCGTATGCTGAACGGTGCTCCGTTTTCAAGCGTGAAGTGAGCAACAACGCAGAGGCCTCGGCGAAAATCTCCACGACTATGGCGAGAGCGCAACTAAAAATCGAGAAACGGTCCCTGCTGATCGCCATTGCGTTTTTTGGGCTCATTGCCCTGGGCGCGCCGCAGACGGCGTCCGCCCAAAGCTGCGCTCTTTGTTACACCCAGGCGGCGTCGGCTGGGGCTCGAATGATCGAAGCGCTGCGCAGCGGGATTCTGATTCTTATCGTGCCTCCCACGGTGATGTCGGTCTGCATGATTTTTATTGTTCGCAAAAAGAGCAATCGCTTTCGAAGGGACAACGACGCGCCCGACTCCGCCCAGGAGTGGTAGCCCGATTCACGGATAATCTCTCCGAGCCGCATCGAAGGCAAAGCGCCCTTTGATCCATCTGATCTCGTCCGGCGGACTGAATCTCCCAGCCAAAGTGCACGCGCAACAGCCTTCATAAATATCTGGTTTAGGTTTCCTTCCTGGCTGGTTGACAAATCTGGCAGGGCCGCGGCGAACGTGGGCTCCGGAATCCCGCTGTCGGTCCTACAGTTTCATTCCTACACGGCGTGGCAACTTTTGCGGCTGCCGGGATATCTGATCTGCTCAGGAGTTGGTTAAAACTCAGGAGGCGTATCGTAATGAAAATGACAAAAAATAGCATCGTAGGGACTTTCGCAGTGGCGAGCCTGGGAGCAGCGTTATTGTTCGTTCCGTCGGCCGTCTCTGCGGACTCACGCTCCCAATGTCAGCACCGCGTTGAACGGGCGCAGAATCACTACCGGGAAGAGGTGCGCGAGCACGGACGGCATAGCCGCCAAGCTGACAGTGCCAAGCGTAGCCTGAACCGGGTTTGGGACCGCTGCTGGAGTAGAACGAAGGCCTGGTATGACCCCCAGCGGCATGAGTGGCGTACCGAACGCGACTGGGACCGGAATTACGAATGGGACCGCGACGGCGACCATGATCGCGACGACCGTAGATAAGGTCCAACTTAAAGTCCGGGGATCAAACCGCCCTCGCTAGGATGATGAAGGACAGGAAGTCCTATCCTACGGCGAGGGCTGTTTTCATGTTCAGCCGGGCACGAGAAGCTTGGGGCAGAAGGTTGAGGAGTACGCGCAACTAGTTCGCATACAATCGCAACAGCTCCAAGTTCCGGCGCTGGGAGTCAAAGTAGACGCGCGTAAGAAAGGTTTAGCTTACTTTCGCTCGGATTGGAAGATGAGAGGGCATCTCTGACGCCGCGTGCTGTGCCGCTTCCACGACCTTACTTTTGAAGGCGGAAGCTTCGTCCTTAATCGCATCCCGCGTTTTTTTCCCACGGCCCGGACCCAGAAGCAGCCCAAGTCCCACGCCCATGCCAATCCCGACCGTCACCGCCAGCGCATGTGAGGCCAGCTTGCTTCGGTTCTGCAATATTTCGGTAGCCGATTCGGCCACGCTTCGATATCGTCCGGAAACTGCGTCCTTCGCGTCGTCGAGGCGCCCCGACAAATCACTTACGACAGCGCGACGCCGCTTCGGCTCGGTCAATATCGCGCCGAGAGAAAATGCCGCCGAAGCAAGCCGGCTCAACCTGCGATCCCCGAATATTCTCATAGTTGCCTCCGTGTCTCACGAGTTTAGGCTGCCCAAGATCGCCGGGAAATAGGCCTCTCCTAGTAGCTAGGAATAAAAGTTCACGTACATGTCGCGGAAAACCACATGATCGCAAGACAAAAGAAAACCCGACAGGGAATCCCTGTCGGGCTCAATATCCGAAAGTCCTCCGCCGCAGAACCACGCGAGTCGATACTGCGATTGGCCTGCGTTAGTGGTGATCGGGGTCGGTCTTGTCCTCAACCTTTTGCGCGCCTTCTTTTGTTTCAACCGCGGTCTTGTGGGCGACTCTCTTGGATGTCCTCTTCACCTTATGCCCAGCTCTCCTGGTGGTTTTCTTGGTGGCGCGGCCGGTGTCTTTAGCCGCCTCTTTGGTTTCGTGGCCAGCGTCCTTCATGTCTTGTTTCGCCCCATCTTGTGGCCCGGCGAATACTGCGCTTACCATTGCAACCAGGAAAAAAACGGTCGCGGCAATCCTGCGAATGTACTGAGTCATGGTTTCTCCTTAAGGATTTGTAGTGGTTGTTCCCGGGCTGCGTTCTTGGGCATCCGGTGTTACTTTTTTCAACTCTTCAATCTCTTCTTGAACTTTGGCCCAGGCTTTTGGATCGCGCCTGATCGAATAAGGGGCGTCCGGATGGCCGAAGAAGTCGAGAAGATCGGTTCGGACAGGGGCTGAGATCCCGGTGAAATGATTCTGGGCCAAGTCCCCCAGCAGTTTTGCGCGTGTCTCGTCGTTGAGGCGGTACTTTCCGGGTCCGCTGATGACGCCTGTGTCGAAATTGTCATTCGGCAAATCCAGCTTGCCGTCGCCAGTTTCCTTCATAAGATCCCTGTAGCTCTTAAGGGTGGCGTTAAAGCTGGCTTCGAACATTTTTTCGGTTTCCGGCGTGGGAGTCTTGAGTTTAAGAGCTTTCAGCGGCCCAATCTTGGGCATAAACCTCAGAATGAAGGCGAGGAACTTCTCGCCAAATGTAGGCGGCTTATATTTTCTCCCCCAGCTCTTTTGATAGCTCGCTCGCGAAAGATTGTAGAGGAACCGCCGCTTTGTCATCCCCGGCGCGTCTTTCTTAATCTCGTTCTTCTTTAGAGTCCAGGCAATCCGCGTAGCCTTGGGAATCAACTTGCTGATGTCGTGCCGGTAGGACTCAATGACTTCTTCCTCATTGGTAAGGACAGTCTTGAGATCCAGACCATAGGTTTCCTGAAAGGCCTGTTCCAGCAGGGGAGTGGCGACGTCAAATCCGATGAAGTCGTGATAAGCGTCTGGCGCATAACGGCCTTGGGCAATTTCCAGGACGTCGAAACCAAATTCCGTCTTTAAATGCGCAAGCTTGTCTTCCTCGTAGGTGACGCTGTCTCCGTATTTCTTTTTCAATTTGGGGTACAGAACCGGAACGGCGCGATTGGTGCCAATCATGTGGCCTTGGCTATCGGCCGCGTAATGAGCAAGGGCTCCTAGCGCAAAGGCGTACCCGTTCAGGTCCGTTGAATCTTTCAATAGGGCGATTACAAAATCGCCACTTCTTACATAGTGGGTCAGGTCGCTAAAGAAAAAGCTGCCATGGGGGTAATAACCCATGTCCTGAATAATGCAGCCGCCGTAGGCATAGCCGTGTGCCTGTTTGAGTTCCTCAGCTGTAGCGTGGGGGAATCGCTTTAGCAGCAGAGGTCGAATGTCGGTGTCCCAGGTGCTGTCGATGATGGCTTCGTGCGAGAGGACGGAGTAGGCCTGCGCCAGTCTCGGCCAGGCGAACATGAGCAAAAACGCAAACAAAGCCAGCACTACCCCCGGCCGTGCCGCGAGAAGCTTTGCCCGAAAATGTGACTGCCCTACTAGAGATGTCAGCTGATTTGTACCTTTGCCCCACATCGAATGAAACTAGCGTAGGCGAGAAAGGAACGCGCGTCCCTAAGGTGAATACCGTATGTACATGGGAAGAACGTTGTACCGCTATGTGCGGCTCTTGCCCGGCTGCCAGGGTTCCCTAACCCTATCACACGCCGATGGAGGGTCGCCGGACCCAGTCGGCGAGAGCCGGGTCTTAGGGAAAAATTGTGCTGAGGCTACAGAATGGTACGGGTACCCACCCAGGGGAAGCTGCTGTTAAGTTGGAAACGATGTCGCGGCCCGTCTCGGGCGTGGCCCAGGCAGGGATTCATGGTTGCTTGCACAGTTTTGGAGGACAACATGAAAAATTTCCAGACCAGTCTTGCTGTGGCATTAGTTATTTTGTCGCTCGGTTTCGGTTCTAGGGCCTTCTCACAAACTACGAATGATACGTCAGCGGCATCGAGCCGTTCCGCCGAGCGCCTCAAGCGCGAAGTACGCCACGAGATTCTGATGTTGCCTTACTTTGGTGTGTTCGACAACATCGCCTTCAAAGTGGATGGCTACAACATTACGCTGCTCGGGCAGGTCACACGGCCCAGCACTAAAAAGGATGCCGAGCGAGCCGTCAGAGGCATTGAGGGGGTCGAAAACGTCGACAATCAGATTGAAATTTTGCCGACGTCTCCGGCGGATGACCGGATTCGCCTTCTTCTGTACCGCCAGATTTACGGCTATCCGACCTTGGAGCGCTATGCCCTGCCTGTTGTGAAGCCCATCCGAATTATCGTGAAAAACGGGCACGTGACTCTGGAGGGCGTGGTCGATAACGAGACCGACAAGAATGTCGCCGGTATCCAGGCGAAATCTGTGCCGGGAACTTTCGAGGTCGCAAACAACTTGCAGGTCGAAAAGCCTTGAACATTAGTTAGATAGAGCCGCTTTTGAAGGCAGTTACAGAAGAACTGAATCACTCGTGGTCAGAATACAGGAGGACAGAAATGTCGAAGAAAATCATGGTATTGGCAACATTCCTCGTGCTGGCGTTTAGTATCGCTTGCACCAAGAACAACGAGACCGTCTCCCGTACTGACGCCGTGAAGGCCGCCCTAACCCAAGCCGAGTTGACCGACGTCAGCGTGAGCGAAGACCGAGACAAGAACACCATCACCCTGGGTGGAACCGTACATTCTGACGCCGCAAAGGCGCAGGCAGCCACCATCGCTGAGGGGCCTGCAGGCGGTCGCACTGTGGTGAATGAGATTAGCGTGCGACCCGTGGGATTGGAGTCGGAAGCGAAGTCCGCGGACTCCAAGATTGATGATGCCATTGAGAAGAACTACGACGCGGCTCTTATCCAGCATGGTCTGGACAAGCAACACATTCGTTACGACGCTAAGAATGGCGTCCTCACCCTGAAAGGGAGCGTGAAGACGCCCAGAGCTCGTATTGAGGCTGCTAAGCTGGCTGAATCAATTCCGAACGTGCAACAGGTCGTGAATCAGATCGAAGCGAAATAGCTGGGAAGTAACGGAATACGGGTCCGCACGGCGCGACAGAGCAAACCGTGCGGGCCTTGAAAAACGATGGTGCAAGCGCTATCGGATGTAGGTCAGACTGCGCGCGCGCTCTCGGTCCTTCAACTCCGTACGTCCGCTCTAAGTGTTACCCCTAAGCCAAATAAGCTCACGAACTCAGGTTCAGCACGGATGGGTTCCCCGATCCTCACAGCGTAGTGTTTCCTAGAGGCCAAAAAGCCAACCTAGGAGGATTCTATGGGCAAAAACACCGCGGTTTTTGGGATTTATGACACGTATACGAGCGTGGAAAACGGAGTCGATGCATTGAAGACAAGCGGGTTTCGGAATACCGACATATCGGTATTGTTTCCTGAGAATGCCGGCACCAAGGATTTCGCACACGAGAAAGGCACGAAGGCGCCCGAAGGGGCGACGACCGGAGCCGGAACTGGCGCCGTCGTTGGTGGAGCGCTGGGCTGGCTCGCCGGCATCGGGGCGCTTGCGATCCCCGGCGTGGGACCGCTGATTGCCGCCGGGCCGATCATGGCTGCGCTGGCAGGCGTTGGCGTGGGCGGAGCGGTCGGGGGGATCACCGGGGCCTTGGTAGGGATGGGCATCCCGGAATACGAAGCCAAGCGTTTCGAAGGCCGAATCAAGGACGGCGGAATGCTTTTGTCGGTTCACTGTGACGATTCGGAATGGACCAAACGCGCGAAAGAGATTCTTGAGCAGACGGGTGCGCAGGACATCGCTTCGACGTCCGAGGCCAAAGCGGACTTTTCGAAATCCGAGCGGCCCATGTTGCGGACCGGAACCGACAATTAAACCCGGCAGACCCTAGCAGAATCGGGTCGGCGAGTTTGGCGATTAAGAAACGTGGGCAAAATCAAAAAGGAGAACAAAATGGATAACAAAAACGAAGCGCAAGATAAGAACTCTAACCGGGAGAATCAAACCGACGAGCAGCGGAAGCGGGACCGGGAAAAACAGCAGAATCAGCAGCAACCACAGCAGCAGCGACCTGGCTCGCAGCAGGAAGATCCGGCAAAGACGCGTAAGAGCGCGTAGGTTTTCGCTCCCGCATTTAATCGAACGCCCTCGTTTTACAGCGAGGGCGTTTCTTTGTGCGTGCTACGGCGCACCTGATGCCAGTGCCATTTAGGATAGTTTTTGGAACTTTCCCCGGGTTCCGTCGTGGAGGATACTATTTCAGAAGCTTGGAGTAACATTGGGCTCTTCCATTGAAGCGTCGCAACTGCTGGAACTGGCCGCGCTCGGGTCGAGGGAGCGGGCCACGCGCATTTTTCGGCTGCTGCAGAAGTTGCTTGCGCTGCCGCCAGCACAGCGCACGCAAAGCCTTGAGCGACTGGGGGCGGAAATGCGGGCCCATCCGGAATACGAATCGATCCGCTCAGTTTTGCGTGAATTCTGGTCCCATCATTCTTATATCCGCGTTCTGTCCGAAGCCGGGTTGCCGGATGAGTCGTTCCTCGCCGGGGAAGTAGTGTCCCGCGCCTTCCAACATCTTTTGCCGGTGGACGAAGTGGGGGGCGATCTTTACGTTCTGATCGATTCGCTCCGGTTGGAGGAGTCTGACGCCCATTGGATAGCGTCCCTTCCGGGGCCGCTTGTCGCGCAATGGGCGGAAGTGTTTCGACCCTCGCGCTCCTCGATTCTGGCGTCCTGCAGAATTCTGTCTTTGCGTTTTTCATCGATTGCCTTGTCGCGCGACTTCGTCGATTTCGCGGATGACAGTGACCTGACGAACCCGAGTTTTTTCGAACTCCCTTCCGTGGTAGAACACGTCGTCGAACATCCGGAAGACTTTAAATTGTGGCAGGAGCAACGTGCAGCCTGCGAGGAGCGCATCGCGGCCCTCAACCAGCTTCTGACCGAGAAGGGGTCCTCCGCCAATCTGGTTTTTCGGCTTCGGCTGCTGCGGGCCCTATTGGGGAGGATTCAGCAGGTAATCAGTTTGCAAAGTTCTGAAGCGGATGCCCGAAAGCTTGCTGTCACCATCGTGCACGGGTTCGCCTCGCAGCGGCGATTCTCAAACGTAATCGCGGGCAGCACACGTCGCCTGGCTCGCAGCGTTGTTGAACGTACGGGGCGCGTGGGAAAGCGCTATATCGCGAGTAATGCAGCGGAGTGGCGGCGGATGGGATTAGGCGCCATCGTGGCCGGTGTGATCACTTCATTTACCGCCCTTTTTAAGCACGCGCTGGCCTCGGCGATCACGGCCCCCATGCTTTTGGCCATCGCGCATTCCCTGAACTATGTAATCAGTTTTCTGTTGATGCAAGCCGGACATTTCATGCTGGCTTCGAAAATGCCTGCGGTCACGGCCGCGACTGCAGTCGACGCGATGGAAGATCCCAACCAGGACCATATGGCCCGGCTCCGCGCGATTTCGCAGACCCAGTTCATCGTGACTGTGGGCAACCTGATCGGAGCCATTCCGTTTTCTATCGCCATAGATCGCCTCATTTATGCGATTTCGGGGCACCCTTTTTTGTCGGCAGAGGAGTCGGAGCACGGGATGCGAATGTTGTTTCCTCACTCCTCGATGACCATACCTTTTGCGATTGCGACCGGAGTCTTTCTCTGGTTGTCGTCTCTGGCAACCGGTTGGACAGCCAATTACCTGGCGCTGCATAAGACTGCTTCGGCGGTTTCCAACAGCATCCGCATCCGCGATCGACTAGGAGAGCCTCGCGCCGCGCGGCTTGCTCACTGGATCCTCCATCACGCCCCAGGTTCAATAGGGTTTGTTGTCTTGGGATGCCTTCTCGGCACCGTGCCGATTGTCTGCCAGTTGTTTGGTATTCCGCTCGAAGTGCGCCACGTGACCTTGGCGGCGGCCGGACTGGGCTACGCCCTTGACGGCAGCCGTCTCGTGGGACAACTCCAGTGGCACGACGCTGCCTTGGCGCTCGGCGGAATTCTCTGTGTGGGCCTGCTGAACATCTTTACCTCGTTCGCTCTGAGCTTTCTGTTGGCCATCCGCGCCCGCAACGTTGGCGAAGCAAAGTCCCTTGGATTTCTGCGCGAGGTGGGGCGCGAGCTTCTGGCAAATCCTCTCACCCTTTCTATTGCCTCCGCGACCATAGCGGACCCAGACAAAAAAAGGCCCGGCGCCAAGCCGGACCTTTGGAATTGTGGAATCCAGACGGCGAACAGGAAATGAATGTCCGCTGCCCGGCTTGGATCTAGGCCACCTTCCGCGGGGCCTTTTTCCCTCGGTAGGAGGAGCTAATACCCGCTTCAACCTTTTCGGCGTCGACATCCTCATCTGCCAGGCTGCCTCCGCTATTGGCTTCGATCGAAAGCTCGGTCAGCTTTTCATCCGTTTCTTTTTCCTCCGCCAGGGTCTCGGAGAGAAGGTAGGAATGCTTTGTCTCTCCCAATTGTTCCGCAATCGCGCGAGCTGTTCCGTAAGCGGCAATTTCGTAGTGCTCTACGCGCTGCGCTGCGCCAATCAAGGCTGCGTCGAGAACGTTGCCTTCATAACCCTCGGCCAGCGCCTCGCCTCCTTCTTTGACTAGGCCCACCATCGCTTCGCATTTCTTTCCCTTAGGGTTTTCGCCCAAGCTTACAAAGATTTGGTCGAGGCGTTCCAGGTGGCCCTTGGTCTGTTCCAAATGGTACTCAAATCCTTCGCGAAGCTTTTCCGAAACTGCACCTTTCGCCATTTTCGGAAGTGCCTTTACCAGCTGGGTTTCCGCACTATACAAGTCTTTGAGTTCGTTGATATAGAGTTCCTTGAGTCCTTTGTTTGACATTCGCACACTTCCTTTGAGGAGATTTGATCCATGGGTGAGATGCGGCGCTAAACCAGAAAGTAAGCGCAGTTTTGTGCAAAAAGGCGGTTCCATTCACTCTAGGGTATTTGCCCCAGAGCGCACCGCGCCCCACTCTTGCGCGAGCGCCCCTGATTGGATATGCTCTTGCGCATGACGCGTTTTCCCCATCAACCGGACTTATTCGTTATTGAATCGAGTTCCCCTCAATCGGAAGGGCCAGCGACGAGCAATTACGTGGTTCACACGCGCCTGCGAAACGGGAATTGGACGCGAAACCCGCTGACTTTGGCCGGGATGTTCGAAGTTAGACTGTTCCTAGATGACCGGGGAGTAGAGACGAAGCGGATCGCACTCGCGATTGAAAATCTCAGCCTAAACCGGAAAGTTCAGGTGGACTGTCGCCGATCGGAAGTCGCGGTCGCGTAGGAGGAATTCGGCGGGCAGGACAATCCGAGCTGCTCATACCCTCATTCGATCATTAGCCGTGTCCGCAATGCCTCATCCAAACAACGGATTTTAGTCTTCCCCCCCAACTCTGCAGATTTCGCGCGCAAATTGCTACACTACTCGCCCGTGGCCTGACAGTGTAGGCAATGGATCAAGCCGCGTAACTTTTTGACAGTTCATGAATCCCACAAGATTGAGTCTGGTCGGAGAGCGATTCCATGAAGTCTCGTATCGATAGCCACAAATTCAAAAACGTGAGCCGGCGGGAGCTCTTCAAGCTCGCACCGGTGATCGCGCTGGGCGCCTTTGCTGTGCCGAAACTTCAACCGTCTTTACTCAAAGCGGGTTTGGGCTTTAGTGATTGGGCCTCAGGAAAGCTTTTTCGTCACGGCCACCTCGCGCCTACTTTCGACGATTCGCAGCTGACGGCATTCGACAGATTTCCGATTAATGGATACGACGTCGAAGATCCGGAAGTTGATCTGGACAAGTGGAACCTGACCGTCGCTGGTTCGGTGGCTCGTCCCGGCGATTACACGCTCGACCGGTTCCAGGCGCTGCCGAAGTTCACGCAGAACACGCGCCACGTTTGTGTTGAAGGATGGGACGTGATCGGCAAGTTCGGCGGCGCGCGGCTTTCAGATTTCTTGAAAACGGTGGGCGCTGACCTGACCGCTAGTTTCGTGACTGTGGAGTGCGCCGACGACTACTACGAATCGCTCGACATGGCCACCGCGCTGCATCCGCAAACGATGCTGTGCTACGAAATGTATGGCCAGCCGCTTACGCGGGAGCACGGCGCGCCGCTCAGGCTGACGATTCCAACGAAAGTTGGTTATAAACAAGCGAAATACCTGACCGCTCTTAAGGTGACCAGCGTGCTGTCGCGGGTCGGTTACTGGGAAGACCTGGGATACTCAGAGTTTTACGGTCTATAGCTGACAAGGGAGTTGAGCATGGCAACCCGCGTACTTGCAGTCGAAGACTCGAAGACCGGCGAAGTTGTCGAGGCGGTGTATGAGCATCCGTTGATCGTGAGGCTTTGCCATTGGGTGAATGCAGTATCGCTGTTCGTGATGGTGGGCAGCGGCCTGCAGATCTTTCGCGCGTTCCCGAGCTTCGGTGCGAAAATCCCGCAGAAAGACCTTATTCACTGGCCGAAAGCTTTTGCCATTGGTGGTTGGCTGGGCGGCGCGCTGCAGTGGCATCTCACCTTCATGTGGATCTACCTTGCCAGTGGAGCGCTGTACGTCGGCTATCAAATCTTTAGCGGACACTATAAGCAGGTGCTGTTCGCCCCGCGCGACATTCCCGGAGTCTGGCCGATGGTCCGTCATTATTTTTTCTTCGGGACCAAGCCTCCAGAGAGGGAAGCCTACAATCCGCTGCAAAAACACGCGTACACGTCGGCGATCGCGCTCGGAGTGCTGTCAGTGGTGACGGGAATCGCCATCTGGAAGCCGGTGCAATTTTCCTGGCTGGCATGGCTGATGGGCGGTTTCCACTATGCGCGTCTGTGGCATTTCTTGATTATGTGGGCGATGCTGGCGTTCGTGTTCGGCCACCTGGTGATGGTGGTGCTGCATGGCTGGAATAATTTCGTTTCCATGCTGACGGGGTGGAAGAAAGCCCCGGGATACACCTCTGAGTAGTTGGAAGCTTGTAGTCAACCGGTGGTGACGTGGGGAGACATGGCAGAAAAGACGCCCGCGCTGGAGGAAGCCGTTCGCCAAGAGGAGGCGCTGATACGCCGCATCCGCGACGGCGAACGCGATCTATTTTACGAACTGATCCGCCCCTTTGAACGGCGTGTGTATGCTGCAGCTTTTGCGATTTTGCGGAATCAGGCCGATGCGGAAGACGTGGCCCAGGAAGCGGCGCTGAAGGCTTTCAAGAACATCGGTCAATTTCGCGCGGAATCGCGGTTCAGCACCTGGTTGATTCAAATCACGGTGAACGAAGCGCGAATGTGGAGAAGAAAAGGGCACGCGCATTTGATGGAGCCGATCGCCATTCGCGAGGATGAGGAAGGAAACTACACGCCGCGCGATTTCGCGGATTGGCGCGAGATTCCGTCTGAGGCCCTCGAGCGCAGCGAGATCCGGCAGAAGCTCGCGCAGGCGCTGGGCTCGTTGGGCGAAATTTATCGGGAGGTGTTTGTGCTGCGCGACATGCAGCAGTTGAGTACCGAAGAGACGGCCAGGGCTTTAGGGATTTCGACCGCGTCGGTGAAGACGCGTTTGCTCCGGGCCCGGCTGATGTTGCGCGACCTGTTGTCCCCAGGATTGGGTGGCGGTTGGAGCAGCAGACTGTCGTTCGAGAAAGGGACGAAGCCATGGTAGTCAACTGCGAGCAAGTCTGGCGCGAAATATCGAACTATCTGGACGATGACGTTTCTCCCGACTGGCGTATGGCGATTGAGCAGCACGTGGCTGGCTGCAAAGAATGTGCCGCAGTGCTCCAAGGGACCCGCAACGTAGTCCAGTTGTACGGCGACGAGCGAATGCTGGAAGTGCCGCTCGGATTTAGCCGCCGGTTGCAGCGCAGGCTTGAAGACAACATGAATACGCGCCGAAATTTCATGGGATGGCTGGTCGCAACCGCCGCCGCAGTGATTGTGTTTGGGAGTTTCGAGGTTGCGCGATCCTCGTCGAGCCAGCACGTGCTGCGCTCAGAGCACGCAAAGGCCGGCTCTGGAGTTCCGCCGGAGATGCTTGTCCTGGTATCGACCGACTCCAAGCTTTTCCACGTCTCTGGTTGCCCGTTCATCCACGACAAGGCGCATGTGCGGACCGTCGTCGCGCGCGAAGCCGAGCAGGAGGGCTACACGCCCTGCGCGCGGTGCTTGAAGAAATACTTAAGCCAGAGCCAGCCGGACGAACGTGTAACCGAAGAAAAGGTCTCGCGCTCATAGCCAGTGGCGTGCTCCAGTGGCGGTCTCCGTCCTTAGAAGCGTTTCCCCGGTCGATTGGACATTGCGTTACGGACAAATCAGGAACCTGCTGCGCAGATTCCTCATTTGGATTGTGCGGCGGGGGCGGCTAAGGCGGCAGAAGACAGCGGGTTACTTTTTTCCATGCTGTCGTCATTCTTCATGTTGTCATTCTTCATGTCGTCGTGCTTCTTCATCTTCGTCGTTCGGGGCACGGGCGACGGAGGGAAGAGCGAAGAGCGTGACCAGACTCGTTCAAGCGCCGATTCAATGAAAAACGCCCTCTCTGTAACGAGGGCGTTTTAGCGTGGGGAGCACCCGTCCGACTAACGGGAACACAAATCTGCGCAGCGCAGCTAAACCACGGGGCTTCTTCCTTGGATGATCCGGATCAACACCACGATAATCGCGAGTACCAGGAGAATGTGAATGAACCCACCGAGCGTATAGGAGCTCACCATCCCCAGCAGCCAAAGAATCAGCAAAATCACAGCAATCGTCCAAAGCATTTCGTCACCCCCGAAGCAGATTTTTACGAAGCTCCGAGCCCATTTTTCGAAGCGATCTCGAAGTTAGAAGACTGCGGGAGCGGCCGCCATCGGGTTTTTGTCGTAGGATGACCGACTATCGCACTTGAGAGCAGTGGCCGAGATGACGGCCAGGAGGTGATTCTCTCAGGTGAATTCTATAGACAGGAGGTGACCTTACTGGCTGGCGGCGGGGAGAGTATCGAGAGCGTCCGCCTCAACCGTCACCTGGACTTCGGCGCCTTCTTTGACTTTAACGGGATCGCCGTTCTCATCGGTGAATTCGTTGACGATGCGGATCTCTTTATAGAGGTGGTCGGCGCCTTCTACGTTGATTTGCGCCTTCTCTGGTAAAGAAGGATGCACTGGCTTCACAATCTTCTCTACGGTACCCGGAAGCGTAACGCTTGCCTTGTCGTCGCTCATCGCTCACCCCCCTTTGGTCTCGCTCTGGGAGAATATACGCAGCAACTCCCGCAAAGCAAGTTAGAGGGCCTCTTTGGCATCCCTGTTGCCAGTGGACGCAAAATCGCAAGGGATCTTCTGCGTCCAAGGCATCAAAATTAAGAGGGAGGCTGGCTCCGGGGGCAATCGACCTTACGGAACTCTTAGTTCTTAGTCACCAGTTCCTTGGCTCGAGCGATCAAGTTTTCCGTTGGCTCGGTCTTGCTTACCACAGCGGAGATACCGGCATACCGCGCCTCGCGTTCTAATCCCGGCACAGCCATATTGGTAAACATCAGCAGCGGAACGCCGGGGGAAGTAGTTTGGATGGCGCGGGCGGCCTCTAACCCATTCATTCCAGGCATGTGGAGGTCCAGTACCACTAGGCTGGGGTGTAGTTTCTCAGCTTGCTCCACGCCTTGAGGACCATTCTCGGCTTCGAACACTTCGAACCCCTCGCGCTCGAACAGCGAACGCACGACGCTTCGCATTGCTGGGTGGTCTTCGACGATGAGGACGCGGCTCAACATACCCAACTAGATTGAACCCAAAAGCAGTGCCACGCAATGGCCTAGGGGCTGTATAAAGACAGTAAAGAGGGTGTATAGTCTGCCGCGCGAAGCGACTTCCTACGCTCCGGCGCTAACCAAACTTTTGTATACAGTATTTACTTTATGGGCTTGTCTGCAGACCGCGCATGTTGGGGGCCCGCTCGGACTGGCGGTGGGAATTCTACTCTTTTCCCGCCTTGAACCTGGTTCTCCTAGTTATTCCCAAGGCGCCTGAAAGAAAACCCCCATGCGCTTACCATGCGCCGTTTCTCGCTCTACATGATGATCTCAATTGCAAAGAAATTGCCCTTGCGTAATCTTAAAAAGGTCATTGGTTCGAATCTTCAAAGGAGGCGATATGAGTATCTGGACCATTCTGTTCATTGTGCTATTGATCGCGTGGCTCGGTGGTTTCACGGTGTTCCACGTGGCCGGTGGGCTCATCCACCTGCTGCTGGTGTTTGCAGTTATTTCGCTGATCTTGCATTTTGTGCTGGGGCGGCGAACTGCATAGCGCTCGCCGTCTCTGACGGCGTTCGAGTCCTAAATGAAGAAAGCGCGAGACACGGTCTCAGCGGGCCGGTTCACCCTCCAGACTGCTTATGGAGTGGTGGTAGGCGTAGCCGTTCTGTATCTGGCCCGGGAAGTTTTGATTCCGATCGCGCTCGCGATTTTGCTGAGTTTTCTGTTATCTCCGCCGATGGTTCGATTACAAAGGCTGGGATTCAGGAAGAGTTTCGCTGCGTTGACAGTCGTCGCGCTTTCTTCTTCTTTTGTCGCGTTGCTCTGCTGGGTTCTGTTCAGTCAAGCCTACAATCTGTCCGCCGATCTTCCTGCCTATCGCAATAACATAACCACAAAGCTTCGTTCTCTGGCCCCGCGGGGGCTCGATCATCTCGCCGAAACGCAGCAGATGTTGACCGATGTGGGGGCGCAGCTGACGAAGTCGAACGCGCCCAAGGCCCCCGCTTCCCAGCGACCGGTGGCCGTGGAAGTGCGCCCGCCCGCCCCAACGCCGTTGGCATTTCTGCAAAGAGTGGTTGGGCCGGTGGCCAGCGTGGTCGCCATGACGTTTGCGGTTTTACTGTTTGTAATCTTTATTCTGATCGAGCGAGAGGACTTGCGAGACCGCGTGTTGCGGCTCGCCGGAAGCGGCCGGCTCTACGTGACCACGCAGGTTCTTGACGACGCTGCGAACAGAGTCAGCCGTTATCTTCTGACGCAGTTGGCCGTGAACACCGTTTACGGCGTGCTAGTCGGGCTGGCATTGCGATTGCTTGGCGTCCCCCACCCGCTGGTGTGGGCGGTACTGGCTGCTCTGCTTCGCTTCATTCCCTACGTTGGACCTTGGATTGCCGCCGCGGGCCCATTGCTTCTGGCGGTCGGCGCTGCGCCAGGATGGGAAAAGTTCGGCATGACGCTGGGGCTTTATGTAGTTTTGGAACTCATCACGGGCAACGTTGTGGAACCCTTCTTATACGGATCCTCGACCGGCATTTCCCCGGTCGCAATTCTCGTAGCGGCTGTGTTTTGGACCTGGCTTTGGGGCCCCATTGGCCTGTTGCTCTCCACGCCGCTGACGGTGTGTGTGGTGGTGGTCGGTCGTCACGTACGGCACCTCGAATTTCTAGGAATTCTGTTTGGGGATGAACCTGCGCTGTCGCCGGCGCAAAGGTTCTATCAGCGGATGATAGCGATGGAAGCGGAGGATGCGGCCGAACTTGCGGAAGAATTTTTAAAAGAGCAGACGGTCACAGACGTTTACGACACGGTGATCGCTCCTGCATTGAGCCTGGTGGAAGAAGGCCGCCTTGCGGGTTTCCTGGATCTGGCGACGGAAACTTATGTTCTGGAGAACACGCGCGAGTTGATACAGGACTTTGCAGAGACGAACATCGCGGCTGCTGAGCGCGGGGAAAAGTCGGTGAAGATCGTGTGCCTGCCCGCAAAAAATGCTTTCGACGAGTTGGCCTGCCAAATGTTCACGCAGCTTCTGGTTGGGTGCGATGTTCAAATTCTTCCGGTGGACCTTCCCGGCGTCGAGCTGGCAAATGCCGTTCGCGCCGCGCAACCTGACCTCATTTGTGTTGCAGGCATACCTCCACAGGCGGTTCGGCGCGTGGCGATACGCTGCCGGCAACTGCGAAGAGCCTGCCCGTCCGCTTCGATCATGGCCGCCGTCTGGAGCGACGCCGACCTGGCCACGATCCGCGAAAGAATTCCTGTCAGCGATGCCAACCACGTCGCCTGCACCCTGAAGCAAGGGCTGGATTACATTCGCGAAATCACGGCGGCACCGGCAGTTGTGGATAACACAGTTACGGATGGCAAGGATGCCGCACCACGGGAGTCGGCGGCCGAGGAAATCGCCGACCTTCAGCTTCTCGCAGGTTCGGAGGGCACTGCGCGTGAAACCCTTGACGAAGTGTTGTCGAGCTTGACCAAGGCTCTCGACGCTCCAATGGGATTCCTGAAGATCACCGACGAGGCCGGCACGACCTGGACGGCACAGCGCGGCGTCCCTTCCGATCTTTCGAGCGCACTGCTTCCAGTCACAAAATGGATGGAAGCGCCGAACGGAAATTCTCCGAGCGAGGTTCTGATTCGCGACGTGCTGGGAGAGAGGCGTTTTACGGACTTGGGGCTTGCCAACAAAGGGATTGCCTTTTGCGCCGGCCAACGCTTGCTGGGCCGCAACGGCAAGATGGTTGGAGAAATTCTCGTGCTCGACACCCGCAAGCGCGAACTCACCGATCACGAAGAGCAAGTGCTCGGGGCGGCTGCCGTGGCGGTTGTCGAAGCTCTCGAAGTCACCGCGGTTGCACCGGGCAGTGAGGCGGCCGCGGATCATAAGACGATCGCACATCCCCTCTGAAAACCGCAGGACGCTACAACGTGCAACCAAAATTACCGAAGGTTGCCAAAATGAGATCCCTCGTCACTGTCGGCGAAGAAGTGGACCACTTTCGCCTCGACAGACTCATCACCAGTACGCCCGCCGCGTCTATGTTTCGCGCCCGTGGACGCCAACACACAGCAGCCGGTGATGCTAAAGTTCCCCCCATCCAGATGTTGAAGCTATCCGGTCCTTGCCGACCGCTTCAAGCGGGAAGAATATTTGCTCTCCTGTTCGCCGGGCATTGGGGCACCGAAGAATTTCCCGAGGCCGGCAACGTTTCAAAGCAGGACCATCAGCGCTAAGTTGTTTGGCGAGCGGGCTTTAGATATGGTGATTACGGCAATAAAAAGTTTGAATTTGACTTAGTTGGTTCCCGCCAACATAATCCGCATACGTTGATCGGATGGTCCGGCTTGCGGTTTGAAGCTGGATGGCGCAACCCTTCAGGCACAACGCAGTAACGATTCTGCAGCAATGTAACCGTTTGGTTCTCACGGCAGCTAGCAAGTATGTTTCAGCCTTCGTCGTTAGCGCGCACGCAAGGTTTGCCTGTCGTGTATGGGGAAGCGTTCGCAATTCCGAGCTGGAGTCTAGTCATGGACAAAACGCACCGCTGGAGTTGTTGCTGGCGGGTTTCTTCGCCGTGGGCTGCATTCGCGCCCGCGGCCCCATTAACCCGAGCAGAAGACTGCATTTCGGTGAATTCTTTCGCATGACAGGGCGCATCGAGAGATTGCGCCGTTCACGTTGGCAGGTTGTCGATGGTGGCGATCATGCTCGTTCTGCGGATCAAGCACCATTGCCGCTGGCTATCGAAATCATGGTCGGGACAATGTTCGTACCTTTCTTATGTTTCACGTCCAGAGAATCGTAAGCGCCGAAAGTTGAAAATCTAGGGATTCACACCCACATTGCCAATGCAGGTTATGCGTGAAGCATCGGTTCTGCTTGAAGACGTTCCGGGGTTGCGGCTTCCGAACGTCTCCTCACCCAGAGCCTGGAGCGCAAAAATATTCCCTGCCCTTCAATACACATTCACTTACTACGGCGCTGCGGTGCTTTTTGTGGGGATCGCTTTTGGTCTGACGTTTTTTCTGCAGCGCTTTTTCCCCTATCCATTCTTGTTTTTCTTCTTCGGAGCAGTAGTTGCCAGCGCCTGGTTTTGCGGAACCGGGCCAGGGTTGTTCTCGGTTTTAGTTTCCACCGTCAGTGCGGAATATTTCTTTTTACCTCCGTTTGATTCCTTATCGATCCGGCCCGCGGGGGAGGCATACTTTGCTTCCTTTGTGGTGTGCTCTCTGATCGCGAGCTGGTTCAGTTCGTCGAAGAGGAAAACTGAGGTTGCCCTCTTGCAGGCCCGCGATGAACTCGAGGAAAGAATTTCAGAGCGCACTACTGCGCTGATGGGGACACAGGCCGACCTCGCGCATCTTTCCCGCATGTTGAGTATGGCGGAGTTGACGGCCTCAATCGTGCACGAGGTGGGGCAGCCGCTTACAGGCGTCGTCAGCAACGGCCAGGCCTGCCTGGAATGGCTCTCGGCCGATCCACCGAACGTGGAAAAGGCGCGGCGCAGCGCGGATAGCATCGTGCGGGACGGGATTCGAGCGGGGGCAGTTCTTAACCGGATTCGAGCCCTGTTCCAGAAAGGGCCGCCCGAAAAGGAGTGGCTGAATCTCAACGATTTGATCCGCGACCTCATGGTCTTGCTTCGCGACGAAGCGCGGCGACGGCAAGTGCGCATTTACACGCATTTTGCGTACGATCTGCCAAAGGTGAAGGTTGACCGGATTCAACTACAGCAAGTGATCCTGAACCTCATGGTCAATGCTATGGATGCGATGAACGAAACTCCCGTGGACGACAAGCGGCTCCTGTTGAATTCCCGGAAGAACGGGAACGATGTCGTCGTCCGCGTGGAGGATTACGGAACCGGCCTTAAGCCGGAACTTTGTGAGCGAATTTTTGAGCCTTTCTTCAGCACGAAGCCGCAAGGGATCGGCGTTGGCTTGTCAATCTGCCGATCTATCGTGGCGTCTCATAGTGGCCAGATCCATGCGATCCAGCGTCCCCAGGGTGGAACGGCGCTGGAGTTCACCATTCCAATTGCCGCGAGGGGTAATGATGACTGAGTCTGATGTGGTGTTTGTGATTGACGACGACGAATCGGTGCGGGATGCCGTCACAAATCTGCTGGAGGCCGTCAACATTCGCGCTCATGCGTTTTCCTCCACCGAGGAATTTTTTCGACGCGGACGGCCGGACACCAGTTGCTGCCTGGTTCTGGATGTGCAACTCCAGGGGACGACTGGCCTGCAATTCCAGCAATCACTGAAGCGGGCCGGAATCGCCGTGCCGATCGTATTCGTTACGGCCCATGGGGACATACCCACGGCGATGCGTGCGGTCAAAGCCGGAGCGATCGAGTTCCTGACCAAGCCTTTTCAGAAGGAAGAACTGCTTTCCGCCGTTTACCGCGGACTTCAAGTGGACCGGACCTTTCTGCAGGCGAGAGCTGAAAGTGCTGTATTGCGGGGACGATTTGCCGACCTCACCCATCGCGAAGCCGAAGTCATGAATCTGGTCGCGGCGGGCCTTGCCAATAAGGAGATTGCGCACAAGCTCGACCTCAGCGAGCCCACGGTAAAAATCCATCGCAGCCGGGTCATGCAAAAAATGCAGGCGAACTCTCTCCCCGAGCTGGTGCGAATGTCGGACCGGCTGCAGAACTCGCCGAATGCTTGATTTGCGTAGTTATCCCACCCATAAGTTTTTTGAATCAAAACGCTACCAAAGGATGATTGTCACTGCGGTTGGCTCCACGTAACTTCTTAACATGGGTCGTTGTACCGATGCTAGGGTGATTCAGAAAAACACTTTCGATCCGTCACAACCGTTGTAGGGACGAGTACTGCAAGAAAACCTAAAGGAGATTGACAGGATGGCAACCAGAAGGCCGACGCAACAATTGTCTCTATCTCAGAAATTGTTCCGCTTGCGCACGCGACTTAAAGATCCTCAGTGGCGCCGTTATGGCGGAACGCTGCTAGCAGGCAAACTGCTCGGCGTGGGGCTTGTCTTACTGCTGATGGTCGTCGTCGGCGGACTGTTCTTCGCCCACGTTTACGCGGATACGGGAACGCCGGAAGTGAAAGCTGCCGACATCGTGAACCCGGTGAACACCATGTGGACACTGGTGGCAGCGTTCCTGGTGTTCGGAATGCAGGTTGGTTTCACGATGCTCGAAGCTGGCTTCTGCCGCTCCCGCGAAACTGTGAACGTCCTGGTGGAATGCGTGGTGGACACGTGTCTGTGCGGCATTCTGTTTTATGCGATTGGCTTTGCTTTCATGTTCAGCCATGGCAACGGATTCATTGGCTATCACTGGTTTTTCCTGCAGAACGCGCCTGCCACGTATGAAACCACTGGCGTTGCGTTCCTTGCAGTCTGGATTTTCCAGTTCGCCTTTGCAGATACCTGCTCAACAATCACGTCGGGGGCAATGATCGGCCGGACAGGATTCGTCGGCGACCTGCTTTACAGCTTTTGCGTCACTGGCTTTATTTACCCAATCATTGGCCATTGGGCCTGGGGACCGGATGGCTGGCTGGCTTTGATGGGAAGTGAGGGGCACTTCTTTCCCTCCCTTGGCATGGGATTCCATGATTTTGCAGGGTCCACCGTGGTCCACACGATTGGCGGATTTATCGCGTTGGCAGGCGCCATCGTTCTTGGCCCACGGCTCGGCCGGAAATTCAAGCGCGACGGTGGTCAACCCATGTTGCCGCACGACCTGACGATCGCAGTTAGCGGCGGACTGATCCTGTGGTTCGGCTGGTATGGATTCAATCCCGGCAGTACGCTTTCGGCGATGGACTTGGTGGGCATTGGTCGAGTCGCTGCGAACACAACCTTGGCAGCGTGCGCGGCCGGACTCACCTCTATTCTCTACGGCTACTTCAAATTCACGAAATGGGACGCCAGCTATACAACAAATGGATTCCTTGCGGGATTGGTCGCGATTACCTGCCCGTGCTACTGGGTGAGTCCGACGGGCGCGGTATTGCTTGGCGGAATTGCTGGAGTGATAGTCATTGTTGCAGTTGACGCTTTGGAATGGCTCCGCATTGATGACCCGATAGGTGCTGTGCCCGTTCACGGTGTCTGCGGAATCTGGGGCACTATTTCACTCGGCTTGTTTGCCTGTGGTCAGTACGGTGCCACTGGGCCTCTCGGGCCGGACAACTCCGCGCCGCTCAGGGGTCTGCTCTATGGTGGCGGCCTGCAGATTCTCAAAGCCCAGATCATTGGCAGCGCCTGCATAACAGTCGCGACATTCGCGGTTGCGATGGCAGTTATGTACGTGGTCAATGCGATGGGCATGCTGCGTTTACCTCCAGAAATGGAAACCTTCGGCATGGATCTCCACGAGCATGGGATTTCGGCTTATCCGGAATATGTAATTTCCGCGATTGGCGCTCCCGCTGGTATGGAGCAGGAACTACCCCTCGCGCCATCAACGCATTCTATGTCAACCGTGGGTTCGCTGAATCGCGCAATCAGTTGACGAACATTGGCTAGTGGCGGAAGCCGGAGCGCTTGATTCAAGCTCCGGCTCACCGCCGCCAAATTCTTCTAGGAGACAAGATGACCAAGATTGAAGCAATCATTCAGCCGAACAGGTTCGACGCGGTGAAAAAGGCCCTTATTGACATCGGAGTCGAGGGGATGACGGTCTCAGAAGTTCGAGGGCACGGAAGGCAGAAAGGCCACAAAGAAAGCTACCGCGGTGGTGAATACACCGTGGATCTTCTGCCGAAGGTCAAAATAGAGGTGGTTGTGCAAGACGACATCGTGGAAAAGGCCGTGAATGCGATCGTTACGAATGCCTCCACCGGCAAGATTGGTGACGGCAAGATATTCCTCTACAAGGTGGAGGAGGCGATCCGTATCCGGAACCAAGAGCGCGGTGCGGCCGCTGTCTGACCTCTGTCGTACGCATCGCCAATAACATGGCGACCACGGCCGGGCGGGATGCGGAGACCCCCGTATTTCGCCCGGTACTACCAGCGAATGCAGCCCCGGAGTCATTCCGCTAAGCGCGAAGGCATCGAGCGCGGCGGATACATGTCCGCGTTCGGTTCGGTCGTTCCTTTTCTGCGGCTGTGGGATTGCCGTTCCCCGGCAACGTCCGTCGCGTTGGACGTGCAGTAAAAAACGTAGGTAAGATCGGATTGATGCCGCCCGTACTTCAACTCGCTTTACTCGTAGCGATTCTGCTGCTTGCGGGAAAGTTGTGCGCATCGTTGTTTGCCCGCGTCAACATCCCTCCGGTTTTGGGCGAACTAGTTGTCGGGGTCATTCTCGGCCCCGGTGCGCTCAACCTGCTCCAGTTGCGAGTGTTTGCCGGAGGCGAGGCCTCGGGTGCGCTCATGCTGATGGCACAGGTCGGCGGCCTGGTCCTGATGTTTATCGCGGGACTTGAGACCGACATCGATCGCATGAAGGAAGCCGGCCTGCCGGCTTTCCTGGTTGCTTTCTCCGGAGTGGTGTGGCCGTTTTTCCTTGGAGCGGGCGTTGCCCATGCGATGGGCATGTCGTGTCCACTGCATGCTTCCTCGGTGGTGCGCTCACCGCGACGAGCGTTTCCATCTCAGCGCGAACATTGATGGACGCCGGCAAAATGAGCTCGCCGGAGGCGTCGGTGATCCTGGGCGCAGCCGTGATCGATGATGTCATGGGCCTGTTCGTGGTAGCGTTCCTGGCAGCATCTGCCACCTCGGCAAAAGTCGGCGCATTCGGTTTTGCTCCCATGGTGGGCAACTGGCTGCAACATTCCGTCGGATTGGCGGGGGACCATCCCCTCGTGGTGCAGATGCTCGTGACTACGGTCTGCGGCGCGCTGTTCTTTGCGATCGGCTACCTGGGCGCACAGAAATTTCTCGATCCGCTCATTCTGCAACTCCGCAAGCTCTCCGCCAACGAGGCAGTGCCAAGCTGCATTTTCGCGCTGGTCATGGTCTATGCGATTTCGGCAGAATGGCTTGGCAGCGTGGCGGGGATCACCGGCGCCTACCTGCTGGGCTACGTTTTCGCGGGATCGGAATACAAGGCGGACGTGGAGCGTAGTTTCAGCGCCCTCGGACACGGCTTGTTCATTCCATTGTTCTTTATCGCTATTGGCCTGTCGAGCGACTATCGGGCGCTGTCAGGACATTGGGCGCTGCTTGGTGTGATTTTCGGTGTCGCTGTTATTAGCAAGCTAGTTGGCTGCGGCGTCGCAGCCCTAGCATCCGGCATGGACTGGGTTCGCAGCCTGCGCGTTGGCTGTGGAATGATTTCCCGAGGTGAAGTTGGATTGATCGTGACTGCGATGGGTGCGAGCAGCGGTATTTTCAGCCGCACCGAAGTTGCGGTAATGGTCGCGGTTGTACTTCTTACAACGCTCATCACTCCGCTGGCCCTGCGCGCGGCGTTCAATATCAAGAGCGACGAGGACGAAGGCGAAGACGAAGACGATAACCCTGGCACTGTGACGGCCCAGCCGGAACGCCAGGCCCAGGCCGTCTGAGAACAGTCGCCGCAAAGCGCCGTGAGGCGATAACAAAGCAGTGATAGAAATGACGAAGGCTTCCATTTAGTTCGTTCGTCCCCCGGCGCATTCCCCCAAAGGCGACGTTGACTCCACATCCCGAATACGACTAATGACTTGTCCCCGCCTTATTTTTCACGTATTTCCAGAGTAAGCGCCTTTCGCATCGAGACGGCATTGAGGGTTGTGATAGGCCAAGTAGCCAACGGTACGCTCGGCCGGACGACGGTCGATCTACTTGCCTGTTCCCACAATCCGACAAAGCAATCTGAGAACGTGAACCTGGTTGGGTGGAATAGAACGCCGCGATTCGTATCGATGTGGTCCGGTTACGAGGGGGTAAATGTGGGAAGAATCTCAGGGGAGGACTGTACGCGGATTAGCGCGCTGCCTCAAATTTCTAATTTTCAACATCGTGGCGCTTCCAGGAATCGCACCAGCCATTTTAAGGCTGCACTCGTCGCGGCTATTTTGCTCTGCCCGGTACTGGTCACCGCGGCCCATGCGCAGGTTGCGTTCGATGCGACCACCTCGTCGAGCGGCGCCCTGCTTCAGGCGACGAATACCCTCACCTTCCTGCATACAACCACGGGGGCAAACCTGGTGATGGTGGTGGGCGTCTCGTTGAACATCAGCGGCAGGAATTCTACAACCGTCAGTGGCGTCACCTATAACGGCGTGGCATTGACCTCTGCAGGCGCCGCCGCGGTAACTACCAATCGCCGCACTGAGATGTGGTATTTGAAAGCGCCTGCGACCGGAAACCACAACGTTGTGGTCACTCTAAGTATTCCGGGTGCGGGTACGGTCGGAGTGGTCGCGGGCGCAACTACGTTTACAGGCGCCGACCAGACGACGCCGATTCGCACTTACGTTACCAGTACCGGGAATTCCACGAATGCTTTTGTGAACGTCGCCAGCAGTTCGAATGACATGGTTCAGGACACGCTGACGCTCTTTGCTGGAACGACCGCGGCCAGCACTAGCGCCTCGCAAACGCAACGTTGGGCAGCCGCATCCGGCGCCTCGGGCAACGACGTCTACGGATTCGGATCAACCCGGCAAGGAGCACTCAGCGTCCCGATGTCGGAAGACCTCACCGCCAGCACCCGTTGGGCGGTTGCCGCGGTCTCGGTCCAACCCTCTCAGTCGGACCTGTCGGTCTCGGTGGCCGGGTCCACTACAAAATTTCCCGCGAGCGTCACATATACCGCTACGGTTAAGGATACGGGAGCATCGGCCGCGACCGGAGTGGTCGCAACCCTCACGCTGCCGACCGGATTGACTTTGGTCTCTGCCATTCCCAGCCAGGGTTCGGCGTGCACTGGCGCTACGACGATCAGTTGCAGCCTGGGGGCGATTGCCCTGAACGGAACAGCAACGGTCGCCGTTACGGCAACCCCAAGCGCGCCTGGCGGGTATGTGCTCAACGCGAGCGTGAGTTCGAGTTCAGCGGATCTGAACAGCGCCAACAACTCAGCATCAGCTGTTTCCTACTCGGAGTTCGCCGCGTGCGCCACGACTACGGTTGTTGACGGCGGCCCCTTGAGCGGCGTCATTAATACCTATTACCCAGGGACGGCTACCGCCACGGCGGGATCGATTTCCATCACACTCGGGGCGTCCACGGGAGCAGGCACAGCAATCGCTATTGGAGACCTGGTTCTCGTAATGCAAATGCAGGATGCAGCGATCAACAGCTCCAATACCTCGGCGTATGGTGACGGCAGCAGCGGCTCGGGATCGACAAGTCTGAATAATGCCGGCGTGTACGAGTACGCAACCGCGGGCAATGCTGTCCCAACCAGCGGGGGGACTCTTACGTTGACGGCGGCGGGGGCGGGCGGTGGATTGCTTTACACCTATACGTCCGCGGCGGCGACGTCTTCCCAGGGGGCGCGCACATTCCAGGTAATTCGGGTCCCAAATTATGCGTCCGCGACATTGACGTCAACGCTGACGGCCTCGGCATGGAACGGAGCGACTGGCGGTGTTCTGGCTTTAAACGTTTCGGGTACGCTGACGCTGAACGGAGCCACGGTCAGTGTGAATGGTCTCGGGTTCCGCGGAGCGGCTGGTCTGCAGTTGAACGGCAGCGCCGCCGGAGCAACCACTTCCGACTACCTGTATGCCGCGCCAACGGCATACGGGACCCCGCCCGTCAACGGAGCCCAAGGTTCTAAAGGTGAGGGAATTGCCGGAACGCCTGAGTGGCTGCAGTCCGGAGCGAGCGTGGTCAGCAGCGGGCAAACCTATGCGGAAGGTTATCCGAATGGGAGCATGGCTCGCGGCGCGCCCGGTAATGCTGGCGGTGGCGGTACCGACGGTGGTGCGGCTACGGCTGCGCCCAATGGGAACGACCAAAACTCCGGCGGCGGAGGCGGAGCCAACGGTGGTGCGGGCGGCCAGGGCGGAAACACCTGGAATTCGAATCTGTCGATTGGAGGGCTCGGAGGCGCGGCCTTCCCGGCAAGTTTGAGCCGCGTGGAAATGGGTGGCGGTGGCGGCGCTGGCAGCCGCAACAACAGCCCCGGAGATACCCAAGCGAGTAGCGGGGCTTTCGGCGGAGGCATTGTGATGATCCGCGCTGCCAACATCAGCGGAAACGCGACCATCACCGCGAATGGCTCTCCCGCCTACAACAACACTGCGAATGACGGGGGAGGTGGCGGCGGCGCGGGCGGCAGCATCGTTTTCCTGTGGACGACGGTCACAGGTGCGCCCAACGTCACGCTGAATGCGACCGGCGGCAGCGGCGGCGACACCTGGGACAGCGGCACGGCCGGCTTTCCCGGCTACAGCAACGCTGATCGCCACGGCCCGGGTGGCGGTGGCGGCGGTGGCGCTCTTGTGTATACGGGCACAGGCGCCACCATAACGGCAACGGTAACCGGCGGCGCCAGCGGAATTACATTGAGCAACGCCACTGCGACCTACGGCGCTACCGCCGGTTCTGCAGGCATTGCCACGTCTGGCGTCACATTGGACTCCAGTCCGGGGCCACGCTCCTCCTCGGGATGCACTGATGTTTCGGCTACGAAGTCTGCATCGCCGAGCCCGGTTATTGTGAATAACACCCTGACCTACACGATTACCGTAAAGAACAATACGAGTACAGCTGCGGCTGCTGGCGTCACCGTTGTGGACACGATCCCAACGCAAGTCACCTACGTTTCGTCCTCGATCTCTGGAGGAACGGGTGGCTCCTGCTCTCAGGCAGGAAGTGTGTTGACGTGCACGTTCACGTCCATTGCCGCGAGTGCAACTGCCACGATCACGGTTACGACCACAGCAAACACTCCGTATTCGCTCGCCGTGAACACGGTCATCGTGAACTCCGCGAGTGCTGATCAGAATGTAGCCAACAACACCTCAATTGTTTTCGTCGCCATCGAAGGGCCGACGAGCGTGCGCGTGAATTCTTTCCTGGCTACACCGAACGCAGGCGGCGCGCTGCTCTCGTGGAACACGGGAGGAGAACTGCACAACCTGGGATTCAACGTCTATCGCGACGTGAATGGCCAAAAAGCGCAACTCAACCCTTCATTGATTGCTGGATCAGCTTTGCTCATGCGTGAAGCTCTTGAGCAGCACGGCGCCAAAACCTACGCATGGATCGATACATCACCCGCGCCCGGAGCCCTGTATTGGCTCGAAGACGTGGACCTGAACGGTACGCGGACCATGCACGGACCGGTAAGCCTTCAACCCGTTGCGACGGCATCCCCGATGGCTCGACCCATGACGCGTGCAACAACCATGCAAGAGCTTGCCCAACTGTCGGCGAAAGCTGCAGTGAACGCTGGCGCTAGTGGTTCACTCGGCGGACAAGCGCACCCACGTGAAACAATTGCCCATCCCCTTATCACGCCCGAACGCCAAGAGCTTGGCTTCGCTTTGGCGGCGCGTCCCGCGGTGAAAATCTTTGTCGATCATGAAGGCTGGTACCGCGTAAGTCAGCCCCAGTTGGCGGCAGCTGGACTGACACCCAATAACGATGCCAATGCACTCCACCTGTTTGCCGAGGGTGTCGAGCAACCGATTCGGCTAATCGGCGGTGCCAACTTTGGACCGCAATCGGCGATCGAGTTCTATGGCACCGCGATCGATACGCCCTATTCCGGACAGCGCGTGTATTGGCTGGTATCGCAAGCCCAACCGGGACAGAGGATCCCGACGGTCTCGGAAAACGGAAGCGCCGGGGCGGCCGCTGCCAGCTTCTGGCTGACGATCGAACTGAAACCGCGCACGACATACTTCGCTGCGCTGCTTCGCGAGAACACCGACAACTTCTTCGGTCCGCTGGTTTCCTCTGCATCAACGACGCAGAGTTTTAATATTGCCAACCTCTCGCCGGGGCAAGCCGTAGTTGACATCGCGCTGCAAGGCGTAACCGACGGCCAGCAGCACGACGTGACGGTCGCAGTGAATGGCTCGACCCTCGGCGATGTGAACTTCGCGGGACAGCAAGAGGGGAAGTCTCACTTCACGGTTCCCAGCGGCGTGCTGGTCAGCGGCATGAACACCATTACTCTGACGGCGCAACAGGGAAGCAACGACATCAGCCTGGTCGACTACATCGAGGTTAACTATCGTCATCCCTATGTCGCTGAGACCGACCAGTTGAAGTTCAGCGCGGGTGCCGGTGATGCGGTCACGGTCACAGGTTTCTCGCAACCTCCGACGCGCGTGATCGACGTCACCGATCCGCAGCGTCCGCTGGCAGTTGCCTTCCAGACTTCAACTGCTGCGGGCGGTTATGCTCTGTCGACCCAAGTGCCATGGACTTCGTCGGGAACTCATTGGTTGCTGGCGGTAACGGACTCGCAGATTGCAAGCCCGGCATCCTTGTTGGCGAACCGTCCTTCGAGCCTGCACGGCGTCCAGCGCGGCGCGGAAGTGGTGATGCTCACGGCGCCGCAGTTTGCCCCACAGGTTCAACCGCTCGCGGATTTGCGGCGCGCGGAAGGGAAGTCGGTCGCCGTCGTTAGCGTCGACGACGTTTACGACGAGTTCAACTTCGGCGAGCGCACGCCCTTTGCGATTCGTAATTTCCTGCGCACCGCATCCGCCGAATGGGATCAGAAACCTCACTACCTGCTGCTGGCCGGTGATGCCTCCGTTGATCCGCGAAACTATCTCGGCTTCGGATTCCTGGATCTTGTTCCCACAAGAATTGTGGCTACATCGGAGTTGAAGACGGCATCGGACGATTGGTTCTCTGACTTCAATAACACTGGCTTTGCGCAAATCGCGACTGGCCGCCTGCCCGCCCGTAACATCGACGAAGCGCAAACCATGACCGACAAGATTCTCGGTTATGCGGCGATCCAGCCCGGAAGCTGGAGCAACCAAAGCATGGTCGTCGCCGACGTTGACGACCCGGGCGATAACTTTACTCAGGCTGCTCAGGCGGTCCAAAACAGCCTGCCGCAGAACATGAACGTGACCGGAGTCTTTACTACGAGCGTCGGGGTGGCTACAGCCCGGCAGCAGATCGTCTCCGGGATAAACGCGGGCCAGTTGCTGGTGAATTACAACGGGCATGGCTCGGTACAGATATGGGGAAGTAGCCTGTTCGACGATACCGCGGCCGCTGCGCTCACGAACGGTCCGCGCCTGCCGTTCGTGGTCGCGATGAATTGCCTGAACGGATTTTTCCACGACGTGTATACCGAGAGTTTGGCGACGGCGCTCATGCTGTCAAAGAATGGCGGCGCGGTGGCGGTTTGGGCCTCTTCGGGGCTGACCGCTCCATCGCCACAGTTCCAGATGGATCAGGCCCTGATGCGGACGCTTGCCAATTCGCATGGCATCGCAATCGGTGATGCGGTCGCGCTGGCGAAGTCTGGCATCTCGGATCAAGACGTTCGCAAGACCTTCATCCTATTCGGCGATCCCCTGATGCGGCTCAAGTGGCCGGAGGCCTCCTCGGGCGCGAGCAGTACGGGCGCGACTCCTGTAGCCGTATCTGGCAAACCTGCGCCGCCGAGAAACGAGATGTTAAGCAGACAGCCGCGTTAGAATGCAGAAGTGACAATTCTGATCGCTCAATTGAGGAGAACTTCCTGTATGAAACGAATTCTTGTATTTTTTCTGGCCCTCATTCCTGCGCTTGCTGTTGCCCAGGCGTCCAAGAGCCCGGCCGCTGACGCCTTGAAGTCGATCCTCGGCGGACGCGCGAAGACCACGGTCGCTGCGTTTGAAGAGATGCCTGCCGACAAGTTCAACTACAAGCCCACGCCGGAGCAGATGACGTTTGGCCACCTCGCCGCCCACATTGTCGAAGCCAATTATTACTTTTGCGCCAACGTCGGAAATGTTCCCGAGCCGAAAATTGATGAACTGAAGGGCGATGAAGGTAAAGACAAGCTGGTTGCCGCAATGAAGGCCTCGTTTGACTTCTGTGCGACCGCAGTGGCGAGGGCCGACGACTCGAACATGGGCGGCGATATCAAATGGTTTGACGGAAAACCGAAGCCCCGGGCGTATGCGTATCTAGGGCTGGCAAGCAGCCTGGCGGACCACTACGGCATGGCCGCGATTTATCTTCGATTGAACGGGCTCGTGCCTCCGACCGCCAAAGCGGAGCCAAAGAAATAGCCGAGCCGACGAAAGAAGCCATTTTTGCGCGCGCGGTTGACGCGCCTAAATTCGTTGGCATTGACCACGTGCAACTCGCAATGCCTGCGGAACAGGAAGCGGCTGCGCGTGCATTCTTTGTCGGCGTACTGGGGATGAAAGAGACCGCCAAGCCTGCAGAACTGGCAAAACGTGGCGGCCGCTGGTTTCAGGGCGGAGCGGTGCAAATTCATCTCGGCGTCGAAGCAGATTTTCGTGGCGCGAAAAAAGCGCACCCTGCGCTACGCTGCCGCAACTACGACACCCTGCTGGCGGCGCTTGCCGCCGCAGGAGTTCCATGTGAGCAAGCCGAGGACATCCCTGGCATGCGACGGTGCCACATTCACGATCCGTTTGGGAATCGCATCGAACTGGTTGCTGCCGACTGAACAACTAAGTGTTGCTCCTGCAAAGCCGACTCGGTAGCATAGAAGCAAGCTTTCTCAATGTTCGGAACCGCTAACCAACGCACGCGGCACGCCGGGCGGTATCTTTCCATTCGAAAGGCACATCGCGTCTGAGAATTCCCAAACTTTACCGGGCCAGTTTTCTCCTGTTTCTTGTGAGCGCGATCGCGTTCTGCGCCGTGGGCGCTGCGGCCCAGAACGTCGCCTTCGATCTGATTGGTCCCAAGGTCGATGTGCGCGTGCAGCGCGCCGGCCAGACACTTCCCATCGGGCAAGTGCCCAGCCTGCAAACCGGCGACCGCCTCTGGATTCACCCCGACCTGCCCGAAAGCCAGTCTGTCCGTTACGTAATGGTTGTGGCATTTCTGCGCGGCGCCACCAATCCTCCGCCCGACTCCTGGTTCACGCGCGCCGATACCTGGACTACGCAAGTACATCAGGAGGGAATCTACGTCACGGTTCCCGATGAAGCCGAGGAAGCTCTGATCTTTCTGGCGCCGGACACTGGGGGTGCGTTCTCCACGCTCCGCCGCACGGTGCGCGACAAGCCTGGCGCCTTCGTCCGCGCGGTGCAGGACCTGGAGCAAGCCAGTCTCGACCGCATCCGACTCGAAGTGTATTTGGACGCGCTGCGCGATAGCCCTCAAGATCCCGAACAACTCAAGACGCGCACCACTCTGCTGGCGCGCAGCCTGAGCGTCAGGCTGGATCAACAATGCTTCGACAAGCCCACCGCCCAGCAGGTGCCATGCCTGACACAGCACACCGACCAGATGGTGCTCGACGATCAGCATAGCCAGAACATGGTCGCAACCCTCACGACGGGAGCGTCGCACGACCTGATCTCGCAGATCAGTTCCACTCCAACCGCGCGCAGCGGATATTACAGCCCTTACATTGGCGCGGTGGTTGACCTCGCCCGCATCCTCGGGACCGCGCACACGGCGCAATTCCAGTACATTCCTGCGCTTGCACTGCCGCGGCAGGACGCGTTAAACCTGCGACTGAATAATCCTCCGTCATTTCGGAATCCGAAGTCAGTCATCGTGATTGCTCTGCCGCCGGTGCAGGAGCCGATCGTTCCGCCGTTGCGGGCTATTGACGCGGCGGAGGTGTTTTGCCTCAGTCGTCCGGATCTTGTTCTGCCTGCGGATGGCGAGCCGTTGATCTTTGCGTCGGAACTCGGGCACAAGTTTTCACTTCACGTCGAAGCCAAGTCCGGCGCCGGGTTCGATCTTCCCGCTGAACCCGACGCCGCCCGTGGCGGCTTCGTCATCGCCACCCGGGACGCCCATTTCCAACCCTGGCAAGGCGAGGTCTCCGGCACCATCCGCGGCACGTGGGGATCCCGTTCATTCGAAGGGCCGCGATACCGCTTTCGTGCCGCGCGGCCAGGAGCGTGGGTGGTCGCATCAAAGGATGCTAGTGCTTTGATCGTTGGGCGCGAGGACACCTTGCACCTGCAGTCCGGCGACGCATGCTGCGTCCGCGAAGTGGTCATTCACGGCCCTGACGGCACGGACTTAACCGCGCCGTGGCGAGCGTCGAAGGCCGACGAACTCGAGATCGAAGTGCCGCTGCAGAACACCGTTGCGGGCTCATTGAAAATGTTTGTCCACAAGTTCGGACTGCACGAGCCCGATGAAGTTTCGTTACATACCTATGCGGAAGCGGGCGGGCTGGATTCCCTGACGATTTATGCCGGGGACAACGACGCCGTGCTTCGGGGCACGCGACTTGACCAGGTAGCCACGGTGGAAGCGGCGGGCATCGCTTTCCGTCCGGGCACTGTGGCCCGCGCCAACCAGCATGACGAGTTGAAGCTGACGACCCAGGATGTTGCGGCAACCACGAAATTGCAGGCCGGGCAAGCGGCAGCTGCGCTCGTTACGTTGACCGATGGGCGCACCATGGAACTGGGTTTCACCGTCGCAGCCCCTCGGCCGAAGTTGGCTTTGCTCAGCAAGAGTGTGCAGATCGAAGGCACCGATCGGCCACCGGCGATTCGCCTGGGCAATCCCGACGAACTGCCGCAGGATGGCCGCTTGAACTTCTTCCTGAAGGCGCAAGTGCCGGAGACGTTTGCGACCGGCATGAAAGTGGAAGTGGCAACCGCCGATGAATCCTTCCATGTGATGCTGACGGTGAAGGAGGGCAACCTGACGTTGCAGGACTCAAAGACAGTCTTCGCGGTGCTCGATCCCATGAAGCTGCTTGGCCCTTCGGCATTCGGACAGCTGAAGTTCCGAGCGGTGAGCGGGGACGGCGTCGAAGGCGACTGGCAACCGCTGGTCAACATGGTGCGCATGCCGGAACTGAAGGCAATCCGGTGCATCCCGTCGATGAAAGCACCGGAAGAGCGCACCGCCGCGGGAAAAAGGCAGCCGCCTGACAGCGAGTGCACGTTGACCGGGGAGAAACTCTTCCTGATCGACGCGATCAGCGCCGACCCTGATTTCAGCAGCCCATTGACGGTGCCGGATGGCTTTATCGAGGCCTCATTGCGCATCTCGGTGCCGCACGGCAAAGGGCTGTACATCAAACTCAGAGATGATCCGGCGACGGTGGACACCGTAGTGATGCCGGCTGGCGGATCCCAGTAGCAGTTCGCAACCTTCCGCCAAGCGCCGTGTCATTTGCCAATTTTCGCGCGAGGTCTGACACTATCTTCTTATGTCTGTCGCTCTGAGTCTGGAAGGCAAAGTTGCGTTAGTCAGCGGCGGTTCTCGCGGGATCGGCGCAGCAATTGTGCGAATGTTTGTGCAAGCCGGTGCGCGCGTGTTCTTCAGTTATGAAAACGCCAAGGAACAGGCGGAGAAGCTCTCCCTCGACTGTGGGCCGGAAAACTGCGCCGCCGCAGGTTTGTCGCTCGATAGCCCGGCGGCAGCTGGGGAACTGGTCGCAGCATGTATGCGGAAATTCGGGCGCCTCGATATTGTGATCGCTAATCACGGGATCTGGCCACCGGAAGACATGCCGATCGACAGAATGCCCGACCAACAATGGAGCAAGACGGTTGCGGTGAATCTCGACTCGGTGTTCGGGCTGGTCAAGCATTCAGTCGCCGAAATGAAGAAGACCGCCGTCAAGGGATCTCCGGCCCACGTGGTGCTAATCAGTTCCACCGCGGGACAACGGGGCGAGGCTTTCCACTGTGACTACGCTGCGACCAAAGGGGCTCTCATCAGCATGGTGAAGGGCCTGGCGGCCGAACTCGCCCGCGACCACATTTATGTAAACTGCGTCGCGCCCGGCTGGGTTGATACGGACATGGCGCGTCCGGCGATGGATGACCCGCCGACAGCCAAGCGGGTGCTTGCGACCATTCCGCTCGGCAGAATCGGCGCGCCGAATGAAATTGCGGGGCCGGTGCTATTCCTTTGTACGCCGCTGGCGGGCTTCGTGACCGGAGAGATTTTCAACGTGAATGGCGGAGCGGTGCTGATCGGGTAAAGAGTGTCCTTCCCGAGCAGCCACCTGGCGGGGTAGGCGCGTCTAACTGGATATCAATGAAGAGAATGAAATGTGGGTTGTGCCTGTTGTTCCTGACGTCGCTTGCGGTGGCCCAGGCGTCCCCTGGCAATGAGGCAGCGCCACCGGCGGCCATATCGTCAGACCAGCAAAATTCCGCCAAGGCGCGCAGTATCGTCGAACAGGGAATTCAAGCCTTGGGCGGACAGGCATACCTGACTTGGCGCACACAAACCTCCGAGGGCCGCAGCTACAGCTTTCATCATGGAGAATCCAACAGCCTGGGTACTCTGTTCTGGCGATTCAAGCAGTATCCGGACAAGGAGCGCGTCGAAGTTACCAAGAAACGCGACGTGTTCGAAATCTTCAACGGCGACCAGGGCGCCGAGGTCACTTATCGCGGCGTCAGGAATCTTGAAGATAAAGAAGTGCTGCAGCCGTACTTACGGCGCCGGCATTTTTCGCTCGACCGCGTTCTCCGCGAATGGATCAATCAGCCCGGGGTGGCGCTTTTCTACGAGGGTCAGACAATCGCCTCCCACAAGGAAACGGAACAAATCACCATCATGAACAGCGACAACGAAGCCGTTACTTTGAACTTCGACCTCAATACCCACTTGCCGGTCAGGAAGAAGTTCAGCTGGCGGGACCCAACCGACCAGGAGCGCAACGTTGAAGAGGAGCTCTACGACAATTACCGGCTCATCCAGGGCATAATGACGCCTTACGACCTTACCCGCTCCTACAACGGCGAGATGTCCGCGCAGACGTTCATCACCAAAGCTACCTACAACGAAGCCCTCGACCCCAGCATGTTTGACGCCCAGGCTACGGCGAGCAAGCGTCGCTAGGCCGTCATACATGGCGCAGCCGTCAGGTTTACCCTTTTTGTAACCTGACGAGGTTCTGACTGCCGGTTAGGCCATTCGTAACGCGTTCATAATAATAATCTTAGCCGCATTTACGCGCGATCCCGCCTTGCGGCGTGTGGTAAATCTACCACAGCCGCTGTCCCGCTCCGGCGCTGTAGGCTTGTGACCGAGCTTGATCCACGAGCAAACAATCCGGTCGGCGGCGGAGTGCAGCGGAGTGGGGCTGCATTCGGGAGCGCCTGTCCGCCTGCGCATCCTGCCGGCCGCTTCAGGCACCGGCATTCTGTTTCGCCGGACCGACCTCGACGGCTTCGAAATGGAAGCGGACAGCCGCAATGTGGCCCGCGTAAGCTATGCCACCAGCTTGATGAAAAAAGGCGTGCTGATTTCCACGACTGAGCACTTGCTTTCGGCGTTCGTTGGAATGGGAATCGACAACGCGATTGTTGAGTTGGATAACCTGGAACTCCCCATCCTGGATGGCAGCGCACAGCCATTCGTGGATCTGATTCGCCGCGTGGGTGTCCGCAAGCAGCGCCGGGCGCGCAATTTTTTGCGAGTGCTGCGTCCTCTGGAACTGCGCGAGGGCAACAAATTTATCGGGGTCTATCCCGCGGAAAGCTACTCGGTTTCCTACACCATCGATTTCCCGCATCCGCTGATTGGCCGGGAGAGCCGAACTTTGCAGCTGACTAACGGGCACTACCTGGCGGAAATCGCGCCGGCACGGACGTTCGGTTTTCTGCACGAGGCGGAAGTCATGCGCCAGCAGGGCCTCATTCGCGGTGCGTCTAAAGAGAACGCAATTGTCCTCACCCGCGATGGAATAGTCAATCCTCCGCTGCGATTTCCAGACGAATTTGTGCGCCACAAGATATTGGACTTGATCGGAGACCTGGCTTTAATCGGGCGGCGGATTCTGGGAAATGTGGTCGCCGACCGCGCCGGACACGCCATGCACACCGCGCTGGTTTCAAGACTGTTGCGCGATCGGTCGGCGTGGGAAGAGGTCACGGTGGACCACGAAGAGCAAGACTACGATTGTTCCCCTGAACTGCCACGTCCCGCTGTCTCTTTGCGCTAAGTCCCTGGAGACTCTGAAACCCTAGAGTCCACGCCGGTCCAGACTCCGCCGGCGCGAGCGTTCCCAGCCATGCCGCCAGCAACCACGACTGAACAGCACGGCTGAAGGCCGGGGCCTTCACGAAACGCTCACGGGCGAAATCCTGCAGGCGGCAAAAGGGCGAGATGTATTGTCAGGCGTCCAGTCGGACGGATTGGGCCTTCTCGCGGTGCAGCTTCTCAATTTCAGCGCGCGTAAGCTCGGCCAGTAGATGGGCGTGAGACTTGGCGGATGCCTGGTGTTCGGGCGAGAGCGGCGCAACCCGCACTTCAAGCAGCGGAGCATCCTGTTCGATCATCCGCAACAAGCGCTGGGCGCGGTCGATTCGCAGGTCGATCGGTAACTGGTTCATCCAATAAGAATGGCCTTGCGGACGAAACCGGCGCAAGTTCCAAGCCGGGTTCCTGGACGCTGCGTTGACCCGGCGCGTTTACGGGGCTTCTGTGTCTATCCGATGGCCCGTCCGATAGTGTTGACCCGTATCAGGGCACGTATAGATGCGGGCCGAACTCGTACAGAAAAACGCTCGCCTTAGGCGCCGGTTCTGAATCCACACTTGCGCCCGCCTGCCCTTCAGCGACAAGATAACGTCGTGCACAAGACCGTCTATCTTTCACTGGGATCGAACCTGGGCGACCGGGCGGCGAACCTGCGAGCCGCCATCGCGAAACTTGCGGCACTGGGGTCGGTCGATGCGATCTCGTCGTTCTACGAAACCGAGCCCGTCGAATTTGCGTCCCAGCCGTGGTTTCTGAACTGTGCCGCAAAGCTCAACACCGAAAAGATGCCGCGCCAACTCATCTCCGCGATACTCAGCGCGGAGCGGAGCATGGGCCGCCAGCGTACCCAGAAGAACGGCCCACGAATCATCGACATCGACATTCTGCTGTTTGGCAGTTCCGTGATCGAAACAGCTTCACTCACCGTACCGCATCCCCGATTGCACGAGCGGCGATTTGTGCTGGAGCCGCTGGCCGAGATTGCTCCTGAGGTTAGACACCCCGTGTTCAAGCGGACCATGCGGGAGTTGCGCGACGCCTTGCCGGCAGGGCAGGCAGTGCGGCGAAGCGTGGAAATCGCCTAAGGCAAGCCCCTGCACGTTGGCAGCGCTGTTGTGTGCCAAAATTGTCGATCGTCGATCTATGCCGCCAAGCGTCAACGAGGGATACGGCCGATGTTCCATCTCGCCTTTGCGGACGAAGTTTAGCACCGCCTAAATTGTCGTTACCCGGCGATTACTGACCCGGCCCTAAGGAACAATAATGCTCGATGGCGCCGGTGCCGCCACGCTCCCAGGCTGTTCGGGAAATTGCCGGAACAGGAACTCGATGAAGGCCTTGGATTTCGGACGCCCCGAAGAACGCATGAACCCCATCCTCAACAAGAACACCAGGGCGCGCAGTACGTCGGTGTCGCGGAGCCGGGTGTACCCGAGGTGCTTCTGTTCGGCCTCGCGGTATTCTTTCAGCATCCGCTGAACTTCCCCGGCGATGGCCTGTTGCGAAAAGCTTGTGACCGGCGACTCATAGTGGAGACCTGAACTGGCCAAGGTTTCGTAGCTCTGCGCCAGTGACGCCAGCGCGCCGGTAAGGTCGGTATCGCGAATGCCGTGATTAGCGCGAGCGCTCTTGGCCAATGCATAGCTCAGCCCGAGCAGCAGATGTTCCTGCTCGTAAAGGAAGGGGTCGCCGATCTCGACCTTCGGGAACAGCGCCGTGGCGTCCGCGCTCTCAAGGGACCGAGGCCTCTCGTTTACCCGCGCCTGCTGCAGATAGACGCATTCCGACGGGCAGTCGAGCGTCACCTCGCGCTGCTTGCCGCAACATTGCGGGCAAATGCGACCGTGAATGGCGGGGCAGAAGCGCTTTTCCTTACGCTTTTCGCAGACGGCGCAGGCCAAAATGTACTCCCGATTTCATTATGGCATGGGCTTGTCGTGCGCCAAGGGTCGCACCTCGCGCGAGCTGCATCTTTTCTGCAAAGTTCAGCGCGATCGAATTGTCTATTCCATCTTCCATACGAAGTTCCAATTCAAGTGCTCAAGGGACGACGCACGACGTGCGACGACAAGCCGGAAACCCTGACTTCTAAGGAGAATTTGATGTTAAACATGCTCAAACCATTGTGTTTTTTGGTTCTTTTGGTTCCTAGTGTAAAAAACCCGCATAAATATTGGGTTATGAACTTCTTTTCCACAGGCGGCGGGATTAAGATAACTCCGCGTCTCGCATAAAAATCTCATTTCAAAACCGGAGGATTCATGGCAGCAGGCATGACCAAAACACAACTGGTTCGTCACTTGGCCGAGAAAATGGAACTACCCAACAAGACCGTGGCAGCGTTCCTGGAGAACCTGGCCGACACCGCAATCAAAGAAACCAAGAAGAGCGGCGTGTTCGTCGTTCCCGGCATCGGTCGGCTGGTGAAGGCGCATCGCAAGGCCCGCATGGGACGCAACCCGCAGACCGGCGAAGCCATTCAGATCAAGGCGAAGACCGTAGTGAAGTTCCGCGTGGCCAAGGCCGCGAAAGACGCCATCGCCCCCAAGAAGTAGTTACCCTTTAGCAACCACACAGAGGCCGGCCTTCGCGCCGGCCTTTTCTCTTTCGCGCGTATATTGGATCGGCTCTTCCGTCGCAGTCATTTTGCGACTTCGTTTCTTACCACTTCGCCGCCCTTCATCACAAACTTCACATGCTGCAGCAGGGTCACATCATGCAGCGGATCGCCCTCGACCGCAATGATGTCGGCCCACTTGCCCGGATCGAGGGTGCCCACTTTGTCCGACCATCCCAGCAAGTCAGCGTCATTGATGGTGGCGCTCTGAATGGCCTGTAACGGCGTCATTCCCAGTTGAACGTACACTTCGAGCTCGTGGGCGTTCAGTCCGTGCGGGTAAACGGCGGCGTCGGTTCCCAGTCCGATCTTGACGCCGGCAGCAAATGCCTTTCGCGCAGCCGTCTTCGCCGTCTGCGAGACTAATTCCATCTTCCGTTTGGCAAATTCCGGCAAGTTCGCCTGCATGGCGTGCTCGCGATTCCAGTCAATCAGGTACAAGGTCGGAACCAGATACGTCCCGTTCTTTTTGAGGGTCGCGATGGACTCGTCGTTCATCAGGTGACCGTGTTCGACCGAATCAACTCCTGCCTCGGACGCCCAGATGACTCCCTGCGCTCCGTGAGCGTGCGCCGCAACCTTTCTTCCCAGCCGATGGGCATCGGCCACGATTGCCTTCATCTCCTCCAGCGAATATTGTGATGCGTTGGGATCGTCGCCCTTGGAAAGCACCCCGCCCGTGGCGCAAACTTTTATCAGATCGGCGCCATACTTGATGACTTCGCGGACCTTGTGCTGAACCTGCGCTACGCCGTCGGCAACGCCGTCGCCAGTCGCGTGATATTCAAATGGAAGGAGATTGTTGTCGCAATGTCCGCCGGTAATACCGAGAGGCGGACCGCTGACCAGCATTCGGGGTCCGGGCACGTCGCCGGCGTTGATCGCGTCGCGCAAAGCGACATCGGCGTAGCCGTCGGCGCCGACGTTGCGCACGGTGGTGAAGCCGGACTGCAACGTAGTCCGCGCATTCTTCGCACCGATCAACGCCTCGCGGGGAATAGAGATCGCGAGCCCGTCATATCCGAATCTCGGGTCCATGGTGAGATGGGTATGCGCGTCGATGAGCCCGGGCAAAACCGTGGCGCTTCCCAGTTCAATGCGCTGATCGTCGGCTGAGGATTTCACTCCCGACAGCGGCCCAACGCTCACGATCTTGCCACCCTCGATCACGATTGCCTGATCCGCTAGAGTGGCGCCCGTTTTCACGTCAATCAATTTTCCGGCATGAACGATTGTTCGCTGGGGCGACGGCTGCGCGGAGGCCGCGACGAAGAAAACGACAACACACGCGAACGTTGAAAACCATCCAATTCGGGACAAACTCTTTACCGACATGGGTTTCCGGTCACTCGAAATATTCATTGGCTTCATCAACTTTGTTTCTGCAATGGTGCTGGCCCCGGAAGTGCAAGCCTGCCTGACTGCTCGACCGCTCCGCTGAACCACTTCGCAAAACCCCAGTAAGGCCATCACTCGTTTGGAGTTGGACCCACGCGAGACTTTAGCAGCGTTGCTGCTGGTTTGCCAACAACTACGCGAAGAAACCTTTTCCGCGCGTAGGGTTTCTAATGACTGTGCGCGCGGGGTGCCAGTGACTAACGAAAGTCACTTGAATAGGCTCCCGCCATACGTTATGAAAGCGCATGCTCGACTAGGAGGAACGCCTATGATTCCGGACGATCATCCGCTGCAGAAACTCTTCATGGAGATGGTGGCGCGCCACTACGCCGAGGAGATCGGGATTCGCGATCCGGAACTGGTTGGTTACGTCGCGCATCTGCTCACGGAGTTTTGCGATGCGGAGCAGTTGTTCAGAATCCGCAACCTGGCGGGAAGACCGCTGACCGATGTTGGGGAGATGCTGATCGAGTCGGACCCTGTGTTCGGGCCCGCGCCGTCATTTGACCGGGAGCGCCAGGTACGCAAGCACATCGGCGACTACACTCTTTTCTGCGCCGGGATGTTTCCCGAGAGTATTAATCACCTGCGGCTGCGCCGGGCCCGGGTGGAGAACTTTGTCGAGTGGATACGAGCCGGCAAGGAAAGTTATTTCATTGTTTCCAAATTCGACTGCTTCGAGTACACGAAAGTCGCGCCGCTGTTTGGAAAACTCTCCACTCAATTTGAGCAGTGCGTTTACGGGCTGAACTGCGTGAAGAACGAATTGCAGGAGTTGCAGCATCCCATCGCCCGCCGAGCGAATGAACTGCTCATGTAGGTTGGTTCTGGGACCCAGGCCGCAGCTCGGCGCAAGACGGATGCTATGATTTTTGCATGGTCCGTTTTCACCGCCGCTTCGATCCGGACGCACTCGAACTCGTTATTTTCGATCTCGATGGCACGCTGATCGACTCGCGCCTAGACCTCATCCACTCGGTGAATGCCATGCTGCGGCACTTGCGGCGCCCCGAACTTGACGGCGACGTGGTGGCTTCCTACGTCGGCGACGGCGCGCCCACGTTGATTCGCCGCGCGCTGGGCGATGTCGAAGATGAGGCGCTGTTCCAGAAAGCTCTGGAATACTTCCTTGCGTACTACAAAGAACACAAGCTCGACTACACGACCGTTTACGCTGGCATTCCCGAAGCGCTGCGACAGATCCAGGGTAACGGTACGCCGCGCCGGATGGCGGTGCTCTCGAACAAGCCGGTGATTCCCGCGCTCGCGCTCGTCGAGGCCCTGGGGCTGGGACCGTTTTTCACCGTCGTATACGGCGGGAATAGCTTTGAGACCAAGAAGCCTGATCCGCTGGGAGTGCGCACAATTCTGCAAGAGACAGGCGTGTCGCCGGAGCGTGCGCTGATGGTCGGCGACTCCTCTGTCGACATCCTTACCGGACGCAGCGCCGGTCTAACCACCTGCGGCGTGACCTATGGCTTCGCGCCGCATACGCTGGCAGAAGTTCAGCCTGATGTGGTCGTCGATAGCCCGCAGGAACTGCGGGAGTTGTTCAGATAGAAGCAGGCCGCCGATGGAAGGGGTTGACCACTAGCAGTCCTCCAAGGTCCTGATCGGGATGCAAGTCTTCGGTGAGCAAGTACTCGCAAGACGCCGCCTTCGCGGCCGCCACAATCAGAGCATCCCAGAACGAGAGTTGATAGCGATCCTGAATCTTCCAACCCTGTTGGATGAGCTCTCCGCTGACCGCGACTGGCCGCCATGCCAGCAGGTCGGTCACTTCTGTCCGGGCCAGTCCGCGCGATCCAGGCCACTTCTGCGCAACTTTCACGTAAAACTCTTGCAAAACCTGAAAGCTGATGCGTCCCCGGCGGCTTTTCCAGAGTTCTGTTCGCCAGGCTTGGGCCGCCGCTTGCTTCTTGGGATCGCCTGGGTCGAGGGCGTAGACAAAAACGTTGGTGTCAACGAAGACCGGAGCGTCCATGCGATTCCTCTCGGCTCAGATATCGCCCGTCGCTCTTTGGTAAAGACTTGCGACCGAGCGCGCGCCGCATAGCGGTTTCGTAGTGATCGTCTTCGAGCATGCGCTGTTTGAGCAATTCGCCCAAGAGGCGAGAGACGCTGGTGTCCCGCCGAGCGGCTTCGAGCCTAGCCCAGCGCGCGACCTCGAGATCCATGGTGACGGTTACGTTTTTTAAGCCCATAACACGGAATTAGTGTACCACGAATCTAGTGTATTGTTAGAGGATTTTGCCTTATGTGCAGCAACGCTTTCTTTGGTTTGCATACGCAATTGCGGGCGGGAGCGTTCTGCATTTTTCTGTGACCTCTCTGGTAAACGGGTCCCCGCCTGCCGTCCTTTACACTCGAAGCAATGAGCCACTCGCCCGGGGATTTGACGCCCGCTGAACTTCGCAAGCTGCGCAGCTTGAAAGATCCATATGGAATCCAGCGCTTCCTGGACGCGCAGCCCTACCATCTGGCGGACACCGCCTGGTCGCCCCGCCGCGTCCTGCGGGAAAACACCTCGCACTGTTATGAGGGCGCGTTGTTTGGCGCGGCAGCGTTGCGGGCCAATGGATATCCGCCGCTAATTATCGACTTGGAGGCCGATCGCGATACCGACCACGTGATCGCCGTATTCAAGCAGCGCGGACATTGGGGCGCGATCGGGAAATCAAATTACACCGGATGCCGCTATCGCGAACCCGTCTATCGCACCTTGCGCGAGTTGGCGCTGAGCTACTTCGATACATACTTCAACCTTGCAAGGGAACGATCACTGCGCACGTTTTCGAATCCCGTAAATCTGGCGCGCTTTGACGACCAGGATTGGATGACCACAGAAAAGCAGGTGTGGTTCATTGCCGAATACCTTTTTACCATCCGCCACTTCCCGCTACTGCGGCCGAATCTGATCAAGCATCTTCATCGTGTGGACGCCCGCTCATTTCGTGCCGGATGCGTGGACAGGGCGGAGAAGTAGTTCCTAGCTGGAAGCTATCAGCCATCGGCTGTCAGACTGTGACCGGTGCGATAGGGCGTCCTCAAGGAAAAAACGAAAGCTCCTCGATCGAGGAGCTTTCGTTTTTCAACTGCTGATAGCGGACGACCGAGAGCCGACGACGGGGCCTAAAACGTAAACTTCGCCGCCAACTGAATGCCTCTTGGTCCGCCGCCGCCGAGGAACGGGTTGCCGATGCCCACGTCGCCAGTGGCGGCGATCTGGTAGCCGGCATTTCCCACTTCACGGTTTCCCGCCACGTGGAACCCGCAGCCGCATCCTGGTACCGGCGCTGAAGGCGGCGGCGCAAGGTTCGACGCCGGGTCCGCAATAAACGCAGGCAGAAGCGGATTGGAAAAATTGGGATGGTTCAGCAAGTTGAAGAACTCCGCGCGGAGTTGCATGCTTACTCGTTCCGTGATGGCGGTGTTCTTGTAGATGGCCAAGTCCCATTGCTTGTACGTCGGGCCAATCAGCGAATTCCTCCCCAGATTTCCGTAGTGGCGTGTGCCAGGAAGGCAGTCGCCCGCAAATCCAGTGGGTCCAGTGTAGTTGGGGTTCAGAGGATTCGTGACCACGTCGGCCAGGCTGCATGGCATCGCGAACGCGGTCAAGTCTAGGAAGTTACGCGGGTTATGTTTGTGGTAAACGATTGGACCGACCACATCGGGGCGGTCGAAGCCATCGCCGCCGCCGCTGAAGTCGTCTTCGAAGTTGTAATTCAACGTGAAGGGCTGGCCGCTTTGCATGGTGATCGTGCTGTCCAGGCCCCAGCCGTTTTTGAGTCTCTGCATGCTTCCCGACATTTTGGGAAACTCATAGCCCAATATCCAGGTGAAGCGGTGGCGGATGTCGAAATTCGATAGCCCATATTCCTTCTGCGGGCTGGTGCTGTCCTGCGGTTGGGCGGCGTTGACGACGAAGTCCTCGCCGTCGCTGGAGTTGTCGAGCGACTTCGACCACACGTAGTTCACGATCGACATGAGCCCGTGATAATTGGTCAGGTGCAGGCTGGTTTGCAGCGAGTTGTAGTTGGATTTCCCGGTTGAGTTTTCCTGGAAGATATAGAAGGCGCCGTACGGGTTGGGGTAGTTGCGCGACACGCTGACATCGTTGATGCAGTTGCACGCGGAGTCCTCGGCCGTGATCGTCGCCTGGCTCGGCTGGTTGATATCGAAGAACCGGAATAAGCGGTGGCCCTGAGATCCGACGTAGCCGACCTGCAACACGACGTTCTTGGAGAACTGTTGCTGCAAATTCAGGTTGTAGTTCTCGATGTACGGAGTCTTGATGTTGCGATCGAACGAAAAAATGTCGCACTCAAAGCTGCAGTCCGGGGCGCCGTAAAGCGGCACGCCTGCGATGTAGGCTCCGTTCGGATCGAGAGCGGACGGATTAATTTGCGCCATCTGCACTGGATTCGGACCAATGGGGTTGTAGGCCGGCCCCGGAGCGTAGAACGTCGGGTATGGCAAGTGACCCAGCATCATGTCCTGTGAGAAGGCGTCGAAGAATACGCCATACCCGGCACGAAGCACCGTCTTACCTTTGCCCGTGACGTCCCAGGCGGCGCTGATGCGCGGAGAAAAATTCTTCTTGTCGGGCTTGTAGAGACTCGAAAGCCCCCCCGGGCCCACCTGGATCAGGCTTCCCGCCGAAGGCGAAGTGGGGACAAAGTCCGAGAAAAGGTGATCCTTCTCCGCTACCACGGCGTAGTAGTCCCATCGCAAGCCATAGTTCAAAGTCAGGCGGGGACTCAAGCGGAACGAGTCCTGCGCGTAGAACCCAAAGCCGTTCTGATAGGTGTGCCGCCGCGTGTTGCCCGTGTAGCTGAAGGTCCCGAAAGCCGAGGTTTGTGGGGTCATTGCCAACAGGCTTTCAATGTCGTTGAATCGCACCCGGCCACGCGAGTATTTGTCGAAAGCCTGGTGGACGCTGGTGCGATGAAACTCTCCGCCAAATCTAAAGTCGTGCTTGTTGGCCTTCCAGGAAAAGCTTTCGAGGATCTGAGTGTTGGTGTCAACGCGCTGCCGTGGATCTCCGGAGGTGGCGCCGAGTTGGGAAAAGAAACCCGAAGCGCCAGTTGGCGTCGGGGAAATCAGAATGATCGGCAGCCCCGACGAGTGACAGGTTCCGAAAGTGGTGGGCACGTTGCACAGTCCGATTGTGCTGGGGTCAAAGTTTCGGTCCTGCGGAAAGAACCCTTCTGCGAAACGGTTCCAGCCGTAGCGCAGTTCGTTCACTTTGTTTGATGAAATCACATGTACGTCGGAAAGTGAGACCAGTTGAACGCGAGTCGGGGTGACGGTGTCGAAGCCGGGAAGCTGTCCTCCGGTGGCGTTCAGTGCCAGGGGAAATTGCTGCGTGCTGTCTCCAAAGAAATAACGGCCTGTGATGTTGTTCTTCTCGTTGAAACTGTGGTCGATTTTCGCGATAAAGCTGCTCAGGTTGTTAAAGGACGGAGCAATCGCGGTGTAGTCAGGCGCAAAGTTGTTATTGGAGTCAAAGCAGCCGGCATCGTTTGAAACGATCCCGGGAACATAGTTGGAGGGATTGTGCGGCAGAAACCCCAGGAGACTCGCGCCCACCGGACTCAACGAAGCACCCACCGCGGCCGTCGCTGAGGCGATCTGCGCCTGGGTGGGAACGCAAACCAAGCTGACCACGCCCACATTCTCCCGTTGCCCTTCGTAATCCACAAAGAAGAAGGTCTTGTTCTTCACAAGCGGGCCGCCGAGCGATCCGCCGAACTGATTGTTGTGGAATGGCGCTTTGGGAGCCGAGGTTTGATCAAAGTAATTGCGCGCGTCCAGCGCATCGTTGCGGAAATATTCGAACACGTCTCCGTGCAGTGCATTGCTCCCGCTCTTGGTGACGATGTTGACGATGGCGCCACCGTTGCGGCCGAACTCCGGCTCGAAGTTCGAGAGCACGCGCATGTCAGAAATCGCATCAATGGGAAGGATGGCCGAAGGTGTCGCAAATACACCGCCTTGATTGATGGCGGGATCGTTACGGTATCCGTCGTTCATATCGGTGCCGTCGAGCAAATAGTTATTCGAGCGGCCGCGTGCGCCGTTCATCGAAAACTCGCCGAATGAGCCCGGCGAATCGGTGATCTGGTCCGGAGAGCCGGCCACGCCGGGGTTTAGAAAAATCATCTTCGTATAGTCGCGGCCGTTGATGGGAAGATCTTTCACCGTGTCTTGGGTCAGCACGCCGCCGAGAGTGTCGCTGGTGGTTTCGACCTGCGGGAGAGTGTCGCCTGAGACCTGCACGGTTTCGGAGACCTGTCCGGGCTGCAGGGCCGCGTCAACGCGTCGATCGACGGAAACATTGACGGCAATATCTTTGGTCACGAGCGTCTGAAAGCCGGTCTGCACCACCGTGAGCGTGTAGGTTCCGATGGGAAGCTCGGGAATCGAATAGCTGCCGTCCCCGCTGGTGGCCGTGCTGCGATCAAGTCCTGTGTTGACGTTGTGCGCAGTAACCTTTGCGCCAGGAACGACCGCTCCCTGAGGATCAGTCACCGTACCCAGAATGGTTCCACGAAAAGTCTGTGCCAGCAGGGAAGTTGAACACAACAGGGACCAGAGCAGAATCGACCGCAGCCGCATACGGGCTCCTTTCAAATTTAAGAGGGGATGCTTGGTTGCGGATTGTAGCGCAGGCGAGTGAACACCTTCCAGCCCGAAATAGGACGGGTTGCGGACTAATCGTTATTCCGGACGAAGAATTATTTTGAGAGATGTTGTTGGCGGAAAAAAATTTTAGAAGCTGAAAGCAACGCCGCCGCGCACCGACCGCGCAGACTGCACCAGATACACGGTGTGGCCGTCCTGCCCGAAAACAGGCACATAGCCTTGCGCCAGAAGATTGCGCACTTCCACGATCAGATCCATGCGGCCTGCCAGCGGGCCGCCGGCGGGCAAAGGTTGCCGCAAGAAGAAATCGAGGAAGGGATCGACCTGCCCCGCGGAGTTGTTGAACATATCAACCGGCGTAAGGGCGCGTCCAGCGGTCCATCCGTAGGAAGCCACCCAGCGCGTCTTGGTGCGGGGCGCGGTGCCGCTGAGCTTTCCGGAAACCGAATGACGGTAGCGCACGGCGCTGTCCGACGAAACATTGCGCAAGCTGACGTTGTTGCCGACAAGGTCGAGCGTGCCGCCGTAGCCGTAATCGAGGGTCGCAGTTATGTCGGACGCGAGCTTTTGTTCGAGAACGATCCGCATTCCTTCCACGCCGAAGTCCCGCCCCTGATAAGTAAACGTTCCGGAATAGAAATCGGGCAGCACGTCTCCGCTGGCGGTGGAAAATTCTCCGACGCCGGTCAGCGCGGGATCAACCAGGCGGTCGCGGTAAACCGCAACCTGGAGGTTTGTTTTGCCTTCGCGATGGGAGACCGCAACTTCCTGATGGTGGGCTTTCTCAAGAGCAGGCGAGAAAGCCGCCATGCTCATTCGAGGATCGGTCTCGCTCAAGTCGGCGGGAGCAGATTCAAACCCTTTCTCCTCGCGGGTGCTGGGACGTGAACTCGAATACTTGTATTCAACGATGGTATCGGGGGAAAGATGGGCGGCAACAGAACCGAATGGCCGCAACGCCGTGACCTTGCCGAGGAATTGAATACTCTGCAGTTCGCTGCCAAACTTGAGTTCGAGAACGTCGCCAAGGACCAGGTCGTCAGACGTGGAAAGCGCCAGTGCCTGTAGGCCGGCATTGCGCAGCCCCAAGTCCGGGGACGAAAGCCGCCGCATAGTGAAGGCGATCTCGGGCGACGATCCGTTGGCCATCTGGTGCTTAAACGATGCCCTGATGACGGCGTTGGGAACGCCTTCGCCATATCCAAGATTGCCGCCGAAACGGAGCGTGTCACTGGCGAACAATGACTTCTCCAGCGTCACCGCAGTGCTCATGTCAGAGAGCGAACCGAATCCTTGCGAAGGCGAGCCGGCCAGAAACGAGAGGGTGCCCCGGATGTCGGATGAGGAGTCAACGTTCGCGGCGACGACCGCAGGTGAGCCATCGGGCAGCATGCGCAGGATGGGACGGTTAGCGGTTGACCGCAATACCCACTCCCAATCGCCGCTGTCTGCGGTTCCGCGGCGGGGCGCGAACTGCACTGCGTCAAACAGCGTGCTGAGAGTCAGATTCAGGAGGACGCTGGCGCCGGCGCGAACACTGATTTTGTCTTGAAAGGTGGGGAGAAATGCAGGTGCCGAGACCTTAATGCTGTAATTTCCGGGTATAAGTCCCGCAGCGGAGAAGAATCCGTTTGCGTCGGTATATACCCGCATGGATTGCAGCGCCGACCCCAGCACGTCCACCGCTGCACCCATTTGCGGGATGCCGTTCGCACTTCTGACGTAGCCGGATATCGCTGCTGGCCTATCCGCGCCCGCACACAACACGGGCAGCGCGAGTCCCAACACAACCACGAGATGGCCGAGCTTACGCACTCAAATGCCTCTCCGAAGTTTATTCGACCGAGAACAGCGCCGACGGTACGGCGAACTTCTGCTTCGAAATATTATCGTTCACGTTGATCTGAATACGATACACCCCGGGGTCAAGATTTGCCGAGGCTACCACCTTGTGCAGCGTGACTTGGTCGCCCAGATTGCCCATTTTGTCCGAAGAATCTACGGCATGGACAATGGCTTTGTTGGTGGCCGCGTTCACGATGTCGTATTCAAACGTTGCCGACGGTTTGTGGGTCTTGTCGTCAACGCCCAAATTATAGACCTGCATCCAGAAATTTACCTTCTGGCCGCGCTTAAAAACGGAAGGCTTGCCTTCCCCAGCCGAAACCCGCGGCCGGATCTTGGTCGTGCCGATCACAAACATCCCGGTCCCAACCGTATTGGTGGGGACGGGCTCGACGTCGTCGGCCACGATCAATGTGGAACTCGCCAGTTTCTCGTCCGAAAAGTCAGGTACGGTGACGGCTCGCGAGATCGTTCCCACGCGGTCGCCGTTCACGTCTTTTACGACTACATCAAGTTTGTAGCGGCCCGGCTTCAACGGCACCGCCTTCCAGTACACCTTGTAGTTCTCTGCCTCTCGCGCCAGCAGTTCTGAGGGAACGTCGGCGGCAACCGTGTCTTCGAAAGTCTGCGCCACTTTTCCCGAAATGCTGGTCAACCGTCCGAAAATGTTAACCACACCGTGCTCTACGCCCTCTTTGTCCACGAACGTGATGTCGCGGTTCCTTAATTGGACAGTGATCGGCACCAGCACGGTTTCGTTGGTGATCTTTACGAAATCGGTGCGAACGTCAAACGGCATGGCGTTGTACGAAATGTGGTGGGCTACAACTTCTGCGAGGTCTTTGAACTTTACCGGAGGAGCGGAATTCAGCTTAGCGAACTGCTCGAGCCTTTCAAACTGCTTGGACTCGTTCACCGTTCGATCCATGGAACCGACGCCGAGGCGCTCCATGCCTCCATGGGTAAAGCGATCGCTCTTGGAGAGTCCCTGCATCTGCTCCTGCATGGTCAGGCCTGCGCCGGGGACCATCAGCAGCGCGTCCTTTTTGCTGCGGTCGATGGTCATTTCGTAGGCACCGCACTGGCAGTCATCTACGAACTCGATTTCTACCTGCTCTCCGATGCCGTCCAAATGGCGGTATCGCCACGTCTCAAAAGGATAGGTGGACGTCTGCCCGCCGCCTTCGTCGATCGGCCTTTCGTATTGACCGCCGGATGGGTGGGAGTCGATCTCGTCTGGCGGTCCATAAACAATGTAGATGCGGCCGCGATCGGTTCTCCATCCCGGGACGCCGGCTGCGTAACGCTCGTTCGCGTATTCAATGCGGCGGTAGTGCTCGTCCTTGAATTCGTTGTCTTCGCTGTCAGGATTCGGGTTGCGGCGGTCCCAGAATGCCTCGATGAACTTCTCGCGCTCTTCCTCGTTGGAAAGCTGCTTGAAAGCCTTACGCTCCTCGTCGGTAATGATGTAGGGAACGTCCTTGGTCAGCCAGTCGCTCTCCTCTTTGCTCATTACTTCTTTTCTCAGCGCCTTGGCGTTTTCCTTCTTGCGCTTGGCGTCAACCGGACGCTTTAAAGGGTCGGAGGACTGATCGGAGGTTTCGTCAGACTTTGCTTTACTCTGATCGGCTTTCGCGGGCGCCGCCTGGTCGTCGCTTGCCTTTACGATGCCGGGGCGCAGTCCGACGATGGCCAGCAGGAAAACGGGGACGAATACGCGGATCAGTAAACCTGGACGATGCATAGCCACGGGTACTCCTTCAGACACACCCTGAGTGTGCCAATTTTAAGTCTTTGGGAGGGGGAATACAAGGTTTTGGGGCCAAAGACATAGGCGACTTAACCCCTACCCACCCAGATTCCCCCGAATACAAAGATGGTTGTATGCCGCGGCAAGAAAATGCAGATTCGCGGGTACCTACGGCCCGCCCGATCGAAGGTTTTCAAACTTGGTATCTGCAGCGCCCTATGGAAACCGGTAGGGATATAATCAACGGGTCGCGGCGGAATCCCGCCAAGAGCGGGGAACTTTTCGGTAGAGCGCCTCGTATTTCCTTGTGGAGGCTGCAATCGCGGTCGCCAAAGCCGGCTGGGCGGGTTTTTTGATATAACCAACGCCCCGGTCGCGCGTCCAACAGATAAAGGGGACTGGAGCGAGCAGGTTGTCCCAACCCGAGCAGGAGAAAAGCATGGCGACCGCAGAAGTCATCAATATCTCGCAGCCCGTAGTGTCGGCACCCCCCGAGTCCGTAATCATTTACGCGGCTGACCTCTGGAAGACCTACGACATGGGTTCCGAGCAGCAGGTGCACGCGCTGCGGGGCATAAATCTCCAGATCCGCCGCAATGAGTACGCGGCCATCATGGGACCGAGCGGATCAGGTAAATCGACGTTGATGAACCTGATCGGATGCCTGGACTCGCCTAGTCGCGGGCAGTACTGGCTGAATGGACAACCCGTCAGCGAACTGGATGACGACGAACTGGCCCGCATCCGCAACAAAGAAATTGGATTCGTCTTTCAGACGTTCAACCTGCTGGCGCGGGCTACCGCCTTGCACAACGTTGAACTGCCGTTGATTTACGCCGGCATTCCTGCAGCGCAGCGAATCGAGCGGGCGAAAGAGACCCTGATCTCCGTAGGCATGGAATCCCGCATGCACCACAAGCCCAACGAACTTTCCGGCGGACAACGCCAGCGTGTGGCCATCGCGCGCGCCTTAGTCAATAAGCCCTCCATTATTCTTGCCGACGAGCCCACGGGAAATCTTGATTCGCAAACCGGCATCGAAATCATGGCCTTGTTCGATCGCCTGCAGTCGGAAGGCAACACCATCGTCCTGGTCACGCACGAACACGACATCGCCGCCTACGCGCACCGGGTGATTCATATTAAAGATGGCGTGGTGGAACGCGACGAAGTGAAGCGCTAGTTCTGGCCTTCGTACCCTGATCGCATTTCCGGCAATTCAGTCGGAGTGAACCGGCCCGGCTGGTTTACAATACCTGCGGCAAGTACGGAAAGTGCTTGCGCCAGCTCTGACGCATGCCGACCAGGAACCAGGGAAAATCCGGCGCCGTTGCAGAGGCGAACAAAGCTGACAAGACCTACGAAGGCCTGACGCGGCAGCAGCTCATCAACATCTACCGGCTGATGTACACCTCCCGCCGGCTTGATGACCGCGAAATCCTGCTGAAACGGCAACAGAAAATTTTCTTCCAGATATCCGGTGCAGGACACGAAGCCGTGCTGGTGGCTGCGGGGATGGCACTGAAGCCCGGCTACGACTGGTTCTTCCCCTACTACCGCGATCGCGCGCTGTGCCTGGCTCTGGGCGCGACTCCGTATGAAATGCTGCTCCAGGGCGTGGGCGCCGCCGACGACCCGAGTTCCGGCGGGCGCCAGATGCCCTCGCATTGGGGCTTCAAGCGCCTGAATATCGTCACTCAGTCTTCTTGCACCGGCACGCAGGTTTTGCACGCAGTCGGCTGCTCGGAAGTTGCGCGCCGTCTGGCCGGGCATCCGGAGGCAGCCGAAAAAGTCTCCGGCGATTATCGCGAGTTCAAGAGAGTCACGTATCACGGCGACGAGGTCACCTACGCCTCCGTCGGCGAAGGCACCACCAGTGAAGGCGAGTTCTGGGAAGCGATGAATGCCGCTTCGAATTTGCGTCTGCCGATGGTTTTTTTAGTGGAAGACAACGGCTACGCTATTTCGGTGCCGGTCGAAGTGAACACCGCCGGCGGAAATATATCGCGGCTGGTCTCGCAGTTCCCCAATTTTCATTTCGAAGAAATTGATGGCACCGACCCGGTGGTCAGCTATGCCGCGTTTACGCGCGCGGTAGCGCATTGCCGCGCCGGCATTGGGCCGGCTTTTGTGCACGCGCATGTGATTCGTCCTTATTCGCATTCGCTGTCCGATGACGAGAAACTCTATCGCCCCGACATTGAGCGCCAAAATGACGCCGCCCGCGACCCGATTTCCCGCACCCAGATGTTTTTGATCCGCGAAGGCATTCTCGACGAGAAAAGCATCAACAAACTCGAGAAAGAAGTTGACCAGGAACTGCAGGAGGCCGTGGACCGGGCGCTCCAAGCCGCTCCGCCAGCCCCTGAAAGCGTCACCAAGTTCGTGTATTCGCCTGACTTGGATCCCACCTCGAATGTCTTTGATACGCAGGACCGGGATCGCACGGGCGAGGGCGCCCGTGCCTCCAACCCCTCGTCGCCGGCTACCGAAGGTCTGCGCACGGCAACGGAGCAAGCCGCCCACGACAAGAAGCATGCGCCTAAGACCATGGCGGACCTCATCAACCTGACGCTGCACGATGAGATGAAGCGCGACGAACGCATCATTGTCTTTGGCGAAGACGTTGCCGACTGCAGCCGCGAAGAATACCTGCGGCAGAAAATGGTGAAAGGCAAAGGCGGAGTATTCAAGCTGACGGCGGGATTGCAGATGGAGTTCGGCTCTGAACGCGTCTTCAATTCGCAACTGGCCGAAGCCACCATCGTGGGACGTGCGACCGGGATGGCGGTGCGCGGACTGAAGCCGGTGGTTGAGATCCAATTCTTCGACTACATCTGGCCGGCCTTCATGCAGATAAGGAATGAGCTTTCGGTCATCCGCTGGCGCTCGAACAACGCGTTCTCGGCGCCTTGCGTGATCCGCGTGCCGATTGGCGGATACCTCACCGGCGGCGCAATCTACCATTCGCAGTGCGGCGAAAGCGTCTTCACTCACATTCCCGGATTGCGGGTTGTGTTCCCATGCAACGCGCTCGACGCCGCGGGATTGTTACGCACGGCCATTCGCTGTGACGACCCGGTTTTGTTCCTCGAGCACAAGCGCCTGTATCGCGAGAGCTATGGCCGCGCTACGTATCCCGGGCCGGACTACATGATTCCGTTCGGCAAGGCTAAGATCGTGCATCCGGGAACGGACCTGACGGTAATCACTTATGGCGCGGTTGTGCCGCGAGCTTTGCAGGCGGTGCACCGGCTCGACCGGGAGCACGGGATCAAAATCGAGTTGATCGATTTGCGCACTCTGAATCCCTATGACTGGGAGGCGATTGCCGAGTCGGTCAAGAAAACAAGTCGCGTGATCATTGCCTATGAAGACACTTTAAGCTGGGGCTACGGCGCAGAGATCGCTGCGCGCATCGCCGGGGAATTATTCGAACACCTTGACGCTCCGGTCAAGCGTGTCGCCGCCAAAGACACATTCGTGGCATATCAACCGGTGCTTGAGAGCGCCATTCTGCCGCAAGTGCAGGATTTGTATCTGGCGATGAAAGAACTGGCAGAGTACTGAGGAAGGATCCTCATGCTTCTACTTATCGAATTCGGCGTTCCGGTGTGCGTCTTCGCAGCCTACGAGTTAGTTCTATTTCTGATACTTCGGTCATGTGGTCTGCCGCTAATCTATTTGGGACGAGTGTCTCATGAGAAAGCGGTTGCTTGGAGACGGGTACGACGTTGGCCGTTTGTGAGTGTGAACGGCATCCTGTCTTTCACCTTGCCCATGCTTCTCTATTACAGTGTTAGCAACTACCTAAAATTGAAATTCGATCCCCACTACGGGGGACCCCGCTACGACCTTTGGACCGTGCTGCTCCTTGTGGCGGCTGGACTACGGATCGGTTTCAGTCTGTGGAAGAAGGTTTGGAATCCTGCCTTTGATTTGCCTAGCGTTTAATGCAAACTGTAGGATCGAGCACGCAATTGTCCCGCCAGTGCAGGACTTGCATCTGGCGATGAAAGAACTGGCAGAGTACTAAGTCCTGTTGACCGCCGCGCTACCAGGTCTTCAAATTTCGCCCCTCAAGTCAGACCCCTACGACGAACACCTGATGAATCTTGCTATTAGGGCAGCCTAGCCAACCTCCAGGACACCGAAGGACTCATACCCCAGTCAGTTCGGAAATAAAAATCAGGAATGAATGGTGAGGGAACCATGAAAAAATTAATAGGCATTTCAGCGATGGTCTTGCTGTTTGCGCTTGGGGCATTTGCGCAGAGTCAGCGCATGGCGCCCGAAGACCAGGATCGTTTCAACAGCTTCTACGCCCGCTGGCAGCAGGACCGCCAAACCAGCAACCGCGATGACATGCTCGCCATGGAGCAGCGGATGCAAGACCTGATGAGCCGGTACTCGATTGCGTCGGACACGCCTTACAGCGAAATCGCAGAGCAGAATCCGGTGGCGCGCGACGATCGCGATCGTGACCGCGCATACTCGAACGCACCCGCTTACGCGCACGTGCAGATGTCCATTGACGATCAGAAAAAATACGATGAGGAATACCGCAAGTGGCAGGATTCAATTGCCAAGAACGATCGCGATGACATCGACAAGCATGCCCGCAAGATGCGGGAAATCCTGAGCCGGTACAACATAGGGGAGAACACGCCTTTCGACGGCTTCGTATCGTCGGGTGCGTATGCTGGCCGTCGCTATGCCGACCGCGATTACCGTGACTTCCAGGGCCGCTTGCGGTCCGAGGACCAGAAGAAGTTCGACAAGTCCTATGAGCACTGGCTGCACGAACGCCACGAAAACGATCGCAATGGCATGGCTAAGGAAGAGGGCAAGATGCAGGAAATCATGGCCCGCTACAACATTCCTCAGGACGTGCCCTATAACGCGATTGTGTCTGGCGGACGCCGTTAACTAAACTGCTTCGTCTTTCAGCCTCCAGTCGCGCTCTTTTCGGACGCGCTGGGGGCTAATATTTTGTCCGCAAAAAGCCAAATTGCGCCTATAGCTTTCGCAAGGGCTCAGTAAAATCAGGGGGCAAACTCCTCATCAGGCAACAGCCAAGTGCGAACCAAGGCTTTGGTCCCGTCAAATCTGGATCTGTCCCAGTGATCTCCGTGTTTTCGCCCCTTCCCCACGTACAGCGACCTTAGTACCGTCTATTGAACTTCAGTTACCGCGCGGTTGGGTATCGCCGCGTCCGCTAGTGTGGACGCCTATCTATTGCGGATCAGCCGCTGCAACCCACAACATATGGACTTGGAGCGCAGGTGCTTGCTCCGGCGATCCGGAAGACGGGCAAAAAACCCGGAAGAACACGGACGTTTGGCATGTGTTGGCAAGATTCGCGGTTGATATATGCTCGGTTCACTTAAGTCCGAGCAGAGTAAGTTTCTGAGCGGACCTTCCTCCCAAGGAACCCGGCCCGGCAGTCAGGGGCAGGGCCAAAAGATTCTGTGGCCAGGGAACACCTATGGCCGACTCGCGTGAAGTGATGAACATTCGTCAGGCGTCGCAGTATCTGGGCGTCAGCCCCGACACGCTTTACAAGTACGTCAACGAGCAGAAGATTCCGGCGTTTAAGTTGGGGAACCGGTGGCGGTTCAAGAAATCGCGGCTGGACCAGTGGATGGAAGAGAAGTCGAGTGCGGTAGAAGCAGGCACGACGACAAAAGCTAAGGCGGCCGCGCAGTCGGCCACGTAAAGGCGGGCACATGTTTGGATTTGGATCGAAGTCAATTGTTGGCCTGGACGTAGGCTCCTCGAGCATCAAGGCGGTGGAGTTGAGGAAGACCCGCGGGGGCTATGAAGTGGCGCACCTCGGGCTGGAACCGTTGCCGCCCGATATCGTGGTGGACTCGATGATTGTAGATTCGGGAACGGTGTCGAGTGCGATCTCGAAGCTGTTCGCCGACAATTTGATCAAGACTAAGAACGTGGCGACCGCGGTAAGCGGTCACTCCGTCATCGTAAAAAAGATTTCGCTGCCCTCGATGAGCGACGCTGAGCTGGCGGAGACGATTGAAAAAGAAGCCGCGCAGCATATTCCTTTCGATCTCGCCGATGTGAACCTCGATTTCCAGATTCTGTCTGCCGACGAAGGCCAGCCCCACATGGATGTGCTGCTGGTGGCGGTTAAGAAGGACAAGATACTGAACTACACCAACGTACTCTCGATGGCCGGCAAGACTCCCGCTATCGTGGACATCGATGCTCTGGCGCTGCAGAACTGCTACGAGTTCAACTACGAGCCGTCACCGAGCCAGGTGGTTGCCCTGTTGAATCTGGGCGCAAGCGTCATGAACATCAACATCGTAAAAGGCACGACGCCGCTGTTTCCGCGCGACGTTAGCGTGGGCGGGCATCAGTACACCGATTCGCTGCAGAAAGAACTGGATCTCAGTTTCGATGATGCGGAATCGCTGAAGTTGGGTCACAAGGTGGGAACGGTCAGCGAAGACGCCAAGACGCCGATCCTGCAGCAGGTCACAGAAATCATTGTGCTTGAGATTCAGAAAACGTTCGACTTCTTCCGCGCCAGCGCGGCGGGCGAACACATTGAGAGAATTTATGTAGCGGGCGGCTCGTCGAAGGTGCCGGGCCTACTCGAAGCATTGCGGCAGGAGTTTTCATTGCCTGTCGATATTCTCAATCCCTTCCAGAAGATTGCGCCTCCGGCGGAAGGGATGGGAATGGAACTGATCGAGGGCAACGCGGGCCAGCTGGCGGTGGCAGTTGGTTTGGCCCTGAGGAGCTTTGAAGAATTATGATCCGCATCAATCTGCTGGGCACAGCCAAACCGAAGAACCGCCGGGCAGCAATGGCGGCGCCGACGATGGAGATCGGCAGCGTTGGATCTCCCACCGTCAAAGTGCTGGTAGCGATTGCGCTGGCGGCGGCTTTTAACGGGTACACCTGGTACCACCTCGACCAACAGTCGCAGGAGATCGCGGGCAAGATGAAGATAGCGGAACAGAAAAACCGCGATCTTTCTGAAGTCAAAGCCAAATACCTGGATCGGCAGAAGCAGGCCGACAGTTACAAGCACCGTGTGGATGTGATTGACCAGTTGCGGGCCAGCCAGTCGGGTTATCCCATGAACCTGCTGAACACGGTTGGGGACACGGTCAGCAATACCGAAGCGGTGTGGCTGAGCACAATGAAAGACCAGGGTTCCAGCATCTCGATTGACGGCATGGCGCTCAGCACGGATGCGGTCGCAAACTTGATCGCAAACCTACAGAAGACCGGCTACTTCAGAAACATCGAGATCAAGGAAACCTACCAGGACGAACAGGTTAAAGACATGCAGGCGTTTCAGTTCACGCTCACGTGCGAGAAGGGCAAATCGTAAGGCGGACCGACTATGGCGAATTTTGGCGAAATTTCGGGTGGGAAGCAGTGGGGCCTGGCGCTGGGTGGAACTCTGCTGGTTTGCGCAGCTTTGTTCTTCACCTACTTCAAGTCGCAGCGCACGGCCAACGAGACGGCGCAGGCAGCGCTCGCGGCCAAGATGGCGGAGAACGCTCAACTGGAGCCGTATCGCACCAAGTTGACCGACATTGACCGATCGATCGCGAACCTCAAGCAGCAGCTTGAGATCGAACGCCGCATCGTTCCCGACGAGAAGGAAGTGGACGGGTTCATGCACCTACTCGACGCCGAAGCGTTGAAGGCCGGGATCGAGTTGCGGCGCTTCACCGCGAAACCGACAAGCAGCCGCGAGTTCTACACCGAAGTTCCGTTCGAGATTGAAGTCGACGGGTCGTATAACTCGATGATCAATTTCTTCACTCAAGTTTCGAAGCTGGAACGAATTGTGAATGTTTCGGACCTGCTGGTCGCCAATACCAAGAAGGGCACGGAAGCCAAAGCCAAGCACACGTATCAATATGCTGCGAACGAGAGCGTGGTGGCGACCTGCACCGCTACAACCTTTTTCAGCCATGACGGTCCTTCGGTGACCGCAGCCGCGACGGTGCCTGTAGCTGCTGTCGCAACTGGGGGAGCGCCCGCGGCTCCCAAAGGCAGGACATAAATGAAGCGCACTCTAACCATTTCCCTGTTGTTAGGACTTGCAGCGACCGCCGTGGGGCAAGCGCCCACGGTGGTTTCAAAGGCTGCCGTGAAAACTGCGGCCGTAAAACCAGCGCCGAAAGCGGCACCGGCGGCGCCCTCGACTGTGAAGGTGGTTGCGGTGTCAGCCAAGCCGACGGCTGCGGTGGCGAAGGCTACCGTAAAGCCCGCAAGCGTGAACCCTGCAGTGATCGCGGTTCAGCCTGCGGCGCCAGTCGTCGCGCCGGCCCAGAAGAACACGCCCGTTGCGTCCAAGCCCGTGATCGCGATAGCCCCGGCAAAGACTCAAGCGGCAGCGCCGCTAAAAGCGGTCGCCAGCGCGAAGCCAGCAGCGGCGGCTCAGCCTGCAGCCCGGGCGGTTGCGGTTGTGGCCGCTCCTGCGCCGCAGGTTAAGGATCCGTTCAGCAAAGACAAAAATAAAAATAACGGCAAGATGGCGCAGGCGTCGGTGAATGCCGTGCCGGTAGCAGCCAAACAAATTGGTCCAGCGAAGGACGCGAAGGCAACGACGGTTGCCGTAAACGAACCGAAAGCAGCGGTGGCAGCAAAGCCGGAAGCAAGGAAGATCAGCGCTGCAAATCGTCGTGATCCGTTCGTGAGCCCGGTGGTCCAGATCGGTTCGGCGGGATCAGGCTGCAGCACCGGAAAACGGTGCCTGGCGATTGACCAGGTGGCGCTCAAGGGCGTGGTGCGGTCCGAAAACGGGATGATCGCCGTAGTTGTCAACGCGATGGACAAGGCTTATTTTCTGCGGGAAAACGATCCCGTGTTCAACGGATACGTGACCAAAATTACGCAGGACTCAATCGTTTTCAAGGAAACGTTCCACGACCGGCTGGGCAAAGAGATGACACGAGATGTCACCAAGACCATTAGCCGTCCGGTGGCGTAAGCGAAATGGCCATGAAGAATTCAAATCAAGTTCGAAGCAGATCAGAGGCGGGGAGACGGGAAATGCGAAAGCACATGCTGGGAACCATAGCAGCGCTCATGGCAATCGTACTGATGGCCGGAGCGCAGACTCCAAGCAGCGAGGCGCCACGCGCCGCGCTCGAGAAAGTCACGGTCACTCGTGGCGAGGGCGTCGTCAGCGTCGAAATGGCGACTCGAGGCGCGGTTGCGCCCAGGGTCGAGACGCTTTCGTCTCCAGACCGGCTGGTCGTCGATCTGCCGAACACGTTGCTCGCGACCTCGCGCGGAAACATCGCCGTGGGAAGCGAAGGCGTGAAGGGCGTGCGTCTGGGCACCGATGCCAACGCGATGACTCGCGTGGTGGTCGACCTGGAGCGGCCCACGAAGTATGAACTCATCCCTGGCCCCGGCCAGAAGCTGACTCTGAAGCTCGGCGTCGCGACCGTTGTTGCGAAGAAGGCCGCAGCACCCGCGAAGGCGGTTGCCCCGGTTGTGGCCTCGATTCAGCCAGCGCCGGTACAACAGGAAGCCGCAAAGTCAGCGCAGGACTTCGTGGTCGTGAGCCCGTCGTTTGCGCCTAAGACGGACGCGACCGAAGCTCCCGTAGTAAAGGCTGGCAACGCGGCGTCCAAGTTCGTGGAGCGCCCCGAAGGGAACCTTCTGCCCTCGGCTAGCGCAACCATGCAGGAAGCCGCCCAATCCGCTGGATCTTCCGCAGTGCCGTCAGCTCCGGCGATCGAACCGGCCGTCAACATGGCAGCCGAGCAGAAATCGAAGCCTCACGTAGCGGCGTCGGGACCAAAGTACACCGGCGAACCGATCTCGGTGAATCTGAAAGACGTTGATGTGAAAGACTTCTTCCGCCTGATCCACGAGATCAGCGGACTGAACGTTGTGCTTGATCCGGATGTGAAGGGCAATCTCACCATCGTGCTCGATGACGTGCCGTGGGATCAGGCGCTCGACATCGTGCTGAAAAACAATTCGCTGTCACGCCAACTGGATGGTAACGTTCTGCGCATCGCGGGTATTGAAACTCTGCGCAAGGAAGCAGAAGCTCGCCGCGCACAGGTGGAAGCCGAACAGCTTGCGGTAGACACCATTACCGTGACCCGCTTCCTGAGCTATGCCCACTCGAAAGACGTGGTCACTACGTTGAAGAAATTCCTAACCCAGCGCGGACACGTCGAGGCCGATGACCGCACCAACGCGATCATCATCAGCGACATTCCTTCGGTGATGCCACCGATCGACCGCCTGCTGGGCCAGCTCGACCGCAAGACGCAGGAAGTTGAAATCGAAGCGCGCGTCGTGGCTGCGACCCGCAGCTTTGCCCGCGAAATCGGTACACAGCTTGGATTCGGATTCGGCAACAGTTCGACCTCAGTCGGCGGCGCCGGCGCAGTCGGGAAGTCTCCGCTGAGCGTTTTCAATACGCCGGGGGCCTTGTACCCGATCATCGGAACCTCCGCCCCGGCCGCAGGGCAGGGAGTGCAGATTCCGTTGTTCTCAAACCTAGCCGCGACCGCTGCGACCAGCGGCCTGAGCTTCGCGACCGCAAGCAATGCTGTACGCTTGGACGCGATTCTTACATTGGCAGAATCCCGCGGCTTGTTGAAGATCCTTTCCCGCCCGCGGGTCGTAACCCAGAACAACATTCAGGCAGTCGTGAAGCAGGGTGTGCGTATCCCGGTTGTCACCGAAGCCCAGCTGAATGGACCGCCAACCACAACTTACATCGACGCGTTCCTGCGGTTGACCGTCACTCCGCAGATCACAGTTGAGAACACCATCTTCCTTAACGTGGACGTGGAAAACACCACGCCTGACTTCGGGCACGAGATCGGTGGCAACCCGACTTTGATCACCCAACAGGCGACCACTCAGGTGCTGGTGACCGACGGCGGCACGGTGGTGATTGGCGGCGTGATTCAGACCAGCAACTCAACCAGCATCAGCCAGGTGCCACTGCTGGGCAGCATTCCATGGCTCGGCAACTTGTTTAAGCGCCAGTCAGTCAGCAGCACGAACCAGGAGCTGATCTTCTTCATCACTCCCCGGATCGTCGAAACCTAGAGCGTCGAAACCTAAACTTTAAAACCGCAAGTTAGCAGAAAGCAGCCGCCGGCCCTGATTCCTTCAGGCGCCGGCGGATTGTTTTTGGGGAAGAAAATCCCCGCCCTCATCAACCTTCAGGGCAGCACTTTGTACATCGACATCATTCCAGCTTCCATGTGATCGCTGAGATGGCAGTGGTACATCCACGTCCCCACGTTGTCTGGGACCATGTCGGCAGTGACCATCTGGGCAGGCGCCAGCGAAAGCACATCGGTACGCGAACCGTTCACTGTTACCGTATTGCCGTGCCAGTGCGGGGTGTGGAAGTTGAATCCGTTCCCTAGGCTGACCACGTACCAGCGCACATGCTCGCCCTGGTGCATGGTCATCACCGGCATGTTGGCGAAGATATATCCGTTGATGGTAAGTCGAATGTTGGACGCAATGAAGCCGCTCCCGACGATTGAGAAGTTGCCGTCAGCGTCAGCTGGCTTGCTGTCCAGTTTGTTCACGCCCTTGGGATCGGTGGTGTGGGCTTCAATGTTGTGATTGAGGTACCAGCTGGTGTTTTCATCAATCAGGAAGTAAGCGGTGACGAACTCGCGATCCACGTCCTTGGGCGTCCCGTCGGGGCGCGCCATGCCCTTGCGTGTGACGAGGATCGTGCCGATCAGTCCGGCGTTGGTGTCCTTACCTTCGTAGTTGTGCGAGTGGTAGAGCCATACGATCGAACTGGGATCACTCGGACCCGGGCCAGCGCGTTCTGGAACATTCCAAATATAGGTGTGGGTTCCGCCCGGAGGAACGATTCCGTTGTGCGAAGGGTCGTTGGCGCCGTCGTTGTAGTAGGAGCCTTCCGATGCCTTGTCGTACAACACGCCGTGCGGATGCATGCTATAGCTCTGGCTGCCGTTGTTCTTAAAGAAAATCTGGATGGTGTCGCCAACTTCGGCGTGCAGCGCCGGGCCCAGCAGCCCCAGATGCTCCCACTCCGGGCTCCGCCTTTTGAGCGCAGCAAAGGTGGCGTCGGTGTATTCGTGATAAACCGCCTTGCGATATACGCGGCCGATCTGGTGCTTGTCGGATTCGACGTACATCGAACTCATGTGGTCGAAAGGCTTTCCGGTCATTCCGTCGATGCCCAGCGGAGTGTAATCCCAGTCAACTTCGTCAACCGCGATGTAATAGGTTCGCGTTTTTCCTGCGGCGCTGGCGCGGCCGGGCAGGGCAAATGCGATCAAAATTAGACACAGGATTCCTAGCATGTGGTAGCGCAGGGTTTTCATTAAAGGATTCTCCAAAGCGAATATTTCGAGTGCGAGGAGTGTACAACGGAAAGCTCAGCAATCAGCCAAAGTTTCGTTCGTGGCTATTGCGTGGGCCGCGACTACATCTTAAGTGGGATAAACTTCTCGCATGGCGGGTCCGGCAAGGATTGAACAACTCAGCTCACAGATTGAGAATCATCGCCTGGACGCCATCCTGGTTTCTCATCTTCCCAACATTCGATATTTATGCGGATTCACCGGCAGCGCCGGCCTCCTTGTCTTGAGCGCACGTGGCGCCAGGTTCTTCACTGACGGACGTTACAGCGAGCAGGCCGCCGAAGAAGTCGAGAGAGAGCGCGTCCACATAGAGACGGGGAAGTCGGCACAAGCTTCGGCAATTGACTGGCTGCGAAAGCAATCTTGGCTGAAGCGGATCGGCATCGAGTCGGCGTACGTGACGGTCGCGGATCGCGACATCCTGTCAAAGCGCCTGGGACGCAGCGTAAAGCTGGTAGCGGCGCCGCCCATGATCGAGCGAATGCGGATGGTGAAATCCGCCGAAGAAGTGGGAAAGATCAGGGCCGCCTGCGAGCTGGGGAACGCGCTTTTTCGCCGGCTTACGAAGCTGCTGAAACCTGGCGTTACGGAAGCGCAAGTTGCTGGCCAGCTTGAACTTGCAGCTCGACGAGGGGGCGCAGATCAGATGGCTTTTTCGACCATCATCGCTGGCGGAAAGCGTTCGGCTTTGCCTCACGGGCGGGCCTCGGCTGCGCTCCTGCCGCAGCGTGGATTCGTCGTCTGCGACTTCGGTGTTATACTCTCGGGCTATTGTTCCGATATGACCCGCACCCTGCACTTGGGCCGTCCTGCGACAGCAGCGCGCAGGGTTTACGAGGCAGTCCGAGAGGCACAACAGGCAGCACTGGAAGCGGTGAAGCCCGGCAACACCGTGGGCGAGGTTGACGCTGCAGCTCGTAAGTTGTTGCATAATAAAGGAATAGATAGGTATTTTACACACTCGACCGGGCACGGATTGGGCCTTGAAATTCACGAGGCGCCTCGCGTGGCTGCGGGTCAGGTCGAACCGCTGCGGCCCGGAATGGTCATTACCGTTGAGCCCGGCGTTTACCTCCCCGGGAAGTGGGGAGTTCGGATCGAAGACACGGTCGTGGTCACTAAAACAGGTTGCGAGATTTTAACCACGTGCCCGAAAGAACTGCTGTCGCTTTGAACACAGGTCGGGCGGATTCATAAGAAGCGCTGGGAAACATGAATCAAAAAGAAATCAAAGAACTCATAGAATTTCTCATCGAAAAAGATATCGCTGAGTTTGAACTGGAACGCGGCGATGTGAAAGTCCGAATTAAGCGCGGCGCTCCTGAACCCCAGCCCGAGCGGATCATCAGCGTTCCCACGCCGGTCGCGGCAATGCAGGTGCCAATGCCAGCGGCGGAGGCTGCGGCTCCTCCCGTCGCCCCGCCGGCTCCAGCTGAAAAAGCTGAAGAACTGCAAATGGTCAAGTCGCCCATGGTCGGTACATATTATGAATCGCCGTCGCCGGGTTCGCCTCCATTTGTAAAGCCGGGCGACATGATCGAGGCCGGACAGATGTTGTGCATTGTCGAGGCCATGAAGCTGATGAACGAGATTGAGTCAGACGTCTCCGGCGAAGTGGTGAAGTGCCTGGTGAAAAATGGGCAGCCTATCGAGTATGGGCAGGAATTGTTCGCGATAAGAGCGAAAAAATGATTTGACGTTTGCACGGGCGGGGACGCTCGCGCCTCCACAGGCCAGGTTTTTGGAGGCGCGGGCGCCCCCGCCCGTGCAAGATACGTACATAGAAATGTTCAAGAAGATCCTGATAGCCAATCGAGGCGAAATTGCGCTGCGGGTCATTTGTGCCTGCAAGGAACTGGGCATTCGCACGGTCGCGATTTACAGCGAAGCGGACCGCAACTCGCTACCCGTCCGCTTCGCGGATGAGGCAATCTGCATTGGCCCGCCGCAGCTCTCGCAAAGCTACTTGAACATTCCCGCGGTGATCAGCGCTGCTGAAATTGCCAACGTCGATGCCATCCATCCCGGCTACGGCCTGCTTTCTGAAAACGCCAATTTCGCCGAAGTTGTCGAGACCTGCAACATGAAGTTCATTGGGCCGCCGCCGGAAGTGATTCGCCTGATGGGCGAGAAGGAAAAAGCCCGCGCGGCGATGAAGCGGGCGGGCGTCCCCATTCTGCCGGGTTCGGATGGAATCCTGGGTGGCGAAGGCGAAGCGCTCGAGTGGGCACGGAGCGTTGGGTTCCCTGTGATCATTAAGGCATCTGCCGGGGGTGGCGGGCGAGGAATGCGGATCATCCGCGCTGAAGCAGAATTGCCGTCATTGTTTTCGGCGGCCCAGGGCGAGGCCGCGGCCGCATTCGGCAACGGCGACCTTTACATGGAAAAGTATGTGGAGCATCCGCGCCACATTGAGTTCCAGATTCTGGCCGACCAGTACGGCACCGTGGCCAGCCTAGGCGAGCGCGAGTGCAGCATTCAGCGGCGGCACCAGAAACTGCTGGAAGAATCGCCTTCCACGCAGGTGACGCCGGAACTCCGCGAAGAGATCGGGCAGGTGCTGTGCAAGACGCTGTCTGAGATCGGTTATGTAAATGCCGGGACCATCGAGTTCCTCATGGACCAGGATCGCCGGCTGTACTTCATCGAGATGAACACCCGCATCCAGGTTGAGCACCCGGTCACGGAGATGGTCACCGACGTCGATCTGGTGAAGAGCCAGATATTGATTGCGGCGGGAGCCAGGCTGGAAGACGTGCTGCACGGACCGATTGTCCATCGCGGGCATGCCATCGAATGCCGCATCAACGCCGAGCATCCGGAGAAATTCACGCCATCGGCGGGAAAGATCAAGACCTTTCATCCGCCGGGTGGAACGGGAGTTCGCGTGGACACTGCCGCATACGCAGAGGGCGTGATCCCTCCATATTACGACTCATTGATCGCAAAGCTGGTAGTGCGGGGTAAGGACCGCGACGAGGCCATCTCGCGGATGTCGCGCGCGCTGGAAATGTTTATCGTGGAGGGCGTGTACACCACAATTCCCTTGCACCGGAAGATTCTTGCCGACCCGGAATTTCGCGCGGGAAATACCGACACAACGTTTATCGAAAGATTTCTGGCGAGAAACGCCCAAAAGAAGCCGTCAATTGAATGACGTAAAGACCGCCGCCCTCGGCTGTCCAATTGAGCGTTTCAGCTCGACTTCGAATGTGCGACGATGATCTTGCTTCCCCGCTTCTATCCCATTCTCGATACGTCCTGTTTTCCGAGTACCGACGCGCTGCTCGACGCGGCGGAGCGGTTGATTGCAGCAGGCGCTCAGATTTTGCAATATCGGAATAAGTCGGCCGATGCGACGCGAATGCTGATCGAAGCGCGTGAGTTGCGGCGGCGGGTGCTTTCGTGCGCGGGCGGCGAAAGTGTGCGACTCATCATGAACGACCGCGCCGACCTTTGCCTGGCCGCAGAGTACGACGGACTGCACGTCGGTCAAGACGACCTCTCACCCGCGAGTGCGCGGCCGATCATCGGGCGCAACCGCCTGCTCGGATTTTCCACGCACAACTCGCCACAGGTGATCGAAGCGGACAAGAGCCCGGCAGACTACATCGCAATTGGGCCGGTATTCGGGACGGCAAGCAAGGCGAATTCGGATCCTGTCGTCGGCGTCGATGGAGTGCGCGAGGCACGCCGTCTTACGACGAAGCCCCTGGTCGCCATCGGCGGCATTACCCGAGCGAATTGCCAGTCTGTAATCGACGCTGGAGCCGATTCGGTCGCAGTGATTTCTGATCTCGTGCGGGAACCACTCGGGGCGGCAAAGGAATTCCGGAAGATACTGGGCTAGCGTAGTCTCGTAGAGCTCGCAAACCCCGTGTAAGGCCCCACATCCCTCGCCCGCCCAACCACGAAAAGTAAATCTTTCATCTGCGGGCCTTCGTCCAAGAAAGCAGTCGGCCGGGTATCCTTCCCATGGATTTCCTGTAGTCTGAGTTCGCTGAGCCGTCCAATCACCCTATGTGGATTGTTGCCCTAGCCCTTCGCCGGCCCTACACATTCATCGTGATGGCGCTGGTGCTGCTCATCCTGAGCCCGATAGTTATTCTACGCACGCCGACTGATATTTTCCCGGACATCAATATTCCCGTCATCAGCATGGTGTGGAATTACACCGGTCTCGCGCCGCAGGAGATGGCAAACCGCATCACGACGCTCAGCGAGCGCGGACTGACAACTCTGGTCAACGACATTGATCACATCGAATCCCAGTCCTTGAACGGCGTCGCCGTCATCAAGATTTTCTTTCGTCCGCAAGCCAACATTCAGACCGCGCTCGCCCAGGTGACCGCTGCTGGGCAGGTGCAGCTTCGCTTTCTGCCGCAGGGAACGACGCCGCCGCTGGTGATTCAGTATTCGGCTTCCAGCGTGCCGATTCTGCAACTCGGATTGAGCAGCCAAACGCTTCCTGAGCAAGAATTGTTCGACGTGGGCGTTACCACCCTGCGCACCCAACTGATTACAGTGCAGGGAGCGGCCATCCCTTTTCCGTTCGGCGGAAAGATGCGACAGATTCAAGTTGATTTGGACACGCAGGCGCTGCAGGCCAAACAACTCGCGCCGATTGACGTCGTCAATGCCTTCAGTGCGCAGAACCTGCTGCTGCCAACCGGAACGGCGAAGATCGGAACGCTTGAATATCAGGTGGAGCTTAACGCCAGTCCTAAGACCATCGCGGAGTTGAACGACCTTCCGATCAAAACCGTGAATGGCGCGACCATTTACATCCATGATGTGGCCCACGTGCGCGACGGATTCGCTCCCCAGACCAACGTAGTCCGCCAGGACGGCTCACGCGGCGTTCTGCTTACGGTGATGAAGAACGGCGGCGCCTCGACGCTCGACATCGTAAAGAACATACGGGAAATGCTGCCAGAGTTGCTGAAGCGCGTTCCACCCGGCCTGAACGTGAAAATGTTGTTTGATCAGTCGCTGTTCGTCCGCGCCGCGATTCAAGGCGTAGTGCAGGAGGCGCTGACTGCCGCTTGCCTGACGGCGGCCATGATTCTGCTGTTTCTCGGCAACTGGCGCAGCACGCTGATCATCGCCATTTCGATTCCGCTTTCCATCCTGACGTCGGTGGTCGTGCTCAGCGCGCTGGGCGAAACTTTCAACATCATGACCTTGGGCGGGCTCGCACTGGCCGTCGGTATACTAGTGGACGACGCCACCGTCGAGATCGAAAATATCGAGCGCAACCTGGGAATGCGCAAGGAACTGAAGCAGGCCATTCTTGATGGCGCGCAGCAGATTGCAGTTCCGGCGCTGGTTTCGACGCTGGCGATCTGCATTGTCTTTGTGCCCATGTTCTTTCTCACGGGTGTCGCGCGCTACCTGTTTGTGCCGCTGGCTGAAGCCGTGGTGTTCGCAATGCTCGCGTCATACCTGCTCTCGAGGACGCTGATTCCAACCCTGGTGATGTACCTGCTGCGCGGCCATGAACTGGACTCGCACAAGCCGCCTTCGACCATCTTCGGAAAATTTCAAAAAGGCTTTGAAGGTGTGTTCGCAAGATTTCGTCAGGCGTACTGCAACACGCTTGAAGCGATCATGCACCATCGGGCAGCATTCGTGACCGCGTTCCTGGCGTTCTGCGTGGCCTCGTCAGGGCTCGCATTTTTTCTGGGGCGGGACTTTTTCCCCGGGGTTGACTCCGGCCAGATGCGGCTGCACGTGCGCGGCCGCGCCGGCCTGCGGATCGAAGAAACTGCCCGACTGGTAGATCAAGTGGAAAACGAGATTCATCGCGAGATGCCCAAGGGTGACGTCACAACCATCGTGGACAACATTGGCCTGCCCTACAGCGGAATCAATACTTCCTACAGCAACAACGGCACCATCGGCACGTCTGACGCTGAGGTCCTGGTCAAACTCGCCGCGAGCCACCGGCCGACTGATGAGTACGTTCGCATGCTGCGGAGAACGTTGCCGCAGCAATTTCCCGGCGTCGAATTCTTCTTTCAGCCGGCGGACATCGTCAGCCAAATCCTGAATTTCGGGCTGCCGTCGCCGATTGATGTGCAACTGACAGGTCCGAACTATGCCGAGAATTATGTGATCGGCCAGCGCATCGCCAACCGTTTGCGCCACATCCCCGGCGCGGTGGACGTTCACGTTCAGCAGATGATGAACAATCCAACGCTGCACATGGATGTCGATCGAACGCGCGCCCAGCAGGTGGGGCTTACCGAACGTGATGTCGCACAAAACCTGCTCATCTCACTGAGTTCGAGTTCGCAAACGACTCCGACGTTCTGGGTGAACCCGGCGACCGGAACCAGCTATCCCGTGGCAATCATGACGCCGCAGTACAAAATGAACTCGCTACAGGAATTGATGAACACGCCGGTGAGCGGTTCCAGTGGCGGTGGCCAGGAGGTGCTGGCCAACCTGGCAACGGTTTCGACTGGCATGGCCCCGGCGGTTGTTTCGCACTACAACATCATGCCCAGCGTCGATGTGTATGCCAATGTGGACGGGCGCGACCTGGGCGGCGTCGCTGATGACACTGACGAGGCGATTGCTTCGTTCCGCGGCCACCTGCCTCGGGGCACCCAGATGAACGTGGTGGGCCAGGTGCAGACGATGAAGTCGTCCTTTATCGGGTTGTCGGTCGGGCTGGTGATGTCGATCGTGCTGGTGTATCTGCTGATCGTGGTGAATTTCCAGTCGTGGCTGGATCCTTTTATCATCATCACCGCATTGCCGGGAGCATTGGCGGGGATCTGCTGGATGCTGTTTCTTACGCACACCACGTTAAGCGTCCCCGCACTGACCGGCGCGGTCATGTGCATGGGAGTGGCGACAGCCAACAGTATTTTGCTGATTTCGTTCGCACGGGAGCGGATGGTAGAAGGCATGGATCCCATAAAAGCCGCGCTGGAAGCGGGATTCACCCGCATGCGGCCGGTCGTTATGACCGCGCTGGCAATGATGATCGGCATGCTGCCGATGGCCCTCGGCTTCGGCGAAGGCGGCGAGCAGAATGCCCCGCTGGGACGCGCCGTCATTGGCGGCCTGCTGTTTGCTACTGCTGCCACCTTGTTGTTTGTGCCGGTTGTGTTTAGCATTTTTCATGGCTGGCGCCTGCAGCGCTCGGCCGCGCAACAATAAATTTTGTTCACTGATTGGGAGCGAGCGGGAATCTAATTAACTTTATATGCGGACCGATCTAACAGGGGAAACGGGAACAGCCCGGGAGTGGGAATCCGAGCCGGGCGCGCCGAAGAAGCACCGGGGATACCTGCTCGCCGGAATTCTTGCGCTGCTGTTTTTAATTGCTGCGATCGTAGGGATTGCCGGGCGTTTAGGCGAGCGCAAAGCCCTGGCCCGGGAAACCGAGACGCTGGCGATGGTGAATGTTTCCGTGATTCATCCCAAGGCCGAGGCGCCGTCGGAAGAACTGGTGTTGCCTTCCACATTGCAGGCCTTCATCGAGGCGCCCATCTACGCTCGCACCAGCGGATATCTAAAGAAGTGGTACAAGGACATCGGCAGTCACGTCCGCCAGGGGGAGTTGCTTGCCGACATTGAAACTCCGGAGATCGATCAGGAGCTGATGCAAGCCAAAGCGGCGCGCGATCAGGCCAGCGCGCAGGTCGAAATCGCAAAAAGTTCAGCCAAGCGCTGGGAGAACCTGCAGAAGATGGATGCGGTGGCGCAGCAGGAAACCGACGAGCGCAACAGCAGCTATGCGCAAGCGCGGGCAAGCCTTGCCGCCGCGGACGCGAACGTTCGCCGGCTGGAGCAGACGGAATCTTTCGGGCGGGTATACGCGCCGTTCGCCGGCGTAATCACCAAGCGGAACGTCGACATCGGCGCCCTGATTAACTCCGGAAATAACGGTGCGAACCAGCAGCTGTTCAACGTTGCTCGCACCGATCCCATTCGCGTTTACGTCAGCGTGCCTGAGGCTTATGCGGGCGCGGTCCGGCCCGGCGCCCGCGCGAGCATTCAACTGACGTCCTCAAGGCCGGGCAATTTTTCCGGCAGTGTGGTGCGCACCGCCGAATCGATTGATCCCGGCACTCGCACGCTGCTCACTGAAATCGATGTCCCAAACCCTAAGAGCGAGCTGCTGCCGGGATCCTACGCGCAAGTTCATTTTGCGATGAAGGTGCAGGTCCCGCGGTTGACGATCCCGGTTAATGCGCTGTTGTCGCGCGCGGAAGGCTCTCGCGCCGCAGTCGTGGATAGCAACGGTAAAGTCCAGCTCAAGCCCATCGTCATCGGGCGCGACTATGGCCGCGAGGTTGAGGTCTTGAGCGGGATCGAAGCATCCGATCTGGTGGTTTTGAATCCTCCTGATTCGCTCGAAGACGGCCAGCAGGTAAACGTGAAGCCAGGCGGCGCGGCGCAATGAAGCCGCGGATCGCAGGACTGTTGATTTTCTACTGCGCAATCGCATTCGCGCGCGAACCCAAATATCACAAGCCCGAAGTCAGCGTTCCCCAGACGTGGCAAGCCGCAGCGCCTTGGCGCGATGCTGCTCCCAAGGATTCTCTCGCCAAGGGCACATGGTGGAACCTGTTTGCTGACCCCGAGCTAAACGAATACGAAGAGCGCGCGCTTGCGAATAATCAGGGCCTGAAGGCTGCGGTCGCGCAGTTGGCACAGGCGCGCTCGTTCGCGCGGATCGCGTCCTCGAATTTCTTCCCGCAACTCAGTGTCAACCCTTCGGCGCAGCGGGAACGCCTTTCCGGGAATCGGCCCACGGTCGCGAGTTCGGCCTCTACGTCTCCGGTGACGCAGAGTATTTTCCAAGTTCCGTTTGACCTGAACTACGAAGTGGACCTTTTTGGCCGGGTGCGGAGAAGCGTGGAGGCGGCGAATGAGTTGTATCAGGGGTCGGCCGCCGATCTCGAGAACGTGCGTCTGACCATCACCTCGGAAGTCGCGGCGGATTTCTTTCAGCTTCGCGAACTTGACGCAGAGATGGCAGTTGTCCAAAGGGCGATTGACTACGAGCAAAAGGGATTGCAGGTTGTCAATAACCGCCATATCGGCGGCGCCGCGTCGGGGCTTGACGTTGCCCAGCAGCGGACAGTACTGGACGCGAGCACCGCACAGCTGGCGCTGCTGCAGCTGCAGAGAGACAAGTTTCAGCATGCGCTGGCGGCATTGCAGGGACTGCCCGCGCCATCGTTTGTCGCGCCCGTTCGCGCCTTGAGCGTTGAACCGCCTGCGGTGCCGCTTCTGTTGCCTTCGGAGCTTTTGGAGCGGCGTCCCGACGTTGCCGAGGCCGAGCGCAACGCCGCCGCAGCGAACGCGCGAATCGGAGTGGCGCGAGCGGCGCTCTACCCCAGCATTTCGTTCGGCGGCGCCGGCGGCTACGAAAGCCGTAATGTGACGAGTCTGCTAAACGTGTCGAGCACATTCTGGTCGCTCGGGCTTTCCGCGCTGCAGCCCATTCTGAACGGCGGGCGCAACCGCGCTGCGGTAGAAAACGCTCGCGCTGCATACGAGGAGACGGCTGCGAACTACCGCGAGTCTGCACTCGTTGCCTTTCAGCAAGTGGAAGACGCGCTGAGTGCTCTCAACGCGCTCTCCACGGCCCACACCGCTCAGTTGCATGCCGTGGAGGACGCTAACCGCGCTTTGACACTCGCCAACGCCCGCTACAGCGGCGGCCTGGTCACTTATCTCGACGTCGTGACCGCGCAGGAGCAAGTTCTGAACAACGAACGGCTGGCCACGCAGATTCTCGGGCAAAGGCTCGTATCCTCAGTCCTGCTGGTGAAGGCGCTGGGCGGCGGCTGGGACAGCGCCAGCCTGGCTGCAGTCGGCGTCAAACCTGAAGTCAAGCAAGCATTACAGCCCTGACTGCATTTCAGATAACCTGAAATCCTGTGAAGCTGAACTTCGCATTCTGGGCTGTCTGTCTCGCGGTCGCGTGCCCCGCCGCCTCGGCGCAGGATGAATACGAACTGGTCGCCGTCCCCAACCGTCCGACGGTTTCTACTACTTCGCAGCCGGTGCAACCGGGCGTACTCGAAACAGAATGGGGCGTCGATGCTGCTTCAACGCATCAGGATGTTAACGGGCTTTTCAAATTTGGCCTGACCGAGAATTTCGAACTGCGGTTGGCCCACAACCCCTTTACCGCCGATTCGGGAACGCACGGCGTCGGGGATACAGCTGTTGGTTTCAAGTATCGAATGACGCGCGATTCTGGTCACGAGCCTTCCATCTCGCTGATGTACATGTTCAAGGCGCCCACCGCTGGGGACATTCTGGGGTCCGGCGAAGCGGACCACGTGTTCGGGCTTCTCGTCAGCAAGGATCTCGGAAAGCATCACTTCGATTTCAACCTGATCGCCAACATTCTCGGCCGACCACGGGGCGGTTTCGATCATGATTTCCTGAATGCTCTCGCATGGTCCCGCCCGGTGCGGGGCAAATGGAGCGCAAACGCTGAAGTGTCTGGCGTGACGCCACCCGGCGCCGGTGTTCCGGGGAGCGCGCAATTCATCGCGGCCGCGATTTACACTGCCCGGCCGCGGCTGGTGTTTGACATCGGAATGTTGGGCCGCCTGACGGGGCCGATCCCGCAGGCGATGTTTATCGCGGGTGTCACATACTCGATCGCGGATCTCTACCATGGCCGCAGGCATAACGATTCGCTAGCTTCCGCGTATGCTATACACTGACCTGTTTTTGTACGCTGAATTCAATCTCCGGAGGCTTCATGCGGCCGTTCCGCTCGTTTTCAATTGCTCTTCTTGTTTTTCTCGCGCTTCTTGCAACAGCTTATGCGCCGGCTCAACAGGCCGACCAGGACATCGACAGCAAAGTTGACGCGCTGCTCCAGAAGATGACGCTGGAAGAAAAGGCGGGTCAGTTGACGCAACTGGCGGGCAAGACGCCGGCCTCCCTCGAAGACGCTCGCCAGGGCCGCGTCGGGTCTTTGCTCAACGTGCTCGGTGCCGAGAATGCCAACGAAGTCCAGCGCGCCGCGGTTGAGAACTCACGCTTGAAGATTCCTTTGATTCTGGGGTACGACGTGATTCATGGGTACCGCACGGTTTTTCCGGTTCCGATCGCCAGCACCGGTAGTTTTGACATGCCGCTGCTGGAACAGGCGGAGCGCGTCGCCGCCAAAGAAGCGACGGCTTCGGGAGTGAAATGGGTGTTCGCTCCGATGGTTGATATCGCGCGTGATCCGCGCTGGGGCCGCATTGTGGAGGGCATCGGCGAAGATCCGTATCTTGGCGCGATGGTGGCCGCGGCAAAGGTCCGCGGTTTTCAGGGCAAGAGCATGGCTGATCCTTACAGCGTGGTGGCCTGCGCAAAGCACTACGTGGCGTACGGCGCCGTCGAAGGCGGCCGCGATTACAACACCGTCGATATTTCCGAACAGCTTTTGCGTGAGATCTATTTGCCTCCGTTCCGCGGGGCAGTTGATGCGGGCGTCGGGACGATGATGTCGTCATTCAACGACCTGAACGGAGTGCCCGGCGTCGCCAACCACCACACGTTGACGGACATCTTGCGGGGCGAATGGAAGTTCGACGGGTTCGTGGTGACTGACTGGGCCGCTGTGCACGAACTGATCGCTCACGGCATGGCTGCGGACGACGCACAAGCAACACAGTTGGCTTTGCCCGCCGGCGCTGATATGGATATGGTGGATGGAGCCTATGCCAAAAACATTCCCGACCTCGTGCACTCCGGCAAGCTACCGATCAGCGTGGTCGATGAAGCCGTGCGCCGCGTGCTGCGGGTGAAGTTCCGCGCGGGATTGTTCGACCGGCCCTACACCGATCCCAGCCGCGAGAAAACCGAACTCCTGATGCCGGAAAGCCTGCAGCTCGCCCGGAAACTCGCGCAGGAGTCCATGGTCTTGCTGCAGAACAAGTCGGGCATTCTCCCCCTCGGCAAGGATAAGACCGTGGCCGTCATCGGCCCTTTGGCGGACGATCGGGCTTCTCAGCTCGGCCCCTGGGCGGGGAACGGACAGGCCAAAGATGCGGTGACTCCGCTGGACGGAATCGTCGCCAAGTTCGGCAAGGAGCATGTGTTTTACGCGAAAGGCGTGGATATCCCGTCGTTTGAGAGTGGCGCTGCGGCAGGAGTTGCCGCCCCCGCGCCCACATCTGCGACGGGAGCTCGCGGCGTCGAGGGCACGAACAAGCCAGCAAGCATCGCCGACGCAGTGGAGGCGGCGAATAAGGCCGACGTCGTGCTGCTGTTTCTCGGGGAACTCGCGGGCATGAGCGGAGAAGCGAGTTCACGATCGTCGCTGGATTTCCCCGGCGATCAGATGAAGCTGGCGAACGCTGTCCTGGCGACGAAAAAACCAGTGGTGCTGGTGATTGAAAGCGGTCGCCCGCTCGACATTCGCTGGGCAACGTATCACGCCGCGGCCATCCTGCAGGCGTGGTTTCCCGGCGTGCAAGCCGGCAATGCCATCGCCGACGTGTTGGTGGGCGACGTCTCCCCGAGTGGGCGACTGGCCATCAGCTGGCCGCGATCCCTGGGGTCCATTCCCACTTACTACAACCATCGCAATACCGGGCGGCCCGGCTCTCCCGATCGGTGGCACACCGGCTACCTGGACCAGCCGGGTACGCCTTTGTTTCCTTTTGGATATGGGCTGACCTACTCAAAGTTCAACTACAGCAACCTCTCGGTCAAGACTTCTTCGATTGGCGCGGATGGGACTCTTCAGGTGAGCGCTGAGATTGAGAATACGGGCCAGCGCGAGGCGAAGGAAGTGGCGCAGTTGTACGTCCATGGGCGGGTTGCGCCGACCTCGCGCCCGGTTCGCGAGCTTAAGGGCTTTGAGCGAATCACCCTGAAACCCGGAGAGCACAAGACGGTGGAGTTCACCGTCAAGGCAAGCGCGCTGGGGTCATACGATCCACAGATGCACTGGGTTGTGCCGGCGGGAACCTACGACGTTTGGGTCGCGCCTGACTCTGCCGGCGGGATTCAGGGCGTGTTCGACGTGAAATAGGACGGTTGGCGCGGGTTTGCTGACATTCGTCAGAACGCGCGCCAGACAGGCCAACTCGGGGGACACGTAGCACGTTCGTGCTATTCCCACGCCGGGAACAACGCAGTACCTTGGAATGGAGCAGTTCCTTGGGGGAGGGCTGCCCAGGCGCCTCTCAACTCAAACTGAGTTGAGGCGCCTGTTTTATTTTGGGTAGAAGTTTTTCAGAAGCGTGCCCCCGGCTCACGATAACCCTGAGGCCCGACTTCCTAGCAGGCCAGTTGTTCGCGAGTAAGTTTTATTCCGGTAAGATTGCCAAGCATCGCGACCGCGATGTTATCGGTCTCGAAAAATTTGTTAGCGAGAGCGTGCAGTTCCTCAGCAGTGACCGATTCGATTTTTTGAATGAGCTCATCTAGCCCGTAGAAGTGGTCGAAATACATTTCCTGGCGCGCCAGGTTCGACATGCGCGCGGCCGAAGATTCGAGCGAGAGCATCAGGCTGCCCTTCAACTGGTCCTTAGCGCGCCGCAATTCCTCGGGTGGAACCGCTTGTGCTTTCAGTTTGCGGAACTCTGAAACGATGGATTCCACCACTTTTGTTGCCGACGCCTTCGACGTTCCAGCGTAGACCGACATGCATCCGGTATCGCGATAGGGGTTCAGATCGCTGTAAATGGAATAGGCCAGGCCTTGCCGCTCACGAATGTTCTGAAACAATCGTGAGCTAATCCCGCCACCGAGCAGCGTGTTCAGAATGTAGGACGAATGCCGCCGCTCATGTGTGATTGGGTACGAGGGAACTCCTACGCAGATTTGCACCTGCTCCAGCGACTCTTTGTTTCGCAGCACGATTTCGGGAACGACACTCGGCGTCGAGCTGTGGAAACCATTGCTGACCGGCTTCATATCCTGGAAATGCTTGGTCACCAATTCGACGAAGTGAGCATGCTTCAAATTCCCGGCCGCAGTGATGATGAAATTTCCCGGCGCAAAACGCTGGTTATAAAAATCCAGCACTGGAGCGCGTTCGAAAGCGCCGACTGTGTCATTGGTTCCAAGGATCGGCCGCCCCAGCGGGTGGTCCTTCCAGAAGTTCTGGGTAAAGATTTCATGGACAAGGTAGTCGGGATTGTCCTCGTCCATCTTAATTTCTTCAAGAATCACGCCGCGCTCGCGGTGGATGTCTTGCTGGTCGAAAACCGGATTCAGCACCAGATCGCTCAGAACATCAAGCGCGATGGGAAGGTGGTCGTCGAGCACCTTGATGCTGAAGCTGATGCACTCTTTGGCGGTAAAGGCATCGATGTTGCCGCCGATGGAATCCACTTGCCGGGCAATTTCTTCAGCCGAGCGGTTCTTCGTGCCCTTGAACACCATGTGCTCGACGAAATGCGAGATTCCGTTCCACTGTTTGTCTTCGTCGCGCGAGCCGGTTTTGACCCAGATGCCGACGCAAACTGAGCGAATGTGCTGCATCTCCTCGGTGATAATGACGAGCCCGTTAGGCAGCACTTCTCGGCGGATGTCCCGGCCTTTGTCCATAACTCTTATTGTCACATACTCCTTTGGGCGAAGACTGGAGTAAACTAAAGAAACAAATAACGTTAGCGTAGGTGCAACTGTTTTCAACAGCGGCTTTCCTCTAGAATAAAAACCAGCCATCGTCGAACTATTGGATGCATGAATCAGTACCCACAAAATACGCTGTTTGGCCTTGACCTGCAGGAACTTACGGCGCTGGTCGAGGAATCAGGTGAGCCGGCATACCGCGGCCGCCAACTCTTCCAGGCGCTCTACCGCGACCGCTTAGGTTCGGCGGATGAGATCACAACCTTGCCCAAGGAACTCCGAACGGTCCTCGCCGGGAAGGGCACTACTCTCGGCATCCCAGCAATCGACGCCAAGTTCAATTCGACGGACGGCACCATTCGCTATCTCATGCGCCTTCACGATGGAGAGACTATTGAAACCGTGTGGATGCCCGAAGGGGACGATGGCGAATCGGGCGACGGAAGCGACTCTGATCCTGTGGCAGGTTCGAACTCATGGCGGCGCGCCACTATTTGCGTTTCGAGCCAGGTAGGATGCGCGGTAAATTGCCAGTTCTGTCTCACCGCGCTCTTAGGTGTGAAACGCAACCTGACGGCGGGGGAAATCGCAGGTCAAGTCGTTGCCGTCCTGCGCGAGCGTAACGTCTCGCCTCCCCTTGAGCGAGTGAACATCGTCTTTATGGGAATGGGTGAACCATTTCTGAATTACGAAAACTTCATCAAGGCGGTGGGGTTGCTGGTGAAGGGGGTGGAAATTCCGGAATCGCGAATGACGGTTTCCACCGCCGGCATCGTCCCCCGAATTTACGACCTTGGACGAGAACAGATCCGGCCGAAATTGGCGATTTCGCTGACCGCGCCGAACGACGAACTCCGCACCCGCCTCATGCCGATCAATAAGAAATGGAACCTGCAGACCCTAGTTGAGGCGGCGCGGCAGTTTCCGCTGAGAAATCGCGAGAAGCTCACGTTCGAATACGTCCTGCTGCGCCGAGTGAATGATTCACCGCAGCACGCGAGGGAACTGGCGGAGTTGCTGCGAGGTCTCCGCGCAAAAGTGAACCTGATTGCGTGGAACTCAGGGCCGGAACTGGAGTTTGAAACTCCGGAAGATCAGGCGGTAGCGGATTTCAAAGAGGCGCTGATTTCTGCAGGAATGCCGGCATTCTTGCGGAGGCCGCGGGGCCGGGACATCTATGCGGCGTGCGGGCAGCTTAAGCGTACGGTTCAGCTCACAGCTTGAAAGCGTGGGCGTGCGCTTTGAGTTTTTCCGGGACTTCGGCGCCCGGCAACTCAATGACGAAGCTGGCCCCGCCTTCGTTGCGGTTATGGCAGGCGATCTTGCCGCCATGTTCCTGGATGATTCCGTAGCACATGCTCAATCCCAAACCTGCCCCCTGGCCAACCTTGCGCGTAGTGTAAAAGGGATCGAAGACCCGAGCCGGTTCTTTCATTCCGGGTCCGTTATCGGCGAACTCGATGGTGATCACGCCTTCCGCGGAGCACGTCGCGACCTGCAGGAGTCCCCCAGACTTTTCCTCCATGGCGTGTGCGGCGTTGATGATGATCTGGATGAAGACTTTTAGTAGTTGATTTGAATCTACGTGCACGGTGGGAAGCGACCTGTCGAATTCCGTAGAAAATTGCGCGTTGGCGGCTTGCAGCTGCGGGCGGCACAGTTTCAGGGCAGTTTCTGCTACCAAATTTACGTCCACGGCAGACTTGCTTGCCGGCGCCTGTTTGGCGAAACTTAGCAGGCTCGCGACCAGGGCGCGAATACGCTTGGCCTGTTCTGATATTTTTTCGGAGAGAGCCCGCTGCTCGCCACTGAGTTCGGTGCCCGACAACAACTCGGAGTATCCCAGCATCGCGGTTAGCGGATTGTTCAGTTCGTGGGCGGCCCCGCCCACCAAGTTGCCCAGAGATGCCAGTTTTTCCGATTGCACTAACTGCGCTTGGAGAAGTTGCAGGTCCTGAAACGCGTGCCGCGAAGAACGCAGTAGCTGGATCAACTCGACATCCAGAAATTGCTGCTTCAGAAATACCAACCCGCCCATCAGGAAAATCGCCGCGAGGGTGAGTCCCAAGCGAAAATCGCGCACCGGACCGGGCAGGTCATGATTGAAGAATGCAATCCAAGCAAAAATCGGCAGCGAGAAGACTGCTACCATGCCCAGGCGCGCGGCCCACAGTCCGCGGGGTAAAGCCCGATCGGAGACTGGTTGCTGTTGTGACGACCGCAGTGCCAGCAATCCCGGAACTGCCATCCACGCCATCGATGCGACCAGCGGCAGATCGTACAAGCTGCCCGAGTAATACCGGTTATCATGATTGAGCGCCCAGTTCGCGACGTACGAACTGCTGGAGTACAGCGCGCTGGCCCAGAACCAATGTTTGTAGATCCTTTTCCATAGGCCCGAGCTGCGGTACCACAAAATACCCAGACCAATCAAAAACGCCATCTTCTCCAGTAGATATGCGGAATTCAGGTTGTGGGAATAGGAAGTCTCATTCGGCAAAACGTACTGCCATGGGATTACGGTGTAGACGTAGACAAAAATCCACCACAACAGTAAAAGCGCGAAATCCAGCGTACCCAGCCGCAACTCGCGCTCGTCCTGTTGAACGTCGGGCTGCTGGGCGACGGCTGCCATCATCGGAACGAAGTGCAGGAAGACGATGACATCCCCGGTAAAAAGGCTCGGGACTTCGCGGCGCTGGAAGACTTCGATGTAGGTCCAGAGGATCTGATAAGAAAGCCAGGCGACCATTCCGAGCCCCATCAAGGCCCAGAATAGCCGGACTCGCCGAGTATTAAGGATGAGGCTGGGCAGGCACGACAGCGTTGCACACAAAAGCAGCCCACACTGAATCAGGTCACTGGTCGCTGTAAGGGCGAAGCCGCGAGCCGGCAGCAGAAGCAACGCCCCAATTTGGGCGAGCACCAGGCTAGCCAGGCAATACCCCCAAAGTTGGGCCCGCCTCGACATAGGTGTCCAATTCTAGATTGGAACCTTCCCAGATACGCATTACTTTCGTAATTCTGGGTTGGCTATGTGACCCGGAGGGCTCGAATCCGGTGGGTGCTTGCCCGGCAGCCCAAAGACCACTACCATCGGGACTTAATGGGTATTTTGGCCAAAATTTCAATCCCGCGTCTGCGCCCCCACTCACTTTGGAGGAATGCCGGCGCGATGGCGCCGGAAGAAGTTCACCGCATTGAACGCTGGCTGGCCACCGCCCGTGTCTTCCTGGCGATGGCGGCACTGGTAACGGTGTGGATCAATCCTGCCGAAGTTCGTTCGGCATGGGCCTATGCGCTGCTGGCTTTCTACATCACGCACGGCGCGGCCGTTATTTTTCTTCTGCGCAGCTGGAACGAATCGAGTCGCACGTTTCGAATTGTTGTTCATGCGGCAGACATCGTCTGGCCCGCGGTAATTTTGCTGGTCAGCTCAAGCCAGAGCAACTCTTTTTTCCTGTTCTTTTTCTTTGTAATTGCCGCCGCCGCTTACCGCTGGGGAGTTTGGGAGACAGTGACCACCGCAGTCGCCTCAGCCTCATTGCTGTGGATCGAGAGCCTCACCCTCCGGTTGGGGGCCTTGGTATCGATCGACCACTGGCTGGCGGGTCATAGTCTGCCAATCTTCCAGGAAGACGTTGTGGCCTTCGAGCCCAAACGCCTGTTCATGCGTTCCGTTTATCTGGTTGTGATCGGCCTGCTTATGGGATACCTCGCCGAGCAGCAGAAGAAACTGCGTGCTGAAAAGGACGAAGCGGGTCGCATGTTAGGCATGATTCGAATGGACACCGGATTGGCTCTCAACCTTTCACTCATCATTGGGGAAATGATGCGGCTTTACCGCTCTCCACGAGCTCTGATCGCATCGCGCGAGAGTGGATCCTCCAAGATTTCTCTGGCGACAGTTGAGTTGCGCAGAGAAATGCCGCACCTGGAGTGGGTCGATGCAGGAGCGGGCGGCGCAGATACCTATCTGTTTTCGAGCACAGTGGCGGCCTGGTATGCGCGCCGGGACCAGCGCCGGGACGGGGAATACACAGGCCTGGGACTGAACGGCGACGGCGCGCTCAGCGTGATCCCAGATGACGCGCTATTGCAGCGCGTTGCCGCGCAGCACAATTTTAAACAGATGCTGGCGGTGTCTTTTTCCTCTGGGCCCGAGCTCTCCGGCCGCATCCTGTTCCTGGAGCCAGACCTCAGCTCGAATCCGGAAGAAGATCTGCGATTCCTTCAGGACCTGGTGCGACAGATCGGGCCCGCGGTTTATAACGTTTATCTGGTGCGACGACTACGCCGGCGTGCGGGCGCGGTTGAACGGGCCCGCCTGGTGCGGGAACTCCACGACGGAGCCGTGCAGTCGCTTATTGGCGTGGAAATGCAGATGGACGTGCTCCGCAGGACTTATCCGGTGGCCGCTGCTCTAGGCATTGAGCTGGAACGGATTCAGCAATTGCTCCGCGAGGAAGTTCTGAAGCTGAGAGAACTCATGCAGGAAATGAAGTCCGCTGACATCGACGCCCGCAGGCTGCCCGGGTTCCTGCACGACGCGGTGGACCGCTTTCAGCGCGAAACTGGCATTCGTACGCGCTTCGTGATGGACGATCAGGAACTTTTATTGCAGCAGCCGGTCTGCCGCGAATTGGCGCGCATTACCCAGGAGGCGCTGGTCAACGTCCGCAAGCACAGCGGAGCCACCCACGTGCTAGTGCAATTGCTGGAATCCAAAGGCTCATGGGAACTCATTGTTGAAGATGACGGTGCGGGGTTTCCCTTTGCCGGGCGGCTGTCGCAACCCGCGCTGGAGACTGCACCTCACGCGCCTGCTGTGATTCGCGAACGGGCGCGGCTTATCGACGGTCATCTCACCATAGAATCAAGGCCGGGACGCGGCTCTCGCGTCGAGGTCCGCGTCGCTCAGAACCAACAGGCCGCTCATGGATAACATTCGGTCGCATCTTGTGAGGATTCTGATTGCAGATGACCATCCCATATTTCGCGATGGTTTGCGGCGGCTGCTGGAATCCGAAAAGGGTTTCGAAGTTGTGGGCGAGGCTTGTGACGGCGTGGAAGCTGTCGAATTCGTAAACAAATTCAAGCCGGAGATTTTGCTCCTGGATCTTGCTATGCCCCGCCGTCCGGGACTCGAAGCGCTGCGCGAGCTTAGCCGTCAGGAGACTCCGGTTCGCGTTATCCTTCTGACCGCCGCGGCTGAACGCGAGCAGATTGTAGAAGCCTTGCAGTCAGGCGCGCGCGGTGTCGTTCTGAAAGATTGCGGCACCGAAATTCTGATGAAGAGCATCCGCGCGGTGCTGGCTGGGGAGTACTGGGTGGGCCGGGAACCGGTTTTCAATCTTTTGCAGTATCTGCGCGGGCTCATGGATTCTTCCACCAAGCTCTCGCGTCAGAAAAGATTCGGGCTGACTCCCCGTGAACTCGAGATCGTTTCTGCCGTTGTTGCCGGTTTCGCCAACCGAGAGATTGCCGAACACTTCAAGATCAGTGAAGACACGGTGAAGCACCACTTAAGCAATATCTTTGATAAGACCGGCGTTTCTACGCGCCTGGAACTGGCCCTCTTCGCGGTGAATCAGGCGCTCCCGTTCAAGCCGATTCATTAATGGCACTTCCGAGCCATTGCCCGGATGGCGCAAATCTTGTAGCGTTCGGGGCGGCGCAGGTCGGGCTTACTCGTAACTTTCCATGAAGAAATTCATCGAGCGCTTTCGCGACTTCTGCGGCAATCTGCGGTCTCAGGACGTAGCCGAATACGCAGTGATGGTGGCTGTGATCGTGTTGCTGGTGATAGGCGCCGCGAAGTTTAACGGCAGCGCACACCACGCGAATTCTACGCCTGCGACGCCAACCGGCGCCTCCCAGCGAAAGTAGTCCGTCGGCTTTCTAACAATGCACGACTTTGGGACTCTTGATCCCTTTGGTTGCGTTGCGGGTGTCCACGACCAGTTTCGATTCCCGCACGATTTTTGCGTAGTCGTAATCGGAATGGTCGGTAACGATCAGCACGCAGTCGTAAGATCCAAGATTGTCGAGCGGGGCGCACTTCATCTGCAGGTCGTACTTTCTTCCACGGCCGACTTCGGGGAAGTAGGGATCGTTGTAGCTGACCTCTGCGCCTTCTTTCTGCAGCAACTCAATAATAGTGAGTGCAGGAGACTCGCGCAGGTCGTCGATGTCCTTTTTGTACGCGACTCCCAAAATGAGCACTTTCGATCCGTTCACAGCTTTTTTCTGCTGGTTCAAGGCGCGGCTCACGGATTCGAGCACGTGGTACGGCATGTTGGTATTGATTTCGCCGGCCAGTTCAATGAAACGCGTCCGGAAGTCCCACTCCTTGGCCTTCCACGAAAGATAAAAGGGATCTACGGGGATGCAGTGTCCGCCCAGGCCGGGCCCGGGATAGAACGGGTGAAATCCGAAGGGCTTAGTGGATGCCGCTTCGATCACTTCCCAGATGTCCAGGCCCATGCGCAGGCAAAGCAGCTTCAATTCATTGACCAGCGCAATATTGACGCAGCGATAGATGTTTTCAAGCAGCTTGGTCATTTCCGCCGCCGCCGGGGAAGACACTTGCACCGTACGATTGAAAATCGCTCCGTACATCAGGCCGGCCAACTCAGAGGCTTGGGCATTTAATCCGCCGACTACTTTGGGAATATCGCGGCGCGCCACCGTCTGGTTGCCCGGGTCTTCGCGCTCCGGCGAAAACGCCACGAAGAAGGAATTGGGGGTTGAAGCTTCCCCGCGTGCTGCCTTGAGTCCGCTCCGGTTGCCCTTTTCAAGAATCGGAATCATTACTTCTTCAGTGGTGCCAGGATAGGTCGTACTTTCAAGCACTACCAATTGCCCCGCACGAAGATGCGGCGCAATCGACTCCGTGGTCCCGGTGATGTAGCTCATATCCGGCTCGTGGTACTCGTTCAGCGGCGTGGGAACGCAAATGATAATTGCGTCCATGGTCGTCAGTTCGGCGTAATCCGCAGTGGCGGAAAAGCCTTCGCTGCGCGCCCGCTGAATCTCCGGCGGCGTGATTCTGAAAATGTAGGAGTTTCCACTGTTGAGCGCCGTCACTTTGCGCTGGTCGATATCGAAGCCGGTGACCGAAAAACCACTCTCAGCGTAGAGCAGCGCGAGAGGGAGGCCGACATAGCCCAGACCGATGATTGCAACCCGCGCCGTGCGCTGTTCGATTTTAGTTTTCAGCTCCGAAAAATGCGTCGTAGAAGCAGTTGGGCTGGTCATAAATGTGTGAGTTTCGGTTGATTTTAGCATTAGATTCCTGGTTTCCCGCGTCCGCGCACGCCTGAACACTGGCCTTGCTGATTACTTCCGTCACCTCAAATCTGGTGCTACGCTGCCTGTTTCATGCGGAAGCTAACGGCAGCCTTGATCACGGTTTTCCTGCTGACGGTGCTGCTGCTCAGCACCTCAGGCGCGTTCCTGATCGTCAACGATCCGCAAAGAAGTGATCTCATCGTTGTTCTCGCGGGCGAGACCGACCGCCGTCCCACGCGTGGGCTGGAATTGATGCGCCAAGGCTACGCAACCGAGCTACTGCTCGATGTACCTGAGGCGGCCAAAATTTTCGGCCGCGATACAATCGACATCGCACAGAACTACGTGAATGGATTGCCCGAGCATGAGCGCATCGCCATCTGCCCCATCTCAGGGCTTTCAACAAAAACCGAAGCTCAGAACGTTGCCGGGTGCCTGGAGAAAATTCCGTCGAAACGGATTCTGCTGGTGACCTCGGACTACCACACGCGGCGCGCGCTCAGCACGTTTCGCCACGAGCTGCCGAACCAGGAGTTTTCGGCGGCTGCCGCATCCGACATAACGCAGTTCGATTCCTCTTGGTGGAGGCGCCGCCAATGGGCCAAAATAAATTTTGATGAGTGGCTCAAACTGATGTGGTGGAACGCGGTAGACCGCTGGCGCAAGTAGGTTACTCGTGGGGTTCCCGGCCATATGGATGTTGACCGTCGCTGCCGGGCTGTCTACGATTAGTCCAAATGCGTTCGATGCCAATCAACAGCGGTAACGGGGGAGATGTGCGGAGGTTTGAGTTGCAGAAATGCGTCTGCCTGGTTCTTGTGGTTCTTGCGCCCTTTGCCTTCGCGCAGGATGCTGGCGTCGCGGTTCTTTCAAGCACCGGCCCCGTGTTCCTGAACGGCGGCCAACTCACCAATTCCAACGCGGTCGTGTCCGGCGATGTCATCCAAACCAAGGAAAGCGGGACGGCTACGATCAACGGCCCCGGCGGCAGCATTGCGATTGAGCCGAACTCAATTGTGCGATTTCAAGGCCAGAGTGTCGCGCTTGATCGCGGCCAGATATCCATCGGCACCGGAAAAGGACTTAGCGTAAATACCCGGGATCTGCACATCGCGCCAGTTTCAAATGAATGGACGCAGTACTACGTAACACGAAACAGCGGAACCATCACCATTGTGGCGCGTAAGAATGACGTAATCGTCACTTGCGGTGCCCGCGACGATCGGGAGGCCAGCATCGACAAGGCCGGCCACTCGGGCAAAGGCAGCGGCCCTGAACGGGTAAAGGAAGGCGAGCAGACGTCGCGCGAAGATGCAGACAATTGCGGTCTGATTGCTAGAAAAGCCGGCGCGCCCGCCGCCATGAAAGGACCGATCCTGGCTTCCGGCACGGCAAAATGGGTTGCTTTGGGTGCAGGCGGAGCATTGGCAGGCTGGTCGCTGGGGCATGGGGATGACCCGGTCAGTCCAGCTGGCCCGTAGCCCTACTTTCGGGTCCTCTGTTGTTTTAGTTTCCTCTTCAGCTTGTGCGCTTGCTTAAATTCCACCTCCAACTCACGCGTATCCAGATTCTCGCGAATGTGAGCGAGTTTCTGTTCCAGTTTCAACAGAGCATCGGCGATGCCTTGCTTGTTGGTGATTGCGATGTCCCGCCACATGGAATAAGGGCTCGCGGCAATTCGAGTCATCTCGCGCAGCGCGCGACCGCCTGATTCCAGCAACGGAGCTTTGTCCCCGTATTCATCCACTAACGCGGCCGCGAGAGCGGTAGAAATCATCTGGGGAACGTGGCTGATCCACGCGCAGAGTTGATCGTGGTCTTCGGCATCGAGCAGCGCGATCTGTGCTCCGGTCTTCCTGACCAGCCGCAGGAATTCCGCAAGCCTGCCTTTTTTTAGATTCTGTTTCGGGGCTGGCATGAAGAACCAGACTGCCCCGCGGAACAATTGCGGATCGGAGAATTCAATACCTGAATTCTCTTTTCCTGCCATGGGGTGACCGGCGAGAAATCGCGCGGCCCTGCCCGCGCCAAACGCCTTCCGCGCCGTTCGCAGAATTTCAGACTTGGTGCTGCCAACGTCCGTGAGTAAAGTGCCGGGAGGGAGATGAGGCGCAAGTTTCGCAATCAACCCGATGATCCCGCCCACCGGGGCAGCCAGCAGGACGACGTCGCTGCCCTGGCAGGCTTTGATGGGATCGACGATGCCGAAATCAATCGCGCCCCTGCGCCGGGCTTTAGCGAGGACCGCCTTGCTGTCGCAGCCGACGATCTTGCCGCGGAACCCGCCCGCCTTAACCGCAAGGCCAAACGAGCCGCCAATCAGGCCGGTGCCGGCGATCGTGATTTGGCGGATGGACATAAAATTATCGGGCGATCGGGCCATCGGTTCATCGAACGACCGCGTCAGCATGTTTTAGATCGCCCGATGACCGGATCGCCCGATCAACAGATTACGCGATCGTTCTTTTGACTGCAGGCGCAATCATCCGCAGGGAGTCCATCAACTCAGCGAACTGCTGAGGGTATAACGATTGCGCTCCGTCGGACAATGCCTTGTCAGGGTTGTGATGCACCTCGATCAAGAGCGCGTCAGCGCCGGCTGCGACTGAAGCGCGCGCCATGGGCGCAACTTTGTCGCGACGCCCCGTGCCGTGCGATGGATCGCAGGCCATGGGCAGATGCGACAGCTTGTGCACGACCGGGATCGCAGAAATATCGAGTGTATTGCGCGTGTAGGTCTCAAAGGTGCGAATGCCGCGCTCACAGGCGATTACGCTGTAGTTGCCGCCGGCCATGATGTACTCGGCGGAAAGCAGCAATTCCTCGATGGTGGCGGCGATGCCGCGCTTCAACAGCACCGGGGTCTCCAGCTTGCCGAGTTCGCGCAGCAGATTGAAGTTCTGCATGTTGCGTGCGCCCACCTGAAAAATATCGACATAGGGCAGCATTACTTCAATCTGCGAAATCTCCATGACCTCGCTGATCACCAGCAGGTTATATTTGTCCCCGGCTTCGCGGAGCAGTTTTAGCGCTTCGAGCCCCAGGCCCTGGAAGGAGTACGGTGAAGAGCGTGGCTTGAATGCGCCGCCGCGCAATGCGCGAGCGCCAGCCTTGCCCACGAGTTCGGCGACGGTAAACAGCTGGTCCCGCGATTCGACCGAGCATGGTCCGGCCATCACGATCACTTCGTTTCCTCCGACCTTCACGCCATTCTTAAACTCAACGATCGTGCCCTGCGGGCGGAAGCTGCGCCCCGCCAGCTTGTAGGGCGCGCTAATGCGGTGCACTTCCATCACGCCGTTCAGGACTTCGAGATTGCGGGTGTCAAAATCCGTGCGCGACCCCACAGCGGCGAGAATGGTCTGGCGCTCGCCGGTGGTGCGGTGCACGTTGAATCCCATTTCGACCAGATGTTCCACGACCACTTGGATCTGGTCTTCGGTTGCGATTTCCTGCATTGCGACGATCATAAGTAAGGTCTTGGCTGTTAGCTCTTAGCCTTTAGCTCGAAAGGCCCTGCGGAGCTAAGAGCTAAAAGCTAAGCGCTGACGCTAGTCATTCACTTCCGGATCAATTTCTGTATCGCCCAGACCATCCGAGGCAGCAGGTTTTTCAGGTGCGATTTCTTCCCGCTGGATATGGCGCATTACATCGATGATGCGCTCGTAAATTCGCTGCAGATCGCGGTCCGGCAACGGTCCCCGATTAGCGCGGCGCGTGTTTTCGAACACGTCGCGCTCGCGGTCGGGCTCGTAAATCGGTGCACCTAGATCCCGCTTCAACTTGCCGATCTCGTGCGCTGCCTGGGCCCGTTCGCTGAGCAACTCCACCAGTTTGAGGTCAAGTTCGTCGATTTTGCGTCGCCAGTCTGCGATGTCCATGAAACCGGGTTCTCATCTCTCAGTCTTCAGCGGTCAGCCAACCGGTATCCTCAGGCCATCGCAGCAACAAGCCGCGCAGTTCTTTAGCGTTTTGCAGATAGCTGGGGGCAGAGCTGTGCAATCAATCTTGCCACAGCTTGCGATTCCTTGCCGGGATTGCTTTCAATCGTCTGCACGATGGCGCTACCGACCACCGCGGCGTCGGCGAACTTGCCGACAGCGGCAAAATGCTCCGGCCCAGAGATGCCGAACCCGACCGCAATGGGGAGCTTGGTAAATTTGCGAAGGCGCTGGACCAATTTCTGCGCGTCGTCGGTCAAGTCTTTGCGCGCGCCCGTCACGCCCGTGCGCGAAACTGCATAAATGAAACCGGTGGATGCTTCCGCGATCCGCTTCAGCCGCTCGTCGGTGCTGGTGGGCGCGGCAAGAAAGACGGTGGCAAGATTGCGCTTCCGCATGTAGCCCAGATATTCGCCGGCCTCCTCGACGGGCAAGTCCGTGACCAACGCGCCATCAACTCCGGATGCTGCCGCCAGGTCTGCAAACTTTTCCAGCCCCATGCGCATCAGCGGGTTCAGGTACGAGAAGACAATAAGCCCGGCATCACTCTCGCGACGAATCTCCGCTGCCAGCTTCAGGACTTGTTCGAGCGAGACGCCGTTCTTGAGCGCCCGCTCGCTGGCTCGTTGGATGACCGGGCCGTCGGCAACGGGATCGCTAAAGGGAACACCGAGTTCGACGACCTCTGCTCCAGCGGCAATCGCCGCGAGCGCCACTTCCCGCGTGGTGCGCACGTCCGGGTCGCCGCAGGTAAGGTAGATGATGAGAGCGGGTTGTTGTTCAAACAATAAAGCCATCGGAACTATTGTAGATTACCAGTGCGTGCCGTCGGCCGTGCGTTACGATTGACGTAACGCGTAACAAATGCTACAGTTGCACCTGCCGTGATCATTGGCTACCGCGACAAGCGCACCAGGGCTCTTGCTACCGGAAAACGAGTTAAGGCATTCAGTAGTTTCGAACGACCAGCGCGCCTGAAACTGGATCGTCTGGAGGCTGCCGCCTCGATTCGAGACCTCGCGGCGCTTCCGGGCAATCGCTTTGAAGCTATGTCTGGGGATCGCAAGGGCCAATACAGCATCCGCATCAATGATCAGTGGCGAATCTGTTTTGAATGGGTCGCTGGGGCGCCTGGGCCATCGAACGTGGAAATTGTTGACTATCACTGAAAGGAAGCTACATGGCACTGACTGCGATTCATCCAGGTGAGCACCTGGGTGAGGAACTTAAGGCACTGAATATGAGCGCTGCGGCGTTGGCCCGGAAGCTCAACGTGCCGACCAATCGGGTCACCCAAATCTTGAACGGAACCCGCGCCATCACGGGTGACACCGCCCTGCGTCTCGCCCACTTCTTCGGCACGAGCGCAGAATTTTGGCTCAATCTACAGAGTCTCTATGAATTACGTCTCGCTCAGAAGAAGGTGGGGAAATCCATTCAAAGCCTTCCGCGGCTTGAACCGCGTGATCTGATTCACGCGTGATGTTCAGACGTTGCCGGGTTGACGCTGAGAAGCAGGCTCCTTACCGCTAAAGCGTTTCGGAATGACATCGCTTTGCGGAACTATTCCAAGCTGAGGTTCTCTCGCATAATCCCGATATCCTTATCCCCGCGGCCGGAGATGTTGACGATGACCACATCTGACTTCTTCATCTTGGGCGCGCGCTTGATCACTTCAGCCACAGCATGTGATGACTCCAGCGCCGGAATAATTCCTTCAGTTTTGGCCAGCAACTGGCAGGCATCGAGCGCTTCGGCGTCGGACGCCACGGTGTACTCCGCGCGCTTCGTATCAGCGAGCCATGCGTGTTCGGGACCGATCGACGGGTAATCCAGTCCGGCCGAAACCGAATGCGTCGCCGCGATCTGTCCGGCTTCGTCTTGCAGCACGTAGGAATACGTGCCTTGCAGCACGCCCGCAAGTCCGCCGCGGAAACGCGCCGCATGGTCGCCCAGCTTGTCGCCGCGTCCGCCGGCTTCTACGCCGATCAGCTTCACTTTCTTGTCGCCGATGAAGTCATGGAAGATTCCAATTGCGTTCGATCCTCCGCCTACACATGCAATGATTGCCGCCGGCAGCTTGCCTTCGGCCTTCAGCACCTGCGCCCGCGCTTCGTGTCCGATCACTTTATGGAAATCGCGTACCATGGTCGGATAAGGGTGCGCGCCCAACACACTGCCCAGCAGATAATGGGTCGTGCGGACGTTGGTGACCCAGTCGCGCATGGCCTCGTTGATGGCATCTTTCAGGGTGCGCGAGCCGGAATCAACGCCGCGAACTTCGGCACCCAACAGCCGCATGCGGAAGACGTTTAATTCCTGGCGCCGCATGTCCTCAGTGCCCATGTACACCACGCACTCAAAGCCAAACAGCGCGCACACCGTTGCCGTCGCCACGCCATGCTGCCCCGCGCCGGTTTCCGCCACCACGCGGTGCTTGCCCATGCGCTCGACCAGCAGCGCCTGCCCCAGGCAGTTGTTGATTTTGTGCGCGCCGGTGTGCAGCAGGTCTTCGCGCTTCAAGTAAATCTTCGCGCCTCCGAGTTTCTTGGTTAAGCGCTGCGCGAAGAATAGCGGCGTTGGCCGGCCGGCAAAGTTCTTGAGCAGCTCGCTCAGGCGAGCTTTGAATTTCGGATCGCGTTTTGCCTTCTCGTACGCCCTTTCCAGTTCCTCGCACGCTGCCATCAGCGTCTCGGGAACATAGCGCCCGCCCCAGGGACCGAAGCGGCCGGGGATAAGCACGGATGAGGGTGCCGCACCTTTCGCGTTTTTCGAAAGGTGGGAACCACGAACTTCTCCATTAGGCCGTTTTTTCTTTGCCGCTACCGTCCCCATCTTAATTCTGACTCGCCTTGTCTGCCGCGCGCACCGCTTGAATGAATGCGCGGACTTTGTCTGGATCTTTCTTGCCCGGGATTGCTTCGACTCCTGAGGAAACGTCAACTCCCCAGGGATGAAGAGTGTGCATTGCTTCGGTCACATTTGCCGGCGTGAGCCCCCCTGCCAGCACGACGTTCACCTGCTTGTTCATATCGGCCACGAGGGGCGCGGCAGCTTTCCAGTCAAAGGGAACCCCGGTGCCGCCCGGTTGCGCCGCACTTCCCGAGTCCAGAAATACCGTATCGAAGATCCCACGCGGCAGACCGTTGCCACGCAGCGCCACGAAATCAGGACTCGTCCTGCGCTCGATGAACGGTGCTGCCGGCAACGACAAGAATATCTTCGTTGCCTGCGCGAAGGCATTCATTCCGTGCGTGTATGCTGCCGAGTCCGCCATCAGCGGCGCCATGAGCGACAGATGAAGCTGCAGCGCCGTGACCCGTGCGTTCTTGGCCGCAAACGTAATGTCTCCCATCGTTTGCGGAACCATCACGCCAACTCGCTCCATGCTGGCAGGCAAGGCTTTCGATATCTCCGCAACCGTTTCCGGATCAACATTCCTCGGACTCTTCGCGTAAAACACGAACCCCAGCGCGTCCGCCCCGGCTTCTACCGCGACGAGCGCGTCTTCCAGATTCGTGATCCCGCAAATTTTGACCCAAGTCATAAAAAACCGTCGTCGGCTCTCCGTCGTTGGTTGCAGGCCCACAGACCGTCGTTGGCTCTCGGTCGTTGGTCGTCGGCAAGGAGCCAAACCCAAAATCCGAACCCGAAACCGCAGACCAAGAGCCTCGAGCTTACTTCCCGCCAGCCGCGGCATCCGCGAGCAACAGCTTCAACGCTTCTCCCGGGGACGGCGCTTTCATCAGCGCTTCGCCGATCAGGAAAGCGTCGTATCCAGCCGCCCGCAGTTGCGCGATGTCGCGGCCACTCTCGATCCCGCTCTCGGCGACCGCGACCACGCCATACGGAAGAAAGTCGGCGACCCGGAACGCAATCTGAAGATCAACTTTGAAAGTCCTCAGATCGCGGCTGTTCACGCCGACTAGTTCGCAACCCGCGTCCAACGCGCGCCCGAGTTCCTCTTCATCGTGGACTTCGCAAAGCACGTCTAATTTCAACTCGCCGGCTTTCTTTGCCAGGGCTACCAATTCTTGCTGCTCCAAGGCAGCAACGATCAGCAGGATCGCGTCCGCGCCGTGTGCGCGCGCTTCCAGAATCTGAAATTCATCGACAATAAAATCCTTCCGCAGGCAGGGAATCGCAACCGCTTGGGAAGCGGACTGCAGGTTTGCCAACGATCCCTGAAAATATTCTTCGTCGGTGAGGATCGAAAGCGCCGTGGCGCCCGCTGCAGCGAGTTCCGTGGCCAGAGTCGCCGCATCGAAATCGCGGCGAATCAGGCCTCGCGAAGGCGACGCCTTCTTCAGTTCGGCAATCACGCCCGGCCCGGTAGCACTCGCTGCTTCAAGCGCTTTGCGGAATCCGCGGGGAACGTGCGCTTGCGCCCGGCGCTCAAGGTCTCCCAGATCGGCTGACGAGCGAGCCTCGGCCACTTTCCGGCGAGCCGCGGCAAGAATTTCTTCTAGTAAGGACATGCTGAATTCATTGATTATACGGGAATAGCGTTTAGCGATTAGCACGGGCGAGGGCGCCCGTGCCTCCACGACGCTAAGATAACGAGGGCGGTGGCGGGGGTTTGAAACTTAGGTGACGGCTGACGGCTGAATGCTGACGGTTGGTAGCTGAACGCCGCCCCTAGCTGCCTTTTTTCAACTCGAGCAGAACTTGCCGGGCAATCTCTTTCAGAGTCTCGAACACGCCTTGGCCTTGGAACGCGACTGCTTCAATTACCGGTTCCGCTTTGCGCTGGAGTTCCCGCGTGAGCTCCGGAACGGGCAGGACATTGGGCAGGTCGCGCTTATTCAGTTGCAACACGTAGGGAATCTTGTTGAAGTCGTAGCTGTGCTCTTTCAGGTTGGACATCAGGTTGTCGAGTGCCTCGGCGTTGGCGTCCATGCGTTCCTGCTGCGAGTCGGCGACGAATACGATGCCATCCACGCCGCGCAGAATCAGCTTGCGGCTGGCGTCGTAGAAAACTTGCCCGGGAACGGTGTAGAGGTGGATGCGGGTCTTGAAGCCGCGAACCGAGCCGAGATCAAGCGGCAGGAAATCGAAGAACAGGGTCCGCTCGGTTTCGGTCGCGAGCGAGATCATTTTGCCTTTTTGCTGCTGGGCGGTGGTCTGATAAATGTGCTGCAGGTTCGTGGTCTTGCCGCCAAGACCCGCGCCGTAGTACACGATTTTGCAATTGATCTCGCGGGCTGCGAAGTTGATAAAGCTCAAGAATTTCCTCAGACGGCGAACTCGCCCCAGGGTCCCCTTGCGCCCGCCTAAGACGCTGATAACACGGGCCACGGCTGTCCGCTGGATTTATGGGTTGTACATTGGTTTATACCATACGCAGGCGGCCGGGAAGGGTTACCGCCGTTACCTGTTAAGGCGCAGGGGCTGTAATCATCTCGATACCGGAGCCGAGTAATAGCCGTCGCGCGCATACACATTGATGCACGGCCGGATCGACGAGAGGCAACTCGGACGATCGACCTGCACTTCAATCGACCGATACGCGGACGTTGGGGCTGCGTGCGTCACGTAGCCCATGGTGTACTGGTTCCGGGCGTAGCCCAGCGCTGCCGAATACGCGTCCTCGATTCCGCTGCGCGTCGCTTCGTTCAGCACCTGTCCTCCAGTCGCATTGACATACTTCGGAAGGATGTCGGTGTATCCGAACCGGGGCAGGTGCAGCTTCGAGAGACTGCTGAATCCCGGAACGGACTGCGTATCCACGCCAACGGCGTAAACGATTATGTTGTTGCTCAAGAGTACCCTCAGCACGTCGCGGAAACTGGCTTCGCTGCGATACTCTCGCCCGTCGCTGATCACAAAAATAATCTTGCGCCGGTCCTTATCGCGCCGCGCCAGATCGACCGCCGCTTTCAGGATAGCGTCATTCATCACTCGCGCCGGCTGGACGGCAGTCATCGGCCTTCCCCCGGTTGTTCCCCCATCCACAGGAATGCCATTGATCACCGGCCCTCCGCCTGCGATGGGGCCGCTGACCACCGGAGGCCCATTATTTTGCCCGCGTACGTCTTGCAGGTCTTCCAGCCTCTGCGACAGCGCGGGTCCAACGGCTCCCCAGCCCGTGAGTTGGCCCACGGTGTTGCTGTAGGTGTAAACCGAGAGCTCGTCAAACTCGCTGAACGCGCCTTCGAGCGCCGGAAAAGTGTGGTTCACTTTCTGCAGATCGACATCTTTCATCCCCAGGTCGAGAATCACCGCGGCCGACACCGCGAACGCGCTGGAGGTGAAAAAATTCAGTTTTTGCTTCTTGCCATCCTCGAGGAGGGAGAAGTCTTTGGCCGTAAGGCCGTTCACCAGATGGCCGGACTCGTCGGTGATCGTGACCGGCACGAGCACCTGGTTTACTGATACCGCCGGCAGCGTATAAGACTCCAGTTGGTCGTTGCCCTCATCATCCTTGGTCGCGCCGCCTTGCGGGACGGTACGCAGGTTAATTGGCGGCGGCTTCTGCGGATTTGGGGGCACGGGAGTCGCACCCTCTCCGGGAGAAGTTTGCTGCGCCGGAGCTTCCTGGTCGGGATTCTGCGAAGAAGCCGGAGGCTCGGGGCTCGTAGGCGGAGTCGGAAGCGGCTTCGCGGGCTGCACGGTCGAAGGGGCGTCAGGAATATTTTGGTCCTGTTGCGCGCTGGCCCCGGTTGCGCCGGTTTGCCCCTGCACGAGGGCAATTGCCACGGTAAAGAGTGCGCCCATGGCGACCAGCCAACCGATTCGCCAAAATTTTCCACCCGGATTACGCAAATGAAATCCTCGCGCTTCTGCTTCTATGCAGTGGGATGCTTGGGCAGGCAGATTTGGTGCATCTAACCCGTAGAGAGATAGACTACCAGAAACCCTAAGGGACTGAATCCATGCTTCGAAGCCGCCGTTCGCCCGCCGTGCACGTCTTTTTAACATTCTTGATCCTGATCATCGGCGTCAGCCTTTCTTCTCCCCAGGACGTTCAGATGGTCCCGGATCAGCAGGACCAGGACTCCGCAACGAAAGCCCAATCCCCTAAGAAGGAAGACGACCAGGAGCCGGTTACGACCTTCAAAGCCCGCAGCGACCTGGTGCAGCAGTTCTTTAACGTGAAGGGGAAGAACGGCGGCTTGATCGGTGGGCTGACGAAAGACGACTTCGACGTTTTGGAAAACGGCAAGCCGCAAACCATCAAATTTTTTACCGCGAATACCGACCTGCCGCTGACGCTGGGGATTTTGATCGACACTAGCCTCAGTCAGCAGAACGTGTTGGGCATGGAGCAACTAGCCGGTGGCGCGTTCCTCAGCCAGGTTCTCAAAGAAAAAGACCAGGCGTTTGTTATGGACTTCAACGTCCACGTTTCGCTGGTGCAGGATTTCACCGGCAGCGTACGCCGGCTGAAAGATGCACTGAACAGCGTCAGGATTAACACGGATGGCCAGGGCGCAGTCTCGAGCATCCCCGGAATGGGCGGCGGTCCGGTACCCACCATGAACCGAAACAAAGGTACGCTGCTCTATGACGCGGTTGTTCTGGCTTCACACGACCAAATGGGGCAGCAGGTCGATCGCAAGGCTTTAATTATTCTTACTGACGGCGAAGACTTCGGGAGCGAATACAAAATCAAGGACGCGGTTGAAGCGGCGCAGAAAGCCGACACCATTGTTTACGTCGTTCTCTGCGCCGACCGCCAGGCCTATTTCAGCCATGGGATGATCTACACCGGCAGTAGCGAGATGAAGAAACTGACCGCTGAAACGGGTGGCCGCGCCATCGATGTAGGCGACAACGCGCAAAAGCTGAAAGCTGCCTTTCAGCAGATCTCCGACGAATTACGCAGCCAGTACAACATCGGCTACGTCCCTACAAACACCAAGCGGGACGGCACTTTCCGCAAGGTTGAAATCAAACCCAAGCAGGATTACAAAATCCAGACCCGCAGCGGATATTTTGCGATTGCCGAGTGATACTTCGCACCACTCGGGTAGGGGCAGGCGTCTACGCCCGCCCGTCCTTAGCCCCGCGCGGTTCAGCCACGAAGTGCCGGGAAAGCATTTTCCCCACGACGAGAGTCCCGCCAGGGACGGCACGGGGTCGCTCGTTACTCTCCGCGTCATTCTTCGACAACTGCCTTTGTGCTGTGAGCAAGAAACAGCAGGTTCCTCACCGCTGACGCGTTTCGGAATGACATCGCGTAGAAAATGACATCACGTAAAAATGTGACGTCACATAAGAAATCACATGCCGTATAAAATGCGCAGGACGTATAGCACGAGAAGACGATTGCCGGAGTGACCGACCGCCGACAGCAACTACGAACGAAACGACCACTCCCTCTCATGACCCTCCCCGCTTGGCTCGAAATTCTCAACGAAGAAGTCACCACCTGCACTCGCTGTCCCCGCCTGGTCGTCTACCGCGAGCAGATCGCCCGCGAAAAACGCCGCGCCTATCGTGACCACGAATACTGGGGCAAGCCGGTGCCCGGATTCGGCGATCCCGATGCGCGGGTCCTCATTCTTGGTCTCGCGCCTGGAGCCCACGGATCCAACCGCACCGGCCGCCCGTTTACCGGGGACGCCTCGGGAAGTTTCATGTATCCCGTGCTGCACGAAACGGGATTTGCGAATCAGCCGACTGCCATCTCGCGCGAAGACGGCCTCGTTTTGAAAGACCTTTACATCACCGCCGCAGCCCGATGCGCTCCGCCGGACAATAAACCTCTACCGGTTGAACTGGCCAACTGCGCGCCGTATCTGGAACGGGAACTGGAAGGCCTGCAGCGCCTGAAGGTAATTGTCGCGCTGGGCAAGATCGCCTTCGACGCCTATTTGAATTACCTGAAGCGCGCTGGGCAACTGCAGAGCAGGTCTGGGTACGTCTTCGCGCACGGCGCGAAATACAAAATGCCGGACGGGCGCACGCTGCTGGCCTCCTATCACCCGTCAAACCAGAATACGCAGACGGGGAAGCTGACGCGGTCGATGTTATTGGGCATCTTCGAAGAGGCGGCACGGCTGGCGAACGAATAGGCAGCGGGAAGGAATCACCCTTGCAAGGGCGCGAGTTCCGCTCGTGCCGCGTTGCCTGATAGCCACTGTTACGCATTTGTGCAAGACACCCCCGGGTAATCGGGCGTAGAGTGCCTTCAAAATCGCCGCTGGCACCGCCTTCCGAACTTCCCCCACCGAAAACACCAGGGCCAGTCTCACGCCCCAGGGCAAGCGGAGAGAGTTCACGGCTTGGGCGGCGCCAGCTCTCGTGCGGCATCGGCCTTCCCTCGCAGAGCGCCTCGCCTTCCCGGTGCATTTACGAGCGCGACGTTAAACTCTTTCAATGCCAGGTCAGGCCGCTTCTGCTGCAACAGCAAATCGCCGAGTTGTTCGCGTGCCGGAACAATCGGGCCCGGAGTCACGGGGAGCTTCTCGATTGCGTCCTCACTGTCGGCCGCCTCGCGCAGTAAGGCTGCCGCTTCTTCGGTCTTGTTGTCCGCTTGTGCGGCCCAAGCCAGAACTTCGCGGCTGAGAAGGCCGGCTTGATTGCCCCAATATTCATTGCCTGACTTCAAGAGTTCGGTCTCGATCTCTTTCAGTTGGACGGCTTCGCTCCGTGCTTCCGCCGCGTGTCCCGTGCGAGCTAGCCCCAGTCCCCGTGCCCACACCGCAATCGCTAACACTTGCGCCGGCGCGGTCGCAGGGGGAACGATGGTCGCAGCCTCCGCCCATTGGCCTCGTTCCACTACATAGCGAATCGGCATCGCGGTCGCAGCGTAGCCGACCTTGAAATCGGTTTTGTTCAAGTCTGTCATGGCGTTGAGTCGCTGAATGACCTGCATCGCGTCCTGGTCGCGGGATGCCTGCAAATAGGCATAGACCAGGTAATCCATGGAATGAAGTTCTTCTCCGATATCGCCCTGGCGGTGCGCGGCGTCCCCCGCCGCAACGTTGGATTTTATAGAGTCTTCCCAAAGCCCGAGTCGCGTGAAAATGTGCGAAGGCATGTGCAAAGCATGCGGAGACGATGGTGCAATTTGCGAATACGCCCGGGCCGCAGCATCGCCTTTCCCCGCAAGCTCCACGTTGTCGTAAGCATGGATCAGGTAATGTGGGATGCCCGGATGCTGCGGCGCTATACGATAGCAACGCTCCAGCAGTTCAGCTGCTTCCTTCTGCTTAGCGTGTGTCTGGTCAGCGGGAGAAACGTTCGCCAGCAATGCGAGGGCATAAAACACCTGCGCTTCCAGATCGTCCTTATTGCTGACCGCAATCTCTTTCATGGCGTACTCGTACTTCCTCGCGCGCGTGGGGTAGGGAATTTCTGGCGCGCCGTCATAGACCAAGGTGAGCGCGTCGACGAAGCGGCGCTCTTTTTCAGAGAGCCCGCCCATTTTGCTGGCCTCTTTCAGTTCCGCTTGCCCCAGAGTGATCGACGCTGGCTCAATTCGCGGTTCCCAAAGCTGGTGGAAGTACGTCATTGCGATTCCCCAATGGGCCATCGCACACTGTGGATCACTTTGCGTCACTTCCCGGAATGCTTTTTCGGCGAGGCTGTATGCGAATGAATGCAGCAGGGCCACTCCCCGGTCGAACTGGCCTTGCACAGCCGGTGCGCAGGAAGTGGGGAAGTGAACTTTCCCAAGCTTTTCAGGCGTGCCGTGCTCGTGCGTTTCCTGCCCGAAAGAAAAAGCAATCATAAACAGCAGAATGAAAAATACTCGTAATACGTCTCGCACGTCGGTCTCCTAATTTGTGTGGCGAAGAATAGTCGGACGATCTACCCTATTACTTGAAGCCCACGAGCACCGGCTCGGGCTCCAGCCGCACGCCCCAAGCCTTCTCGACTTGGTTCTGAATCTCATCTCGCAAGGCGAGGACCTCCGCCGCGGTCGCGCCGCCCCGATTGACGATCGCTAGCGTATGCTTGCTCGAAATTCCCACGGAGCCTTTGGCGTAGCCTTTATGAAAACCGGAATTTTCCACCAGCCACGCGGCGGAAATCTTGTTTTGCTGGGACAACGCGGGATAGCTCGGAACCCTCAACCCTTGCTGCGCAGCTTTTTGCGATAGCCGGTCGAATTCATCGGACGAGAGCACCGGGTTCTTGAAAAATGACCCTGCGCTGCGGCTATCGGGATCGCCCCGGCTGAGCAGCATCCCTTTGCCGGCGCGAATTTTCAAAACCGCGTCACGCACTTCGGCTAGCGTCGGCTTGCCGCCGTGCCCTGCAAAATATTTCTGCAGATCGGCATAGCGCAACGAAGGCTCGGCTCCCGGCTGCAATTCGTACGTTACCCGCAGAACGATGTACCGACCGCGCTGGCTCGAATTGAAAATGCTGGAGCGATACGCGAAACCGTATTCGGATTTCCCCAGCTCGCAGACGCGCCGCTCCGCCAAGTCATATGCCAGAACTGAAACAATCGTCTCGGATACTTCCTGTCCGTAGGCGCCAACATTCTGCACCGGAGTTCCGCCGACGCTTCCGGGAATTCCGCTGAGGCACTCGATGCCTCCGCAGCCGCGAGCTACGGTAAGCCCTACGAGTTCGTCCCAGTTGACGCCGGCCCCGACTTCAAAAGCAGTCCGGCCTGGTGCTTTCGACTCTTCGATTCCGTCAATCGCAATCAGCAGGACCAGGCCGGGAAAGCCGACGTCCGCGATCACCAGATTGCTGCCCCCGCCGAGCACCAAAAGATCCAGGCCGCGCGTTCGAGCAAACCTTACCGCCCACCCGACTTCCCCCACGTTGTGAGCCGCCGCAAAAAAACGCGCGCTTCCGCCCACGCCCAGCGTGGTCAGCGGCGCCAGCGGCACGTTCTCGCGGATATCGATATCAGTTGTCGGCATGCACCCGCCTTCAATATACTGGGAATAACGATTCGTTGTTGCTGACGGGACAGTCGCCGGCACGTTACTATTGCAATCACTCAAAGTTAGTCTTCTAACCAGGGTCAAATTCAAAGGGGGCTTATGTATCCGGAAATTATGTTGATTCCCATGCGCGAAGATCTGACGCGCCTCGGCATTCAGGAACTCAGGACTGCGGCGGACGTGGATCGCGAGCTGGCTTCGAAACAGGGTACGGCAATGGTGGTGGTGAATTCGATTTGCGGTTGCGCGGCTGGACGTATGCGGCCGGCAGTGCGAATCGCCCTGCAACATGGCCCAAAGCCCGAGCGCCTATACACGGTATTTGCCGGGCAGGACGCCGAGGCCACCGCGCAAGCCAGGACCTATTTCACTGGGCGCCGTCCGTCGTCGCCGTCGATAGCGATTTTTCGGGACGGCGATCTGGTCCACATGCTGGAGCGCAGCGACATTGAGCATCGCGACTCGGCCGACATCGCCGCAGAATTGCGAAGCGCATTTGATCAGCACTGCGATGCGACCACGGTCTAAGCGCGGGCGGTTCCGCAGCAGAAAATCAAAGCCCCAACCTCTCTTAGCGGGAGTATGGGGCTTTTCTGTTTTTCGATATTGCATCTTCGCGAGTCGACAGACCGCGTAGGGACAGCAGCCCTCGGCGTCCGGTCGCGCGAAGCTCGACGTTAAGCCATGGCGGCGCTGGCAGTCTGGGGCCCGGCCGAAGCTGACGGATGCGGGCCGGCAAAAGCAGTTGCTTCGAGCATTTCGGGCGTCGGCGTTCCAACCCGGACGTCGGTGACGTCCACAATCGCGTGCCAGTCTCGGCAGAGTTGGCCAACCTGCTTCGGAGTAACTTCCAGCAGCAGGTCAACGCGGTGTTCGTTGACCGAGGGGGCAGCGTGCACGTAATGGGCCTCGAGCGCGCGCCGCGAAACCGCGGTCAGGATGCGCATCAGCGTGCCTTGTGTGTTGCGATAGTGGATGTGAAAAGCCTGCATTGTGTTCTCCATAAATAACTACGTGGGGACGGGCACCCTCGCCCGTCCGGTCGAGCGGAGCTCGACAGCGAACATTTTCTCGGGCTTGTGGCCCGCGGGCGGGTGTGGCACCTGCCCCTACGTGGTCTTTGGTGGGGACAACTGACCACCCCACCCGCAAAATCAGGCCGGTCGGGGGACCCGGCGAGGGCGGCTGTCCATCCAAACCTATTCTTCTTCAAACAGCATTTCCGAAAGCGCCGCGCCTGCTGGCACCATCGGATAAACATTCGCTTCCGGCGCGCAATCAAACACCAGCAGTTCCGGCTCGGACGAGTTCAGGAACCGCTCCAGAATGTCCCCGGTTTCTTTTGTGACCGGATACTCCTGCACGGCCTCTTCGTACATGCGCTCCGCGTTGATGCGGTACGCCTTCGCGATTTCGACGAAGTCCGGATTGTCGCTTAAGTCGGTTTCGGCATAATTGCGCTGATAGAACAGCTGCTGCCACTGCCGCACCATGCCGAGATACTTGTTGTCCACGATCACCATCTTGATCGGGAGGTTCAGGCGGCGCACCGTTGCCAGCTCCTGAATGTTCATCTGAATGCCGCCGTCGCCGGAGACGCAGACGACCAGCGCGCCGGGCCGCGAAAGCTGCACGCCGACCGCAGCGGGAAGCGCAAAGCCCATCGCTCCCAAGCCGCCCGAGGTGATGAAGCCGCGCGGAGAATCGGAACGGTAGCGCTGTGCTGCCCACATCTGGTGCTGGCCCACGTCGGCAATCACAACGCTGTCTTTCGGCAAGCGACCGAAGAGTTCGTCGAGGAAACGGATCGTCGGCTGCGCCAGTCCGCGCGGGTCGAGTTCTTCGCGGTCCGGCCCGCATGCCAGCGCGCGCCATTCTGTCCAGTCCGGCAGCTTCGCCGCTTTCAGCTTGCGCGAAAACGCAGGAATCGTGGTAGAGAGATCGCCGATAACCGCCAGTTCGCAGTCACGCACGCGATTCAGCTGGGCGGGATCGATCTCGAAGTGAATGATCTTCGAATTCGGAGCAAACCGCGAAGGATCGCCGGTCACCCGGTCATCCAGCCGCGCGCCAAATATCAGCAGCAGGTCGTTCTCATGCAAAGCCATGTTGGCCGCGCGAGTTCCATGCATGCCGACCATGCCCAAGTAGTACGGAGCGGTTGGAACCACCGCGCCCAGCCCGTGCACTGTTGCGAATGCCGGAATGTTCAACTGATCGAGCAATTGCCGCAGCTGAGGAATCGCGCCGGAAAGCTTTGCGCCCGCGCCAATCAGCGCCACCGGCTTTTGCGCCTTAGCGAGCAGGGCAATCACCTGGTCGGGAAATGCGCCGTCGGCCTGCGCGTCTGACGGGCGTGGTTTCGGCGAGAATTTTGCAGGGCCGGAAAACTCAGCCTTCGCTTTCAAAAAGTCGGTTGGAATGTCAATGACCACCGGCCCCGGGCGTCCCTCGCGGGCCCAGTAGAAACCTTCGGCGATCACTTCAGGAATCTCGTCAATAGACTTCACCAGGCGGCTCCACTTGGTGAGCGACAGCGTCAATCCGAAAACGTCGGTTTCCTGAAATGCGTCGCTGCCAATCAACGCGCTGCGCACCTGGCCGGTAATGCAAACGAGCGGCACCGAGTCCATTTTCGCGTCGGCGATGCCGGTGACCAAATTGGTCGCGCCCGGACCGCTGGTGGCAATTGCTACTCCAACTTGTCCCGTGGCGCGCGCGTGGCCTTCGGCGGCAAACACCGCGCCCTGCTCGTGACGCGTGAGCACGTGACGGATGCCGCTGCCATCGAGCGCGTCATACAACGGCATGATCGCGCCGCCGGGGTAGCCGAACATCAACTCGACTCCCTCCGCCTTCAGGCATTTCAGGAAGATTTCCGCACCTTTAAGCATTCACCACCTGTTTTTCCGGCGCGGCGTTCTTATTCCCCGCGTCCTTCTTCAGCCATGACATCATTCCGCGCAGGTTTGCCCCCACTTCTTCCACCTGCAGCTTCTTCTCGGCGTCGCGAAGGGCGTTGAAATTTTTACAGCCAGTCTTGTTCTCGTTGATCCACTCGCGGGCAAATTCGCCGCTCTGGATCTCCTCAAGAATCTTTTTCATGGTGGCGCGCGCTTCGTCGGTCACAACTCGCGGTCCGCGAGTCAGGTCGCCGTACTCGGCAGTGTTTGAAATCGAGTGACGCATGCGCGCCAGGCCGCCTTCGTAGATCAGATCCACGATCAGCTTTACTTCGTGGATGCATTCGAAGTACGCAATCTCCGGCTGATAACCGGCTTCGACCAGCGTCTCAAAACCTTTCTTCATCAATGACGTCAGGCCACCGCAGAGAACCACTTGCTCGCCGAACAGATCGCTCTCGGTTTCCTCTTTGAACGTGGTCTGCAACACGCCGGCGCGGGTTGATCCAATACCGTACGCGTAGCAAAGGCCGAGCTCATGGGCGCGACCGCTTGCATCCTGCTGGACGGCGATCAGCGCAGGGACTCCGCGGCCTTCGGTGTACACCCGGCGTACCAAATGGCCGGGGCTTTTGGGCGCGATCATCACGACGTCAACGTCTGCAGGCGGCGCGATGGTTTTAAAGTGAATGCTGAAACCGTGGGAGAAGCCGAGAATCTTGCCCTTGGTCAGGCCCGGCTTGATGTCCTTTTCAAAGAAGTCGCCCTGAGTCTCGTCGGGGGTAAGGATCTGCAGCCAGTCGGCCTGCTTGGCCGCCTCCGCCGCGGGCAGGACGGTGAAGCCATCCGCCAGCGCCTGCTTGGCGCTGGGACGGGCCGGGTCAAGGCCGATGATCACTTTGTAGCCGCTGTCGCGCAGGTTCTGCGCCTGGGCGTGTCCCTGGCTGCCGTAGCCGAACACAGCGATGGTCTTGCCCTTTAGTGCGTTGGGGTTGGCGTCGCGCTCGTAAAAGATAGTTGCCACGTTAGGAATCTCCTGGGGGCTCGGGGAGCCGTCTGCAAGTCGTTTTGGGCCTTCGGTCTTGAATTCTTTAGAATAGCCCTGCCGGGAGGGTTAGCCCTAAGTATGGGCTAACGCCCTGGCATACCGACCGGTCGGTCGGTAGAAGGAAATGGTAGCCTGCGGCTCCAGCCCAAGTCAAGTGGGAAGTTCCGGATGGATTTACCCCCGCTAGACCTCACCCTAGGCCCGTCCTTGTGCGGCAACGCCTGATAAGGTTAAACACGGCCCACCATGCTTATGGCATCCTCGTTTGTTCCCGCACGTCGTCCCATCGTCCTGCTGACGGGCGCCACTGGCTATATCGGGGGGCGCCTTCTCCGGGCGCTCGAGAAGAAAGGCTGGCCGGTTCGCTGCCTGGCTCGCCGCCCCGAGTATTTAAGGTCCCGCGTTGCTTCGACGACCGAGGTGAGGCAGGGCGACTGCCTGGATCGGGCTTCCTTAGGTCCTGTCATGGCCGGTGTGGACACGGCCTACTATCTGGTCCACTCCATGGGGTCTTCTGGTGAGTTCGAGCGCGAGGACCGGCAGGCCGCTCAGAATTTCGCCGACGTGGCACGCGAGTCCGGGATAAAACGAATTATCTACCTGGGTGGCTTGGGGAACCAGGACCAGGCTCTTTCTGCCCATCTGAGAAGTCGGCACGAGGTCGCCGACATTTTGCGAAGTTCTGGGATACCGACCATCGAGTTTCGCGCATCGATTGTGATCGGCTCCGGAAGCCTCTCGTTCGAAATGATTCGCGCCTTGGTACAGCGCTTGCCGGTGATGATTTGCCCGCGCTGGGTTGACGTGAAAGCCCAGCCGATCGCAGTCGAAGATGTGGTTGCTTACCTCATGGCGGCGATTGAGTTGCCGGCGGGCCCAGGAGCCGTTTTCGAAATTGGCGGCACCGACCCGGTGAGTTACGGCGAAATCATGAAAGAGTACGCACGGCAATGCGGCCTCCATCGATGGATGATTCCAGTTCCCGTCCTTACGCCCCGCCTCTCAAGCTTGTGGTTGGCCCTGGTCACTCCAATCTACGCGCGCATCGGTCGCAAGCTGGTTGACAGCATGCGTAACCCGACTCTTGTGCACGACACATCAGCGCTGACCGTCTTTGCGATCAAGCCAAAGGGTTTGAAAGCGGCGATTGAGCGAGCCCTTCAACGTGAGGACCAGGAATTTGCCGAGACGAGTTGGTGTGACGCTCTCTCTTCAAGCGGGAACACGACATCGTGGGGCGGCACGCAGTTCGGTACGAGGTTGGTCGATTCCAGGACCGTCCAGGTATCCGTTTCTCCAGCTTCTGCTTTTGCTCCGGTCAGACGGATTGGAGGTGCGAATGGCTGGTACTTCGCCAATTCTCTGTGGTGGCTTCGAGGCTCCCTGGATTTGCTGTTCGGCGGCGTCGGGCTGCGACGGGGTCGTCGAGATCAAAATCGGGTTGCTCCGGGCGATGCCCTGGATTTTTGGCGAGTGGAAACTTTTGAACCGGATCAGCGCCTCGGTCTTGTCGCTGAAATGAAAGTGCCCGGGCGTGCATGGCTTCAGTTTGAGGTCGAACCGAACGGCACCGGCTCGTTTATCAGACAAACCGCTATTTTTGATCCCGCCGGACTCGGGGGGCTTCTCTACTGGTACGCACTCTTCCCCGTCCATCGCTGGATTTTTGGCGGCATGCTTCGCCAGATCGCAGTCGCCGCAGAGCGCGAGGCGAAGATTGTTCCCCGGGCGGCGTGACGCGATGGTGGGCTGCGCTCCGGGCTAGGGTCTCGATGTGGGAAACCTAGATGCAAAGAAACAAACGAGGGGAGAGGAGGGCCCCGCCTCTCCCCCTCGCCCGCTAGTGCACTCGCGCGGGGATGGAGTGCGCCCAGCGGTTCTGGATCTGCTTGAAGGAAGCAGCCTGATAAAGCGCAGCCAAACCGACCAGCCCGTAAACTGCAGAGCTGAGCACAGAGGTCTCGCCGAACTTCATCCCGAAGATCGCTGCGACCAGGTCAAAGTGAGCCACGGCCACCAGGCCCCAGTTCAGTCCGCCCACAACTAAAAGAATCGAAGCAACTACGTCGATGGTTTTCATGATTTCTCCTTGGGAATTTTCGTTCTTTCTAAAAAAGTTCAGTTTTGGGGAATCAACACGGTGTCAATTACGTGAATCACGCCGTTGGACGCCGGAATATCAGCCTTCACAACCTTGGCGTCATTGATCATCACGGCGCCGTTGTTAGCGGTGATGTCTACGTCTTTACCATCCAGCGTTTTCGCCGACGACATTTTCACGACCTGCGTTGATCCAACCTGGCCATCGACCACGTGGTAGAGGAGAATGGCCTTAAGTTTCTCTTTGTTCTCGGGCTTGAGCAGCGTCTCAACCGTCCCGGCGGGAAGCTTGGCGAAGGCGTCATCAGTCGGCGCGAAAACCGTGAAAGGCCCGTCGCCCTTCAGAGTGTCGGCCAGGCCGGCTGCCTGCAATGCCGCCACCAGGGTTTTGAAGTGGCCTGCAGCGACTGCAGTGTCCACGATGTCTTTCTTCTCGGCGGCGGATGCAGCGGGAATTGCGCTTGCCAGCATGCCGATAATCAGTGCGAAGCTTGCTACCTTCATTGCGTTTCTCCTGGAATGCTATTTTTCGATTGCACTTTTCGTGTGCGATGAATTAACTATAGAGAACAATAGTTGTCGTGGAAAGAAAATAGACTCATAGCCTCAGATCGTGTGAGCGGCAGTCAAAGATTCGCCGGATTGTTCTACTGTCAGGAAAATCGGAGACCAACGTGGCAAATAAGACCATCACCGAAGGACTCGGGCCCTATAACTTGGGCGAGAAACTCCGAACGCTGCGGCTTAGGAAGAGCATGGGACTGGTGGAACTGGGCAAGCATGCGGGCCTGTCGCCAGCCATGCTCTCAAAGCTCGAACGCGGAAAGCTTTACCCCACGCTGCCAACACTGTTGCGAATTTCAATGGTCTTCGGCGTGGGGCTTGAGCACTTCTTTACCGATGAGCGCAAGCGCCACGTGGTGGCGATCGCTCGCAAGAAAGAACGCTTGCGTTTCCCGGAAAGCACCGGCACCGGCAGCATCGCTTACCAGTTCGAGAGCCTAGACTTCAAGGCCACCGACCGGAAGCTGAATGCGTTTCTCGCCGAGTTCGAGCCGATTGCCGCCGAGAAGGTGCGGCCCCATCAGCACGCCGGGGTCGAAGTTCTGTACCTGATATCAGGGACCCTCGATCTGACCATCGGCTCGGAAAGACATACACTGGAACCTGGCGACGCCGCCTATTTCGATTCCTCGGTGCGCCACAGCTACCATCGCGCGAGCAAAGCATCGTGTACCGCGGTCATTGTCACTGCCTGAGTTCCGGGCATTCGAAGCGTAAGATCTGACCCATGGACATCGACGGCCATTTGCGCACGACCGGCGGCGCGCTCAAGCACTGGGCGACCGCGCAACTTCAGGACTCGCTTGCGGTGGGAGTGCTGTGGTGGGCTGGTCTCTACTTTTTGCACGTTCCGTTGGCCCCGCTTTGGGCCATGCTCGCTGCGGCGCTTCAAATCATCCCCCACCTTGGCCCGGCGCTAGCGCTGATCGGCCCCGTCGTTGCTGCCGCCTTCCGGTGGAGGGACTGGCAGCATCTGGTCGGCGTCCTGATTCTGTACGCCGTGATTGCGGTTGTCGATGGCCTCGTGCTTCAGCCATACATCATGCGGAGAAGCGCCAAGGTGCCGATCTGGGCGTCGATTCTGGCGCCAATCGCGCTGGGTATTCTTTGGCCCTTCTGGGGAGTCCTACTCGCGCCTCCGTTGCTGGCCGTGGTGTATGCGTACAAAGCGCATTATGAAAAGCGCCAACCGATTCCCTGAAATGCGGAACCCTACGGCGCGCTGTGGCCGTCGCAGTGCAAAACGCCCAGGTAAGGATTGAATCCGCCAACGGCGTCCCGATATTGATAGGCCATGACCCGCGCCAGTTGGTGCAGGTGGTTGAGGTCGTGCGCCGCCCATGCGGCAATCAGTTCTGAGGCTTTCACTACTCCTTGAGACGGATGCATGCCTGTCCGCTGAAGATCAGTTGGTTGCAGGTTCAGAGACTGCAAAGCCTCGATGTTCTCGCGGCGAACCAGCGCGAACTCATCCAGCAATTGCTCCATCGATTTGCCCGCGCTCTCTTTCACATGTCCCGCGCGATCGAACGGATCAAAGGGCCGAGTTTCACCGTACTCAATGATCCGCCGCATCCGCGGGATCCAGTCCGTGCGCTCGGCAAAAATCAGGTGCCCAACAATGCCGAAGGCTGTCCATGTGCCCTTGCCCTCGTCGCGATCGACCCACGCGTCCGGCAGTCCGCGCAGCAGGGCATCGAACGAGCCAGGCGTGCGGGCGAGAATGGCAATGCTGTTGTCCATGTCGAAAGCAGTAGGCGTGTTCATACTTGCTAGAGATGCGAAGCTCTCGACTGCCGACGCAAGGATTTCGACTTGCGATGGACGCTCCGGCCAAACTCGAAGTGCAAGGCGGCTAGTCCGCGATGGCTCGCGCCGTGTATATTGATCGCCGTGCCCCGCGAAACCACGCTAGACCCTCGCCAGGAGATTCTGCGCGCTTCCGCGCGCCTGTTCCAGCAACAGGGATACGACGCCACGTCCATGAACGACATTGCCGCCGCCCTGAAGTTGAGCAAAGGCGGGCTGTATCACCACTTTCAAAGTAAAGAAGAAATCCTTTTCGACCTGATGAATCACGCCATGGACATCACCGAGGCGCGGGTATTGAACCCGGCGAAAGCCGTGGCTGACCCCGAACAGCGCCTGCGGACGCTAATCCGGCTGCACATTGGTGTGGTGCTCAGCGAAGGTGACCGCGAGATCACCGTCATGCTGCATGAGAACCATCCCCTCTCGCCGGCGCTGCGTAAGCGCATCAACGCGCGCAAAAAGGATTACATCCATTTCGTCGAAAACCTCGTGTCGGAGGTGCAGCGTACCCGCGGATCGAAGAGCAATGTCAGTCCGCGTGCGGCCGCGTTTGCACTGCTCGGAATGATCAATTGGATTTACCAGTGGTATCAGGCTGCTGGATCATTGCAGGAAGAGAACTTGGCGCAGGAGTACACAGAAATCTTGTTTCAGGGAGCGCTGGGGTGAGTGCGGTTTTCGATCTTTCGGCGCAACTGGAGAAGATTCGGGAAGACCATCGCTACCACGAGTTTCTTCGCGTCCCGGCAATGAGCGCAGGCGTGTACGTTCTCCCTGCAGGTGGAACCGACCTTCAGTCCCCTCACAAGGAAGATGAACTGTACTACGTAGTTCGAGGGGCAGGAAAAGTGAGACTCGGCGGGGAGAATCGTGCGGCGCGCAACGGAGATGTCATCTTTGTGGAAGCCGGAATCGAGCACCGTTTTTTCGACATTGAGGAAGAGTTGGTGCTGCTGGTGTTTTTCGCTCCGCCGGAAAGCAGTGAATGACCGGGGTTCGCCTTCCATGACGCCGGGGGACTGGCCTACCGTTCGGCCGCATGTATCTCGAAGGCATTGCCTCGGCAACGCTATCTTTGAGACGGAATCGCTCTGGAGAGATGTGATTTTGCTGGAGCGTCGAAGTGCCATTGCCGGCACCGGCTAGCCGGTTTCTATACTGAGCGCAGAAACAGCCGCCTGGCTGCGGCCTTTGAGAGCCGACCTTCCAGATAGTCGGTGTAGAGCTTTTCGCCTTCTGCGCGACCGGGCAAGGCGTCCGGCGGTGTTCCGGGCGACAACAGGCGTGATCCGAAACGCGCTAGAGCGTCCTCTTTCGCGGAACCGGAAACGGCGCATGATCTCTTCATGCCCTGGCACGCATTGCGCAGGAATCGTGCCGCCTCTGCTGCCACGCTGGGCATGTTGAACTCGCGGATCAGGAAACGGTTGGTCTTCGCAAGATAGCAACAGCCGTTCTGATCAAGCGCAGCCTGGGCGGTGCGGGCTTCCTGTTCCAGCAATACCGCAAAGCCTGCTCCCTCGTCTGCGACGTTTACCACTTCCGGCAAGGAATCAGACAAATATTTGGGCTGGGTTCCGTTGTGCGGCGAATCCAGGCGGAAGCCCAGCGTCCGCGCCAATGAAAAGATCACGTTGTAAACTGCCGGAGCGAAGTCGGTCTGATCATCTGTGTTCCAGCGCTCCAGGCAAAGCCGGTAGCTCTCGTATTTTTCTAGCGGGCTGGAGTTGAAAACGCAGATTGCGTCCTCACCGGCTGCCACCGCGGCCGCATTCTCTCCTACCGCCTTCCAGTAAAGGGCGTCCACGTTCTGCAGAAGGGTGAGCACGGAATCCGACGGCAGCATTTCTTTCACCAATCGCGGCAGATGTTCGGGCGCCATGTGGGACTCGCCAAATAGTACGACCATGGCCGCCTCCGGGTGCAGGCGGCGGACTTCGGCGATCTTTGCCGCGGCATGGCGGTCGCGCGAGCGGATGCGCCGCATGTCTTCCCGCGGCATGCAATCCAGGCCGTAAATTCCTTCGCCGTGGTCCCGAGCCGAGGCCAGCAGCTCGCAGAAGGGTTCCCACGAATATCCCCAATCGCGATCGAACCGCATGCGTTTGCGCAATTCTTCTTCGCCGATTTCACGGCGCCACCAGGAGTCCAAAATTTGCTGATCGCGCGACAGCACGGCCTCCACACACAGTACTAGCGGGCGTTTGTAAGCGATCTGTTCAATCAGGGTGACGGCGTAGCGTTGCGATGCCGCGAGCGCGTGATAGTCGCCGACCAGCAGGATGTCAGCGGCGCCGATCTTTTGCTCGAGCTGCGCAGCCGTCAGAGCGGTTTCGTATCGGCGAAAGGCCTGGGCGTATTCGCGCAAGTACTTTCCTCGGCCGGAGGAATCCCGCGACACGATTTCCCGACGTACGGCCGCCAGCGCGTGCATCTGTGCCGCCGACTGCCGCTCGCCCGTTTTGGCCGCTCTTTTCATATCTCGATCCATCCCTCGATCGATCCCGGCTTGACTGTCTGCGCCCGTCTCCCTATGCTCGAAGGTCGTTGAGTCGAGACTGCTATTAAATGTCGAACTCGCCTAAAAATCTGACCATCGCCACCACTGGCGCCAGCGGCGCAATTTTTCTCCGCCACCTGCTGCAGGCCGTTGAAGGTGACGAGCGGATTGAAACCGTCAACTTCATCGCTTCTGACAGCGCTCTCCGGGTGATGGCCGAAGAACTCGATATTCATGGACGCAGCAATTTGGTCAACCAGTTGCTCGGTACTCTCTCGCGGAAGGTTCATCTACAGGCCAATACCGATATCGGTGCCAATGTCGCCAGCGGTTCGTATCCCGCAGAGGCGATGGTGGTGTTGCCCTGTAGCGTGGGAACCCTCGCTCGTATTGCCAACGGCATCGCGTCGCATCTGGTGGAGCGCGCCGCTGACGTTTGTCTCAAGGAGAAACGCCCCCTGGTGCTTTGCGTGCGCGAAACTCCGCTGAACAAAATTCATATTCGCAATATGTACCGCGCCGCCGATGCTGGCGCGACCATCTTTCCGCTCATCCCGGCCTACTACTTCCAGCCCGCCACGCTCGATCAAATGGCCCACGAATTCGCCTGCCGCGTGCTCGCGCACATAGGCCTCGCGCAACCCGATGCCTACCGGTGGAAGGGCTGACGACAGTCCTTCCTGTTTTCGGGAGACTTTCAGTCTAGGAGTGCAAAAGTGCTTGCAACAGGTTTCGGCGGGACATGTACGAAGGGGTAGGGACCGATCCCGCTCAGAGTTGCTGGGAATCACGCGCTGCACTTCACAGGCGTGAAGTGATATCTTAGTTGCGGCACCGGTTCACCTCAAATGCCATCCTCAATGCCTTCGATAAGGGAGCGGATGAAGCCAAGAAGCATCGCTTTGGCCGCTGATCCGGCGCGCCCACCTTTGGCTGGACGTCTTGTGGCAAAGGCTCGTGACTACTACGTTCTGACCAAGCCGGAAGTCAACCTGCTCATCCTGATGACCACCTCTGCCGGCTATTACCTGGGTCAGCGCGGAGCTTTCCACTTGGGCGGACTACTGAACACCTTGCTGGGTACGCTGCTGGTAGCAAGTGGAACCGCGACGCTCAACCAGTGGATGGAGCGAGTGTGGGACGGCCAGATGCGGCGCACCGCCCGCCGGCCGCTGCCCGCCGGCCGCGTCAGTTCGCGCGAGGCATTTTTGCTGGGCATGCTTCTGAGCGTTGCCGGGGGACTTTACCTGGCTTTGCTGGTGAACCGCTTATCGGCGCTGCTGGCGGCGTCTACGCTGCTCAGCTACCTGCTGATTTACACGCCGCTCAAGCGGTACACTCCGCTGTGTACGTTGCTCGGAGCTTTCCCCGGGGCCATGCCGACGCTGATCGGCTGGGCCGCGGCGTCGAATGCTATCAACCTCCAGGCTATGTTTCTCTTCGCGGTGCTCTTCCTGTGGCAGTTCCCGCACTTCCTGGCAATCGCCCTGATGTATCGCGAGGACTACCAGAATGCGGGCTACCACATGTTGCCTGCATTCGACCGCGACGCGCGCTTTACCCGCGCCGAAGTCCTGTTTTTTACCTGCGCGCTGATTGCTACTACGCTGCTGCCGGCGCACGGCTCAATCGCGTACTCGGTCGCCATGCTCCTGGCCGGCGGATTCCTGCTCTACCACTCGCTCCGCCTGGCCGGATCGCCCACACGGCCAGTAGCCAGCCGATTACTGCACGCCTCCGTACTCTACCTTCCAGTTGTTCTCATTGCGATGGCGCTGGCAAAGCGGTAATTCTCAGGGATTTTCAATCCAAGCAAACGATTGGTGAGCATTGCGCGGTCTACGGTTGCCGCGCTTTGACCAGTTGCCGGACGGGAAACGCCACCAGCACCAGGAACATCAAAGCCACGGTCAGCTCAATTGCGGGCGGCAATTGGTGCTGAATCCGCAAGACCAACATGACTGCGATGATGGCCAGCAGCTGCCAGCGGGAGCGGCGCAGCCGGTCGATTCGGGCCGATAGCGATAAGATTCTCGGGCGCATGCGGGCCGGAGCCAGAAAACATACTATTCCGAAAAAGCCGGCCAACAGGATCTCAGTCGTTGTAAGGATGTCAACCACCGATCACGCTCCCCAGATAAGATTCGAACCGGACTTTAGGGCTACGCCAGCACGACTAAGGACTGGCATCTGGCTCCGTCAACGAGGGAGAGCGCTCTTTTCTGATTCGATAATGGATTTTGGCGCCGGTGAAGTCCAATTCAAACTTTTTATTGACGGCATACAGGAAGGGCACGCGCGAGGTTCGCCGAGGGGACGGATGGCTAGTTCTGGAACCAAAAGAAAAAGCCAGGGCCGAAGCCCTGGCTGTGCAGCGTTGCGGCTATTTCGTGGTTGCGTTTTGAGCGGTCGTGGCTTCGCTTCCCAGGCGCGACAGGCGCGGGAAGAACGGAGTCAGCTCAAATGGAAGCTTGTCGCGGGCCGAAGTGTAAGACACCGGCGCGGCCTTGATCATTTCCACCCGATCCAGCCAGGGATCTAGCTTGATTCTGCCGCCCAGCGGAAGCGCTGCGATCTGGTCAAGCTTGCTCTCGTCCAGCGCGGGGGCCGAAGTCATCAAACCGCTCAAGCGAATGACCTGCCCTTTGTCGTCAGTGAAACCATTTCCCAGGTGCGCGGTGAGCAGGGCTGAGAGTTGCGGCGCCCGTGCCTGCAATTGCTTCAGATAGAGGCCCGGCGAACCCAGTTTCTGAGCATAAGGAGAATTCTTCAGCAGTTCGATGGCTTTTGCATCGGCCGCTGTTTCCTCTTCCGGGTTGTGCCGGAACCCAAAGTTCTGGTACGTGGACTCGTCAGAAAACAGCATGCGGTCGGTGAACGCGAACTTGCTGCCCAGGTTGTGACCCAGCACGATGTGCGCCAGTTCGTGCGCCAGCACCGCAGCCAGGCTGCTTTCATCCGGCAATGTGTCGATCAAACCTCGGCTGATGATGATCGTGTTTCCTACGCTGAAGGTTTCCAGCGGATACGTAACCATTACGCGGGCCCGCACCGGGCGCGGCAGCTCGATGTTGTTGGTGATTTCAATATTGTTCACTACCGTCTGAAGGATCTTGTCCACATCTCCGGCAGGCGCCAGCAAAGCGGCCTTCTGCAGGCGCTCAAGAACGTTGTCTTCGGCCTGCTGCTGCCACGCGCGTTGTGCTTCGAGCGGAGAGAGATCCTGCGCGGTCGCGCTCACGTCTTTCACGTCGTCGACCTTCAGATCGGTCAGCTCGTCGTCGCGGCTATCCTTCATCACGTCGTAGCCCCAAATGCGGGACTGCGCCTTAAACGCCAGCTTGTCGTGCGAGCCGTAGCTGAAGTCGCCTTCTTCGCTGTAGATATAAGCCGGAATCCAGTAGCCCGCGACTAGGTTCAACCGCCAGCTGTCCATGTGGAAATAGAATGCGTTTTTAGGCCGCGGAACGTAGGTTCCGTTCAAGCGAACAATGTTGTAATCCTGGTCTTCAACCCAGATTTGACCCTGGAACAATCCCTGCCCGGCATTTTTCTTGGGACTGACTTCAAACACCATCGTTCTTACGTCCCCCAGGAACTCGCGGTGGACGTAATGGAAGTTATAGTGGGCGCGGTCGAAATTTTGCCGGTCGGCAAAAATCATCCAAGAAAATCCCATTGGCTGATATTGGACGCGGAACAGTTTTGTGACCCCGCCCATCAGAGTTTTCTGAAAGCTGGTTTCCTTCGACAGATAATCCCTGCGATCGACGTCGGAGAGGTCCAGACGGCCAATGAAGTAATGATCAGCCTTCGGGACGGACCCCATCTTTGCGTCAGGCGTCAGGTTCTGCAGATAAGTCTCGACCAGCGGTGTACGGTTCTTTAGAAACTGAATCAGCGCATGCTCGCGCTCAATGATCGCATCCACTACCTGATCAACGCTGACCGGGGTTTTCGGAGTCTGCGGGGCGAGAGCGAGTCCGGGGGTTGTGGAAACCGGTTTTACGCCAGGCTGAGTCGAAGCAGCCGGCTCAGCGGCCTGTTGCGCGCTCGCTACGACAGCGAGTAATATCACAGCGGGAAAAATCCAACCCCAGCGTTTCATAATCTGCATGACCTTCCTTCACAAACTTTTAGGACGCTAACTGAAACATCACGTGCACAATTGACGTTGAGTCCACCGACGCACCGTTTCGCTGCGCCGGCTTGAACTTGATCTTGTTGGCGGCCGTCACTGCCGCCTCATCCAGTCCGTGTCCCAGCCCGCGTACTATGCGATTCACCTGCAACGATCCGTTTGCTCCGAACATGACTTCCAGAAGTACCTCGCCTTCCAAATTCATCTTGCGAGCTTCTTCGGTGTACGAGGGCCGGGGCTTGAATACAATTTCGACCGGGAAGGTAGCAGCGGAAACCTGCTCCAAATTGTGATGCGTATTAGCTGCAAGCTGCTGAGCGCCGAAGCCCGAAGCTTGCACTCCCTGGCCACTTCTGCGGCCGTCGCCCTGCCCAGGCTGCGCTACCCCGTTGCCGAACCCGGCACTCGCAATTGTGCCTTTGATTCCTTTTGCCCCACCAGTGCCGTTGCCGGTTCCAGCGCCTTCCGGCAGGTCAAACGATCCCAGCTTGGCTGCCGTGAGTTTCGCGCCCTGCTTGCCTTCGCCGGGAAGTCCGTTGGGGTCTCCAAAGCCTCCGGTTTGAACTTTCTGAGCCGGAGCGTTCACTGTGGGCGTCGCCGAGCTGCCAAATGTATTCGTCAAAATGACCCGCGGCATCTGCGCCGCACCCGGCACTGCAATCTTCGGGGCCTCAAAATTCGCCGGCTGAATCTTCGGCGGCTCGAGCTTGGCTTCTTCGACTCTGACTTTTGGAAGCTCGCGCGGCACGATCAATTTTGGCGCTTCGAACTTCATTGCAGGCAGCAGCTTCGCAATCTTGGGCTGGGGCTTGAGTACCCGCTTCTCCGGCACAAGGTCGGGCCGAGGCACAATTTCGGTCACCGTGAACTTCGACCACATGCCCATGCTGTCGGGCCAGATCAGCCGCGAAACCAGCAGGCAAAGCACCAGGAACGCGACCATGCCGTAACTGAGCGCAAACTTCCGCCAGTCAAGTTTTTTCTCGGGCAAAAGCCCAAGCGTTAGAGTTTGATTTGACTGCATTTACTCGCTCCAAAAAGACGCCCGTACTGGGGGAGACAGGTCGGGTGCTTCTCTAAGCTATTGGAAAAAGCTAAACGGGAAAACGTCCCTGCCGTTGTTGTACTAAAGTAATCCAGCGCACACAAAAGCAGATTGGTTCCCGAAATGACCTGCATACGACTCATACTCGATGACGTAGGGCGAACGCGTAGTACATTGGGATCCCAGCCAAAATCACCAGACTGCCCACGATGGAATACGCAAGATTGCTTCTAAAAGTGTAGTAGAGGAGCGCCCCCGAAGCCACAATAAAAAGTGCCGGGGCCACTGGATATTCCCACACTTTTGTACCTGTTTCACCTCTATTTCCCCGTAAGCGAAAGACGAATAACGCACTGCTGGCGGCCACATACGAGAGCCATTCCGAGAATAGTGCCAATGTGAAAAGTTGACGAAAATTGCCCCCGATTACCAGAAAGGTTCCCGACAGCGCCGCCTGGAAGACGACCGCGGCGTAGGGGGTGTGATACTTCGGGTGGACTTTCGCAAACGATCGCAGGAATCTTCCATCACGCGCTACCGCAAACGCCATCCGCGCCCCACTCATCGCGATGCCATTTAGCGATGTCGTCAGCGACACCACGATCGCTACAGAAACCAGAACCACTGCTGCTGTTCCCAGCGGCGAATTCCTGACTGCATCCGACATCGGCGACGCCGATTTCCCCACCGCCGCAGCCGGCAAGGCAAATTGCACCGCGACGCTGACCAAAAGATACAACGCCGCAATCACGCCGAAGCCTCCCAGCATCGCGCGCGGAATGTTCTTCTCCGGCGAACGCACTTCCTCAGCGACCATGTTCAGATCGCTCCATCCATCGAAGGCCCACAACGCCGCGGCCAGCGCCAACACGAATCCATTCAGGCCGCTGGTTGCTCCCTCAAAATGCCCGGCAAAATGCGACCAGCTTCCGTGGGCCGCGAACGCCACCGCGCTGATCGCGAGAATTGCGACAATCTTCAACAACGTGAATACCAGCTGAAAATTTCCCGCGCGCCGCACGCCCACATAGTTGAGGAACGAAACGAACGCGACGAACAAGATCGCGACGAATTTGCCGGCAACCGTCAAATGACCGCCGGGAAGAATCAAGAACGAAAGGGAAGAGAAGCTGCCCAGCACTCGCACAATTCCAGTGGAAATCGCTGCCAGGGACGAGGGCTTTACGACGATTGTCCAGGTCCACGCGGAAAGAAATCCTGGGAGCGGCCCGTAGGCGTCGCGGATGTAAACGTACTCGCCGCCCGCCTGGGGCTTCATCGCGCCTAGCTGCGCGTAGGTCACCGCGCCGCAAAACGAGAACACGCCGCCCACTATCCATGCGAGGAATACGATCCGAGCCGATCCTGCCGCCTGCATCATTTCTGCCGGGACAAGAAATATCCCGCTGCCAATCACCACGCCAATGACAATCGACGCAGCATGGCTAGCCCCCAGGTCACGGACAAGGCCGGGCTTAGTCGTGGTGGACGGCTCCAGAGCGGGCATTCAGGGGAGTATAAGGGAAGGCGTCGTCGGTCGTCGGTCATTAGAAACGTCGCACGCAACGTCGCACGTCCCGCGTCGTGCTGGCGAGGGTGCCTGTCCCCCCACCTCCAACCTATGGCCGCGCGACGACGTTCCCGTACGACCGACGACCCAGAGCCGACGGCGGGTTTTCGCGCGGCCTGCCCGACGTGGCGACGTGCAGCGCTTCTACAGCTTCGCAGCAGGTCCCCTTCTATGCCTGGCACTTCGGCGCAACTGATTTCGCACACTTCGTCCGACTGGAAGAAATAATCTTGGCGAAAACAGGTTAACCGTTCACGTGAGCAATCTTGCTCAGACTTTAAAGGCGCGTAATTGGATAATTCAGACAGTCACCACCATTTGTATTTCTCTCTTTCCTCTCAGGAGGGTATATGTGGCATTTGAAGACCTATCGGGAATTGGCAGTCTCGCACTCGCAGCTGGAATCTTTGATTCTGGAGCGGACCGGCGAACTTCAGATTCTTTCCGAGCGGCTCTTGAAAGTCCAGGATGAGGAGCGGCGTAAGTTGGCCCGGGACCTCCACGATACCACCGGACAAACCCTCGCGGCTTTAAAAATGATAGTAGGGTTCCTCGAGAAAAACTGCAAACATAACCCGGAAATGGCGGGGATTGTGGCAGAGCTTCTGGTGTTGACTGATCAGGCGAGTGATGAAGTTCGCACCATGTCCTATCTCCTGCATCCCCCCCTGTTAGACGAAGTCGGGTTTGGTTGTGCTGCAGAGTGGTTCATCGAAGGATTTGCCAAACGCAGCGGGATCAATGTGAGCGCCGATTTTGCAACTCTTACCGAACGGTTGCCGATGAAGATGGAGCTCGCTCTATTTCGCGTGCTGCAGGAATGCCTGACCAACGCTCACCGCCATTCCGGAGCTTTGAAAGCCAGCGTCTCTTTTAAGAGGCATCCCAAAGCCGCGATCCTTGAAGTACGGGATTTCGGATGCGGCATACCTGCCGACCGGCTGGCCCAACTGCGGGAAAGCGCGCAAGCCGGAGTGGGTCTGGCGGGCATGCGCGAGCGGTTGCGGGAATTCAACGGCAAGCTCGAAATGGAATCAGACGCCCATGGAACTACAATGCGGGCCCTTGTTCCCCTGCTTGCGGCCCAGTCGGCAGAGGGTAGGGGCGGCAGTCAGATCACCGCTACCCAGATCATTCCCACAGTCAGCGAAGAACGTCCGTCAGCGCAGGATTAGGCCGGGCCTGCCGTCCAATTTACCGCTTCTTACGTATTCCTCGCGAACTCCAGTTCCACTCATTCCTGATCGCTGCATGGGCTAGTGCCGGGCGGACGACAGATCCGGCATCCCCCCTCTTTTTCGGCGCACTATCCGGCAAGCGCCGAGGCAATTCCATCCGGTCGTTCCCGACATCCGAACCCTCCGATGCTACCGTTTACTGGCTAAGCCCCGGGGCAGGTCGGGCAGTCAATTGCGGACAATTGAGCAATTTTGACCATACAGAATGTGGGAGGCGGTTTTACAATTGGGAGGCAGATGGAGAACCGGCGAAAAAACGATCGTACTTTTGATCCTGACGCATTCCTTGCGACCATCGGGGAGGGCAGGAGAATCCTGACTGTCCCCAAGAAAACCGCAATTTTTTCGCAAGGGGACGCAGCCGATTCGGTCTTTTATATCCAGGAAGGTAAGGTCCGCCTGACGGTGGTGTCCACGACCGGGAAAGAGGCGACGATCGCCATGTTGGACAAAGGGAATTTTTTTGGGGAGGGCTCGTTGGCGGGGCAGTCTCTTCGCATGGGATCGGCGGCGGCCATCAGCGAGTGCCAACTTCTGCGAATCGAGAAGAAAGCAATGATGGACGCGCTTCATCGGGAAAACGCCTTTTCTGATATGTTCGTCGCCTACCTGCTCGGGCGCAACATCCGCTACGAAGAGGATCTGGTTGACCAGCTGTTTAATTCCAGCGAAAAGAGACTGGCCCGAGTTCTACTCATGCTCGCTCATTTTGGAAAAGAAGGGGCTCCAGAAACCGTGGTTCCCAGAATCAGCCAGGAGACCCTGGCAGAGATGGTCGGCACCACCCGTTCGCGGGTGAGCTTCTTCATGAACCGGTTCAGGAAGCCGGGCTTTATCAACTACGCCGCCGGCGAGGAGAGTGGGCTGCAGGTTCACAGTTCGCTGCTGAGTGTGGTTTTGCACGACTGAGGACCGCCTGCCCTCTGCGTTTGGAACCAGTCCGGCATCATTGGCTGTTGGGAATATTAAGTGTTCCGGCGTCGTTGGAAAGAAGGCAGGGGTGGTGTTCTAGCACGCTCTTTATCAGGCGGTCCACCGGGCCTTGCGGGTGCTTCGCGAGTTCTTCTGCTACCCGCGACAGTCCCGCTCTTGTTCTCCAGTGCCGGGGCTGTTCCGTTGTCATCCTGTAGAACGACTTTCAGAAGTGAACTGTGAACACGTAAGGCATCGCCAACGTCGTAGTGGATGAAACCTAGTTTTCTGAACCGGTTCATGAAGAAGCTGACCCGCGAACGAGTGGTCCCCACCATTTCTGCCAGAGTCTCCTGACTTAGTCTTGGAACCGTCATTCCGGAAACTCCATCATGGCCGAATTGCCCCATCAGCAACAGTATTCGCGCCAATCGCTTTTCGCTGGAATTAAAGAGCTGATCGATCAAATCATCTTGATACCGAACATTTCGCTTCAGCAAATACTTCACAAACAGAGCCGACAGTTTTGGTTCGAGGCTCATGGCCAGCAGCAGGGCCTTCTTCTCAACGTGCAGGACCACACAATCCGTCATTGCGACGGCCGACGACATGCGTAGAAGCTGGCCAGCAAGACCCCCCTCTCCGAAGAAGTCTCCCACGCTCAGAATGCCAAGAGTTGCTTCCTTGCCCGTATCGGACACAATGCTGAGGCGAATCTTACCCTTTTGGATAAAAAACAGTCCGTCCGTAACATCGCCTTGAGAGAAAACGGCGCCCTTCATTGGAATCGACAGCATCTTCCTGCCATCTCCAACGGTTGAAAGAAAGGCATGGGGGTCGAAACCATCTTTGCTCTTGCGGGCTGTGATTAGATTTGCCAAAAGTGTCGGCCCGAGGTACGGGGCCAGTCTCAATAGTGCGGGAGGAAGACGTACCTTGGCTGGTCACTAGTGCTCACAATTGGGAATGGGCGACGCTCGACTCTTGCCGCGGCGCTCGCCGTGGGGATGCAACTGCTGCCGATCGGTCATTGCGGGTGTCCCACTTCTCCCGGATTCTGGGAGAAGTGGAAACCACCGGCCTGTGCGATTTGCCGAAGACTCAGAGGCGACGACTGTCATCCTTACAACTTCGGAAGCACGATCCCCTTTTGCGCCTGATATTTCCCTTTGCGGTCGGCGTAGCTGATTTCGCAAACTTCATCCGACTGGAAGAAAATAATCTGGCACAGTCCTTCGTTGGCGTAAATTTTCGCGGGCAGCGGAGTGGTGTTCGAAATCTCAAGCGTGACGAAGCCTTCCCACTCCGGCTCAAACGGCGTCACGTTCACAATGATTCCGCAGCGCGCGTATGTCGATTTGCCAACGCAGATGGTCAGCACATCGCGGGGAATTTTGAAGTACTCGACCGACCGCGCCAGCGCGAACGAGTTCGGCGGAACGATGCACACGTCCGAGCGCACCGTCACGAACGACCGCTCGTCAAAATTCTTGGGATCGACCACAGTGCTGTTCACGTTGGTAAAAATCTTGAACTCGTCGGCGACGCGCAGGTCGTAGCCATACGACGACAGCCCGTACGAAATTACACCCTCGCGCACCTGCTTCTCGGAAAAGGGATTGATCATTCCGTGTTCCAGTGCATTGCGCCGAATCCAGCGATCACTCTTTAGCATGGAGCTCCTTGAGGAAATTGAAACATTGAATCATTGAGGCATTGAATCATTGAAAAATCATTGAATACCTTGCCTTGAGGTCCGCAATGACGCTCCGAATACTGCCAGTAGTTCATTGGCTTCCTTCAACAGATCCTGCGTTCTTTCCTGGCTCAGCACTCCGGTTTCGGTTAGAAGCTCGATCCAGAATACCGTTTCGTCTGCCTCTTCTTGAACCAGACCCATCTTTGAGATGAACTCGGCTTTGGACCGCGCTCTGCAAACAGCCCGGTAGTTTGCGGCAACGGAAGTTCCGGAGCGAAGGATCTGTTTCCCCAGCGTTTGCGCATCCGGCGTATGCGGCAGTGAGCGATAAAGCTTCACAATGCGAATGGCAAACATTTTCGTTCGCAATTTAAGCTCGGCCGCTTTCTGCAGAGAATTCAGGACGCGGTGGTTTTCCAATGATTCAATGCCTCAATGATTCAATGATTCACTTCGCTACGGGCTGGAACCAGCATCTTACGGGATACTACGTGCCATTGACAATCTCCCTTATGTTCCTTAGCATCAACCACTTGAAGCAGTTCTAAACTTTTCCACGCGGTGAGGCCCACGTGATCAAGCTCGATATCATTAATGAAGTCGTGAACCGGACCGGCATCACCAAGACCAAAGCGGAAATGGCGGTCGAAACCGTGTTCGAAAGCATGAAGCGCTCGCTCGCCCGAGGCGACCGCATCGAGCTGCGCGGATTTGGCGTATTCAACGTGCGTCCGCGCAAGACTGGCATCGGGCGCAATCCCCGTACCGGCGCCGAAGTTTCCATTCCTCCGGGCAAGGCTGTGCGCTTCAAGCCCGGCAAAGAGCTGCAGTCGATCGAGTAGTGCTCAGCCGTCAGCCCCCACCGTCAGCACTCATCGCTCAAAAATCAGGTCTACTGCGTTACGTTGTGGTGCGCCCGATTTGGTGCCATTCTCCGACGATCAGTTTCCTCTGGCGGTTCGCGATGTCGTTCGATGCTGACCGACGGTGGTAAGCGAATGTCAACTCGAGCGAGACTAGGGTGGGTCAATGAGTGTAAACGCCTGTGGGTGTTGAAAAAGTCACGTCGAATTAGCGGGATGAGATTCAGCAGAAGCATGTTAGAAGAAAGTGATCCTGCCCATGCTCTGTTTGATTCTGATC
>JAYTFR010000068.1:0-100537 GCA_043734125.1 Acidobacteriota bacterium | reverse complement strand
CGACGCGTACGCTCACCAGGACCTGCCGTTCGAAAAGCTGGTCGAGGAACTCAAGCCTGAACGTGACCTGAGCCGCAATCCGATTTTCCAGGTTATGTTCACGCTGCAGAACGTTCCACGCGAGGCAATCGAACTAACCGGTCTCCAGATTTCGCCCTTCCGCGCGGGTCATGCGGCGAACTCCAAGTTTGACCTCAGCCTGATCGCGGTCGAGGACGCAGGCACAATCGCCGCCACGTTCGAATACAGCACCGACCTGTTCGAAGCGGGCCGAATCGAGCGCATGCAGCGCCACTGGCTCACGCTGCTGGAAGCGATTGTTGCCAATCCCGATTGCCCCGTCGCCGACTTGTCGCTCCTCGAAGAGTCCGAGCGCCGGCAACAGATCGTCTCGTTTAACGTGACGGAAAAGAGTTTTCCGAGGGAACTGTGTGTTCACCAGCTTTTCGAGCAGCAAGTGCAGCGCACTCCGGATGCAATTGCTGCCACAGATGGTAAAGTCAGCCTCTCGTATGCGGAGTTAGACCGCCGCGCAAATCAGCTGGCACGGTTTCTGCAGAAGCGGGGGGTGAAGCCGCAAACGCTCGTCGGCGTTTGTCTCGAGCGCTCGGTGGACATGCTGGTTGCGGTGCTCGGGGTATTGAAAGCCGGTGCGGCATACGTTCCCATTGATCCCGCATACCCAAAGGACCGCATAGCATTCGTGGTTCAAGACTCGCAAGCTCAGGTACTGATCACGCAAAGCTCGCTGCTGGGAATTTTGCCGGAAACTTCTGCGCACAAGATTCACATGGATGCGGATTGGGCCTCCATTGCGAAAGAACGCGACAAGACGCCCGAAACGCAGACGAATGCGAATGGCCCCGCTTACGTGATTTACACTTCCGGCTCGACGGGCAAGCCGAAAGGCGTCGAGATTCTCCATCAGAACGTCGTGAATTTCCTCGCCAGCATGCAGCGCGAACCTGGGTTCAAAGCCGAGGACGTTCTGCTAGCGGTTACCACGCTTTCGTTCGACATCGCTGGACTGGAATTGCATTTACCGCTGACCGTCGGCGGAAGAATTGTGATCGCCAGCCGCGAGGAAGCTGCCGACGGCGCGGCCTTGACGCAGCTTCTGAACGAACACGAGGTCACGGTCATGCAGGCGACACCTGCGACGTGGCGACTGTTGATTGACTCCGGCTGGCATGGCGATTCGAAACTGAAAGTCTTATGCGGTGGCGAAGCTCTGCCCCGCGAACTTGCCGAGCGACTGCTGCCCCTCTGCGGCGAACTCTGGAACATGTACGGTCCGACCGAGACGACGATCTGGTCGTCAGTGTATCGGGTTCAAGATCTGAACTGGACTTCGGCACCGATCGGGCGCCCCATCGCCAACACGCAGATGTACGTACTCGACAAGGCTCTCCGCCTGGCTCCGCTTGGTGTTCCGGGCGAACTTCACATTGGTGGCGAAGGTCTCGCGCGTGGTTACTGGAACCGGCCGGAACTGACGTCAGAAAAATTCATTGCAGATCCGTTCAGCAAGTTTTCGGGCGCGCGGTTATACAAGACCGGCGACCTAGTTCGCTACCTGCCCGACGGCAATTTGCAGTATCTGAGCCGCATCGACAATCAGGTGAAGCTGCGCGGGTTCCGAATCGAACTCGGCGAGATTGAGTCGGTTCTTGCCGAACACGAAGCGGTCGAGCAAGCCGTCGTCATCGTGCGGGAAAACTCGCCCGGAAATCAGCAGTTGGTGGCGTACTTGGTAACCCGGCGCGCGGCGTCTGACCTCGCGTCCCAGTTACGCGCATTCCTTTTACAGCGCTTGCCGGCTTTCATGGTTCCGTCGGCGTTCGTGGCGCTCGATGCCTTCCCACTCACGCCCAATGGCAAAGTGGATCGTCGCGCCCTGCCGCTGCCCGAAGCCAAGGCCCTTGCAGGATCGTCGGGATTTGTGGCACCCCACACCCCGACAGAACAAGCCTTGGTCGCGATCTGGGGCGAAGTCCTGCATTTGACTACAGTTGGAATCGATCAGGACTTTTTCGCCCTGGGTGGACATTCCCTGCTGGCCACACAGGTCATCACACGAATTCAGGCGCGCCTGAACCGCGACCTGCCGTTAAGGACATTGTTTGAACATCCCACGGTGGAGCGGCTGGCAAAAGCCGTAGATGAGGTGTTGGAGAAATCCACGGTGAAGACACGGATTGCTCCGGCCAACCGCGCCGCCTTCCGGGCAAAACGACATTGAGAGTCACGACCGTCGAGTATGGAATAAGGTGAGGAAAGGGACTAGCGAAATCATGCAATGGACAGACAGCTTGCGCCCGGGTTAATTGGCTGTGAATAGGCTTTCTGCAAAGGCCTGAGTCTGGTACTATCTTCTAGTTCCCTCCCCCTTAGAACACTCGCCGAGCCGTGCAAAAAAGGATTCTTGCGGTACAGATTTGCAAGTAAAGGCCATTCGCATTGTCTAGACTGAAATGGCCGGCGCGCAACTGACCGTGGATCTGTTGGCATCGCCGGATTGAGTCGCAAGAGTGCGTTCATTCATGGATCCTTCGAAACATCTGGAACAGGACCCCGTAGGGATTTCCGTCCCGTCTGCGGACGAATCGTTCGTCTTCCCGGTGTCGTTTGCCCAGGGACGCTTGTGGCTATTGAGCAAGCTGATCGCGGACTCGAGCGTTTACAACATTCCAATGGCGGTTCGCCTGCGAGGGCGGCTGAACGTTGAGGCTCTGCAGAAAAGTTTTGCCGCACTCTTAGAGCGGCACGAGGTCCTGCGCGCCAGCTTCCAGGAAGAAGACGGCTCGCCGGTCCAGTTGATTACGCCCCCGGGAGCGACCCCGCTTTCTATCCCCGTTGTCGATCTCTCCGGTCTTTCTCTGGAGGACGCGTTACGCAAGGCGCACGAACTGGCCCGGGAAAGCGCCGCTTCGCCGTTTGACCTGACACAAGGCCCGCTGCTGCGCGTCTCAGTTCTGAAACTCGCCGAGCAGGACCACGTGCTGACGATGACCATTCACCACATCGTTTATGACGGCTGGTCGCGCGGGGTTTTGTGGCGCGACCTCTCCGCGTATTACCAGGCGTTTACAGACGGTGTTGCGCTGAGCCTGCCGGAACTGGAAATCCAGTATCCGGATTACTCCGTCTGGCAGCGCGATTACTTGAGCGGCGAAACCCTCGACAAGCAACTGCAATATTGGAAACAGCACCTCTCCGGTGCGCCCGCCCGCCTGGAACTGGAAACCGATCATCCTCGACCGGCGATGCAAACCTTCAACGGCACCGAGTACGGCTTGTTAATCCCGGCACCGGTACAGGAAGGGCTGAAAGAGTTGGGCCGTCGCGAAGGCGTAACCCTGTTCATGACGCTGGTCGCGGCCTTCAACGTTCTGCTGGCGCGTTATGCCGGACAGGAAGACGTGGTTGTGGGTACGCCCATCGCGGGCCGTAACCGGGCAGAAGTCGAAAACCTGATCGGCTTCTTCGTGAATACGTTGCCGTTGCGCACCGATTTGACGGGCAATCCGGCATTCCGGGAATTGCTGGCCCGCGTAAAGGAAAGTTCGTTGGGCGCGTTTGCCCATCAGGAACTTCCGTTTGAACGGCTAGTCGAAGAACTCAAACTCTCGCGCGAACTCAGCCAGAATCCGGTCTTCCAGGTTATGTTCGCGCTCCAGAATGCCGCGCAGCAGAAGCTGGGCTTCCCCGGGTTGAGCGTTGAGCCATTCCGCTCCGGTAAGCGGACGACCGCAAAATTCGACCTGTCGCTCACCGCGAGTGACACCGCAAATGGCCTGGCGCTGGCTTTCGAGTACAACACCGACCTGTTCGAACCTGAAACCATCGAGCGGATGGCGCACGCATTCAGCGTACTGCTGGCTGGCATTGCTGAGAATCCAAGCCAGGCAATTTCGGACCTGCCGCTGCTTGAGCCAGCCGAGCGGCAACAACAGCTCGTCTCGTTTAACGCGACGGAACAGAGTTTTCCGCGCGAACTGTGTATTCACCACCTTTTCGAGCAGCAAGTGCAGCGAACGCCCGATGCAATTGCAGTGACCGATGGCAAGACCAGCCTCTCGTATGCGGAATTGAACCGCCGGTCGAATCAACTCGCGCGTTTTCTGCGGAAGCAGGGAGTGCAGCCAGAAACACTGGTCGGAATCTGCCTCGGCCGCTCAGTGCACATGCTGGTAGCAGTGCTGGCCGTACTCAAGGCCGGTGCTGCGTATGTCCCGCTCGACCCTGCCTACCCGAAGGACCGCATCGCATTCGTGGTCCAAGATTCGCAAGCTCAGGTACTAATCACGCAAAGCTCACTTCTGGAAATCTTGCCGGACACTTCCGCTCGTAGAATCCGGATTGATGCCGACTGGAGTGAAATCGCCGGCGAGGGCAATACGACCATTGAATCGAAAACTGGACCACATAGCCCGGCATATGTAATTTACACCTCCGGCTCGACCGGCAAACCCAAAGGCGTCGAGATTCTTCACCGGAGCGTGGTGAACTTCCTCACCTGCATGCAGGGTGAGCCCGGGTTCAAGGCTGAGGACGTCCTTGTCGCGGTTACAACGCTGTCGTTCGATATCGCAGGGCTGGAAATGCATTTACCGCTGAGCGTCGGCGGGAAAATTGTGATCGCCAGCCGCGAGGAGGCTGCCGACGGCGCCGCCTTGACGCAGCTTCTGCGCGAGCACAAAGTCACGGTCTTGCAGGCAACTCCTGCCACATGGCGGCTACTGCTCGACTCCGGCTGGCCCGGCGATTCCGAGCTTAAGGCATTGTGCGGCGGAGAGGCACTGCCTCGCGAACTGGCCGAGCAACTGCTGCCGCGCTGCAGAGAACTCTGGAATATGTACGGACCAACCGAGACCACGATTTGGTCCTCGGTGTATCGCGTTCAGGATCTGAACTGGACCTCGGCCCCCATTGGCCGACCCATCGGCAACACCCAGATGTATGTCCTCGACAAAAATAACCACATGGTCCCGCTCGGTGTCCCTGGTGAGCTTCACATCGGCGGCGACGGACTGGCGCTCGGGTATTGGAATCGGCCAGAACTCACATCACAGAAGTTCATTCCAGATCCGTTCAGCAAGAATCCCGATGCACGGCTGTACAAGACCGGCGACCGCTGCCGTTACCGCGCTGATGGCACCATCGAATACCTGTGCCGCCTCGACAACCAGGTCAAGCTGCGCGGATTCAGAATCGAACTGGGAGAAATCGAAAGCCTGCTGGCTCAGCACCCGTCGATCCAGCAGGCCGTTATGTCAGTGCGCGAAGATGTGCCCGGCGATAAGAGGATGGTGGGATATTTGGTGCCGAAGCCGGGGCAGCAGATTCTCGGCATGGAAATCCGCGCCTACCTGCGGCAAACATTGCCGGATTACATGGTCCCCGCGGCCTTAGTCGAATTGGACGCTCTTCCGCTCACCCCCAACGGCAAGGTCGACCGCAAAGCCCTGCCCGCTCCCGAATTCAGCACAGCAGAAGGCGACGGCGCATTTTCGCCGCCCTGCAGTCCCCAGGAAGAAATGATTGCCGGCGTCTGGGCGCAGATATTGAAAGTCGCGCGCGTGGGCATTCACGACAACTTTTTTGAGTTGGGCGGACATTCGCTGCTGGCCATGCAGGTCATCTCGCGCGTCTCGCAGGCGTTCGGCATCAACCTCCCGCTGCTAGCCCTGTTTGAGGCGCCGACGGTCGCGGGTCTCGCGGAGAAAGTTACCACGCTCGATGGAAACAAGAGCGCCGCGCGCACGCTGCCACTGCAGGTAATTTCCCGCTCGGGACCGTTACAACTATCTTTTGCCCAACAGCGGCTGTGGTTCCTCGACCGCCTGGATCCGCACAACGCTTTGTACAACGTGCCCACGGTCCTACGACTCAAGGGCGCAATGAACCTCAGGGCGCTGCGCAATGCGCTGAACCGAATTGTTGCGCGCCACGAATCCCTGCGCACCTGGTTCATGAACAGGGGCGACGCGCCAACGCAAATGATCACGCCATCGCTTGAGCTCGACCTCGTAATCAACAGCGTGATGGGGGCCCCGGAGAGGGCACGCGAAATCGAGGCCCGACGGCTGATTCTGGCTGAGACCAATTGTCCGTTCGATCTCTCAACCGGCCCGCTGATCCGGGTAATGCTGGTCAAGATTTCTGATAACGACCACGTCCTAGTCATTAATACGCACCACATCGTCAGCGATCGCTGGTCGCTCGGCGTGCTGCGCGACGAACTGATAACTTTTTACGCGCAAGAAGAACAAAGAACGGTGCGCGAATCTCCGGCGCTTCCAATTCAGTACGCCGACTACGCTGCTTGGCAGCGCCAATTGCTGTCGGGCGCGGCGCTCACGGAACAGCTTAGCTATTGGAAGCAAAAACTCTCAGGTGCGGCCGCAAGTCTGGATCTTCCAACGGATCGCGCGCGGCCCGCGGAACAAAGTTTCCGCGGAGCGAATCACGGCTTCGATATCGCGAAGCCGGTCGCGGAACAATTGCTTGCCCTCGGGCGTCGCGAGAACGCGACTCTGTTCATGACGCTGCTTGCGACGTTCAATATTTTGCTAGCGCGGTACTCGGGGCAGGAAGACATCGTCGTGGGATCGCCGATCGCGGGGCGTTCGCGGCCGGAACTGGAAAAACTGATTGGATTTTTCGTCAATACTCTGGTGTTGCGCACCCACGTTGACGGCGCAGCCAGCTTTCGTGAATTGCTCTCGCAGGTGCGTGAGACCGCGATGGGCGCGTATGCGCATCAAGACGTGCCGTTTGAGAAACTGGTTGAGGAACTGAAGCCAGACCGCGATCTCAGTCGCAACCCGCTGTTCCAAGTAATGTTTACGGCGCAGAATGTTACTTCCCAGGTTCAGACCATGGGCAGCCTCGAAATCGGTGGGATGCCCACAGCGAGCACCACATCCAAGTTTGATCTGACCGTAACAGCGACGGAACGCGATTCGGGACTGCGCCTGGTGTTCGAATACAACACCGACTTGTTTGACGCGGACCGCATGCAGCGCATGCAGCAGCACTGGCAGACACTTCTCGAAGCGATAGTGGCCAATCCTGATTGCGCCGTAGCCGACCTAGCGCTGCTCGAACCCGCGGAACGGCAACAAATACTGGTGGATTGGAACGCGACCGGGACGCTTGCGCCCTCGACTCTGCTGCACCAGTTTATTCAGAAGCAGGCCGAGCGCACGCCCACCGCAACGGCGCTAATCGACGGCACCTCGCGAGTTTCGTATGGCGAACTGAACTCGCGCGCGAATCAACTGGCGCGCAAGCTGCAGAAACTGGGCGTCGGCCCGGAAGTTCTGGTTGCAGTCTGCACCGAACGTTGCGCTGACATGATTGTTGCACTGATCGCGGTGCTTAAGTCCGGCGGCGCGTACGTTCCGCTCGATCCCGCGTATCCGAAAGACCGCCTCGCCAAAATTCTCGAGGACTCACATGCCAAGGTCATGATTACGCAGGAACATCTAACCTCGATCCTGCCGCGTCATGCTGCGGAACTCTTGTTCATCGATCGGGACTGGCCCGCAGTTGCCCACGAGCCTACTGACGAGCTCGACGTGGCCGTCACCTCGCAGAACCTTGCATATGTGCTGTTCACCTCCGGCTCGACAGGACGCCCGAAAGGTGTGGCCATCGAACACCGCAGCGCTTCGATCTTCGTACAGTGGGCGCAGACCGTTTTCACGCGCGAAGAACTTTCGGGAACTCTGTTAGGCACCTCGATTTGCTTCGATCTTTCGATCTTTGAAATGTTCGTTCCGCTCAGTGTCGGTGGAGCGGTAATAATTGCGCAGAATGCGTTGGCGCTTCGCGATCTGCCAGCTGCGAACGAAGTCCGGCTGATCAACACCGTGCCTTCGGCGATTGCGGAATTGTTGCACCTGCAAGCCATCCCGAATTCGGTGCTCACTGTGAATCTGGCAGGTGAAGCGTTGCCGGAAACTCTAGCGCGAGAAATTTATGAGCAGACCAGCATTCGCCGCCTCTACAATCTGTACGGCCCGACCGAAGACACCACATACTCAACTTACGCAGTGGTTCCGCGTACGGGCGAGGTCACGATCGGACGCCCGCTTGCGAACACACAGGCTTACATTCTCGACGGGCGGCGGCAACCGGTTCCGATCGGCGTGCCCGGAGAACTGTATCTCGCGGGTGACGGACTGGCGCGCGGCTACTACGGCCGCGACGATCTCACCGCAGAACGTTTCGTCGCGAATCCATTTTCCGCTCAAGCAACTGCGCGCATGTACCGCACCGGCGACCGATGCCGCTACCGTTCAGACGGAACCATCGAGTATCTCGGCCGGATCGACAATCAGGTCAAGCTCCGCGGATTCAGAATCGAGCTGGGAGAAATCGAAAGCTTGCTGGCGCAGCACCCTTCGATCCAGCAGGCTGTAGTGGTGGTGCGCGAAGACGTGCCCGGCGACAAGCGTCTGATCGGGTACGTTGTTCCAAAGCCCGGCCAGCAGCTGAGCGCCACCGAAGCTCGTGACTACTTGCGCCAGGGCCTGCCGGACTACATGGTTCCGGCCGCCATTGTTGAACTTGCGGACCTCCCCCTAAATCCCAACGGCAAAGTGGACCGCAAAGCGCTGCCAAAACCCGATTTGCCGGAAGCCGCGCCGGGCACAGTTGTTGCACCGCGCGACGTGGTCGAAGAAGAACTGCTGTCAATCTGGAAGAGCGCCCTGCAAAACCCGGCCATGGGTGTTACCGACAACTTTTTCGATCTCGGCGGCCACTCGCTGATGGCGGCGCAGCTGGTATCGGCGATGGAGGAGGCATTCGGTCGCAAGATTCGATTGGCGGCGCTGTTTCGAGGAGCAACGGTTGAGGAAATGGCGCGGGTCCTGCGCGAGGGTAGTGAGTCGGCGGCTGATCCTATTGTGATGAAGATCCAAGCAGGGGGCACAACTCCGTTCTTCGCAGTCGTGGCTCCCGGAATGGATTCGATAGGCTATGCAGCGCTCGCTCAAGCCATGGGCCCGCAGCAAACTTTCTACAAACTGCAGTCGCATCGCGCCGTCAAGCCGGACGCGCCCATCACGCTCGATGAAATGGTCGGGATCGCGCGCGATTACGTGCAGGCAATGCGCAGCGTGCAGCCCAAAGGCCCGTACTACCTGGGCGGCATGTGCGCCGGGACCCACATTGGCGAGCAAATGGTGATGCAACTAGAGGCCGAAGGGGAGAAAGTCGCGCTCCTCGCAATCTTCGATACTTGGGTGCGGCAGAACTCGCACGTCCGCTGGAAGTGGAGCGTCTATTATTACCGGCAGAGATTGCGCGGAATGCTTCGAATGAGCTTGCGCCGCCAGATGAAGATGGTTCTTGGCGCGTTAACCAAGAAGATGCAGCGCGCGGCCACGATGCAAGGGCCGGTCGAGACCCTGTGGAGCAAATTGTATTGGCCGGGAAAAGACTTCAAGCCTCCCCACTTCCAGGCCCCGGTGGCGCTCTTCAAGCGTCCCAAGCAGCCTTTTTATTACATCAAAGACGAAGCCATGGGTTGGGGCGAGCGTTCTCAGGGCGGAGTGCATATTTATCGCATCGACTTTCCGCATCAGATGCTGCGAGAGCCCTACGTTCGCGAACTGGCGAAACGCCTGCTGGAATGCATCTCGCGGGCAGCGCCCGCCCCGGTTGAAAGGTTGCAGGTCTGGCCGAAAGTCCGCGAGACTGTTTCATCTACAATCGACGTTTAGGACCGGTGAACGCGTCCTCCGATCCCCGGTTCGTGGTTCGCGACGGCGCGGTGCACGTATGGCGCGCCGGTCTTGGCAGTGCCGACGACGCACGCAATCTGGAAACCCTGCTCTCGACCGACGAAGTCATTCGCGCCGATCGTTTCCGTTTTCCCGAGCATCGCCGCCGCTTTGTGATTGCACGAGGATGTTTGCGCCAACTTCTAGGGGCCTACATGGGAATTGCGCCCCGGGACGTAGCTTTCACCTACTCGGAAGCTTCCAAGCCTGCGCTCGCGGAGAAGCATCAGAGCGGCCTCCGGTTCAATGTGTCGCATTCCGGAGACATCGCTGCCTTTGCGTTTGTGACCAACCGTGATATCGGCGTAGATGTGGAACTGATTCGCCATGACGTAGATGTGGAACAGATTCCTCAGCGCTTTTTTTCGTCCGCCGAGCAAGAAAGCCTAAACAGGCTGCAAGGCGAAGAAAAGTTCACGGGCTTTTTCAATTGCTGGACGAGAAAGGAAGCCTACGTGAAAGCGGTCGGCTCGGGCTTGTCGCTGCCCTTGCGCGATTTTGATGTTTCTCTGCTGCCGGGAGAACCAGCAAAGCTTCTCGCGACCCGTCCCGATGCAGCAGTGGCTGAGCGCTGGAGCATGGCTTCCCTTGATTTCGGCGAGGGCTGCGCCGCGGCGGTTGTGGTCGAGGGACCCATCCATGAACTTCTTACCAGACATTTCACACCATCCCACGCGAACCTTTAGGTATCGAAGTGACTTCGGGCATGGCGTTTTCCGTTCTGGTTTAGTGCAGAATTGAAGTTCATGAACGTCGCCCCCGAAGTCACGCCGAATCCGGCTACCCCCTCCCACGCGCAGCTTGACGGAACTCTCGTGCGCGGGCTGGCGTGGACGGCGGGAATGAAGTGGGGATCGCAGATCTTCGCGTGGGCTTCAACGCTAATCGTTGCGCGCCTGCTAAATCCCGAGGACTACGGCTTGGTCGGCATGGCAACGGTGTACCTTGGCTTCGCCAACCTGATCAGCGAATTCGGCGTCGGCACCACCGTCATCACGTTGCGCGATCTTTCGGATGAAGACGTCGCTCAACTAAATGGATTCGCATTGCTTCTCGGCCTGGCTGGATTTGTCATTTCCTGCCTGTTGGCTGTTCCCTTAGGAATTTTCTTCAAATCTCCGCGTCTGCCCTGGGTCGTAGTGGCCATGAGCGCAACTTTCATCATTAGTTCGTTTCAGTCGGTTCCGGCTGCGTTGCTGCAAAGAGACTTGAAATTCAAGCTGATCAGCGTGATCGATGGCGCAAAAGGATTCACCATGGCCTTAGTTGCTGTGGTGTTCGCGCTCTTGGGCTTTAGGTATTGGACGCTGGTGCTGGCAGGAGTTTCCAGCGCGGTGGTGGGAACCACAATGGTTCTTTCCCGGCGCCGTCACCGGATCGCTCTGCCCCGGCCAAGCACGCTCGGGCACGTGCTGCGTTTCAGCTGGCATGTAATCGCCGGACGTGTCGCCTGGTACACCTATTCCAATGCGGACTTCGTGGTTTCGGGAAGAATTCTGGGGCAGGTGGCACTCGGCAGCTACAACCTCGCATGGAATTTGGCGACGGTGCCTGTCGAGAAAATCACTGGGGTGCTGAATTCGGTCACTCCGGCACTTTACTCAGCCGTGCAGAAAGACAAAGCTGCCTTGCGGCGCTACATGCTGACCTTGCTCGAAGGCATTGGCCTGATCACCTTGCCGCTGAGCATCGGCATCGGACTTGTGAGTCGCGAATTCGTTCTGGTATTTCTGGGCGCGAAGTGGGCGCCGGCGATTGTGCCCTTGATGCTGCTTGGTTTCTACGCGAGTGTGCGCTCGCTTATACCAATCATTTGGTCGGCAATGAATGTTGTCGGCGATTCTGCCTTTGCCATGTGGAATGCGATGGCTCTGGCCGTGGTGCTCCCTATTGCGTTCGTGATCGGAAGTCACTGGGGGAACGCCGGAATCGCCGCGGCATGGATGATCGGTTTTCCAATCGTTGCCATTCCGGTTACGGCGCGCGTCTTCCGGAAAATCGAAATGCCCTGGAGCGAGTTTTTCCGCGTGATGTCGCCGGCGTTGGCGGGCTGCCTTGCAATGACTGCGGCAATTCTTGGTCTCAAAATGTTTCTACCGGTTCGTTTTGGCATGCCTTTACGTCTCGGCCTTCTGGTGGCCATGGGTGGGACCGCATACATTCTGGTAGCAGGCGGCCTGAGCTACTCGCGCCGTCACGCTTTGCAACGCGCGATTAATCTGCTGCGAAATCGCGGCTCCGCCGGTCCGGCTTAAGCGCGGGTGCGCGTTCGACTGAGGTGACTTTCTGCGTGCTCCTTTTGTAACTTGGCGAATCTCAACCACTCACCTACAGTCGATCCAATCAGGCCAAAAGCCGCCCCCATCGGCTAAAGTCATGCATCCATTGCCTTCGGCTAAATAGATGGTCTTCGGCAAACGACGTGCATCCAATAGGTGAAGTGGCCTCCGGGCCGTAGTTCATTGTGCAATTTTTGGATGGTTGACGTATGAAGTACATAGGTCTGATTTTATGTGTTGCGTTGGGCCTGGGCGCTGCCGCGCCGCCCTCGGTCGCCCAGTCGCAGGCCTATGTCGCTTCCGGGCTTTCGGTCAACACCCCAGCCTACGATTCTACGCGGCCAGACGTTATCACGATTCAGAAGCGCGTTGATGAAGTCAACGTGCTGTTCATTGCCACCGACAAGCATGGCAAATTCGTTCGCGACCTGAAGAAGGATGACTTCAACATCCTCGACGACCATAAGCCTCCGCAATCGATTGTGCGATTTTCGCAGCAGACAGATCTGCCGCTTCAACTCGGGCTTCTGATCGACACCAGCGGGTCGATTCATGGGCGGTTTGAGTTTGAACAAAACGCGGCCGCCGGATTCCTGCAGCACACGATTCGCGCCAACTTTGACCACGCATTCATCATGGGATTCAACTCCCGCACTAATGTCGCGCAGGAGTTCACAGACAACGTTGCTCTTCTCAACACTGGGATTCATCGCCTTTCAGACGGTGGGGGAACGGCCCTTTTCGACGCCATTTACACCGCGTGCAAAAGTCGCATGATGAATGACGATTCTGACCGCCCGGTCCGCCGCGCCATTGTTGTCGTCAGCGACGGAGAAGACAATCTGAGCGACCACACGCGTGCCCAGGCCATTGAAATGGCGCAGCGCGCACAGGTGATTATCTACACAATTTCCACGGACGACAGCGGACTGATTCTCCGCGGCGACAAGGTTCTCCAGCAGTTGGCGGATTCGACCGGAGGCCGCGCCTTCTTTCCTTACAAGATGAAGGACATCAGGAACTCGTTCGCCGCGATCGAAGACGAGCTCCGCAGCCAGTATGTGATCTCTTACCACCCGGCGAACTTTGACGCCGACGGACGTTTTCGTTCCATACAAATCGTGGCGCTCAAGAAGACCCTTCAGGTTCGCTCGCGGACAGGGTACTTCGCTCCCAAACAGTAGTCGCCCGATCGGCTAACGAATCGGTGCTAAAATCGCATCCAACCCTCATAGAGCTTTGTTCCATGCCTTGGCGTCATCTCACATCTGCGGGTTTGATTATTTGCCTGGCGCTATCCGCGTCTGCGGCAACGCAACACCGCAAGCGCCATCCCGCAAGGCCAAAAGCTCCAGCCGTGCAGCCGCAGCCAATAACGCCGCAGGAAACGCCGCCAGCGATACCACCGACTCCCGAGCAGGGTCCGTCAAATCCTGCGGACGTCACGCTGCACGGCGGCCAGCTCACGATTACTGCTCGAAACTCAACGCTCGGCGATGTACTGAATGCAGTGCGCAGCAAGACCGGCGCCTCGGTGGAAATGCCGCCTGCGTCAAACGAGCGCGTTGTCGGCCAGTTCGGCCCGGGAGCGCCCCGCGACGTGATAGCGCAATTGCTCAACGGATCGCACTACGACTATGTGCTCATGGGGTCCCCTGCCGATCCCGGGGCGCTAAAGAAGATAGTTCTAACCGTGCGCGCAACTGGGCCTGAACCGGTACAGCAACAGGCAAACAATCAAAACCCTGGGTACAACCCTGGAATCCAGCCACTCCAACAAGGGGCTCAGGTGGAACAAGAGCTACCTACTGAGGACTCAACCGCAGACGCGCAGCAGGAGCCTCCGCCGCAGCCCGACCAGGAAGAACCCCAGGGCGTTCAGCCGCAGCAGAACGGCGGCCCTATGGTCAAGACTCCAGAGCAGCTATTGCGCGAACTGCAGCAGCAACAACAACAGCAGCAAAATGGCCAGCCTGCGCCACAGTAGTTGAGGCCGTCCTTCCCATTTATAGGTATTTTGAATTGATGGATTGTCTGGCGTGAAGTAGCGGCGCGAGGTTAGTCTGTGCCGGCTTGGCTTTGGCTGTGCACCAAAACAAGGGCGGGCTGAGGGGCGCGAGGATTGCGAACGGCGAAGGCGTGCAACAGGGCGAGAACGCTGGTATAGGCTAGGGTGAGTCCCAAAGCAACCGACCCGGCAACGGTCAAGGTCATTACGGCGACAATCAACGCACTTCCCACGTTCAGCCCACTTTCCCATCGACCAACAGCTTACAAATCAATGGTTTAACTTCGTTTTCTGCGGGATCAAAATCTCCCCGGAGCGCTTTTTTACTCTACCCGCGTTGACCCATTCCGCTGTTGACTTATAAGATACGTGAGTAGAACTGCGCACTTCCACTCTCCAACATTTCTGGGGACCCGTCCACATTACGAAGGTTCCATGTTTCTCTCGTCCATGGCCATTACAGAAATTTCCGTTCGCGGCGCGCGGCAGCACAATCTGAAAAATATCAGCGTGCAAATTCCGCGGAACACGCTGACGGTTGTGACAGGACTCAGCGGCTCCGGTAAATCCTCGCTTGCTTTTGACACCATTTACGCCGAGGGACAGCGCCGCTACGTTGAAACGCTCTCAGCCTACGCGCGCCAGTTTCTTGATCAGATGGAGCGGCCGGATGTGGACTCGATTGACGGATTGAGCCCGGCGATTTCTATCGAGCAGAAGACCACGAGCCGCAGCCCGCGTTCGACGGTGGGAACCATCACCGAGATTTACGACTACCTGCGGCTGCTGTATGCCTCGATCGGCGTGCCGCATTGTCCGAAGTGCGGCCGCGGAATTTCGCGCCAAACTGCGGCCCAGATCGTGCAGCGCGTGATGGCGCTGAAGCCGGAAGACCGCGTGATGGTGCTGGCTCCCATCGTTCGCGGGCGCAAAGGCGAATTTAAGCAGGAGATGGAGAAGCTTGCCCAGCACGGCTTTACCCGCGCCCGCATCGACGGCGAACTGGTTGGACTGGAAGAGGGGATCGCTCTCGACAAGCGCAAGAATCACACCATTGAAGTTGTGGTTGACCGCCTGCTCATCAAACCCGGCATTGAGCAGCGCCTGGAAATGTCGGTAGGGCTGGCGATGAAGTTGGCCGGCGGGTTGGTGCAAGTCGCGATCGTCGGCGGCGATGAGCAACTCTATTCGGAGCGACTGGCTTGCCCGGATTGCGGCATCGATGTTCCCAAGCTCGAACCTCGTTCATTCTCTTTCAACAGCATGTACGGCGCGTGCCCGGATTGCCATGGACTGGGCAGCAAGTACGACTTCGATCCCGCTAAGGTGATCAACGATTGGTCAAAGCCGTTGCTTGACGGCGCGCTTGGGCCCGGTTCCGCGTCGCAGAACCTGATTCATCAAATCCAGCTGGCTGCTGCAGCCTACGGCATCGACCTGGGCAAGTCGTTCGAAAAGCATCCTGAGAAAATTCAGAACCTGTTCTTCTATGGCGAGCCAAACGGTCGCGGTAAAACGGGATTTCTCGGAATCTTCAGCTACCTGAAGAACGCTCTTGAAGAATCGACGTCCGACGGATATCGCGAATCGCTCATGGAGCATATGTCCGCCACCGCATGCCCGGCCTGCCATGGGAAGCGCCTGCGTCCGGAGAGCCTGGCGGTGCAGGTGGAAGGCATGTCCATCGCCGACTTCACGGTGATGCCGGTGACGCGATCGCTGGAAAAAGCCCGCAGCATCAGGCTTACAGGCCGCGACGAGCAGATTGCGGGCCGCATCATGCACGAGATCGTCGAACGGCTCCAGTTCCTGAACGCCGTGGGCTTGGGATACATCTCGCTCGACCGTTCTGCGGCAACGCTTTCGGGAGGCGAAGGGCAGCGCATTCGATTGGCTACGCAAATCGGATCCAAGCTGCGCGGGGTGCTCTACGTGCTCGATGAGCCGTCAATCGGTCTTCATCACCGGGACAACGGGCGACTGCTGAGCGCGCTCGAAGAATTGCGCGACCTCGGCAATACCGTGCTGGTGGTCGAGCATGATGAAGATACCATCCGCCGCGCCGATTACGTCATCGACCTCGGGCCCGGCGCTGGCCGCCACGGCGGCCAAGTAGTTGCGCAAGGGACGCCGCAGCAGGTCGCCGAAGTTGCGGAATCGCTCACCGGGGCATACATCGCGGGAAAGACGAAGATCGAGATGCGCGCCGAGCGTCGCCCTGTGAACGGGCCCGCGATCACCGTTCTGGGGGCGCGCCAAAACAATCTGAAGAATGTTGATGTGGCATTTCCGCTTGGCCTCATGAACGTGGTCACCGGAGTTTCGGGGTCGGGAAAATCGACGCTGGTCAATGACATTCTCTACCGCGCGCTGGCGAAGTCGCTTTACCGCTCGCGCGAGCAGGCGGGCGAGCACAAATCCATCAGCGGGGCAGAGAACATCGACAAAGTCATTCGCATTGACCAGTCGCCCATCGGCCGCACTCCGAGATCGAATCCGGCGACTTACACCGGCGTGTTTTCGCACATTCGCGATCTGTATGCCATGCTTCCGGAATCGCGCGAGCGCGGCTACAAACCGGGGCGGTTCTCGTTCAACGTTGCCGGCGGACGTTGCGAGGCCTGCGGGGGCGAAGGCCAGCGCCGCATCGAAATGAATTTCCTGCCCGATGTTTACGTGGTGTGCGAAGTCTGCGGCGGCAGGCGTTACAACCAGGAAACGCTGGCGGTGAAATACAAGGGATACTCCATCGCCGATCTGCTGGAGTCGCCGGTTGCCGAAGCACTCCCGATTCTCGAGAATATTCCGCAGGTCCGGCAACGCTTACAGACGTTGGTGGACGTCGGCCTGGGATACCTGCATCTAGGGCAATCAGCGGTAACGCTTTCCGGCGGAGAGGCCCAGCGGATCAAGCTCGCGCGTGAACTCAGCAAGCGCCAGACCGGGCGCACCCTCTACCTGCTGGACGAACCCACCACCGGACTGCACTTCGACGACGTCCGCAAGTTGCTTGACGTATTGCACCGGCTCACCGACCTGGGCAACACGATTATCATCATTGAGCACAACATGGATGTGATCCGTAACGCAGATTGGATTATCGACCTTGGCCCCGAGGGCGGGGAAAAGGGCGGCAGCGTTATTGCCCAAGGTACGCCCGAGCAGGTGGCGCGCAATAAGAAGTCCTACACCGGACAAGCGCTGGCGGAGTTTTTTGCCAGGCATGGCGGCGCCAGTCCTCAGCAATCCGCCGCCAGCTAGAACCTTCCCGCGAAACGGCGACTCGCGTCTTTTCGTGTAAATTCAAACCATGGATTCCAACCCCGAGTTGCCGACGCAGGAATTGCCTCCGCCTCTGCCAGAACTCGGGACGCCGGCGACACCAGACCCGCTGCTGGAGAATCCGCCGTGGAATGGCTGGGACGTGCTGCGCCTTGCGCTTATCCTGTTTGTGGTCCCGTATCTTTTGATTCCGGTCGCGGTTCTTTTTGCACAGAAAACCCTTTACCGCAACCTCACCTTCATGGACGTCGCCCACAAACCGTGGATACTGCTGTGCACCCAATTCGCCTGGTACGTGGTGGTCGCGTTCTACATGGTGATGTTCGTGGAAGGGACGTACAAGCAGCGTTTCTGGGATGCGATCCGCTGGAACTGGCCCCGCAAAACCTGGCCGATGCTGGTTCCCGTTGGAATGGTCTTGGTCAGCCTGCAGGCACTCGAAAAGTTCTTTCACCTTCCAAAGCACGTTCCCATGGAGGATTTCCTGAGCACGCCTTCGGCCGCGATTCTTACGGGCATTTTCGCGGTGAGCCTGGGCCCGCTCATGGAAGAACTGTTTTTTCGGGGATTCATGTACCCGGTGCTGGCGCGCAGGTGGGGAATGTTCGCGGCCATCGCTATCACCTCGCTTGCTTTCGGGCTAATTCACGGCGCGCAGTTGGCATTCTCGCCGGGACTGGTGCTGGTGGTTTTTCTGGTGGGTGTCGTGCTCACTATCGTTCGCGCGAAAACGCGTTCGGTGGGATCCAGTCTCGTGGTCCACATTGCCTACAACTCGACTCTGGTCACGCTGGGCGCAATTGCCAGCAGGCACGGGTTGAAGTAGAGCGGTAGCCGCAACACCAATTTCGGGACGGCGCCCCTCTACCCTCTTGGCCGAGATGAGCTCCGCAGCGATTCAGAGCTGGCCGTTTCAGCTGTTATTTTCCTGTCCAGTTCCGCCGCGTCTTTTTCTGATCTCTTCCATCCGCTCGCGAATGCGCTTCTCCACGCCTTCATTGGTTGGGTGGTAGTAGGTGCGGTCCTTCAAATTGTCAGGAAGGCACTGCATGTCCGCCACTTTGTTTTCTAGATCGTGCGCGCACTGGTATCCCTTGCCATAGCCCAGATTCTTCATTAGGCCGGTAGGAGCGTTGCGAATGTGGAAAGGGACGGGCTCCGCGGCGGTGCGCTCGACGTCCGCCTGCACTGCGCCGTAAGCGGTATACAGCGCATTCGACTTCGGCGCGAGCGCGAGATAGACAACCGCCTGCGCAAGCGCTAGATTCCCTTCCGGCATTCCGATAAAGTCGACCGCGTCGCGGGCCGCCATGCAAAGCGCCAGAGCGTTGGGCTCGGCGAGCCCGATGTCTTCAACAGCCATGCGGACGACGCGGCGCGCGATATAAAGCGGATCCTCGCCGGCCTCAAGCATGCGGGCCAGCCAGTACAGGGCCGCATCGGGATCGCTGTTACGAACTGACTTATGCAGCGCGGAAATCAGGTTGTAGTGCTCTTCTCCAGACTTGTCGTAGCGCAAAACTCGCTTCTGCAACGCGTCGCGAAGAATTTCGGCGGTGATTTCCGCCTTGCGAGATTCCTCAACGGATGTTCCACTCTTCGGCTCACGTCGGTCGCTCAGGGCAGTCTCCATCGCGCTTTGCGAGGGGTGGGGGCCCGAACCGACTAGCGCCCCAACTACATCGAGCACGTTGTACGCAGTGCGGGCATCGCCGCTGGAGTAAACCGCGATCTGGCGCAGCACATCATCCGATGCCGAGAGCTTCAACTGTCCCAGGCCACGTTCGGCATCTTCGAGCGCGCGCCGCAGCAGCACAACGATCTGGTCTTCCGTGAGCGGATTCAGTACGTACACGCGACTGCGCGACAGCAGCGCGGAAATAATTTCGAACGAGGGATTCTCGGTAGTGGCGCCGATCAGCCGGATGCCGCCACTCTCAACGTAAGGCAGAAACGCATCCTGCTGCGCCTTGTTGAAGCGGTGAATTTCGTCGATGAAGACCGTGGTTCGCGTGCCGTACTGTCGCGCGCGTTCGGCGTCCGCCATGACCTGCTTGATCTCCTTAATCCCGGCGAGAACGGCGCTGAACTCAACGAACTCGGCGCGAGTCATCCGCGCAATGATCTTGGCGAGCGTGGTCTTCCCTATCCCGGGCGGCCCCCAGAAAATCAAAGAACCGATGTCGTCGCGTTCGATCTGCGCGCGCAGCGGCTTGCCCGGAGCAATCAAGTGCTCCTGCCCGACAAATTCGTCCAAGGTGCGCGGGCGCATGCGGTCGGCCAAGGGACGCGTCGGGTCGCTGGGAGCGTTACCGGACTGATTAGTCGCAAATAGGTTCATACTTCGATTGCACCCGCGTAGATCGCACGCTACGTCGTGGGTCGTAGGTCGTGCGTCGCACGGAAGACCTCGTTATGCCAGGCGTTGCACCTTACGTGCGGAGAAAGGCCAAGTTGCAAGGTTTCAGCACAGCCATTGGCCTCTATGGACGAAACCCCCGTTTTGCCAACGACCAAGGACCAACGGCGGCTCCGTGTCTCCGTGTTGAATCATTTACTTCTGCCTCGCCGCCTCGTACAAAATTATGCTCGCGGCAACGCCCGCATTTAACGACTCTACCTTGGGCGAATGCGGAATAAGGATCAGCTCATCCATTTGCGTGAGCAGTTTCTTGTCGATGCCTGCGCCTTCGTTGCCGATGAAGATCGCGACATTTCCGCTTAGCCCAGCCTGCGGCAAGGCAGTCCCTTTGTGCGACGAAGTCGCAAGCAACCGGAAAGACCTGGCCCGGAGAAGCGGAACAGCCGCCTCCAACGTTGTCTTCGCCACTGGAACGCGGAACACCGACCCTGCCGAGCCTCGCACGACTTTGCTGTTGTAGGCGCTCACCGTCCCTTCGCCAAGCAGAATCCCCTTTGCGCCGAAAGCTTCAGCGGATCGAAGAATCGTGCCCAGGTTGCCGGGGTCCTGCACGCCGGCGATGACCAGCAACGGCCCGGGGGCTGAGCCGTCGATTACGTCTTCTGCGGTCGATGCCTTCAACTGAACTAGCGCTGCGACTCCCTGCGGCGTCTGGCTGGGCACAGCGGTCGCGAACAGCTTGTCAGGCAGCAGCAGCGCTTCAACGTGTGAGCCAATCTGCGGCAGTAAGCGGTGGGCTCGCGGCTCGGCCGATTCGCTGAAGAAAACGGCCCGCATTCTCACCCCACTGCGTACCGCTTCTTCGATAATGCGAAATCCCTCAATCCCGCATTCGCCTTCCGTGCTCAGTTCCCCCCGGCTGAATGCTTGCCGCAGGTCTTTGACCAGTGAATTGTGGCGGCCTTCCACCCGGCGCAGGCGGCCCGATTCCTTTGCAATGCTGCTGTTCAAGCTTTATCCCTCAGACTGGATCATACGCGAGCCTTGCGATGCCGACTCTGCGCCTGCGCAAGCACGATGAATATGGGCCATCGTCGTGTTATCTTTAGCTTTCACAGTTCTAGCTTTCACAGTTCTCGACTCCTGGGAGAAGACCCTTGCGCGTAGAAATTCTCAAGATCAACAGTGACGATCCGGAAGCCTCGTTGATCCGCTACGCTGCCGACCAGATTCGCGCCGGCGAAGTGCTTGGCATGCCGACCGACACGTTTTATGGCCTTGCCGCCGATCCGTTCAATCTTCGCGCTGTCGATCGCGTCTATGAAATCAAGTCGCGGTCGCGCCACAAGCCGCTTTCGTTGTTGATTGAGAATGTGGACCAGGCGCGGGAACTTGCCCGCCCATTGCCGGAGGAGTTCTACGCGCTGGCCAAGAAGTTCTGGCCGGGCCCACTGACCATGATCGTCAAAGCGGCATCGCGGCTTCCACTCAAAGTGACAGCGAACACCGGCAACGTTGCCCTGCGCGTGCCCAATGCCAAGATTCCGCTGGAAGTCGTGAGGGCCGCGGCGATTCCCATTACTGCAACTTCCGCAAACTTGAGTGGCGAGTCGGAATGTACAACGGCGGAAGCGGTCAGGCAGCAACTCGGCTTGCGCATTCCAATCATCCTCGACGGAGGAACGTCGCCGCGCGAAACCGCTTCCACCATCATCGATCTGACCGACGACGACGCTCGCTGGAAAATCATGCGTGAAGGCGCAATCCCAGCCGACCAGATCTCGGAATTTTTCGCGCAGGGGTGATCGAGACGGTCTCGACTCAGGCCCCCAATTCGGCCATTGCTCCCAAACCAACCACGCGAAGAGCGTGGCTCCTGGGTCTTGCATTGCCCCTCATTTTTCTTGCAGCAGTTTTCGCATATCTCGCGCACGCAGTTGTGCATGACGCGCGCGAGCAGCAACTGCGTCCCTCCGACGCAATTGTCGTATTCGGTGCGGCCGAGTACGACGGTCGCCCTTCACCGGTTTTCCGCGCCCGCCTGGACCACGCCTACGATTTATTCCGCAAAGGGCTCGCGCCCACTGTCATAACTACCGGCGGGGCGGCTGCTGATCCCAACTACAGCGAAGGCGGCGTCGGTCACGACTACCTGATGCGGCGGGGGATTCCAGAGACGGCGCTTATCGCCGAGACCCAGGCGTCGGATACGGCCGAGTCGTCGGAGCGCGTCGCGGTGATTATGCGCGCCAACCACATGAAAACTTGTATTGCCGTGAGCGACGCCTATCACGTTTTTCGAATCCGCAAAATGCTGGAACATGAACGAATGCAGGTTTACGTCGCCCCGCGCGCTGATTCGCGACCCAGATCTTTTTGGCAGCGCGGCACGGCAATCCTTCGGGAGAGCGCAAGCTATCTGGTATGGCGCATTGGCTTCAAGACCTAATGCGATCTCCACTTGAACAACTGCACCGCCGATCACTAATTTCGTTTTCCCATCTACAACTTCCCAGCGTGCAAATCAAGCGGGCCGCAATCTTGCCCGACGGCCCCGCCGTTGAAGCGACACCCCCCGAGTCTGTCACCAGCCCATCCGCTTCCGCAACTTCGTCACATGAGCAACGTGATGGCGCCCATGCCAGGAGTACAAAGCCAGACTCTTCTCCAGAGGTACCATCCCCATCTCCGGATGGCGAAACTGCCGCTTCCATTCTTCCGGTTTGAGCGATCGCAGGATTCTCACCCAGCGGTCATGCACGTTCTCCAGCAGGGCTAACGAGACTTCGATCGGTGTGGATTTCGAGTCCTCAAGCTCGGCCCAGCGATCTTCCGCATAGGGTTTGATCGTGGGTTCATCTTCGGTCAGCGCGAGCTTGTAGCGGATGTACGCGTTTATGTGACTGTCGGGCAGGTGATGAACGACCTGCCGTACGGTCCATCCGCCCTCGCGATAAGGCGTGTCGAGTTGCTGCGGCGTGAGGCCCTGGACCGCTGCGCGCAAGGCCGCGGGAGTGTTCGCGATATCACTGATGAATGCCTGTTTTTCTTCGTCCGACGGTGGGCCGTCGTAGTGAAATTTGCCGATGGGGAACCTTGGATCACTCATTGGACCGCTCATGTCGCTCCTCCTGAAGGTGCTATGCACAGCAGATTCGCCTGCCTGTCGGAACGCCGCAATTTTTATTGATTCATAGGAACGCCGCAGCCAGCGCCGCGGCGATGACCGTCGAAAGAAAATTGACGCCGTTGTTTCCCAGAATACCGCGCCGCTCGACGGTCGCACCCAGCACGCTGTCCGCGACCATACCAATCAGGCCCGCGCCTGCGCAGACCCAAAATGCGCGGCGCGGAACCACGCCTGTTAGAACGCAGACCAGCGCCACAAGCGTCGCACCCGCTACGCCCGCCAGGGTCCCGCCCAGGGTAATGGCTCCGTTTGTGCCGGTCGGAACCGGCTTCCAGGTTGTCACTAAACGCGGCGTGCCTGCCAAGGCTAGTCCAATCTCGCTGGAAAGGGTGTCGGCAGCGACTTCGGCCAGCGCTGCGGCGACTGCGGCAAGGAACCTGGAATCGCGTAGAACGATGTAGGCCAATCCCGCCGCGCAGGCCATGCCCAAGTTCGCCAGAACCTGTCCCGCGTTCCGGCCGTCTTGCCGCTCGGAGGTGCCCCGGCTCTGTTTCGACCGATGACCGAGCCGCGTTGCCGCCCACGTAAGCAGGAAGACTGCTGCGAGCGCCGCAAAACCTCCCCAGCCGCCGGCCAGCATCAGCAGGAAGCAAACTGCGCCCCCGGCCAGGCTGCCCGAACTCGTCACTCCGCGCAAAAGCCGCGCAAAGGACGCAAAAGCCACGGTTGTGGCTGCAAAAAGTGCGATTTGGAGCTCGCTTTGCATATCCGGCTACCGTGATATCGTCCGTAAGTTGTTGATATAGATAATCAAACAGCGAGCATTCTCGCGCAACCGGAAGGCAGCAAGCCACGAACCACGGCTGCAAACACCACATATGGGCGTCCGCTCTAGTCCGCCCAATCGCTCAGGGTTCGAGTTTGGGTAACTGCACAAATTCCAGTGCATCGGAATACCGTACGTGTTCTAAACTTCTACCCGGTGTTCTCCCGGCTCTGGTTTGATTCGGCAGCATCCAATGCGCCGGAAGTACTGAGGGAATGAACTTCGAGGGAAACGAACTATGGCGGCTTCCGTCTGGTCTGGACATCTGACATTTGGCCTCATTTCAATGCCAGTACGCCTTTTCTCCGGCGCGCGGAGTTCAGGCATTTCTTTTAACCAGTTGCATCGCACCGATCTTCATCGCGTCAAGCAGCAGCTTATCTGCCCGCTCGACAACCAGGTCCTCGACCGCAGCGAAATCGTAAAGGGCTACGAGTTTCGCAAGAACGAGTATGTAGTCATTGAACCGGAAGAAATCAAGAAGATCGAACCCCAGACTGCGAAGACCATGGAGATCCTGGAATTCGTGAAGTCCGCCGATGTGGATCCGGTCTATTTTGAATCCTCGTATTACATGATGCCCGAGGAAGCCGGACGCCGGCCCTACGCCCTGCTCACCAAGGCGCTTGAGAAAAGTGAATATGTCGCCATCGCCAAACTTACCATGCACAACCGCGAATACACCGTGTTCCTGCGTCCGCACGAAGGCGGATTAATGCTACACACTATGTATTACGAGGAAGAAGTTCGCAAGGTGGAAGGTTTTGGAGCGCCGGATGTCGAACTGAAGGACGCCGAAATAAAAGTCGCGCATCAGCTGATCGAAGCCCTCGCCGCAGAATGGGAACCGGAAAAATACAAAGACGACTTCCAAGAGAACTTGAAAAAACTGATCGAGACCAAGCTTGAAGGCGGCGTGGTCGCCGAAGTCGCGCAGCCGAAGAAACTGGCCCCAGTCATCGACCTGATGGCCGCGCTGAAGCAGAGCCTGGCGGACATGGAAGGTAGGAAAAAACCGGCGGCCACGGTAGCTCAGGGCGAGCCCCCCAGAAAGCGGTCCAGAAAGTAGCCGAGCCGGAGGCTGCCCAACCTTTCCCTTTTTCACAAAATGGGTTAGTGCCACACAACGCGGGTTTTCGTTTGTTCTCACATCTACCCGAGGTATTTCTCCACCCCCATTCAAACGAAGACCAGACTGCCGGGCAAGTTTACTCGGGACTGAGGAGCTGACACGGTTATCAAGTCAGCCATTGAGAAACTGAGGGGAGTTCACTCATGAAGATCGGGGAAAGTGCGGATCCGATTGCGCATTTTGTGTTCTACGGAGTCATGGCATGCTGGTGCTTGTTTGCTGCGACATTCTTGCTGCGCAAACGCCCATCCGCGGGCCGGGAATCAACCCGCGACTGGATGGCGATGGTCGGAATGCTCATCCAGGCGGTTGGCTACGCGATGATCTGGCTCCCTCCTCTAAGACGTGAACCGCTCGGGCCCCTGGTCCCGATGTCTAAGGCAGCCGAATTCGTTTTGGCCGCGTTGACTCTTGCGATTGCGCTAGCTTCGGTCTGGCTGGTGAATGCGGCGGTGCGAGCGCTCGGGAAACAGTGGGCGGTGGCAGCGCGCCTGGTAGAAGGGCATAAGCTGATCACAGAAGGACCTTATCGCGCCGTGCGCAACCCTATCTACGCGGGTATTTTGGGAATGATGGCGGCCACGGGATTGGCCGTAACTCAATGGCCCGCGCTGCTGGCGGCGATTATCGTGTTTCTGGCGGGGACTTACATTCGAGTGCGCACCGAGGAGCGGCTTTTGCGAGGACGATTTGGGGGCGAGTTCGACGAGTACACGCGCCGGGTACCGGCAGTCATTCCGGGAATTTGGTAGGACCCTACTTGTATCATCCGCGGCGATGGCCCGCACTTTCGATCTTGCCCGCACAAACAAATACCGTGGGGGCCCTGTCCTTCGCGGGGTGTTGCGACGCGCGGTAATTAGGGATCTCAGCCGACCGAAATTGGCGGCTGACTGATTTCCTCCTCTGCCCGCATCCTACCTTTGTGGCGCAGATTGCGTTTGCCCATTAAAATGAAAGTCTTTCCAGCGAGCACTCATTGATGACTTGTGTTTACGATTTTCTGCGAAGCACTTTCGTAGCTACGGATAAGGCTAAGGTCCGCGTTGCCGGCCGGCTGGCGCTTCCCTTTTTGCTTGCCATGCTGGGCGCCAGCTGCGGCGACGTTTACCGTCCCGTGGCTCTGCCCATCCCCGCGCCGTCGCCCACGCCAGCCCCGGTTGCGCACATTTTTGCGGTTTCCTCGAACGGGTCGGCTCCGAACAACACGCTCGCCAACCCCGGTTCTATCAACCGAATTGACGTTTCGGGCGACTCTGTTGTTTCGAGCATCGCCGCCGGTGTAGGGTCCATCCATGCCGCCCTTACCACGAACGGCGCCCGGATCTACGTCGTCAACAGCGTCGAAGACACCGTCTTTGCCAGCCCCACCAACACCAGTCCGCAGGGGACAACCGTCAACCTGGTGCAACTCTGCGACAGTGCCGGATGCCCCCCAATCACCCCGGTTTTCGTGCATACGACCGAAATCGCCCGAATGTACGTGGCCGACGAAGGAAACGGGACAATCTCTGTCATTGATACGACGTCGGTTGCGGTGGTGAACACCTTCGCTGTAGCCCCGGGGAATGCAGGCTCTCCACTGCCTTTGCCCGACAGAAACTCAAAACCGGTCGCGCTAGCCGAACTTCCCAACGGGACCAAAATCTACGCGCTCAATAAGGGGACGAACTCGGTTTCCAGCATCAACACGCAGGACGGTTTCATAAACAAAGTGATCGCGCTGGGAGCGACGCCGCAGTGGGCGGTCGCCAATCCTGACAACGCGCATGTTTATGTCATTGACAGTGCGGGCACGATTTCCGTGATTGATTCTCGAACAGACACGGTGGTCTCGTCGGTCTCAGCCGGTTCGGCAGGCACAAAGCCGAATCACATCGCCTACGACCCGATTTACAACCGCGTGTTCGCGACCGCCGCCAACTCTCCTCAGCCTGCGGTCGCCACGTTCGATGTCTCAGGAACGTCCGCCAATCCTAACAGCACTCTCGTCCCACATGGCCCGGGGACCGCTTTGATCACGCCTGCAGCGGGATCGACTTGCGCAAGCGTTCCGGTTCCCGCCGCGATTACGGTTCTCGGCGACGGCTCACGCGCCTACGTCGCCAGCTACCAGGATGACGGAACTCAGATTTGCACCCAGGCGACTGTCATCGACACGGGTACGGGTCTGGTCACCAAGACTGTCGCGCTCTCCCAGACCGGACTGCCAGCCAACGCGATCTCTCAGACGAACTGCGACGTGGCGAGATTCCGTGTGTATGCGACTTCCTCGAATGGAAGCACGAACAGCAATTTCAAGGTGTATGTGTCGCAGTGTGACGCCGGGACGGTTGCTATCGTTGACACCTTCGCCGTCCCTACCGGCCCCGACCCGCACCCATCAGAGTGGCTTGCGGGCTGGCTGGCATCGCCGGTGAGCACGTTCCCCGGATCTCAAGTGAGTATCATCGGCGTTTCGGCACCCCAGGTAACGTGCCCGGCACCGACCCAGGTCGCATATTCATATTCCCTATTGAACGGACCGGCACTCCAGCCGGGGATGACGATCTACATTGGTGGGATGAGCAGCGGAGCCAATGATGGAGCGTTTCCCATCATGACGGCCACAGGTTCGAGCTTCACCGTCACCAACATTTGCCCCGCTCCGGACAGCACGGCGCAGAATGGGACAGGAGCGGTGTTGCCGCCGCAGAACCCGGTATTCCTGGTGCCCGGACCTTAGGGTACCCGGGGCATTTCAATCAATTTGAATGGAAAAGCGCAGCGCGAACTGCTGGCGCAGCTCGAGGTGGACCTTCGCCCTGGCAGGTGCGCCGATAGAATAGTGGGCTTACACGCCTGCCGCTGTCGCCTGAGTCATCGGCGTGTGGTACCGCAGCGCTATGTTCATGTAGACGCTGCCATCGGTGGTGTCGAAGCAAAGCACTAGTGCTTCGGTATCCTCGGTGCTCTTCGGCCCCTGTTCCGACGTGTGGAGCGATGGCGGATGGACTCGAAACCTGAAGCCCTGATCGTTCAGCACTGCAACCGCATTCCCAATCACTTGGTTAGCAAGCTCGCACACTGCTTCGCGCACCAGTCCATCAGTCTCCGGCAGTTCGGTGCCGGCAAAATGGCTGGCCACGCGTGCCGCAGTCTTCGGCGCCAGATCGAAAATAATTCGACCTTCGATGTCCCCCGACAATTCGATCATCGCCGCAACGCCCTTACGGCGATAGGCTTCCTCTTCCATGCTGAGGTTCTCAACCGCCATGGGAGACTGCAAGCCCTGGGACAAAACGGCATCGGCCGCATTAATAAACGGCTGAATCAACTCCATCTTCATGGTTAGGCCCCTGCGCTGGCTGCGTTGGTTACCACTCCGTCTTCGCCCAGCACGTACTTGATCACTTCGTACAACACTTCCGGCTTCACCGGCTTTTGTACAAAGTGGCGCGCGCCTCGCTGCAGCGCGGCAACAATGTTCTCCTGATAGCCGACGGAGGACACCATTACCACACGTGCTTCCGGGTGCTTCTGGACGATCTTCTCGGCAGCTTCGATGCCTTCCATTTGCGGCATGGTGATGTCCATGAGCACAATGTCAGGCCCCAGGCGGTCGTATTCGCTGATGGCGGTCAGTCCGTCTCCCGCTTCGCCCACAACCTGGCCACCGAAACTTTCAACGATTCGGCCCAGATTCTTGCGCGCGAAGACGGAATCGTCGACGATCAAATACTGCACCGCCTGTCCGTCCTTGCTTCGTTTTACTGATGCAAACTGCTCCATACCCCCTCCTCCTCTACTGCTCTCGAATCGATCGTCCCGGCCTGCGAGCACCGGGGGAAAACAAAAAATCAATCTTTCCCGGCGCTCATTGCCTTGCCAGCTTGTCCGGTGCGTCCCGGGCGGGAATGCGCCTGCAAGGTGGCAGACAGCGAATCCAATTCCACCACTCGCATGGCGTACCCACGTTCTATCGCAGCTTTCGGCATTCCGAAGACGACGCAGGACTGTTCGCCCTGCGCGATGGTCATGCCGCCAGCTGCTTTTATTAAACCCAAGCCGTTAGCGCCATCCTCCCCCATGCCGGTCATCAGGACGCCGATGGCCTTATCCCCAAACTCGTCAGCGACACTCTTAAACATCACGTCGGCGGACGGGCGGTGTCCGTTGGCCGGTGGATCATCGCTCAAAATCACGATGTCGCCTAGCGGCAGCTTCTTCACCTTGATATGACGGTTGCCGGGGCAGATCAACACTCGCCCTGCATGCAACAGATCGCCGGATTGCGCTTCCTTCACACTTAACGAACTGCATTCGTCCAATCGGCGGGCGAACATGTCGGTGAAGCCCTCCGGCATGTGCTGCACCACCACGATGCTGCCGGGAAAGTCCGCCGGAAACTGCGCCAGCATGTACTGCAGGGACTGCGGCCCTCCGGTCGAAATTCCAATGGCGACAATCTTGCTGGGCTCTTTCGGCGCTAACAAATTCGTTTTCGCTCTCGGCACCGGATGAGGCAGATCGAGTTCGGTATTGATGCGGATCCCGCGGCTCTGTGCTGCCGCCTTGATCTTGGCAATCAACTCGCGCCCAATTTCCTGCATGCGGGTGGAAACATCCTTCGGCTTGGAGACGAAGTCGAATGCTCCGAGCGACAGCGCCTTTAGCGTCACCGACGCACCCTCAACACTGTGTGAGCTGACTACAATCACCGGAACCCGGTGACGGCGCATGATTTCTTTCAGCATTTCCAGGCCGCCCATGCCCGGCATCTCCAAGTCAAGAGTCACAACCTGCGGCTTGAGATCGTCGATTTTTTTCAGGCCGAAATTTCCGTCAATCGCCGTACCCACAACTTGGATCGAGTCGTCAGTTTCCAGTATCTGCGGAATCAACTTGCGCATCAGGGCCGAGTCATCCACCACCAGCACTCGGATTGGTTTCGAGCTCATTGCCCCACCCCCGCAGCCGCCTGCGCCCTGCGGCCGGCTCCTGACAGAAACAGCCCCTCGGGATTCGTCCCGGCTTGTGCGGACGTGAAGCGATCGACAACTGCCGGCAGATTCATAATCAGCACGACTCTGCCGTCGCCCAGAATCGACGCTCCGCTTACCAGATCGGTAGCAATCGTCTGATCGTCCAGAGCCTTGATGACGAGTTCCTCCTCGCCTTCCAGGGCATCAACCATCAGCCCTAATTTGCGCCCTGCGTAATGGATCACCAAAACAAAAATCTTCGAATTGCGCTTCTCGGCGTCCTGCGTTGGCCTCTCACCCAGTCGCATCAACGGCAAAGCCTGGCCACGAAGCTGCAGCACCTCCCAGGAATCGACGTGATGCAAGTCGCCCTCGTGGGCGCGCGCGATTTCTGCCACGGCGTTCAAGGGAATCGCATACAGCCGTTGTTCCACGCGAAACAGCAGAGCTTTGATAATGGCCAGGGTCAGCGGCAGTTTGAGGCGAAACTTGGTCCCCATACCCGGATGGGTTTCCAGTTCCACTGTGCCCTTGAGCCGGTGCAGCACACTGCGGACCACGTCCAATCCCACGCCTCTGCCTGAGACTTCGGTGATCTCTTCGGCGGTGCTGAAGCCCGGTCGGAAAATCAGGTCCAGAATTTCGGAGTCCGTCATGCTGCCCGAATCTTGGGCGCTCACCAGCCCGTTGCGAATCCCCTTGCCCTTTACCTTTTCAACGTCAATACCACGGCCGTCGTCGCTGACTTCAACGATCAACTGGTTGGCCTGATGGTACGCATTCAACGAAATAGTGCCAGCCCCGGGCTTGCCGGCAGCCTTTCGCTCAGCCGGGCTTTCGAGTCCATGGGCAACGGCATTGCGCACGATGTGCGTAAGAGGCTCGGCAATGGCATCCAGAAGACTCTTGTCCAAGTCTGTGTCCTGCCCGGTTACCTGAAGATTCACTTCGCGGTTGCAGCGCTGCGCGGCATCGCGGACCATCCGCGGAAACCGGCGGAACAGTTGTTCGACAGGGACCATGCGTATTTTCATCACTGAACGCTGCAGGTCATTCAAGACGCGTGCCTGAAATGACATTGCATCGGCGAAGCGCGCGCGCAGCGGGTCTTTCGGGGAATGCCGTCCGTGCTCGTGGATGGCTTGCTGCATCATTGACTTGCCAATGATAAGTTCGCCGACCAGGTTCAGTACGTTGTCGATGCGCTCGGCATCGACGCGCAGAACATTCTGCGAACCAAGACGGTGGTCGGATGAACCGTCCTGCTCACCGTCGCTTTTCGCGTCCGAAGAAGCCTGCTCACCGCGGTGGCTCGCATCCACCGCTGCTTCCGGCGCAGACTTCACGGCAAACTCCGTACAGGTCGTCTTTCCAATTACGGTTGGGATCTGGCACTTCGCAACAATTGCAGATTCCTGGTGAGAAGTAGCGAGCAGCAGTTCGATCATCTGTCCCTGCACCGGGGCGCCAGCTTCCGGCCGGGAAGCCAGGATCTGCGCGATACTGCTGACCGCATTTGCAACTAACTGCCGGGCAGCGATGGGCATGGCGCACAGCGGATCGATGTGCGCCACCAGGTGAAATACTTTTCGGCCTTCGGAACGGGAACTCTGCGCCGCCAGGTTTTCGTACTCGGACCAGACTGCGCCTTTTGCGACTTCTTGCACTTTTGCCAACGGCGCGCGGTCCTGTCCGGCCGAAAGTTGCTGCACCAGCTTACGCATGGCGGCGGTATCTGGTAGAGCTGTTCCCTGGCGATAAGCAACCAGCATCCCCCCAAAAGTATCGGCTGCGGTGAAGCCAATCTCTGCGAGTGAAACGTTCGCGGTCGATGTTTCGACAGCCAGCGCGTCCTCGAGCAGGTGGGCTAGTTCGCCCAACTCCTGCAGCCCGACGGCAGCAGAATCGCCTTTCAGGGTGTGCACAGTCCGGCGAATGCTGCGGATGATTTCCAGGTCTTCCGGATTCCGCTCGAGCTTCAGCGCGTCGTCATTCAGAGACTGCAGGAGTTCCTGCGCCGTCTCGAAGAAGAGGTCGCGAAGCTCACCCCCGCGTTCGTCGGAAAACTGGTTCACTTCGCCACCTCAACCCGCTTGTAGGCGGTGCCAGAGTTGCGGTACACCATCGCGAATTTTTCGGTGAGGCCCAGCAGGCTTTCAGCATGGCCAACCAGGAGGTAGCCTCCGGGGCTTAAGCAGCGATGGAACTTTTCGAGCAGCCGTTGCTGCTCGGCCTCGTCAAAATACATCATGACGTTGCGGCAGAAAATGATGTCATTCTTTTGCGGCAAAAATTCCGTTTTCAAATTGTGGAAGTCGAAATGCACCAATTCCTTGATCGGCTTCTTGATGGCGTAGCGCTCGCCAACCTTGTCGAAGTAGCGCAAGCGATAGGAGTAGTCCACTGCCGACATCTGATGCTCGTTGTAGAGTCCTTCCTGAGCCGCCCGCAAAACCGTGTAATTGATGTCGCTGGCCGGGATTTCCACCTTCCACGGCGGAGCGACCAGCGGTCGCGGCCACGTGGCTTCGCCGACCGAGGGCATTCGAAGCGTGTGATATGCCAGCGCATCCGCCAGCAGCATCCCGATCGTGTAAGGTTCTTGCCCGGTCGAGCATCCCGCGCTCCAGATTCGGATCTGGTAGTCCCCAGTTTCTTGCTTTTTCGCGATAAGTTCCTCGAGGATGTGCTTGTGAAACAATTCCAGCTGAGCCTTGTTGCGAAAAAAGCTGGTCTCGTTGACGGTAAGGTTCTCGACCAGCTTCATCAGTTCCTGCCGGCCCTGGGGGCTCATGAGCAGGCCGTAATAGCTGTAGAAGGAATCTATGCGGCACTCGCGCAGGCGCCGCTGCAACCTGTCCTGTAGGAAGTGTTCGCGGCGGGCATCGAAGTACATGCCACACTCCTGATACACGACCGCCTGCAGTAGACGCATTTCTGCTTCGGTGAGCTGAATCGCCAGAGCTGGAGAACTCATATCTTCCTTTGTGGCTTGTGCCTTATTTCCCCGCTACTGCCCGCCGTGCTTCGCCGTTCTGAATAGAACGGGCCTCAGTCAATGTCTTTTGTGCCATACCAAGGTCCAGCAGCCTCGTCATATCCAGTAGAACAATGAGGCGACCCTTGTACTTGCCCAGCCCAGTAACGCAATTAGAACGTCCTTCCTGCAGCGAAGTGGGTGAAGCCTCTACATCTTCGGCAGGGATCTTCAACACTTCGGAGGCGGAATCCACGATCAACCCCGCCAACTTGCCGTTGTTCTCGACGACTAGAATGCGGTTGCGGCGCGTGAATCCAATTTTCTTCTCGCCCAGCCGTTTGCGCAGGTCGATGACCGAAACAATCTTGCCGCGCAGGTTGATGACCCCTTCCATGTAGTCGGGAGCGTCCGGCACAGAGGTAATTTCCGGTACGCGCACGATTTCATGCAGGGACGTGATGGGCACGCCATAGGTCTCGCGGCCCACCTGAAACCCGACGATGTGTAGTTCGCGACTCATGGCAACTCTCCGGTCTTACCCGCGCGAGCCAGCAGTGGCGCTGCGGGCCCTAAGACCTTCGCCGTGTCCGACGCTGAAGCTGTCCATCGAATCCAGCAGGTCGCGCGACATTTTGGACATCTGCTCCGAAGACGCCGCCAGTTCCGTGGAACCGGACGTCGTCTGCTGCACCAGTTCTCGCATGCGCTCCATGGCTTTGACCACGGCGTGCGCGCCTGAGGCTTGTTCTTCCACCGCGGAATTGATCTCGTGTGTGATTTCGTTCAGCCGCGTCGTTGCCCGCGCAATCTGCGTGGAACCGTGCGACTGCTCGTTCGTGGCCGCGCCAATCTCCTGTGCGAATTTGTAAACCTCGGTGACGACGTTTGAGATCTTGCGCAGCGCGGTGTTTAGGTCCTCGCCCAGGCTCAGGCCTTCGTTAACGATGGTGGTGCTCTTGTCCATGTTTTCGACCGCTTTGCGGGCTTCTTTCTGAATGCTCTGGATGAGCTCGGAGATTTCCTTGGTCGATTGCGCTGATTTTTCCGCCAGCTTGCGGACTTCATCGGCGACTACGGCAAATCCCAGGCCGTGCTCGCCCGCACGGGCCGCTTCGATGGCCGCGTTCAGCGCCAGCAGATTGGTCTGCTCGGCGAGATCGTCAATCACTTCGATGATCTTTCCGATATCGTCCGCACGCTGTCCCAACGCCCCGATAATCTGGCCGGAAGCTCCGATCGTGTTATTGATCTTGTTCAGTCCTTCGGTGGCTTTCTCCATGGTTGAGATACCGCTGTGCACTTCCTCACGGGAGCGGTTGGAAATGTCCAGCAGCACTTTGGCGGTATCGGCCACTCGCTGAATGGAAGCCACCATCTGATCGATGGAAGCGGACGTCTCGCTGACGCTGGAGGCCTGCACCTGGGTGCTCTTCACCATGTTCTGTACATTGACACTCATCTCGTGCATGGTGCTGGTGACTTCGTCAATGGCTGAAGAGGTCTGCAGGCTGATCTTGGCTGATTCGTCGGAAGCTCCAGCCACCTGCGACGAGGCGCTGGCAACCTGCGACGCGGCATCGCGAACATTGCGGACGAGTCCGCGAAGGCCCTCAGTCATTTTCGCGAATGCGTTGCCCAGGGTGTCGTTCGCAGAGCGCGGCTTTACTTCCACGTTCAGATTTCCGCCGGCAATGGCTTCGGAAACTGCGGCCATTTCTTTCAGGTAGGTAACCATCCGTCCAAAAGTCCGGCCCAACTGGCCGATCTCGTCGTCACGGCGGATATCGATCTCGTGAGCGAGGTCGCCCGAGCCACCAATCTGCTGCGCCACATTGATCAAAGCGGTCAGCGGCAGAGTGATGGAGCGCGCTGTCCTGTAGGCGATTACCGACCCAAGGGCCAGAGCTGTCAGCGTGCTCAAGAACGCAATCACTACTGTCCACGCCCCGGCGCTCTCGTCCATCTTTTTGCGCGTTTCGAGGATCTGGTGCGCCGCGCGGTCAACAACATCGAGCGCGTCTGTAGACGTTTTCAACCACGCGCCGGGGTCCTTTTGCAGATAGTAAATCTGCAGATCAGCGACTGTGGCATTGCCTGAATCCACCTGCTTGCGCTTTTGAAGCATGGGCTCGGCAAAATCCGCGGCCCAAGAATCTTCGTTCTTCTGCACCGCGAGAACCGCAGACCGCTGCTCGTCGGAATTTGCCAGCTTCTGGCTGTTCGTCAGGGCTTCGCGCAACATCTGGATGCCCTCGTTCATGCGCTGAATTTCCCGGCTGTCGCCGCTCAACAGATAATTGCTGAGATAAAACCGGTTCTGCATGAACTGAAAACGCACTCTGTCGGTGTTGTCGGTCATCTGCAAGGCCTGCGCCTCGGCCGCCTTCGCGTTGTGCTCGCGCTGGACCGAAAGCCAGGTGACGAAGAACAGCACGACCACCATCGCCAGCACGATGCCAAAGTTCAAATAGAGCTTCTTGGTTATGGACATGAATCTCTCCACGCGACTGCGGCCCCGGCCGCAGCGCTAATTCACTGACTCGAACTTGAACTCCACTACTCCCACGGTCTCGCCATTCCCAGATTCGAACTTCCATCTTTTCATTGCATCGATGGCGGCGTTGACAAGAATCGGATTGCCACCGATTACTTTCGTGTCTTTTACTGTGCCGTTAGGCGCTACCGTAACTTCCAATCGCACCGCTCCGGTAAGGCCCAATTTGCGCGCAATCTCGGGATAGATCGGACTGACCTTGTTCTTTACCCGGCGATCGATCCCATCTTGTCCGGCAGCCTTTAATGCTCCGAAACTGGCAAACAGGCTTGCGAAAACCAAGGCAAGAACCAAAGACCGGAGCACACGACGAACGCTTTTCTTAAGAGACACAATCCCCCCTGTTAGGAATGCCTTTACTAATGCAATGTGACTTCCTTCAGGAAGATCGTTGGGGCCAGACGTCTCTTTACTATTTCTTTCAGACACTTACGAACTCGTCGCAATGACGGACATCGTTTCCCGGAGCGGGAATATCGTCTCATGTGGGGTTGCTCCGTCTCAGTACGAGACACGGCGCCAGCCGATGTTGATGCAGGTTCCGCAGAAACCCAAACTGGCTTTTTTTCGCTTGACTCAAAATGAGATTCCAAATAGATTCCTATTTATCAATAACTTGGCGCACTTAGGTCACGAAAGCAAGGGGGGATTCTGACCATCGAGTCCGAACAGATCGTGCCGTCCTGCCCCGGCGGTCCCGAGAACGACTCTTTTCAAGATTTCCTTTTGGAGTTTTCCGCCGCGGCTACGCGGGTTGTTTCTTCAGCCGAAATCCTGAAGCTGTTTTGCCGTGAGGCTAGGAACTACTTCCAAGTCAGTGGCACCTATGTGTGGCAACTCGTTCCGCCGGATCTGCTGTCCGGCGTCGAAGCCGATGGCTGGATGGCCGCGAACTTCCGAGGTTCACATCTCCGCTCCCACGAAAGCGCCATCGCGAACGAAGCCGTCCTAAAGCGCGAGTGTCTTTACATCAACGGGCTCGACACTTCTCGCTATCCGATGGCAGCGGAGTTCCGGGTTCGTTCCATCATGGCAGTTCCCCTGATCCTTTCGAACGAGGTGCTAGGGGCTGCCGTTTTTGTGCACACCGCTGATACTGATTTCTTTCGCCCCAATCAGGCAGCGCAGGCCAGCATCCTCGCCACCCAACTGGGCGGACTCCTCGAATCCGCTCGGCTTTCCGAGCGCGCACGCGAAGAACAGCGGCGTGCTGGCATTTTGGCAGAGGTGGCTCAAAGCCTGCACTCTGAACCCGACCTTCGCGTCCTGGCAGACGCGGTCGCCGACCGCCTCCGGGCACTCCTTCGCACTCCGCTGGTTTGCGTCTTGGCGCGTGGCGAAGAACGCTTTGAGCTCTGGGCGGTTGCGACCGAGGATCCCGCAGCTGCGGAGTCTGTGCGATCGCGATTCGACGGCAAAGACCTGGAGTTCGCCTTCGATTTGGCAAGCCGCGCGATCGCTGCCGGAGAACCGATCAGCGTGACCATTAACCCCGCAGGTCGCTCACTGGGCGAACTGGTTCCGCCCGGGGCCCTCCTCGCCGCACCATTTCGAACATCAACGCGGGACGGCGCCGTCCTGGTGTACCCGCGCCGGGAAGGCCCGTTTACCACAGACGAGAAATCACTTCTCCCCATCATTACCAGCTTCGCCGCGGTGGCAATTTCCAATGCGGAGTTGTACTCCACGGCGCGGGCGCAAGCGCACGAACTCCACCAGACGCTCAGCATCGCATCGGAACTCGGTTCGATCGCCGATATCGACCAATTCATGCAACGTTTTCTGCAGCGCGCAAGCCAGTTTTTGGGGTACGGACGGGCCTTCGTTGGGGTGATGGAAAACGACGCCTTGCGCATTCGCTGGAGTTTGAAGGAAGACAACCGCGACCCGGCCGGTTTTCTGATTCCCGAGGGCAACCTCACCCGCGCGATGCGCGAAAAGCAGGTGTTCCGAACCGAAGACGCAAGCCAGTTGCCCAACGCTAACACGGATCTTCTTGCAAAGTACGGCGTTCGCCAGCTTCTGGCGGTCCCTCTGCTTGGCATCAACGGCGGCCTATCGGGGCTGTTCGGGTTAGTTGACCAGAACGATGGCCAGCCAATCTCAGATGAGGACGTTCGACGGGCCCAAGGGCTAGCAACGCAGGTGACGGTCGCGCTTGAAGTCAGCCGTAATCTTGCACTTTCGGAACAGCACCGCCGCAAAGCTGAAGCGCTCACCACCCTCGCCCTCGAAATCAATTCCCTGCTGCGCGGGCGGGAGTTCGCCCGCAACTTTGTCGCCCGCTTCGCGGAGATCATGGCCGCGCCGGTTGCCGGGCTCATCCTGGAAGGGGGCGCGCCTTCTTGCGTCCTGGCTCCCGACCCGGGGTCCCAGCTTTCCGAGTCCATGCAGGGAGGTTTTTCGCGCGCCGCCCTGGCGGCCATCTCTTCGACGTCCGACGCGTTTTCGCTGGTTCCGGCGGAGCGGTTAGCAGGGGCGGACGCGGCTGCGGAAGCGCATTGGGGACAAGTGCTCGTCGCAGGTTTACGCGGCACATCGGGGGAGTTGTTAGGGGCGCTGTGCCTGGTCGATCCGTCGCTCCCGCTCTCCGAAGCTGACCAGCAATTGCTTGAGGCGATTTGCGGCCAAGCTTCTGTGGCCTTGGAAAATGCGCGTTTCTTCGTGCGCATGGAACAGGCGAACCGCCACTGGATTGAGATTTTCGACGCCATTCCCGACTTCATCGTGGCCCACGATCCTTCGGGTAATGTATTGCGCGTGAATCGCTCCCTGGCAGACTTCATTGGCGTGCAACCCCAGCAATTGATCGGAATCAACATGGGAGCGCTGCTTGAGCTGGGCGGCACCACCTCCTCGCACTCATGCCCGTTCTGCCGGGCTGGCGGGACCGTCACCGACGAGTATCTGCATCCCGTCCTGGAACGTACCTACCTGGTCTCCACTTCGGAAGTGCACGCCGCGAGCAGCGAAGGCCTGCAGACCATTCACGTCCTGAAAGACATCACTGATCGCCGCGAAGCCGAGCGCCGCTATCGCGAATTGTTCGACAACATTCAGGAAGGACTCTTCTTTTGCAGTCCAGATGGGCGCTTTGTTGAGGTCAACGATGCGCTGGTCCGCATGCTCGGCCACGACAACCGCGACGGGCTTTTGCATTCCGACCCGCGTCTGACCGTATTTCCTATTCCTGAACGACATCGCGAGATGTTCGCTGCCTTGGAGCGCGATGGAATGCTGCGCAATCGCGAAGAGGTCTTGCGGCAGAAAAACGGCACGCCGGTGCACGTTCTTATCAACGCTTTCGCGGTGAAGGATGCCCAAGGCAACGTCCTCCAGTATCGCGGCCTGATGCTGGACGTCAGTGGACTTCGCGCCTACCAGTCCGAGTTGCAACGGGAACGGGATTTTTCCGGCAAGATTCTGAACAACACCCAGAGCCTGATCCTGGTCGTAGACACCGCCGGACTCATCAGTTACGCCAATCGCCGATGGAAAGTGCTGGGCTACGAGCAGCAGGAAATTCTGGGGCGCCAGTTGGAAACGGTTGTCGCTCCACTGAAGCGGGAAGCTTTCAAAGACGCATACTCCGCGGTGCTCGCAGGACGTCAGGTGGATAACCTGGAGCTGCAGGTACTGCACGCCGACGGACGGGTGGGTCAATTCTCGGTGAATCTGAGTCCCATGCGGGACGAGCAGGCCCAGATCACCAGCATCGTCGTGGTGATGAGCGACGTCACCGACGCGGCATCGCTGCAGTCGAAGCTGATGCATGCGGAAAAAATGGCAGCCGTGGGCCAGTTGGTTTCAGGGGTCGCGCACGAGGTCAACAATCCGCTGACGGCGATTCTGGGCTTTGCCGACTTGCTGATGGAAAATTCCGAACTGCCCGACAGCGCGCGCAAGGATCTGCGCGTGATCCTGCAAGAAGCGCAGCGGACCAAGCAGATCGTGCAGAACCTGCTCAGCTTCGCGCGCCAGATGCCGCCGCAGCGCAAGCCGGTACAGCTCGGCACCATCCTCAAACGCACCATTCAGTTGCGCGCCTATGATTTCCACAGTCGCGGCGTGGCCATCACTGAAAGTTATCCCGAGGATCTGCCTTTTGTTATCGGCGATTCGCAGCAACTGCAGCAGGTATTCCTGAACATCCTGAATAATGCTTACGACGCAGTGCGCGAAGCGGCTGGTGGCCCTCGCATCGAAATCTCGACCTCGCGCCAAGGTAACCTCGTTGAAGTCTGTTTCCGCGATAACGGCCACGGGGTTCAGCACGCTGACCGCATTTTTGACCCTTTCTTCACCACCAAACAGGTGGGCGAAGGAACGGGATTAGGCTTGAGTATTTGCTATGGGATCGTAAAAGAGCATGGCGGAGAAATTTTTTGCTCGAACAATGTCGATGGCCTTGGAGCCACGTTCACGGTGCGCCTACCGGCGTTGAACGAGATTCCATCTTTATCCGCATCCGCAGCCGCTGGAGTCATTAAACCATGAGCACACCTGCCACCAAACCCTCTACTTTGCCCGTTCTCCTCATCGAGGACGAACCGGCCGTAATGAGCTACGTCACCGCCGTACTGGAACGCAGCGGCTATGCAGTGGTCTGCTGTGAGTCCGGCGCGGAGGGCCTGCGCCACCTGGAAGCCGGGACATTCCTCGGCGTGGTCTCTGACATGCGGACGCCCGGCGGCGTCAACGGCGCCGATGTCCACGACTGGATCAGCCGCCACCGTCCCGAACTGGTCCCACGCCTCGTGTTCATCACCGGAGACATTGCCCACGAAGATACAGCCATCACCCTGCAACGAACCGGGGTACCGTGCGTTGAAAAACCTTTTCGCGTTCAGCAGTTCATTTCTGTAATAGAAAAAACCATGGGGAAACCGCGTTGAACCAATCGTTGGGAATTCGTTTCTTGGTTGTCGATGACGAGGAAAGCATCCGCCGACTTTGTGTCACGGTTGCGGAGGCGATGGGATTTACTTGCATGGAAGCCGGCACCGGTGAGGAAGCGCTGGCGCTGCTGGAAGCGACTCCAGCCCACATTGTTCTCACCGACCTGGTCATGCCCAAAATGTCGGGACTGGAGTTCCTCGACAAGGTGCGCACCATGCTGCCGCGGGCGGAAGTTGCAGTGATGACCGGTCACGGGTCGGTTGAAACCGCCGTACAGGCCATGAAACTCGGCGCCTACGACTACATCGCCAAGCCGTTCACGCCTCTCGAAGAACTTCGTTTGTTCCTCCGGCGCATGGCGGACAAAGTCGAACTCGTCGAGGAGAATCAATTCTTGCGCGAGCGTGTGGACAGCGAGATTGGACTCCACGGCATTGTGGGCGCGACCCCGAAGATTCAGGAAGTGTTGCGCCTGATTGCGCGCATGAAGGACACGCGCACCCCGGTGCTGGTGATCGGCGAGAGTGGCACCGGCAAAGAACTGGTAGCGCGCGCCATTCACTTTCGCGGGGCTTTTGCCAAGCGGCCTTTCGTCGCCGTAGACTGCGGTTCCCTGGTTCCAACGCTGATCGAGAGCGAACTTTTCGGATATGAAAAGGGCGCGTTTACCGGCGCCGCCAGGTCGAAGGCGGGTTTGTTTCAGTCGGCGAACGGGGGTACGATTTTTCTCGACGAGATTGGCGAACTGCCCCTGGAAATGCAGGCCAAACTGCTGCGCGTGCTGCAGGAAAAAGAAGTGCGTCCAGTGGGCAGCAATCACAAAATCAAAGTGGACGTGCGCGTCATCGCTGCCACCAATCGCGACCTGGAGGCCGAGTACCGCGCGGGGCGATTCCGTAAGGACCTTTATTTCCGACTCGACGTTGTCACCATTCAATTGCCAGCGCTGCGTGATCGCCGTTCCGACATTCCCATGCTCGTGCATTGGTTTCTCGACCAGCATGCGAAGGACTCTGGAATTCAGGTAACCAGCGCAGCCATGAAGTGTCTTCTCCAATATGACTGGCCGGGCAACGTCCGTGAACTTGCGAATTGCATCGAGCGGGCCACGGCACTGAGCGACCGAAAAATTATTGATGTAAACGACCTTCCCCCCAGCGTTCTGGCGGCGGCGCCGGCTGAGACGATATATGCCGCTGCGCTGAACCCAGCGCCGGCATCCGACCTGGAAGCCATTGAACGGGCCACCATTCAGCGGGTCTTCGAGCAGGTCAACGGCGACAAAGTAATGGCGGGCAAAATGCTTGGCATCAGCCGGGCTACCTTATATCGGAAGCTAAAGCGCTACAGCATCGGCCCGCAGCAGGAACTCTCTCCACAAGGCCCTCGTCTTCAATAGCTCTGTCGCTGTTTCATTGTGAGACGCGAAGAGAGGGTTAGCCGCCCGCTTGAGACGCTTCGCTTCATCTTTTGAATCGCTTAGCGCTCTGGTCTTTGGCTTCAGCCGTGCATGATCGATGGCAAGTCCCGGTCCGGAGTCTTGCAAACGGGGCCAAGAGCGCATGGCAAATCCTCAACTCAGCACTGGGGCGGTTTGGACGGCGTGGCGACGCCTTTATCCCATTTACCAGAACCTCGCCCGCGAGTTAGTAATCGATGTAGAGCCGTGCGCAGACCTAGATGCCAATCAGGACACGCCTGGCGCCGATGCGCTGGTCGATGCTGAGAAGTGGTTCGCTACCATGGACGGGCGCATTCACGCCCACCACCTCCGTCATTTTGGGCAAACTTCTTCGCTCATGACAGAGCAGGCTATTTCCGACCTGCTGATTCACTCGTTGAATAAGCCGCAGCCGGACGAAGGCGATCGCGACAAAATTGACTTCTTGCTGGTGCAGTTAATTGCGATGCGCCTGCCTCCGGGAATCGCTGAGTCCGACTTCACCCTTGAGGCAGCCGCCAAGTTGATCGAGCCCGCTATCGGCAATGTCACGCCCGAAGCTTCACAATTCGCAAGCGAACTCGACCGATTAAACGAGGAAGCAGATTTCGCAAAGAACCTCAAGGCCTTCTTCACCTCACGAATCCTTGAGCGCAGTCGCGAGCTCAAGCTTTCCTCCGGGCACGCGTTTTTTCGGCCGATCGAGATGGCTGCGTTCGCCCGCTTTGGACTGCGGCTTCGCCGCCGCTTTTTCCAGTTGGTGCAGCAGGACCTGAACTCCATCCTCGAAGGCTTGCGGGATCTGGAGAATCGCGGCGTTCAAATTATCGATTGCCGAAAGGCACAGTTCAGCGCGGAAGAACCCATTTTTCGAATTCGAATGATCTGCCAGTCGTGGCGGGTCATGTTTCAGGCAGAATATTCCGCGGGTCAGCCTCTATGTCTTTTGGTGGATTTGAAGACCGCCGTGGAAGCCGTGCTCGCGCAAACAGCGAAATCGTCGAACGAGCGCGGCGCGTTCAAGGCCGTAGCCGCTTCGGGCACTGCGGCTAACGTGGCAGGGCAGTAGAACGGATTTAGGGAGCGAGAAGTGGAACGTCCTACGGTTGCAATCATTACTGACGACGCAGCATTCGCCAATGCCCTGACCCGGCGCTGGCTCGCTGAACGCGATACCCCGGCCTTCGTTGTTATGGAGGGCAGTGCCGACTTCAAGAGCGCTCTCGATTTTGACCTCGCCGTCATCGTGAGAGTCGCGTCCGAATTTTCCGCCGCGGCGGTCCACGCCGTAACGGGGACGGGAAAGCCCGTAATTCTGGTTTCATCCACGAACGCTGATTCGCCAAAGGCTTGGAACCTCACCGCATTGCCCGAAGTCATCGAATGGCCGGATCTGGTCTTGCTATTGGCTCAGCAGATTCTGCAGCGCGAGCGCATCAGCAGCCAACTCTTCCGGATCCAGGAATTGAATGCCGTTCTGGAGCATGAAGCGTTGCTCGGCCGCTACATGCTGGAAATGCGACACAACCTCAACAATGCCCTGACCTCGCTTCTGGGAAACTCGGACTTGATTTTGCTTGATCAGGAACAACTGAGTCCCGCAATGTGTTCCCAGGTGGAAACCATCCGAAACATGGGCATGCGCATGAACGAAATCATGCAACGGTTCTCATCCCTGCAAAAGGAAATGCAGCTGATGGAGCAGCAAAGCCGGAAGGCTTCCGCGGCAACTGCAGGGTCCTGACGTCTCCCCAACCAACGATCTCCGCCTCAGTATTCGACGCTTACCAGATACAAGCCACCAGCGGGCGCCGTCGCCCCTGCAGTAGACCGGTCGCGCGCAGCTAAGATTCTCGGGATATCTTGAGGCTGCAACGTTCCCTTTCCAATAAGCAGGAACGTTCCAATCAAGTTGCGGACCATATGGTGCAAGAATCCGTTGCCACGAACTTCGTACACAAACTCTTCCCCCCGCGAGTCCCCCTGCGAACTCCATCGCGAGGAAAATACGGTTCGCACATTTGAGACGTCGACTTCTTTCCCCCGCTCGGGATCAACCGCGGCAAATGAAGTGAAGTCATGCTCGCCTTCGACTAAAGGCGCGGCCTGCTGCATGGCCGCAAAATTCAGCGGGTAGGGATAGTGCCAGACGTATCGCGCCAGAAACGGCGGGCACACATCGCCGCGATACATGCGGTAGCGATAAGTTTTCGCGACCGCCGACTTCCGCGCATGGAACTCGTGGTCAACTTCAGAACACTCCAGCACGCGGATGGCTGGCGGCAGCACGTCGTTCAGCGCGACCATCAGGTTCGGCGTTGGAATTACCGATTCGATGGCAAATGTGGCCACCTGACCGTGCGCGTGCACCCCGGCATCAGTCCGGCCGGACCCCTGAGGCAGGACTTTTTCGCCGGTCACACGTCCAATAGCCATGGCCAGCGTGCCCTGGATGCTGGATGCATCGGGCTGGACCTGCCAGCCGCAAAAGCCGGTGCCGTCGTAGGCGAGCCTGAGTCTCAAATTGCGCATGCAGAAAACGAATCCAGCGGAAATGCAGTACATCCAACCATACATTGTTTACAGTCGTTTACGTGATGGCAACTGCTGCTCGGCTATACTGTTGCATTCTTCGGAAATGTATTTTTGGCGGCCTGGGTTTCGGTTCTGACGTCATCGCGGAACCCGACAGTGGTTTTTTGCGTACCAAGAGGTTGACCGTAAGTCTTTCCCCTGCCTGAGCAGGCCGGGGTCAAAGTAGTTTTGCAGCTTGTCCATTGATGGAGAGAGTGAATGTCTTTGTCTTTCATGCAGTCTCAACTTCGTAAGGTGATGGCCATCGCATTGGTATGTGCGTTTCCTTCCTCAATGTGGGCCCAGGATGCGCAAGCCGCGCCACCGCAGGCAGCCTCTTCGCAGACGGCGTTGCCGGCGGCGCCGTCTTCGCACGCACGTTCAGAGATGGTGAATTATTCCAAACCGAGAGGTTATTTTCCCAATCCGCTTGCGCCTTACACCGCGCGCGAAATTGCGCCGCCCGACCTGGCCAACTCGCCGAAGCTCGAACAACTCATGCGGGATGGCAAGATTTATCTTTCGATGGATGACGCCGTCGCGCTGGCGCTCGAGAACAACCTCGACATCGCGATTCAACGCTACAACGTGGCGATTGCCGACACGGATGTGCTGCGCGCAAAGTCGGGCGCCAATAACTTTTTCGGCGTCAATTCCGGAGTCGTGCAGAACACACCCGGTGGCGGCGTCGGTGGACTGAGTGGCTCGGTTGGTTCCGGCCCCGGGGGCACCAGCGCGGGCGCGGGCGGCATAGGCGCAGGCAATTTGGGATTGACCAGCACCGAAGGGTTGGGGCCGATTATTAGTAGCTTCGACCCGGTAGTGAGCGGGACGCTGCAGTGGGACCGCGGCCACTCGATTCAGAACACCGTCTTCGGCGGCGCCCCGGTTGTCGGCTCCGACTCCACCACGGGCAACTTCACCTATCAGCAGGGTTTTCAATCCGGAACGAACATGCTGGTAGGCTTTAACAACTCCCGGCTGGGGTCGAATAGTACTTTCAACAAATACAGCCCGAACCTGAATTCTTCATTCCAGTTCAAGCTCACCCAGCACTTGCTGCAGGGATTCGGGTTTGCAGCCAATGACAGGTTGATCAAGATCACAAAGAACAATCGGGAAATCTCCGATGTCGCTTTCCGGCTGCAAATCATCACCACCGTGGATCAGATCGAGAACCTATATTGGAACCTGGTGTACGCGTACGAAAACGTCAGAGTAGCCGAAGAGTCGCAGGCCTTCGCGCAAAAGACCCTCTCCGACACACAGAAGCAGGTTCAGATCGGCAGCCTCGCGCCGATTGAGATCGTGCGGGCGCAAAATACCGTGGCAGCCGACCAGCAGAGCCTGATTCAGGCGCAGACCAACCTCGACCTGCAGCAGTTGCTGATGAAAAATGCGCTCAGTCGTACTCTCCAGGATCCCACGCTGGCCAGCGCACAGGTAATTCCCACCACAACCATGGCATTGCCCGATCAGGAGCCGGTAGTTCCGATTCAGGATCTAATCAATGAGGCTCTGCAGCACCGGGCCGACCTTGTAGAAAACCGGATTGATTTATCGAATCGGGAAATCAGCATGAAGGCAATCAAGAATGCTCTGCTGCCCAGTTTGGACCTGTTCGCCTACTATGGCGGATCTGGCCTCGGCGGACCGCAAAACGCGTTAAATCTTTGCAGCAACAACAACAACGCCTTCGGGTGCAGCAAGACTCCCGTATCGACCGTCGGATACGGCAGCACGCTTAGCCAGTTGATCGATTCGACAGCGTCGGATAAAGGCATGGGCGTGACTCTGAGCATCCCTCTTCGCAACCGTTCGGCTCAGGCTTTGCAAGTGCGCTCGCAACTGGAGTACCGCCAGGCCCAACTGCGCCTGCAACAGGTCGAGAACCAGATTCGCATCGAAGTTCGCAATGCCCAATTCTCGGTGACGCAGAACAACGCCGCGGTGAAAGCCTCGCAGGCTGCCGTCGATCTTGCCAAGCAATCGCTCGATGCCGAGCAGAAAAAATACAACCTGGGGGCATCCACTTCAACTAACGTTTTGAATTTCCAGTCCCAGACGGCAACTGCGCAATCGAACCTGGTCTCTGCCATGGCGGCGTACGAGAAGGCGCAAATCGAACTCGACCGCGCTACCGGCCTACTGCTGGAGCATGCGGGCATCGTGATGTCCGACGCCGAAAAGGGCGAAGTCACCCACATGCCGAAAGTTCCGTTCGTTGCGCCCCGGACCGAGGTGCAACCCTCCGCAGTGGCCGCACCGGCGGCCCAGTAGTCAATCCGAAACCGTGTAGGGGCGGGTCCCCACACACGCCCAGCAGAGCGGAGGTCCGGAATCGGTTGTCGATTTTTCTCTGACTGGACAGCCGGACGGCTGTCCCTGCGCGTATGCGAGAATACGGGCATCATTCTTCCCCGATGCCCGACACGCTCTCCATCGCCATCGTTGCACTGAACGAAGAAGCCAATCTGCGACGCGTACTTGAGAGCGTGCGCTGGGCGGACGAAATCATCGTCGTCGATTCCGGGTCGACCGACCGCACCTGCGACATCGCCCGCGAATACGGCGCGCGGGTCATCCACGAACCCTGGCGCGGCTACACTAGCCAAAAGAATTACGCGCTGGACCTGTGCACGAAAGATTGGGTACTCTCGCTCGACGCCGACGAAGAAGTCAGCCGCGAACTCGCCGACGAGATTCGCCAGGTGCTCTCGAACTCCGGCCCACTCGATGGCTACGCGATCCCGCGCAAGAATCTTTTTCTAGGCCGCTGGATGAAGCACGGCGGCTTCTATCCTGACCCCAAGCTTCGCCTGTTCCGCCGCGGCATGGCCCACTCGACCGGCCGCGACCCGCATGACCGCTTCGAGATGCATTCCAAAGACAGTAAGCGCGTCGGCCGCACCCGCAGCGCCATGGTTCACCACACTTATCCGACGCTCCTTCTTTATCTCGAGCATATGAACCGCTATTCGAGCGTGTGGAACCGCGTTCCAGGCGCGAAGGCGCGCCCGTTCAGCATCAATGCCATTGTTTTGCGGCCGCTGGCAACGTTCATTTACAACTATTTTCTTCGGCTGGGATTTCTTGATGGCCGCGAAGGCTTGCTGCTCCACATGTATCACGCGGGCTACGTTTCGTGGAAATACGCTAAGGCCTGGGAGATGGGGCGAAAGCCCACCGACTGAGCGGTCGCTCTCTTCTCTTGCCCGCCGCTAACGCCTCTCCTATGATCAGCAAGGCGACGCCACCCATGACGAAGAAGCCCGCTTCAGTCCCAGACAATTCAATCGCAGATCTGACCGATAATCGCCACCCGTCTGACGGCGAGAAGCTCTGGGCGGAAAAGACTCTGCTTCCCGCGCTCGAAAAAGGTCCGGAGAAGCCCATCGGCTCGCCCACCGGCGTGAACCTCGATGAGCGCGGCCGCGCCCGCTTCACCACGATTTCCGGCGTGCCGATCAACCGCCTGTACACGCAGGCCAACCTCCCCGCTGACTGGGATTACGAAAAACACCTCGGCCATCCTGGCGAGCCGCCGTTCACGCGCGGCATTCACGCCACCGGATATCGCGGCAAACTTTTCACCATGCGGCAGTTCTCGGGATTCGCATCGCCGGAGGAAACCAACCGCCGCTACAAATATCTTCTCGAACATGGCGGCAGCGGATTGTCGGTCGCGTTCGATCTTCCCACGCTGATGGGTTACGACTCCGACCACGCCGCCAGCGAAGGTGAGGTCGGCAAGTGCGGCGTCGCCATCGATTCGCTCGAAGACATGGAGATTCTTTTCAGCGGAATTGATCTCGAAAAGACCACGGTTTCGATGACTATCAATTCCCCGGCGTCGGTGCTGTGGGCGATGTACCTGGTGGTCGCGGAAAAACAGGGCGCCGACTGGAAAAAGATTTCCGGCACCATCCAAAACGACATTCTCAAGGAATACATCGCGCAAAAGGAATACATTTTCCCGCCCGCGCCATCCATGCGCCTGGTGGTGGACACGTTCGAGTTCGGCTCGAAGTTCACGCCGCGATTTAACACCATCTCGATCAGCGGATATCACATTCGCGAGGCCGGTTCGACCGCGCTGCAGGAACTCGCGTTCACGCTTTACGACGGCGTGGAGTACGTCGAGTGGGCTCAGCGCCGTGGCCTGGATGTGGATGAGTTCGGTCCGCGCCTGAGTTTTTTCTTCAACGCGCATAACGACTTCTTCGAAGAGATCGCGAAATACCGCGCCGCCCGCAAGATCTGGTATCGCGTGATGAAAGACCGTTTCGGCGCGAAGAACCAGCGCACATGGCTAATGCGCTTTCACACGCAAACTGCCGGCGTGTCCCTTCCCGCGCAGCAACCCATGAACAACATCGCGCGCGTCGCGCTGCAGGCGCTAGCCGCGGTGCTCGGCGGAACCCAGTCGCTACACACTGACGCGTACGACGAAGCGCTGGCGTTACCCACCGAAGAGGCCGCCCGCATCGCACTCCGGACGCAGCAGATCATCGCCTACGAGTCTGGGGTAACTCAAACCGCCGATCCGCTCGGCGGCTCCTATTTTCTTGAGAACCTCACCCTACAGATGGAGCAGGGCGCGCTCGATTATTTCAGCAAGCTGGACGCGATGGGCGGCATGGTAAAGGCCATCGAGCGCGGCTATCCGCAGAAAGAAATCGCCGAGGCCTCGTACACCTACCAGCGTGCGGTTGAAGCCAAAGAAAAGATTATTGTGGGTGTCAACGATTTCACGGTAGAAGAAAAGTCGCCGAACATCCTGTACATCGATGAGACCGTCGCCCAACAGCAGTCGGCGAAATTGAAAATCCTGCGCGCGCGCCGCTCCAATGAAGAAGTCCAGCGACGGCTGGATGCGTTGATGAAAGCCGCGGATCAGGAACCGAGATCCGAAGCAGGCGGCGTTTCGTCCGCCAACACTATGCCATCCATTATTGAAGCCGTACGGGCGTACGCCACCATCGGCGAAATCTGCGACGCTCTGCGCCATGTGTACGGGACTTATACGGAAGTGAGCGTGACGTAGGCTGACATGACACTCAGATTGTTCCTCTTCCCTTGTTGCTTTCTCGTGGTTACGCCGGCTTTCGGTCAAGCGCAGCCCGTTCAAGAAGTCAGCCTCTGCCAACTGAGGCAGAACGCTCGGGAGTTCGATCACAAACTGGTTAAAGTCCGCGGCACAGTTGACTTCGAGTTCGAGGATTTCACACTCTACGATCCGCAGTGCAAAGACGCTAAGGCAACACCAGTTTGGCTCACCTTCGGCGGCGACGTTTCAGATATGCTACGTACTGTTGTGGCGATCATTCACGGGTGCCGGGGAACGATCTGCAAATTGACGGGCGGCCTGTTTTGCTCTTAAAAGACTCTGCATATGAACAGTTCTACAAACTTGTTCGCGCCAGCCGAAACCGCATGCCCAACGGCGAACCGTGTTTCATTTCTATAAGCTGACAGCGACTCTGACGGGATTCTTTCTTGCGACAAAGGACGATGAGACTGGACACACAGGATACGGCCATCTCGGCTGTTGCAGCCTACTCATAATCCAGCAAGTTACGGATTTGTCACCCAAGAGGACAGACGTAGTTATAGGGGCTTTTAACTGCGAAACCACGGTTTGGAAACCAGATGCGAAAGACGTGCCCGAGCTAGATCTTTATGAACAATGCATGTCGAGCTGCGATCAGCTGAAAGAAGCAGCCATCAAGAGCCTGGCCAAGCACTGGAATGACGACGTAACGGTTTCAAGCGGAATACTCAGTGCCTTGATCACTGACACCACTGGAACCGACCATTTAACCTGGACTTCGTCTGACCTCTCAACTAGTTATGCCGTCGTCGGGAAAGGGAAAGAGTCGCCGACCTTCTCGGTCACAAGGGAAGCGTGCCAGCCGATTGACGGAAAGAACTCCTCTCCCCGCCTGATCTCCTGTGATGACTTTGCCACCACGGCGGACTGGAGCCCCCAGAGCCACCGCGAATATGAGCGACTGATTGACGATGGAAAGAATGTGCTCGCTGAGAAAATGCTTATAGACTCCGCCGAAGGGCTTTCCTCGAAAGGCGACCAGTCCTGGCGGACCAAATCTCTTTCGATCGCTGCACATACGATTCTTATTCGGGAAATCAAACATTGGGGGGTGTTACCGATCTTAATCTGCGATTCGGTAAATGCACAAAACCTGACGGCTTAGACGGCTGGCATTTCGTGAACGCCAGTTGCTCCTGGTATTCGCCGGACGGCATGCAGGAGTTCAGCGTGGACTTCATGCGAAAGAAGAACGGTCCCAAGAGCTCAACTCCCTCGCCGTGGTTGCTCAACTCCGCAAGAGGACGACTGTGTCACTTTGACCCAAGCCTGACCACGGCAGACGTCGGCGCCAAGCAACGAATCCAATAGTCCTCTGCGCGGAAGACTAGCGATTTAGGCACCCTTCATCTGCTAAACTGGCTCGCTCGAATAACTTTACTGCCCAGGAATCGCTCCCCTCATGGACTACGTACTTGGAATTGACGTTGGCACCGGCGGCACGCGCGCCGTATTGGTCGATCGTTCGGGGAAGATTGCCGCCTCGGCAACCGCTGAGCACGTCCCGTTTGCTTCGCCGAAAACCGGATGGGCAGAGCAGGACCCGCACGACTGGTGGAAGGCTGCGGGCGAAGCCATTCGCGCCGTGCTGGCTCAAGTACCGGGAGCGAACGTCGTCTGCGCCGGACTTGCGGGACAGATGCACGGCGCCGTGTTACTCGACGAAGCCGGCGAAGTCCTCCGACCCGCGCTCATCTGGTGCGATCAGCGCACTCAGGCGCAATGCGACTGGCTCAACGAGAAGCTGGGCGAAAAGCGCATCATTGAGTTGACGTGCAATCCCGCGCTGACCAATTTCACGCTCACCAAACTGCTCTGGGTGCGCGACAACGAACCGGAAATATGGAAGCGCTTCCGCCACGTGCTGCTTCCTAAAGACTATGTTCGCTTCCGCATGACGGGCGAGCAGGCCATGGACGTGTCTGATGCGTCGGGCACGCTGATGCTCGACGTGGCGCATCGCCGCTGGTCGGAAAAAATGATGGCCGCTGCCGGCCTTCCCATGAGCAGCCTGCCGAAATTGTGCGAATCGCCGGAAGTCTGCGCGCGAATTTCCGACAAAGGCGCGTCGCATACGGGACTGACAGCCGGCACGCCTGTAGTTGGCGGCGCGGGAGATCAGGCAGGCGGCGCGGTCGGCATGGGCATTGTTCGCGCCGGTGCCGTGAGCGCGACCATCGGCACTTCCGGCGTGGTGTTCGCCGCGACCGATCATCCCGCCATGGATCCCAAAGGCCGCGTGCACACTTTCTGCCATGCGGTCCCCGGACGCTGGCACGTGATGGGCGTTACGCAGGCGGCGGGTCTGTCGCTGCGCTGGATGCGCGACTTGCTGCAGAACGGCGCCGAACTTTCTTACGACACGCTTACCAAAGAAGCGGCGCAGGTTCCGCCGGGCTCCGACGGCGTGCTCTGGGCGCCATACTTGATGGGCGAGCGCACCCCGCATCTTGATCCCAATGCGCGCGGCACTCTGACTGGCCTTGCCGCCAGCCACACGCGCGGACACGTCACCCGCGCCGTGCTCGAGGGCGTGGCATTCAGCTTGAAAGATACCTTCTCTCTGTTCAACGAAATGAAAGTGCCGGTGACGAACGTCCGCCTCGGTGGCGGCGGCGCGCGTTCTGATCTCTGGCGGCAGATCCAGGCTGACGTTTACGGTTACGAAGTTGAAATCCTCGCCGCTGAAGAAGGCGCTGCGTACGGAGGCGCGCTACTCGCCGGCGTGGGCGCAAAGTGGTGGAACTCAGTCGAGGAAGCCTGCGACGCAATTGTCGAAGTGCAAAAGCGAGTGAAGCCGGACGCGAGCGCTGCAGCTGCAATGAAGAAGCAGTATGAAAACTACCGGCAGCTTTATCCGGCACTGAAAGCGCTGTTCGCGAAGATGGGCTGAGACTTGAATCAGTGTTGGGCGGCAGGTATTGGCACGGTTCTATCTTTTTCTGCTTGCGCCCACGCACCCGGCATCATGTCCCATTTATCGCGGCATGGCGTTAGCCATCGTGTTAGGCACGAGAAATCGAAAGACGTCAGCCTCTGCATTTCTTCCGCAGGAGCGTCCGGTGTGACACGCACCCAGATGGCGATACAGACTTCACAGCCACCCGGGCCACCAATCCAGTACTCACGATGACTTGATCCTGCTGCTTCTTCTGGTCGCAATTCTGGAGCAACCCTGGCCTCTCCTATCAGTCCGTATCCTATAGGTGTGTTTCCAACCGCTTCGCTCTCTTTAGGGAATACCTCGACGTAGGCCGCATAGGATTTGCCGTGTGCAACTCCGTTATCGATTCCGACGCTTGCTCTCACCCACGAGGGCCTTCCGCCAAGAATTCCGTAAGCCCGAAGGACCCTCGGATGATTTTCGAAAAATTCGCTATGTGCATAGGCGAAGTCGCCAATTGTTATGACAGCAGGACAATCATTGACGGTGTAGGGGCCGCTCGCATCGTATGCAGGGCGCCATTCGCGAAACGTCGTCTGAGTTTGGGCAAGCGTGGTTTTTCCATACTCGACGGCTTGAATTTCAGAATACAAGCGCTCCGCTCTACGACGAAACGCATACTGCTGCAACCTCACAGGCGCAACGAGAACAAAAATCAGCATCACAATTGCGAGAACTGTCCAGATGAAAAGGCGCTTGGCTAGCGCTATAGGCATAAGGGCATTAGACACCGGCGGACTGCTGGCGGCCCAGTGCTGAGCAAACTACAGGACTTTGCCACTCAAAGCTCCTGTTATCTTTTATTCATGCTCGAGATTTCGTGTTCCGGCCTGCTTTTTGACCTGGATGGCGTTCTGGTGGACTCGACTCCCGCAGTTGCCCGCGTGTGGTCAAAATGGGCGCTGGCCCACGGGTTTGATCCAGGGGAAACTGTCCGCAAGGCGCACGGGCGGCCGAGTCTCGCCACCATAAAAGAACTGCTTCCCAACGCCGCTGATACGATCGCCGAAAACGAAGTTGTTCTGCGTGCCGAAATCGAAGATACCGAGGGCGTGGTTCCCTTACCGGGCGTCTACGAGTTCCTGAGTGCGATTCCACAGGATCGCTGGGCGCTGGTGACTTCGTGTGCCAAACCGCTTGCGCACGTGCGCCTCGCGGCAGCCGGCATCCGGATCCCGGAAAAGATGATTACGTCCGACGACGTGCTCCGTGGCAAGCCCGATCCCGAGCCTTATTTGAAAGGCGCGGCACTTTTGGGATTCCCTGCTTCGGAGTGCGTGGTTTTCGAAGACGCTCCCGCCGGCATCCGCGCCGGGAAGTCGGCCGGGGCGCGCGTTCTAGCCCTGCCCACCACTGCGGTGGAGAACGAACTGAAGGCAGCCGGCGCCGACTGGATTCTGCCGGGATACTCGCATTTGACCCTCGCCGCTCGGAATGGAAGCGCTGGCCTGAAACTCCTCCTCAATACCTGAAGAGCAGGCTTTCACCCCTTTTCTTCGGCTTCGGCGGCCTTGTCTGTAAAAAGATTGTCAAGCCTCGTAGCCCCTGGGCTGGGATCGCTGCTGAGGAGAGTAACGTTGCTTAGGGTTGAGTTTGACCCGCTCGGGGGAGGACAATGTTACGAGTAGCGGAAAATCTGCCCGCAATGGCTTTCCAGAATATTACCCAGAAGTCGCCGTCGCGCCCGGTTTCGCCATCCACCGACCGCATTCTGGTCGTAGAAGATGACCGCGCCGTGCAGCGGGCGCTGCGCCGTCTTTTCGAGGCGGAAGGCTATGGAGTGCAGACCGCTGACGACGGCGCCAGCGCGGTCGAACTATTTCGCTCCATGTCACCTTCTGCGGTGGTACTCGATTTGCGGATGCCGGGGATGTCAGGGCGCGACGTCTGCAGCACGCTGAAAAACATTGCAGCCGCGGTTCCCATCATTGTCTTGAGCGCCGCCAGCGATGTTTCCGACAAAGTTCTGCTTCTCGAGCTGGGCGCCGACGACTACGTGACCAAACCGTTCAGCCCGCGCGAACTTCTGGCGCGGGTACGCGCTGCCCTGCGACGCACAGTGAAAGCCAAAACAAGCGACAAATTCGCCTTTGCCGATATTCAGATAGACGTTAGCAAAATGGAGGTGATCCGCGAAGGCAAATCCATCGCGCTCACCGCCCAGGAATTCAAGACCCTCAAATTTCTGGTGCAGAATCCCGAGCGTGTCATCACGCGTGATGAACTTCTCAACGAGGTTTGGGGATACCAGAACTACCCCTCCACCCGCACGGTAGACAATCACATCCTAAAATTGCGCCAGAAACTGGAACGCGACCCGGGCAATCCGGTCCATTTCCGGACCGTCCACGGTGTAGGCTATAAGTTCATTGGCTGAATCCGCGTGGGGGAGCAGCATGGTCAGAGTCCGGCTACGCACCAAATTCCTGCTCTCCATGATTCTGGTATCGGCAGGGCTCACGTCGCTGAGTCTGCTGCTGGTGCGCCAGACCATTCAATCCCAAGTTGCCGGCGAAATTTATTCTGACCTGCGGAATTCCGTGGCTACGTTCCAGAGTTTTCAACGGGAGCAGGAAACTACCCTCAGCCGCTCCGCCGACTTGCTGGCTGACCTGCCGGATCTTCGTGCGTTGATGACCACACACGATGAAACCACGATCCAGGATGGCTCCGAAGCGCTGTGGAAGCTGGCGGGTAGCGACCTGTTTGTGCTGGCCGACCCCACGGGAAAAATTGTCGGGCTGCATACCAGCGCCCAGGGGTTCACGCGCGCTATGGCCGGCCCTTCCTTGAGTGCGCTTCTGCAACGCCAGCAGCGCTGGTGGTTCGGCGCGAATCATCTTTTCGAGGTATTCCTCAAGCCTGTTTATTTTGGCCCTGCTGCCGACAATCGGGTACTGGGATTCCTGGTGGTGGGATATGAAATCGATCCGCGCGTGGCCTCGCAGATCGGCCGGATTGCCGGCAGCAAAGTGGCTTTTTCGTACGATGGCACAGTCGCTACGACGACGCTAACCCCGGATCTCGCTCAGCACCTTGCCGCCGATGGGCTGGCGCAGTTTCAACAGGCCCATGCCGTCCAACTTGGGAGCGAGCGTTTCCTGGAGACAACCGTCGATCTAACGCCGAACGGACCGCATGATGTTCGCCTCACGGTATTGAAGTCCTACGATCAGGCGACGGCATTTCTGCAGAAGTTGAATCGGCTCTTGCTGGGACTGGGGATTCTGGCAGTCGTACTCGGCAGCGTGCTGGTTTTTATTATTTCCGACACCTTTACCCGCCCGCTTTCGAGCTTGCTCGCCGGAGTCGCGGCGCTAGAGAAAGGTGACTTCCGCTATCCGCTCAAGACTGCCGGCAGCGATGAGGCCGCCGAACTCGCGCGCGCGTTCGACGCCATGCGCCAGAGCCTGCTCAAGAGCCAGCAGAGCCTTTTGGAATCGGAGCGCCTCGCCACCATCGGACAGATGGCGAATTCCATTTCGCACGACTTGCGCCATTCGTTGGCGGCAATCGTGGCCAATGCGGAATTCCTCAGTGAGGGTGGTTTGTCGGAAGGGCAACGCAGCGAACTCTACCTGGAAGTGCAACTCGCAGTACATCGCATGACCGAACTGATCGACTCGTTACTCGAGTTTTCGCGCACCCGAGCCTCACTGCGGCCGACTTATGGGAACCTTCGCGCCGACGTGGAGAACGCGGTGCTGGCGGTGCGCAGCAACCCGGAATTCCACAACGCGCGCATTGAAATTCGCCAACAGGGAGCAGCCGAAGACTGGTTCGATCATCGCAAATTGGAACGGGCATTCTTTAACTTGCTCCTGAATGCTTGCGAAGCCATGCCGGACCGGGACGGGCGGGTTGAAATCTGCCTCAATGACGACGGTTCCACGATCGCCATCCGGGTTAGCGATAGTGGACGTGGCATTCCTGACGAAATCCGGAATACACTGTTTGAACCTTTTGTAAGCCAGGGTAAGGAGAACGGTACCGGGCTGGGGCTGACGGTCGTGCACAAGATCATCCAAGACCACGGCGGCGAGGTTGCGGTTGAACGTACTTCCCCGGAAGGCACGATCTTCCGCATCACACTTCCGCACCCAGCGACTCTTCATGGTGGCGCGGAAGGGCAAGAAAGCCCGCCGGTCGCGGGAGAGCACGCCAGTTCAGCGAAGCCCGCGTAAGGTCTCAACGTTCCCGGGCTCTGCAGACAGATTCGCTCGGGAGGGAAACTTGAAACAGCGCAGCTTCCGCATAGGCTTTGATCTCATTTCGATTTTCGTGCTCACGATGGCCGCTGGCAGCCCGCAGAGCCTCGCGCAAACCGCACCCTCTGAAACGGAAGGTCCCGCCCTGGTTCAATCGGTTCAGGAATTGCGCCAGCAGGTCCAGGAACTACGGGCGGCGGTGGCGGAAATTAAATCAGAAGCTTCGGAGTATCGTGCCGCAAGCCAGCAACTGCGCAAGGAACTGGAAGGCATGCGCGCTGCTGCGCTAGCGTCGCCTTCTTCCGAACCGGAGCAAACCGCGGGCTCAACCCGGACTGCGGATCAGCGCTTATCTTCTGTTGAAGAAACAACGGAACTCCTGCAGGGCGAACTGAGGAGCCAGTACCAAACGAAGGTCGAGAGCGCATCGAAATATCGCGTTCGCCTTTCCGGTCTGGCGCTCTTCAACCTTTTCGGAAACTCCGGCCCGGTCAATAACATGGATGTCCCCACCTATGCCGTATCGAGCAGCGCATACGGCAAAACTTCCAGCTTCGGCGCTACACTGCGGCAGTCGGAACTTGGACTTGAGGTCTTCGGCCCCACGATCTACGGAGCTAAGACGAGCGGACAAGTGGAGTTTGATTTTGGCGGCGGATTTCCGTCCGGCGCGCTCGATGGCGTCAGCACCGGGATTGCGCGCCTGCGCACGGCGAGTATGCGTCTCGATTGGCAGAATACATCGCTCGTCGTAGGTCAGGATGATCTTTTCATTTCTCCGAACTCGCCGACTTCGTTCGCGTCACTGCTGACCCCAAGTTTCGGATATTCGGGGAACCTGTGGGCTTGGACTCCGCAGTTACGGATCGAGCACCGAATCGCTTTGACGCCGAATCAGAATTTGATTGTGCAAGCTGGCATCCTCGACAACCTGACCAGCGAGCCGTCATACGGAACGCACCGCCAACCGCAAGCCGGCGAGAGTACCGCACAGCCCGCATATGCGCTCCGGACCGCATGGAGCAGCACTTTGAGCGCTAATCCTGTCAGCTTTGGCGTAAGCGGATATTATTCGCCGCAGAACTGGGGGTTTGATTGGGAAACGAAGGGCTGGGCTATCGCAACCGACTGGCGCATTCCCGTCACCCGGCGATTGGAATTCTCAGGTGAGCTGTTTCGCGGAAACGCGATGGGAGGACTGGGCGGCGGTATTGGGCAATCTGTAATTTTCAGCGGTAACCCCAGCGATCCGAATTCCGACTTTCGAGGAGTGAATGCCGTAGGCGGCTGGTCGCAGCTCAAGTTCATCGCCACTCCACGCCTGGAATTCAACGGCGTTTTCGGCATGGACAATCCTTTCAGTTCCGACATTCATGCACACCAGTCACCGGTCGGACCCTATGGCTATGTACTCGCTGCAAATCGCAGCCAGATGGTGAACGTCATTTTCCGGCCGCGTTCGGACCTCTTGCTTTCCGGAGAATACCGCCACCTGCACACAAACCAAGTGCTCGGGTTGAATACCGCCGACCAAGTCAATGTAATGATGGGAGTCCTTTTTTAATGGCCGCAACCAGGTCCCGCCTGGCGGTCGCGGCTCTTCTTTTCGCATGCGTGCACGCCCGCGCTCAAAACGTTACGCTTTCCGGGCGCGTGAAGCTGATTGCCGCAGACAAGCAGGCCGTGGCCTCGCGGGCATCGGGCGTGGTGGTCTGGCTGACGCCACTCGACGGTCATGCGCCGGTAAAGCCCCGCGTCGGCCAGTTAAAACTTACGCAGCACAACAAAAGCTTCGAACCGCACTTGCTTGTGGTTCCGGTGGGATCGATGGTCCAGTTTCCCAATCACGATCCCTTCTTCCACAACGTCTTCTCGCTTTTCGAGGGCAAGCGCTTTGACCTTGGCCTTTACGAAACGGGCAGCAGCAGAAACGTCAGTTTTGACCGTCCGGGCGTCTCTTATATTTTCTGCAACATTCATGCCGAAATGAGCGCCGTCGTCATTGCCCTGGACACTTCTTACTATGCAGTTTCCACAGCGAAGGGCGAGGTCGTCATCCCTGACGTCCCATCCGGACGATATGAACTCCACCTGTGGTATGAGACCGCGCTCCCCGATACATTGAAATCGCTGACGCGCGAAATCAACGTGACCGAGTCAACGTCGACTCTGGGACTTCTGCAAATTCCCGCCGAACCGGTCCAGCCGCACAAGAACAAGTACGGCATGGACTACGAGCCTCCTGCGCCGAACTCTCCGGGATACGACCATCCCTAAGGCGACGGCGTGAAGCGCCAATAGCCCGTTTTGACCAGAAATTTACACTTCGCAGTCCGATTGATGACAATCGGGAGTTCCCACGCTCCTAGCCTCATCTCATCGTGAACGGGTCTTGCTTCGGCTCGTTCCTGGTGGCAGAGGTCCCGGAACCTTCCAACTCGACGCAAGTCAGCCACAACGCCGGAGCCAAGAAGATCGTACGTTCGCGACATCGATTTCCAGGAGAATCCCCATGTCGTGGTGCCTGTCAAGAAGCGCGCGCTTTTCAGTCTTTACTCTCGCTCTCGTTGCCGCCGGATTGCCAACACTCGCCGGCGCACAAAGATACTCACAGACCAATCTCATATCTGACGTGCCCGGATGGGCCGCCACCGTGGATCCAAATCTTGTGAACGCATGGGGTATCGCGTTCGGCTCGACTTCACCAGCCTGGATCTCATCCAATGGCGCCGGAGTTTCCACTCTTTACACCGGGACGGGATCAATCATTCCACTGGTGGTCACAATCCCGCCGCCCGCAGGCGCCACGGGTCATTCCGCTCCTACGGGAATTGTGTTCAATGGCGGCGGCAACTTTACCGTCACCGAGGACGGCAAATCAGGCTCGTCTCTTTTCATATTCGACACAGAAGATGGAACCATCAGCGGCTGGAACCCCGGCGTTGACCTCCAAAATGCGGTCCGCGCGGTGGACAACTCCGCTAGCGGCGCCGTTTACAAAGGCCTAGCCATCGGATCGACGCAGCAGGGAACGTTTATCTACGCCGCCAACTTCAACAGCGGCTGGGTAGAGATGTATGACTCCAATTTCAAATGGGTCAAGAATTTTACCGACTGGGAAGTCCCACAAGGCTACGCTCCATTCGGGATTCAGACCCTCAACGGCATGCTCTATGTCACCTTCGCCATGCAGAATGCAGCTAAGCACGACGACGTGGCTGGCCCGGGACACGGGTTCGTCACTCTGTTCGACCTGAGTGGAAACAAAGTGAAGCGGCTCATTTCCCGTGGCGCATTGAACTCGCCTTGGGGCTTGGCGCTGGCTCCCTCGAACTTCGGCAAATTCAGCGGAAGTCTCCTCGTCGGCAACTTCGGGGATGGGACCGTTAATGCATTTAACAGTGCAAACGGCGCGCTTCGTGGACACATGCTCTGGCCAACCGGCAACACGCTGACCATCCCCGGACTCTGGGGACTTGCGTTCGGCACCGGTGGCCCCTCGGGCCCAACTAATAGCCTGCTATTCACCGCCGGGCCCGATCACGAATCGCACGGACTCTTCGGCACCATTACTGTTCACTGATCAATCGTCTCCGCACGCTTTCAGGCCAGCCGCGAGGCTGGCCTTTTTTTCGTGAGGCAAGCTGGGTCATTCACCTCGAATAAAAACGATTTTCGGCACAATTCGTGATAAAACGGTAAGTCCTTCCCAACTCTCCCTGCGAGGTCCGCGTCCGACCCATGGCGATGACAACCAACCCAAGCAGTGTTCCGGTTAAGAGTTCGAGCATGGAGGGTACAAATTACGGCCCTCCCCTTGCCGTTCTGACAACCCTGTTCTTCATTTGGGGATCTCTCACCTCGTTGAACGATGTGCTGATCCCGTTCGCGCAGAACGTCCTGAACGTTGGAATTGACGTGAGCATGCTGATTCAGACAGCGTTCTTCTCGGCATACTTCATTTTCTCTATTCCCTCAGCAAAGATCATCGATTGGATCGGCTACAAGCGGGCAATCATCGTCGGCCTCATCACCATGGTCGCCGCGTGTTTGCTGTTCTATCCTGCTGCGAAAATTCCGTCCTTCCCGTTCTTTTTGGTGGCTCTTGTGGTTTTGGCGGCGGGCATCACCGTGCTTCAGGTTGCGGCCAACCCATACGTCGCCGTGCTCGGCCGGCCGGAAACGGCTTCAAGTCGCCTAAATTTGACTCAGGCATTCAACTCTCTCGGCACCGCAGTCTTCCCTCTCGTTGGAGCGAAGCTGATCCTATCGGAAACCGTGAGCGCCGCCGCGACAACGGCTTCCCAAGATGCGGTTGTCAGGCTTTACGTTTACTTCTTCGCCGTCCTCCTAGTTTTGCTTGCTGTCCTGTTTGCCGTTTTCAAATTGCCGAAGATGGAAGCTGCAGGTCACCAGATCGGACAAAAGGTCGGGGATTCGGTGTGGAAGCACCCCAACCTCGTATATGGAGCGGTCGGAATCTTTGTCTACGTCGGAGCTGAAGTAGCGATTGGCAGCGCCATTGCGAACTACCTTGCCCTGCCGAACATCGGGCATTTTTCTAGTGATATCGTCGATCCCGCCGCGCGTTATCACTCTGCCCTGGCGGTCGCGGCGCGTTACATTTCGGTCTACTGGCTCGGTGCCATGGTTGGACGCTTTATCGGTGCTGCCGTGCTTCAGAAAGTGAGGACACCGAAGGTTCTAGCTTTCTGCGCGGCAATGGCAGCCCTGTTGGTAACAGTCTCCGTTTTCAGCGACGGGCACGTGGCGATGTGGTCAGTGCTTTCTATCGGGTTGTTCAATTCAATAATGTTTCCTTGCATCTTTACGAGCGGAATCGCGGAGTTGGGACCACTCACGGGCGATGGTTCCGGCGTTCTCAACATGGCAATCGTTGGTGGTGCCGTTATCCCATATCTGGTTGGCAAGATTGGACTCATCCTCAACCGGGCCTACTATTCTGCAATGACGCAGGGGAAGACGAGTTGGGGACAAGGCATCCACTATGCCTTGATCATTGCCGCCGTCTGCTACCTCTACATCCTGTTTTACGCCGTGAGTGGGTCAAAGCCAAACAGCGAGCGTTATGGCGGAGCGGGGGCAAGCTCCTAGCGTGGTGAGCGAATTGTACGTCGGGGTTGACGTCGGGGGAACCAAAGTCGCCGCCGGATTAGTGGATGCGAACGGCCGAATCCTGTCTCACATTCGCGTCCCCATGGTTTCGCACGGCACCGCTGAAGCGGGACTCAATGCCGTGCTCGCCGCCATCGAGCAAGTCATCGCCGGCAGCAACGGAATTGCTGGCATCGGCATTTGCTCTCCCGGACCGCTTGATCCAAAGACTGGCGTCATTTTGAATCCCCCGAATCTTCCCTGCTGGCGTAATTTTCCACTCGCCGAATCCGTGCAGAAGGTCTATCCGGTGAGGGTGAAAATTGATAACGACGCGAACGCCGCCGCCCTGGCTGAGGCGCGCTGGGGCGCCGCCATCGGATACAAGAACGTGTTCTACGCGACGATTGGCACCGGAATCGGCACCGGAATCGTGGTTGACGGAAAGATGTTCCACGGGCGCACCGGCGCTGCCGGTGAGGGTGGGCACACCAGCATCGACTACCGCGGCCCCATCTGCGGATGTGGCAAGCCCGGCTGCATAGAAGTGCTCGCTTCCGGAAACGCAATCGCCCGGCGCGCCCGCGAAAGAATCGCGGCGGGTGCTGCTTCCTCGATGGTCTCCTTCGCTGGCGGAAACGTCGATGCCATTCGCGGCGAAACGGTCGGCAAGGCCTTCCTGGCAGGCGATCCTCTTGCCAAGGAACTCTTGAAAGAATCCATCGAAATGCTGGCGGTCTGGCTGGCTAACATGATCGACTTGCTCGATCCGGATGTGATTGTGCTGGGCGGCGGCGCAGCTTCGCTTTACCAGCCGTTCTTTGACGCGCTTCACGAACGCATCACGCACCTCACCGTAAATCCGCGATCAGCCGAAGTTCCGGTGCTGACGGCGCATTACGGAGCCAATTCCGGAATCGCCGGTGGCGCCGCGCTGTGCGTGTGAATGCGAGACCGCTGTGTAGGGGCGGTGCCCCAGGCGCGCTCAAGCCGCCCCAAAGGTGAGCACGATTTTTTGGGAACGCCGTACTCTGCGGGCTTCGCGAACCCGGGACAAAGGAACTCTGCAGGTGAGTGGACGCGATTGAAAGATTGGGGTGGGAGACGGGATCGAATCCCGTCCTGAACGTTACCGCAACAACATAAAACGCTGTAGATGGGGTCTGTGGTGGCCCGCCCTTTCGCCTTTGCAAGGGCGCGTACTTATACTTTCTGTACCATGGTCCGTCAACAACAGAAGAGCTTCGGAAATACGGTTTGACTTGTTGAGGACGTGAACAGCCTGTTCAAATTTTGCCTCCAATCAGGGACCTCAAGATGATCCGAGCACCATTGGGACTTAGGGATCAACGGTGCACCTGAAAAGGCTGGAGTCCGCGCTTCCACGCCCTGGCCGTCATAATTTTCAGCAACACCGCCGAGTTTGCGCACAATTGCAAAAATAATTTTGCGACTAAGCGCGCTACTGCACGAAACTTGTCAGCCGCTCCACCGACCGACCCGCGCAGCCGGACCGCCCCTGTTTTCAACAACGCATTGTCAATCCAATTCAGCCCCGTGATGTCCGATGGTTACTTCAGTTCCTGCAACCGCCTCGGCGAAGCATAAAACTGCCTGGGTTAGTTCATCGATGGTCAGAGTCGAACTGAAGTAATTTCTAAGACTGTCCGATGAACAAAACATGAAAAAGTCAATGTTCTCCGCCGCAGTACTTTTTGCCAGCTTGCTTCTAACTTCGGGAATGGCTTTCGCTCAAATAACCAGTTCCGGAACCTTGACCGTCAACGCTTCACTGGACAGCACTATTAACCTTACATTTGTTTCCGACGCCAGCGGTGTTGCTCTAACCGGATCGGGAACGAATGCCGCCACATTGGACTTCGGAGCGGTATCACAGACCGGCTCGTTAGCCAGCAATGTGACTCGCACCCCGGGCACAGGCAACATGGTCATCAGCACGCCGTTTGACGTCTCAGTAACTAAATCGAACCTGACCAGCGCTGACTACTCTCTGACCGCGCAACTGGGCACGGCGGACGTAGTGAATACGTGGAAAATTGATACATTTTCTCTGAATGCAAGCACGCCTACTTCGCTTACCGCGATTGGAGCCTATGCGAGCAACGCATCGCATACTCTGGGGCTCACCATTCCCAACTCTGAACTCGCGGGCGCAATTTCGGACACGATTAACTTCGTTGCCACTGCTAACTAGTACAAAACCCGCTAGCCTCGCAGTCGCGCGGGGCTGGGGGTATTTTTGAGTTTCCCATGAAACGAATAGTTTTTGTTCTTTTGCTGTTGGCAATGGACGTTGACCTTGTCCAATCCCAACGACCCAAAGCGGCGAGAGCACGGCAGCCAGCGGCAACGCTTCGCCAGCAGCCAGTCCCGATGCGAGTTGCAATACCTCCGCTGATCGCGTCCATTACGTTCCTGAGACTGGCAGATGGCGCTCCCCTTCAAGCTCACGGAATCGGCCAGGGCATTCTCAGCTTGGGGACAGTCTCAAGCATGCCGCATCCCAGCCAGGCTGGGGCGAAGATCCAGCGACAAGACGGCTCATTCGTGGTATCTACCCGGCTCGGACTGCGAATTGACCTTTCTGCCCCAAGCCGAGCCGGCAGCGCAACAGTAAGCGCCTACCTTCTGAGCCTCGATCCTTTACGTTCGGTCTGGTTGGATGGTGTCCGGCTGACGATTGTGCCTGGCGTCGTTTCCGGACACCTGGCTTACGGCAGCGTTACCGAGCACATTCTAAAAATCGTGGTATCAAATTCGGCGCCCCCTGGCGAGTTAGTCGATTTGATCGGAGTTCTGGTTACCCCCAATTGACCCGATGACGACGAAATTTCCAATCCGAATCTCTTATTCTCTGGCAATCGGACTGTGTGCCGCGATGTGCCTAGCGGTCAACGCAGGGGCTCAAGCCGCGGACACAGGAGTACCCGGTCGGATCACTCCGGGTGCAGCAGCCCAAGCCGCTAAACCTGGAAGCAGTTTCCCGGCTGTATTATGGCCGCCGGTTTTAACCGACCCCGCCTTACGCAGTTCCATCTCGCTTTCTCCAGCGGTAGAAATGGTTAAATGCAAGTTGGGTCAAAGTTATACCCAGCTGCTGACGGTTACGAACCACACCTTGCAAGAACTGGCATTTGAAATGGTCGCGCAGGATGTAGTGGTTCGCGATGGCAGCAGGGTATTTGTTAGAGCCGGGGACCAGACGCAAGGGATTGCAGCCACCGCCGTGTTCTTGCCAAAAGACGTGACCGTGCTGCCTGAGCAATCGGTTGTGGTGAGCGTGACCTTCACCCCCCCAGCCGAAACAACTCTACGCGCAGTGGTGGCAATGTTCCGGGGTTCCAGCAAACTTTCAACCAAAGGCGCGGTGCAAATGACGGCGTCTCTCGGAACCCTGTTTACCTTCACGACTTCCCCAGATTTTAAAGTCCAGACCGCGCCGATCACTGTGAGCGCGCAATCTGCGACTTCCAACATCGGCGTCTTTCAAATACTGACCAACACAGGCACTGAGCCGTTAGTCGCGGATGGGATTGTGGCCGTGCTCGATCAATCCGGGGTCATGGTTGGCAAGGCCCCGTTCGAATCACACCGGCTGCTTCCGGGAGAGCGAATGCCATTTCAGGCCGATTATCCCAGCGAACTCAAGCCGGGGCGCTATCGAGTTTTAGCGTCCTTTCAGTTTGAAAAACAGGTCATCAGCGATTCAAAAGAATTTACGGTGCCATGAGCGGCCGGATCATTTTCTTTCTGCTGCTGTGCTCTCTGAACTTAAGCGCCGAGCAACTGGCGGTGGCTTATGGTCAGACGATCCGCGTGGCGGCGCCCGGAGCGACCGCGGCCTTCTCGTTCAATGATCTCTATGTCGAGGTCAGGGCGGAAGCCGGAATCGTGACGGTGTTTGGCAAAAATGCCGGCTCCGCGACCATCGTGATAGTCAGCGATCTCGGCACCCGCACGCTGGAAGTCCACGTTATCGCGCCCGATCCCTCATACCCTCCGGGCTTCGTTTCGCCTGCTTCCGCTGAGGCCGGACAAGAGAACGATAGTTACGAACTGCGCTTCACATCCAATCCTTCCCAATTGCAAAACATCGCCGACTTCCAGCGCGCGGAAGGCAACCGCTGGGTGCGCTTTCATGTTGCGGGAAGCTTTGAATTCAGCGATTTTTCGAATCGCAGCATTTTTGCGCTGGGCTCCGCTTTTTATCAGGTATCGACTCCAGCCCGTGATGTGACTTTGTTAGACCAACTGGTAGGCAACTCGCCGCTCACCGTTGACCGCTCGATCGTGCGGGGATTCCACTATCGCCAGGGTACCTTCTTTTTTCATGCCGGGTACACATCATCCACCACTTTTGCCTTCGCAAAAGGAAGGCGTCGCGGGGGCTGGATACCGGTTTTCCGCGGGACCGCATGCCTACTTCATGCCGAACCTTTATTATTTTTCCGGAAGAAAAGGGTTCGATACTTCTGCCACCAGCGGCTCGGTGGCTTCCCTGGTTTATGCTTACGAACCTTCAAGGAATACCGGCTTATTGCTGGAAACCGGATTCAGCCACGGGCTAGGAGGGGCGGGCGAGTTCCACGCGTACAAGGAACATGATCAGGTGACCGCGAATCTGCGTTACGAGCCGCCGCATTTTGCAGCCATCAGCCTAAATAATTTGCATGGATTCTATTCCGATTTTGATTGGTCCCGCGACCTCACGCCGCAGCTTTTTCCCGGGATCACATTCAGCGATGACCATTACAACCTTCCGACATTCAAGCTGGTTAATATTTTCGGAATCCTGAATTTGCGATATCAATTGTCCTCGCGGTGGTCGCTGATTTCAGGAACGAGCTATGGCCGTTCCGAGCCCCATTTTCCTGTCGGGACCGTGATATCCACGGCGGGGTGGCCGGTCGGGGTTAGCTTTGACGCGACTCACTTCCAGGGCGGATTTGTCTACCGGTACTTCACCGAATTGGGGGCGGTATCGCGGTCTGACCAGTTCCGGGCGACCTTGGGTACACGATGGAATGGCTTCCATTGGAATGGATTTGTGGACCGCCAAACCCAGGTCCAGACCATCGCATTTAAGTCGGCCGGAATTCCGGGACTGCAAGACAGTCTCGAGCGGCTGGGGATTTCAGCCAATACGCCGGAGGAGATCGGGATCGCATTGAGCGAAACGGCCGGACTGCTGAATCAGAAGTTTATTCAAGGCATCAGCATCGCAGTTACCCCGGTACGCACCCAGGCCGGCAGCGACCTGATGTGGACTAGTCACGCCCACTCGCATCAGCAGGTTGACTTTCGAGTTCTCTACAGCAAGAACCAGACCCTGCAAGGCAACGCGCCGGTGACAGTCGGGACTGTGTCGTACTCTCGCAGGTTCAAAGATGTAAACGAAATTTTCTCCTCAGTGTCGTGGCTGCGGGAAAGCAGCCAATCCATGCCGAATCGTCCTATTTTTGAGATCTCCATTCGCCGGCGACTGGTTAGCGCGCCGAACTTCATCATTTCACGCCGTCACGGAAATATTTCCGGGGTGGTGTTTGCCGATAACGGCGCGACTGGCGCCTATCAACATAGAGCCGAGTTGTTGCCTGATGTTGAGGTCTTCCTTGACGACGGGCGTCGCAGCCGTACCGACAAGAGCGGGCGTTATAAGTTTTCAAATGTGCCGTATGGCATACATACCGTGGAAGCCACATTCCACTCCAGTCGCCCGTTCTTCTTTACGACTGCTTCCCGCGTGCAGTGCGATATCAACAGCGAAGTCAACTTCGGAGTCGCATTTTCTTTCTCGCGCCTTTTTGGTACCGTCCGCAGTGACGGCGGAAATGGCGTGCCTGGGGTCGGAATCGTGGTCTCCAATGGACATGACTCATTCACCGCGCACACCGATGGCCAAGGCCAATTTCGTGTGGAAGGCCTTTTTAGCGGTGAGTACGAAGTAAAAATCGACACCGACTCTGTGCCCCCGGGATATTCGCTTGAGGGACTGAATATTGTGCGAACCACGGTAGAGGCTACCGCTCCCGGGCAAAGCGCGTTCACCTTGATCGCCGCCCGGAGTATTTCAGGAAGAGTAACGATGTACGATCGTCTCGCGCAGAAGGAAATGCCAGTGCCGGGCGTGCCTGTAATCCTGGAGGGAAGTTCGCGAACGAGTATGACCGACAAGAATGGTACTTATCTGTTTCGTGGTGTGGCCCCGGGGACTTATGCGGTGATGGTCGAGGTGCAAGGCAAGCAATCGAGACGGGAAGTTTCGTTGCCGGATGGCCCTGCTTTTCCGAGGAATGTCGACATCAGCGTTGGTACAAATTGAAACTCTTCAGTGTTTCCCGGGACGCAGAGAAAGAGTGTCATTTCCATTAAAGGCCGGAAATGGCCCGGAGCACTAGGTAAACGATTGAGAGATTGGGGTGGGAGACGGGAATCGAACCCGCAACCGTCGGAGCCACAGTCCGGTGCTCTGCCAGTTGAGCTACTCCCACCAGGCTGTTCGATTATAACGGCTTCTGGCGATGATCGTCAGGCGGCGCGCGCTCGGCTTTCGAGAAAGACTAAATCACCCGCCTCGGTTTCAACCACAACCCTATTTGCCCTTGTCATTCTGAAATGCGTTAAAGCCTGTGGACTGCGATTCATCTTCGCGGAAGGGAAAAGCAGGTTCCTCACCGCTGAAGCGGTTCGGAATGACATGAGTAGAAGTTATGCCAGGAAGGAAGTAGGTCAGGACTGAGGACTGAGGGCTGAGGGCCGAGGGCTAATAACCGACAGCTTCCCTAAACCCTTCCCACTCCCACGTACTCGAATCCCATGGCGCGGAGTCGCACTGAGTCGAGAATATTCTTGGTATCGAAAATCAGAGGACGGTGCAGCAGAGTTTTGATCTTGCCGAAATCGAGCGCGCGGAATTCCGGCCAGCCCGTGCCCACTACCAGGGCTTCCACGCCTTCGGCGGCGGCGTAAGCCGACTCGCAGTAATGGACCGTACCGTTAAGCTCGAGCTTGGCATCGGGAATGGCGACCGGGTCATAGGCGCGAACCCGGGCTCCGCGGGCCACGAGTCCCTGGGCCAGCTGGATGGACGCTGACCCGGCCACAGAATTGGTGTTTGGCTTGAATGCCAGCCCCAGAATGCCCACGTCTTTGTTCTGCAGCGATTGCAGGCAAGCAGAGATTTTTTCCGCCAAGCCTTCGGCGAGCGACTGATTTACTTCCCGGGCCGCGCTCAGCACCCGCAACGAAACGTCATTCTGCTGAGCCAGCTTGGCCAGGGAGTCCATGTCCGACTGCGCGAACAGGCCGCCCATGCCCGCGCCTGCCTGCAGGCATCGCGGTCCGATTTTCTTGTCCAGGCCAAGCGCCAGCGAAAGATGCACGGCGTCCCCGTTCACTTTTTCGCACAGGCCGGCAAGCTCATTGATGAACGAAATTTTAGTGGCTACAAAAGCCGTCGCTGACTCGCGCACTAATTCCGCGGTGGCGTGGTTGGTCACAATCACCGGCACCCCGCGCATCACCAGCGGATGAAAGATCTGTTTGATCGCCAGTACCGCTTCGTTCGACGCGGTGCCAAGAACGATTCGATCGGGCCAGTTGAAATCTTCAACCGCGCATCCGGCGGTAAAGAACATCGGCTGCGAAACCACGACGGCACTCAGCCCGGCGTCGGCGATCTGTTTCTCCAGCAGGGCTGCGGTTCCAACCTCCACCGGCGTGACGATCACAAGAATAGGAGGCTTGGAAACCGCCTTGGCAATTCGTTGGACCAGGTCGTGCAACTGCTGCGGTGTGTCCTCAGCTAGAAAGATCACGCCCGACTTGCGGGCAAAAGCTTCAACATCGGTGGAATACGCCAGGCGGCCGGCCCGGACATTACGCCGGATGACCTCAGAGAGGTTCTTCTCATGGAACGGCACCTTGCCTTGGGCCATATCCACCAGGCGCGAGCTATCAGGATGGCAGCAGGTGACGGGCGTGCCAAAGTCGGCCAAACAGGCCGAAATCACCGTTCCCAGGTATCCTGCTCCATACACACCGATCTGCATGCATCCTCCTGCGGCTGGAACTTCTGGCCGGCGCAGTTCCCATCTCTTTTTGTTTACATTGCGGGATGCACGAAGGGCAGAGTACGCAAGGGACGTGCCCGGCGCGAAAAGGTACAGTAGTCGACAGGTAACCGTCCCACACCATTGGTGTCTGGGACTCTCAAGAATATCCCGTGATTGCCAAGGGCGCTGGGCTTGCGTCTGCCGAAAGCTTCTGATACTGCTTGAAGACGCCTTATGATTCTGGACGCCCTGCACCGGATTGTGAACCATCGCGAATCGCTTTCTCGGGGGGAAGCTCGCGAAGTGATGGGGGAAGTTCTGTCCGGCAACTGCACCGACGCCCAGATTGCGGCGCTGCTCGTCGGCCTGCACATGAAAGGCGAGACGGTCGAGGAAATCGTAGGTTTTGCCCAGGCCATCCGGGCCGCCGCGACTCCTATTCATTTGAAAAACGATTCGGTCGTGGATGCCAGCGGCACCGGGCGCGAGGCGTTGGTCGATACCTGCGGCACGGGCGGCGACGCGGCCGGGACTTTCAACATCTCGACTGTGACTGCCTTTGTGGTCGCGGGGGCAGGCGTGCGCGTCGCCAAGCACGGCAACCGCAGTTCAACTCCCAAGATTGATGGTCAACCAACGAGCGCAAAATGCGGCGCCGCCGACGTGATGGAAGCCCTCGGCGTCAACATTCAGCTTTCGCCCGAACTGCTCGGCAAGTGCATTGAAGAGGTGGGCATCGCATTTCTTTTTGCACCCGCGATCCACAGCGCAGCCAAGTACGTAGCGCCGGTGCGTCGCGAAACTCGACTACGCACCGTCTTCAACCTGCTTGGCCCGCTTACCAACCCGGCCGGGGCGTCGGCCCAGGTGGTGGGCGTTTACGCGCTTGATCTCGTCGAGAAAGTCGCGGAAGCCCTCAGCATGCTGGGGACGCATCGCGCATTCGTCGTCCACGGACTCGACGGCCTTGACGAGATCACCATTACCGGCCCGACGCGCGTTGCCGAAGTGCGAGAGGGGGGCGTGCATGCTTACGAAATCACTCCCGAAGAGTTCGGAGTGAACCCGGCGCCCGTCAGCGCTCTTGCCGGCGGAGACGCGACGGAGAACGCTCGGATCGTCCGGGCAATTCTGGCTGGAGAGAAATCCCCGCGCCGCGATGTGGTGCTGATGAACGCGGCCGCCGCGCTAGTGGCGGCGGGCAAAGCTCGTCACCTGAAAGATGCAGTCGCCCTCGGCGCGAATTCCATCGATTCTGGCGCCGCAGCGGAGACACTGGAAGCGCTTGTGCGGTTTACTACGGGTCACCGCTCCTAGAGGCCACGACACCTTTCGCGATATAGTTGACTCCGTCAACTATTGTTAACTAGCCAAATGCTGGAGTAGTCACCTTGGTCCAACCGGAGGACGAATCCTATTCCCTCCGCGCGGGCCGCCCCGGAGACATGGGCTGGGTCGTACAACGCCATGGAGAACTTTATTGGCAGGAATACAAATACGATGAACGCTTCGAGGCACTCGTCGCAGAAATCGTTGCCGAATTTATCCAGCACTTTAACCCGAAACTGGAGCGGTGCTGGATTGCCGAAAGGCACGGCGCACGCGTCGGCGCAATCTTCCTTGTCAAGAAATCGACGAGGGTCGCAAAGCTGCGCCTGCTGCTCGTCGAGCGAAATGCGCGGGGGCTTGGAATCGGAAAACGTCTGGTATCCGAGTGCGTACGATTCGCCCAAGAGGCCGGCTACGGCAAAATCGTGCTCTGGACGCAGAGTGAGCTTCACGCGGCTCGGCATCTTTATCAGGCAGCCGGGTTCACCATCACCGGACGAAAGCCTCACCAAAGCTGGGGCCGACAAAATCTGATTTCGGAGACTTGGGAGCTAAATCTCTGAAGCCCTCCGCGCTTTGTTGACAATGTCCGCAACTGGCTCGAACGCATCCGGGTGATCTCACTTACTTGTCGGCGACTCAATCGTGTAGGAATTATTGCTCATGTCTGTTTCCGGAACGCTGCCGTCATTCACGGTTGCGGTTAACGGCGCACTCGCCGCCAGAATTCTCACCGACGCTTTGGATTTTCCCGGAACGATCAGCTTCTCCGTGGCATCGCCCGCGGCCATGTGCAGCGTGACCGGAACCTCAGCCGCAACGGCGCCCAGATTCTCAACCGTTACAGTGACGAGTTGGCCCCCGCCCAGCACCTGGCGAGAGTAAACCGACGCGATTCGGAAGTCAGGCAGTCCGCGGTCGCGATATACCCAATCATCGAAGAACCAGGTCAGGTCGTGATGCGACTCGGCTTCAAACAACTTCTGCACGTGCAGCGCGTCGGTGTCTTCTTCAGGCTTGTAGCGGCGCAAGGCAGCGGTGAAGGCCGTTTCGCCGACCAGGTCGTGCAGCATCCACCAGGCGCGCATGGCTTTCGGCCCAACGTAGAATTCGTCGTCATCGTTAATTAGCGAATGCTGCGCCGCGTTCTCGGCCCCGGACGCCAGATTTCGCTTTTCCGAATCGATCAGCACGTCGTCGTTTAAGCGCAAATAGGCGAGCCCCGCCCCTGCGCCTTTTTGATCCTGCATGTAACGAGCTTGGGCATAGAGCGCCAGCCCGCCGGAAACCCACTGCCGGGGCGCGGGAAAAGTTATGCTGGTCAACTGATGGACGGCCGCGAGCAGATAGCTGGTGTCGGTTCCTGTCAGAGGAATGAGCAATGTCGTTCCGGCCTGAAATGGCGAATCCGCCGCGTCGGGCAGATCGATGACCTGAGTCTTCACGCCTTTGGCCTGGTGATTGCCGAGCCACGAAGCCAGCCAGGGGCCAACCTGCTGCAGCGCCAGCATGTAATCGTCAGCGCCTGATTTGTGCCTAGGCAAATAGTGAATCATCGCGTCGACGTTCTGGCTCTCAGCGTAAGAACCTGCCACAAAGAACGGGGCGGGTTCTCCGATGCGCGAAAAAAAGTGTTCCGTGCATTTGGCAGCGTCCCCCGCGGTGTCGGCCCCCGTACTCGCGCCGGCCGCGTCGTTCATAAGAAGCGTGAGAGACGAAGTTGTGGGCGCAAGGCAAAGATTCACACGCATTTCGGAATTTGCTGCCCGCCGCTGCCACCTGCCCACTGCTTCGGAAACGGTACTCGCGTCCGAAATGTTCGCGGCTTCGCTCGCAATCGGATACCAGGCTACGTGCCCAATTCCGCGCACCGCCGTAAATGCCGGCGTGATTTGGTCCCAGTCGGAATGCTTTGCGGTGTCGGCCGGCACGCCGATCCTGGTTTGGCGGGTTGCGTCCAGCGGGATAACGCCTTCGTAACCGACGCTGATTTCAATCGCATCTTTGGGCGGGATGGGCCGAGGTAAAGTCACGATCGCTTCACTCAGCGCGCCGGTGTGGTCAATGTCCGAGTTATAAGCCTGCGCGACGAACTCAGCGGGCTTGCCGCCAACTTGAATTGAGAGCCAGTGCAGAGTTGAGGAAATCTGCAGCACCACATTGTACTGCGGCGAGTCCGAATCGTTGCGCAGGGTGACTTTGCCGCGAACCCCGAAGCGCTGTTGATCGGGATCAATGGTTGCGTTCAGATCGTAACGGGTGAACGTGAATGCTTCGCGATCGATCGCTAACGCCGGAGAGGCCAGCGTGCACGATAAGGCAAGAAGGCACAGAACCTTCATTTTGCTGCGTTCCGCCTCTGTCGCACAACTTCGTAGAGCACAACGCCTGCCGCTACCGACACGTTCAACGACGGCACTTGGCCGAGCATCGGAATCGAAACCAGAAAGTCGCACTTCCTCGCTACCAGGTCGTGCAAACCGTTGCCTTCAGCGCCGAGCACAATCGCGCAGTCCATTTTGTAATCGATGGCATCGTAATTGTCTTTGCCGCGCTCGTCGAGACCAACCGTCCAAATGTTTTTCGATTTCAAGTCTTCGAGCGTCCTGGCAATATTCTTAACTTTGGCGATTGGCAAATGCGCGCTCGCTCCAGCCGACACTTTCGCCACCGCTCCCGTCACGCTGGCTGCACGCCTTTCAGGGATCACGACGCCATCCGCGCCCGCGGCCTCCGCCGTTCGCAAAACAGCGCCCAGGTTGTGCGGGTCTTCCACTCCATCGAGGACCACGACGAACGAGTATTGGCCTCGTTTGGTCGCGAGCAGGTCGTCGAGATCGGCGTACTGCTTCGCTGATGTGACCGCCACCACACCTTGATGAGCGCCAGTGCCCGCAAGGCGATCGAGTTCCACCCGCGACAGGAAACGCACCATAATGTCGTTACGCCGGCATTCCTCGATGATTCGCTGCAGCCGCAGGTCGTGACGCTCCTTGGCTAGGCCGACCCACTCAAATGCGCGGCCGCCAGCCTTCAACGTTTCGCTCACCGAATTGATACCGTAAACGACGTTCATGGAAGGATTAGTGTAACTGTTTCGATGCGCATGTCGGGCATAGCGAAGGGGGCCGAAATCCTGAGCAGAAAGAAGTGACGCTTATCCCCCGATGTGGACCATAGTCCGCGACGCCGGAACGAAATCCGGCTCGCCGATGTGGTGGCGTGCTTCTTTCTTGCTGATGATGCCTTGAATGAATGCCGCCAGTTCGTCGTCAGACGCCCCGCGACGCATCTGCGCATGAAGGTCGTGATCCCACACGGAAAAAAGGCAGGTGCGAATCTTGCCGTCAGATGTGATGCGAATGCGGCTGCAATGGCCGCAGAACGGATGCGAAACCGGAGCGATGATTCCGATTTCGCCCACGCCATCGTCGAAGCGATACCGTCGCGCGGTCTCGCTGCGGGCGTGGGGAATCTCGACCAGCGGGCGGTACTCTGCCATGCGCTGCAGAATTTCGTCCAGCGTGACAACCGTCGCTGGTGACCACACCCGGCCTTCCTCAAGCGGCATGAATTCGATAAAGCGGACAACCACGCCCTCTTCGCGCGCAAACATTCCGAACGGAATAATCTGGTCTTCGTTGAAGCCGCGCATCAGCACGCAGTTCACTTTCAGTGGCCAAAGCCCAGCACTGCGTGCGGCGCGAATCCCCGCAAGCATGTGATCGTAGCCACCAGGCACGCGCGTAATGCGGGCAAAACGCTTGGGATCAACCGCGTCCATGCTGACGGTGATGCGATTCAGCCCGGCATCCTTCAGGGGCTGCGCCATGTCGGCGAGCAGGTGGCCGTTGGTGGTGATGGCGATGTCGAGAGGGTCTTCGCCCGGGGAGCGCAGCTTCCGCAACTGTCGCACGAAATCAACGATGCCTTTGCGCAGCAGCGGCTCCCCACCGGTCAGCCGAACTTTCGTGATCCCGAGCGAGACTAGTACCCGCGCCATGCGCAGGTAGTCGTCAAACGGCAGCTCGCCGTAGACCGCGCCTTCGTTCCCCGTTCGGCAATAAACACACTTGTAATTACAGCGATCGGTGATCGAGATACGCAGATCGGTAATGGCGCGTCCGAATTTGTCGGTGAGAAGCATCGGCGATTGTTCTGGAAGGAATACGGCAGGCGGAGAACGTCCCCGGCGGTCGCTTCCTTTCCAATGCTTCCTCATAAAGGAAGCGGGAGGCACGGGCGTTTCCACCCATACCCTCGGGATCGCGTGGCGCGGGCGCCCTCGCCCGCGCGATTATCCCTCGCCGCCACAGCCATGGGTATGCCCAAAGGCCAAGGCGGTCGGAAACTCAAGTCAATTATAGACGTGGAACCGGCAGGCCGGCTTCATCGCGGCTATTCCAGCGATTTTGCGATCGCCTTCTCTGCGAGCGGCGCCATGAGCGCATAGCCGGCCTTATTCGGATGCAGGCCGTCGTCCGCGAGGGCCTGCTTTAACATGCCCTTGTCATCAACCACGGCACTAAAGTAGTCGAGATAAATCAGGTTGTTTTTGTCGCAATAATCTTTAAGCCATTGGTTCAGAGCGAGAATTCTGTCCATCGAACGCTGTGCAAAGAAATCCTGCGCGGGCTGGGTATAGTTGTGGACCGGCAGAATCGAAGAAAAGATTACGTGAACGCCGTGCGCGCGTGCCAGTTCCGCCAAAGACGCGTAGTTTGCCTCAATGTCCTCATTCGAAATGGGGCCGCTGTTACCGGCAATGTCGTTCGTACCCGCAAGAATCACGAGCACCTTCGGCTGCAAGTTGATTACGTCCTGGCGAAAGCGCACCAACATTTGCGATGTCGTCTGGCCGCCGATGCCGCGATTGATATAGCCCTTGCCGGGAAACGACTCGTCGAGATGCCAGATGTCGGTGATGGAGTCCCCGAAGAAGACCACGCGATTCTCTGCCGGCGCGGCTGGCCTCAGCGCAGCGTTGGCATCGCGATAGCGCGCCAGTTGCCCGAAGTCGTTGAAGTAGACCGCGACTCGCGACGCGCGGTAGTGATCCAGACCGGAGAAGCCGGTGGAAGGAACAACGGCGGTCAGTGGTTCGGGCGTCGCCGGAGCAGGCGCGGTAGCCGGATGTTGTTGGGCGACAGCTGCGCCACAAGTGATCATGATCAACAAAAGAACAGGAGCGATTCGCGGTTTCATCGTTCTTCCTCCGTGTAACAAAGCTTGCCCTGAGCGACGTCAAAGGGCGTCCTTCGTGGTCCAGTATTTCGAACTGGCTAACAATATTACGCCGGTCACGGTCACATCCCGTCGTAGTTCGGACCGCCGCCGCCCTCTGGCGGCACCCAGGTGATGATCTGATAGGGATCCTGAATGTCGCAGGCTTTGCAATGCACGCAATTTGACGGATTCAGACTGATGCGCTTGCCATTCGGCGCCGCGGAGTCGTCGAGCATTTCGTAAACATTAGCCGGGCAGAAATACTGGCAGGGGCTCCCGAATTCCTTAATGCACCGCGATTCGCAAACGTTCGTGTCGGCAATGACCAAATGCGCAGGCTGGTCCTCTTCGTGTTTCGTGCCGGAGTGGTAAAGATCGGTAAGTTTGTCGAATGTCAGCTTGCCGTCGCCCTTAGCCGGGCCGATCAGATGTGCCTCAGCGCCGCCGTCTGCCGGAAGATCGATAAGCTTCTTCATCCGCGAATAGCCGGGCGTTGCTTGGTAACGATTGCGCATACCGCGGCCGCCGGTGAATTGTTGCAGGCCGGCATGAATCATTCCGCGCCAGAAGCCGTGCTCGAATCCCTGATGAAAGTTGCGAACCCTCCACAGTTCTTCTTTGATCCAGCTGGATTCGACGCGGCTTTGAAACTCGCCGAGCGCGGCTGCCGAGAAATCATCTTTCTTCAGCCCCTTAAACGCCGTCTCCGCCGCCAGCATTCCACTCTTGATCGCGAGGTGAATTCCCTTCAATCGCTGCGAATTTAGGAATCCGGCGGAGTCTCCGATGATCATCCACCCGTCGCCGGCCATCGGCGGAATTGCCCACCAGCCGCCATAAGGCAGCGACTTGGCTCCGTAGCGGATCATCTTCCCGCCTTCGAGCAGCTTCGCCACAAACGGATGCCGCTTGAACTGCTGCAGAACGCGCTGCGGATCGAGACGAGGATCGGGGTAGTCGAGGCCGGTTACAAATCCCAAGGAAACAACATTGTCCTTGCCGCCGTAAATCCACGCTCCGCCATACTCGTGCATGGTCAGTGGCCATCCCATGGTGTAGATAACTTCGCCGGCAGCAATGCGCCCCGAAGGAACTTCCCAGAGTTCTTTCACGCCCTGGCCGTAGGTTTGCGGGTTGCGATCTTTCATCAGATCAAGCTTGCCGATAAGTTGCTTGGTCAGAGATCCTCGGCTGCCCTCGGCAAGAATTACGACCTTGGCTTGCAGGTCATAGCCCGGCTCGAAATTGGCCTTCGGTTGATTCTGCTTGTCGAGACCCTTGTCGTCGGTGCGGACGCCGGTGACGCGGCTGCCCTCGAATAACAACTCCGATCCAGCAAACCCCGTGAACACCGTTACGCCCGCAGCTTCAACTTTCCCGCCCAGCCATTTCACAAAGCGATTCAGCGAGATGACGTGATCGCCGTGGTCGCGCAGCGGTGGTGGCGTGATCGGAAATTTCCGTTTTCCTTTTTCGGTGAGGAAGTAAACGGCTTCTTTCGAAACCGTCGCGTCCAGCGGGGCTTCTTTCTCGAAATCCGGCAGCAGCTCCCGCATCGATCGTGGATCGAGCAGCGCGCCGGAAAGGCAGTGCTGGCCAATCTCGCGGGCCTTTTCCAGAACGTAGATGTTTTCTTTGCTTAACTGGGCGTCGGGATTATTCGCGTTGTGCTCGTCGATGAGTTGTGTCAGCCGGAGCGCGCAAGCCATTCCCGCGGGCCCGCCGCCGACAATGACAACGTCGGCTGGCATCTGCGGGCGTTCGACGTTCTGGGGAGCTTGGCGAAAGACAAGCATGATACGACCTTCATCTCCACGGATTCACACAGATAAACACGGATTGCGCAAGGAAGCTAAAGAATCAAGCCCGACATATTTCCCGGATCCGCGTTTATCTGTGTTAATCCGCGGCATCGAAGTTCAGCCTTTGACTTTCTTAATCTCCTCAATCAACGCCGGCACCACATCGAAAAGGTTCGCCACCACCGCCACGTCGGCAATCTCAAAGATCGGGGCTTCGTGGTCTTTGTTGATTGCGACCACCGAGCGCGCGCCTTTCATGCCCACAAGGTGCTGAATCGCGCCGCTGATGCCGAGCGCCAGGTAAAGCTTCGGCGCGACGGTCTGGCCGGACGATCCAATTTGCCGGTCCATCGGAAGCCAGCCCGAATCGCAAATTGGCCGGGAGGCGGCGATCTCTCCGCCAAGGACTTCCGCCAATTGCTTGGCCATCTCGATGTTCTTTTGCTCTTTGATTCCGCGACCCACGGATACGATAACCTCGGCCTGCGTCAGATCAACCGCCTGCTTGGCTTCTTTGAATGGAGGCTGCGGCTTGGTTCGAATGGCATCAGCGGCGATGTCGACATTGACGGTCTCAATGGGGGCCGTGCTCACTCCTGCCTCCGCCTGGTCGCCGCGAAACGCGCCGTTTTGAAAGGTGACAAACCACGGCGCCTCGCAGGTGAAGCTCACATCTGCGGCAAATTTCCCTTGGAACATCTGGCGGGTGAAAAGGAGCTTGTTGCCGTCTTTGCGGAAGCCGACGCAGTCACTGATCACGGTGCGGCCCATCGCCGTCGCAAGTTTGGGAATGAAATCGCGGATCTGGTAAGTGTGCGGCATAAGAACCAGCCGCGGCTGCGCGGAAGCCAAAAACTGCTTCAGAGCCAGGGAAAATGCATCCGGCGTGTAAGCGCCCAGCGCCGGAGATTCAACCGCGTACACTTTTGCAACTTTCTTGCCGGAGATTTCATTGGCGATCACGCCCATGTCCGATCCAACCACGGCCGCTTCCAGGCTCCATCCCGTCGCAGCGGCGAGTGACTGTCCGGCGGCGAGCGTCTCCCAGGACACGCGATTCAGTTTCCCTTCGCGCTGCTCGACGACGACGAGGATTGTCTCGGCCATAAAGGTGTCTTCCGCTAGTTCCGTTATTCAGTCAAGGGTCCGCGCTTGATGCGCCCAACAATCAGCAAAGTCAGCGAGACTGCGCCCTGGGTTAAAAACCAAACCGGATACACCAGCGACCCATTTTTGATGCTGGAATACACGAAAGCTAAGAAAATCAGGTCGGTCCAGAACAGCAGCTTGCCGATCGTCATCATCAGGGCGCCGATATTTTCGTCCCCGCCCAACTGAAGTTCGCTCATGCGTCCATCCTCCAGGCCACGGCCAAAGTTACAACACGCCAATTTCGTTGCGCAGCTTGTCCACCAGCTTTTTGGCGATTTCCGCCGGCGGCCCGTCCAAGTATTCCGTCTTCTTCGTTTTTTGCGGCAAGTAAAGCCGTTCAATTTTCTGCAGGTTCGTCCCGATCGCCGACTGCACTTCTGCCAGCGTCACTTTGCGCAACGGCTTGTTCTTTGCCTGCTTAATGCCGATCAGCGTCGCATAGCGCAGCTTATTGATCCCAGACTGAATCGTGAGTACCGACGGAAGCGGCACATTGACGAACTGGAAGTACCCTGCCTCAAGTTCGCGCTTCACCTCGATTCCAGCGCCGGTTTTTTCGATTTGCATAATGATGGTGGCGTGGGGCCATCCCAGCAGCTCGGCGAGAATCACGCCTGTCTGCGCGAAGCCGTAGTCGTCCGATTGCAGCCCGGTAAAGACGAGGTCGAACTGCTCATCTTTGATTGCTGCCGCCAATGCTCGCGCAATGCCGGGCGCATCCAGTCCAACGAAAGCGCTGTCTTCCAAATGGATTGCCCGGTCGGCGCCCTTGGCCAGCGCCTCGCGAAGCACCTGCTGCGCCCGCGCCGGTCCGGCGGTAATTACGACAACTTCGCCGCCGTGCTTCTCCTTCTGGCGAAGCGCCTCTTCCAGAGCGTAGGCGTCGGGCTCATTCACCTCATACGAAACATCTTCACGAATCCAAGTGCCGCCCTCGTTCAGTTTGAGGGGTGCGTCCTTCTGCGGAACCTGCTTCATGCAGACGAGAATTTTCATTGCATTCCTGTCACAAGCAAATTTGTAAGTATAAATCAGCGACAGAGGCGACTGCTCGGCCCGAATCCATGCGCAGCTTTGAACCGGCCAGCGGAGGCTTACTCGGTGAATACCACCGACTGCAGTCCGGAAATGTCGAACCGTTTGCGGCAGCGCACGTTCTTGCATCCCATGACGTCGTCTTTGCGCATCATGTAGGAACGCGCCTTGGCAAAGCGGGCGCGGTCGCGCTCGTCAGCGCGGCCGGAGAGTTGTCGCTTTTTCGTGCGCACCAGCCAAGTGACTTCGTACTCCGCCGCTTGATGACAATGCGGGCAGTTCAGCGTTGCCGGCTTTCTTTCAGGCTTTTCGTCGAAAAACTCTCGCTCGTCCATTCTCTAGATGGCTCCTTGGTGAACATTCTACAGAACCCTGGGGCGAGGAGTGGCCTTGCTTGCGATAGACTCCAAAGGGTATGGCCAGAAAGAAGAAAATCAAGCCGTTTCGGGCGGTGAAGGCCGTCAAAGAGATGGCTCGCGACCGCATCGGCTCGCCGCGCCCGGAGCAGGTCGTCCCCGATCGCAGGAAGAAAAGATCCGGTGGAGCGCGCAAACCTACGCTCGGCCAGCTACTGCAAGAAGAGTAATCTGTTGCGGTTGGCGCAAGACGGGCGCGAACGCCCGTCCCCACTGAGCCGCCCTACGAGGCCTTTTTTCGGTCTGCCGACCTTGCCGGTGGCAAATCGTCTGGACGCCCATATTCGAGGTGGGTGTGCACGGGACGCTCCGGATGATTGGCTGCGTCTTCAATTCCTTCGACGATTGCCGCTTCGAACGCCTGATCGGAATCGGCCAATCCTTCGACGCTCTCGTTACCCGAGTCTTCCAGGGTGGACAGATTTTGCAGATCTCCAGACTGGCCTGCACTGTCTGGCCCAACCTGCCGTGGATCATTGCCCATCTCGTCCGGCGCCGCCTCGTTGAATTGCTTGCGTTCCTCGATGTCACGATTTTTGTCCATGGATCCTCCTGGCGCAACTCAGGCTTGGATGCGGCGAAGGGAATGTCGGCAGCTTGAAGCGTGAGAAATGAACTACCAATTACTGAAATTCACGGTCCTTGGAGTTCCTGCAATAAGTCAACTTTCAGTTCTTCCTGCTGCTCAGCGCTCAGCTTAGCCCCGTCCGCCGTAAGATAAAACACATCAATCGCCATTTGGCCTTCGGTGTCAATCAGTGCGATCTCGATATTGCAGCCATGATGGGCGAAGCGGGACGAGATTCGGTGCAGAAGGCCGATCCGGTCCTGGGCAATAATTTGGACCAGGGTTGTGGTGCTCGAACAGGCGTCGTCAATTTCGATCCGAGTCTCGACCTTCACCTTGGCGCCATTTTTCGCCTCGGTGCGCATGCGGTCGCGCATCATCCGCTCCAGGTCGGCCTCGCCATTCAACACGTCGGCAACGCTCCTCCTAAAGCGGTCGCACTCCGGAACATTCAACTCAAGCGTGCGGAAGCGGTCGGTAAAAAAGAATGTGTCCACCACCACGCCGGCAGCGTCGGAGAAAGCGTCAGCTTTTACGATGTTCATGCCCCAAGCCGCCAGCGATCCCGCAATCTTTGAGAATAGAAATGGACGGTCCTGCGTTATTACCGTAAGTTCGAACCAGTGGCGCCCGCGCTCCAGGAACAGTTGCACCGGATCGTCAGGCAAACGGCTCGACATTTCCAGATGCCGCAGCACTTCTTCAGGGCGATACGCGCGCAGGTAGCGCTTCGGCAGCCCCTCGAGAAAGTCACGTATCTTTCCCGCTGATCTCGGCGCGATTTGCTGCAATCGGGCAATGGTTTCGTCCTTCTCATTGTCGGTATGCAGACGCTGGTCGGCGGTGCGGCTCATTGCGTTGGAAGTTCCAATGTAAAGCTGCCATACATTTTCGGCCTTCCACGGGGTCAGGGCCTCGGGGTTCACCGCCTTGATGTCGGCGTAGGTGAGCAGGCTGAGCATCTTGAGCCGTTCCGGCGTGCCCATTTTTTCGCCGAACGCTTGGACAGTCTTGGGATCGTAAATATCACGCCGCAGCACCGACGAGATTTCCAGATGGCTGGCGATAAGGAATGCGACTGTTTCGCGGTCCTCGTCGTTCAGGCCAAGCCGATCGATGCATTTCTGCGCAATCTCCAGGCTGGTTACGACGTGATTGCTTCCCGGAACACCTTTGCCGACGTCATGCAATAGCAGCGCGAGATACAGCAGATCCGGGCGCTCGAGTTCTTCGAGCAGACGCCCGTAGCGCTGGTCCCATTCTGATTTTGACTGGCGCGCGCGGTGCAAGCACTCAATGGCCAGGAAGGAATGCTCATCCACCGTGAAACGGTGATAAAAATCGCGCACCACGAGCGAGTCGATCAGCTTCAATTCCGGCAACAGGATGGTGAGCAGGCCCAGAGAATGCATCGAGCGCAGAGCTTCCGCCGCGTGCAGCTCTACTACAACAGACTGCAAATATTTCCAGGCGCTCGGGCCACTCGGCGGGCTCTCGGCGAGCGCAGGCAATACTTGCTCGATACGGTGCTCGGTGGCCATTGCAGGCTTCAGCCCATGATGCGCGCTGAAGCTGAAGATGCGAAACAATAAGTCCGGGTCGCGCACAGCCGATGGCTGCTGCAGCATTACCATGCCGTCGACCACAGAGAAGTCGGCATTGGAAAGCCGCGAGCGAAAATTCTGGAAATGCCGGTACAGCGAAGATCCCGCCGACGGCACTGATTCCAGCAGGCGTAAGCACTCGTAGTGAACCCCGCGAGCATAACGGAAATACACGCGCATCCAGGCCGCGGCATCCAGCGCCGGTGCGACTGGCACGCCGATGTGGCGGGCTGCAGCCTCATCCTGCGACTCCCACGCAAGCATGTTATCGTCGCGTCCCTGGCGATAGTGCAGAAACGCGCGCACCGAGCTCAGGAATTCCAGCGCCGGGCCGAAACTCCTGCGCGTGGATTCGGGCAACAGCGTGTCCGGATCAGGCCACTTCCCCTCGCGGTCAATGGCCGAAAGCATCGCCATCCAGCAGGCCACGTTGTAATCGCGCAGGCCTCCCGGAGCTTCCTTGATGTTCGGCTCCAGGTGAAACACGGTGTTCCCATACTTGGCATGGCGCGACCGCGTGACCTCGGCCAGCTGTTGAATGATGAAATTGCCTTCCCGCTGGAAGAACTTCGGCAGCAGCTTGTCGCGCAGCCGGTCGAAAAGATCGCGATCGCCCGCGACGTAGCGGCAGTCCAGCAGCGAAATGGTGAATTCTACGTTTTGCTGGTCGAACTGATCGCACTCAGCAAGCGTGCGGGTGGTGGGGCCCAGCTTCATTCGCAGGTCCCAGAGTTCCTGGCAAAAACTTCGAATCGGGTCGCGCAAAGCGTCTTCGGTGCCGCGGTCGGCATGCAGGAAGAGAATGTCAACGTCAGAGTGCGGAAACAGCGTGCGCCGGCCAAAACCCCCGAGGGCGACAAGCGTAAAGTTTTTGGATTCTCCCGCCGGACTAATCAGTTCTCCCCAGAGCCGATGCAGTATTTTTTCGACGAGCGCCGTGCGTTCGGCGATTGCTTCGGACCCGTCGCCACGGGAAGCGAACTGCTCTTGAATACGAGTGGACTCGCTCAGGTAAAGGTCCCGGAGTTCGGTGCGTAACGTCGCGGCTGTACTCATGACTGGGGAGTCGATTCGGCAGGAGCGCGCCTTGGCGAGCCCGATCCGTACTCTACACTTTACAGGCTGGCGCTAACTCCAGGAAATTGAAACAATTTATGAGCGGAATCAGGAATGGTTATTTCAAATCGGCAGGATGAGGGCAAAAGAGGCGCGTTTTCCCGCCTGGATCGGAAGACAGCCGCCATGGACGTGTCTCCGCTTAATCCCCGCGAATCACCGGAGCTTCCTTGTCTAGGACTTGTGCTTCGCCACTTCTATGCGGGCTTCAGCGCGCCGGATCTTCGCTGTTGCGGCCGCGAAGTCTTCTTCGCTTTGCGCAGTCGTCAGCAACTCTTCCGCCTTGGTCAATGATTGCTGAGCGCGTGAAATGTCGATGTCCTCGGCGGCCTCGACGGTCTCTGCAAGCACCGTCACGCGGTCGGGCAGAATCTCGGCGAAACCCCAGGCCATCGAGAATCGATGGAGCTGCCCCCCGGCGCGATAGCTGATCTCTCCTGCGCCCAACTCCGTAATAAGCGGAGCATGCCCCGGGAGCACACCGAGGTAGCCGCTGCGCCCGGGAATCTGAGCCTCAGACGCGCTGCCGCGAACCACCAGCTTTTCCGGGGTCACGATCTCGAGTTGGAACGTATCAGCCATTAAATTAGCTCTTTGCTCTTAGCTCTTGAACGGTCAGCCTGCCCAACCTCGCCGGGCTAAGGGCTAAAGGCTGACAGCTAAAAGCTTCTTACGCCGTCTTCATCTTCTCCGAAGCTTCCAGCACTTCGTCGATCGTTCCCTTCATGTAAAACGCCTGCTCGGGGATACTGTCGTGCTTGCCTTCGACAATTTCCTTGAAGCCCTTCACCGTGTCGGCAACCTTCACATAGCGTCCCGGCGCGCCGGTAAACTGCTCGGCCACGTGGAACGGCTGCGAGAGGAAGCGCTGGATCTTGCGGGCGCGCGTCACCGTCACCTTCTGATCTTCGCTCAATTCGTCGATGCCTAGAATCGCAATGATGTCCTGAAGATCCTTATAGGTCTGCAGCGTCTTCTTAACTTGTTGCGCAACGTCGTAATGCTCGTCCCCGACAATGCGCGGATCAAGAATGCGCGAGGTGGAAGCCAGCGGATCGACCGCCGGGTAAATTCCGATTTCCGTCAGCGCGCGGGAGAGAACCGTGGTCGCATCGAGGTGCGCAAATGTGGTGGCAGGAGCCGGATCAGTAAGATCGTCGGCGGGGACGTAAATTGCCTGCACCGAGGTGACTGATCCTTTCTTGGTCGAGGTAATGCGTTCCTGCAGTTCGCCCATTTCCGTCGCCAGGTTGGGCTGATATCCGACGGCGCTCGGCATGCGGCCAAGTAACGCGGAAACTTCTGATCCCGCCTGTGTGAAGCGGAAAATGTTGTCAATGAAAAGCAGCGTGTCGGCGCCCTCCACATCACGGAAATACTCGGCTACGGTGAGTCCGGTCAGCGCCACGCGCAGGCGCGCTCCGGGCGGCTCAGTCATCTGCCCGTAAATCAGCGCAGCTTTTGATTTATCCGGATTGCCCGGCGTGATTACGCCCGACTCGGTCATCTCCAGCCACAGATCGTTGCCTTCGCGGGTACGTTCGCCCACGCCAGCGAATACGGAAAACCCGCCATGCTGCTTGGCAACGTTATTGATGAGTTCCTGAATAAAGACTGTCTTGCCGACTCCCGCGCCACCGAACAATCCAATTTTGCCGCCTTTCAAAAACGGTTGGATCAGATCGACGACTTTGACGCCGGTTTCAAACATCTCGGCAGTCGTCGCCTGGTCTTCAAACAACGGCGCCGGGCGATGAATAGGATCTCGCCGCGTCGCGGCAATCGGCCCCAGGTTGTCCACCGGTTCGCCGATCACATTCATGACGCGGCCAAGCGTACCGTGACCTACCGGCACGGAAATCTGACCACCGAGATCGATGGCATTCATGCCTCGCACCATGCCGTCGGTGGCTTCCATGGCGATAGCTCGCACGCGGCCTTCGCCCAGGTGCTGTTGCACCTCGAGAACCACGTTGATGGGCCGCGGCACGTTGAAGCCGTCGCTGACCACGCGAAGCGCTTGAAAAATCGGCGGCATGGCCGCTTCGGTGAACTGTACGTCCACTGCGGGACCGGTAATTTGAATGACTCGTCCGATGTTTTCTGCCATAAGATTCTTTGTAGAGACGTAGCTTGCTACGTCTTCCTGCTTCCGAGATGAGACGTTGCAAACAACGTCTCTACAGCGCTGCTGCTCCACTCACAATTTCAATAATTTCTTTAGTGATCTTCGCCTGGCGCGCACGGTTCATCACCAGCGTCAGCGACTCAATCATGTCGCTGGCATTGCTGGTCGCGGATTCCATCGCGGTCATGCGCGCTGCATGCTCTGCCGCCACTGACTCGAGCAGCGCGTGAAAAATCTGTATGCCCACATATTTCGGCAAAAGCGACCGGAACAACTGTTGCGGCGGCTGTTCGTAAATGTAATCGACAGGCGCCGTCGTAAACTCGGCCGCGTGCTGGTCGATCTCGCGAGTATCGGTTGGCTTCAGGGAAACGCCCGCACCCATGGCGGCTTCCGCTGCCCGGCGCTTTTCTTCCTGATCCATCTCTTGCGCGTCTGCGACCACGGGTTCGCCGATGTGCTCCACTGGCAGAACCTGTTCAACAACCAGCCTTTGGGCGATCACCGACTTGAATTCGTTGTACACCAGATAAACCGAGTCGATTTCGGCGTGAGTGTAGCGCTCGATAATTCGTTGGGCCAGATCTGACGCCAGCGAGTAGTCGATCTTGTTCAGCACCCCGGCTTGCTCGCCCACCAACGTAGTTCCCGTCGTCTGTGTTGAATCGGCCTTGCGCGGCTCGGCTGCCTTGAACCTCCGACGCAGAAAGTCCCGCCCTTTGCGGCCAATCGCTTCCAGTTCTATGTTCTTGCCTGACTTGGAATCCAGAAAACGCATGGCGGCTTTCAAGATGTTGGCATTAAAAGCTCCAGCGAGGCCCTTGTCGCCGGTGACGACGATGAGCAGCACATTCTTCTCCTCGCGGCGGACGAGCAGCGGATGCAGCAACTCGCCGGTTTGCGGATCATAAATGTCCGCCCGCGAAACCAGCGACTTCAGGACGTTGGTCAGCATTTGCGCGTAAGGACGAGCCGCAAGCGCCCGCTCCTGCGCGCGCCTCAGTCGGGCCGCCGAGACCATCTTCATGGCGCGCGTGATCTGCCGCGTGTTGGTGACGCTGCGAATCCGCCGCCGAATGTCGAGAATGTTGGCCATAAAAGCTGCTAGCTATTAGCTCCTAGCCTTTAGCTAAATCAGACCTGGGGTGCACAAAACTACTTCCCTGCCACCAGCGCTTGTCGCTCCGCTACAAATGCTTCCTTGCAATCCTTGATCACCTTCGCCATCTCCGCTTTTAGAGCGTAGTCGAGGGTTTTCTTTTCCATGATGGTTCGCAGCAACGCAGGATTGACGCTGTCCACGTAACGATAAAGTTCCAGCTCGAAATCGCGAACCTGATCGACCGCCAAGTCGTCGAGCACGCCGCTGGTACCGGCGAAGATCATCAGAATTTGTTTCGAGAACGGCAGTGGCGAGAATTGCTTCTGCTTCAGCACTTCCACCAGCCGCTGGCCGCGATTCAGCTGCGACTGCGTGGCTTTGTCGAGATCGCTGCCGAATTGCGCGAATGCCGCCAGCTCGCGGTACTGCGCAAGTTCCAACTTCATGCTGCCGGCGACCTGGCGCATGGCCTTGATCTGCGCGCTGCCACCGACGCGGCTTACAGAGAGTCCAACGTTCACCGCCGGGCGAACGCCCTGGTTGAATAAATCGGTTTCCAGATAAATCTGACCGTCGGTGATCGAAATGACGTTGGTTGGAATGTAGGCCGAAACGTCACCCGCCTGGGTTTCGATTACTGGCAACGCGGTAAGCGATCCGCCGCCTTTTTCATTGCTCAACTTCGCGGCGCGCTCCAGCAGGCGCGAGTGAAGATAGAAAACGTCTCCGGGATAAGCTTCGCGTCCTGGGGGCCGCCGAAGCAGCAGCGAAATTTCGCGATACGACGCTGCGTGTTTCGACAGATCGTCGTAAATCACCAGCGCGTGACGCTTGGTGTCGCGGAAAAATTCTCCCATGGCGCATGCCGCGTAAGGCGCAATGTACTGCATGGGCGCGGGTTCCGAAGCCGACGCCGCGAGCACAATCGTGTAATCCATGGCCCCGTTATCGGTAAGGAGCTGCACGACTTGCGCAATCGACGAACGCTTCTGCCCGATCGCGCAATAAATGCAAATTAGGTCGCCGCCCTTGTTGTTAATGATGGTGTCGATCGCGATGGCGGTTTTCCCTGTCTGGCGATCGCCAATGATCAACTCGCGCTGTCCGCGGCCAACCGGAATCATGCTATCGATGGCCTTCAGCCCGGTGGCCATGGGCTCGCGGACCGGCTGGCGTTCAATCACGCCCGGCGCGATGCGCTCCAGCGGAATAAATTCCGTCGTCGCGATGGGGCCTTTTCCGTCAATTGGCTGCCCGAGCGAATTCACCACGCGACCAATCATCGCGTCGCCGACCGGGACACTCATGATTCGACCGGTGCGCTTTACTTCAGCGCCTTCACCGATTTCCGTATAGTCGCCGAGCAGCACCACGCCGACCTGGTCTTCTTCCAGGTTCATCGCGATGCCGGACAAGCCATGGGGGAAAGAAAGCAACTCGCCCGCCATGACCTTCTCCAGGCCATGCACGCGGGCAATGCCGTCGCCAAGCGTGATGACGGTGCCGACTTCATCGACGGCGATCTTGGTTTCGTAGTTCTCGATCTGCTGCCTGATCAGTTGTGTAATTTCGTCTGCTTTGATTTGGGCCATAAAAAATCAGCTTCTAGCTGCTAGCTCCTAGCATTCAGCACTCAGCAGTTAGCATTCCGTCCAAAAGAATGCCGAGTGCTGACTGCTAAGTGCTATGCGTTCACCAACTGCTGCCTTATCCTCTCCAACTGCCCCTTGACCGAACCGTCGTACACGCTGCTGCCCACGCGCGCAATGGCTCCGCCCAGGACTGAAGGGTCCTGCTGGTACTGGGCGCGAATCATCTTTCCAGTTACGCGAGCCAGATCGGCTTCGAGCGCGCTGCGCTCCTGTGCGGACAACTCACGCGCCGTGGTGATTTCCGCTTCCGCAATTCCGAGGCGCTGATTCATTTCGAGCGCAAACTGCTTCACAATCTCCGACAAAAATCGGGTGCGCCGCTTGTCGATCAAGACGGCCACAAAATTCCTCACCGGGCGCGAAATGCCCGCGCGCTGCACGATCGCGTCCAGCACCGCACGCTTCTGTTCCGCCGGGATGGACGGATTGTCCCAAACCTCGCGTAAGTCGCGGCTCTGCTCGGCGAACGCGGCAATCTGCTGCGCTTCGGCGAGCGTGCTGGCGGGGTCGAGACGGCTGCCTGTCACTGCGTCCGCAAACGCCCGCGCGTACGTGTTGATGACGGTCGCCATTACGCCTTCTTGCCTCCGCCTTCATTCGCCAGTTCCCGAGTAAAGCGGCGGAGCAGCACTGCATCCGTCGGTGCATCCACCTGAATCTGCTTTGAGGCGAGAGTTACGGCCAGGTCGGCGGCGTACGACGTAAGCTCGCGGCGTGCTGCTTTGGCCGCTGTCGCGATTTCCTGTTCAGCGGACTCGATGATCCGTCTGGCATCGTCAATCGCAGTATTTTTAATGCGCTCCTCTTCAGCAGCTGCTTCTTTATCGGAATTCGCACGCATTTGGGTGATTTCGTCGCCGAGTTTCGCCAGGCGCGATTCGATATTCGCCAGTCGCTGGTTCGCGTCTTCGCTTGCGCGGCGCGCTTCCTCGATCGCCTTTTGGATGGACGCGGTGCGGTTCTTGAAAACCGCCGGCAGGTTCTTCTTAGCAGCCCAAACAATCAGTCCCGCGACAATCGCAAAATTCAGGATGACCGCCAGCCAGTACGCGCCTTCCAGGCTCAAACCGGTGGCGCGCGAAATCATGCGCACCGAAGCTGAATGCTTGAATTGTGCGGTGTCGTCACCCGACTCTTCGGACTTGGGCGTGCCGCTCCCGGGAACGGACTGCTCCGAATGAATACTTCCTGCCGCGGAAGACGATTCCTGTGCAAACACCTGCGGACGGACTAACGTCAAACACGCCGCGAACGCCACCAACAGAACGCTTGCCCGCAGGATTCGAATTCTCATTGTCCACCTGCCGGGGATCCACTGGGGGCCTGCAGGCCCGGCTTAAGAATGACGCGGATGATTTGACCGGCCAAACGTCCGGCTTCACCTTCGAGCGTCTGTTTCGCAGCGGCTTTGTCCTGTTCGATCGCCGCAGTCGCCTGTTCGATTTGCGCATGGGCCCTGGTCTTAGCCTCAGCGACGGCAGCGGCTCGCACCTGCATTGCCTGAGTACGCCGTGCTTCCTGCGCTCTGAAAAGTGCCAGACGCGCTTCCCGAAGTTTTTGCTCGTATTCGGCGGTCCGAAGCTCGGCGGCGGCAACATCCGCCCGGGCTTTCTCGATGGCGCCCTGAGTTCGCGCCCGCCGGTCGGCCAGTACCCGCGTCAGCGGCTTGTGCACCAGCGCAGTGTAAAGCCCGTATAAAAGGAGGAAGAAAATCACCGTCGGGATCGATCCGAGCAGTAATCCCCCTATTTGTCTGAGCGTGTCATCCATATTTTCTGCTGGGTGTGTACCGTTCGAGAGGAGTCTCTGGAACTAAGGATTTTATCGGTCACGGCAAGGTGGTGTCAAACAATCTACGGACCCCTTTCGTGTGGATCTCGACCATCCGGCTTACTTCCCCCGCGCCTCAGCTTCGGCGATCCAGCCGCGCCGCAACTTCTCCGCGGGAATGCTGGAAAGGTAGGGCTTAATGTCCAGGACGGGCGTGCCGTCCAGCATGTCCACGCCGCGAACGTGCAACTTTGAACCTTCCCTGCGAAGCAACTCGACCACAGTCAGCGCGATCGGGTTTGGACGGCGTGGCGAGCGCGTGGAAAACACGCCGTGTGGCTTGTCATCGATTGGCGGCTTGCCAAACAGATCGTAGCCTTCCGACCGGTCAAACTCCCAAATCACAAAAATGTGTGAAAAGCCCTCAATGTCGGCGAGCCCGGCTGCGAATTCCGGCAGGATCTCGAGCACGCCCTCGGCATCGTGCTTCGCCCCGTATCCCTTGGGAATCTCGGACGTTGACTGGTAAGGCGTTCGCGCGGATCCGATTGGCTGCGACTGAAACATCGAGAACATCGTACCTGATCCGCACCCCGCCCCGAAGCCAGTTTCGCAGCCTTGCTGCGTTATCCTATTTGCATGCGGGCGACGGCCATCCTATTGTGCTTTTTTGCTGTCGGGCTTCACGCCCAGGCGCCGGCGCCGGACGCCGAAGAAGTTCTGAAGGGGGCCATCACCGAGCAGCAGCAGGGCGACTATCAGGCCGCGATCCGCGACTATCGCAAAGTGTTGGAGCTTCGTCCCGAGATGATGGAAGCCAAGGTCAACCTGGGCGCTGCGCTTTCGCACGCCGGGCAGTATGACGAAGCGATTGCCATGTATGAGTCGGCGCTGCCATCGTTGAGTTTCAAGAATCCCGTATTGATCAATCTCGGCCTTGCCTATTACAAGAAAGGCGATTTCGCCCACGCGCGCACGCAGTTCGAGGCAGTCCACAGGCTGGAACCCAACAACGGCCGAGTCGTAATCCTGCTCGCGGACACTGACCTACGGCTTAACAAGTCCGACGAAGTAGTCGCGCTCATGGGACCGCTGGATCCTGCCAATGCCACCGATCCTGACTTCCAGTTTATCTTCGGCTCGGCACTGATCAGCACCGGACATCGCCGCGACGGCGCCGCGCGCGTGGAGCAAATCGCGCGCGCCGGAAACCGGGCAGACGCTTTCCTGCTCGCCGGAGCCACATTCCTCCAACTGAACGAGTTTGAGAAAGCCCGCAACGATCTAGAGGCGGCCTTGCGACTCGACAGCACTTTGCCGAACATCTACACACTCGTAGGCACAGCCCGCGACAAGACTGGCGACCCTAAGGCTGCGGAACCGGCATTCCGTGAGGCTCTAAAGCTCAACCCAGACAACTTTGACGCCAACCTCTATCTGGGTGCGATTCTGTACAAACGCCGTGAGCTGGCGGAAGCCAAAACCTATTTGGATCGGGCGTTGAAGCTGGATCCGGCCAATCCGCTCGCGCGTTTCGAATCCGCCATGTTGAAGAGCACAACGGGCGAAAACGAAGTCGCCGCGCAGGAACTGGAAAAACTGGTCAAGGAGAATCCAGACTGGCTCGATCCCCACGTTCAACTGGCGACGCTCTACTACAAACTGCATCGACCCGAGGATGGAGCGCGCGAGCGACAGATTGTGGATCGCCTGACCGCCGAGCAACAAAAACGCGGCCCCGGGGGCTAAGGCAGCAAATCTAATGCGCGCTCAGAAGCGAGGTCGCAATTTCAAGCCACTCTTCTTCCAGCGATGACTGCGACGGCTTTCTGCCCGCCCGACTGTACCAGTAGGCGGCGTTTGAATGGTCGCCTTCCTTGCGATGCAGGTAGGCATGCACCCATGATCCTGGCTGGCCCTCATCTTGCTGGGCTGACTCGTGAGCGGCGGTCCAATCGCCTTTCGCGTCCCACCAAAGGCCGGTTAATGGGAGGCCCAGCTCTGCGGGCGGCTTCACGCCAGGGAGGGACTCGCGGAATTGGTCAACTGTCATAATGAGTCAGAAGTGCTTCGCCAAGCCGTTTTCGGAAGGCTTCGCCATTTTAAATTTCGTGAAACCGAAACTGGGTTTCAATGACTCAGGAAGAAATGACCCAAACCCACCACCGACGTTAGAACCATGGCAACAAAAATTACGTCGAGCCAAACACCTGCGTTATCCCAACTCTCCGGCAGTTCACCCGTTTCTGCACGGACAAACTCGCTGGACACGTTCGAAGCTCCCACAAAGTGCTCCTAGGATTCACGTTGCGGGGACTAATTGTGCTTTGTCTCTGGTCCCAACTCCATACGGTCTGTACTCGGATATAGGGAATTCCCCTAGGGAGCGTTTCGCATAGGAAAAACGTTTCTATGCTTACGGGCTGTTAGCACAGATTTGATAAGAACAGGTAAGATGTGGCCTTCGGCTCTACGTGGTCATCTCGTTGGGGGAAACTTCATGCGCTTCATTGCCCGCGTCTCGCGTGCCTGCTTTGTGCTACCCGTACTTTGCGTGTGCTTTCAACTTTTTGCCCAGCCAGCGCCTAAACAAACATTTGCCTGGTCTAATTCCGCCCTGTCGCCGGATGAGCGTGCGACCCTCGTCATAAAAGAAATGACGATTGACGAAAAAATCACGCTCCTCCACGGAACCGGCCACCCCGGCTTGGGACCAATGAGTCCCTTGTCGTCTGGATCAAACGGCGGCGCGGGCTACGTGGTCGGCATTGAGCGGCTTGGCATTCCCGGCATTCAGATGTCTGATGCCGCTTACGGAGTCCGGGCCAGCGGGCAGAATGGCCGCTACTCAACCGCTCTGCCCTGCAATCTTGCCGCAGCTGCTACGTGGGATTTGCAGGGTGCCTACGAGTATGGCGCGCTGATCGGGCGTGAGTTGCGCGCGCAAGGGTTCAACATGTCCCTCGGCGGCGGCGTCAACCTTACCCGTGAACCGCGCAATGGCCGCAACTTTGAATACCTCGGCGAAGATCCCATTCTGGCCGGAAAGCTGGTTGGCCAACTCATCCGCGGGACGCAGGACCAGCACGTCATCGGCGACATCAAGCACTACGCCCTGAACAACCAGGAGAGCGGTCGCAATGCCGTCAATATTCACATTGACGAGCGATCCATGCGCGAGACCGACCTGCTGGCGTTTCAGATCGGCGTTCGCGACGGCAATCCCGCCGGCGTTATGTGCTCCTACAATCGCGTGAACGGCGACTATGCCTGTGACAACAAGTATTTGCTGACCGACGTTCTTAAGCAGGACTGGAAGTTTCCCGGCTTCGTGCTTTCCGACTGGGGCGCGGCCCACAGCATCGCCAAAGCTTCAGCCGCGGGTATGGATCACGAGCAGCCCAACGAATATTTCTATGGCGAAAGGCTCAAGAAGGCCGTCGAATCCGGCGAGGTTCCTATGGCCCAACTAGACGACCACGTTCACCGCATCCTCCGTTCCATGTTTGCAACCGGCGTAATCGATGATCCGCCGCGAAAGAGCGTGGTCGATGTCATGGGCGGATTCGCGGTCGCGCAGCTGCTCTCCGAACAGAGCATGGTCTTGCTGAAAAACGAAAAGAACGTTCTGCCGTTGGATGCCTCCAGGGTGAAGTCCATCGCAATCATTGGCGGACACGCCGACGTAGGAATGCTCTCTGGCGGCGGATCCGCACAGGTTGACCCGCCCGGCGGAAACGCAATCATGCCCAAAGGAAAAGGCAACACGATGTGGGGCGTTCCTTCATGGTTTCCGACCTCGCCTTTGAAAGCGATTCGGGCAAAAGCTCCGGGCGCAAAGGTCGAGTTCGACCCCGGCACCGATCTCGATTCCGCTGCCTCGCTGGCAAAGAAGGCCGACGTCGCCATCGTTTTCGCCTCGCGCTGGGAAACTGAGGGCAATGACTCTCCGAACCTGTCGCTGGGCGGCAATCAGGATGCCCTCATTGCGAAGATCGCGGAGGCGAACCCAAACACCGTCGTCGTCCTTGAGACCGGAAGCCCGGTTACTATGCCTTGGATTGATCACGTGAGTGCCGTGCTGGAAGCCTGGTTCGCGGGCAGCAGCGGCGACAAAGCGCTGGCCAACATTCTTTTCGGCGACGTCAATCCCAGCGGCAAATTGCCCATCACCTTCCCGAAGAGCGAAAACGACCTGCCCCATCTCAGCATTGAGAAGCCGCCCCCGGGAACATTCCCGCGGCCTGGAGATCCTGACGGCTGGAAGAAAACTCTGGAAGGATTACCCGCCTTCCAGACCACTTACGACGAAGGCCTGAAGATCGGCTACAAGTGGTACGACGCCGAGGAGAAGCCGGTGCTTTTCCCGTTCGGCTATGGATTGTCGTACACCACTTACGAGTATTCAAACCTCAAGGCGTCAAGCGACGGTGGTTTAACTGTCACCTTCACCGTTAAGAACACGGGCAAGCGCGCGGGAACGGAGATCGCTGAAGTCTATGCCGGATTGCCCGCAGGCACGGGCGAACCTCCAAAGCGGTTGGTGGGATGGGCAAAGGTTACTTTGAATCCGGGCGAGACCAAAGACGTCAAGGTGCAGGTGGAACCGCTATTCCTCTCGGTCTTCGACGCCGAGCACCACGCGTGGCGAAAAGCTGCGGGGGATTACACGATCATGGTTGGGGGATCGTCGGCTGAGTTGCCTCTCCACCAACCTGTCGCGCTGAAGTAGCCGGTTGGTTCTAGGAATGTGGCTGCCGGAACCGAGCAGCCGCTTTTTTATTGCCAGGTCTGCTCGATCGTCTCCGCTGGCTTGTTCCATGTGCTGTAGTCCGTGTCAACGGAAAGGTTCGGCGGCTGCACCGGCCACGCCCACCAGAAGTTTCCCTTGATCGCGGTCTGCTGGCTCCATACCTCGTACATGGCCTCGAAGCAGTTCCTCTGCTCAGTGTCGTCAACGACGGTTCCGGTGCTGAAGTCCCACGGGTTGATGTTGCCGCCGGCCACGCTACGATAACCGATTTCGGTGAAGATCACCGGCTGGTTGGGATGCGCCGCCGCAAAATTCTGCACTGCGGCAAGAATATTTTCGCCGTTCTTGTTGTTGCTCCAGGCTGCAATGAGTTCGGCAAGCGTCGGGTTCGCGTGGCCGGTCAGCGAAAAATATCCGTCCAACCCAATCACGTCAACCTGACTCCAAAATGCAACAGTCGTGTACTCGTCCCCATTGGTGCTGGATGAATTGGCCGCATAAGCCAGCGGGCCGGAATAAGCTGCGCGAATCTGCGTAATCGTGTTCGTCCAATTCGCTAGATTAGCAGCGCCGGTCATGCTCGCGAGTTCGGTGCCGAAGCAGAGCATGTCCACGCCATTGGCTTGCGCCAGGTTCGCAAAATGAAGGATGAAGGTGTTGTAACTGGCGAACCATGTGTTCACATCGGTCGGAGCGATCTGCCCGCGCCAGTGCCCATCGAGTGGGTCGACATGCGGCTTGAGCATGACTTTCATGCCCTTGGCATGAAGTTCCGCGATGGCCGCAATCACATCTGCATCGCTCGGTGTACTAGGCCCGCCGGAATGCGGGGAGATTGCGGTGTCGGTATAGGTCGGCATGTACCACGTCACAAGTACGCCCGCCCAGTTGCCACCCGCCACTGGAAGCGCGTCTTGCGAGGCTGTGCCCGCGGCGCTGCTGTACTCGCCGGTGCTCCAGGAAACGTGGGTGATGCCTTCGTAGGTAAAGCCTGACGTCACGTTGGCAATCGCATTCACCGTCACCGACGACTTCTTGGTCGCGTCACCTGCCGCAGTCGCGGTCACCGTGACGTTGCCGGTAGTTCCGGGGACCGTCAATACTCCGGCGCTGTTGATCGATCCAGCCGAAGACGTCCAGGTCACAGTCGAGTTATAGCTGCCCGTGCCGGTGACGGTCGCGGTGCACTGGTCCGTCTTCGTCACTTGCGCCATGTAGGCCACGCACGAAGCACTAACCGCACTGATGGTTGGGATGGTGCCGCCACCTCCACCTCCGCCACCATATCCCCCGCCGCCGCCGCCGCCACCACCACAACTGCTGAGCACGGCCGCCATGGCCATAGTGAACGCCACTCCGAAAACGACGCGGGAGATTTTCCTCGCTACAGTTTTCATGGCTGCACCCCCGTCTGCGTCAGGCACCAGCTCACGGTGTTCACAGTGTCTCCAACCTTGATTCCATCCCGACCGCCTACCGCGCGACCAGCCGAGCATTCGGCTTTCGCCGGACACCCTCCCGCGCATCCCGTAATTCCGGTGACGCGAATCTGAAACTGATTCTTGTTCTCGCTCTCGACCGTGCCGCAGTATCCGTCGCCGCCCCAGGGACGCACGCAAACCGTGTCGCCCACCGACTTACCCGTACTGTGCGCGCCCGCATGACGAAGCATCGCAGCAACGTCGTTGTGACCCGCGCGTTCGGCAGCGTTCAACGCTGTGCCCAAGCCGCGCGTGCCGATGTTCAAGTCAGCCCCCGCCTGGATCAGCAGGCGTGCGCTCCTGGCGCGTCCCTTGTCAGCCGCCTCAATCAAAGCCGTAATGCCGTTAACGTCCTGCGCATTCACGTCCGCGCCGGAAGCCAGCAGCAGTCGCACCGCGCCGGGTTGTCCGCCCCCGACTGCATTGATCAGCGGCGTACGTTGCGCCGCGTCTCGGGCGTTCGGGCTGTCCCCCGCCGCAATTCGCGATCGCAGCAAGCCAAGGTCGCCGGTTCGAGCCGCTTTTTGGAGCTGCGGCGCAGAGTTCGCCCTTTGCCGGGCCGGAGCCTGGGCCGTTGCGGCACCGCTAAGAATCAGCCCGATTGCCAGAATCAGAAGGCCGCGCGCCGCAGGAAATGGGCGACAGCAAGGCGAGAAATGGCGGGAAATTTTCATGGCTCCCCAGAAGTTAGGATGCGCCGGCACCCGGCGTTGCGCAGCAAAGGGCCAAGAGGCCCGAATTCCAGCAATAAATCGATCATCTACAAAGAAATGTAGACGAAGATCCTAGCCCATGCCCAGGTCAGCGGCAGCTTCAAGCGGGGTTCCGCAGCGGCGGCAAATAACCGCGCCGCAATCTCCGCAAGTAAGAGGATCGGATACCTCCTCGGCGCATATTGGACAATAGAGGCTTTCTTTTTGATCAGTAGGCGTCATTGCGCACGAATGTAGCACAGAACCAGGCGTCAGACCCAGATCGCCACCCCAGGCAAATTATCCGCCCAGTATCTCGCGGACCTTCGTCGTAAGCTCAGTTGGCGTAAACGGTTTCTGTAGGAAGCCCGCGTCCTTTTCGATGCCGCTGATTTCTTCCATGGGATATCCGGACGCGTAGATTACCCGCACATTTGGCCAACGGGCTCGCACCAGCGCCGCGACCTCCTGGCCGCTGAACTCCGGCATAGCGACGTCAGTCACCACCAGATCAATCGGGGTAGAGTCGGGAGCTAGCAATACCTGCAACTGGTCTCGGCGATGGACCGTGACCACGCTGTATCCCGCGTGACTCAAAATGGTTTGCCCCAGCTCGCGGAGCAAGGCTTCGTCGTCTGCCAAGAGTATGGTGTGGTTGCCGCGCGGTTGAGGTCCACTCATAAGCGGTAGAAGGAAAATAAGGGCGATCGCCCCGGCGAAGAACAGCGGCGTGCGCCCAGTCTAGCATTGCACCGGGGATTGTGCACAACTGATCAATCCCGTCGCCATTTGCCCATCCGGCAGCTCGCAGGACCGTGGTTTAATAGACTTTAGAAGCGAAATGTTTTGGGACGTTGGGCCGCGCGCACCGCTTGAGACCAGGAGCCCTCTAGTTGCATCTAAGACAACAGGCGCTGCGGATCGAAGGACTTAAGAAGGCCTTCCGCTCGGGCGCGGCGGAACTTGTGCTCTTTGAGAACTTGTCGTTCGAAGTGGCGCGGGGCGAGATGCTCGCGATTGTGGGCGAGTCTGGGGCAGGAAAGAGCACTTTGTTGCACATCCTGGGCGCGCTCGAAAAGCCATCGACCGGAGATGTTTATTTCGCCGGCCAAAGCCTGAGCCAGCTTTCCGAGGACGCGGCTGCCGATTTCCGAAATCAAAAGATCGGCTACGTCTGGCAGTTCCACTACCTGTTGCCGGAATTCACCGCGGTTGAGAACGTGGCCATGCCGCTCCTGATGAGAGGAATGGCAAAGTCTTCCGCCGAGCAGGAAGCGCTCGGCTGGCTCGACAAAGTGGGATTGAGTGCGCGGGCTTCGCATCGAGCAGGGGAACTTTCCGGCGGCGAGCAGCAGCGCGCGGCGTTGGCCCGGGCGCTCATCACTAAACCGGAAGTGCTCCTTGCCGATGAACCGACTGGCGACCTGGACAGCCGAACGTCGGAAACGGTCTTTGAATTGATCTCGCATTTGCATGGAAAGCAGGGACTTTCATCATTGATTGCCACTCACAACCTGAACTTCGCGCGCCGTTGCCATCGCGTGCTCAGGCTGGCGAATGGAAAGATGGAGGAAGTGCGGCCCGAGACTCTGGTCGATTAGGGACGTTGTCTAACTAGTACCGAAGTAAATACGACGTCAGGGTGTTCCTAATCTTGGGAGGACTTGAGATAATCAGGGTTGGGTACCCATCGTAATCAGGGGTACGTAGTAAAAACTAGTTTGGCTCCCGATAATTGTGGAGCCCGAGGTAAACGCGGTACGAGGTTCCGGGGCGCAGGGCGGTAAGCCTTCCGTTTCGGGGAGGTCCGGGGGCGATATGTTTGAACGTTATACGGAAAAAGCAAGGCGCGTTATTTTCTTCGCTCGCTACGAAGCCAGCCAGTTTGGCTCCCCGTATATTGAAACTGAGCATTTGCTTCTGGGGTTGTTGCGCGAAGACAAGGCTCTTACCAATCGCTTTCTTCGTTCCCATGCCTCTGTGGAATCGATCCGCAAACAGATCGAAGGGCATACCACCATCCGCGAAAAGGTTTCCACCTCGGTCGATCTGCCGCTGAGCAATGAGTGCAAGCGCGTGCTCGCCTACGCCGCAGAAGAAGCTGAACGGCTTTCGCACAAACACATCGGAACTGAACATCTGCTCTTGGGCCTACTGAGAGAGGAGAAATGCTTTGCCGCGGAAATTCTGCATGAGCGCGGTTTGAGGCTTTCGACCATCCGCGAAGAGCTTGCCCGCAGCAGCCAGGAAAAAGCGCAGCCGCAGCGGCAGCGCGAGTCATCCCTGCTCAGCGAGTTTTCCCGCGACCTTACGCAGTTGGCCATGGACAACCAACTTGATCCGCTGGTCGGACGCGAAAACGAACTCGAGCGCGTGGTGCAGATTTTGTGCCGCCGCACCAAGAACAACCCGGTGCTGATCGGAGAGCCTGGGGTAGGGAAGACAGCTATTGTGGAAGGTCTCGCGCAGCGTATCGCTGAGGGCGATGTTCCTTCATTCCTCGCCGATAAGCGCATTCTAGCGCTTGATCTTTCGCTCATCGTTGCGGGCACTAAGTATCGCGGCCAGTTTGAAGAGCGGCTGAAAACCATCATGAAAGAGCTGATGGAGAATCAGAACGCGATCATCTTCATCGACGAACTTCACACTTTGGTGGGCGCGGGTTCGGCGGAAGGTTCTCTCGATGCGGCGAATATCTTGAAACCCGCATTGTCACGAGGCGAGATCCAGTGCATCGGCGCGACCACGCCGGCCGAATTCCGCAAGTCGATTGAGAAGGATCGGTCGCTCGAGCGCCGCTTCCAAGCGGTAAAGGTTCCGCCGCCTAGCGAAGCTGACGCCGTGAAGATTCTGTTCGGCATCAAGGACCGCTACGAGAAATTTCATGCGGTTGGATATACGGATGAAGCCATCGAAGCGGCCGTCTACACTTCGAGCCGTTACATTCCAGATCGTTTCTTGCCGGACAAAGCCATCGACCTGATCGATGAAGCCGGAGCCCGCGTGAAGCTTCGCCAGACCACGC
>JAYTFR010000067.1:0-32303 GCA_043734125.1 Acidobacteriota bacterium | reverse complement strand
ACGCGTTCCGGTAATCAGACGAGCGACTTCAGAAAGGCTTTGGTAGCGAGTTCCCTGGTACTCGTACCCTTCGTTTTCAACATTGACGACGTGGACTCGATTGCCCCACCTTGACACCAATTGCAAACTCTCCGCGATTCGCGGAGTTTGCGGAATGGTTCGCACGAATCTGACAGAAGGCCGAATCATTCCTCACCGCTAAATCTAAGTCGTCAGATGGCGTAACATCTCCATTACACTCATTGACCCCGATGTTGGCGAAGAAAAAGCGCACGCTTGTGTAATGTTTCGCTTGCCTATCTACTTCAGCGTAACCAGCGTCGTCTGCGCACCGTAAATACTTTGCGCGCCACCATTGGTGTTGTTGGTGAGAAGAAGAACGCTCAGGCTGTACGTGCCCTTAGGGCACACCTGGGTCACGCGGGTTGGCATGATGCAACTGGCGCTGTCCCAATTGAAGAGGTATTGCTGATTGTTGTCTCCCTTGAACAGCGGCTGACCGAGGCCGGAGCTTCCGTTTGAAACCATGCCGATGGTCACGAAGACCGGGCTTCCCTTACTGTCCAAAACCTGCGCTACTGACAGAATCGCAGTTGCGTCGGTGACATAGGGCGCTGACTGACATGCTCCCGCCCCCGTTCCAGTCCCCAGCTTGAACTTAACTGGGATTGACTTGCCCGCGGAGAAGCTCGATGCCGATGCCAGATTCCAGCTGTTCAGTACTCCGGTGAAGGTATTGTTGACGGGCGATTGGAAACCACAGAATGTGCCTGCTTCTTGTCCCGCTGCGCCGTTTACTGGCAGTGCGTTTGCCATGAATATGCGACATTTCAGGGACTTTGATCCGCCGCCGGTCAGGTCGTTTGGCAAATATCCGCCAATGGGCCAGGCTGCAAGCTGGGCCAAGCTGGTGTTCTGCGGTTGGCAATTCGTTGGATCAGTTGGCTCAGTGCATACCACAATTTCAGGGTTTGTCACCCCAGCGGAAAGCAAGTGCGACATCTGGAAGTTCGTTGTAGTGCTCGGCGCCGAACCTGCAGCGCAGCCGCTCACATTCGCTGTGCTGTAGATTGCTTCAAAACCATCTAGCCCGAGGTTAATGGCTGGGGTTGCTGGCGAACCTGAGTTCATGATTAGAGTCGTGATTGCAGCCGGGCTCGCCAATCCAACAGAAATACTGCCGCCGCACGCGCCGGAGATCTGGTTGAGTACGAATGCAGTGAACCCGAAGTTCACCAGCGCCGTGCCATTCGAAGCCGTCACGTTTTGCGATGCGGTCATGGTCGGCGGAAGCGCGATGCCTACCGCCGGATATGGAACGCTATAGTTCTGGGTCACCTGGCAGGTGTTGGCATCGACGCCGCGAACGCTGCCTGCGTTGTTGGTGGCTACAGCGACGTACAGAGTATTATCCAACGCCATCTGCATGAAGTTCGGCACGGTGTTGTTCTTGAATGTGGTACACGTTGTCGGACTCGCGCCTTGTGCATTGAAGTGCAACACGTTCGCTTTGCCACCCTGGTTGCTGATGAAGATGTCTCCATCGCCTCGACGCGCAATTCCGAAGGGTTGCGAGAGGCCAGAGGTGATAAACGCTGCCGTACTCCCCGAGACAACTGGCGGTGCACGTCGCACCTGATTGTTAGTGCGATCGACGACCAGCAGGTCACCAATGTTCTTCTGCGCGACGCCTTCGCTGCTCCCGGCAATTCCAACCAGTTGGGTCGGCAGCGGCGGGGTGGCGTGCAGGGGTAAATTCGTCACACCGGTAAAAATCCATAATCCGGAACCGGTGACAGTGCTCGAAACCACAAGATCTCCCGTGGAGGTAACTCGCCCGCACTGCGGGTTCGTCAGCCCGCCGCCATTGTCAAAGATTTTTTCAAGCGTCGATTGCGGCGTCGCAGCAGTGGGATCGAAGCGCCAGACTCTGCTGTTCGCCGTATCGCACACGTAAACTAGATAGTGCGTGGCTTCGTCCGTGTTGCTTTGGCCTGGATTAAACGGCGCCACGACCATTCCTTCGAAGTCGGCGCCTGGGCTGGCGACAAGAGAGGTTAATGTCCCGTTAGCAGTGTCGAGGCTGTAGACGATGCCGGCCGTACCGGTGGAGACGAAGACGTGCGGCGCACCTTGCGCCCAAAGCCCCGCAGACAGACCCAAAACGGCCAGAGTAACCCAACGAAGGTTCCGCATTGATTTTTTTCTCCTGGTAGCACGTCGTGAGAAGAGGTTGGACGCACGAGCCGATTGTGCGGCGCTAAGCGAGGAAAGCAGACCGAAAGCGGTTAAAGCCACAATTGCCAATCGCGTGGACCGCATATTTCTCTCCTGTAGTGCTGTAGTGCTGTAGAGTTGCAAGTCCTACTGCACATCACTGAGAGTCCGAAATAGCGCGGCTCCGGTCTTCTAAAAACGCTGGGTGAGATCATCCGCAACTGATGCTTAGTAACCGGTCATGCGCGTCCAGTGTGAGCATGCTCGGGAATTCGAGGACGGCAAGTGGGCCAACGCGACTAGCTGGCGCGTGGCGATGCCCCTTCGGAACGAAGTCTAACGGTGCCGACAAAAGTAGGTCAATCCCTCGAAAGGTGTATGCACAGGGTTGCGGTCAGATTCGCAGCCCTTCATGAGCGGCAAACCGAAAGCGTTCGAGACCTCGCCAAACGCGAGCTGGAGCCGCTGAACCGAGACTTGGCTGAGCCGCTGTACATTACGAAACTCGGTGACTTCGTAGATCGTGTCTATCTGCCCTTTACAAAGCAGCAAAAGCGCCCGTCCACCCACAAGGGGTATTCTCAAATGTGGTCCGACTATTTGAAGGTTCGCTGCCAAGCCGAGTGGCTGAGGGAAGTCAAGACCCATCAGGTGCAATCGTGGCTGGAGACAATTGCGCGAGAGGACAAACTGTCGAAAACCACCCTGAAGCATGTGAAGAATTTCCTCAGTGGCGTTTTTAGGCATGCGGCACAGCAGGGTTATTTCGACGGGGCAAATCCCGTGAAACTCGCCGAGGTACCCGCCTTTGCACCAAACGGCGCCGAAACGAAGCCCTACTCACTCGAGGAAGTCGGCGCAATGCTAAAGGTTCTCTCGGAGCCATCAGCGACAGCCGTGGCGACAGCAGCCTTCACGGGGCTGCGCCTGGGAGAACTGCGAGGTCTCACTTGGGAATCCTACGAACCCGCGCAGGATGAGGACTCGCTCGGTTGGCTGAACGTCACTCGATCAGTGTGGCGAAGCACAGTCGGTGATCCAAAGACGGCGAAATCGAAGGCCCCCGTTCCAGTCATTCCGCAACTTGCCGAAAGTCTGGACGCTCATCGGAAAAGGTGTGGGAATCCACGGGGCGGACCGATCTTCGCCAACTCAGTCGGACATCCGCTCGACTTGAACGCTTGTTATCAGCGGGAGATGAAAGATGTGCTCAAGCGTGCCGGACTCTCCTGGCACGGCTGGCACGGGTTCCGCAGGGGCCTGGCGTCGAATCTGAATCGCTTAGGCGTCGATGATTCAGTGATCCAGCGTATTCTGCGGCACAGTACGGTTGCGACCACTCAAAACCACTACATCAAGACCGCATCTCCCGATGCGATCGCCGCAATGAGGCAGCTCTCCGAAGCCTTATTGTGCTCCACTTGTGCTCCGGACGGCAACGTCAAGCCCAAGACTTCCGTACAGTAGGAGTAGATAAGTGTCTATCTTTGAGTGAGTGGCGGAGAGAGAGGGATTCGAACCCTCGATACAGGTATTAGCCCGTATAACGGTTTAGCAAACCGCCGCCTTCAGCCACTCGGCCATCTCTCCGGCGGGCAGAAAAGTAGTTTACCACCTCGTCGCTGAGATTGCGTTTGGCGTCCCTCGCCGCGAGATCGCGCTCCGCGGGAACGAAACCGCTAGACGACGTGCCCCAGGCGAAAGTTTCTCGTTCCGAGCGTACGAGCATCCAGCGGAGGTCTATCCCTCCTCACTGCCCCCAGCGCCGAGCTTGCAATACACTCATCTTAGGCTCGGCAAAACCGGGACTCGACAAGACTGAGGCTCGGCCAGACTGGCCATCGGCTCGTTACAACTCACAATCGAACCAGCAAGCGGGTCGATATAACAGAGAATCGATAGACCTGAGAATGGATACGCCCGAGCAGCAGCAACCCGCGCCGTTGCCGATCCGGGAAACACGGATCTGCGACCTCGGCCTCGCGCTGGAAGGTTCGGACGTCGAGCGCTTTGTCCAGCAGCTTCATCGCGAACTGGAGCAGAAGAAGATTACCAAGTTCAAGCCCGCGTGTTACCTGACCGACGAATGGGGATGCCCATCGGGCGAGCCGGTGATTGGAATTCCTTTTTACCTGGCGCGAAAAGACCTGGCACAGATTGAAGCGGAACACAACGATCTGGAAGACAGCCGCGAGGTCATGAAGTATTTGCGGCATGAGGCAGGACATGCTTTCAACTACGCCTACCGTCTGCATCGCACCCCGGAGTGGAAGCAGTTGTTTGGACCCTACCGGCGCCCGTATCGCGAGAACTACCGTCCGGTGCTTTTCTCGAAGGATTACGTTCGATACTTGCCGGGATGGTATGCGCAGAAACATCCTGATGAAGACTTCGCCGAGACGTTTGCGGTGTGGATGACGCCGCGGTCCAGTTGGCGGAAGAAATATCGCGGCTGGGGCGCGATGGCCAAACTGAAATACATGGATCGCATTGCGCGGCAACTGGGGAACGTTGATCCTCTGCGGAAGCGAGGCGAACCGGACATTACGGTGGCGGACATGGAGATGACGGTGGATGAGTTTTACCGGCACTCCACTGAACAGATTCCGCTACTTGAGGTGAACCTCGACGCGGATCTTGCGAGCTTGTTCGATACGCCGCGAAAGAAGAAGAGCGCTGAGCCGGCCGACAGGTTCATCGAGCGGTATCGCAAGATGCTGGTTGATCAGATTGCCAGTTGGACGGCAATGCAGAGGCCGCTGATCCGGAAACTGGTGGAGTCGGTGCACAAGCGAAGTGCGGAGATGGGGCTGATGGTGGACGGAAGCAACGAAGCTGGCGAATTAGCGGAGTTCACCGTCTATGTGACCACGCTGATCATGAACCATTTGGCGCGCAGTAGGTCGTTCCAGGCTTGAGGAGGCAGAAGAATTGACGGACGAGAAACTAAAAATTGCAGTGCTTTATGACGTTTGGGGCGAAGAGGAGGCCGCCAAGCCGGAGCAGCCTGCGGCCTCCACGCGGAAGCGGAAAGCAAAGCGCGAGAAAGAAGACCGCGAGGAAATTTTAGAGTCGCTCACCAAGCTTGGCCACGAAGCTTTTTATTATGTACTCGACGGGCGACCACAAACGCTGCATGGTCTGGGAAAGTGCGGCGCGGACCTGGTGTTCAATTTGACGGAGTCTTATGCGGGCGATGACACCAAGGAGATGAATGTCGCCGCCTACATGGACTTAATCGGGGTGCCTTATACCGGCGGAGGCCCACACGCGCATTTTCTCGCCCAGGATAAAGCGACGGCGAAAAAGATGTTCGCGTTCCACGACATTCGCACTCCCTACTTTGCGACGGCTTATCGCGGAAACATTGACCACGCCCATGATGTTAAATTCCCTTTGATCGTGAAGCCGCAGCTGGAGGATGGATCGATCGGGATCGACGCGGCGGCGGTGGTCAATGGGGTCAAGGAACTGATGGAGCGCGTCGAGTACGTGCAGAACGAGTTCGACTCGCCGGCGCTGATCGAGGAGTACATCGAGGGGCGTGAAATCTACGCCGCGATTCTTGGAAGTTACGAAAAGACCGAGGTGCTGCCGCTGGTGGAGCTTGATTTGTCGCAGCTGCCACAAGGAGTGCCGCGTATTGCGAGCCGCGACGTGAAGTTCGAGCAGGATTCTAAGGCCTACAAATTTACAAAGTCACGGATTGCCGAAGATCTGACCGAAGAGACCATCCAGAAACTATCTGAAACGGCGGTAGCGGCCTACCGCGCCGTCAAGCTGCGCGACTACGGCCGCATCGACATGCGGCTGACGCCAGAAGGCGACGTTTATGTGATCGAGGCAAATCCGAATCCGTGGCTTTCGAGCAAACACGAATTTGCCATGGCGGCAAAAAAATCAGGCCGGTCTTATACAGACTTGATCGAAGCGATTGTGGAACTCGCGCGCCAGCGCACGCGCCAGGCGCAGGCCTCAGACTAGCCCGGGGACGAGTCTGAAGCTTTGGCTTGCCTTTTTCTTTTCTTTCCAGCCGCCGCGAGTTCAATGCGGTTTCTTCCGCCCTGTTTGGCCGCGTAAAGCGCTTGATCCGCCTTCTCAATCACCTGCTCGACCGACACGTTCGTCTTTGATTCCGCGATCCCAATGCTTACGGTGACCGACAGCGCTCCCGCAGCCGCCAGCTTCGGTGTTTTGGCCTTCGGGGCAGTGTCGGCGCGGCGATCGGACTCGCGAGGAGCTTTTCTGCGGTCTTCAACCTTGCGGAAACGGAAAGAGCAGCTCTCGATGTTCATGCGCAGAAGCTCGAGATGGTCGAAAACATCCTTGGCGGCGCGTCCCGGGAAAAGCACCGTGAACTCTTCGCCACCGACGCGGTAAGCCTGGCCGCCGCCGCTCACATCGGCCAGCCGCGCTGCGACCAGCCTGAGCACTTGATCGCCGGTGTCGTGCCCGTAGCTGTCGTTGATGCGCTTGAAATGGTCAATGTCCACGGCCGCGATCACATAGGGAGGCTTTAGGCGGAGCAGCGAGTCATTGAATGCCCGGCGCGAGCGCAGGCCGGTGAGTTCGTCACGATATGCCAGAGAATAGGAATTTTCAACGACAGAGCTCGCCAGTACGAGTCCGGCGATTGCGAGGTAGGCGGTTCCGGCGGGGGTGGCGCCTCCCTTTTCAAGCGCAATGCACGTTGTCAGCAGAGACCAGAACATCCCGTGATCGATGGCTTTGCCGGATCGAAGCAAGCGCCACAGCAAAACACCGAGCGCCCCCACGAACACGAGCAAGGCGGGCTGGGGCAAGTGGAGATAGTACGCGCGGATCAGGGAGAAGTGTAGCAGCGACCACTGCGGTTGGTCGGGCCGGGCAAACACCGCAACGAACGTAGATTGGAAAAAGAGGACGCCGGCGACTCCGATGAAGTGTTCCCGCCGCAGGGTGCGTTCGGGAAGGAAGGTGAGCAGAATGAAATCCAGTGGCACCAGCAGCGCGACCGCTTCAAACGCCATTCTGCCGGGGACGCTCTGCAACGACGGGCCTTTGGCGGCAAGCGCGTAGTGCGCAAGCAGAAGCACGATCGAGCCAAAAACGATCCGCAGCGAACGGAACCGGAGGGAGAGCGCCAGCGCCGCCACAAACACGGCATAGTAAAAAAACGTCATGCCAGAAGCGGCGAGCGTAACCCACGAACATTGAATGACCAGCGCGGCCACGGCGAGGATGACTCCGCCGGGGACCAGAACTGTCTTACCCGCGGCTCGGCTCCAGGGTGTCATGCGATCTGTTCATTATCCTCTGCGCGGGCAATTGTGCGGTGAGTGGCAGGGGAGGTTCACCGCGGCATCATTTACCCGTGTTGGAAGCTACAGCCATTGGTGCGACGAGACTCTCTTGTATCTTCGCATTGCGCGATCAAGAATGGATGCAGCTTTGTTGGATAAGAGGAACCGATGCGAGTGCTGATTGCGGACAACGATGTGGCTCTGGCGAGTTTCTTGCGGAAGGGCCTCGAGGCCGAACACTATGCCGTTGACGTCAGCCACGATGGCGAGCAAGCCCGCGCCATGGCCGGCGAATTCGACTATGACCTGCTGATGCTGGACCTAAATCTGTCCGGCGTCGATGGCATCAGCTTACTGAGGCAAACGCGGGCAAAGAAACCGCGCCTGCCAATTCTGGTCGTCACCAACCGTAACCGGGTCGAAGACCGGGTGCAGTGCCTTGACCTTGGAGCTGACGACCACATGGGGAAACCGTTCTCGTTCACGGAGCTCTCAGCCCGAGTTCGCGCGCTGCTGCGGCGGAGTCAGGCTCCCGTGGTGCTGGCTCTTACCGTTGACGACTTGAAGCTGGACCGGATCGAGCGGCGCGTGGAACGGGCCGGGAAATCCGTCGAACTCACGTCCAAAGAGTTCGGCCTGCTGGAGTACCTCATGCTGAATGTGGGCCGGAGGCTGACGCGCGCGATGATCATTGAGCACGTATGGAACCTGGCGTTCGATACCTCGACCAACGTTGTGGATGTGTATGTGAACTATCTGCGCCGTAAGGTGGACGATGGATTCGGAAAGCGCCTGATACATACGGTGCGGGGCGTGGGATACGAGCTGAGCGTGCGGCCCGAACCTGCGCAACCTTGATCGGCGAGTTTGCGCTTCGGCATTTTGCGATTTCTTGAAGGCTTTTCTGCCGTTTTTCGCTCTTACCCCTTTCCCATTTTTTTAGCGCTCTGCCGAATCGGGAAGCATTTCGCCTTCCCCGATTTTTCTAATGTTCTTCTAATCGCGCTCTTAGCACCGGCTGATGAAATCGTGCTATGGCGAACGCAGTCTTCCTTTCCTTATTGTCGTTTGCGATTCGAGGCCGCGCTTTCGTCGCCGCTGGGGTTAGCGATGAGTGAGCGCAAGATGCCGGTGCATTCAGCGTGGCAAAACGAGGAAGAGCGGCAGCAATTGATGGCAGAGCAGTTGCCGCAAGTGCGATACATTGCGCGGCGGCTCCACGAACGTCTGCCCCGGCACGTGCCTCTGGAAGACTTGGTGCATGCGGGGGTGGTGGGGCTGATCGACGCGCTGCAGAAGTTCGACTTGGGCAAACACGTGCAGTTCGGCTCGTATGCGAAGTTTCGGATTCGCGGGGCGATTCTTGACAGTTTGAGGGAAATGGACTGGGGGCCACGCGATCTGCGGCGGCAATCACGGGTGATCGAGGACGGGCACCACAAACTGCGATTGCAACTCGGCCGCCAGCCCTCGGAAACGGAACTGGCACGCGAACTGAGCATGTCGCTGGCGGGGCTGCAAAAACTAATGGGCCAGATTGACAGCTTGGAAATTGGAAGCCTGCGGGTGATTTCGCCGCAGGATGGCAAGGAAGAGGACCTGGGCGAGAAGGTGACCGACGAGCGCGAAAGCAGCCCGCTGGCGCAGTGCCTGAATTCAGAGTTAAGAGACCAGGTAACGCGAGCGATCCAGGGACTGCCGGAGCGCGAACGCCAGGTGCTGGCGCTGTACTACTTCGAAGAACTCACCATGAAAGAGATCGGCACAATGATGGGAGTTGGCGAGTCGCGGGTTTCGCAGATTCACTCCATGGCGGTGCTACGGCTGCGTGCGCAAATGTCGGAGTCCCAAGCGCGCCGGGGTGCACCAGCTAAGCGCGCCGCGGCGGCGGGACAAACCTGATGCGCGGGCACCGGGCCTCAGCCAGGAAGCAGCATCCCCTTTTCGAGGTGTCGCGTGACATGGGCGTACGAGGCCGCATGGGGATCGTGCGTAACCATCACGATGGTCTTGTGAAAATCTTCGTTAAGGCGCTTAAGGATTTCGAGCACGTCCGTGGCCGATTGGCTGTCCAGGTCGCCGGTCGGCTCGTCGGCGAGCAACAACGTCGGGTCGCTGACGATAGCGCGCGCAATTGCGACGCGCTGTTCCTGACCTCCAGAAAGCTGTTTCGGCAGATGGTGGACGCGGTCGCCGAGTCCGACCAGTTTCAACGCTGTCATGACGTGTTCTTTGCGCTGGCTGGCATTCAGTTTTGTGAGGAGGAGCGGCAACTCCACGTTCTCGAACGCCGTCAGCACCGGAATCAGGTTGAACGTCTGGAACACGTAGCCGATGTGCTCGTTCCGCCATTTGGCGGCTTGGCTGTCGCCCAGCGCGAAAATGTTCTTGCCGAGTACCTGGAGCTCTCCGCCAGTTGGACGGTCAATGGCCGCGATCATATTCAGGAGCGTCGTCTTGCCGGAGCCTGAAGGGCCCATGAGCGCGACAAAATCGCCGCCTGCGATTTCAATCGACACATTGTCGAGCGCGGTAACCTGAAAAGCGTCGCGCTTAAAAACTTTGCTGACGTTCTTCGCCTGAACCAGTTTCGTTCCGGCTGCTATGTTTGCTACCGTGGCTGTGCTCATGACTGCCCCTTAATCTTGATTTTGTCTCCGTCTTTCAACGTCGGCGGGGCGGTGGTAATCAAATCCTCGCCGCCATTCAACCCCTGTACCAGAACTCCGCCGCTGCGCTGGGCTTTCACCCGCACCTCGCGCTGCATTGCTTTGCCTTCGAACGAAATAAAAACGAATTTCTTGCCATCCCGGTCGCGCAGCGCGGCCGAAGGAACGAAAACGCCGACGGGTCCGGAATTCACTACCGGAGCCTTTGATTCGTCCGCCAGAAACTTTACCGTCGAATTCATTTCCGGCCGAAGGTACTCATCCGGATTCAATATCTGCACCTTCACCTGGACGGTTGCCTTCTGGCGATCGCCTTCGGGAGAAATCTCAGCAATCTGTCCGGTGTACTTGCGATCGGGGAAAGCATCCACGAAAACATCGGCTTTCTGCTTGGCTTCGAGTTTGGAGAAGTCATCCTGGGCGATATCGAGTTCGACCTGTAAGTCTTTTAAGTCGGCCAGGGAGAAGACCGGCCGGGCCGCGCTGGCGAATTGCCCGGTAAGCAGTTCGCCCTTTTCCACGCTGCGATCGAGGATGGTGCCGCTGATAGGCGCGCGAATGACGGTGGCGTCGAGCTGCGACTTGGCATATGCGGCTTGACCCTGCGCCTGCAGCACTGCGCCGCGCGCGCGGGCAATCTGTTCGTCGCGGGGGCCAAGCTTGGAAAGCGTATAGCTCTGCTGCAGAGAATTCACCCGTTGCTGGCTCGATTCATATCGTGCAGTGGCGTCGTCCAGAGCCTGCTGCGAGACTACGCCCTGAGCAAAGAGGGCCTTGTTGCGGTCGAGGGTAACTTTGTCATTGGCAGCGGTCGCGCGAGCTTCGCTCAAGTTGTGTTGGGCCTGTTCGACCTCTTCCGGCCGGGAGCCGTGCTGCGCTTCATCCAATTGCGCTTTGGCGCTTTGCTCTGCGCCGAGGGCCTGATCGTACTGCGCGCGAAATTCCTGATCTTCCAGGCGGACGAGCACTTGTCCTTCTTTCACCTTGTCGCCTTTTTCTACGCCGATCCAGGCTACGCGTCCGGTGACCTTCGAGTTGGCCTCTATCTTGTGATGGGCGACGATGTAGCCAGTGGCTGAAAGAACGGTTCCGGAGCTGCCGGTGCTGCTGCTTTCGGCGGTGGCGCGCGCCGTCTCAACCTCAAGAGCGGTGCCCCCAAAAACCCGGTATGCGCCCGCTGCCAGTCCCAGCAACACCACCAGCGCAATGCCTATAACGATGTAGCGCCGCGCCCACGGCGAGGGCTCGCCGCCCTCGGTGCGGTCTATGCGGAGAGCGCTCAACTCTTCGTGTTTCGTGTCGATTGCCATAGCAAGAAGTTTTAAATTCCTAGTCTCTTAAAGCTGCAAGAATATCCCGTCGCGACGCATGCCACGCCGGAAAGATTCCGCCGATCAGTCCCATCACGACGGCAAATCCCAGGGCCGCTGCGAGGACAAACCACGTCAACTGCAGGCTGAACACAACTTCACTGAACGTCACCTGATTCGAGGTCCCGGTGGTCATTCCGTTGAAGGGAAGCATCAGAACAATTCCCACGATTGCGCCCAGCACCGAGAGCAGCACGGCCTCAAACACAAAGGAAGTCAAGATGCTGGGACGCGAAAATCCGATCACGCGCAGGGTTGCGATTTCACGCGAGCGATAGGCCACGGCAGCGTACATGGTATTCATCGCGGCAAAGCTTGAGCCGACGGCCATAATGATAGCCACAACCCAGCCGATGAACTTGATCACCGCACCGGAACTTGTCTGTTTGGCGTAGTACTCGGTTTCGAGCGATCCGTCGAGCTTAAGGCGCTGATCATCGCTGACACGATTCTTGAGCGCGTTTGCGGCGACGGCATCCGTGGCGCGGAGGTAGGCGGAGCTGTAAACGCCCTGGCGATCAAAATCCGAGTTCATCTGATTGACGTCACCCCAGACCTCGGATTCATACGCGGTACCGCCGGCATCGAAAACGCCCACTACTGTCCACACGCCTTTACCGAATTCCATGGTGTCGCCGACACTGGCATGCAGGAAGCGCTTGTGAATACTCTTGCTGACCACCACCTCGCGCTGTCCGGGAGTGAACCAGCGGCCTTCCGCAAGTTTGACGCTGGAGCGTAATTCCAGACCGTCCTGCATCATTCCGCGGACGGAAACATTGACCTCGCCCGAACCGTCAGCCCGAGGCAGAACAATGACGACCACAGTTTCGCCCGACACCAGCGGCTCGCCGTGGCTGTCGGTCGCAACGCCAGGCAAGGTTTTCAAAATTGGAAAATTCTGCGAGGGGAACGGGCCGGTAAGTTCGCTGGTCGATCCCTTGCGCACCACCATCACGTTCAAAGGATTGCCGCTGGTGCGGAACGCCTTCTGCAAGCCCGCAAGCAATGCCATGATAAACAATGCCGTGGTCACGGTAAGCGCAATGCCGAGCGCGGTCATAATCGTGAGACCCTTGCGCAACCTCAGATTGCGGATGTTGTAACTGATGGGGATGGCCATAGATTTTCGCTTAGCCGATGTGGCGCAAACCCTCCACAATGCCTAGCTTAGAAGCGTTATAAGAAGGAACCAGCGCGCTGAAAAAGCCCATAAAGATGGCCGCAGCCCACGCCACCACCATGGTGGATGGGGTTACTTTGAGGGCTCCGGCAAAACCGCCGGCTTTTGCCGCGACTGTACCTATGAGCAGCGCAAGCACAGAGCCTGCAATGCCGCCGATCAGAGCGATCACCACCGCTTCCCCTACAAAAAGTCCGAGGATGGTCTTGCGCGTGAAACCCAGAGTCTTGAGTACGGCGACTTCGCGGGTCCGCTCGCGTATGGACATGGCCATGGTGTTCGCCGAGACCAACAGAATCGCAAACACCACCGCGCCGCCGATGCTGAGGATGAATGCCTTCACATTTCCGAGCATGGCTAGGAAGCCGAGCTGAAATGCTTTTTCGGTTTCTGTCTTGGTCGGTTGCGGCGAGCTATGGAACGCGGCGTCCACCGCGGCCTGAATTTTGGGTACGTCCTGCGGTGATTTGGCCAAAATCGTGTACCAGCCTTGCTGCCCCTTCAAGTAAGGTATTGCCTCTTCCACATATTTCTGGTTGTAGTACATCGCGCTCGTCGGCTGTGGAGCAGTAAAGAAGCCGCGAATATTCAGTTCGAGGTTGACCGGGAAGATCGTGCCTACAATGATGACCTTCTGGCCGAGCTTCCAGCCGAACTTGCTTGCCAGAGCGCTGTCCACCACGGTCCCGGCACGGTCATGCTGCCACGCGGTCACTTGGTCAGCGGGAATCTGCCAGTCTTTATAGACCTGGAAAAACTCCTCGGGATCGGTGCCGAACTGCGCAAAGAAATTGTTGGACTTGTCATCCTTATACTTGCCGCCAAACCAGTTCCCCGGAACCACTTGAGCGACGCCCGGCATGGCGCGGATCTTCTCGCGGTAATAGCTTGGCATAAGAAAAGCAAGCGAGACTTTGTGTCGCGTAACCAGTCGGAGCGCGGACTCCTCGGTGCCTTTGGTGAGATAGAAGTTGCGCCAAATCGCCATCATCAACGTGAGCAAAAGCAGGGAGAAACCGATGCTCAGGATGGTGAGGATGCTGCGCCGCAAGTTGCGGAAGGCATTCTTGCGCACGAAACTGGTAAGCGTCATAAGCGAACTCCGGGAAAGCTCACGCCACGTGTCCTGAAATGCGGCCTGGAAAGCAGGCACTCAGCATAGAACAAAAACGATTTATCAACAACCAACACGAGCATGGATGAGCCGGTAACAAAGCGGAAGTGCAGATCGTCAAGCGGCGTGGCTGACATTTGTCACCTTCGAAGGCGGGTTCGGGATTCTGGATGTTGCCGCAAGTTCGGACGCGGGCGGAAAAGTCCATCTAAGATTTCTCGACCTGACCCCGCGCCGCTTTCTTGACGCGGGCAAGCGGAAGCAGCTACAGCACTTAAGCTTAGGGTACTTCCGTAATTCTACGGTTCGGGCAAAAAAAACTATGATTCCTTAGGCCTGCTCCCCGCGGTCCATTGGCCGCGCCTCGCGGAAAAGCCAGATGTCAGAAAAGATCGGACATTTCGAAATCGCAAGCGAGATTGCGAAGTCTGCTTTCGCCACCATTTATAAAGCTCTCGACCCTGATAGCCAGCAGACCGTCGCCTTGAAAGTGGTGCGCCTGGATTCGTTGCAGGACCGCGATGCAATGCTGAAGACGGTTTTCGAAGAAGCGGAAAAAGCTAAGCCGCTCAGCAGTCACAATATTGCCGGGTTGTCAGGCGTGGGAGACGAAGGCGAACTGCTGCTGGCCGCTGCAGAGTACGTGCAGGGAAATTCCGTTGCTACAACGCTGGCACGCCATGAAGGGTTTTCTATCTGGGACCTGCAGGACATCGCCCGCCAGGTCTGCCAGGCTCTCGATCACGCCCAAGGCCACAAGATCGTGCACCAGTCACTCGAACCGCAAAAGATCATGGTGCAGTGGGACGGACTGGTGAAGGTGCTCGGCTTCGGTATCTCGACCATGAATGCCACCGCGTCGGCCGGAACTGAAACGCCCGCAGAAGTGCTGCACTATTTTTCGCCCGAGCAACTGCGCGGCGAAACCCCAGACCATCGCTCGACGATATTCAGCCTGGGTGCGGTGCTGTACGAAATGGCGACCGAGCAGAAGGCGTTCGCGGGAAACACGGTGGAGGAAGTCCGGGCCGCGATTCTCGAAGCCACGCCGCCGCTGCCACACCGCTTGAAGGGCAAGGTCAATCCCGCGTTAAGCAGTCTGATTATGAAGACCCTGGCAAAGTCTCCCGAGGAGCGCTTTCAGTCGGGGCAAGAACTAATTCGCGAGCTCGAGCAGTGCAAATCGGCAGGAGGGCTCGCCGCCAAGGCGGCACCAGCGGCAGCCGCGGTCAAAGCGCCGCAAGCCCCGCGCCGCGAAATGCCGAAAACGAATGCCGCCGCTGCGGGAGCTGTGGCCGGGTCCTCGGTTGCGACTCCAGTGACACCAGCACCTCCGAGGATTGCGGCCTCGGCCGCACCAGCCATCGAAGAGAAGCCCGCGTTTTCGGTCGATCCAATGATGGCTGGCGGTACGGCGCCGACAGAAAAGCCGGCCTCAAGTTTTTCTGATATCAGCGAGATGCCGCCACTGAAAGAAGTTCGCATCCTCTCACCGACACCGGTGACTGAAAAAGTTGCTGAGGATGTGGGGCCGGATTCGGTGCCCGCCGGAGTATTTCACGCAGCCGAACCGGAAAAGCCGAAAGTTCAAGTTCGCGTTGTGGCGCGAAAAGCTGTGCGCGAAATCCGCAAAACGCCGCCCAAACTTTACATGTATGCGATTGGCGGAACGGTCGTGCTGATCGGAATCTTCATCGGAGGATTCAGCCTGTACAACTATTTCGAGGATCACGACTCGGGCAGCGAAACCGCGAACGTGCAGCCGGCGGCTCCGGCGGCAACCAAGCCGCAAGCACCTCCAGCGCCTGCGCCAGCACCACAACTTGCGGCCGCCGATTCGCGGCAGCCAACGCAGATCGAAGACTCGCAGTCCGCGGCTCCCGCTGCCTCGCCGCATGGACATAAAGGCAAGCCTCGGTTAAACGCCCCGGCAGTAGTGCCAGGGCAGTTGACTGTCAACTCGACTCCCGAGGGCGCGTCCATAGCTTTTGATGGCTCCGAACTATGTCAGACACCATGCACGCTCACCGGAATCGCACCCGGGCAGCATTCCGTCACCGCCAGCAAAGCTGGGTTTGCCACGGCGAGCCGCGCGGTGACGCTCGATTCGGGCGGGAATTCATCGGTGGCGCTGCAGCTTTCGCAGCTCACCGCGATTCTTTCCATCTCGAGCAATCCGGCCGGCGCGGTTATTTTGATTGATGGCAAGGACAGCGGGAAGCTGACGCCGTCGCAGATTGTCATGGATAAGCCGGGCACGCACACGCTGACCCTGCGGCGCGCTGGCTACCTCGACGCGCAAAGCAATGTCAACTTGTCGGCGGGGCAGACTTCGACGCTCAACCTCGACCTGACGCACCTCGGCAATACGGACGAGATTCGCGCGGCAGGGGGGAAATTCAAAAAGATGCTTGGCCGGGGAGATGCGGCGGGGGTTGGCACGGTCAGCGTAAAGACGCAGCCCAAGGGTGCGCAAATCATGGTGAATAGCCGCGTGCTCGACAAAACCGCGCCGTTTGATTTCTACCTGAACCCGGGTACTTACGTGATCGACATTACGATGTCGGGCTACAAGCCGCTGCATCGCGTGGTGAGCCTTCAGGAAGGGGAAAAACTCGCGATTGAAGAAACCCTGAGCCCTGAGTAAGCCGCAAAAGACATAGGCCGCCGAACCTCGGCGGCCTGCCTTTCCTTCAAAATCTTGCGGTCTGTTAGTAACGGCCGTAGTCGCCGCGGTATCCGCCGAAAGCGCTCTGGTAGCCGTCGCGGTAGCCATCGGCATACCTATTGCGATAGCCATTCCGGTCGCCGAACTCGCGGCGATAACCATGATCGGCGCGCTCGTACTTTCCGCGCGGATAGGGATTGAACGGCTTGCCGCGCCAGGAGTCTTCCCGCGCCACGCGCGCGCCGTCGTTGTATCCAACTTCATGGGCAAAGCGTAATCTACGGCCGTAATCGTAACCACGGTTGTAGTTGTCATATCGATTGTCATAGCGGTTTTCGTAGCGGTCGTCGTCATCATCGCGGTCGTGCCGCCAGTCATGCGCCATTGCGAAGTTTGAACTAACCAGAACCGCCAATCCAAGTGCTGCCATGCGAAACAGGTTTTTCATTTACGTCCTCCTAGGGGCGCCCGGATTGGCCGGTTCAGGCTCGGTCGTCCCGGTTTTTTGACTCGTTACCTTTAACCCTGGCGGGCTGCCAAAGTTGCGCCCCGAACGGACGCGCGGGCGGTGTTAGACTTTGCTGTCCTGGAAGGGCTTCGCGTATGCCTGTGCAAAAAGTCGGAGTTGTAGGCGCAGGAACCATGGGAAACGGCATCGCGCACGTGTTCGCGCGCATCGGACTTGAAGTTATTTTGTGCGACGTGGAACAGAAAATTCTCGATCGGGCGCTAGCGACTATTACGGCAAACCTGGAACGTGAGACGGCCAAAGGCAAGATCACGGCTGACGAAAAATCTGCAGCTTTAAGCCGGATCGTGGTCACCGTGAAGCGCGATCAGCTTGCCTCTTGCGACTTTGTGGTGGAAGCGGCGTCGGAAAAGTTCGAAATCAAGAGTCAGCTTTTCCGGGAACTCGACGGCCTCTGCCCGGCAGGGGTAATCCTTGCCTCCAACACTTCGTCGATTTCGATCACGAAACTTGGAGCCGCGACCCGCCGCGCGGAAAACGTCGTCGGCATGCACTTTTTCAACCCGGTGCCGGTGATGAAGCTCGTGGAGGTGGTCCGCGGCCTGGCAACCTCGGATGCAACGTTTGCAACGGTGCGCGAACTCGCGGTGAACCTCGGCAAGACGCCAGTCGAGGTCAACGACGCACCCGGATTCGTTTCCAATCGCGTGCTCATGCCGCTGCTGAACGAAGCGATGTTCGCGGTGATGGAAGGAGTCGCGACGCCTGAAGCGGTGGATGAAGTCTTCAAGTTAGGGATGGCGCATCCCATGGGGCCGCTCGCGCTCGCCGATTTTATCGGGCTGGATGTTTGCCTCGACATCATGCGAGTGATGCATAATGGGCTGGGCGATCCCAAATACCGCCCCTGCCCGCTGCTGATAAAAATGGTGGATGCGGGAAGGTTGGGAAAGAAATCCGGCCAAGGATTTTATAAGTACTGATTCCGCCCTGACCAAATTATTAAATTAAGGATGCGCGACCTTCTCTTCTACGTTCTCGCCGTGCTGCTAGGTCTGGGCGCGGGCCTGCTCGAAGTGCGCCTGGAAGACCTGCTGGTGACGGCTTTGTTCGTGATTGTCAGCACCATGGTCTTAGGTTTTCTGCGGCCCCAGTGGCCGTGGCGATGGACAGTGATCGTCGGCGCGTGCATTCCGCTGGTCCGGATCTGGGCGCACACCTTTCGCTCAGAGCATATGAGCCGGGCACAGATTTGGGAAGCAGGTCTGGGGTTTTTGACCGGCATTGCCGGAGCTTACTGCGGTTCTTTCACGCGCAAGGTGATCCACGAGCTCTTCTATCCGAATCGGGAACAGCCGCGCTGAATTCCACCGGACTGACCCAAAGTGCGGCTTAACCAGAGAGTTACTACCGTTTCCACAGTAGTTAAAGGTATGCTGCGTTCCATGGGAGTTTCTGTTTCAGTGCTGGCGAGCGGCAGCCGTGGAAACAGCACGGTGGTGGAAAGCTCGCAGGCGCGCATTCTGGTGGACGCTGGCCTCTCCGGTCGCGAAACGTTCAAGCGGCTGAAGTCGATTGGACTTGATCCGCGCAGTTTGTCGGCGATTCTGATCTCCCACGAGCATACCGACCACGTCAATGGCTTGGCGACACTGGCGAAGAAATTGAACGTCCCCGTCTTCATGACCGGCGCCACGCACCAGGCATGGGCGCGATCGCTGCGAGACGCCGCCGGCGAATTGCCTAAAGTGGAGAAGCTGGAAATTTTTTCCGCGGGGCGCCCGTTTCAGATTGCGGATGTAACCGTGACTTCGTTTACCATTCCGCACGATGCCGCCGACCCCGTCGGCTTCACTTTCCGCGCCGAAGGGGCGAAGATAGCCATCGCCACTGACCTTGGCTACATACCAGTAAGCGTCTGCGATCAGTTACGGAGGTGCGACGTGCTGGTGATTGAATCGAACCACGACCTGGAAATGTTGCGGGTGGGACCTTACCCCTGGTCAGTGAAACAGCGGGTGATGAGCCGCGTAGGGCACCTGTCAAACGAGTCACTCGCCCAATTTTTCGCCGCAGACTATGATAGGGGGGCATCGTACATAGTGCTGGCGCACCTGTCGGAACACAACAACCATCCGGAAGTTGCCCGTAAGGCGGCCGAGGACGCATTGGGGCCGCAGCGGACCCTGATCGAAAACCGGATTCTGCTTGCGGCTCAGGACGCGCCCACCGAGAGTATTCGCCTCTAGTTTATGAGTGCATGCGTTGACCCTGTCGTGGGCAAGATCCTGGCTGGCTGGCGCTATGACATCTCCGGCCTGGCGCCAGAGATGCGTGGCGACTACGAAGGCCACTTTGCCGCGTGCGAACGCTGCCGCTCCCACCGCACCCTGCACCGCACCATTGACGTGTCGCTGATCGTGCTTGCCTCGCTTTCCGCCGGGATCTTCCTATTCGCGTTTGCGGTCATCCACCACTTCGCTCCCAGGCATACACTGATTTTCGAACTGATCGCACTGTCTGGGTTCGCGCTTTCTGCGCTGATTTGGCTGATCGTGGCGGTAGCGACCCCGGCGCCGATGACGATGGTCGATGTGGCGAGGCTTGGCGCACGTCACGTGCATGACCGACTGCCCGAGGAGCTTCGTCAGCGGCTGCCGGAAGAAATACGGATGAAGCTGACAGGGTCGTAGTTTTCGTGCGGCTGAACCCCGGCTCGCCAGGACAGCCGAGGCGGCTGTCGCTACAGGGTACGTGTAGCGCCGCGCGTCCATGCCCGGGAAAACGCAATCAGGCTTTGATGTGGCAACTCGCCAAGCCACGCTTTTCCAGATACTGCTGGTGATAGTCCTCAGCTTCGTAGAACGTGACTGCTGGAACAATTTGCGTGACCACCGGCCGACGGAACTGCCCTGAGTCCTGTAATTTTTCTTTGGAGGCGCGCGCTTCCTGCTCCTGCTGCGGCGAATGAAAGAAAATCGCCGAGCGGTACTGGCTGCCGTAGTCAGGACCCTGACGGTTGAACTGCGTAGGGTCGTGGTTCTCCCAAAAGACATTCAGGAGCTGATCGTAGGTGACCTTTTCCGGATCGTAATCCACTTCGACTGCTTCGGCGTGCCCGGTGCGGTCGGTGCAAACATCTTTGTAGGTGGGGTTTTCTTGTTGGCCGCCGATGTAGCCGACGCGGGTTGAGGTTACGCCGGGGATCTGCCGGAAGGTCGCTTCGACTCCCCAGAAACATCCTGCTGCAAAAGTAGCTTTAGCCATTTGAAAAACTCCGAGATCGCTTGTTTGCGCGCATTTATTGGATGCACCTCGGCCGAAAAAGTGGCGAGACTATGCCTGCAGCGCTCCAGTCAATTCGGCGATCCTGCTGACCTCGTTCTCTTTGCACCAACGTTCGAGTTCGGTGACGATCTTCTCTGTTGCCCGCGGGTCCCAGTAGCTGGCCGTTCCAACCTGCACAGCACTCGCACCGGCGAGCATGAATTCGGCAACGTCGGTCGCGGTGGAAATACCTCCCATGCCGATCACTGGAATCTGTACGGACTTGGACGCTTCATAGACCATGCGCACCGCAATGGGCTTGATGGCCGGGCCCGACAATCCGGCAGTGACATTCGCGATTCGCGGCTTGCGGGTCCTCACGTCGATGGCCATGGCGACAAACGTATTGACCAACGAGATGGCGTCGGCCCCGGCTTCCTGCGCCACATAAGCCATCTGGCCGATACTGGTCACGTTGGGCGAAAGCTTTACGATCAAAGGGCGCCGCGACAGCCTTTTGGCGGTCGTGACTACATCGTCGAGCGTGCGAGGGTCGCTGCCAAATTGAATGCCGCCGTGCTGGGTATTGGGGCAGGACACATTTAACTCGTAGGCCGCAATCCCCTCGCCTTCGTTGAGGATTTGGATGGTGTGCTCGTAGTCTTCCCGGGTGTACCCGAAAACATTGGCGATCACGACGACATCTTTGATTTCGCGAAGTTTGGGAAGTTTTTCGTCCAGAAAACCTCGGGCGCCAATGTTCTGCAGTCCGACGGCGTTTAGCATCCCCGCGGCCGTCTCAAAGAGGCGCGGCGGCGGATTTCCGATCATGGGTTCGCGCGAAAGGCCCTTGACGACAAAGCCGCCCAGCCGCGAGAGATGCACCACGTCTTCGAATTCGACTCCGTAGCCGAAGGTGCCGCTAGCGGCAATGACCGGGTTCTTGAATTCAATGCCTGCGACGCTGACGCGAAGGTCGGGAATCATTCTGTCGTCCCGGATTGGTGATGGGCGAAGGGCACGCGCTGCTAGTTTACACGCACGCTACCGGGTCGAATGAAATCGTGTAGTTTTGGTTCAATGGAAGGCACTTTCGCCCGTTGAAATCGGAGAGCACGTTGGGAAAACTTCAGCGGGTTTTCTCTGCGGGCTCGGCGTTCCTGCGGTTCATGTTGCCACGTTCGTGCAAAGCCCGCGCATTTCCATTAGATTAGTGAAATTCCATGCTTGATCTAAATTTTGTTCGCGACCACATCCCTGAAATCGAAGAAATGCTGCGGCGCCGCGGCATGAATCCCGACATCGTCCTGAAAGATTTCCGCACGGTGGATGCGCAACGGCGTCAGGCCATCCAGTCGGCGGAAACCGTCCGCGCCGAGCGTAACCGGCTGTCAGCGGAAATCCCGAAACTCCAGAAAGCCGGGCAGGACGCCAGCCAACTTATCTCCGACGCCAAGGAAATGCGGGTCCAGATTCAGGAACTGGAGAAGGCTGCCGAGGAATACGACTCGCGAATGAACGAGGTCCTGGTGGGCATTCCGAATGTCCCCCATGAATCGGTCCCAGTGGGCAATTCGGCCGAACACAACATTGAAGTGCGCCGCTGGGGCTCGCCTCCGAACTTTGACTTCGCCCCCAAACCGCACTGGGAACTGGGCGAGCAGCTGGGCATTCTGGACCAGGAGCGCGGGGTGAAAGTCACTGGCGCGCGCTTCGTGGTCTATTGGGAAATGGGCGCGAAGCTCGAGCGCGCGCTCGCGAACTTCATGCTCGACGTGCATACCAAAGAGCACGGCTACACCGAAGTGCTCCCGCCATACATGGTGAACTCTGAATCCATGTACGGAACCGGACAACTGCCGAAATTTGCGGCGGACCTTTTTCGCGTACCTCATGGCGACAAAGACCTCTGGCTGGTGCCGACTGCGGAGGTTCCAGTAACCAATGTTTATCGCGACGAAGTTCTCGAAAACGCGAAGTTGCCGGTGTCGCTCACCGCCTACACTCCGTGTTTTCGCAGTGAGGCAGGATCGTATGGTAAGGACGTTCGCGGCATCATTCGCCAGCACCAGTTTCAGAAAGTGGAGCTGGTGAAGTTCTCGCGACCGGAGAACTCCTATGAGCAGCTGGAAAAACTGACGCACGACGCGGAAGAGATTTTGCAGAAACTCGGGCTGCACTACCGGGTTATGACGCTGTGCACGGGGGACATGAGTTTTTCGTCAGCGAAGACTTATGACCTGGAAGTGTGGTTGCCGGGGCAGCAGCTTTTCCGGGAAATTTCATCCTGCTCGAATTTCGAATCGTTCCAAGCGCGGCGTGCGAACATTCGGTTCCGGCAGGAGGGCAAAGGCAAGACGACGTTCGTGCACACTTTGAACGGCAGCGGTCTGGCGGTCGGGCGTACCTGGCTTGCGATTCTGGAAAACTATCAGCAGGCTGATGGCACGGTGCTGATCCCCGACGCGCTGCGGTCATACATGGGAACCGATCGCATCGTTCCGCGGAAGATGTAGGGATCGCAGCCGGATTGCCGGAAACGATCTACACTATACGCAGGACTGTGTGCCGTGGCCAATACGCTTCGCGAGGAATCGCCCATCAAAGCAGACGCAACCGAGCTTAACCGCGCGGCAACTTCTCCAACAGCGCCGACGGGCGGAATGTGGAGCACAGTCCGCGGGTTCATCCTGTGGAGGCATGAGCGCGGCACCGTGCAGTACGACATCATGGTTACGCTGATCCTGATATTTCTGGCGTTCTCTCCGCGCTACATTCCTTTCAACGACAAACCGGTGGAACGCAACCCGCACCCTACGGGCGTCCTAGTCTATCCGGATGGCAAATGGCTGGTGTACGAGGTGAATGCCAAAGCCGTCAGTTCCGGGACGCCTGCTGCAGTTCAGGGTCAATTACTTCGGGTGATTGAACCCATTTCCGGCGAAAGCAGCATCTCAAGGTATGAGGCGGTGACCGACAAGAAGGGCAAAGTGCTGTCCTACAAAGTCTGGGTCGACCGGCAATAACTCATGGGTTCGAGACAAAATTTGGTGACGAGTTTGCCGGCCATTGTTGCAATCGGGTTGGCCTTCGCCGCGCACACTGGTGTGGGGGCGAGCAAGGTGCAGGCTCAAAACTCGCCGAATGCCTCTTCCGACTCCGCTGATTCCACCAAACAGCCTAAAGCGATACTGCAGCAGGTCCTTCACAGCATGGATGAGAATGCTGAGAAGTTTCGCACCGCTCAGGCGGATTTCTCGTGGACTCCTTACAACTCGGTAATCAATGAGACCGAGGCACCTGATAAAGGAAAAATCTACTTTCGGCGCTCGGGAAACAATATCCAAATGGCTGCCCTGCAGCAGCCCCCCGATGAACGGCAAATCATATTCAGCGAGGGCAAGATTCAGGTCTATCGGCCCAAGACGAAGGTGCTCGACGTCTATGACGCCAGCGCCCATCGCGAAGAGGTCGAGAGCTTTCTGGTGCTGGGATTCGGCAGTAGTGGGGCGGATCTTCGAAAATCTTTCGAAGTGAAATACCTCGGCGAAGAGAAAATCGGCGGGGTAGCGACGGTAAAGTTGGAGTTGGTTCCCCTGGCGGATAAGATCAAAAACAGCTTCCCGCGCATTGATTTGTGGATCGATCAGCAGCGCGGTTTGTCTTTGCGGCAGCAGTTGTTCCAGACCGGGGGCGACTACCGTCTGGCGGACTACACGAATATCCGGGTGAACGAAAAGGTTCCCGACAACGCTTTCAGGCTGCGAACGTCGGGTCCGACTAAGACCATAACCCACTGAAAACGAAGCGAAAGCGCGCGCAAAGAAGCCTCAATTTTCTAGCTGCGCAAAAATCTGCGCGGCGCTATACTCGAAAACGCATCCAACTTCCGTCTAATTACGCCATATCTTTCGGAGTGTCATGGCCAAGGTTTTTACGATTCCCGTTCCCCCGGACCTTAGTCGTAAGCAATCCCGCGAACGCACATCAGATCCCCGTTACGTGGACGGGCAGCGCTTGCTGGTTGAAGCCATGAGATACCTGGCGCAAAGCGACCCGATCGCCAACCGCAATGCGATAGAACTGCTTTCCGAGCATGTGCGCACGCGCTTCCGCATGAGCGATTCTCCGTTGTCTTAGGATTTTTGTAAGGCTGGTGACTCCGCGGCTATCCGGCGCATGAGCGCGGCTGCGGCAAAAACAATCGCCACGGGATACATTTCGAGCGTATAACGAGGCTCTGGATTTTCCAGCGTTCCCAGAAATCCCGACCGCAAAATCACGAAGACCAACAGCAGGCCGGTTCCGGCAAGCGGCCGGGCGCGCAGCCAGCCGGCGATCCCGCAGATGCAGTAGAACAAGCCAATCACACCCAGGGAAACCGCGAGCACACTCCATTTGGGTTCATCGTCGAACTCCCACCAGCGGCTGTCGCTGGGCAGCATTTCTGTGCGCGGACGGAGCCACATATCGAGAATTCGCAAGACGGGAAGTTCCACATAGCCGCGAACGGGATGCGCGCGGGTCCGTTCTCGCGCCAGCGCTTTGAACCGTTGATCAATCTCGGGCGACACGTAAAGAACTTCGTTATAGTCCGCAATCAGTTGCGCCGTCTCGTCGTGCTGCTGTGGCGTATCGAATGCGCGGGGCGGCAGCTTCTCCGCATCCAGAGGGCTGCCTGGCACCGCCCAATAGACTTCTTCGGTCGATGTGTAGTCGGCGATCCATGTCTCCATCCAGTGGTTAAATCCCATGGGCACGAACTCGCCTTCTTCATTGGCATAGCGCGGAGCGAGCGGCTGGAAGCGATGAAACGTGTGCCAGTTGCGAAGGGTCCACGGAACTAGCGGGAGCACGGAAAGTGCCGCCACCAGCAATGCCGCGTGAAGTATCTTCCCGCGGCTGGCGGGGCCTTTAGGGAAAACCGCTCGCCACGCGAGACAGACCACGATCACAAAGGGCAGGATCGCGCCGTCCGGGCGAAGCAGGATCGCTGCCGCGCAAGCGACGCCGCACCCCCCCCAATGTTTTGCCGCTGGTCTCGACAGACCTCGTAGTGCGAAGTCCAGTGCCAGCGCCGTGAAGAACACCTCGAGCGTTTCGGTCAAAGCCGCGCCGGAGTAATTCGCCAGGAACGGACACAGCGCAGCCAGAACAAAGGCAACTCTTGCGCTCCGCTCGCCAAGCAACTGCAGTGCAATGCTCGCGCAAAGAAAGCAGGTGCCCAAATCCACAAACAGTTGCACGACTAGAACGGTGCGGTAGTGATCCACGCCGAAAATCGCGAAAACGAAGGCCAGAAAAGCCGGGTAACCCGGAAGGCGAATGTAGGTGGGGGAGATTCCATATCCGGAACTTACTCCGTAAATGCCATGCAGCAGCCAGTTCTTTGCGATGTCGCCGTAAATTCGGGAATCGTTCGCGACGCTCGGAAAGTAATGAATGAAAATTGCGCGCAGCAGGGCCGCCGCAACTACAATCGCGGCGAAAAACCACGGATTGCGACGAACCAGGTCTCGCACTCAGCGACTATACCGCGTTTGCACGGTGCCCTCGAGTTTTAGCCGTATTGGGCATGGCAACATAGCCCTCGAGGTTTGACCCTCTCCGGCGCTCCCGATACGATGTGACTGGTCAGGTGGAATGGCACACGCGGTTTTCTACGATCCCAAGCGGGCCCGATGGCGGAAGCTCCGGACTTTGCTCGATATAGCCGGCATTGTTCTGACCGCGGTGATCGTTGTCTTCAGCTACGCGGCTTTGCGCGAACCTTTGCCGAAGTTGTTGTTTCCCTTCGAGAAGCATCCCTACCACGCATTAAAAGAGACCGAGCACGATAAGGCGCGAGACAGGCGCCGGCAGCAGGTGGCGCGCGCCAGCCATCGCCGCACCACGATTGCCCCTTCCCAGGTGGAGTTGAATACCGACGAAGGCATTCGCGCGGCCTTCTTCGACCCTTCCGACGCCGGTGGATTCTCCTCTTTGCAGGAATATGCCCGGCAGATTGACCTGCTATATCCCGAATGGCTGCATCTGCTGACGCAAGACGGCCGGCTGAAGGCAATCGATGAGCAGGTGCTTCCGGCCAGAGTTTACGACGTTATTCATAACGGCGTAGTAGTCCCGGTGGATGACAAAGTCATGCCCTTCCTGAAGTCCACGGAAGGCGGTCCCGAAGTCTTCCCCATGGTCAACAATTTCAATGGCACGGACTGGCTGGAGATTTCGAGTTTTCTCAACGACTCCGACGCACGCGCAGAATTCCGGAATGAAATAGCGACGTTCCTTGCCAGCGACAAGTATCGCGGCCTGATGGTCGATTTTGAAGACTTCAACCTGAAGACGGGAAAGGCCGGCTTCCTCACTTTGCTCGGCGACCTGTCACAAGACCTTCACTCCAAGGGAATGAAACTTTATGTCAGTGTGCCGGCGGGTAATCCTGACTTCCCGTATCGCGCGGCCGCCGACGCTTCCGACGGCTTGGTGCTGATGAACTATGACGAGCACTACACCGGAACCGGAGGCTCGGCGGGGCCCATTGCATCCCAGGACTGGTTCACCAAGAACCTGGTCGAAGCAAGAAAAGTTATTCCTCTCGATAAGCTGATCTGCGCGATTGCCAGCTACGGCTACAACTGGCCGCAGCGCGAAAAGGGGAAAATCCCCGCCGGAGAGAAGGACCGGTCGATCTCCGTGCAGGATGCATGGCTCGCCGCGCGTGATTCGGAAGTGGACATTCAGTTCGACGGCGACAGCCTAAATCCCCACCTCAGCTACATGGACGAGGGCAACCGCCGGCATGACATCTGGTTCATGGACGCGGTGACGGTTCTAAACGAAATGCGGGCGGCCAAGAACCTAGGGATCCGCACCTTCGCGCTTTGGCGGCTGGGCTTTGAGGACCGGTCGCTTTGGAACATATGGGATCTCCCCACGGACCCCTCGTCCCCTTCGAAACTGGCAGACATTCCTCCGGGGCAGGATGTGGACATGGAGGGCCACGGCGAAGTTCTGAACATCGAAGCCACTCCGAGCGATGGAAGCCGCAGTTTCACTTTCGACCGCGCCAGCAGCCTGATCGTGAATGAGACGATGGATTCTCTGCCGGAACCTTACCGGCTGGGACGATACGGGGCCAGTACCACGGGAATCGCGCTCACCTTTGACGATGGCCCGGACGCCGACTGGACACCGAAGATTCTCGACGTTCTGAAGCGTGAGCACGCAACCGCGACGTTTTTTCTGATCGGGAATCAGGCTGACAAATATCCTTCGATTGCCCAACGAATCTATGACGAGGGCAACGAGATCGGGAACCATACATTCACCCATCCCGACATCAGCGAATTGTCCCGGCCTCTGGTAAAGCTTGAGTTGAACCTTACTGAGAGCCTGTTTGCCAGCCGCCTCGGGGTGCGCACCCTTTTGTTCCGGCCTCCCTATTCGATTGATGCCGAACCCGACACCGCGGACCAAGTGCGCCCACTGGAAATTTCCGAAAGCCTGGGATACATCGCGGTTGGCGACAAGATCGACCCCAACGACTGGCATGACAATCCCCGCCGCAGCGCCGAGGAAATCACAGCCTCAGTATTAAAGAATCTCCCGCCCTGCCCGGAAAACAGTCTGACCTGCGGAAACATTGTTTTGTTGCACGACGGAGGGGGCAACCGCGCAGAGACTCTGCGGGCGCTGCCCATGATTATTCAGGGGATTCGCGCCAGGGGGCTGCAGATCGTTTCAGTCGCCGACCTGCTGCACAAGACCCGCGCGGAAATCATGCCACCGCTGAGTGGCAGCGAACGCTGGTATGCGCGACTGACGTGGATCGGATTCTTTTTGTACGGGGCCGGACTGAAGTTGATTGCATTTGTGTTCTTCGTGGGCGATGTGCTCATGACCGGCCGCCTGCTGTTCGTGGGATGCTTCGCCATTTACGACCGTTTGCGGTCGCGGACGAGTGTGCCATCGGACGAATTCGCTCCGGCGATCGCAGTCCTGATTCCTGCGTACAACGAGGAAAAGGTCATCGAGCGGACCATCCGCTCGGCCCTGCGGTCTACCTACAAGAACCTGCGAGTGATCGTGATTGATGACGGATCGAGCGACCGTACGCTGGAAGTCGCGCGCAGCTGCTTCGTTCGCGAACAGGAGTCGGGCAAAGTACTCATTCTCGCCAAGCCGAATTCTGGCAAAGCCGAAGCGCTGAATTTTGCGCTGGAACACCTGCGCCACAATGAAGAAATTTTCGTTGGCATTGACGCCGACACGGTGATCGCAAAAGACGCCGTCGCCCTGCTGGTGCCGCATTTCCGAAATCCCAAAGTGGGAGCAGTCGCCGGAAATGCGAAAGTCGGCAATCGCGTGAACCTGTGGACGCGCTGGCAGGCGCTGGAATACATCACCAGCCAGAACTTTGAGCGGCGCGCGTTGAACACGCTGGGCGCGGTTAGCGTTGTTCCCGGCGCGATCGGAGCATGGCGGGTCGAGGCGGTGCGCGAGGTCCACGCCTTCCAGACGGACACCGTCGCCGAAGACGCTGACTTGACGATGGCAATCCTGCGCGAAGGCTATCGCGTTGAGTACGACGACATGGCGCTCGCCTACACCGAAGCTCCGGTCAACGCGAACGGACTAATGCGCCAGCGCTTCCGCTGGTCATTCGGAATTCTGCAGGCGGTTTACAAGCATCGCGGAGTGTTCGCAAGAAAGGGCGTGCTGGGGTGGGTGGCGCTGCCCAATATCGTGATCTTCCAGATTCTGCTGCCGCTGGTGTCGCCCTTCATCGACCTGATGTTCGTCATCGGAGCGATTTCCTATGGGGTGAAGAAATACTTTCACCCGGAGTCCACCGATCCGACGGACTTCCAGCGGCTGGTGATTTTCTTCGCGATGTTTCTAATCATCGATTTCATCACCTCAGCCATCGCCTTTGCGCTGGAGCGCAGCACGCCCGACACCCGCGAGGATTCGTGGCTGCTCAGCCAGGTCTGGCTGCAACGGTTTGCTTATCGCCAGCTATTCTCTGTCGTGCTGTTCAAGACGGTGAAGCGGGCGATCGAAGGTCAGGCCTTCGCCTGGGACAAACTGGAACGCACCGCCGCACTCACTTACGAAGAAAAAGATGATACGGTGCAGGTGTGAAGGACGGCTCTTAGCTCTTGGCTCTTGGCTTTGGCGAAGAGCTGAAAGCTGTTCCTGTTCCCTATGGCACGCACAATCATCGAACCGTTCCGCATTAAGAGCGTTGAGCCCATACGCTGGACGACGCGCGGGCAGCGCGAGGTCCTGCTGCGCGCGGCGCATTACAATCTTTTTTTACTCCCCGCCGATGACGTTCTGATCGACCTGCTGACCGACTCCGGCACCGGGGCGATGTCCACCCACCAGTGGGCGGCGATTATGGAAGGCGACGAAAGCTACGCCGGAAGCCGCAGCTTTGTGCGTTTCAGCAACTCGGTGCGCGACATTGTCGGATACAAACACGTCATCCCTACGCACCAGGGCCGAGCTGCGGAACGCATTTTGTTCGGGATCACCTGCAAGAAGGGCGACGTCGTTCCCAACAACACGCACTTCGACACCACCCGCGCGAACGTAGAGTTTGTGGGAGCGGAGGCATTGGATTGCGTCATACCCGAGGGACGCGATCCGCGGTCGCTCCATCCGTTCAAGGGCAACATGGATGTCGCCGCGCTAGAGCAAGTGATCGAACGAGTGGGGCGAGACAAGGTTCCGCTGGTCATGCTCACCGTGACCAACAATTCCGGCGGCGGCCAGCCGGTTTCCATGGAGAACGTGAGCCAGGTGAGCGCGGTGTGCAGGATGCACAAGATCCCGCTGTACTTCGATGCGTGCCGCTTCGCGGAAAATTCTTATTTCATCAAGCTGCGCGAAAGCGGGTATGAGTCGAAGTCGCCGAAGCAGATCGCGCAAGAGATGTTCCGCCTCGGCGACGGCTGCACTATGTCCGCGAAAAAAGACGGCATGGCGAACATCGGCGGATTTCTTTGCACCAACGATGATCTGCTGGCGCAGCAGGAAAAAGACCTGCTGATTCTTACCGAGGGGTATCCCACATATGGAGGCCTCGCTGGCCGCGACCTGGAAGCGATCGCCGTCGGACTGCAGGAGGCGCTGGAAGAAGATTACCTGCGATATCGCATCGCCTCGACTGCATACCTGGGCAATCACATTGCGGCGCAGGGCGTGCCGATTGTGCAACCGCCGGGAGGGCACGCCGTCTATATCGATGCGCGAGCGTTTCTGCCGCACGTTCCTACGGAGCAGTTCCCTGCCGTCGCGCTCGCGACCGAACTTTATTTAGAAGGCGGCATCCGCTCGGTCGAAATTGGAACGCTAATGTTTGGAGCGAACGCGAAAATGGATCTGGTCAGGCTGGCAATTCCGCGCCGCGTTTACACGCAGAGCCACATCGACTACGTGGTCGAGATGATTCTAGAAGTATGGAAGAAGCGCGACTCAATCCGCGGGCTAAGGCTGGTTTACGAGGCGCCATTCCTGCGGCACTTCACGGCTAAGCTGGAGCCGGTGTAAGTTCCCCACTCAAGCCAAAACTCGGGCTCGATCGGGCCAAAGGCCATTATCCGGCGGCACAGTCGTCTACATTCCTGCGCGTTCTGCTCAACGGGTATTGTTGTACCCAATACTCATTCGGTCGAGCGCGGCGAAAATGTTCTTTTCGATCGAAAATATCTGGGCCTTCTGGAATGGCTCGGGCGAGCCGTCCCAGTGCCGAATAATCCTGCGAAGTTTCATCTCTAGTGCCAAGTGGCCCACCCAACCCGGTTTTGGCGGGAGTGGGGAATCTGAACAGATCCGAACTATCCGCGCCGGATTCCGCGAGCCAGCGGCTTTGCCTTGTCGCGCAGGTCATCCGCGAAGTCTGAGCCGCGCTCCATGGCCACTTCGGCGAAATCGCGGGCGGTTTCGGTCCAGTCTTCGAACCGCTCACGTGCGCCTTCGTAGCCGCGGCGCAAGTCCTTCCGCATCTGCCGGCCAGCCTTGGGGGCAAAAAGCATTCCGACCACGGCACCGGCGCCCAGTCCGATTAAGAGAAATGTGATGGCGGTCCCTACTGGGTTGCTGGAATCTGATTCGTATTTACCTTCACGCATAAGTGCACCTCGCAACAGTTATTGTAGTCCTTGGATTCGCCGATGGGTATTTTAGCTGCCTCGCCAATCGAGGCATGAGGCCCGATTCGGTCGGTTTTCCAATTTGCCTTGAGATTGATGCTAAGCGCATCGGCACGCCGAATGTAGCGCGGCTCTCCAGAGCCGCGGACGCATAAACGGCGCGGGTCTGGAGACCCGCGCTACATTTCCGCCCGGGTTCCCAAAACGACGCAAGGCGTATAAAATGTTGATTTTAGGCCGATAGCGGTTACGGCGGCTTTCAGTTTTGCTGCTGACTTGCTCCGCTCTGGCACCCGCAAATCATTGAAGGAGTTTTCCACTAATGTCTATTCCAGCGACCCAGCTTCGCCCGGGCATGATTATTAAACATAACAACGAACTGCACTCGGTCTTTGCCGTCGAGCACCGCACGCCCGGCAACCTGCGCGCCTTCATCCAGGCCAAGCTGAAGAACGTTCGCACCGGCGCGATGTTCGTCGAACGTTTCCGCTCGCCCGATCCCATCGACCGCGTCAAGGTCGACGAGATCAAGATGGAGTATCTCTACAACGACGGCGACGACTACTACTTCATGGACGAGTCCTTCGAGCAGACTGTTCTCAAGCACGAGACTCTGGGCGATGCAGTCGAATACCTTACGCCGAACCTTTCCATCAGCGTCAGCTTTCACGATGGCAAAGCGGTAGGCATCGAGCTGCCAACCTTCGTCGAGATGACGGTAGTCTCCACCGAGCCAGGCATCAAGTCCGCGACTGCGTCCAGCGTGACCAAACCCGCAACCATGGATACCGGACTGGTAGTGCAGGTTCCGGCCTTCATCAACGAAGGCGAAAAGATTCGTGTGGATACTGCAGAAGGCGTTTATATGAGTCGAGCGTAGGCACGCGGCGCGAGGGGGGTGCCCC
>JAYTFR010000066.1:0-9985 GCA_043734125.1 Acidobacteriota bacterium | reverse complement strand
ATTGCGCCATATGCCACGGCAATGACGGCAGCGGGAAAACGGAGATCGGACAGAACCTCTATCCGAAGACGCCAGACATGCGCCAGTCCGAAACACAGAGCCTCACGGATGGACAGATGTATTACATCATCCACAACGGCATCCGGCTCACGGGAATGCCCGCGTGGGGCGGCCCGGATAAGGATAACGACAGTTGGAGACTGGTTCTCTTCATCCGCCACCTACCTCAGATGAGCCCGCAAGAAATGAAAGAGATGGAGGAGTTCAATCCGAAAAGCTCTGCAGAACGATTGGAGGAACAAGAAGAAGAGCAGTTCTTAAATGAAGACCAACCCAGCAATCACGCAGTTAAATCAGCACGCCAAAAACACTGAGAGGAGAAACTATGAAACGCAAGGCCGCAGTCGCTACATTATTGCTCGCATTCTCCGTAATGGCGCTTGCCCATGGAAAAGAAAAGCATGTCATGGGCACCGTCACGAGCATTTCCGATAGTTCCATCACTGTTGAAACCACGGCCAAAAAATCCGTCACTGTAGATGTGAATGACAAGACCAAGTTTGAAAAGAGCGGCGCAGCGGCAACCCTGAAAGACTTGAAGGTTGGCGACAGGGCTGTAATCCATGCAGACGTCTTGGAAGACAAGCTAGTCGCACACGAAGTTCACTTTGGCACGATGAAAGGGAAGCAATCCATGGAGGGGATGAAGGGCATGGAGGGCATGGATCATAAGTGAAACGTGCGTTTGGTGAGCACTAGGAAAGTGATCAAGATGTCCACTGAACGACGACGTAAGTATCCCTCCCCAATGATACGTCGGCTGTCGCAGTGGAGAGAGCAGACCGGTTCCTGAGAGAGAGGCGGAAGACCGGGCTGCGCTCGACACGGGCAGCCGAGCGAGAAATCCAAGGATCGCTCGCTTTGCGCCAGTGTTTCCCAAGGTAGTGTGGGCAACACATGAAACCATCGTCGAACTCGTACATTCCGGCCCTGGGATATCGCTGGCTGACGCGCTTCTACGATCCCGTTGTCCGCGCTACTACGCGTGAGGCTACATTCAAGGAAGCGTTGCTCCGGCAAGCGAGAATTCAAGATGGGCAGCGAATCCTCGACCTGGGTTGTGGGACTGGCACTCTGGCGATGATGGTCAAGCGGGCCAATCGAAGTGCTGAAGTGTTCGGGTTGGATGCCGATCCGGAAGCTTTGAGACTTGCAAGAACAAAGCTGAAAGCGGCTGGAATCGAGGCCCAACTGGATCAAGGGCTGGCATCCGCGCTGCCTTACCCGGCCGAATCGTTTGACAGGATTCTTTCAAGCTTGCTCTTTCATCACCTCTCCTCTGCCGTGAAGCAGGAGGCGATACACGAAGCTTTCCGGGTTCTACGTCCCGGAGGACAATTTCATGTTGCCGACTGGGGGAGACCAACAAATCCCGCGATGAGACTGGCTTTCGTTGCGATTCAAATGCTCGATGGTTTTGCGAAAACCGGCGATAGCGTTAAGGGTTTGCTGCCGGATTTTTTCCGGCTCGCAGGATTCGAGAACGTGAAAACCACCGAGTGCTACTCGACCCTTTTGGGAACGCTATCGCTTTACCGGGCAAGGAAGGCATCTTGTGAACAGGCGAGGAGAGCGGACGCACCCAGCAGTCTATCGGCTGAAGGAGGACATAGTCGAAAATGAATATCGAGGCAACGAAGCGATCTGTTTGGAAAGTAGTTGGCGTGGCGGCACTCTTTGCCGCAACGGTGGTCACCACGGTGCATGTTGGGGCCATTCATGATCCAGTTCATAAGCTGCACAGCACAGGTGTCGCCGGCTTGACATACGCGCTGCTCCTGTTAAGCATTCTCGGTGTCCACGAGCTCGGTCACTTCGCCGCAGCTCGATGGCGGCGTGTCGCAGCAAGTTTCCCGGTCTTCGTACCTGCGCCATTCGGGTTAGGTACCTTTGGCGCATTCGTTCGCCTGAAAACACCTGTGTGGGACCGAAGTGACTCCTTTGACATCGGAGTGGCGGGTCCCATCGCTGGACTAATAGTGGCTGTTCCGTTGATGCTCTATAGCCTTTGGGAGTCCAGCGCGACTTTTTCGCTGGCACATCCCCATGCGATAACGATCCGGTCTTCGCTTCTTCTCACGGTCCTCTATAAGTTGGTGAAAGGCGGTTCGGTTCCTATTGAGATCGGTATTTCTGATACTGGCTTCGCAGCCTGGATTGGAATCTTTGTTTCGGCCCTGAACCTGCTCCCCGTCGGTCCCCTGGACGGCGGCCGGATTTCGGCTGCCCTGTTCGGCTGTAAAAGAACTGGCGCGATCCAGCTTGCCACCGTTGGCTTAAGCTTTCTGCTGGCGCTGTTTGTCTGGTCCGGTTTGTTCTTGTGGGTCGCGGTATTGCTGGCTTTCGTGTTCCTTCCGCAACAGGAGACGTTGGACGAGTACACTGCCCCAAGCGCCGGGAGGTATTGGGGGGGATTTGCATTGTTTATTTTCGCTCTTCTGGTGCTTCTCCCGGCCCCTGGGGGAGCCCGGTTGGCCATGATCCGGTGCCCCTACATGTAGCAGTGCTCGCTTGTGACTCAAGTTTGCAATGGTGTTGTCCATGATGAACAACTCGTTTGGGGCCATGAAGAAGGGGGTGCGTGTAAGACGTAAAGGAATGTCGCGGGTGTAATCTTCGCCCCAATCGTTAAGGAGTTATGTCATGAAGGCACTGCGGTCGGAGCAATCCTGTGGAAGTGACTGGTGGGGATGTTTTGTGGAAGCTCGCTAATGCGAGGCTTCGGAGATTGAACATGCTGCAACGATATAAGGAAATCTTCTATGGCCTTCTATTTGGCCTCGGTGCTTCCGTGATCGACGTGTCCATGCATGCGTCCATGGAGAATCAGGGATTCTGGACGGAACTGCTCCGGCCACACGTTGCAATGTTGGCTTATCGGGCATCTTTCATTGCCCTTGGACTTGCGTTGGGCTGGTTGCTTTGGCGAAAAAACAAAGTGGAGCGTGACTTCCGCAGCCTGCTAGCAACTGTTGAGCAATTTCGGCGCGAGATCAGCACACCGGCCCTGCTTATTCACGCGAAGCTTCAGGCATTGCTGACTCGAGGCGATCTCCATCTTCCATCCGAAGCAGAAGAGATGGTTCGCTATGCCTACGAAAGGTCGCGGGAGATAGGCGCCCTTGCTGAAGGAAAGCTCCCGTCAATGAAGAGCGTCAGCATGTAGGGTGTGCGTTCTGACCATTAAGTGGAGCAGGCCCAGCGCAGGACTATGCGGTGTCCCTAACTTTACCAGTCAGACGTCTCAAGACCTTTCGCAATAGAATGGAGAACAGCATGAGAAAGAGAGTTGGGCTAGCACTTCTGTTTCTACTTTGTTGCGTCGGTCTCAGAGCATTTGCTCAAACGGATTCTGACGAAGCCCAAGTACGCAAACTGATCAACGAATTCGAGTCTGCTTTGGCCAGAAAGGATATCCCAACAGTTGGAAGTTTCGTGTCGCCTCACATTGTCGTTTTCGAAAACGGTTATCGAAATGACGGCTGGCAGGACTTCCGGGACAACCACTTGATTCCGGAGTTCAAACATGCAGGTTCTCAATACTCAACCACTCTCATAAAAGTGGAGGTGAGTCCCTTGATGGCGTGGGGATACTCCAGTATGAAACGTGTTCAGCTTTAAAACAAAAATGCTGAGCCGGATGTGTGGACAAGTTACATCCTTCGAAAGGAAGACGGAAAGTGGAAGATCGTCGCCCTGACTTGGAGCGTCAGACGCACGAATGAGTAGTTGCTCAATGAGCACGCACAGAAATGCGGACCCGCAAGTCTGCAGATGCAGAGGCCCAGAGTCATCACCGCTGAGGCAGGGCGACGCGTATGCGTGGGCTGGGTTTTCTAAGCGCGTCGTTAGGCGGATTGTGAACGGGGTTTAGCTGGATGGGGTGGCGACGCCCTTCTTAAACTACCGAATCAAGATCGATCCGATTCGGAGACGGGAAGTATTTAGCGAAGGGCTATCGGGTAAGGCTATATGCGTCTGTGTGGTTGAAACTCGTTCGAGCATCGGACGAAGGCAAGCGATCGGTTGTGCCCATTCGCGAATCATGGAAAAAAGGATTGCCACGGCAAAGAGCGCAAAAATGGTGTAGCTCCTTGGTTCTGCCAACCCGTTTTCGGATCCGTTCTTCATATTGTCTATGGGGCGACCATACACGGCCCCTTCGGAAAAGTAAGCGGATGATCCCTGACCACCCGCTACCGCTAACCACAACTTCGTTGACTTTCTGTTACCTGTAGCGCTACCGCGCCTGTTGGCGTCGTCGCTGCGTTTACGCCAAACTCGCGAGGGCTAAGTTCAGATTCTCCCCGGCGCGTTTCGAAGAATCTAAACACAACTCAGGAGGATGGTTGGACCTCTAGAACGACCTCGCCTTCTCGCGATAGTGACAATGATCGCGACGAGCAAGCAGCCGGACAACCAAATCAACGAAAGCCAAAACAGAAAAGGCAGAAACCAGAAAATAATGATATAGCTGCCTCCTGCTACTTAGATGCGGGAGCCTTGTGAAAGAACCGGTTTTCAACACGTATCGGTGTCGCATTGACTTTTCGTAGATGCGCCTTGAAAGAGGAATAGGGGAGATGTTCCGTGCGCATCGCGGGCGTCGGCTTTCTTTGTCAAAGTGCGGTCTGTCTCAGGTTGTCGGATCGCCCTCGACCTCGATATGCATCATCAGGCCGCCACCGCCATTCTGCTCGGTGTTATTGTTCGTGGTGTGGTGCGAGATGTGGCAGTGGATCATCCATTTCCCCGGCTTGAGCGCCGTCCAGATCACGTCGTAGCGTTGGCCGGGACCCACATTGATGGTGTCCGCCTTGAAGCGGGCCGAGGGCGCGAGCGTCTCGCCGTCGCGCGCCACAACCACAAACGGGCCGCCGTGGATGTGCATAGGATGAATGAAGCCGCTGTTGGAGCCGATGAAGCGAACCTTGAGCGTTTCGCCAACCTTCATCTTGATGATGTCGGTCGAAGGGAAGGCGCGTCCGTTGATAGTGAAATAGTTTGGCTGGCCACCGTCCATCGGCATCGCCGGGTACGTCAGACCTTCTCGTATCAGCCACTCCTGCAGCTGGACCGTGTATTCGTGATCAGCGGCAATCTCGTCCGTGGAACTTGCTGGATCTATGATCAACGCACCATACAGCCCTAACGCTTGCTGACGGTCAACGTGGTCGTGAGAGTGATACAGATAGGTGCCAGACTGCAACGCGGTGAATTCATAGCGATAGATATGTCCATTCTGGATCGGCTTCTGCGTAAGGTTTGCCGCGCCGTCCATGACGTTGGGCAGCACCAATCCGTGCCAGTGCACCGTCGTCGAATTCGGCAGCCGGTTGGTGACGTTGATTCGTACGCGGTCGCCTTGGCGAAAGCGCAAAGTCGGCCCCGGCACCTGGCCGTTGAAGGCATATGCGTCGACTGAAACCGTGGGCAGGATCTGCCACCGGATAACGGACGTCTCCAGGTCGAAGACTTTGATGCCGTTTTCGATGCGCGGGGCGAGCGGTTGCGCCCCCTGCTTGTTGAGGCCGTAGGTGGCGGTGACCTCGCGCGGGTCCACGGCCGCCATGTCGAGCATCGCCGCGGCCGGGGTTTCCTCCGTCATGATCATGCCAGGCGGCATGATTGCACTACGGACATCGTGTGCGCTGAGCCGCAGATTGACGAACGCGGCGGGCAAGGTCATGCCCGCAGCCAACATGAGCAAGGTGAAGAGCGTAATCGTCACCAACTGCGGCCGGGTCACGTCGGCCCGCATGCCGGATCCGGCAGCCATGGGCATGGCCCCCGTCTCATGACCTTCACTCTCGCCGGTGGCACTCTTTGATTTCGTGTGTGCCTTTGTGTCAGCAGACGCTGGCTTGGTGCTTGCGGAAGTTGACTTCGCCATTTGCATTCCCGGATGGTCCATACCCGCCATCTTGTCGCCTTTACTCGGTGAGGCGTCCCTGCCGCGGGATGATTTCCTTTCCTGCCTGGCATCGGGTGTGGCGTTCGCACGCTCGGTCATCAGCCCGTGTTTTAGGCCGCGTGTCACCATCCAGACATTGACCGGATAGGCGATCGCGAAACCTGCAATGACACCGAGTGACATCACCACCCAGAACAACGGCTCACCCGGCCACATCGCCCGCATGTCGCGGCCCATCATCAGCAAAACCATGACCGGCGCCATGCCCCCCATCATGCAGTTCATCGAAATGAACTCGGGCAGGAAGCTGCGCCTCACGTTTTCGACGTAAGTGCCGCCCATCGTCTTGCGCATGAATAGCGCCTGGAAGATCAGCAGGCCAAACAGGAATCCGGCGGTGTATTCAATGATCAGATCCAGCCACATCGGCAGACCGACCAGCGCCACGGCCACGGCGGCAACGATGATGCCGGTGGCATCGCCCGCCACACAGTGCACCGTGGAGCCCACGCCCTGTTTCCACAGTGGCTTGATGAACTCTTCGTGGCCACCGGGCGTGGGTTCCTTGTCGGCCATCACATACAGCAACAGACCGATTGGTCCCATGTACAAGGTGACCAGCACGAAGCCCCACTTCATCACCTTAGGCTCAGGGTTGCCATGGAACTGATCCCATGCCACGTACGCGGCAGAGAACACCGCCACGATCAGCCACGCGTGGACGAAAATATCGATTGGTTGGATCAACATAAAGTAATCCTTGTGAAGGGGCCACTTCTACGGAATCCGGCCAGCTGAATCAGCATCGGTCCTACTCCCTTCTCTCGTGTGGAAGGGGGTGTCCTTTTCGTGGGGATGCAGATTGTGAGGATGGTCGTGTTCTTCTCGTAGGTGGTGATCCTCCCCGGATTCTCCCACAGGATCGGTGTGGATGACTGCACGTTCGAGAAATTGGAGCTTGTGCATCAATTCACGGTGAACTTGCGCGGCAATTGCGTGTGCCTGTGCGACTGTCAATTGTGGCATCACGGTAATATTGACCTCTGCGTGCATGCGGTGACCTATCCAGCGCGCTCGTACTTCTGTAACTTCTTCTACACCAGAAACATGACGAGCAGTTTGAGCGATATCATCGACCACGTTGGGTTCCACTCCGTCCAAGGCGCGAGTCAGCACTGCTTTGACCGAATCCCACACAATGAACAGGATGGTGATCGTAATTCCGATGCCTACAATTGGGTCAGCCATCGGATATCCGAGCCATACGCCGATCGCCCCCACCAACACCGCCAGGCTAGTCCAGCCATCGGTGCGGGCATGGTAGCCATCCGCGATCAAAGCCGCGCTTCCGATCTCTTTTCCGACCTTGATACGGAAAACCGCGACGACCTCATTACCTAGAAATCCAACAATGGATGCGATGACAACCGCCCACAGGTATCCGACTGCTTGCGGATGGATGATGCGGTGAACTGCTTCGTAGCCTGCGACGACCGCGCTTGTAAGAATGGTCAGCACGACGGCGATCCCGGCCAGATCTTCTACTCGACCATAGCCAAATGGAAATCGCTTCGTCGGCTTGAGGCGCGCGAACAAAAATGCAATTCCCAAGGGAATCGCCGTGGCGGCATCTCCAACATTGTGGATTGTGTCGGCCAGAAGTCCGACACTTCTTGAAAAATAAAAAACAAGGATCTGCAAAACGGCAGTAACAAACAATCCAATGAAGGACCATTTGATGGCCCAGATGCCTCGGTCTGAGCTTGCTATAGATGCGTCAACATAGCCGTGGGCGTGGCCATGACCGCCATCTCCGTGTGAGTGGCCTTGATCGTGATGCCCATGCTCTTGTGAATCGTGCCCGTCACTTTCGTGATCATGCATTCAATCCCACCCACCTCTCGTGATTCGTGTCGGACTGGAACCAGCCTACATGCGATCCAATCATCGTAATTGCCGGGTCGGTTGAATCAACATAAGGTCATTCTTGAGAGGGGGCACTGCTGCGGAATCCGCCCGCGTCGAACCTTCAGGTTGAAATGACATCGGCGGTCGGGCCACCCGTAATGTCAATGAAGATGACTTTGTGCATCCTGGGGTTCGCGTCCGACCCAGCGCCTGATGGAGCATGTTTCACCAAGACCCCGCGCGAGTACACCAGTTCGCCGCCCCAGCCAGCCTTGAAAAGCAGCCAGTCCCATCGTGAGCACAGCAAAGTCGAGATAAATCGCGCTCACAGGATACTCTGGCTTCATGTGAACCGTCCACCGCCGGACGGTCAATCCGATGATCGCAGCCATGAGCGCGAAGCCGACCTTCGTTTGCTGATGCACAAGGTTGTGCACTTCTTGTTGAAGACTCGCGCGCCGCATGTCGTAAACTTCCGCCGCAACGGCCACGACGCCACCGAGTTGTTCCAAGATTCGCGATAGTCCAGAGGGCGTTCCCGAGGTGATTTGCAGCACTCACTCAGTCCGTTTGAATGTCCGGATAACGGTAAAACGTAGCGTTACGCATTGTCGAGCGCAGAGATAATGCCAAAGAAGAAAAACCCAGCAGCCGTCAGCCTCGGAAAACGCGGTGGGAAGGCCGGCGCCAAGAAACTCACCCCAGAACAGCGGAGTGCCAGCGCTGGGAAGGCGGTCTGCCCGGCACGGTGAGCCCGGGGACACATCGGGGACACATTAAGGTGTTTCTTGCTGCTCTTGGAACGGCATCCAGTGCGTTCCGGTTCCTGTGGTTTCTTCCGTTTACGATTTGGCTTCCCACTTTCACGGCGGTAACACGGGTTCAAATTCCGTCGGGGACGCCAATCTTTCAACAATTTGCCGGCACCTCTGGTTGGACGCGCTACTGTGAACCGCAGGTCAGGGCGGTCTTGCCCGCAGAATCCTGTGGATCTGATGAGAGCTGAGATGCGTGAATTTCGTCGAAGAGGGCTTTAGGCGCTGCTAGAATCCCAAGCGGGAAAAGCTGGCGCGCCCTTTCGCGCTGGAAGGGAAACTGTTAGGATATTTCTGCGAGGTCCATTTTCTCTTGTTTTCTTCCTGGCCATCGGCGCGCATCGTCTTGAGCACTACGGCAGTTTGCTCAGAAATTTGTAGGCGGTTTGGGGGCGGTTCGGACAGGAATCGCGCTCTTTTAGGCAACAGAGGCAACTGCATGCACGATATGCAATTGGTGCAAAGCCGTATAAACACTGGCGATTTCGCATCTCGTTGATTTGGCGAGTGGGGACGTAGTTCAGTTGGTCAGAACGCTGCCTTCTAACCGTCACTTTGATGTAAACGATTTAAAAATCAGCAACTTAAGACAAATAACATCTAGTCTCTCTGTCACGGTACCTTCTAGGTCCCAGCATTTCCAAAGGCTCCTGTCCGTTTCCCTAGCGTCTTTCGCGAACATTCGACCCGACGGTTTGCCGTGGTTGGTTGGTCTATCGCGTGACGGGAGTAAGCTGAAACCTTTTCTCGCCTGTTGCGTCATACTGTGAGTTGTAGATAGACTGGTGATGTTGAAACTGTTGATCAAAGTCGGTGTTTCCGCTCTGGCGCTGATGCTGGCTGCGCTGCCGGTGGCGGCGTGCGTATTGCCGGGTGCAGCGATGACGTCTGCCGAGCGCGAGTGTTGCAAGAAGATGGCAGAACAGTGCGGGGACATGGGGATGGGGAAATCCCATCCTTGCTGTAAGGTAACCGCCACACCTGCGGACTTTCACGCTCTGAAGACCGCCTCTTCGCAATTGGATCATGTCGGTCTGGTTCTGTTTCACGCGCTTCCCCTTACCGCCCAAACCGAAGCGTACTTCTCGCTCGCACAATGGTCGTCTCGTGTTTCGCGCACGCATAGTCCGCCAGGGCTAGAGTCTCTAACCACCACTATCCTAAGAATCTGATCGTCTTTCCTCTGAGATGCTAACGCACTCGTGCGTCTGCACGTTCGTGCGCCTACAAACTGGTGTTTGTTTGCGGAGGAAAGATGCAATCCACTTATTTATCCCGAAGTCTCTTC
>JAYTFR010000065.1:0-4949 GCA_043734125.1 Acidobacteriota bacterium | reverse complement strand
CGTCCTAAGCAGTCCCCCAGCAAACTGATAGGCCTGTATCTGCTCGTTGACTACACCCGTGTATATATAACTGGTCCAGGCCGCGGGCGTAAAGAATATCGGATTTGTCGGGTATGGAGCGCCGAGGGTGAGCTTTTCCACCACCGCGTCATTCGAAGCATTGAAGTGTCCCATGTTGTCGCGGTTCACGAGATAAAGCACTCCCTCTTTTCCGCCTCCTATCGCAAGATTTGGGGCCGCTCCCGGTTGGGTGGGAGGAAGCATGACTCCTCCTGAACCAAGGTCCCAATCGTTGGATTGAAGCGTGGCTTGATCAAAAGGCGTAAACCAACGGAGCTGACACCCAGAGCTCTGCATGACGAACAGTTCAAGGTATTCCGTGCGATCGAGCCGATTGCAGCCGCCGATGCGGTTCGGGGTCAGTTCGCGCGATACCGCAACGAAAGCGGGGTGGCGCCTGATTCCCACGTCGAGACCTATGCAGCGGTTCGACTGCATCTTGATTCCTGGCGCTGGAAAGGCGTGCCTTTTTTGATCAGAGCAGGAAAATGCCTGCCAGTGGACGCGACCGAGGTGTTTGTAAGACTGAAACCCTCTCCCCTGCGAGAACGGGTCTCTGACAGCAACTACTTGCGGTTTCGGTTGGGCCCTGATTTTTCTTTGAACTTGGGAGCGCAAGTGAAGCGTCCGGGGCCATGGCGACGGGAATTGCCAAGATTTTTGTTTTTTGTCGAGCCCACGTCGAGTCGGACTTTGCGGTTGAGCAGGTCCACGTTCCTGACGCGCAGCCCGAGCAACTCCCCGCGCCGCCAGCCGTAGGTGTAGGCCAGCTCCAAAAACGTCCGCAGCCAAAGCTCGCTTGTCCCAGCGGTGAGCTTTTCGAAATCTGCTTGCTCAACGAAACCTGTACGGACGTTATTTTCTGTGAGCATGTGAATGCGCGGAACGCGTTCAACGAGGGGCGGCATGGCCTCTGCCGCAAGCCGAAAAACGCGTGTGTTCAGGAAGGAAAAAGTAAGAGGGTACCGCTGAACGGGATAAGTGTAAGCTCGAAACTGCTGGTGTTAAGTTAATGTATTGCGAGGAGAGCTTCGGACCCCTTGTCAGACGAACTTTTCTTGAGCGGTGATCCACTAACGAGTAGCAGCTGACAATGAGTTCGGCTGACTTTTGCAAAATTGCAATTTCACTAATGAACGCAACCACTCGTCCTAATTAGTGAGATCGCCTGATTACAACAGTTCTCGTGCCCTGCTCTCCCCGAGATACTAAAAAGCCGCCCAGACATCGGGCGGCCTGAATTTGGCGAACTGGCAAACCTTATTTCATGCTGTCTGGCGCTTGCGCAGAACTGGCTGGCTCAACGCAGTTGGTAATGCCGCCTGTGCCGGCTACGAAGCGAGTGATTGGGAATTGGGGGGCGCACTCTACGTCCGTGCCACTCAAGTTACCCGTTACAGTGGTCCCGAAAAAAACCGCGAAAGCGCCGTCTTCCAGGTGTACGCCGCTCCCGCCATTGGCGGTGATTGTCATATTGGCGAACGATGCTTGTGCGCCGCCGAGGAGTACCACGCCATCCCCGCAGAAGGGCGTTGACGAGGCGCAAACGCTTCCACTGATCGTACCGCCGTGGAATCGTATCGTGGAGTTCAAGAACGCCTCAACGCCAACCAAGTTGTTGAGAAAGTTGGTGTTGGAAGCTTCGAAATGCGACCCACCAATCACGGCTACGCCCTGCCCCCCATTATCTTGGAAGATATCATTGCTGCTGAACATCAGCGAATTACCGATCACGGTTGAGCCGCGGCCCCCTCTGTTCTGGATCACATTGCTTTCAAGAAAGGCACGGGAACCGCTCGTTATACCTACACCTGCGGCCTGAATCGTGTTACCAGTCAGGTAGCAGATACTGGACGTGCTACATGCGACGCCCGCGGCCCCACCGTTTAAGGTGAATCCCTGCAAGATGACGCTGCGCGAGTCCTCGATATCCACGACCGCCAGGTTTCCGTTGGAGCGATCGGTGATCGAGGCGCCATTTTTTGTAATTAGAGTCAGTCGATCCATACTTCGAATCTTTACGTTCTCTTTGCAACCGCCCGTAACTGTTATCCTATTTGGCCCTTGCGGATTGGCCATTGCAACGAGACGTAGGGTTTTGTTAATACGTTCATTCCGGTCACAATTCACGCTAAAATTCGCCGCTTGAGCATACTGGCTTGCCACCCCGATGGCCAGCAGCAGAAAGAATGCGAAAAACCTTGTGCTTTGCCTCATGATGTTCTCCTCCCTCACTTCAATGAGTGCGGTGCTTTTTGTTGCGTTTGTATCGACCTGGCGCAGACATGGCCAGGCTGACGGCGTGTCCCAACTTTGAAAACGCCGAAATCTGAGTAAGGGGAACGGCTTTCAGTTCAGAAACGTACAGAGGAGATCTTGGAGATTTGGATGTCGCTGCCTCGCCTTGGCTTCGGCTCTGGGCATTCGACTGCTGAGATCGCACCCTGCACAGTAGAACCACAATCCCGGCATGACGAGTGGGTCGCTAACAGGACGCACAAATGTGACAGTAGCTTCCGACGGAGGAGCTAGATTTACAGGTGCAGCAGACTCATTGAACGTGGTCTCGGGCAGGTCCACGGATGGTACAACAGATCCACCAAAGACTCCCGACAGGAGGAACAGAACCAACGTGCGACGGCGTCGCTTCACTTCCATTACCCCAAGCGCGACAAAGTTACGCTCTCAGACATCCGATGTCAAACGGGGGTTTCTAATCTAGAGCAAGTTGCTGGTGTTTTCTCTTTGCTAACGGAACATGCATCCGGTGTCCAAGTCCAATAGAGTAACCGGACGCGAGTGGCTGTCGAGGAGGTAACTGCAGGATAGTTGTTGAAATATCGCGATATCACTCATCTTCGATTTTACTTACTGCTCGCGGGTGATTCAGGTGTTCAGTAACTTGGTTGCCATGTCGGGGTGCCACCTGAGGTACGAGCCCCATATTCTCTTCTACCGAAGTGCATTCAGCCCGTCAGACGCTCTCTTGAAGCCAGGATCAATCTCCAGCGCGCGTGAAAATGCAACTCGCGCGTTCTCCAGATCGCCCCCTGCTTTGTAAGCTCGACCTAGCCCGAATTGGGCGCTGGCAGATTTGGGATAGTCGGCGACGTTAGCTTTCAGCAGCGCGACGGCTGCGCCAAAGTCAGTCATCTTCACCATCTGATAGCCAATAAATTCAACGCCGTCACGCGTATCAAGGGCGGGGTTAGCCATTCGAAATTGTCGATACGTGAACATTACGGAGACCGGGTCCGTCCGTTCCATGTAGAGCTGTTCGAGAAACTGCTGCAGGGGAGTGCGAGCGTACTGCGGCGGCTCAAAGAATTGCGCAGGTAAATTTGCATTGGTGAGTAGCGATTGAGTGGTGAATCTGTTCAGCTCTCTTCGAGTGTTGATGTCAACCTCAACGATAAGGAAGGCAAAGAGCACACCGTCAACTTCGCGATAGTCGCCGATTCGGTTCTCGGAGCGGATGGGCTCGCCAAACGCGTGGATGGGCGCGGCGCGACGGTCGCCAACGATCAGGAACGATCGCTGATCGACGAGCAGGTGCTTCTCGAAACCATCAGCGAGCATGACACGAAGGTTGTAAACAGACTTACCGTCGAAGGTTTCAGACCCGACCAATTCAACTCTTGTTCCCCGGGATTTGTAGTCCTCAAGGGAATCGAAGAGATCGGTTCCATGGCGCGCTGCAGCGGCTGCCGCTCCAACTGTGCGCAGGACAACGCCGGGATCCTTGTACCATTCCCATGCGCTGCCGTCGTATCCCTCGCAAACATCACCCAACTCCTTACGCGGGTCGCAGATGGTCTTGTAGTACGGGCGCATCCGCGCCATAAAAGCGTCGGGAATGGAGAAAGTACCTTCACGATATTCGCCGCGGGTAATCACGGAATGGATAGCGTCGAGTGTCTTGTGTCCGCCGATGGCCTGGATGTGCCGTTCGACAATATCGTCGACGGAGATCTTCACGTCATCGCCGGCAAAACCTGCCGAGCAAAGAGCGACCAGCAGAAGAACCCATTTCGTCACTTCGCTGCGCATCCTAGTTCCCTCAAGGGTCGCCCAAGGCACCATTGCAAGCAGGACTCGACCACCTCACTTAGACGCGTTTGTGGCAGTTTGGTTTAAAGAATGTTTTTCGGAGGCCGATGTCGTCGTCGCGAACTGGCGTTACATCTCGTTAGACTCGTCGATCGGGCACGCAGGAGTTCTGAAGGGCGCCGTGTTAAAGTCGCTTTCGCCAAAGCATCGGTTTGTGATCGCATTGCGTTCGCCTGATGGAGTCGTCGAAACCGGACTGCTCGAGTGCCCTCCAGAGAAAAGCGCCGCAAAGCTCACCTCCAGCATTGAGCAGTGCCACTATCTCTGGTCCGGTTTGAGAACAATAGTAGCGAAATTGCGGCCGTTTTCCGCAATTTCCAGTGAAATCCAGGCGGATTTCTCTGCACTTCAGACTGTATGGCGGAGAGAGTTGAATTCGAACCCTAATTAACTTTCACACAGAGTGCAAACTTGGCATTTGCGAGATGGAAGCCGACGAGGCCGACTAAATAAGATAAAGTCAAGTTGCTTTCGCGCCCATCATTGGCTTGTGATCGCATTTCATTCGCCTGCCGGGATCGCTGAAACCGGACTACCTGTTCACGGTTCGGAGAAACAGGGTCAAATGTCGGCCTACGAGCTGAAAGCAAGACCTTCTCCGGTGCAGTTTCAAAGCAAGAACTGCAGAGTTGCGGCCATTTTCGCCGATTGTTCAGACAATTCGGGCACATTTCTCTGCAGCTCAGACTCTGTGGTAGCGCTACCGGGAATCGAACCCGGGTTTGAAGATTGAGAATCTTCCGTCCTAACCCCTAGACGATAGCGCCACTGGGTAGATT
>JAYTFR010000064.1:0-1506 GCA_043734125.1 Acidobacteriota bacterium | reverse complement strand
GTTCGAGGAGCCCTTATTTGCGAAGGTCGTCGTGTTGTGATTCGGCGCGTTCTGATTCGCCGCTTTGGTCTGAGGCGTTCCCGAAGCGCCGGGGCGGCCCTGAGGATTCGCCTCAAAAGTTCCGCGGCGATTGCCTGAAGGAACGGGTATTGGCCCGGACGCGGCGACGGGGTGAATGCCGAGCGCGACCAACCTTCCCGCTGAGTTCGCGTTAGCTGATGACGAGACGGACGGCGGCGGGGCAACCGGTTGCACGCTGCCACCGGGGATGCGGGCGGTTCCGCGGCGGGCACTGTGTCGCTCATCTTCTTGCTCACCGTGTTGCTGATCATATTGCAGATCAAGCGCGAGTTGTGGAGAGGGAGCGACGACGGTACTCGAACCCATGTCGAGACGTCCCGCGCGACCTTTAGCTGGGCGCGTCAGTTCGGGAGCCGGAGCAATCACGGCGGTATCGGGTTCGGTCATACCACGAGAACTTTTCAAAGCAACATCGGGCGGCGGGGCGATTACGTCCGTCTTCACCTTCATCGCCATCTTCATTGTTATTGCCGCATTCACAACCTGGTCGCGAGTCGCTTGCAAGTCAGGGGCGGGCGCGATCACCTGCGTGACGGGCAGAATCATGCGCGAGGAATTATCGCGCGTTGCGTCCAGGGGAACGGCGGGAAGGATGGTCGCGCTCGCGACGATATTCGGCATGGGCAGGTCTTTATCTAGTACTACATTCGGGGCGACATTTCGAGGAACGACGACGGTTTGTGCGCGGCTGTTGGGCTCTCGGGGCACAGAAAGGATCGGCTGCTTCGCGTAGGCGGGGTCTCCGGGCTGCGATTTGGGCGGCTGAGTCGATCCGGTATCGAGCGGCGGCAGATATTCCTGTGGCGTATAGGTAATCACCGAGGCGCGATCAAACTGGGCTGGCTCGAGAATTTTCTGCTGGCGCACGGCTGAGACCGATGCGATGTAAATCAAAATCAAGGCAGCGGAGTGCAATCCAATCGACTGCAGGAAACGCCCCCAGGGCAGGGGCCGTTCTACGAAGACATCGTGCCAGAGATTGGCGGCGGCATTTTCGTTCTCATTGTCGAAAACGGGGCCGAAGGGCGCGGCGGTAGACTGATGCAATTCGTTTTTTGCGGGCTGATTCAGGGCGCTTTTCATTCGTTGCGGTGTAGTTGCTGTGATGTTCGGTAATGCCCAGATTTACGAGCGCAGAAGGCTTATCGGGAAGGCAGTTCCCCGGGTAGTTTCGGCACGCCTCACAACATTTGGAGAATGTTACGTTGCCGGCAATTATAACTGACTCCCACCTGCCATCGTATCTGGCGGCTGACGCGTTAAAAGCCGTGAAAGGCAGAGACGACGGAGCATTATACTTAGGGCCGAGGGCAAGCCATGCTCGGATCGCGTTTTCACACTTTTCAGCGGGTCACTTTTCTATGTGTATCTGCGCTTGCCCTTGCGAGTCTGGCTTTGGCGCAAGCTCCTCCAAAGTCGGACGAA
>JAYTFR010000063.1:0-6641 GCA_043734125.1 Acidobacteriota bacterium | reverse complement strand
TGGCGTTATCGGTGTAGCGGTATGCATCTCTGAGGCCGGCGAAGAGTTTGTGCTCAACGTACCACGGCGACCATAGGCCATTGAGATCGAAGCCTCCCGACCGGATGACGCCATTGCTCAGGTCGACGAAGCGTTGCTTCCCATCGACGCCCTGGCCGTCCACCAGAGCACCGATGTATCCGTCGCCTTGAGCGTCTTGAATCTCTTTCAATTGCTGGACAATGTAGTTCGCACGCTCTTTGAATCGCACATCGCCGGTCGCCGCCCACATTAGACTGACGGCCGAGAGGTAGTGACCTGCGATGTGTCCGGTCAGGTTTCGTCCTGGCCCATCCCATCCGCCGTAGGCTTCCGCTTTGGGCTTGAGTCCAGCACGCTGACGAAGGAACGCAAGCATGCGATCGGGCTGGAGTTCCAGCAGATATTTCGCGTCGGCGTCCTGCGCCGCTTTGAGCGGCCCTCCGGTCAACCTCACATGGTTCAGCGGCAGGGGATTCAGCTTGATGGTCTTGCTACTTTCCAGTTCAGCGGGATTTTTATTTTGGGCAGATGCCTGCGCCGGCCGGATTACACTGGCCCCCAAACAAATAAAGAGGACACTCATCTTCAGACGATTACCCACGAAATGCCGTCTTTCGGTATGTAACATTGCGGTCCTCACGACGTCCCAATTGGAAGGACGTTGATCCGTCGAGCTAAAAATAGCATGTTTGACAATATAATGCATAAAGTATACAAAATTCTGGCTTGGTCAAACGCTTGCGTGCGCCGTGCTTCCAAGGCGTCGGTCGCCACGGAAGCATAAACGTCAAGGAAGAGATCAAGAAGCGAGTCAAATTTCTCTTTATGTTTCAGTCGATGAGAAATCAGTCCCTCCGGAGTGGCTTGAGTGCTTGACATGAAAAAAAAGCAATTTCGAAAGCTCATCCTCTTCATCGTTTGCTCACACAGCATTCTTGCTTCGAGCCAGCAGCTCCAGAACGATCAATTCAAAATTGCATTTTCCCCGGCCGGTCTTATCAGCCTGAAACGGGCGCAGGATGTTTTTGATACGGACTACGTTCTCGGAGGTGGAAGCATTGGGGACGTATTGGTGCGTTACCGTCCGCCCGGAGAAGCCTGGAAAGAAATCTCGAGCGGGACTTCCGTTTTGCAGCGATCTCCTGGAGAAGTGGCGTATGAGATCGGCCACGCGGTTCCAACCATTGCTACAGCGAGCCGCGCAAACTCCTCAATCGGGCCCTGGCGAGTGCGAGCGCTGAACGATCAGGCTGAACCTAAAGATTCGCGTGACAAGAGAATTCCTTTCTTTACGTGGGGCGACCGGCACGGAACTGAGGAGTGGGTGGAATACAACTTTCACGAGCCAAAACAGGTGTCTTCGGTGGAAGTGTATTGGGCAATTGGCACCTACGAGGACTACAAGTGGGACTTGCCCCAGTCCTGGAAAATCCAATATCGCGATGGCGATCGGTGGAAAGACGTTCAGTCGTCGGATAAATATGGCATCGCTCCGGATCAGTTCAATCACGTAAGTTTTGAGCCGGTGACGACGCCGGCTGTCAGACTTCTGGCAAGACTTCCGCCGGATGCAACTTCGGGAATCTACGAATGGCGCGTGAACGCGGAGCACGGTAAGGAGGTCGAGTCCGTTCCGGACATCGCCGCGACAGGGGCATTCCGCCTGGAAGGAGATTCTCTGGTGTGGACGATCGAGGCTCGCAATAAGACTTCAAAGGCGCTTGAAGTCGGGGATCTGGGCGTTGCTCTCCCGTTCAACACGGACTACGTTCCAGACAAGACCGAGACCTACACGAAGCGACTCATCCGGCATAGTTTCATAGGAGGCGATGGCTCCTACATTTTTTGGATGCGCTGCAATGGGATTGGGCCATTCCTGGTAATGGTCCCGGAAGAGGGGACACATCTTGAGTATTACGATCAGCAGGAAGAGCAGAGCTTTAACGCTTATGTTCATTCTGCTGCTCGTGGTTTAGACCTGGCGACGAAGAGCGGCAAATGGCGGTTGCCCAATACGATGCTCACATTGGCGCCCAAGGGACAGCCAGGCGATTCCGCGAAGTACAGCTTTAAGTTCCGCTGGGCGAAAGACTACGCCTCAGTCCGTGATGTGCTTTACCAGGAAGGCGGGGTTGACGTTAACGTTGTCCCGGGCATGACCGTTCCGACCGATTTGCCGACGATGTTCTCATTGCGTACGCGCAACAAGATTCGCAGCATCATGCCCGAATTTCCGGATAAGACTTCTGTGAAGCTGGTCGGTGAACACAGCGGGGATACGCATGTTTACTCAGTCAGCTTCTCCCGCCTCGGCGAGAACATGTTGAAGGTGCAATACGGCAACGGGAGATATTTGTCGCTGGAGTTCTTCGTTACCGAGCCGCTGGAGACCCTTATTAAGAAACGTGCGCGCTTCTTGATGACGCGCGAACAATGGAACGTTCCCAAGCGCTGGTACAACGGCCTGTATTCGCAATGGGACATGAAGCACCAGATCCTGCGCAGCCCCGATGATCTCGACGAGTTGCAATCCTACGCTGTGGCTTGCGATGATCCGGCGCTCGGCAAAGCCCCCTATCTCGCGGCCAAGAATGTCTCCTTTCCTGATCAGGAAGAGATCGCGTCAATAGAGAACTATATTCAGCACTATGTCTGGGGCGGTTTGCAGCGCACCGACAAAGAAACCTATCCGTACGGGATTTACGGAATACCGAACTGGAAGGTTAATCGCCAAAGCCCTGAAGAGAACGAGCGAGGCAAGAAACACCTTTGGAGAATCTATGATTACCCGCATGTGATTTTGCTTTACTACAACATGTATCTGATCGCGAAGGACTATCCGGCGCTGGTGCATTATCTCGACGCGTCTGCTTACCTTGAGCGCGCGTATCGCACAGCCATGGCTTTCTTCACGGTACCGATGGAGATCGTGAAGTGGTCGGCGTATGAAACCGGCACGTACAACGAATTGGTGATTCCGGACTTGATTCGTGTGCTCGAACAGAATGGCCTGACGAGCGAAGCGGACAAACTCCGCGCGCACTGGGAAGCCAAGGCGGCATTCTTCATCAACCAGCATCCTGATCTGTTTCAGTCAGAGTATCCATTCGACTCGACTGGATTCGAATCGACTCACGCACTCGCGAAATACGCGGTTCGGCGGGAGCAAGATGCGACAGCAGTTGAGTTTCGCAAGACCGTGAAGTCCTCAGATGCCAATGACTTTCTCGAAGAGCAAATGCGTTTGAACGTAGCTGCTCGCGGCATGGAGCCTGCGTACTTCTGGATGGGAAGCGACTACCGCGCCAGCGGCAACACCGCCTACACGCTCAGCTACATGTCTCAGATGGGAGGCTGGGCGGTCGAAGATTACGCGTTGAATTTCGCACCGGACCCAGTTCCGTATTTGCGACTGGGGTATGCGTCTTATCTGAGTTCGTGGGCTCTGCTCAACTCCGGCACAGCCGAGTCGAATTACGGCTACTGGTTTGCTGGCAAAGAGAACGACGGTGGCGCGGGCGGAGGATTTGAGCCACGCCCCTGGGGACACGCATGGCTGGGGAACAAGGAAATGGGACACGGCTCGTGGTGGTACTCGGGTGAAATTGATTTAGGTTTCAGCGCAGCATTGCGCACTGCGGCGACGGTCGTGAGCGATGATCCAATTTTTGGGTGGTACGCCTATGGCGGCGAATTGACGCGGCATGGCACTGCAATAGAAGTGATTCCTCGAGATGGTCTGCGAGAGAGGTTTGACGTGGTGCGGGGAAACACACGCTTCCAACTGCAACTCGATCGCGACGGCTTCGAAGAAAGCAAACCGATCGCTTTCAGCGAGTCCCTAAACCGTTTCAGTTTTAGCATTGAAAATCGCTCCAACGATCAACACGAGACAACGCTGACATTAAAAGGGTTGCTTCCGGGTAGCTATCGCGTGTTGTCATCTGGAAAGCTGCTGTCGAAGTGCGTCATCGAAGACGGTGAAGAGAAGAACGTGAAAGTTACGGTGTCGCGGAGCGGCCACTCGCTTGTGACCATTGACCGGGATTAAAACCATCCCCCACCATGACCCATTGAGATTGAGACGGTTTCAATCGGCAACGCTCCGATTGACTGGGAGCACACTGAGCGAGACCCTCGCGGTTTACGGAACAGTCGGGAACCGACTCGAAGCAGCGCAATTGGGGAAGAAATGAGAAGACGTGGCGTTGAATGTCTCGTGCGGTCTGTCATCCTGGTTCTGTGTGCGTTGCTTTGCTATCACAACCTATCGCACGCGCAAGACGAAGGAGTCGAGCCAGGGCATTCCATTGGCAAAGTATCGACCGATGGCAATTTGATTGTTATGCAGCTAGAGGATAGTGCGCTTGGGAAGGCCAACCTGTTTGACCTGGTCGGCCAGACGCTCCGTTTCACACCAGATGGCTCCCAGTATCGTGTGGACCATCGACCGTTGAACTGGGATTCAGATTTCGGGTCTCAGCTTGCCGGCGCAGAAGTTACTTTTCATCAGTTTGCTTTCCCATTCTCCGGCAAGAAGTGGAACTCATTCTTCGTAGGAGCGACAGGATCCATAAGCTTTGGCACGCGGGAAAAAGACGACAGCCCCGACGGTTCTCAGCGCCCCGAAGGAGGCGTTTCCATCGGCCGATTCGAACCGCTGGCTGAAGCCGCAAGCACTCTTATCGACCAGGCGCCCGCCATCTGCGTCTTCTTTAAGCCGCGAATGTCCGGGCCTCGCTATGTGAAAGCGCTCGCGGACCGAGCGGTCGTTACGTGGGACATTACCGAGCCATTCGGAAACATCCAGGACTTCACTTGGTTCAAAACGACCAACCGGTTTCAGGTAGTGCTGCACCGCGATGGATTGATTGAGATGTCGTACAAAGAACTCGCGGCGAAGGACGCCATCGTTGGCATCTATCCCGAACTGTCGGGGACCGGGAAGGTTCTGGCGACTATCAGCGCAGAGCCATATCCAGCATTGGCTGCGCATCTGGATGTTCGGAATGTAAAGTTCGCGATTGAAGATGGCATTCGACTGAAGGTGACCTTCGAAACGCGTGGGTCAGCGTTGCACGAAGGCGACCCTGCTGTCGACGGCCTTACTTACCGCGTTTTTCTTGATGCGCAAAAACCGGTCTCGACGAGTGCGGATGCTCCTCAGACGAAGCTCGTATGGACCGCGCGAGGGATTGCGTGGCACCACCGTCCATCAAAGTACGTCGCCTTCGGTCCGGGAGTTTCGCGCAAGGTGGTAACAAGCGGGAATACCATCACGATCGAGGGAATTCTGCCAAGTTCGCTCCGCGGACTCGATCAAGTTTCGGTCTCGACCGAAGTCGCTGCGTCGGGGAATCCCGGAGCTGTTGCCAGGATTTCGCCTCATGTCATCTTCCTATCGGGAATTCGCAGTCCTGAAGTTCACTTTTCTTCTCTGACTCGCAAGGATGGCCCGTTGAGAGTGGCATACGAAGCGTTCCACTACCTGACTTTGCCAAGACCACAGGATCTTTCATGCACAGTGATTAAGGCTCTCGGGGATAAGTTCGATTTCCTCGCCTACTACTCCGATTTCCGTATCGATAACCAGGAAGCGGGAACTCCTAGTGACGGTCCGGTAGCAGGCAACGTGACCGGGATTGCCGCACCCATGCACGATCTTCAGAGCTATTGCACTGAAGGCCGCTTTCAGTGGGGGTACGTGCAGCCGGTCTACGTTGGCTCGAACCAGATGCAGGAACGGCCTCCCGATGGAGCGCCAGTGGGAAGCGACCGCGATGTAACGTTCTACTTACACCAGCTGCGAGAACGTTCTCCTGACGGACAGATCCTTCCCTACAACTATGCGATGTCGCAAATCGGGCACGAAATGGGTCACCGCTGGTCAGCTTTTGTGTCTGCAAAGGTCAACAGACAAGCAATTCAGCTCGGTCCGGTCCACTGGGCTCGCGGATTGCTCGCCCCGGTGGCATTTCCATACCAACGTCCCACAGAGGCGTCCGCGATGGGCGGGAGCGTTTGGCAGGATAATTTCGATGGCACCTATACCCAGCTAGACGACGATTACTATGTGCCAGCGACCGGCTATTCCTATCTTGATCTCTATTTGATGGGCCTGATCTCTTCGACGGAGGTGCCAGACTTTTTCATCCTGCAGAATCTCGTACCCGCCGGAAAGGATGCGAACGGCCATCCAATTTTCAAAGCAGATCGAACGAAAGTGACAGTGCAAGACGTGATTGCGGCGGAGGGCGCACGATTGCCCGACGTTGATCATTCCCAAAAGCAGTTCAACACAGGGATTGTCGTTGTCGTGGAACACGGCCAGCACCCAAGCCCGGAACTTCTGGAGCGCGCCAACGGTATCCGCATGCGATGGATCGATTACTGGGAGACGACCACCGGACATCGCGCATCGATGACAACGAATCCGCGCTGAGGGGCAAGTCGCAGCACTTCGATGGACGGAGTCCTTCTAAATCAGGACACTGTTTGCATCTGGCATCCTTTGCCACACGCTGTTCTCGTTCAGAATGATTAGTGACACTTGAATAGAGTGTCAAAATGCAAATTCGCGAAGGGAAACCGCCCGGATCGAGTCGCCTGTCGCAAATCGG
>JAYTFR010000062.1:0-12417 GCA_043734125.1 Acidobacteriota bacterium | reverse complement strand
GAAGCCCGGATGATAGTCACAACCTATAATCAGCATGTTCGGCTCCTTTCCTCCGAGCCCTTTGGTTGGTTTGCGCCTCCAAAGTTTACTCGGGCCTGGGAGCCGACATTGTTATGGAATCATTTCCCTTCCCGTAGAACCGCCGAGGGACTCCCGGACCGGATAAAACCATTCGGGTGGCTCGCCGTAATTAAGTTTTTTCACGGAACCTTATTCTTGACTGGCCCGTATAACAAGGAGTGTGAGTAACAGCTAGACGGATTGCATGGGAGGACCGATGCGGAGAAGGCATTCACTAAAGATTCAACGAACAGCGGTTGTGGGCTTGATAGCCATCGTCTCTGCTTTCTGCGCTCAGGCCGAGGCACCGCCAGCTCCAGGCAAGATGGTCGATCTCAGCGGACATAGGCTGCACGTAAATTGCACCGGCACTGGCACGCCAACGGTTGTCATCGAGAATGGGCTCGGCGATTTTTCCTTCGATTGGGCCCTGGTACAGACGCGAGTCTCGCAATTCGCGCGAATTTGTACCTACGACCGCGCCGGATACGCGTGGAGCGATCCGGGCCCGAAGCCACGCACCTTTGCGCAGTTGAACCTTGAATTACGCGATGCGCTGCAAAAGCTAACCGAACCCGGACCGTATATTCTGGTCGGGCACTCTTACGGCGGGCCTGTGCTGCGGAATTTTGCGCTTACCTATCCATCGGATACGGCCGGGGTCGTCTTTGTGGACTCGGCGTTCGAGGGTGAGCGTGTGGGGATTGGCAATCACAAAACGATCCGCCTCGGGGATGGAGCAAAAGCCGTGGACATCCCCGCCCCGCGTGAGGAAATGAAGGATTCCGACAAGCCGGTCATGCCCACTAACATGCCGCCGCCCGATCAAACTCTCGATCCGTTGTATCACGTGCTTTCACCGGCAGAACAGAAGATGCAGATTTGGGCACAGAATCTCTATGCGATGTACGACGCTGAAAGTAGTCAGACCGGGTGGTCAACCGAATACTTCGCAAAGTGGCTTGCTACTCCTCAGGCGGGGACCCTGGGCAAGATTCCGGTCATCGTGCTCACGCGCGCGGACGGCGGCTATGGCAACGATGAAGATGTTCCCGCCGCGCAGCACGAACGGGAACGTAAAGAAGGGCAGGCCAGGCTCGTGCAGTTATCAAGCAATAGCAAGCAAATCATCGTTCACAGCGGACACAATATGGATCTCGAAGCACCGGAGGATGTCGCGGCAGGGATTCGAGAAATGGTAGAAGCGGTGCGGGCACACAGGGCTTTGCGCCATTGAGTTCTTCACAGTCCCGAGTAAAAATACATGGCGAGAACCTTCAGAATATTGATTAGCGGAAAATCGCGATGTCGCTCATTGAACGAGGGTGTGAGCGGTATCGCCTCGATCACGCATTGACAAATCGCACCGTTCCTTCTGCCCAGAAACATGTGTTTCTGGGCAAGACCGCGGAGCTACCTTCTGCGTTATGGGCTCAAATGTTTGTGGACGTGCGGGTGAGGGAGGTTTTTGGGCAGCACTGGATTGGAAGAAAGCTCCGAACTTCAAAGAGGCAATTTCACTACAGCGGCCAGCCCAATGGAGGCAAGTTGGAGGCGACCCAGACGATTGAAAGACGCCGCCCGCCGGTTTTAAAGATCGCCAAAGATTTGTCCGCGCAAGTCCCGTCGACGAAAGAGGAACGCCCAACGTTAGTTACTGAGCCTTTGGCTGGGCTCGACCTACGGATTATGAGAACACAAGGGGGACTTGCGGCGTTTTGAAAGTGTTCTACTTTATTCGATTCTTCCACCGCTTGCAAGGCGAGGCATCTTGTCCGTTGCGTACTTGATTTGACCGGTTCTGATCCTTCCGCCATTACAATTTAATTACAGTGGGTGCCTGCGAGCGCCATCACTCGATTGAATCCTGCCGCCCCCGGGTTTTGAAGACCACTTAGGGTGTTCTGCTCCGTTTGGAAAATTTTCTACTATAACTGATTCTTCAACGTCTTACCAGGAACCCGTTTTGTTCCGTTCTGATCGGATTGAATTCGTTCTGAGCGTAGAACTATCACGTTTTTATCACGTTAAGCTTGCCAACTTCCGGGTTGCTCGTCAAGCGCACACAAACCGCCCGTGCTACAGTGCGGACATGCTCGAATCACAACTAACGTCACCGAACGGATTCTTGCACACGCTATGGTCTACGCCGTCGCCCTGGATCGGAGGCGTTATTGGAGGGCTGATTACCGGCGGATTCTTCGGCTGGGTTGCCTACCTGCGAAATATCAGGCCTACACTGATCTTTTTTCGCACCCAGGAAGGGAATCGTCGAACTTGGCAACTGCAGAATGTGGGCCAAGGCGTCGCAGCTTATGTACGCATTCGTGATTTTGCCTCGGACAAGAAGACGGTAGTGAAGAAGGTTCGGACCTACCCGATAGGGCCGGCCGACAAGGCCCGCGAACTTGAGTGGGTGACGGCGGGCGGAAAGCTAGAGGCATCCTATACAGATGTGTATGGACGACGATGATACCGGACGATCTGCGACGAGAATGAAAATGAGTTTAGCCGGATTCACCGCAGCTTCTGGCGTAGGCCTCCGATTGCTGAGCTACTGGGTTATCTCAAAGAAATCGATGTGCTTCTGGAACTGCAGCGAAAGAAGGACGCATCATGACGGATTCTTCGCCCTTTCCAGGGTGAATCCGCCCGGATCCCTTGTCCGCTCCGAACGTGTCGTCGGCAACTCGGAAATTACTTAGGCAGAGAGATCAAGCCGAGGCAATTCTGCCCCCCGGCAGGTTGTACCTGCTCCTCGAATGTTTCATTCCCTTTTCGGGCGCAAAATTGAGGGGGCTTGAAGTGATGGCCTCTACAACGAGATACGGAACTTGCGCTGGCCCTTTGCACAAAATGGGAGTATACGAAGTGGAGATATCTGCGGCAGAATGGCGTGAGCAAGCAAAAGAAATTGAGGACAAGACAATGCGTTTTGGTGTGGCTGCTTTGGTGTTAAACACGGTCTGCCTTGCACAATCCGATAACGGAATTGCGACGCAGGGTACTCCATCCTGCCCGGTCGAAATTGTGAAGATTAATCCAAGCCATGAGAGCGTCTGGGACAATCTAGCGACCACACGGCGTTATGGCAACACCACGGTAAACGAACACAACAAATTCTTAGAAGTAAAGGTCAAAAACAACACTGATAAGACAATTCGCGGGATAAAGTTTGTGACCGCCTACTTTGATTCGACAGAAGACCTCACAACAATTCCCCGTACGTGGGGTCTTCACAGCGAGGTGAAACCAAATGCCATTGGGACTGGAAATTGGGACACCAACGCGTACCAGAAGGAAGCCGCAATCGGCTGGGTTATTCTTCCCCTAAAAATTCTCTATACAGATGGCAGCACTTGGGAGCAAAAAGGCAATGATTGCGGCAATGAGTGGTGGAAGGACAAGAAGCACCTACGTGTTAACAAGGCTCCAAACCTAGATGGAATAAAGCAAAATGGTGATTAAACTTCTCTAGCTAGCGTTGTCTAGCCAATCATTCTCTAAAGACTGAGCCGCCCCGTCGGTGAATTCGGCCATTCCTCCTCTTCGAACCACCCCACATCGCTCCAACGATTTTCAGGCACGGATGTCAACAGACGCGCTCGTTCTGCGATACGCCGATATGCAGCTTTGTCCTCACAGCCCTCCTGGAAAAGTCAAATCAAACTTTTCAGGAGCTTGCTATTCGCCTTTAGAAACGCGCAAAGATGCATCGAGTGTGTGTTTGGCAGCCACATCGGGTGTGCGGAGGAAGCCACGGTGAAATCCCATATTAGTTAACTACACCTTTCTAACGTCGGAGACCTCGAGGCAGGAACACAATGTTTATACGGCCCGAATAGTGCAGTATTTGAACACCTTTTCTAACAACCCTCATTTGGCCGTCTTTGGTACCCAGTCCGCGCAAGGCGTTGAGTCTGAGCCCAAATCGGAAAATCGCAGCCCTCTTCAAAAGGAAAGGAAGCAAGCAGTGGCAGCTAAACTAAAATAAAAAGCGGCCGAAAGCAGTCTTTAATGAACGACTCTTAGATCTGTAGATGATCCCGTCTGTAGAAGACGTTCGCAAGGCGTTCGGTTTGTGATCGCCTAGGGTTCGCCCGCGTGAGTTTTGGGAGTCGGACTACAGTTTCGCGCGGCGGAGAAAAGACGCTACGAAACGGCTCAACGTCCTCGGCAGTCCGTTCTCTCCAGTCCACTTTGAGAGGCAATTTTCGCGAAATACGGGCATTACTTGAGAGATTCCGGAAAAGATGTGGAAATTTTCTCTGCAGTTCAGACTGCGTGGCGGAGAGAGCTGGATTCGAACCCTCGATACAGGTATTAGCCCGTATAACGGTTTAGCAAATGGATCGCTCTCGCCGCCCTCACTCGTTTTCAAGTACTTACAGTCGTAGTCGAAGCCCGCAAGTCGGACTCGATAGCTCTCATTCGGCAGTTGTTGTGCTCCACTTTGTGCTCCGACTCATAGAGATACCCCAAAGCTCTGATTGGGCCTCAACACCGTAAGAAACTCCCCGAGAATGCGCTTCAGAATTGCCCGCACCGTGCTTGCGCAGTCGCGTCTTGTCTTCACCAGTTTGACTGCTCGTCCGGTTCGGCGGTTCGCGGCCTGCCGAAAGGCGAAGACGGCGGGGGCGGGTTGATCGCGTCCGCGTAGGGTGCAAGCTGCGGATTACCAACATCGGCGTCCAGGAGCCACGCTGTCCTGTCTGGCAGCAGGTTTAACAGCAGCTTGTTATGGTCCGCTCCCAGGTTCGCCCGCCCAGATTACGTGCGCGTGCACAATGTCCGCATGGTTGTACACCCATTCACTGTTGACGTTATGGTTGACGTTATGCCAGCGCATGTAGCGCACGAAAACCAGTTGGGGCGTTGGCTGCTGTTCCATCCATTTGTCGAGTGCTGCGCGGCGGACACCCCAGTCATCCAGCAATAGCGTTCCCCGGTCAGGACCATTCGGATCGACCTCCAATCCCGCAACAGACAAACCTCAGAGTGATGGATTGAACTGCCGTTGTATCCCGATCAGAGGACGTAGGCTGAATACTGTGAAGCTTTGGAAGCGGTTAGTGCCTGCAGTGATGTTCTTCGTCTTTGCAATGAGCGCCTGGGGAGAACCCCTGGCCGGGATCGTCGTCCAGAAGGTCTTGCCGCGCTCCGCCGCCGAAGTCGCCGGCTTGTTGCCGGGTGACGTCCTCCTGTCTTGGGCCCGAGGTTCTGAGAAAAGGCATGATCGAATCGCCGTTTACGCTGACGTTGATCGAGGCGGAGCAGGCACCATTCGGAGCTGTTTCCTTAGAAGGTAAGAGAGGTGCCGATAAGCACGTTTGGTAGATTGGGACCGAGAACTGGGGCATAGAGATTCGCCCGAATTTGGAACCGAGACAACTTGACGATTCGGCCCGGGGCCACTTAACCTCAACTCAGTCAATCTTCGCTCTTACAAAGAATCTTCGAAGTGATCTGGTTGCGGCCTCGCCCTTTGCCGTGCCAGGGCACTCTTCAACCGCCGGACCGCATCGTTCCTGACGGGCTAGGGTCGCGGCGGTGCAGGCAATTTGAAAACGGCGGCATCGTCGGATTTTTGATGCAGCTCGCGGGTTTTTGCAAACTGCGCCTCCGCTTCCGCGGTTCTTCCCAATGACTGGTAGATGCGCCCTAAGCGGTAATGTGCGTCCGGCTGACTGGGGTCCATGGCTATCGCGTGCCGCAGCGCCCTGATCGCGTCGTCGTATTTTTTCTGGAGCACCGCCAGTTGCGCGAGATCGAGATAGGCGATGCGAAACGTTTTAGAACCCTCAGTGGACTGCCGCAACAGTGACTCCGCGCGTTCCAGGTGCTTGGTCTGAAGTTCGACATCGCCGAGGTATGCGAGCGCTTGCTCATTAGTAGGATTTAGCACCAGCTCAGCTTCGAACTCGCGTCGGGCATCCTCAAACATTCGGCGCTTCCAAAAAAGATACCCCAGCCCGAAGTGAACATCCGGCAGGTGCGGATCTAGCCGCTCTGCCGCCTGGAACTCGGTGACCGCCTGTTCAGTCTCGGACTGAGCGTCCAGCGCCTCGCCGAGGAGAATGTGGACCGCAGGCGAGTCAGGATTCTGCTCCAAAATTGCTCGGAACTCAGCCAGCGCACAGGGATAGTCCTTCGCGCCCAAACAGCCTTGTGCGAGCACTTGTCGAAGTTCCAGGTTGCTCGGATCAGCTTCAACCAGCGGCCTGAGAGACTGTTCGGCTTCTTTGAAGCGCGAGGCGCCGTAGTACGCCATGCCTAGCAGGGTGCGCGCCTGCACACCGGGTTTGTCAGCCGCAGCAGCGAGCTTCAAGGGCGCAATTGCCGCTTCAAAATGGCCTTGCTTGAATTGCGCGAGACCCAAGTTCAGTTGTAAGCCTGGGAGCTTGGGATTGATCGCGGATGCTTTGCGATAAGCACTAACGGCCTCGACATACTTCTGCTGCCTGGCAAGATCGAGCCCGAGGCTGGCGAAAGCGAGAGCGTCGTGCGGATTCGCCTTCGTTACTGCACGCCACGCTTCCGCCGCTTCGGCGAATTTACCTTGCTGGTCGAGGGAGCGGGCATTCTGCGGAGTCTGCGCGTCGAGCCAAAAGGAGATCACTACCGTTACGACAATAATCTTGAGGTAATCGCCGCGCAAAGTAGGATTGACCGCCCGCATTCAATGATAATGCACAGCAGTGCTACTATTTTCCTTCAGTTGCTTTAATTCGCTGAACAGCTGAACCGGCTTTTTCGGTATCTGCGAAGCCTTTTCTCTGCCACAAATCCATTCATTCGGCCCAAGTGTGACGGCCTGCGGGTATACTTCTCTCGTGCAATAGTGCAAGGGAGGAAACCCGATGGTCAGGCGAAGGTTAGTCGTACAAGGAGCAATACTGGTGTTTTGCTCTGCGGCTTCGATTGGCCAGCAGAAGCCCCCGGCTTCCCCTTCCCCTGTCTTGCGCGAGTTCCCAGTGGTTCTGCAGCAAACCGTCGAAGCCGGAAAAACCCCAGCGGGAACTAAAGTTCAAGGAAAACTTGCGACCGCCACTCGGTTTAATGGCGCGCTAATCCCCAAGAACGCGGTCGCATCTGGGGTGGTTGTCGAATCCGAATCGAAGAGGGGGAACGATCGATCGCGGCTCGCGATCCGCATGAACTCAGTAACCTGGAATGGCGGATGGGCTCCCCTCAACGCTTACCTGATGCCCTTGTATTACCCCACGACCGGGCAGGCAATGCCGAATCTGCCGTACGAATCTCCCGATCCGGACTCTAGGACCTTGAGTGGACCCAACCAGTCGGGTTCCTCCCCGATGTCCCGACCGATTCCGGGAGGTGACTCAGAAGCGAGTCGGAGCGCGATCCCGGACACTCCCACCATCTCGAGCCGCCCTGTCCGGATGAAAAACGTGGCACTCCAGCCCGCGGCTGACGGCGGCATCGCGCTTGTGTGCGAGCGTGTGAATATCAAGTTGTATAACCTGACGACCTACGTGTTCGCCGCCGCCGAGTCCTCAGGACAGTAATCTCAGATTTGCCGTGTCAGGTTTCACGGCGTACCGACCATCCCGGGAAGGAAGTCAGGGTTCCGTCCCGGATCCCCCAACGATCTCGATCCGGCCTATCCCGATGAAGCCGTGGCCTAGAAGCCCGCAGCTGACCGCGGCAGCGCACTTGTATCCGAGGATGCAACCTCAAGCTGTATACCGTACACCCATTTTTGCTTCCCTTGGTCCGGCAGCAAAGTTTCCGATGCTCTCCTCAGCTTCTCCCAGGCCCTCACCCGCGAGCCACTGCCTAGACCCGCTTGGACATCCTTCAATAAAAATGCTCGCACCTGGGTTCGATGCGAGCAGATGAAGACTTGAGGTTTTGTCGTCCCCCTGTCGTCCCGCTCGCGGTTGGCGCGAGCGGGACGAGGGTCACGTTTGGTTTAGAAGTAAAACTTCCCACCGAGCTGGACAATTCTCGCCGGGTAGGCTGACGTGAACTGACCCCAACGGCTGTCGTTGAAACCGTTGTCGACGTTCTGGAACTGCGTATGGTTGAAGGTGTTGAAGGTTTCCAGGCGAAGCTGGAAGCCGCTAGCCTCTGTGAAGGCAAAGGTCTTGAACACAGAGATGTTCCAGTTGTCGCGACCCGGTCCACGCAGAGCGTTGTGGCCGAGATTGCCCCAAGTGCCAGGCGCGCTAGCGGTAAAGACCGAGGTGTCGTAGTACTGGATGTGCTGGAACGGGTCTGTCGACGCGACCGGCTTATGCATATAGGCGATCTTGCCGTTCAAGTCAGGCCGGTTGCCGTTCCCAACGACATCGCCACTACCTCCGCCGATGTTGATTGGCAAGCCAGACTCGATTGTAACGATACCCGAGATCTGCCAGCCACCGAGCGTGGACTTCAACATACGGCTCGAGCTGTTGCGGAGCACCGGGATGCTGTAGATGAAGTTGGCGGAGAAATTGTGGAGCCGGTCGAAAAGGCTCGGCCCAAGATCATACCGCCAGCCTGCGTACGGGTTGGTTACGCCGTTCAAGTCCTGACCGCTGCCACCGGTGGATGGATCGATGGACCTTGAAAGGGTATAGTAAGCGCGAAGCTGCAGGTCCTTGGTGGCTTGCGAGTTCAAGTCAACCTGCAGGGAGTTGTAGTGGCCGTTGGCTTCGTTCTGCGCCATGTTGAGGCTTCTGAACCCCTTGTATGGAATGCTTGTCGCCGACTGCCATGGAGTAGTGCCTGAATCTACGGCAGGGAGCTCAGCCAGCGAAGGCAGGTTAAGTTCGCGATAGTCGCTCAGATGGCGGTTCAAGTTGCCAACATAAGAGACCGACAGGACCGTCTGCGGACCGAACGAATGCTGAACGCCAGCGCTGTATTGGGTGCTGGTCGTTGGCCTGTAGTTACCGATAGCCAGGCCAGTGATATTCGCCGCCTTAACGGTCTGGAACGTGGGCGCGGCACCCGTAGAAAGCAGGATGTTCGGGTTCTGGAGCTCCACGCCGTTCAGGCCAACGTTCAGACTGAACGGGATGTTCGAACCGGCGTTGTACATGTCATTGCCTTGAATGCGTTCGTACATCACGGAGAACCCGCCGCGAACGACCGTCTTGCCGTTACCGGTGAGGTCATAAGCAAAGCCAAGCCGCGGACCGAAGGTCGCCCAATGGTTGTTCACGAGGCCTTTGGGTACGCCGTTCTTCCCGGGGACCCCGATGCCGTTGAGGTACAAGGGAATGCCCGCAAGAACCGGGTTCGGGCTTGTGCCGAGCCCAGGGGAATCTACTGCGCCAGTGCAGTTCGCGTTCGTGAAAGTATCGCCCGCGCTGCAGATGTTCCCGTTACTATCCAGTATGGCAGCCTTGGATGGATCGTAAAGAGACGGGTAGAAGTTCCCCATGCGATTGCTGGATTCGTACGCGTGAGGCACTCCATCCCAGCGCAGGCCGAGATTCAAGGTCAGTCTGTTATTCGCACGCCAGTTGTCTTGAACATAAGCACCCCAGGAAACGTTAGGCCAGATGCCGATGTCCTGGACGGCAAGCTCGCTGTACCCGCCGGCGGTGCCAAGCAGGAAGTCAGCGAAGCTAACTCCAGTGTACGTCGGGTTACTGTTTCCGTTGCCCGCGAAACTGAACGCGCCCTGGGTCGTTCCGAAGAGTTGCTGCTTCTTCTTATAGAGCGCCCAGCTTCCACCCATCTTCAGTTGGTGCGCACCCTTGGTCCATGAGACGTCGTCGCGGACCTGGTAACCGTCAGCTTGGTTGACCCACGGCCAACTTGAGATCTCGAAATTCGCGCCCACTGGGTTTCCTAGGTCGATGTTGGGCATGCGATTTAAGGCATTGGTTCCCGTGAACAATCGGGACTTGCTGAAGTCGCATGGTGCAGAGCAACTGGGCAGAGCCAAGCTGGTCAATCCGGTAGAAGCATACGGAACGATATTGATCTTGTTGCCGTTGTAGTTGAAAGCGATTTCGTTGAGAAGCGTCGGGCTAATGGTGTGGGTAGCATGAATCACGTAGCTACGGGCAGGATTGTTGAAGTTGTCTCCAACCGTAGGCAGGTTGTCGCCGCTCCACTGCGCTGTCGCGTAGCCTTGGACGATTTGCTCGGCGATGTAGTGACCGAACACGGAGAATTTGTCGGAGAAGCGGTGGTCGATGCGGACGATCTCCTCTTTCAAATTCGTCGGGGTGTTGGCGCCGCCTACGAAGGTTCCGACACCGAACTGGCCGGCTGAGGTCGGCGCCGGTAAAAAGCCCGTACCGAGCAGCGCGGTCGCGTTCGGGTTGATCATGCAGGACGGGATTATGTTACCCGGGAATTGCGAGCCTGGCGTGATGCCAACTGGCGCAACTCCGCCAGGGCAGTTGGCGAACAGAACAGAAGATGCCACTCCGTTCGGAACCATGACCGGAGTGGAAAGCGAGCTGAAATCTCCGCCGTAGGTTGCCGTATTGGGGACCGTCTGGCTGGTTCCTCCGCCGTCGATGTATTTGCGCCACTCCATGTTGTAGAAGAAGAACGTCCGGTTCTTGATCACCGGGCCGCCGATATTGAAGCCGAAGATGTTCATCCGCAATTCTTGCTTCTTGTTCGGAGCCGGGAAGAAGTAGTTGCGAGCATCGAAGGCGTCATTGCGGTTGTTTTCGTATGCCGAACCATGAAATTTGCTGGTGCCGGACTTGATGGCCATGGTGATAGTCCCGGCAGAAGAGAGGCCATATTCGGCGCCGTAGTTGGAAGTCAATTGGCGGAACTCTGCCATGGATTCGCTCGAAGGGGCCGTGGTTACGCAGCCTCCGCAACCGCGGTCATAGTTCTCGCCGCCGTCCACCATGAACACGTTGTGGGCAGTGCGCTGGCCGTTGAAGCTGACGCTCGTGTCACCACCCACGGGGACATCCTTGTAATTGGTGATATCGCTCGATGCCCCGGGAGTCAATGCAGCAAGTTGGAACAGGCTCGTGCCGTTGACCGCGAGATCCGATATCTGCTTACCGGTGATCAGGTTGCTCTGTTCGCCGCTTTCACTCTGGATACGCACGGCGGCGGCTTCAACCGTAACGGTCTCCGTTATCGCACCCACCTGCATCTGGAAGTCCACGCGGGTGCGGTCGCCTATTTGGAGCACCACGCCTTTCTGTTCCGCGATCTTGAGTCCCTGCGCTTCGGCCTTAACGTCGTAATGGCCAATGTGAACGCTTGGGAGCACATACTGGCCCGCCTCATTGGTTGTACTGGTGAGCGCTACGCCCGTTTCTGCACTCGTCGCGGTGATCTTGGCGTTAGCAATCACCGCGCCTGAGGGATCGGTAACGGTGCCTACGATTGTGGCGTCTTGTCCAAACGCCTGTAGTGAGGCAAATAGAAAAGCTATGGCCGTGAATGCGATAAATCGCGGCACGCGGTTTCGCGCCGAAACCTTTTGAAATCTTGAGAGGGTGGATAGAAGCTTCATGGCATTCTCCGAAACAGATTAGCTGCACACAACAGACAAGGTTGCATGGTTCGCGGACCCTACTTTCCTTCGAAGCACTTGGCCTTGTCAAGCACAAAATCAATTTTCTATATCGATTTAGTATCCCGTGCCGACATACTCGCATTGGCGAGCCCGGCGATTCGAACTACCGGCCTCCGGTTTCATGGAGTCCGGCCAAGAGGTCACTGAATCTTGGATTTAGGCCACGGATTCAGACCAAACTCTTTAGCACCGAATGGCGAAGGCTCAAAATTAGGGTATTGGGCTACACAGCTAAGCCAAGTATGAAACGTTGGTACCAGCTTCGTTTGGAGTACTGAGCTTTGTCAAGCAGAAAAGCATTACTGCATAAAATACTATATCGATTTAGTAACAGCAGGGTGCCCGGTTGCCCGATATACGTGTAAAACCATAAGGAAGGGTAATCGCTTACTCGGAGGCTCGACCGTGTCCCCTCCAAATTGCCTGCTTGGCTAGAAGAGTCTCGGCGCGAAGTCTTTGAGATCGCGGCGCCACGTCTGCCACTCGTGGTCTGTCCCGGGCGATTCGTAGAAAACGTGCTCGATGTTCGCTTCCTGCAGTGAAGTGTGCAGTCTCAAAAGTCCTGCACGCATTCTCTCCGGTTCTTTTGTCCCGACACCCATCCAGAGCAAGTGCACCTTTTTCCCAAACGTCGCTGGATCGGCAAAGACCCCGTTGTAATCCGCCTTAGGATCCAGTTTTCTGTTGCCAAGCACCAGCATTCCGCCTGCTCCGCTGAATCCGCCTATGTAGGATGACCTGACCGATTTTTTGTACCAAGTGAAGTGTTAGTGTAACGCGTCTTTTGATCTGTGCCCGTCGTCGTAGCCGGGGGTGTGGGGATGTGGGAAACG
>JAYTFR010000061.1:0-49163 GCA_043734125.1 Acidobacteriota bacterium | reverse complement strand
GTGAAAACGCTTCCATCGCCTTGGGCAGCACAAAGGGCGCGCGTGACATGGACTCAACACCACCGGCGATGATGAGATCGGCCTCGCCCGCCTTGATGGCGCGAGCCGCGGCAATGATCGCGTCCATCCCCGAGCCGCACAGGCGGTTGATGGTCGCGCCCGCTACGCTGACCGGCAGGCCCGCCAGCAGCAGAGACATGCGCGCCACATTGCGATTGTCTTCGCCCGCCTGATTGGCGCAGCCGTAGATCACGTCGTCGAGCGCCGCCCAATCGACTTTGGAATTGCGCTCAATGAGGGCTTTGATCGGAATGGCCGCCAAGTCATCGGTGCGAACGGACGCCAGCGCTCCGCCGTAGCGGCCGAAAGGGGTGCGGATCGCGTCGCAAATATAGGCATTTGGAATCAAGAAATCCACGCTCTCGTAATGATTACGTAGTCCCAGGAACCTTTCGCATTTTTCTTCAGAACAATGTAGTATCCGCCTCCGCACAACATCCCGCAACGATAGGAAATCTCGGCGAGTATTCGGGTGTCCGACTCACTGCGAGCGAGAACCTTGACGTCCGTATTGTTACGGTATTCCGGGGCCACAAAAAAAGCTGATTGGCGTAACGTTGACTCAAAGTTCGTACCATCGAGAACCAGATCGTGTGTCGCAGAACGTGCCTCGCGTGCCAGAGACTCCGCGTGCTCTGCCAACTCAGCGCCAATAGTTTCCTGTTGGTGGCACGCCCTGGTCATTGCAGCTGCGCGCTTCAGCAACGAAACAGCCCGAGCAGAACCGTTCAGAATCAGCGCATAAATGTCGGTCTCGTCAGGGATGGGACACTCTTCGTCGCTGCAGTTCCCTTCCCTTTCGCAGGGCTTCCGTCTGAAAGAGCGCTCAATGTCGTCGAGTTCGGTTGAAGTTGGCTCATCTGACATCACCATCTGCACGGGTTGATCTTTGGAATTCCAGAGAGCAGCACACTTGGGCGTCTCCGGACTTCCGATGAAGTAAAGAACGACAAATGCTTTTGCTCGGACCTCTTCGTCCGGGTTGCGACAAGCCTCGACAAGCGCAGCAGCGCGGCCTTTGCCAGTCGCAAACAGTGCACCTAAAGCCCCATCAGCATCTCCATCCCAAGCGGTCAATAATTTGATCGTGTCGCCTTCTGCGGGTGCTTGCGCCTCCGCGTAATTGACGTTGGGCATCCATCCGAGCAAGAGCATTAGAGCAATACCCATGAGGAAGAGTTTTCTAGACACTCTTGGCCGCAGGGATTGCATCGAGACGAGCCTCCTTCTAGCCAGTATCAAGAAGTGTGCGGAATTCATTACTAATCAAATCTGACAAACACGGCTATCGAACCCAAAGGGTATATCAGGGGCAACGTGGGAATTGCAAAGCTGGCGGGAAATGAAAAACGGCCTCATTCCTGAAGCCTTGGTTCTGACATCCCGCCAAGGTCAGTACATTGTGGGTTCGCGCCCTGATTTACAATGTTGCTTTCACCCGGTCTGCAAGCCGGCCCCAATTCATGCTGTTGTCCGTCTCAGCTTTTGCCGTTTTCCTTGCCCAACCTGGGTTGACGCAATACTTCCGCCGCCATTTCCTCGACACAACTTTCAAAGGGCTATATCAGGCCAACGGATTCGACCTGGCCCTACTGATCCCCTATTTCATCGTCCTGATTTTTCTCGCTTCTTACGGAATTCACCGCTACGCGCTCGTCTATCTTTACTACAAGAAGAAGCATAATGTGACGCCGACGCCGCAGCCATTCGCTGACCTGCCCCGCGTCACCATCCAGCTGCCGATCTTCAACGAGCAGTATGTTGTGGACCGCTTGCTGCAATCCGTTTGCCGGATCGAATATCCGCGTGAAAAGCTGGACATTCAACTGCTCGACGACTCCACTGACGAAACCGCTGATGTCGCCCGAGAACTCGTCGAACACTACGCCGCCCAGGGAGATCCCGTTCACTACCTGCATCGTACCAACCGCGCGGGCTATAAAGCCGGGGCGTTGCAGGAGGGCCTGAAAACCGCCCAAGGCGAATTCGTCGCCATCTTCGACGCCGACTTTACGCCGCCTTCGGACTTTCTCCTGAAAATCATCAACCACTTCACCGATCCCAAGGTTGGGATGGTGCAAACCCGCTGGACTCACATCAATCGGCATTATTCGTTTCTGACGGAAGTCGAAGCCATTCTGCTGGACGGCCACTTTGTGCTCGAGCACTCCGGCCGTGCCCGTCACGACGTTTTTTTCAATTTCAATGGAACGGGGGGCATCTGGCGCCGCGCAGCGATTGAGGACGCCGGCGGTTGGCAGCACGACACGCTGACCGAAGACACCGACCTCTCCTATCGCGCCCAGCTCAAAGGATGGAAGTTCATCTATCGCCAGGACGTTGAGTGCCCGGCCGAGCTTCCCGTGGAGATGACCGCTTTCAAGACTCAGCAGGCGCGGTGGGCCAAAGGCCTGATTCAGACAGGGAAGAAAATTCTTCCCAAGGTTCTCAAGAGCGACCAGCCCTTCCGCGTGAAGCTGGAAGCCTGGTATCACCTGACCGCGAACATGAGCTATCCGCTGATGGTGATTCTTTCCGTCCTGTTGCTACCGGCAATGATCATCCGTTTCTACCAGGGATGGTTCCAGATGCTGTACATTGACATCCCTCTGTTTCTGGCCTCGACGTTTTCGATTTCCAGTTTTTACCTGGTCTCGCAGCGGGTACTCTTCCCGCGGACTTGGCCACGCGCCTTGCTCTATCTGCCTTTCCTGATGGCCCTGGGTATTGGGCTGACACTGACCAACACCATCGCCGTTCTGGAAGCGCTGGTGGGCAAGCAATCCGCGTTCGCGCGCACGCCGAAGTACCGCGTGGAAAACAAGAAGGACGTCATCCGCGCGGTAAAGTACCGCAAGCGCCTGGGCTGGGTGCCCTGGGCGGAGTTGCTGATTGGCACCTATTTCGCCATGACTGTGTACTACGCCGTGGACAACGAGAATTACCTGACGGTCCCTTTCCTGCTTTTGTTCGTGATCGGCTATTGGTACACCGGATTAATGTCGCTGCTGCAAGGACGATTTTCGCCGTTATCGGTTTCTGCCGAGAGCCATATCAAGCCGTATCCGGTCGGGGTGTGAGCCGGGGCCGCCCGTTCTTTCCTTTCAAAGCACTCGTTGGTAGAATTCGTTTCGCCGCGTACACGTTTGCTCACTTACATTGGAGGTCTGCCATGACGCAAGCCAGAATTTCCCTATGCATTCTTTTGGCCGCAACGATTCTGAGTTTTACCGCGTGCGGAGGTGGCCACAGCGGCGAAACCTACGTTCTTGTCACCACGAACGTCAATGTGCCTTACTGGCAGACCGCGGCGGCGGGCTTTTCTCAATCCGCCAACCAACTCAAGGTGGCCTACGAATTTGTTGGCTCAGAAACCTACGACCCGGCGGCCGAGCGAGATGCCCTCCAACGTGTAATCCAAAAAAAGCCCGCAGGGATTTTGATCTCCGTCGCCGATGCCAACCTGATGAAGGAAGGCATCAATCAGGCAATTGACGCAGGCATTCCGATTGTCACCGTTGACTCAGATGCTCCCGGCAGCAAACGCCTTTTCTTCATCGGCACCAACAACTACCAAGCCGGCCTCTCGGGCGGCAAAAGACTCTCCCAGGAACTTAAAGGACGGGGCACAGTCGTAGTGTTCACTATGCCGTCCCAACCCAATTTGAATGAGCGACTGCACGGATACAAGGATGCGCTGGAATCGTCGCAGATAAAACTCGCGCACATCGTTGACATTAAAGGCGACCCCACCATAGCGTTCGACCAGACGAACCAGTTTCTGGCAAACGATAAAAAAGAGCACATTGACGCATTTATTTGCCTAGAGTCCATCTCGGGAAAAGAAGTAGCGACTGTGCTCAACAACAACAATATTCAAAATCGCGTCGTGATTGCCATGGACACCGATCCGGAAACGTTGAACTGGATCAAAAAGGGCGTGATCGCCGCTACTGTGGCGCAGAAGCCCTACACCATGGCATTCATCGGCTTAAAGATGCTCGACAACCTCCACCACCAGGCTCTGCCCAACCTCAGCTCCGACTGGAGCCACGACGAATTTGCTCCCGTACCTGCCTTCGTCGATACCGGTTCCGACGTGGTGGACAAGAGCAATCTGGAGCGTTTCGAAGCCGCGACAAAATCTATTACTGGAAAGTGATCGAGCGAATGAATCGGAGAACACTGCTCTTCACCGCACTCGGGCTGTTACTGACCCTCGCTTCCATGCCGGCCCTCGCGCGCGAGCGCCAGCCCAACGCTGATTACCACGCCCGACGTGAAAACCTGGCCGCTAAACTGAAGGACGGAGTCGCGCTGATGTTCGCGCCGCCCGAGGCTTCGGGTCCGAACGCAGTGTACGGCTACTATCCCGATGTCAATTTCTATTATCTGACGGGTTGGGGTGAGCCTGGTGCCGCGCTTCTGGTCGCTGGTCCTTCCGAACCGAAAGATGGGAACCCGGCTCGTTCCTATGTAGAAATTCTTTTCCTGCCCAGCCGCAATTACTCTGAAGAACGCTGGACCGGCCCTAAGCTGGGCCCTGATTCGTCGAATGCCGCGCAATTAACGGGTGTTGACCGAGTCGAATCACTCGACAACTTGCGATCGGAACTTGTGAAGCTCTTCCCTGACCGCGGGATTTCGGTCTATACCGACATTTCCTCCGGCGACGACATCTCCAACTCCGTCCAGCCGATGGCATGGCTGGAAAACGCGAACGCCTTCGCCGTGGGAACTTCCTACAAGGACATTCGCCCTCTGCTTGCTTCTCTGCGCACGATTAAGGACCGGGGCGAGGTCGAACTCATTCGCAAAGCCACCGACGCCTCGATTGCTGCGCAGTTCGCCGCCATCCGGACCATGAAGCCAGGGGTGACCGAGCGCGAAGTATCGGCGCTGCTGCAATACGAGTGGGGCAAGCGAGGATGCGAGCGGCCTGCCTACGCGCCCATCGTCGGTAGCGGGCTCAACTCCACCGTCCTGCATTACTCGGAGGACTCTGGCACCATGCAAAACGGCGACATGATTGTCATGGACGCAGCCGGCGAGTATTCGCTCTACGCCTCTGACATCACACGTTCGGTCCCCGCGAACGGCAAATTCACCGCCCGCCAGCGTGAGATCTACGAAATCGTTCTGGGCGCGCAGCAAGCAGCCATCGCGGCATTTCAGTCAGGTAAGTCTCATCTCCAAAAAGGCCAGCCGGATACCATCTTCGACGCCGCCTACAACTACATCAACACCCATGGCAAAGACCTGCATGGCCAGCCGCTCGGCAAATACTTCATTCATGGCCTTGGCCACTACGTCGGACTGAACGTCCATGATCCCGGCGATTACTCGGTTCCGCTCAGCCCTGGCATGGTGTTTACCATCGAGCCCGGAATCTACATTACGGAAGAAAAGCTTGGCGTACGCATTGAAGACATGTTTTACGTCGATAAGGACGGCAAGCTGGTCCGACTGACGCAAGCGCTTCCGCAGTCGCCGGACGAAATCGAAAAGTTGATGTCTGGAAAGTAGCGCGCAGCTTACGGGAAAAGCTCATTGAAAGAACATACCTATCGCTGCGAAATCGAGTGGACAGGAAACGAAGGCGAGGGTACGAAAACCTACGCCAGCTATCGCCGCGACCACGTGATCAACGTTACCGGCAAGCCGTCCATAGCGGCGTCCAGCGATCCAAGTTTTCGCGGCGATAGATCTCGGTACAACCCTGAGGAACTTCTGGTCGCAAGCCTTTCGTCGTGCCACATGCTTTGGTTTCTGCATCTCTGCGCGGTGAACAAAATCGCGGTGCTCGAATACCGGGACATCGCTGAAGGCGTCATGCGCGAAAACAAAGACGGTTCAGGAGAATTTGTGCGTGTGACCCTTAGCCCCCAGGTCCGCATAGCCGAAGGGGGCAACGAGCAGGAGGCAGTCGCTCTGCACCGCAAAGCGCACGACCTCTGTTTTGTTTCCCGCTCAGTCAACTTTCCCGTCGAGATTGCGCCGACCGTGCAATCCTTTCATTAAGGCGAGACGGGGCGCTTGTGCAACCTGCTGGGGTGGCCTACGGCTCCTCCATCCCCCGGAGGAGCATCCCGTGCCCCCTCTTGCTACGCAGGCGACAATCATATTTTTGCCGAATCAAAGGATTCAAGCGATGATGACGGAGACCGGGCAGTTAATGGCGGAGGTGCGCGATGACCCGAGTCGGTCTGGCGGCATCCCTTGTGCACTCACTCTTTTTGTGGATTGCCGAGACAGGATAAACGCATGGCGGTTTTCATTGCTAGTTCAGACGAAACTGAAATTGGCGGACATCGCGGGATGTTTATGCATTCCGGGTTGCTGGCTCCAGAAGATGACTGGTCTAGATATTTCGCCCCTGCGTGGGAAGAGCGCGTCTTACTTGCCCCGCCAGCTATTCCATACCTCCACGTAATTGATCTCCGTAATCGTGAGTGGCAAAAAGCAAACGGCATCTGTCTCACCGATTCCGAGATAAACACAAAGTTAGATGAAGGGGTGGATGTAATCATGCAACTTGGCAGTTTTGTCGCGGTTGGGACAAGAATGAATGCTGGCGTATTTCTGGATGCGGTCGGTAAGAAAAAGATTGTCAAGATGACGCTCAATAAGAAGCCTCAGCGCCTTCTTGTTGACCATGTTTCCTTTTTTGGCCATGTCACCGTGCTCAAATATGTGAACAAACATTATCCAGACGCCGCCAAGGTTGATTTTCTCGTGGATCGCAAGCATGGGGTGTTTGATCGGCTGACAGAGTATTACGCTACGCTGGCGGCGTCTCTACGTGCCATTGGCGAGCCTGATTTGCCCAGACTACTTGGAAAATTGATTCCAGGGGGGCCAGACACTCGCGTCCCGTTACAGGCGGCTGATCTTGTTCTATGGCACATTGGACGTTCTTTCAGGCCGCAACACCTCACGCGAGAGGACCATTTCCGGTTGAAGAAACTAGAGCACATGCGCGAAGCCGTAACTGAATTGCCAGATCATGCTGTACGCAAGATGGGCCGAGTATTTTTGGAGAAATTGAATGAACAAAGAATTTCAGAACTTCGACGCGACAATGAAGAAACTCATGCGAGTTCCGCACAGCGAAATAAAGGCCAAATAGGACGCCGAAAAAGCGCCAAAGCAAAAGAAGCGGAAGCCTAAAGCATCCGTTGTGGATTATCGCGTGCTAGGGCGGATGACTCATCTCTCTTCCTGACGCGCCTGCAAATGCCCTATGCCGGTCAGCCATCGGCGCGGTCCGAGCGCATTTGATATCCTAGGTCATTGTGCGGATGATCTGGTGGTACTTGATCGTTGCCATGGCCGCCGGGGCCGTTTTGTGGGCCGCACTGTCCGCGTATGTCTGGGTACGCCAGCGCCTGCGGAATGCCGAGAATCGCCCCGCCGAGCCGGGCGGACCGCAACCCTGAGGAGGACGAATGTCGCAATCAGCCACGCAGGTAGTAACCGCCCGCAGTCGCGTTACGGATTACGCGCTGAACGTCGGGCTGGTGGTTGGCGCAAGCTTTGTGGTGGCTGCATGCGCGCGCATCTATGTTCCGCTCCCAGGAACACCTGTGCCGCTTACGGTCCAGAACCTCGCGGTTTTGTTGGTAGGTCTTGCTCTCGGCCCGTGGCGCGGATTTGCAGCACTCTCGCTTTATCTTATGGAAGGAGCTGCCGGCTTGCCGGTGTTCAGCCCGATGGGGCGGCCAGGCATCGCCCATCTGATCGGGCCTACCGGCGGATACCTCATCTCATATCCATTTGTCGCTGCCCTCACCGGATACATTTTCGAGCGTGGGAAGCAAACCTTTGCACGCGCGATTTTCGCATCCGTCGCCGGCGAGATTCTGTTGTTCACCTGCGGACTCATTTGGCTTTACACGATGACGCATTCGCTGGCGCAGGCCATAGCGCTGGGCCTTAGCTGGTTCATCCTCGCCGAGGTCATCAAAATTATGGTCGCCGCTGGGACGATGAAGACCTGGTTACGCCTGTTTCCGCGCGAAGTAGATCCGCACGTTTAAGGAATTTGGAGAATAGAGTCTTGTCCACTGTCGCCGCCGATATCCGCGAAATCAGCATCGCCCACAGTCCTGACTCAGACGACGCCTTCATGTTCTACGGGCTCGCGACCAACAAAGTGCAGGCGCCGGGCCTTCGTTTCTCGCACACTTTGTGCGACATTCAGACCCTGAACCAGAAGGCCATCGAGGGCGAAGGCTTGTACGACGTGACCGCAGTGTCGTTCCATGCCTACCCCTACCTTCAGCATCGCTACGCGCTTATGACCTGCGGCGGCAGCGTGGGAGAAGGCTACGGCCCGATGGTGGTCGCCACCCGCGCGTTCTCCACGGACGAGATCAAGCGAATAAAGATTGCCGTGCCCGGAAAGCTGACCACGGCTTATCTCGCGCTGCAGCTGTTCGCCCCGGGCGTTGAGACCGAAGTGGTGCCATTCGACGAAATTATTCCCAGCGTTTTAGCGGGAAAGTTCGAAGCCGGGCTGATCATTCACGAAGGCCAGCTCACCTACGACCGCGAGGGGTTGAATCGAATTGTCGATCTCGGAAAATGGTGGCAGCAGATGACCGGACTTCCCTTGCCGCTTGGGGGAAACGCAATCCGCCGCAGCCTGGGACCGGAATTGATCTCCAGCGTTTCGCGCGCTCTGCGCGACAGCATCCAATACGCCCTCGACCACCGCGAAGAAGGCCTTGCCTATGCCCTGCAGTTCGCTCGCGATCTTGACCCGCAAATGGCGGACAAATTCGTTGGCATGTACGTGAACGAGCGCACGCTCGACTACGGCCCCGACGGCAGGGAAGCCATTATCCGGCTGTTGGATACGGGCTACCGGGCTGGGATTATTTCAGTGGAGCCCCAAGTGGAGTTTGTCGGGTAGCAGCTCACTCCCACAGCGCCAGCAAGTCTTATTTCAGTTCCCTTGGAAACGAGAACACTGGATCCACATCGACCGGCACAGCCACTGCTTTGTCCAACAATTGCTGCAGCTCGGCCGGCACCACGTCGTATTTCTTGAACCAGGTCTCCGCTCGAGCACGGTCCCCGGTTGCTTCCATTTCCAGCAACTCCTTCGCTAGACTCTCAATCTGGCCGGGAATCTTTTCGTAATCGACTTCATACTTGCCCGATGCCAGACGCCGCACCGACCCGTGTTCCACGAAATAGTTGAACTCCATCATTTCTGCCTGGCCATGGGCTTCAGCCGCTCCAAAGCGGAGCGTGCGGAAATTGCCGGCGAGATACGAGGCGTAATACCCCGGAAGACTGTCCTTGGGCAGGACTCCGTGATCGACCAGCCATTTTAACGAAAACATTCCTACAACATCGGCCTTGGCTTCCTCGAGTCCCCCATAGATCGGCCCAATCGCCTCGCGAATGTTGATTTTATCTCCGGAGCTGTTATGCGCGAACCCCGGACCAAGACCGTGGCAGATCTCGTGCATGATAGTCGCGAGAAGGTAGCCCTCGCCAGAAACAAGATTCGCCTGATCTGAAGGCATGGTGTACCGCGCCAAAGGCACGATGATGTAGTTCACGCGCGCGTCCATGAAATTCTTGAAGAACATTTTCTTGCTGCCTTTCAGTTCGTGAACGCGCGGATCGTTTGGTAGATTATCGGCTACCGCCTGGTAACCGTGGGCCAAGTCGCCGGTACGGTACGGAGCATCCACCACTTCCATGGGTGTTTCCAATCCGCGCTTGGATGGCCGGTCTCGCTCGGGTATCGGCAAAGCGTCTTGGATGTCTGCGACATACTTTTGGAAGGTCTCCATGCGCTGGCTTTCGGCTTCATCGCGGACGAGAACCGACGCTCCGTAGGTGGCCTTCACGCCCAGCAGGCCGTCGTCATAGGTTTCGTACGGAGCGAAAATCACGTCAACTTTCGGCCGCTTCAGTTCCAGCCACGCGATATCGCTGTCGAAATAATTGTCGCTGAGCAGCGCATCTGCTCGCATTTGCAAAAACTTTGCAAACGCCTTGTCGTCGCTCAAGTCCGCCGCTGCCCGCAACGCTTTCTCCGCGGGCTCCAGGAATTCCTTATATGCGACGTGGTACGGAACGCCTTCAAGATCGCTTCCCTTTCGGCGCACGACCGTTGTAGTGCTGTAAATCTCGTCGCGCTTTTCCGGATGAGCCTTTACATATCCTTCAACTTCTTCGCGCGTCAGGCCTTCGGGATAAAAACCGCCGCCAGCTGAAATCGATGAACCTCCAACAAAAGGCTTATTGCCGTTCAAAAGGTCGCGACGAGAGCCGTTGATCCACAGGAAATGCCGCAGATCGACGTCTTTGGGGTGCGTGCTTCCCGTAAGCGATTTATAAAGAACAAGCGACTCGGGATCGATCTGTCGCCAATAGATGTCGTCGAGAAAACGGCAGGCCTCTACCAGCTTCCCGACCATCTGCTTGTCGCGGGAAGAAATGCCCTTTGGCCGAAACGGCATCTCTACCTGGCGGAACTTTGTGAGGCGCTGTTGGAGATCGGGCGCGACTTGCATTTGACTCGACCGCGCGCCTGGCTTGTTGGTTTTCTTGGTTTGCGTTCTCGCCTGCTGTGAAGCAAACAGGCACACCACTACCAGCGCTACTGCCCCCCTGATGACCATGAGGCTAAATTTTATCAACAAAATTTTCTGCGCACGTTTGGTGCCCTGATTCCTCCACTCGCAAAGCAACGTTTATGATGGTTTTTGTGCGCGCCCCCCTCTCGCAAACACTTCTCATTGATGCTGATGACACACTTTGGGAAAACAACATCTATTTCGAACGTGCCATTGCGGATTTCATTTCCTTCCTGAACCATCGCGAGCGGTCGCCCGCCGATGTCCGTGAGATTTTGAATGACGTTGAACGCGGCTGCATCGTCTCCCATGGCTATGGGCTGCGCAGTTTCGCTTACGCCCTGGTGCAGACTTTCGAACGACTTTCAGTTGAACCCCTTACGCCGGCCCTGCACGAAGCAATCCATGGTTTCGCCTACACCATTGCCGCCCAGCCGGTTCAGCTTCTGCCCTGGGTTGAGAACACGCTTGCCTATCTTTCAGCAAAGCATCGCTTGGTGGTGGTCACAAAAGGCGACCACCACGAGCAGTCGGGGAAAGTTGAACGCTCGGGTTTGAAGAAACACTTCTCCGCCGTGGAAGTAGTTCCGGAAAAGAACGCAGAGACCTACGCGAGTGTGATTTCGAAATACCAGCTGGTACGGGAGCAGACCTGGATGATCGGCAACAGCCCCAAGTCAGACATCAACCCAGCCCTTCGCGCCGGGATCAATGCTGTTTTTGTTCCTCATGATGACACTTGGATTCTCGAGCACGAAGAATTGGCGCCCCCGAATCCTCCGCGCCAATTGCTGGTGCTAAAAGCGTTTCGGGATCTGGCGGAGTATTTCTGACGAGCTTTGTGCGACTGCCCTTCACGAGAACGATTCTGCCGGCTCGTACCCCGCACACATCAGCACGGGCAAGCGTGGATACTTGGGAAATTCCGGCTCCTTGAGTCCGCGCCCACACATGTAGAAGATTCGCCCGCGCTCCGAGACAATTTGCTTCATGTACCTGCAATCGCTGCATAGCCCGATGCTGCGGCGCTCAGGCTTGAGATTTTCCGTTGACGGCATTTGAAATCCGAATACGTTGGCGCCCAGGCATTCGCCGAGCGCGAGGCTTTCGCAACTGGGAAACGCTACTTGCGCGCCGTGGATTTGAGGCGATCGAGTGCCTTCTTGGCGTCGACGGCAAACGGCCCGTTAGGCAGAATCTTAAGATACTCCTCGTAGTGCTGGGCTGCATCCGCGACGTTGCCGACTTGCTCATCGCACTCCGCCAAGTGGAAATTCGCGACCGCGTCGTTTGGTTTGTAGATTAATGCGTCTTTATAACGTTCGAGCGCCCCGCGATAGTTCTTGCGCTTGAAGTAGTAATCGCCCACCTCGACGTCTTTCGCTGCTTTGTGCGGGTCCCAGGCGTGCATTTCATCGACATCGGATAGAGCGTCGTCCGGATCCTTGATCGAGTCCGAGATCGCAACCTGGCTGTCGGGATGATTCTTGGCATCGTCCCTCGGCGGACTGATATCGATGCGCGTGTCCTCGCTGGAGCTCATCTCAGACTCGCGCGTGGAGTTCGAGGAGCGGTCCCGCGTGGCCTGGGGTGCGGCAGAGTCGTCGTCGTTCTGCGCAAACGTCGGGCGCTGCAAGGTGCACGCGAGCAACGTCAGCGAGAGCATTACTGCGAAGCGACGATTCATACGAACAATCTTACTTGATTCGAAGGGGCACTTGGCAGCCCGCGCCGTGGGCGCTGATTTACGGGTTTTGAGTAGCAGTCCCGGCCGCTTCTCTCGGAGGGCGCAACGGAACGTCGACTCGGAACTGCACTTCCACGAGATCGTTAAGCTCCCTGCCCTCGACTGGCTTATAGCGAACAACTGCGCGTAGACCCTCGAGATGACGGCACGGATTAAAATGATCGCGGCCGTACCAGAGTGTGTCCGAGAAGCCTGAGCGAAACATTTTGGAAGGTTGGAACGACACATTCTTCCCGTCGAGGCTGATTGTCAGGGTTAACTTCCGGTCGGCACCCTCGTCGGGACAGACTGTCGACGTCACGCGGCCTTCAATTTCGCGAACTCCCTCTGCCGGCTTCAAAGGAGCCTCCTTCAATGGTGGGCGCTGATCCACCGGTAGCTGCATCCATAGCTCTATGGCTTCCTCGCGGTCAGCACCCTCCCATCGGTCGGCGACATATTTGGCGATGAAACCAGCGTCCTTCGCCAGCCCGCTTTGCAAAAGGAAATTGCCCAGCAATAACTCATAACCGGCGCGCGAAGGCTGCAGCTGAGCGGCCTTACTCGCTGCGGCAATTGCCTTCTTCAGACCGCCTTGCCGGGCGTAGAGGAAAGAGAGCTCAACATACGCAGGCGCAAATTGCGAATTCAACTGCAACACACGGAACAAAGAACTCTCGAAAGCCGCCTGGTCCGTGGGACTTCCGGACTTAGCCTGCGCGGAAAGCATGGTCTCGGCAAACAACGACAAATATCGGGCACTGTCCAACTCCAGAGCGAGGCGGTATTCGCGAAGTGCCTCCTCATCCTTACCCTCGTCGAAATTGAGAAACCCCATATTTTCGTGAGCAGATGCCAGCTTGGGATCACTCTGAATCGCCGCCGAAATCAGGCGGCGCGCGGTCTTGAGGTCGCGCGACCCCCATACGCTATACCCCCCCAACTCCGCGTCCGTTTCCGCCTGACTGAGTTTCCGGATAGAAAAATTGCGCTCAAGGATCTGGGGCGGGTTGTTAAATTCCCAAGCGTGCATTTTTCCCTTGTGGAGGTATTTTTCGAGACTGTCCTCTATCTGCTTCAACGGGCCAAACACGTTCTCAAAAGCCTTTTCTTGATCCGTGCCGGTTTCCAGCAACGTATAGAACTGGCCGAGCCGCTTGCCTCGCTCCATCCCGTCCCCGAAGGTCAGGTAGTGCACCAATCCCCACGACTCTGCGTAGAAGACGGGCATCTTTTTGCCATCGCGGTAGTAGGGCGAGCCTTGGGTGACGGCCAGCAAGGTCTTCAGGGGAATCAAATCCTGATGGTCGAACACGAACTTTCGAGCACTCGGTTCTCCGACCATCGCGCTGGTTTCCTTGAACTCAGCAGTGCCATAGAACTCCGCAAGCCCTTCGTCCAGCCAGGGCGGCAGCCAACGAAAATTCGAATGCAATATGCTGTGGACATACTCGTGATAGGCAGGCTGGTAAAAACCCGGTTGGTCGGTGTCAGTTCTGACAACGGCAAATTGTTTTTCCCACCCCGGATGATAGAAACCAGCAATGCCGGAACGCTGAGTGGGCCAAGATGCAATGGCTTGCATGCTCTGGGCATCCCGAGTCGCAAAAATTAACAACGGCACACCGGAGTCGAGCCGCATATTCACCGCGCCAGCCGCGAAGACGGCGCGCATCTGTTCAAATTCGCGGGCCAGATCCAGGGCTGCCTTAACGTCGCCATCGCCAATGACTCGGAAATGCTCGCTGCGAACTTCCGTCCACGGCTTTTCACCACCCCACCCAAGCGAGGTCATACAAAGCGCGGCGATCAATATGGACGCGCGTACTATGACATTCATGCACAAAGATGTTGCTGCAGACTTGAACCCACGTCAATGCAAAACTGCGGCGCGGCAAAAAAACGCCGCTCGGTTTCCACAGCGGCCTTTGGCGAAGTCCTCCGGGAGGACGCTATCAGGTCGTCTCTAAAGCCCGCGTACACAACGTATAACAGGGTGGCCAGTGGATAAACTCGGCGCGGCAGCTAGAAGAACAATGAGACAGATACAGACAAACAGGTGACGGGAGCGGCAGCGCATTTGTAACTCACCAAAGAAAGAGTGCCGGGAATTATAGCAGGAGATCTTCGCTGTTCGAGAAAAAAAGGCCACTCTGTTTTCACGGAGCGGCCTTTGGCGAAGTCCTCCGGGGAGGAGGGGAACTTCGTCCCGCGCCTTGAGGCGCGGGCATTCAACTTACATCGACGGAGGCGTTGTCGCCGCGGCTGGCGTGGTTGCTCCCTGCCCATCCGCGGTGTTCGTCATCAGTCGCACGGCTACGCGGCGATTCGCGGCGCGGCCGTCGTGGGTCTTGTTGTCGTCAACCGGCTTGTCCTTGCCCAGGCCGATTAAATAAATCTTGTGCGCTGGTATGTTGTACTTCGATCCCAGGTACTGAATGACTGAGTTGGCGCGGCGCTCGCTCAGTTCGTAGTTGTAGTCGGCCGGACCAACCGCATCAGTGCCGCCTTCGACAGTAATGATGTAACCCTTAGTATTGGGAACGTCCCCACCCAGCTTGTCGAGTTCTTCTTTTGCCTCTTTTGTCAGGAAGTCCTTGTCGAAACCGAAATGGACGTTGGTCTCGCTGACCATACGATAGTTGTCGAGGTTAGCGACGGCGCTTGAGAGCGCGTCTACCCGATGCACGGCATTGTCCGCCAGCGTTTGCGCCTGTGAGGCTTGCTGACCGGCGGCTTGCGCCTTCTGGTCGGCGGCGGTGGCGGCCTGGTTCACCTGCTGGATACCGGACTGCGCACGTGCGTCAACGTCTTTGATCGACTTGGAATTCTGTGCGGTCAAATCGTCGAGCTCGTTGGTCTTGTTGATCAGCGGCGTGGTCTGTTGTTTTACGTAGTTCTTGCTGGCGCAGCCGACCGTCGCCACCATGCTTGCTGCCAGTGCGATGACTATAGAAGCGCGATTCATTATCGGAGGACTCCTTCCTCACTCTTGAGTTTTTGAACCTGGGCAACAGGAGTATTGAGTCCAGTGCCTGGGATTGCACGCAGTCACGTACCCTACAAATCCAAAACTTGACACCAAAAACGTGGTGCGAACCTTAGATGCCGTGGCCGCTTGCCTCGGCCTAAACGGGCCCCTTTCGGCACTTGCGCAGCCACTCGTAACTTAAGCACGGATCGTGCCAACCGTCCCCGAACGCTGTTTACTTCGTAAGCCGATAGCCACAAACGGGTTAAGGCCTTATCCAACAAATACCGGCTCTCCTCGTGCACATTCGCGAAGGAAAATTTTATACGGTTGCGGCAAAGCTGGGAATAGATCAATGCTCTAGAAATTCCGTCCCGGCCAGCGGACGACACTTGGCACAACAGTTCACCTGCGGCCGCCTACAAACGCGTGATTTTCCCGAAAGCGGAAAACGATCAGGTAATGCCGGATCTGCCAGCCGCGTAAAGTTTGGACCTTCGTCCAAATCAACCGCTTCCATATCAGCAACTTACAGGGATTTCGGTGTTACGTTTCTAAGAAACCCAACGGCGGCGCGATTTCCGCGCGCATTCTCCCAATCCGCAGCATTCTCGCCTTGCAGTTCAAACCTAACCCAGGAGAAACACAATGAAGAAAACGCTATTCGTACTCGCTGCTGCTCTGCTCGCGATCGGTGTCGCCGCCATTCCGGCTGTAGCCAGCATGCCCATTTGCCCCCCCGGCCTCGCTTGCTAAAGGCTATTCATTTTCTTCGGTATGGGCTGCTATGAAGCGATACGATTCTAGCAGCCCATGCGTTTTTGGATTATCTATCTCGATATTGCTCCCCACCTTCTTCTTATTGTTGCACTCGTTGTTTTTCTCTCGCGAGGATTGCGCCGCCAACTCCCTTTCTTTTTCGCATTAATGGTTTTTCACCTTGTCTATTTTGTTGCCGGCGCTCTCGCTTATGCATATGCGCTGTCCGATCCCAAGCGCTTGACTCAGTTCTATCAATGGGTCATTGTGACCGGACTGGTGGCGGGCGCAATCTTTGAACTAGGCGTCTTGTACGAACTGAGTAATCAATTGCTTCTTTCTCGATTCAAGTTTTGGAAAAACTTTCGCACCTTCCTGCGCTGGACGGCTGCTGGGCTTCTACTCTTGGCGTCGATAATTTCGGCAGTGCTGGCCCGAGGCGAGATGGCAAAAGTCATGGCTGTTTTTCAAGCACTGAATTTTTCGTCCAATCTGGTGGAGATCGGCCTGCTGCTTGCGCTATTACTCTTCGCGCGTGTGCTCGGAATCTCGTGGCGTAGCCTGCCCGCCGGGATTGCCCTCGGTTTGGGAATCTCGGCTTGTGCCGAAATGTCGGCATCGGCTCTAATCTCACAACTCGGCAATAAACCTTACGTGACTGTAGATTTCATCCGTATGGCGGCATACCATGTCAGCGTACTGGTTTGGCTTATTTATCTGGTTTTGCCGGACAGACGTAAACCGTTCGTCGGCCCGGGCCTGAAAATGTCAGACTTAGAAGTCCATCTTCGGGATATAGAAAGAATGGTGCGCCGGTGACGATTTCACTGATGGTCGTGCTTGGGTGTGTCTTCGCTCTAGCTGCGGTTACTTTTCTTCTGCGTCGGCCGCGCCACCGCTTTTTCGATCTCGAAGACCTTGCTTCGCAGCTTCTCACCGTTAATGCTTCCGCATTTTTAAATCTTGTGGACCATGGCGAAGAGGCCTATCTCAAGCGTCACCTTCCGCCGATGGCCTTTCGCAGAATTCATCGCGAGCGCATGCTGGCAGCGATCCAATACGCCTGGCAGGCCGCGCAAAATGCGCGTCGACTGATGCAACTGGCAGAAGTGGCGAAAGAAGATTCTAACCACAAGATCGCCGCCGCGGGGGAAAGTCTGTATGAGCAAGCCCTAACACTCCGTTTCTGCTCGCTGCAGATGCTGCCGCGACTCGCTCTGAGTGCGGCATGGCCCGCCCAGGCCGAACTGCCGGGGACTTTTGCCGACGGCTACCAGGCGATGTCGTGGAGATTCCAGACGTTGGCCCGCTTGCGAGTGCCGGCAAGGTTGTCGAGGGCTGCTTAGCCACCCCGCCCGACCGTTACCCGACGGGCCCGTTCCTCACAATTCATTAGTTCCTCTAAAATAGCGGAGCGCTCCCCGTGGATCTCCAGCAGAAAATTCGCACCATCCCCGCCGCACCGGGGGTGTATCTCTACAAAAACGCCCAAGGTGATGTCATATACGTGGGCAAGGCGAAAAGCCTGCGCCACCGCGTGGCTTCATATTTTCATGGCCGTGTCGCCGACGCCAAAACTGGAACCCTGATCCGAGAGGCGGTTGACGTTGACTACATTGTCGTAGCCAACAACAAAGAGGCACTAGCGCTCGAAAACCATCTGATTAAGCAGAAACAACCGCGCTTCAACATTCTGCTGCGCGACGACAAAACTTATCCCTACGTTAAGTTGACTTTGGCAGAACGCTATCCGCGCGTGTACGTCACCCGCCGCCTGAAGAAAGACGGCAGCGCTTACTACGGCCCTTACTTCCCCGCTAATCTGGCTTATCGCATTGTGGACTTGATTCACCGCAGTTTTTTGGTGCCTTCCTGCGTTGTTGATCTCAATCGTTCTCATCCTCGGCCCTGCCTGCAGTTCTACATCGGGCGCTGTCTCGGACCCTGCGTTGCCGGACTGACCACGCCGGAGATTTATCAGGAAGCCGTTCGCGACGTGAAGCTCTTCCTCGAAGGACGGCACACCGACATATCCAAGTCTCTTCGCGAGCGCATGGCAAGAGCCGCCGAAGCCCAGGAGTTTGAACGCGCTGCCAAGTATCGTGATCTGATCTCAACTGTCGAGCAGCTGCAGGAGAAGCAACGCATCGCCGCAGCCGAAGGCGATGACGCCGACGTCTTCGGATATCACTACGAGAACGGAATGTTGGCGGTGAACCTCTTCCACATGCGCGGAGGCCGAGTGCTCGACCGCCGGGAATTCTTCTGGGAAGATCTGCCGGAGCTTTATTCGAGCGCGGAGCATTCCGTCAGCGACAAACACGTAGGGGCGGACGCCCTCGTCCGCCCAGCGGACCAACGGTCCGCGGACCTTGGCACCCGCTCAGAAATCGCGGTCGAGCTCCGCTCGAGACCCGGCGCTACATGGCCGGACTTCGACCCCGCGCAATTCTTCGCCTCTTTCCTGACCCAGCTTTACATCGGACAGCCCTACGTCCCGCGCAATATTTATGCGCCGGTCGATTTCGAGGATCGCGAGATGTTGGAAGAGGTGCTCTCTGAGCAACTTGCAGGCGAGGGCGGCCGCGCCACTCGGGTTCATATCGACGTACCGCAGCGCGGCGACAAGCGCTCGCTCATCGACCTCGCTTCCAGCAATGCCAAGCAGCTTTACGACCAGCGATTCCGCGTGATGAAGCCCAACGCCCGCGCCATTCAGGAAGCTCTGCAGGACGCGCTTTCGCTACCTGATCTGCCGAAACGTATCGAATGTTTCGACATCTCCCATATCCAGGGCGCGGAAATGGTGGCGTCCATGGTGGTATGGGAGGACGGCCGCATGAAGAAGGCCGACTATCGCAAGTTCATCATTCGAACCGTCGCCGGCGTGGACGACTTCGCATCCATGCGCGAGGTGGTCGCGCGGCGTTACAAGCGCGTTCAGGAAGAAGAAGCGCGAAAGGGAACGAAGCAGATGCCCAGTCTTGTTCTGATTGACGGCGGGCTTGGTCAACTCCATGCCGCCGCCGAAGCGCTGGCCGCGCTTCAGATCATCAATCAGCCGCTGGCAGCGATCGCGAAGCGCGATGAAATTATTTATGTTGCCGGACAGGACGGGGGCGATCCAATCGCTCTTGATCACCACAATCCCGTTCTGCACCTGGTACAGCTCATTCGCGACGAGGCGCACCGCTTTGCCGTAACCTTCCACCGCAAGCGCCGCCAGATTCGCGACCGGGCAACCCAGTTGCGGGAAATTCCCGGCGTCGGCGAACGCACGACACGCCGCCTGCTCGAACACTTCGGCAGCCTGCACGCCGTAAAGCAGGCAGACGTCGCCGCGCTCTCAGCGGTGGTCACAAAAATTCAGGCCGAAGCGATCCTGCAGCACTTTCAGAAGTAACCTCTCGGCTGCGCCGACAGGACTCAAGCAGTCCCGTTATACTTTGCGATGACCCTGATGACTTTTCGGTCTGCGTCGAATTCCATGAACTCGGCGGTCTTCGTACCCTTCTGATTGATGTAATAGAGAACTACGCTGAAAATTCCCCACATCACGTCCAGGAGTTCGAACTTCAGGTTTGGATACGCCTCAAGCCCGCTCTTGAAGTATCGGCCCAGGGCTTCTTTGCCAACGACGGTTCCGGAAGCGTCATTGAGAAGCCTCGCCGCAACCGGCGACGTTAGAACCACCTCGCTCCCATAGTGAGACATGAGGGCATCCAAGTCGCGGGAATTCCATGCGGCTACCCACTCCTGTGCAAATTGTTGTGCTTACGTTTGTGTGAGCATTCGAAATAGTGCTGCAGCGAGAAAACGTCACTGCCCCGAGTTTCCCATATCCAACGCAACCTTCCAGCTTCCGTCCTGCTGTTTCTTCCAGATCGTCACATACTTGCCCCGATTGGCGACCGGTTTGCCGTCTGTGTCTTTTGATCGGAACTCGAATGTGCCGTAGGTAAAGCCCAAATCCCCCGATGCGGCGATATCGGCGCGCACCGGCGCCCACGTCAGGTGATTATCTGGGCTGTCCAGAAAGCCCATGGTCTTCGCGATCTCCGCCTTCCCGTTCAGAAAAGAGTGGCCGCTCGGAACCTCGACTGCGTCTTCCGCGTAGTACGACATATATCCCTGCGACCCATGGTCAACAGCTGCCTTCATGAATTCGCCCTCGATGTTCATCAGCACGACGGATCCATTCGATTCAGAATTCGCGATCGCGCCCAGCCCGAACGCACACGCAACCACGATCAACCAATGCCAGTTCTTCATTGAGATTCTCCATTTCTTTGTTAATCTTCATCGCCAGATTCAGAGAGCTCAAGCAGCCGCGCCTGCGGTACTGTCTCGCGCAAAAGGCCTTTGGAAAAATGGCTGGCCAGGTCACGCGCCCGTGCGAGTGGTGTCTTCTCGCTGCGTAACAAAGCCATCTGCACCTCTCGCCGTTGGGACCAGTTGCGATGCGCACCCGTGAGCTGAAACAGAATCTCCGGCGCGCTCCGTGTCATCAGAGCCTGCACCAGCAGCGCTTCGGTCAGGTGCGAGTTGTCCAGAGCGGGCTCCACCACGCGCGGATCAGCGTCGACAAGTAGTGCTGCGGCCACACGTCCCGACGCTCTCTTTGCAAGAGTAGTTCTCTCGCCCGAAGAAAGTTTCTCCATGCGCTGCAGAAGCTGCTCTTCCGCCGCTCGCTTGATGTCGGATGCCACGGTGGGCGTAAGCACCACTTGCAGCAGGTCGAAAGTGAAAACCCTTCGCAATAAAGGGACGGCAGTGTGCACCGGCGTAGTCGGATGCGCAACCAGCGCCAGCAGCACCCTCCGACTTTTCAGCGCATCAGGATTGCGGGCGAGCGACGCCACCATCTGCGCAGTGAGGTTCTTTTGTCGCAGAAGAGCCAACGCCTGATCCTCGTTGAAGCCCATTTCAGACCCTCATGCCTCGTTGATTTCCGCCTGCAGGCTATTTCGGCGTCCACATGGGATGCGCGCCGAACAGGCCGTTCACAACACAGATCTGATACGCAATCACCAAGCCGAAGCCCAGGCTGAGCAGCCCGGAAGCGAATGCCAGACGCGGAAAGAATTTTTGCCCGCCCCGCACTAAATGAAACGTCGAAGCGATGGTCAGCGTGATAAGCATCATCCCAATGATCGTTCCCACCCCGAACACCAGCAGGTAGGCCACTGACCACTTGGGATCGTGGATGATCGGCACGACTAATAACGCCACTGCCGCCGAGCCTGACAGTCCGTGCACGATGCCGATGATCAGCGGGCGGAGGAGGCTGTAAGCGCGAAATCGCTGCAGCAATTTGTCCAGTCTCACAACCGGGGTTTGCTCGGCGCTGTGCGGATGCGACTCGGGCGCGTGGCCGTGAGGATGAGCATGCACGAAGTCGCCATGGGCGTGCGAATGGGAATGAAGCGCCTTATTCTCAGCCAACGCAGGCGCCCAGCGCGAGAAGCGCCGGATGTTCATGATGCCAAGAACGATCAGCATCACCGCCACGGCCAGGTCCATTAACAAGCCAACGCGCGGGCTGATGTGGAACTGCGTAGCGCCGCTTCCCGCCTGTGACCCGACGAACCCGAGGAGAATAAATACGGCGCCGGCAACGAAAATAGTAAGTGTGTGCCCAACGCCCCACACCGCTCCCACCCAGGCTGACTTCGCAATGTTTCGTTCGCGGCTGACGATCGTAGTTACCGCGATCACGTGGTCGGGGTCGGTGGCATGCCGCATCCCGAGAAAAAAACCCAGCGCGACGATGGAGACAAGACTGGCCATGGCAGTGAGCGGCTACCGCTCCAAGTATATTATTGATTTCCACGGTTGAGGGAACGGAGAATGAACACACGCGCCCGTCAGCCGCAAGGATAAGGCAATGTTCAATTGGAACCGAAAGCGTTTTAAAGAAATCGACGCCTACGGAGATTCCTGGGCAATCGCACAAGGCGCGATAGATGGCAAACCAATTTTCGTTCGGTTTCGCCAGGGACTAAAAGACGCGGTCGGGATCCCAAAGTATCCATTTCAAATCGGCATTGCCGTTCCTCTACAACACCCAACAGAACAAGGGCTAACTACGCACGCCGAGGGCGAACAACTACAGAAGATTGAAGACGATCTGCAGACCGCACTTTGCACCAGCGACTCCGCGGTTTTCGCGCTTGCGATCACTCACAATGGAATGCGTGAGTTTGTCTTCTACGCGAACGAATGGACGCCGGAAGTATTTGAGAAAAAGGTAAAGGCGATCAATGCCGTGCCACACGTGCTCAGTTCATGATGCGGCACGACGCAAGCTGGGAAACCTTTAAGCGGTTGACTGAGTAGGCGGCACTGCTAAATAAGCACTACGCGTGCCCCAGTTCTTTCACGATGTTGCTGACGAAGGCTTTTGCGTCCCCGAAAAGCATCAGCGTCTGATCCATGTAATAAAGAGGATTGTCGATTCCGGCAAAGCCCGGATTCATGCTGCGCTTAATCACCATCACGGTATGCGACTTTTCGACGTCGAGCACTGGCATGCCATAAATCGGACTGGACTTGTCAGTCTTTGCCGCCGGGTTGGTCACGTCGTTTGCGCCGATGATCAGCGAAACATCCACTTGCGGGAAGTCGCCGTTGATGTCGTCCATTTCCATCAGCCGATCATAGGGGACGTCGGCCTCCGCCAGCAGCACGTTCATGTGACCCGGCATGCGTCCCGCGACCGGGTGAATGGCGAAGCGAACATCCACGCCGCGCTTGGTGAGAGCGTCATACAACTCGCGGACTTTGTGCTGAGCTTGCGCCACAGCCATACCATAGCCGGGAACGATTACCACTTTGCTCGCCGCCGCCAGAATCCCGGCTGCTTCTTCCGCCGACGCACTCTTCACAGGACGCGCTTCCTGCGCTCCGGCAGCCGAAGCTGCAACCTGTCCGAACGCGCCAAAAAGCACGTTGGTAAACGAGCGGTTCATTGCCTTCGACATAATTACCGAAAGGATCAAGCCAGACGATCCATCGAGCGCGCCCGCGACGATCAGCAGCTTGTTGTTGAGCACGAAGCCCATCGCCGCCGCCGACAATCCAGCGTAAGAATTCAACAAGGAGATAACTGTCGGCATGTCTGCGCCGCCAATGGGGATCACCAGCATCACGCCAAATATCAGCGCGATCCCAACCATCACTGGATAAAGACTCGTCGCCGCGGGATTGTGTACCAGATAAATCGCAAGGCCGATCGCCACCCCCAGCATGCCCAGGTTGACGAAATTCTGTCCTTTGAATGTGATGGGCCGCTGCGGCAACACTTCCTGCAACTTCCCCGCGGCCATCAAACTGCCGGTCACCGTGAGGCCGCCAAGGATTACTTCGCAACACAGCACCGACATTTTGAAAGTGGTAAGACCGCTCCCGTGAACGCCCAGATAGTATTCCGCGGTGCCGACCAAGGTGACGCAGAATGCGCCGAATGCGTGGCTGAGCGCAGTCCGCTGCGGCACCGCCGTCATCTGCACCATGCCGAGCGGGATGCCAATCGCCGTGCCAATCCCCAGCGCGATGAATATCCAGGTGTAGCTGATGGCGATGTGCTCGAGCTTGCCTTCGACTCCAAGCTGCAGAATGGTGCCGCCGATGGCCAAAACCATCCCGATTTCGCCGGCCAGAATGCCGCGCCGTGCCGTTGGAGGCGCGTTCATCCACTTCAGCGCCAGGATGAACAAGCCGCTCGCGATGAGATAAACGAAACCGATGAATGCCTGACTGCCGAAGATTTCGGTCATGATTTTGTAGGCCGGCTCGATTTAAACATCTTCAGCATGCGGTCGGTGATCAGGAACCCGCCCACGATGTTGCTGGTCGCGGCAATGACCGCCAGTATTCCCAGAATGAATGCAAGTTTGCTCTCGTGCCTGCCGACGAGCACGATCGCGCCCACCACGGCAATCGCGTCCAGAGCGTTGGTGATGGACATCAGCGGAGTATGCAGCAGCGGAGAAATCCGCTTGATGACCTCAAACCCAATAAACCCCGCTAGCATAAATACGAACAAACCATCGACTAGAACCGTTCCCATAGTCCCTCACGCTCCTGAAACTTGTTTTGCAAGTTGGCAGTAGGCAGTTCTCAGTTCCCAGTTAAGAAATAAGACGACGGAACCGGATCTGACCACTGCCCACCGATCACTGACTTACCAGCGCCGGCAATCCCAGCGCTTCTCTTACGCGCGCGTTCACCACTTCCCCGCCTTGAGTCAAAAGCGTTTCGCGAATGATATCGTCGCTCAACGGCGGACGCACTTTCCCGTCTTTCACCAAATTCGAGAGAAACGACGTGAGGGTGCGCGCATAAACCTGGCTGGAGTGGTACGGGGCTGTGCCTGCCAGGTTGATCGGCCCGACAATGGTCACGCCATGCGCCACCACTTTTTCGCCTGCGCGCGTCAACTCGCAATTCCCACCGCGCTCTGCGGCCATATCCAGAATCACCGATCCCGGCGCCATGCCCTTGACCATTGCTTCGGTCACCAGTACCGGCGCTTTCTTTCCGGGGACGACCGCCGTCGTAATCACTGCGTCGCTCTCTGCAATCACTTTGCCCAGCAGTTCGCGCTGCTTGGCATAGAACGCTTCGTCCTGAGCCTTGGCATAGCCGCGGGCATCTTGAGCGTCGCTGGTCTCGAGCGGCAGTTCAACGAATCTACCGCCCAGACTCTGCACCTGCTCTTTTACCGCCGGGCGAACGTCGTACGCCGACACGACCGCTCCTAAGCGCTTTGCGGTGGCGACGGCCTGCAATCCGGCAACTCCCGCGCCGATGATCAGAACACGAGACGGCGTAATCGTGCCCGCCGCCGTGGTCATCATGGGAAAGATCCGCGGTAATTCGTCCGCGACCGCGATCACGGCTTTGTATCCCGCAATCGAAGCCATCGCGGACAGCGCGTCCATGCTTTGCGCACGGGTGGTGCGGGGAATCAGTTCCACCGCATACGCACTGACGCCGCTTTGCGCGATCTGCTGCACCGTCTCTGGCGAAGCCAGCGGACGAAGGAAGCCCAGCAGCACCTGTCCCCTACGCATCAGCGGCAGATCGCTGGCGCCATTTTTGTCGTTGGCCCCGTGGCACAACACTTGCACAACAATGTCGGACTGGGCGAAAACGGCGGCTCGATCCGACAGCATCTTCGCGCCTTTGTCCTGATACTGCGCGTCGGGATATCCTGCGCGTTCTCCTGCCCCTGCCTCGATTACTACTTCGAGTCCGGCTTTGGCCAGCATCGGCACGACGACAGGCGTCAATGCAACCCGCCGCTCTCCTGGATAAATTTCTTTGGGAACTCCAATGATCACGGGGCGGTCCTTCCCTTCAGTTCCGGTGCGCCAGCGTTTATGTGCCGGACATTAAGAAGCGAGATTCTACTCGGATTCGGAAAACAAGGAAAGTGCAGGGACGCGGCTAGAGATTCTCACAACCCCGCATCCTTGGCCGCCAACTGCGAAATCGCGGACCAGTCGAGTGCCCCGCCACCGTTGGCAAGCAGCGTCAGAAAGCGGTTGCGGACAATGTCGGCAACCGGAAGCGACACTCGTAGTGACTCCGCCGCCGCGAGCATCAGCCTTACATCCTTCAGCCCCAGAGAAGCCACAAAGCCAGCCGGCTCAAAGTTCTTTTCAACCACCAGCTTGCCGTAGGTCTTATAAACCGGGGCGTTGAAAAGAGTGCTGGTAAGAAATTCGAAATATTCACTCTGGTTCAGGCCCCCTTTGGCCACGAGCGCGAACGCCTCGCTCAGCGATTCGATCACCGACATGATCAGAAAATTGCCGCTGAGTTTCACCAGGTTCGCGTTCGAAGGCTTTTCGCCAAATCGGAATGTGCGCTGACCCATCGCATCAAATAAGGGTCCGCAGTTATCAATCGCCGCGGAATCGCCCGCCGCAACAATGAAAAGTTTGGCCGCGGCTGCCGCTTCCGGACGCCCAAAGACTGGCGCGGAAACAAAGTGCTGGCCTTTCTCGTTGTGGGCTGCGGTCAGCCTTTCCGATAAAGCCACGCTGATGGTGCTTGCGGAAACGTGAATGCCTCCCGGCGGCAACGCGGTAATAGCACCTTCGTCTCCGAAAGCGATGCTTTCCAGTGCCGGATCGTCCGCAAGCATCGTGACCACGACGTCGGCGCGGCGGCAGGCCTCGGCGACCGTGGCCGCAAGTCGCGCCCCCTGTTGCACCAGCGCCTGCGCTTTCGCCGGCGTACGGTTATAGACGGAGAGTTCGTGGCTGGCTTTCAGAAGATTGCCCGCCATCGCGGCCCCCATATTTCCCAGCCCGATGAATCCGACCTTCATATTTCCTCCTTGGCACTACGATCCACGAGGCAAAATGCTTTGTAACGCCTGGGCATCGCGCATCATTACTAGCGGAGCGGTTGGTCTCTTTCAGTGCAGCGGCACGTCGTGCAGGCCACCTATAAATACCGCTCCCGAAGGATCTTCAAATGGTGGGCGACATGCCCTGGCGTTATGAAGGCCATGGCCCGGACCGTGAAGCGATTGTTGCTGGCAATGCCGGTTCGCATCCAGGCTTCTGCGGGAAGGTTGCGAAATAAGGCGATGGTCGCGAGTCGCACGTGGCGGAATTCCTCAACATGGTCGGCCCACGTGATCTTGTCCGCGCCTGAGCCGGCAGCTGCGATGTCCTGATCGTAGTCGGGTAGCGGCAGTGCGAACCCCCGCGCGAACCACATGGCGCGAAATGCGAACGCTCGTTCCGTGTCGGTGACGTGGTTCAGCACCTGCCGGATCGTCCATTTATCCGCCGCATAGCGATGCAGGGATTTTTCTTCGGTGACGCTGGCGCACAACTGAAGCACCTCGTCCAGCTGGACTTCAATTTCCGCGACCGGATCGTCACCAATGACCTGATTGATGTAGGTGAAGTAATGGGGGGCGGCTTCAGAGGATTCGGGGCGTCCAGTCATGCGGGTATTTTATCGCGGTGAGCGATTGCCGCTCAGTCGGCCTGTGACAGTAGGACACCGTTCGCAACCACCTGCCGGCAGCGGTTCGAACCGAACCAGTACGCGATCTCGCGATAGTCTTTCACGTCAAAGATGGCCAGGTCGGCGTCTTTCCCCGGCTCAATTGAGCCTTTGCGATCCGCCAGCCCCAGCGCCCACGCGCCGTTGATGGTCGCTGCAGTGATCGCCTCGGCCGGGGACATCTTCATGTGAGTGCACGCCAGCGACAAAACGAACTGCATGCTCGACGTGGGAGAAGTGCCCGGGTTGTAGTCGGTGGCAAGCGCTACCGCAACGCCGTGGTCAATCAGCTGCCGCGCCGGAGGATAGTCGCGCAGCCCAAGAAAATAGTTCGCGCCCGGTACCAGTGTCGCAACCGTCGCGCTTTTCGCCAGCAGTTTGACATCGCGCTCGGTCACAAAATCGAGATGATCGAGCGAGAGCGGATCGAGGCTCAGCAGGCGTTCAAGCGGCGTTCGCGTAAGCTGCGAGACATGCGCGCGGACACCCATGCCATTTTTCCGCGCGGCGGCGAGCACGTGCAGGGTTTGTTCCTCGGTGAATGCTCCCCGGTCGCAGAAGACATCCACATGCGTAGCCAGCTTTCGCTTCGCCGCGGTTGGAATCATCTGGTTGCAAACAACTTTCAGGTAATCGTCTGCGCGGTCCTTAAACTCCGCGGGCACAACGTGGGCGCCGAGCAGCGTCGGGACAACGGTGCCGGGCCATTCGCGGGAGGCGCGGCGAATCGCCTCTAGAGATTTCAATTCGGCATCGAGTGAAAGGCCGTAGCCGGACTTCGCCTCAACCGTGGTCGTCCCGTGGGCTCCGAAAATTTGCAGTACTCGAAGAACTTTTTCGGCAAGTGCCCTCTTCCCTGCTAATCGCACCGCCGTAACGCTCGATCGAATCCCCCCGCCGGAAGCGGCGATTTCCTCGTAGCCTGCGCCGGCAATGCGCTTTTCAAAGTCGATGAGCCGGGGCTCGGCGAATACCGGGTGGGTATGGGAATCGACGAAACCAGGAAGGACCACGCACCCGCCGCAATCCACCTCGATGAGACGCCGCCGGTTCTTCTTGATCCACGGATCGCGAAGCGCGTCGCGTGTCTTCCCCACCGACACAATTTTCCCAGCGTCACACAGCACAGCTGCGTCTGTAACAACCCCGAGTTCACGCAAGTCCCCGCCGCGACGAGGCCCACCGGCACTTGACTGCGCCCGCAACGTGAGCAACTGCCCGACATTCACGACGAGCAAAGGCGCCACAGCTTCTTGTCGTTTGCCTCTCACAGATGCCTGTCGTCCGCTTCCGCGAGTTCTACGTCCACAACCGGCTTGCTCCTGAATACGCTGAAGTCGCGCACGCTGGTCAGCGCAAAGCCGCCGTTTGCGCCGGCGGGCATCTTGAGGAACCGGAAGTCCGCGCCTGCAACGTTATCCAGCGCGAAGACCGGTCGCGCGTCCTGGCCTGCGCATTCGATCTTGATGCCACTCATCTCGATTCCCCTCACATGCCGAAGGTAAAAACCCTGCGCGGGCGTCGTGCCGAACATCGTCGGTTCGGGATAGTCCTTTTCTTTCTGAGGAGGCCTGAGCGCCCTATCGCTTGCCGTGCCGCCGCCCTGATGAAGGATCGTGACATCGCTGATGCGCACATCTTCAACCGGATGCCCCGGGATTCCCGACACAATCGAGCACACCTTGGGCGCCGCCACAGTCGTGCACACAACGTTGCTGATGTTCACCCGCCGAATCACGCCAACCGGAACGCCCGCAGGCCCCCTCATGCGGGCGCCCAGGCGGACAAAAATCGGTGCCCCGCCCATGTCCCGCATGGTGAGGTTGGTAACTGAAACATCTTCGATGATCCCGCCATCCACGCTCTCAATCGCCAGACCGCGGCATCCGTCGAACACACAATTCGAAATCGCTATGTTCTTGAATCCCCCATTCGACTCGGTTCCGAACTTAATTCTTCCTGTCCCATCGATTTTTGCTTTGGAATCGAAACGCCTAAAGCTTCCGTCGAGGACAGCACCTTCCTCGAAGCTCCCGCTGACGGTGCAGTTTGAGATCGTCACCATTTCGGTCGCGCGCGCGTAACCGAGCGCAAAGGAACTTTTCAGGCAGATGCCGTCGTCCCAGGGCGAGTTCACCGTGCAGTTCGATACGTGAACATTGCGGCAGCAATCGATGTCGATGCCATCGCGGTTGGTATCGATGGTGAGGTTGTCGATGGTGAGGTTGTCCACGCCGGTTGCAAGAATGCCAAAATGTCCGCCGTGCAGGATAGAGAAATCTCGCAGCAGCACGTTGCGGCAATTCTTGAGCGCGATCGCCTTGTTCCCGGCACCCGGCTGCTCGGCCGCCGGCCCGGTGCCCCATCCGCGGCTCAAGCCCTTACCCCAGATCAGGCCGCCGCCGACGATTGCAATGTTCTCCAAGCCCTCGCCCCAAATCAGGCTGTTATGCCAGTGATTGTGGCCGAAGTCCTGGTAAGCCTCCCAGGGCGCATTGGGCTCCGCGGGATCGTACTTGCCCTGCTCGCCCGGCCCCGGCCCCGGAGCCGCGACAATGGTCGCGCCCGTCGCCAGTTGCAGCGTTACCTTGCTCTTCAAATGAATGGAATAGCACAGGTAAGAACCAGCAGACAGCAGGACCACGCCTCCGCCCGCTCTTGAGGCAGCTTCAATGGCGGCATTGATGGCGGCAGTGTCGAGAGCCTTCCCGTCGCCTTTAGCGCCGAAACGCGTGACAGGAAAGATGAATTCTGGCCGCTCGATACCGGAGCCTTGAGCAAGCGACACTTGTGGCACGGAAATCAAGGCGCCGGCCGCGATCCCCGTACCGGCAGCCTTCAGAAAGCGTCGTCGTTCGTTCAGCATGACGCTTGCCAGTGTAGCCTATGGGGTTGCAATCGCCGCAGTCCGACGGCTCAGCACCACTTCAAGTAAAACGTCACTCCTTTGGCTCAGGGGAGCGGGGACGGATGCATGAGAAAACAATTGCTCACATGCGCAAACTGTTCGTTGCTCTGACCTCCACAACCAATTTGGGATACCTAAGTGCTTGAAACAACTGATTGTTCCTTAGTGGGAACGGAGATGCCCGTGCGCCATACTGTCTTTACACCAATATTCGCGAGGTGAACTATGGGGAAACTGTCAGCCAGTCTGGTAATTGCTTTTCTGATCTCGTTGACGGCATGCGGCGGAGGGGGAGGCTCGCAAACCACTAACCCTCCGCCGACGGTAACGTCGATCCAGGTTACTGGCGCTACCGCCAACCCGGTCGCGGGCCAGATCGAGCAGTTGAAAGCGGTTGCCACTTACAGTAATGCCAGCACCGGTGACGTTACTGCGACCGCCGCTTGGACTTCCTCAAATACCACTGTGGCAACGGTCTCGTCCACCGGCGCGCTTGACGCCAAAGCCGCGGGACAATGCTCGGCCACCGCAAAGATCGGGGGCGTCAGCGGATCGTTCGCCGTCACCGTAGTCCCGTCACTCGTTTCCATCACCATAACTCCCATAACTCCTTCGGTCGCGGTCCAGACTAATCAGCAGTTCACGGCAACCGGGACTTACAGCGACACCAGCACGCAGAACCTGACTTCCCAAGTTACCTGGGCGTCCTCGAATACGGCAGTTGCGACGGTTAGCACCACCGCGCCGACCATGGGATTGACCTCAGGGATTTCGGCGGGAACAAGCACCATAAGCGCCACTCTCGGCGCGGTCAGCGGAGCCACTGTGCTTACCGTGACCTCGGCCACCGTAACTCAGATCGCCGTTACACCGGCCAACGTCAATCTGGATCTAGGCCTGAACCAGCAATACACCGCGATCGGCACTTTTTCTGACGGCACCACTCAGGACATCACTGGCGTGGCTCAGTGGCACACGTCAAACAGCGGCCGGGCTTCCATTACGGTCAGCGGCCTGGCGACTGCGCGGGCATTAGGATCGTTGACTATTAGCGCGGTATTCGGCGGAGTTACCGGCGGCACTCCACTCACCGTCACTTCGGCGAACGTCAGTTCAATCGCAATTTCGCCCGCGAACGGAAGTATCGCGCAAGGCACCCAAAGGGCCTTCATTGCGACCGGTACTTACAACGACGGCAGCACCCACGACCTCAGCCACGTCGTTACGTGGTCATCCGACAATACGGCCGCGCTGACCGTCGGCTCCTCCACCGGACTCGGAAACGGCATTGCACCCGGACAGGCAAACGTTACCGCGACCCTGGGCTCGCTCGCCGCCTCAGTCCCCTTTACCGTCACGAATGCAACCATCGTTTCGATTGCCGTTACCCCAGGCGGCCAGAGTATTCCGACGGGCGGCCGCACCGTCTTTAATGCTGTCGGAACATTCAATGACTCGACCACGCAGAACCTCACCGCCAGATCTTCGTGGAGCTCTGACAACACCGCTGCGGCAACAGTGGGCACGACTTCCCCAAACTATGGAGTATCGGTAGGAGTGGGCGCTGGCACGGCTAACATAAGTGCAAGCTTCAGCTACGCAGGCGCCAGCGCCACCGGATCAACCCCACTGACGGTAACCACGGCAACGCTCGCTTCCATCAGCATGACGCCGTCCTCGGCTGCGCTCGCTCCCGGTTCCGCGGTTGGTATTGCGGCGTACGGCCACTTCACCGACGGCACCATTCAGCTCATCAGCCCTCTGTGCGCGTGGAGTTCGACGAGCAACGCCATCGCCAACGTCAGCCCGAACGGCCTGGTGAGCGGCCAATCCGCAGGAACTGTAACCATCACTGCCCAAGACGGCGCGATCAGCGGAACTGCCAGCGTACTGGTTGAGTCCGCTAGCCTGTCGTCCATTCAAGTGACCCCGCCAGCCAGATCGCTGGCGGCAGGCTTCTCGGCGCCCTTCGCTGCTACCGGCACCTTCTCCAATGGTGATACCCAGAACCTGACGAACTTCGTAAACTGGACGTCGTCGAACTCCTCGGCGGCTACCATTAGCAACGCAGTCAGCACAGCTGGGCAAGCCACAGGCGTTCAGCCTGGAGCCACGACGATTTCCGCTGTTTACCTCGGACAAGTCGGCACCGCGACGTTGACCGTAACCAATGCGACGCTCACGTCCATCACATTAAGCCCGTTGAACGCTTCGATTGCGGCTGGCGCAACTCAGTCCTTCACTGCGTCGGGAACATTCAGCGACGGGACCATACTTGACATCACCAGACAGGCAACATGGACTTCATCTACTGCTTCGGTCGCAACCGTTAATTCAGCAGGGATTGCCCAAGCCGTAGCGTCTGGAAGTTCGACGATCTCGGCGTCGGTGGGCAGCGTATCGGGGACGGCAATGTTGACTGTACAGTAGAAAACTGGCGCGGGGAATGTGACAACTATGCGCGCAGCAGGGAGCGTTATTTCCCTACGATTTCAAACTCGATAAGGATTTCGTCTTTCACCTTGATCGCTCCGCCGCCGATGCTGATGGGTGTAATTCCAAACTCGGTCTGGCGAAGTCGTGCCGAACCCCGGTAGCGTTCGCCGGAGCCTTCGACTTCCACCGTCACCGGACGGGTTTGCCCGTGCAGCGCCAGTTCGCCCTGCACGCGCCATTTGCTCGGGCCGTCGGATTCCACCGAAGTCGAACGAAAGCTGATCTCGCCGAAGCGGTCGCTATCGAGCACCTTCGAGCTCAGCATCGTGCTCTGCACTTGTGAACGATCGCTTTCCGAGACTCCAGGATCGAGTACCTTCATCTCGCGCGTAATGACTTTGAATTCCACCGAGGGCTTCTGTTCGTCGAAACTGCCGCTCTGGATTGGCGCGCGCACTTCGTGATCGTGGGCAAACGCCGAGAACAGTCCGGTCTTATATACGCGAACCGTTAGGACCGATTTCTCGACGTTGATCTGGCGGCGCGATTGCGCCCTGGAAGCATGGCTGCCCGCTAGAGCCAGCAATAATGCGAAGACGGGAAGCTGTTTTGAAGCAACGTTCATCACGCCCCTTAGGGTGCAGGTGCACATGATGAGTGTAACCCTGCCGGCCGATGCAAACTGCTCAGGTGACAAGCTCCTCACAAACTAATTACACGGACCAGACAAAGCATCGCGGCCGTCACTGCAAACTTTCATTGGTAAGCGGCGCAGCAGGAGAAGTTGGCAGCACTCCACGAAAGACACCTCCCCCAATGCCTCCTCCAAAAGCGACAGGCGCCCAAAGTTTCGGGCGCCTGTTTTCGATGGTTTAATTCTCACTGGCTTCCGGAGTATCGGGAACCGATCCCTTGGGTATATGCGGCGGCATCGCCGGAGGCATGGGCGGTGTGGGAATCAGCGCCCCCGATCGGATTTCAATCGACCCGTGTTCGTTGTTGAGCACCATGCGCGGACCGCCTCCATTCGCCGAACCGCTGCCGCTACCACCGTTGTCTCCGTTCTGAATCTTCAGTGAACTGAAGTCGGTTTGGACTTCGCCGTCGTGCGCTTGCGCCTGCAACTGGAAGCCCGCCTTCAGCGGCACATACACGCGAATGTCCCCCCGGTTGTTTGTAACGTCCAGAGCGCCGAGCTTGTTCATGTGGATCTCGACTGCGCCGTTTTCGTTCTGCAGGCGAACATCGCTGACCACCCCATTCAGAAGGATGTCCTTCGAGCGCGTGTTCAGACGAATGGGCCCGGTAACGCCATTCGCCTCCAGGTCGCCGGAATCTAGCGTCAAGTATCCATCCACTTTGGTAAAGTCCATTTCGGTGCGGCTGGTCTTGAAACTCACCGGCTTCGAAATGCGCGCCAGTTTCACGGTCTCCCGGAAATCGCCGTCCAGCCGGACCATTCCCTTGATATCTTCGACGGAAACATCCTTGGCCTGTCCCTGAACCGTCACGTCGGAACTGACTTGCGAGATGCGGGCCGAACTATTGTCCAGCGTCACTTGTGTGGCACCGTTCAAGTCAGTGATCGAAACGTCACCGTCTTTACTGGTCACCGACACGCTTCCGTCGCGTCCCAGAACACTGACGTCGCCGTGTCGCGCGGAAAGCGTCACCGCGGCCTTGCGCGGAAGCGAAATGTCAAGGTCGGTATTCACCCAGTGGTCGCCCGAGCCGCGGGTGTTAGCGTCCACTGTGACCACCTGCCCGCTCACGCTGATCTGCGGACGAGTCTCTTTGTCCCACTTGTCGGCGCGCTCCTGCCGTTCCCCGTTGATGCGCTTGTGGACTGATACGTGAACCTGGTTGTCATCGGAAGCGCTCACGTTCACCGCACCGTGTTCGTTGTTCACTTTCAGAATCGATCCCGCCGGGAATGCCTGATGCAATTCGTCGGTGTAGTTGTAGCTATGGCCCCACCAGGGGTTGTCGCCCTCAATGTGAAACTGGTTGCGAACCTCATCCCAGTCGAAGCGTGACATCGAGGTCGCGGTCAATCCCGTAATCACCAGGAACACGATTAAGACGACACCGCCGCCGCCTATTCCTGCGGATCTGACTCCAGCCCGGCTCGCCTGCTGGTACTCGATCAGCTTGATTACGCCCCACACGATCAGCAGCGCGGGCCAGTAATGGGCGAACCACAGGAATGCGCGATGAACTTCGATCATTCCCAGATTCCCGAGCAGGAAAACTACTCCCAAGATGATCAGAACCACAGGGCCTGCGAAGGATCGTGGTGGCCGCACCGGTCGCATTGGCGGCGCGGGGGGCGGTGCTTGCACGGTGCTAGCCATTTTTCACCTCGTCATTCGCCTGTGCCGGAGGCTGTTGCTCCGGAGGCATTGTGGAACTCGGGGGAATCGTCAGGTTTGAGTCGCGGGCGAATTGCCCACGCTCCATCAGCTTGATGACTCCGACCACTAGCAAAATCACCGGGAACGTCCGATCAAACCCGGGCACGTCGTAAAAGTGATCGTGCAAGTTGTTAAGAAGGAAAAGTACGCCGATGGTCACTAAGACCGCTGGGCCCGCCATGCTCCTGTGCCCGCAATCGCCGCGCTCGGCTGCGGCCTTGCGTTTGCCAACGAGCCAGGCGCCCAGAGCAATCAGAAGAATCGGCCAAAGCGTGTCAAAACTCAGAAACCAGTAGTTCGTGTTCTGCAGAAGAAACAGAACACCCAAAGCGATCAGAATGATCGCGCCTGCCGGAGCTCCCCTGGTCACGTCCCGTCGCTCACCCGGGCTGAACATCGTTCCCAAGCCGAGTGGATCAGGCGGAGTCTGCCCCGTGTTCATTGCCTTCGCCGTCTTCACCGCGTCGATGATCTGGTAGAAGTAGAATCCCGCGGTGCTCAACCCAAAAACAATGTGGGCAATGTCGCTGTTGGCATGCACCTGGCCAACAATCAGCAACACAAGAACCACCAGGTGGGCCAGCCCTTTTGCGTATTGACCGCAGTACACCGCGCCAACGCCGAAGGGGAAGAATCCTGCCAGGATTCCCGCCAGCGCCGGATTTGGGCCGGAGCCGCCGACCGGAGGGGGTGCGATGTATGAAGGTGGTGCCGCCGTTGCTGCGTACGGAGGCGTCGCCGCCGCGGGCGCTGTCCCCGCGACTCGCTCCGCCAGGCAATTCTCGCAATAGACGACGCCCATTACCGGGCGAGTGCAGCTTGCGCACAGCGGCTTTCCGCAAGTGCGGCAGTATGCGGCGACTGCATTTTGTGGATGATTTGCACAGTTCATACGAACCTCCCGTAAGTGGTCCCTGGCACTACAGGTGAATCAGCCACCCCATCCTGCAAAATGATCTGGTGTTGGGGGTCCCCGTTTTCAGGAAGAGAGGCAAGCACGGGCTGCGTCCCTTCCTGACTGTAGTTGCGTTCCTGTCTTTCGGGTTGTCCACCGCTGTCTTTCTTGCTGTTGTCCTTCGGTTTATTTTCCCGCGTCTCCGGGTGCTCGGGAGCAGGCATGGCCTGCTTGAACTGCCGGACGCGCGCCTGAATTTCATACACGAAGCGGATGTTCTCGTAGTACTTCACCACCCGGCCCTGGGTCTCGTAATAGGTATGGCGAACCGCAGTCGGCCGCAGATCCAGGTGGCGGATGTCGCGCAGCCGGACTCCCGCGATACTTAGCGTCACTGACAAAGTAAAGAACGCCATCCCGAATGACATGGCAAATCTGGGCTGCCGTATCACGCCAAACACCGGCGCAACCGCCGATGTGATCCAGCCCACCAGGCGTTCGCCGAAGGGAAGCTTTTCCCCCACCCTCCCCGGCGCCACACCGCTGGTCTTCAGCAAAATGTTGGTGACCAGCATCGCCGGAGGCTCAACCTGTTCCAGAGACTTCAGCCAGCTTCGGCCAGCTTCGGCTTCCTGAAGCAGCGGACCGCATACGCCGCATTCGCCCGCGTGGGCCTCAAACGAGTGAAGGCGCTCACCCACAAGGCTGCCGTCAATGGCCTGGCTGAGCAGCGTATCGAACTCGCTGCACCGCATTCCGTTATGTCCTTGGCCTGCCATCACATCACCTGCCTATAGGTACGTTGAAGTAGGCGCGCAAGTTCCGCACGACCCCGATTAATTCTTGATTTCACAGTGCCCTCCGGAACCTTCAGGGTTACCGCTATTTCTCGATAGTCCATGTCTTGTAAGTCTCTTAGGATCACAGCTTCGCGCAGTTCGGGCGATAGCTTTTGCAAGGCCGCGTGCACCGCCTCGCGCGTCTCCCGGCTCTTTACGTTGGAATCGGGTGCCGGGGCACCGTCGGGGATACGCTCGCTCAAAGGCATCGCATCTTCATGATCCGACGGGGCCGCATCCAGCGAATCGGTCATGCGGTCCTGGCGGGCCTTGCGGAAGTGGTCCACCAGCAGGTTTCGCGTTACCGTCGTCACCCAAGTCATGAACGCCCCTCGATTTACGTCGTATGAACTCAGCGTGCGGTAGATCTTGATAAAGACTTCCTGGGTCAAGTCGTCCGCGTCGCTGGCCGAACCTGTAAACCGGTAACAAATGTTGTAGATGCGCCTGCTGTTCACCTGGACGATTTCCTCCCACGCCGCGGCGTCGCCTGCAATGCAGCGACGGACCAGCAAAGCAGCCACGTGGGCGTCTTCCAAGTTCAGCTCCCCGGAAATTGCTACGGCGGGATTCTAGCTTTTAACTTCCTTTGAGACCCAGCCCCAAACCGTTTCATTACACCGTTTCGTTACAAAGATACGCCAGAACCCAGCCGGAAGTTCAGCCCGGAGCGTCACTCGAGACGAACGGCGATGTTCAATTGGGTACTGGGGCTGGGCCCGGGGTTCCTTCGCGAACTCTGCGACCTTGGGTTTAAACCGGAAGAGCGCCCATTTATGGCGGCGTAACGATTCCCATAGGGAAGAGGGCTTCAGCGCTGAAAGAGCCTAAATCGGTTCCGAGTTCAACGTCTTGGCGTCGGCCACGTTCGAAGGATCGTCGGTCAGAGACTTCCCAGACTCGTAGGCAAACTTCTGGTGCTTGTTGCCGACCTTGCGAATCACGTCGCGCCAGCCGTCGTCCCAGGTAATGCGGGCTTCGCCATCCACCACGGTCCAGGTACCTCGCGGCGAGCCGATGGTCTTATGCGCCCGGCCATCGCGGTCGAGCGTAACGAAGAATGTTCCCGAGCCAACGCCAGTCCCAAACTCCCATTTTCCGACGAAGTGGTTCAGGCCAAGCGGAAGCGACTTGTTTGCGGCCGGGTTGAAATCAATCCGCACGATGCTTGAAACCGGAATATTTTCCTGATGGCCGCGCTGGTTCACCACCATGCCGCCTCCGGTGAAGTCGATGCGCGAGACCTCGCCTAGCGAAAAATGCTTCTGCTGGCCGTCGTTCAGTACCACGGTGATAGACTTTTCCGCCTGCTTTTGCGCGAGAGATAACGAAGCTGCGGCAAGAATTAAGAGTGCAATGGATGTGATTCTCATACGAGTCATGGGCCCTCCCCGGGGATGCCAAAGCTGAGAAATACAAGAAGCGAGACGGCGCGCTTCCTCCCTAAGATACGCGCAAGCGCAGCAACAAGTTCCGGAAAAACTTGGGTTGCTACGCCTTACACAACTCCGCCGCCAGCACCTCGCGCCTTTTCATAACGATCCGGTCCATCCGGCGCAGCAGCAGAACGTATGCCGCGATCGAAGGGATTGCCAGCACCCCCAGAATCAGCGCTCCCAGCCAGTAAGTATGAAAGCGATGGCCTACGAAAATCGCGACTACGCCGATTCCCATCACGACAATCTGCACACCGAGGCCGGCCAGGATCGTGGTCTGAGACGCGCGCTGCCGTCCAAAAATGGCATAGTCAATGCGTTTGGGAGCATACACCGACAGCAAATTCCCGGCGCTGAAGTTCAGCGGTGCAGCAAACAGGTACCAGCAAAACGTCAGCACCAGGAACGCTAAGTGGGGAGCGCGATAGACCAGAGTCACGCCCAGCAGGAGAATCAGCACTTCCACCGCCAGCACCGCGGATTGCGCCAGGTTCTTCGCGAATACAATCCGGCGAAACGAAACTGGCGACATCAGGAAGTACTGGATGCCGCCGCCATCTCCGCCAAAACTGTTGTACACAATGTTCGTCATCACCAGCAGGCAATCCGCGGCCCCGATGGGAAAGAAAAATTCTGACTGTTGGGCGAACCAACTCTTCCTCCCGCTGCCTAACAAGAGAATCACGACCATGGGCATGATCATGGTAAAGAGCATGGGACCGCTGCGCGCGAAGTAGCGCAACTCTTTTTCAAACACCGCAGCGACCGGGGCCGACACCAGCGGCACTTTCCATCCCCGACGAAGGACGCCGTCAACCGCCGCCTTCGCCTTGCCCGCATTTCCCTGCGGGTTCTCACCGCGATACTGCCGTCGCAGGCGCAAGTGCAACAGCCAGAGCGCTGCGCCGGAGTACGCGGCCAGCAAGGCCAGCGACCCGCATGTCCCCGCCAGATTCCCCGATGCTGCCGTCGTCAACATTACGTCTGCAAGTCCGGGAGGCAGCACTCGCTGCACCGGATTCAGTTTGGACGCGTATTGGAACCTTTTTACCGCCGGCACCTTGCTATACCGGCCCAACGCCGGCCCTATGAACTGAACGCTAATCATCACGACGAAAAAAAGCAGGCCCATGATTTCGCGGCTGCGACGGCGCGAGAGCCAGTGCTCGATCCAGACGAAGGTCAGCCTCGCGACCAGCAGATTGAAGAGAATAAACGTGAGCACCGCGATCACGGCCCAGGGGATCAGGCGGGGCGCGCCGGCGCAAATTCCACCCAGCAGACCAAGAACCCAGCAAAACCCAAGGGCAGTCGCAATGTCCAGGGTGCCGAAGACCATGCGGACAAAAAAGTAAGTCCGGTAGGACAGGGGAAATCGCAGTAACGACGAGGAATCCTCACTTTCGGTTAATGCCGTTGCCAGCAGCGGAAAAAATTGCCAAAAGAGGAAGATGATCCAGAAGAAGACGGCCAGCCATTGAAGCTTGCCGGTTCTGGTGAGCTGCCATGCGGCGCCGCCGACTACAAACGCCCCGCCCACTGCAGCCCCGGTGACGAATATGCCGGCCATGATGCGCGACACAAGATTTACTCGTCCACGAATCGACCGGAGCGAATTCACCAGCAAATGCCAGCGCAGCGCAGCGACGGCTCGGAGCTGCTCGCGCGCCTCCGGCATCAGCCCAGCCACGAGAGCTCCTGGCTGACAGTGCGGGGCCCGCCGACAGTTTTCAGGAAATACTCTTCCAGGGACATCCGCTCGCCCGGGATCTCATCGTGAGTGATGCCGGACCGCAACTCATCAAGAGATCCCTGTGCCACCAGCTTGCCATGATTAATGATGCCCACGTGGGTGCACAGGCGCTCCACGATTTCCAGCACGTGCGAGGTCAAAAAGATGGTGGCTCCGTGCGCAATCATTCGCTGCAGCATGGCCTTGAGCGTTCCTGACGCGATGGCATCAACCCCTTCAAACGGCTCATCAAGAAACAGGACCTTGGGCCCGTGAATCACTGCCGCCGCCATCGCTAGTTTCTTTTGCATGCCGTGCGAATAATCTGTAATCAGAGTCTTCGGATGGTCTGTCAGTTCCATGAACTCCAGCAGTTCCGCGGCGCGTTGGGCTGTGGTATCTCGATCCAGGCCGTACATTCGACCACAGAAGTTCAGGTATTCGGAGCCCGTCAGGCGCCCGAAAAGCGCCATGCCTTCGGGCACTACACCGATTTGCCGCTTCACCTCGACCAGGCTGGTCGCCAGGTCAAGCCCAAGAATTTGCATTCGCCCGGAAGTCGGCGTCGTCAAGCCGGTAAGCATTTTGATGGTGGTCGATTTTCCCGCGCCGTTCGGCCCAAGAAAACCGTAGAACTGTCCAGGTTCGACGCGCAGGTTTACATCCTGAACGGCAATGAAATCGCCAAAACGTCGGGTGAGATTCTCGGTAAGGATCGCGGCTTCCACAAGAATTCTGAATCTAACACAAGTTCGTGGCCACACAAGCCATTCCTGTTTTGAGACTGTAAGACAAAGCAGCCCAAAAATTGCATCGGTTTTTCTGTACTGCGCTGCGTCATTCCGCTAGACTTCACTCAAGTTTTCCTGGGATGGCTTCATCATGACGTTAGCAACTTTGCTGGTCGTTTTAAGCGCGCTCGGCCTGGCCGCGGTCCTTCTGCTTGCCAAAGGCCATTGGTTCAGCAGGGGCAGCGAAGGTCCGAGCCCCACGGGATTGCAGTCGATCGACGTAGAAGCGTTCCGCAATCTGGTCGACGATAAAGAAGAGGCCTATCTGCGCGGGAATCTGCCGCCCCCGGAATTCCGCCGTGTGCATCGCGAACGCGTGCTCGCCGCCGTGGAATACGTTAGAGCCGCGTATCACAACGCGGGTGTGCTGGTGGCGATCGCTGAGGCGACGCGCGAATCCGCAGACTTGCAGGTTAGTGAAGCGTCCGCAAGATTATTCAACAATGCCGTCGCTCTGCGGTGGTCTGCAGCGCAGATCATTCCGCGGCTGTATCTGAGCGTAGTCTTCCCTAATAGCGGCAGTGCAGCGCGAAATCTTCTTGAACGCTACGACAATGTTGCACGGCAAGCTTTGGTGCTGGGCGGACTGGCGTCAGCAGAACGGACATCGTAGGTTCTTGGGTGTTACTTCGGGCCGCTCTCAGGACTGAGGGGCAACGATGATTACTTCTTGCCTTCGCCTTCCTTGAACATGTATTTGATCGAAGGCTTATAGATCATCACATTGGGAGCGCCGTCGCGGTTCACTTTGATGCAGGTCTTGTCATACCACTCGATCAGGCCATGAACTTCTTCGCCGTCGGTCAGCACGATCACCATCGGCGTCTTGCCTTGCATCTGTTTCTGAAAATAAAAATTCTCTGCGTTGGTCTGATCTGGCGGGGGCGATTTCCGCGCTCCATTGGAACGCTCTACGCGGTCGCGGCCGGGACCCGCGGAGGCGCTGGGATTGGGGCCGCCATGGTTCGATGGCCCGGAGTGGTTCAACGCTGGACGGATGAGCTTGCGGTTTGCAAAATCTTCGCTGATACGACGTTCAGCTGGCATGGGTTGCACACTGTCTTTCATGGCTCCACCTGTCAGACACGCGTTCCTGCGATTGGATATATGGCGGCGTGAATTGCCTCCTAACCTAGCACAGGGGAAAGACTGTGACAATCCAAAGTTACGTTCGACGGCGAAAAACAGAGTACTTAGGTTTGCAGCACCCCGACCTTAAACTCAGCCACATCCGGGTTCAGTGCCGCTGCTTCAAGCGCCGTCACCAGGGCATCGCGAGTCTCCATCGGGTCGATGATGCGGTCAATCCATAGCCGGGCCGCACCGTAGCGCGGGTCCATCTGCTCGTCGTAGATCTGTTTCGTGGATTCGTAAAGCTCTTTCTTCTCTTCTTCCGTCAGCTTCTTACCACTTCGTTCTAGTTGGCGAACCTTGATCTCGAGCAGCGTGCCGGCAGCTGCGTCGCCGCCCATTACTGCGTACTTGGCGGTCGGCCAGGCAAAAACAAATCTCGGATCGTACGCTTTCCCGCACATGGCGTAGTGACCTGCCCCGAACGAGCCGCCCACTATGACCGTGATTTTGGGAACCACCGAGTTGGCAACCGCGTTCACCATTTTTGCGCCGGCCTTAATGATTCCGCTCCATTCCGCATCCCGGCCTACCATGAACCCGTTCACATCGTGCAGAAATATCAGCGGTATCAGATTCTGATTGCAGTCCATGATGAAGCGCGCCGCCTTCTCCGCTGACTCGGTGTAAATCACGCCGCCGAACTCCACTCGCTTTTGTCCCTGATGGTCAGTGCTTTGCGCATGCACTTTCTGGTTGGCCACGATGCCAACAGCGAAGCCGCCGATGCGGGCGTAGCCACAAACCAACGTCTTGCCATACTCGGGCTTGTACTCCTCGAACTTGCTCGCATCCACCACCCGCGCGATGACCTCTTTAATGTCATAAGGCCGCGCCCCGGAAGACTCGTAAATGCCGTAAATCTCTTCCCCGGCGAGTGCAGGCGCTACCGGCTTTTTGCGGTCCCAGGGAGACTGCCGCCGGTAACCCCATTTTTCGATGATTGACCGGATTTTCACAAGGCAGGATTCATCGTTGGGCTCGCGGAAATCGACGGTCCCGCTGATCGCCGAGTGCATAGCTGCGCCGCCCAGTTCTTCCGCTGAAACTTTTTGCCCAATGGCGGCCTGCACCAGCGCGGGACCAGCAAGAAAGAGTCCGCTGCCATCGGTCATCAGCACGTGGTCGCACATCACCGGCAGATATCCGCCGCCGGCAACGCACATTCCCATGATTGCCGCGATCTGAGGAATTCCCAGGGCCGACATGACTGCGTTGTTGCGGAACACGCGGCCGAAGTCGTCAGTGTCGGGGAAGACGTCTTCCTGCAGCGGCAGAAACACGCCGGCGGAATCGACCAGGTAAATCGTCGGAATGCGGTTCTCGATCGCGATATTCTGCGCTCGGATGACCTTCTTCGCCGTCATCGGAAAGAACGCGCCCGCCTTCACCGTAGCGTCATTGGCGATAATCATCACCATGCGCGTCTCCACCCGCGCCAGTCCGGTGACGACCCCCGCAGCAGGCGCGCCGCCCCACTCTTCGTACATGCGGTAGGCGGTATAGGTCCCCAGTTCAAAGAAACTTTCCGGATCGATGAGCTTTTGAATACGCTCGCGTGCCGTCAACCGTCCTTTGGCGTGCTGGCTTTCAATGGCTTTCGCGCCTCCGCCCTCGCAAATCTGCTCTTCTTCATTGCGGATAGCCGAGACCAGATCTGCCATGTAGCGCATGTTCGCTTCAAAGCGTGAGGATGTGGGATCGACCTTTGTGGTGAGAATCGAACTGGAAATTTCGCCCGCCATGCGACTGCTACGTTAAATCAGCCGGGCGGATGGCGCAAACTCGCCTTGTCAAAAGAGCATCGCACGTTTGACAAACTCGGGCTGCTCCCTTCAAATCAAGTTTCACGTCTAAAGTAGTTTGAACCGCATAGTTCGTCTGCCTGGAGGTTCGATGTCGCGCGTTCTCTTGTCCCGCTCTCCTATTTCCATCCGTCCGACCGTGTTGCTTAGATCAGCGCTGACGACGATCGTCGTGATCGTGGCGATTGCGGCTGCCTGTCCCGCCCAAGACCTTGCCTCGTTTGAGAAGCGCGTCACCGTCAAAAAGCTCGCCAATGGTCTGACCGCAATCGTGTGCGTCCGCCCTAACAGCGCTCCCGTCTTTGCGTTCAATACAAACGTGGACGCCGGATCGGTGCAGGACCCCATGGGCAAGACGGGCCTGGCGCATATGTTCGAGCACATGGCTTTCAAGGGCACTGACACTATCGGTGGAAAAGACTATCCCGCCGAAAAGGCCGCCCTGCAGAAAGTTGAGGACGTTTATGCGCAGTACCTTTACGAGCGCAACAAGCGTGTGGATCGCGACGAAGAGAAGGTGAAGCAACTGGAGAAGCAGTGGCAGGCTGCGATCGACGAAGCCCAGAAATATGTCGTTCCCAATGAGTTCAGCGAAATTATCGAACGCAACGGCGGCGAAAACGTGAACGCTTCAACCGGATCCGATCACACCGAGTATCACTATTCTTTCGCCGTCAACCGGCTTGAACTTTGGGCATACCTTGAATCATCGCGCTTCATTCATCCCGTCTTCCGCGAATTCTACAAAGAGCGGGATGTAGTGAAGGAAGAACGCCGCATGCGCAGCGACAGCTCGCCAGTGGGACGCCTGATTGAGCAGTTCGTCGAAGCCGCTTTCGCCGCCCATCCTTATCACCGCCCGGGCATCGGATACATGTCAGACCTGAATTCCTTCTCGGCAACGGATGCGCATGCATTCTTCGAGCGTTATTACATCCCGTCGAATATGGTCGTGGCGGTAGCCGGAGATTTTGATCCCGCTCAGGCGATGGGAATCATTGAAAAGTACTTCAGCCAGATCCCATCGCACGAAAGGCCCGACGAGCGCACCACCGACGAGCCGCCGCAGAACTCCGAGCGCCGCGTGGTTCTGCACGAACACACCCAGCCTTTTTACCTCGAGGGATACCATCGGCCCGACTATCGGGACAAAGACGACGCCGTCTATGACGCTTTAGCCGACCTGCTTTCCGAGGGGCGCACCTCCCGCCTTTACCGTTCGCTGGTCCGCGATAAAAAGATTGCCGCTCAGGCCGCGGGCGGGACCGGATTCCCCGGCGCGAAATATCCTCACATCTTCTACTTTTTCGCGGTGCCCATGCCCGGACATTCGAACGACGAGGTCGCCGGCGCCATCCATGCCGAGATTGAGCGCCTGAAGAAAGAAGACGTTACCGATGACGAACTCAAAATGGTAAAGACTCGCGCCAAAGCCAATCTGCTTCGCAGCCTCGACGACAACGAGGGCCTGGCCTCGAGCCTCGCAATCTACCAGACACTCAATGGTGACTGGCGGGAGCTGTTCCGCTCGGTGGACAAGATTAACGCCGTCACCAAAGCAGACATCCGGCGCGTCGCCAGCCAGGTATTTGTGCCGACCAACAGGACGGTGGGTGTCATCGAAAATGCCGCAGCCGGCAACGGAGGTGCGCAATGAAGAATGTCCCTATTGTCATTCTTGCGGCCTTTGCGCTGATGCTTTCAGGATGTGCGTCCAAGAAGCACGCTTCCACTCAGGTGCCTGGGGCACCGCCAGTTTCAGGTGAGACAAAGGTGGTCTGGAGCAAAATTCCGATTCCAACGTTGCCAGAGTTCCATCCCCAGGAGCCCCAGCGGATTGCGCTTCCCAACGGCATGGTGATCTTCCTTCAGGAAGACCACGAACTTCCCTTCATCAACGCAACCGCGCGCATCCGCGGGGGCTCGCGTGATGAGCCTGGCGCCAAAGCCGGGCTGGTGTCTTTGTATGGCGAGATCTGGCGAACTGGCGGCACAAAAACTCAAACCGGCGACCAGCTTGACGATTTGCTTGAAAGTCGTGCCGCAAAAGTTGAGACCGGTGCTGGGGTCGATTCCACAACGATTTCGCTTTCGTGTTTAAAAGAAGACTTTAATGACGTTTTCAAAGTCTTCACCGAGCTTTTGCGCGAGCCCGAATTCCGCGCTGAGAAACTCGACCTGGCGAAACGCGAAGCCGCCGACGGCATCTCCCGCCGCAATGACGAAATGAGCAGCGTCGCCAGCCGCGAGGCTACCAGGCTGGCTTACGGCAAGGACAATCCCTACGTGCGCGAGCCGGAATACGCTACCATCGATGCCGTCACCCGACAGGACCTGCTCGACTGGCACAGACGCTTCGTTTCTCCGAACAACATGGTTGTCGGAATAGAAGGCGATTTCGATTCCGCGCAAATGGAAGCCAAACTGCGGAGCGCCTTCGGCTCGTGGGCCAAAGGTTCAGCCGCTAAGGCTCCTGAAATTCAATTCACCTCTGCCAAGCCGGGCTACTACCAGATCAAGCGTGACGACGTGAACCAGAGCTGGATCCGCATGGTCGGACTGGGCACCACCCGCAACAATCCCGACTACTACGCGATTGAAGTTTTCAACGAAGCTTTCGGAGGAGGCTTCTCTGCCCGCCTAATCCAGAGTATTCGCACCGCCCAGGGACTTGCCTACGCCGTAGGCGGAGGTATTGGTACGCGCTTTGACCACCCTGGAATGATTCAGCTTGCCATGGCAACCAAGAGCGAAACCACGGTGCAGGCCATTCATTCACTCTACGAACAAATTGACCTGCTTAAAACCAGCCCGGTCAGCGATCAGGAACTGGCGCGGGCCAAGGACACAATCCTCAACAATTTTGTTTTTAACTTCGATACTCCAGGCAAAGTTTTGCAGGAGCGCATGGCCTACGAGTACTACGGTTACCCCGCGGATTTTCTCGAGCGCTTCCGCGCCGGAATTGAAAAGGTCACAAAAGCGGATGTGGCTCGGGTCGCCGCGAAATACATCCACAAGGATCAACTGGCGATTTTAGTCGCCGGTAACGCCGACGCCTTCGACAAGCCATTGTCGTCGCTCGGCGCCGTCCAAGATGTGGACATCACGATTCCTCCGCCGCCCGGAGGCGCTGAGGAAAAAGGCCCATCCGGCTCAGCCGCCGGCAACAAAGACAAAAATAACGACGAAGCCAGGAAAGCCTCGAACCCCGAAGGCAAAGCCCTCGCCGCAAAAGTGGCGCAGGCACTGGGCGGCGCGGAGAAGATCAACAGTCTGAAATCACTCAAGGCGTCGTTTACCCTCACCCAGTCGAGCGGGCCCATGCAGGGGCAGATTGAAGCCGCAAGCACCATTCTGTTCCCCGACCGCATGAAGGTTGACATGACCACGCCGCAGGGCAGCTTTTCCATGATTCTGACCCCGGCTGCCGCCTTCGTAACTTCCCAGGGACAAGTCGTCCAGGAACTCCCGGCCTCGCGCAAGGACGAAAGCATGGCGCAGATTCGGCGCGACTTGGTATACATCGCCCAGCGCGTAAATGATCCGGCATTTTCCTTCACCGCTTCCGGCACCGAAAAATCTGGGGACGTGAACACCGCGATCGTCGATGTCGCCGGCCCGGGCGTAGAGATGCGCTGGTTCGTCGATCCGCAGAGTGGACGGGTTATTCGCGAGACTTACAAATCGATGGGACCGGGCGGCCCCACCGACAGTGAAACCACGTTCTCGGACTGGCGCCCCGTGGAAGGCCTTAACCTCCCATTCCATCGTGCCAACAAGCAGGGTGGCCAAGACTCGAGTTCCGCGCAGTACACAAGTTTCGTGCTGAATCCGCCTGTCGACGCCAAGATGTTCGAGAAGCCGGCCGCGGCGCCAAAACAATAGGCTGCAAGTATTCTGTGGTTGCACGGGCGTCCTGGCTCGTGCAACCTGCCCCCCTCACCCTTCGAGCTTGGGGCACTTTCCGTTATAATTTAGGTCTGCTTTGCGTTGCGCCCTTAGCTCAGCTGGATAGAGCGTTTGGCTACGAACCAAAAGGTCGGGAGTTCGAATCTCTCAGGGCGCACCATTACATTAAGAAAATACAAGGCTTCTAGCAGCCTCCTGCTAGGAGCCGTTCTCACTTCCCTGCTGGTGCTACCCGGGTGCTACCGGGCGGGCAGCCCCACTTTCTCTGCTTCACCGTTGCCACCCTTCCCGTTCGCCGAAACTTTCAGACTTTTCGGCGATTGCCTTGCCCTCGCAACCATGCTCGTGCTGGCGGTGGCCCCGCTGATCGTCCTGGGCTACGAAATCTGCAGCAAGGGGCGGGTGAGATGACCGCCGACCTCGTTTCAGGATTCGTGCGCTGGCTCACGGTTGAAAAGGGACTGTCCAGCAAAACAATCGAAGCCTATGAGTCTGACGTCCGGGAGTTCGCCAGATTTCTTCACGGCGATATAAAACAGGCCCGCAAGGATGACGTCGGCAGGTTCATGGCGAAGTTGCTGGAAGGCGGCAATGCTGGGCGAACCGCGGCAAGAAAACTTTCCAGCCTTCGCCAGTTCTTTCGGTTCATGCTCATCGACCGCCTTATTTCTCGCGATCCTACGGTGAACGTTCCGGCACCGAAGGGATGGAAATCTCTCCCGAAGGCGTTGGCCGCTGAGGAAGTAACCGCGATTCTGAATCAGACGAAGGACTATGAGCCAACAAGAAATGGAAAGTATCTCACCCGGCGCGACCTGGCGTTGATGGAACTTCTTTACGCCGGTGGGCTGAGAGTTTCGGAAATTGCGAACGCTCGTTTGGCGGACCTAGACCTGAACCGCAGACTGCTTATCGTTCGCGGCAAGGGTGACAAGGATCGCACTGTTCCATTTGGGATGCCAGCCGCCCTTGCTCTGCAGCATTGGCTTCCCACTCGCCAGTTACTCACGGGAAAGAAGGCATCGCCGTTCCTCTTCGTTGGCCGCTGGGGGAATCAGCTTACCCGGCAGGGCATCTGGATGATCGTTCACGAGCTCTCCCAGGGTAAGGCGAGCCCGCACACGTTACGGCATTCGTTCGCGACTCACATGCTGGATAACGGCGCCGATCTGCGGGCGATTCAAATAATGCTTGGACACGCGGACATCGCGACGACGCAAATTTACACGCATGTTTCGCAGCCTCAGATGAAGAAACAATACTTCGCCTATCATCCCCGAGCCCGCAAACGTGCGGATCAGGGCCAGTTAAATCTTGAGAACATGGCCCCGAAGCCGCTTCCAATTGGCCCAATCATCTGCGCTCAGTGCCTAAATCCCGTGTGCAGCGAAAGCAACTGGTACTGCGAAGACCACTTGCGCTCACAGCGTGAGAATGCCCGCCGGTCGCGAATGGAAAGGCAGCGCCGCCGCCAGTGCGTTAGCTGTTCGAAGCCGGCTTGCGAAGGCAGCAAATCATTCTGTACAGAGCATCTGCTACTGAATCGCGAGTCACAGAGGCGCGCGCAACTCACGAAAAAGAAGGGGAAGCGCGGGTGAGAGTTTTCCCTCACACGGCTTTGCTGGCCCAAGTGAAATCCGCCGGATCAATTTCGGCTCCCGCGTAGTGCCGCGGTTGTCCGTTTCCCTGCTTTGACCGGCGGCGTTCTCGGAC
>JAYTFR010000060.1:0-15558 GCA_043734125.1 Acidobacteriota bacterium | reverse complement strand
CTGTCCAGCAGCGAGACGCGCACGCTCAGCGTGCCAAAATCCACTCCTGCCACGATCGCCATCAGCAGACTCCGTCATCGCAATCGTGCCGGTACATGTCCCAGCCCAGGTAGCGGGTGGTTGCCTCATGCACCGCCGATGCAACGGTCGAAAGGTTAGCCGCAACATGGTGTTCGAATCCGTTCTCGCAGATGTAGCGCAGCAACTTCTGCATCTGCCCAATCTCAACGACGCCCGCGCCCCCGAAGGTGTTGAGTGGGTCGTCGGTGAACCGCCCTTCGCCGACATAACCGCGCATCTTGCCTGCCGTGTCGTCGGTCGAGAAGCGCGCAAAACTCATCTTTTCCGGCTTGATCAACCCGACGCAGGTGCCGAAGGTGTTTTCCTTTCCGACGGTGCCGGCAATAATTTCCTGAAAGTCCATCTTTACTGAACGGAAGAAGTGTTTGGGCAGATTCGAGCAATGGAAGCAGACGGCTTTGTTCGGGTCCGCTCCGTAGTTATTGTTCCAGTCGAGAAGGGCGGAAGGACTGCCCGAAGCAAGTTGCAGAGCGTGCATGCCCAATACGCCGCAAATGTCCACCTCGCACGCGCTCGACAACAGTTCGTTGCTCATCATGCTCATGACCGTGCAGGGAACCACTCCCAAATTCTCTTCAATGGAAGTCCAGCACTGGACCGCGCTAATTGTAACTTCGGTCGCGGCCATCCACTGATCAACCACAGCACCTAGTTTCGCCATCTTCATCAAAGCCGCCGCAGGCACACCACTGGCATCGACATATTTCTTGATGGCGGAGAGTTTCGCCTGCGCATGGTCGTCATTGTCCTTCATGCGCTCAATCCGGCCCAGCACCTCAGAAAGATCTAGCGTCTCAATGGAGATGCCCTGCGATTCCAGGATCTTCTCACTGTAACGCACAGTATTGAACGCCGTCGGACGCGCGCCAATGGCGCCGACTCGCAGGTTGCGAAACCCGTTCACGACCCGGCAAACCCCAGCGAACCATTCCAGGTCCTTGGCAAACTCAGGTGATGTTGGACTCTCAGTATGCAACGCAGTAATGGAATACGGAATGCCGTACTGCCTGAGGTTGTTACACGCCGACATCTTTCCACAGAAGCTGTCGCGGCGGGAGGCGATGGTCATTTTCGTGGGGTCATCCGGTGTCGCTTGAATCAGCACCGGCACGTGGAGATCCGCCAGACGCAAGGCATCGGCAATCGCGCGCTCTTCGCCAAAGTTGGGCAGCGTAACAACGATTCCGTCGATCCGTTCGCGGTTGCGCTTGAAAAGGTCGGCGCAGCGGCGCGATTCCTCCCGGGTTTCGACCGCTCCGTACTTGCTTTCTTCCGGAGTCAGGGCGATCACCTCAATACCCGCGGCCTGCAACACACGGAGCATCTCCTCGCGTCCACTCTTGGCCAAGTGATCGGGAAAGAAGCCGCGGTTGCCCACGATCAAGCCCATGACCATTTTTTTTGCCGACATAAAAACTCCCTTTCGCAAAACGGCTTGTCTTACAACTGTCGCCGCGACGCGAATTTCAAATAATAGAAAAGACCAGAGACCAGCAAGGCCGCTCTCCACCACACGTTAGCGTGCAACGGCCGGGACCGAGACGCACCAGCCGAGTCGGTACTCGGTCGCCAGCAGTAGCAATCATTGCTTGTTCCTGGCCTGACCGTAATATGCGTCCTTACCATGTTTTCTGAGGTAATGCTTGTCGTGCAAGGTCTTTCCGAGGGGCGGCGCCTGGGGATGAATGCTGGCGGTCAGATACGCCATCTTGGCGATCGCCTCAAGGATGACAGCATGATGTGCTGCGGCGTTAGCATCCGCTCCCCATGTGAAGGGGCCGTGGTTCGCCACCAAGGCTCCGGGAGTTGCCAGGCTATCCGTATTCTCTAAGCTGCGCACGATCGCCTCGCCGGTCGCCTTCTCGTAGTCGCCAGCAATGTCCCGATCAGACAGAACCGCTGTCACGGGAACTGGACCATGGAAATAGTCGGCATGCGTTGTCCCGAAACAGGGAATGGGCTTGCGCGCCTGCGCCCAGGCGGTGGCATATTCGGAATGCGTGTGGGCCACCCCGCCAATTTCAGGAAAGGCGTTGTAGAGGGCGAGATGGGTGGGCAGGTCAGACGATGGTCTGAGCTTGCCCTGAACAATCTTTCCCTTCAGATTGACGACGACTAAATGCGCCGGTTTCAGGCGCTCGTAGGGTACTCCGCTCGGTTTGATAACCACTAACCCGCGTTCGCGCGAGATGCCACTGGCGTTGCCGAATGTATAGAGCACCAGTCCACGACGCACTAATTCCAGATTGGCCTCCAGTACTTGTTCGCGCAATCGCTGAAGCATTATCATCTCCCAACTATCGAGGTAATACAGTAATCGTTTACTCGACTTGCCCGCAACTGAATTTTCGCTGTGTTCCGTCGACTTGCAGCCTTTCTGGCACATTGCAAAGTTTTTCTGCGGAAGGCGCGTCGCGAACGAGCGGCGATCGGTTTTTAATGTCAGACGGTGATTTAGGATTTGCGGGAACTGCCGGCCCCGGCTCTATTGCGGGTTGTCCTCAATGGCCGTCCTGCCTGAGCCAACTCGGTGGAACGTCTGAGCACCAGATTGGTGGTCAGTTCATATTCGTGACGTTCATGCGAGGGCGGCTGGTCTTCGACTTCGTTCAAGAGAGCATTGAAAGCTATTTTAGCTAACTCCTTTTGCGACATTTGAACCGTCGTCAGGGGAGGAATCGTGAATTCGGCCATGCGGATATCGTCGAACCCGACCACAGAAAGATCGTCGGGTATTTTAATTTTCTGTTCGTACGCCTGCCGCATGACTCCAATAGCCGTCATGTCATTGGAGCAGAGCACAGCAGTGGGGCGCGGGTTTAAACGGCTAAGCTCAGTCCAGGCACGCATCCCGCCTTCTAGGCGATGATCCCCCTCCACGATCAGTTCCGGCGCAAGCCCGATCTCAATCATCGACTTCTTGAAAGCCTCTCGCCGCGCAAGTGCTGACTTCAAATGCATCGGACCAGCGACAAAGGCGATGCGCGTGTGCCTGAGTGCGGCTAGATGCTGTACAGCCTGACGAATTCCGTTTTGATAGTTGATCCTAATGTTGGCGATTCCTTTGACATCTGGTCCTACGTCGACGAACACCAGAGGAACGCTACGGAAACGAAGGTGCTCGAGTAATGTTTCTTCCATGCCAAAGGTAAGAATTGCCACACCGTCCACGCGGCGTTCGATCATGCGCCGGACCGACAATTCCATCCGTTTTGGATCATTCACGGTCGAGGTGAGTAATATCTCGTAGTTATTCTCGACCGCAAGATTCTCGAAAGTCTGCACGATCTCGGGGAAAAAGGGGTTGGTGAATTCAGAAACGATCAGGCCAAAAATTCGGCTCCGTCCGGAAACGAGAGCACGAGCTTGTGTGTTGGGGTAATATCCAAGTTCGTCCACGACCCTCCACACCCGCTTGGCGAGCTGAGGGTCAACGGTTGGGACACGGTTTACTACTCTGGACACCGTGGCGGTGGAAACCTTCGCTCGGAGGGCGATTTCGCGGATGTCCATCGGCTGTTTGAAAGAGGAGCCAGTCTCACTTAGGCCGTCTTTTAGGCCATCTTACCATAGCGCATAGGGGGCCTTAGGCGCGCAGCGGAAGCGCGGGTAAACGGTTTCCCCAATTTCACGGAGCACCGTTTCTCCAGCGGAGAAGTTATCGAGTCCGTGCCGAAAGCGTGGGTTGCTTTCCCTGACTCGTCTTCCCGCTGAAGCCAGCTTCGATCTGGTGGCTTTTTCTAGAAATTGATTTTTGTTTTTCGTATACGTCAAGTTATGACCTGATCGAAGAAAATTTGTACTGGGTTGAACGAGAAGTAATGACGCACGCGGAGAGTCGAGAAAATTGCGGATCACTTCGCCGAAGTGATCGTAATGTTCCGAAAAGCAACGTGTCCAGCTTCGCTGCCCTGCAAGTAGATTGGTCCGGATGATCCTTCGTGACTGTCCAAAGCGCCGCCGGTGATGCCGGGTATTTCCTGGTTGTCGATAATCGTCTGTCCATTCTGCACAATGGTGACCATCCGTCCGACGAGAGTGATGTCGTAGGTCTGCCACTCTCCCGGTCTTCGCGGCTGTTCCGGCGAGGCGGCAAGGAATCCGTAAACACCTCCGGTGCGCATCGTTGGTCCTTCGGGCTCAGGGTCATCCTCGATCTGGACTTCATATCGACCGCGCAGGTAGATGCCGCTATTCGATCCTCGCGCGCAATTGAATTCAATATGTAACTTGAAATTGTTGAATTTGGCATTTGTAATAAGTTCGGCCCCATGTCCGGGACTGACCAAGGTTCCGTTTTCGACCTTCCACGTCGCGGCGGCGTTTGGGTCGCTAGGCGTCCAGCCGTCCAGGTCCTTGCCGTTGAACAACTGCACCGGCTTTCCCCAGTTCGGATCGCTCTCTTTTTTCAAGTCCGCTGCTCTCTCGCCAGTCCATTGCCATTGAACTCCGTCGGGACCGGTTGTACTCCCGGCTAGCGTGCCAGAAGACAACTTGCCTTCGAAGACCATGTCATCCTTTCTATCTTCCTCTTCGCGGGGAGAAACAAAGATGATGTGGTCATTTGAAATCTCAATTTTCGGAAGTGGCCGCGCGTGCCCCCATCTGCTTACCATTCGTGCTTTGAGTTGCCCGTCTTCCTGTGTGATCTCCAACCACGAGGGATATTCGCGAAGCGGAGTCCTAAGAGTCAAATCCCAACGACCCACGAACGCCTTAGCGGTCGAACCGGCCTTCGCAGAACTTTTGTCTTCGGAATACATTTGCACGGAAAGAACTAGGGCCGCCGTTGTCATCGCAAATATGCTCCGCCGAAAATTCATATTGCTTCAGTCCCTTGTGTCACGTGGTGGTCCATCATTCCCACGAAATCTGCGTACTCAAGATTTGAGGCTTTGCGACGTTGCATCCCAGTACACAGGCTTCTTTCTGTAGTAGGACTCATTGGCCATGTGGCAGCCGAGGGCTGCATTGTGACCGAATACAGCGTCTTGCAACACCGGCTTGCGCGAACGGACCGACTCGAAAAAGTTCCACAGGTGCGGGCGCAAATCGTCGTAGTCGTTGCCTCGGAAGCTGAGGCTCTCGGGGGCAGGCTCCTGCCCGGGTTTTGGATCGTGTTCCTGATGCCACTGCGCTTGATAAGGCGCTCGCAGTCGGCTCGGAAATGAGCCGGAGTAATAACTCGGGGAAAGATCGACGCCCGGTTGCGGAGAATAACTCACGCCAAACTCCGTAAGTTCGATGATGCCCTTGGATCCCATGAAGCGCGTCACTTCAGATGATTCCGTCCCTAAAGTCAGACGCGTGTAGACCGGGACATTGGCGTACTGGAAAAGAGCGGCGTGAACGTCAGGTGTATTCCGTCCGTCTTTCCAGCGGTATATCCCACCAAAAGCGGACACATGTTTTGGAATCTCATTGATACCGAGAACGAATTGCATTCCGCTGATCAGGTGCACGAGCAAGTCGCCCGCCACCCCAGTTCCGTATTCCTTCCAACAACGCCAGCGCGCAAACAGAAGAGGATCGAAGTCTTTCTTCGGCGCCGTTCCGAGCCATGTATCCCAATCCAAATTCTCCGGGGACAGATCCGGCGGCGGCGGATATTCCCACGCGCCGGTGGGATCATTGCGTCCCAAGGTCGCTTCCACCAGGCTCAACTCGCCAATTGCGCCCTTGTCGTAGAGTTCTTTCGCTTTCGCGCATAACACTGAACTTGTCCGCTGGGCTCCGACCATAACAATCCGGTCTGACCTCTTTGCGGCTTCGACCAGAGCCAACCCATCTGCGGGATTATGCGAGAACGGCTTCTCGCAATAGACATCCTTACCCGCTGCCAAGGCATCGACCACGACTTGTTTGTGCCAGTGATCCGGCACCGCTACGATGATTGCATCAAGCTCTTTATTGTCGAGGAGTTCCTTATATCGGCGCGTCGTTGGGATGGGCTTGCCCGCAATTTCCCGCGCCAGTTCGTGGCGCCCATCGTATAGATCGCAAGCGGCCCCGCACTCTACTCCCGAAAGCTGATTCGCTGAGGTGAGCAGATTGCTGCCTTCCATTCCTACACCGACGATTCCAAAACGAACCCGGTCGCTCGCAGCCACTGGAAGTGGAGACGCCAGTTGAGTCTCGGCATTCAGGAGCAGCGTGTTTGCTACAAGCGTTGCCCCGGCTGCTCCGGCGCTGGCTTGTAAAAATTCACGACGCGAAAAATGCTCTCGCTTCATTTTGTTGAACATGATTTTCAAGTTCTCCCGTTAATCAGCGCCCATGGTGGTTGTGCCCTTGAGTTCAATCTTTGCGGAGGAACTTCCGACATACACGTTGAAATCGCCGGCATCCACCGCCCAGTCGTGATTCTTGAGGTTGTAGTACGCGAAAGCTCTGCGGTCGAGCTTGACGGAAACATGACGGGTTTCGCCGGCGTTCAGCTGCACCTTCGCAAATCCCTTTAGTTCCTTCATCGGACGCGGCACGCTGGGGTGCGATTCGCCAACGTATACTTCGGCAATCTCAGCGCCGGCGCGTCGGCCTGAGTTCGTTAGATCGAAGCTGACGGTCACGGCCTGATTGCCGGATGCGCGTGCGGGAGTGATAGAAAGATTCTTGTACGCAAACGTTGTATACGAAAGGCCAAATCCAAACGGGAACAGAGGTTTGACCTCCGCCTTGTCGAAGTGCCTGTACCCAACAAACAAGCCTTCGGTGTAGGTAACTTTTTTCTCCGAGCCCTTCGGATAGTAGCTGTCGTGAACGGCGCTATCCTCCCAGCGACGCTCGAAAGACATTGGCAGTTTGCCCGAGGGATTGTGGTCGCCAAACAAAAGCTGTGCCAGAGCGGTGCCGCCCTCCTGCCCCGGATACCAGGCCTCGAAGAGTGCGGGAACACGATCGAGCCACGGTTGCATGTCAACCCCCCCGCCCGACGTAATTACGACAATGACATTCTTATTCGCTGCCGCGAGTTGTTCGATAAGCTCGTCCTGCGCGGGAGGCAACTGGAAGCCACGATCCCCGCCTTCGCTTTCACTATCGGAATTAAATCCTGCCGCGATAACGACCGCGTCAGCGCGCGACGCCAACGCCTTGGCAGCTGCGCTAACCACCGCCTCAGGCCGGACGATGCCGAACTTCGGACCGCCATAGCTCCCGTGCACAAAATACTCAAACCGGATCTTGTGTGCTCCCTTTGAGAGCGGTATATGTATTTGAGTGATTCGGCTATTCGTACGTAGCCAATTATCGAAGACTATTTTGTCGTCAAGATATAAGCGAGAGCCACCCTCCTCTCCGCCGCCCTGCGCAAAGACCAGATAGTCGCCGGGAACGGCGGGCGTGAAGTACCCCGTCCATCGACCCGAAACTTCATTCTGGGCAACGCCATCGCCGACAGAGTGATCGAAATTCACGTGCTGATCGGTGCGCCGCAATGCAGGGGTTCCGCTTAAATTGGGATTGCTGAAAAGTTCCGCGCTCAACCCGTGCGGCTTGCCACCTTCGTCGCTGAACTCGGTGGCGTCAGCTAGTTCGCCGAGCGAAGGGATACCCTGTTCGTAGTACACCGTGGCCTTTCCCTGCAAATATGCGGCAAGGCCTTCGAGATAACTAACGGAGGTGAAGGGACGCACGCCCGCGCTGCCTCCACCGACCACCTGTGCTGGATAGGCGTCGGGTCCGATCACGGCGATGGATTTGATCTTCGTTTTGTCCAGGGGCAGTAGGTGGCCGTCATTCTTGAGTAGCACCATGCCTGAGCGGGCGGCCTCGAGCGCGACCTTACCTCCTGGCAGATTCAGTTGCGAGACCGAGAAATCAGTCTGCTCGCGTTCGAGCCATCCAAAGCGAATCGCCGTGCGCAGGATGCGGCGGACCTTGTCGTCAATCGTTGCCTCTTTCACCTTGCCCGACCTCACCGCAGGCAATAATGTTTCACGATTCATGAATTTGCCCGACGGCATTTCCAAATCGAGCCCGCCGTTCGCCGCAGCTAGGCCGTCGTATGTTGAATCCCAGTCCGACATGATGATGCCGTCGAAACCCCACTTCTTCTTGAGGACATCGTTGTTCAGAGAACCGTTCTGCGTCGCATGTTCGCCATTGATGAGATTGTAGGAATCCATGACGGCGCCCACATGCGCTTCCTTCACCGCGGCTTCGAAGCTGGGAAGGTAGATCTCGTGCATGGTGCGCTCGTCAATAACGGAGTCGGCGTCATGACGCAGGAATTCCTGATTGTTCCCCATGTAGTGTTTAATGGTCGCGCTCACTCCCTGGCTCTGCATGCCTTCGATGTAACCAACCGCTATGCGTGATACCAGGAACGGATCTTCACCGAAGTATTCGAAATTTCTGCCGCACATGGGAGCGCGATAGATATTGACGCCCGGCCCCAGCATGAAGTGGACGCCCCGCGCCCGCGCGTCTTGGCCGATGGTCGTCCCCATCCGCTGAGCCAGATCGAAGTCCCACGTCGCGGCCAGGCCCATTCCGCCGAATGTCGTGGAAGGTCCGAAGTTTCGAACTCCGAACGGCCCATCGGCCATCTTGAGCAGGGGAAAGCCAATGTGCTTGATCTCGCGGATATAGAAGTCGTTGATTCCGCCGATGAGATCGATCTTCTCTTCGAGGGAAAGTTGTTTGAGCATCGCGTCCGCGCGAGCCTCGATAGCTGCAGTGGAAAGAGAAGGCGCTTGTGCCCAGCCTAGAAAAGGAAGGAGAAGAAGAATGGCGAAAAATTTCACCTTTGCTGTCATGAAAGACCCCGGCAGGTATCGTGATTAGCGGTGCATAAAACACCCGCAGCCGAAGCTGCGGGTGTCTCTGGGAAGGAGCAAGTTAGAAGTAGAATTTGGCGCCGAGTTGAACGACCCGGAAGCTTCCTGGTCCACCGCTGCTGTTATACGTGTTCGAGAACGTTCCCCAGTTGTCATTCTTCGTAATGGTCAACGGATCGGTCGCGCTCGCATACGCCCACGGACCGGTTACATTCGCGCCATAGTTCTTGTCTTGAAAATTAGGATGGTTGAAGACGTTGAATGCCTCCAGGCGAAGCTGAATGGAGTAGCGCTCTCCTAACGGGATGTTTTTAAACACAGACATATCCCAGTTCTGCAGTCCACCGTTGCGAAGAGTGTCACGCGATCCCCTCACCGGAGCACCAATCTTGGGAAGAAGCAGATTCCCGCGGGCATCAAGCGAGTAATAGAACGGGATGGCTCCGTACTGGTCCGAGCCGGTTACGCTGCCTGGGGGAAACGAAAACGAGCTGTTCAAGTCGACCGGGGCTCCACTCATAAGTTGCGTCACTCCGCTCAACTGATAATTGTCGGTGATGTACGAAAGCCATTTCGGCCCCCCAAAATGCTTGGTGACTCCCGGAATGTCGTAGACATAGTTAGCAGCGAAGACGTGCCTGCGATCCCACGAGGCCGCGCGGTAGTCAAGCCGGGCATTGAACGGATCCTGCGAGTCCTGATCGCCGGTGGATGTAGTCAGGGACTTCGACCAGGTGTAGACCGCACCAAAGGTCAAGCCCTTGCTGAAACGCCGCTGTAGAGAAACTTGCAGTGAGTTGTAATTGGAGGTGCCACCCCAGTCAAGATAGGCAATTTGACCGTAACCCTTATAAGGGACCAGGAAGGCAGATGTGAAATTGGAGAATCCGAAGGTGCAGAATCCGTTGAAGTTGAAGCCGGCGGCTGCGTATTCCGGTTGGAGCCCAGGCTGAACGTCAGGCACGACTCCTCCCGTGAATGCGGAGCAATTCGGATCTTGGACATTCTTCTGGAAGGCGCTTCCATAAGGCGCTGCATTAATGTCACGAGAGGTGACGAGGTGCCGCGACGAGGTACCAACGTAGGCCAAATCCAGAGTTAGGCCGCCGCCGATCTCATGCTGTATTCCTAGGCTATAGCTATAAACCGTAGGAACTTTGCCATCCCGCGCCGCCCCTAGAACATTGTTGAGTACTCCGGTTCCGAAAGAGCCTTGCGCAGCGGGGAGATTCGCAACATTGTTGGCGGAGACCGATGCCGTCTGAACCAGCGCCGGATTATTGAAGACGGTGTTAAATATGAGGTTCCCTTGGGTTCGGTCGTGCATCATTCCGATGCCGCCGCGGAGAATGGTTTTATGGTTCGCTAAAAGGTCATAGGCAAAACCCAGGCGTGGCTCCGGCATGATACCGCGGCTATTCCATCCGCCCATTGGGAGTTGACCGTTCTTGGTGAACCTTATCCCGTTAAGCGGATTGCCGCCGTCGGCAGTGATGATGCTCCCTGTAGTCGGATCGATGGTCACAGCATTGGCCGGGTCGTAAGATGCCGGGTCGAAAAGCGCAATTTGATTATTCGCATCGTATTGTGGTGGGATCCAAGCAAAGCGTACTCCGTAGTCCAGAGTGAAGCGAGGCGTGACCTTCCACGTATCTTGTACGTAAAATTCGAGTTGGTTGTAACGGAATGCGCCCACTGGGCGAGCAGTAGACTGGCTGAAGCTGTTGAAATATCCCAACAACTCAGCGGCGATCGGATCGCCTAGATTGTAACCGTTGGTTGTCGTGGGTTGAAAGCTGAATTGGCCGTTGATGTTGCCCCATGCAATCTGGTTCTTGCGCGCGCGCTGGTAAAACATGCCACCCTTCAGCGTGTGGTTGTGCCGCACCCAAGTCAGGTTGTCGTTCACATTGATAGTTGTATTGGCCTGCTTCCAGGGAGTGCCGCCCAAATATGGTCCTTGAAAGTTAACATTGTTAAGACCGCCGAAGCTGATATCGGGAATCGACTGATCCGAACCAAGGGGATAAAGCAATTGCAGACCGTCAAGACCGTTCTTGCCACGGGAGATGTTCCCGTTCACGCCTTCCGCAAGCGAGAGCGTGTGACTCGGTCCCACCGATAACTCGTTCAGCAAAGTCGCTGTGATCGTGCTGACCAGGTTGGCGGAGAAGTTCCAGCCTGGATGCTTCTGAATGCAGCCGCCTGGAAAGTTGACCACCGAAGAGCAAGCAAAGATACCAAATGGCCCCGGAAACGGGAGGAACGGGCTGCTATCAGTCTCGGTATTGCGCAGCCAGCGCCCGTAAAGTCGATTCCTGCCGTTGAGTTGGTAATCCACGCGGAGCAGGTCTTCGCGGCGAGGCGCGTGGGCAGAAAGGGACTCCGAAAAGTTATAGTCCTGGCCGCCCACGCCGAAACCGCCCACATTAGGCAAGGGGAAAAGGTTGAGGAGTTGTTGCATCAACGGATTGATCCCGGATGTGATCTTGTTGTTAACGATCCCGGGGCCGGTGATCACCACCGGATTTCCATTGCCATCCGTGGATTGCGAGAAGTCGCCCGTTCGTTCCAGTTGGGTTGGCACATATGCCTGTTCGGTCCCACCGGAGGGAACTAACTGACGATAAAATTCCTGGCTCCAGAAAACGAAAAGCTTGTCCTTCTTAATGGGCCCGCCGATTTGGTACCCAATGTCGTTGTACCGGTAGAGCGGCCTCTGGTTGGGTAACCCGTTCGACAACTCATTCGTCTTGTTGAAGTATTCGTTTGCATTGAGTCCTTCGTTGCGATGGAAGAAGCGACCGTTGCCATGCCATTGGTTAGTGCCGCTCCTGGTGGTCAGTGCCACCTGTGCGCCCGCCGCCTTGCCATACTCCGCCTGATAATTTGAGGTCAGGACTCTTGCTTCCTCGATGGAGTCGAGATTGAGGGTGACGTGGGTTCCGTTGTTGTCGCCAGTATCCACGTTGGACGCGCCGTCTATGGTGAATTCGTGCTGATTGGAACGCGTGCCATTGACGTTAAAGGAGCCAATGCCGCCCGTTCCCGAAACTTGGAAGCTAGTGGTTCCGACCACACCCGGAATAAGCTTCATGTAGTCCAGCACGTTGCGGCCGTTCATCGCTACATCATCCAATTGCTTGCTCGTGATCAGATCCGAGCGTTCGCCCGAATTTGATTGCAACTGGATTTGGCCGACGTCGGCGGTAACGGTCACCTGATCCGCGCTTGTGCCGACCGCCAACACGAAATCGCCTGCGCCGAGGTTATCCGCGGCGCTCAGCACGAACCCGGTTTTCTCTAATTTCTTGAAGCCCTTTGCCTCAACGTCGATGTTGTAGGTTCCGGGGTATAGGTTGGGGGCAACGAAGTTGCCGTCATTGCCGGTCATGACGGCGCGCGTAATACCATTTGAGGGATTCGCGATAGTGACGGAGGCATCCTTGATCGTGGCCCCACTTGGGTCTTTGACAGTCCCGAAAATGGTACCGGATGTGACTTGAGCGAACGCGCTGGAAGCAACCATAGCAATTCCCAGAATCAAGCTGAGGCTGAGTAAGAGTGCGCTCTCATTCTTACGGACGCGGTTCATCGTGGAGTCTCCTTGGACTTGGTGCGCGGCTTCGCGCGATTTCCTGTCGATTCTAAATCACCTACGAGTGTCCTCGCGATCGCGTCTAGTCAGGGTACAAAGAGCGTTTCGCTGGTTTCTCGGCGTTGATTTCTGAGCGACCGACCATTGTAGGGACGGGAGTAGTGAATGTCTGCTATGCGTTGGAGGAGTATTCTTCTACTTCTTTCGTATAGGTGGCTGCGATGTGTGGTGGGGAGTACAAACTTCCGGATCGAAACTCGATTGAAGGCTGTCCATTCGTCGCCACTCCGTCGCCACTCCATCGCTAATCCATCGCTAATCCATTGAGATCAGGCCGCGCTGTAGAGCGACGGTAGCAGCTTCCGTGCGGTCCCTAACGGTCAGTTTCTCCAGCACGTGGCTCACATGCAGTTTGACGGTGACCTCCGCGATGTTCAGCGACGCCCCAATTTCCTTATTGCTCAAACCCTTCGCCACCATTCGTAGAACCTCCAGTTCCCGGACGGTCAGCGAACGTTGCGATATTCGGGCCACTAGCGAAGGGGCGACATTAGGGTCGAGGTATTTCCGCCCCTGGTAGACTTCGCGAATGGCGCGCAGAAGTTCGTCGCGCATCGCGCTCTTCAGAATGTACCCGTGCGCTCCAGCTTGTAGGGAACGGAAAACCTCCTCTTCTCCAGAGTGAGTCGAAAGCATCAGGATGCGCGCGTCGGGGAATTCATGGACGATCGCAGCCGTGGTTTCGGCGCCACTCGTGCCAGGCAAGCGGCCATCCATGATCACGAGGTTGGGACGATGCTCCCGATAGGCAGAGAGCGCGGCTTCGCTATTAGCAGCTTCGGCGACCACCTCCATGTCGGCCTCAACATTCAATGAGGCAGCCAGCCCCATGCGGACCATGAAGTGGTCATCCACGACCAGAATGCAGATGGGTTTTGAATTCGGCATCAGAAATTGATTGTTCGCAGTGAATTTCTACCGCAACAAGCGTACCGCGGTCGGGCGCGCTGTCGATCTGTAATTGCGAGCCCAAAGACTCGGCCCGTTCGCGCATGTCGAGCATTCCAAAATGTCCCGCGGAGCTGGCATGATCGGAACTGAAGCCAGAGCCATTATCATGCACGGTTAGTGTCACTTTGTTAGGGCTGTATTGCAGTCCAATCTGTACTTCAGTGGCAGGGCCGTGCTTGATAGCGTTGGCGACGGCTTCCTGGGCGATTCGTAGAAGGTTGATTTCAACTCGGCCCGCCAACCGGACTGGCGCCCCGCTTATGGCGACGTCAATTTTAATCCCGTTTGCATTCGCAGCCAGCAAAGTACGCACGATCTGGCCAAGCGCCGAAGGTAAATCCCCTTGTTCCAGTAAGTCACAGCGCAGATCCCAGACCGAGCGCCGCGCCTCGACCATGCTATGCCGGCTCATATTGCGAGCAGCATTGAGCGCGCGAAACGCAACCTCGGGCGCTTGCCGGAAGCAATCCACGGCCAAGTCCAGTTGCATCGTAATTCCGGCCAATTCCTGCTCCAGAGTGTCGTGCAATTCGCGCGCGATGCGGTTGCGTTCTTCAAGCACGGCGCCGTGCTGCAGTTTTTGACGCAGCACGATGATCTGTTCGCGAAGTCTGCGACCCCGCAAGAACAGGCCCGCCAACACGACCAGTAAAATGCCGCTTAGAACCTCTAATAACCAGAAGGTGCCCTGCAGATTCCACCAAGGCGGAGCCTGAAGGACAGTGACGTCTTTCACGGAGCCCAACAGAATGCGGATGGACTGCGGAATTGACCATAGCCCGCCATTGCGAACCAGGCAAATTCCCGTAACTCGAAGTTTGCTGTTCACGCGTCTGGAACGGCGGTCGAGTAGGTAGCCGGCATCCAGGGTAGCCTCAAAAATTTGGTCGTCTTGCTGCAGCAGCAGGTGTTGGCCATCAGGCCGGGTTTCCAGTTGAAGAAGAGTTGCGTCGGTCGTAACCAGAGAGCCGTCATACTGCTCCCATGGAATACTCAGGTCGAGTTTGAGCGGGTCGGCAACGGACCCGCCGTAGAGACGGTGAAAAACAGCGTCTTCCAGCACGGGCGCAGAATCTCCGACGGCCGGAAAGCCTACGACATCGACAACGTCCCCCTTCTGGAGCTTCGTGTCCTGCTGAGTCAAGACCCGCAGGCCATGTCCCTGGTTCTGAATGAACAGGGCTCGGCCGGCTTGTTGATAGGTCACTACGCCGCGCACCCGTACGCGATGTTGTGATATTCCGCCGGGAGCGAAGCGCATGAGCGATGAAAACGGAACCTCATTGGCTTGTGTTTCAACTTTAATCAATTGGAGATCTGGAACGTAAAACAGCACCCCGATGAGCTGCCTCTGGGTGTTGAAGAGGCTCCCACAAACTCCTTCGATCAGCACCTCGGTATCGATCAAGGAAGAAAAATCTTGTTCGCGCGCAATCGGGACACGAGCCGTGAACCGGCCGCCGCCGGATGCCACGGTCAAGACTAAAACGGTTTCAGACCAGGAAGCGCGGTCAATTGAAACCGAACGCACGATTCCGCGAATCGCGGACCATTGACTATCCCGTTGTCCGCCGGCGAGCTCACCAAACGTATAAATACGCATCGGCGGCAGCGTACCCTTGCCCAAAACACGGATTTTCTCTTCACGAATAATGGGCGCAAACTTTCCCGGCCCGGTGATTCCTTCGATCTCGACAAGATCACCCCAATGGTGTTTAAAGCGACGGGACGAGTTGCCCTCGACGTAGATGCCCGCGGTCGCATCCTGAACCACAAGGTCGGGGGAGGGAACGTCGTCGGTAATGACGCCACGGAGTTTAACCGGATAACCACGAGCCGCCTCTTCGGGAGTCAGAGTCCGAATCTGCTGGGCGCGCGTCAACCGAGGGAGCACAGACTGCGAAGGCTGTGCCCACGCGTTGACTGCGCAAGCAAGAAGCGTCACAAACGCGGCAAGTCGCCAGCTCTGAAAAACAGCTCCACTATTGAGGGAACGTAGCCGGTATGGCATTGTTTCGCACATCTTCAAATGCCTGCTCAGGACAAATTGGGGAGTGCTGAACCTTCCCACAGCTCACGCCGCTGCGC
>JAYTFR010000059.1:0-1859 GCA_043734125.1 Acidobacteriota bacterium | reverse complement strand
TGCCGCACAAAGGCCAAAATATGGATATCTGAACTATCCGAATATTGCGGGAGAAGATGTCTTGGAAAACGATCAGGTGATCGTGCAGCGGTTCAAAATGAATCCGGGCGATTGGGAAGGTATTCATGCACACAATCCCAACACATTCTATATCTTTATCAAGGGTGGTAACTACGTGAGTACCTCCAAGGAACACCCCGAAGGAGTTCCGGGATCCGCCGCGGACGGCTCAGTGGCGTGGATGGATGCAATCGATATCAGTGAAGCGCATCAATCGGGAAATGTCGGGACGACCTCGACGGAGGTCGTTTGGGTCGCGTTGAAAAATTAACGGGTTAGCCGCGCGATGCCACGCTTGTTGAAATTGCTGAAAAGCTTGTTTCGCGGCTCGGCAAGCGTGGAGACCGGAAAACTGGGATCGGCCGGTGACCCGATTCGCCAGATGCTGCACGTCGCGACGCGGCATCGGTATCCCTCCCGACTGGCCAATCAATAACGGTGGTTTGCGAGAGGCTGAATGGAGACGACCGCGGAATCCGCATTTCTGCAGGATCCCGATTCTCGAAACGCTACCCTGACAATGAGATTCGAGAGGATTGTCGCATCGCTTGACCCGCCCGCCGATCGAGCAAAGGTAGCAGCCAGGGGCTGCCCATCGGCTATGCCCGCGTCTCTACGGACGACCACAATCTGGCGCTTCAGCTCAATGCCCTCAAGAAATCCCACTGCGAACGGATCTTCACGGACAAGGTCAGCGGCGCGCGGTTGGTTCGCCCGGGTCTCGATGAGGCGCTCTCGCACCTACGTGCCGGCGACACGCTGGTCGTGTGGAAACTGGATCGACTGGGGCGCAGCGTCAAAGGGCCTGTCGATCTGGTGAACGCAATCGAAGCGCGTGAGGTTCACTTCCGCAGTCTGACCGACGGTATCGACACGAAGACACCGGGGTCGCTTCTTCTTCCACATCATGGCCAGCCTTGCGCAAATGGAGCGCGAGCTGATTGTGGAGCGAACCCACGAGCCGGGCTTGCCGTCGCACGCAAACTCGGGCGCGTGGGTGGCCGTAAGCGGCGAATGACGGACAGCAGAATCAAGGCGGCTCGGCGCCTCTTGGCCGGGGGTACGCCCCCACGAGATGTGGCCGAGAACCTAGGCGTCTCAGTGCCAACTCTATATCGATGGCTCCCGGCGTCCGCGAGACCTTAGACTGTGTGTGAAATAGGTTTGCTTGAATGCGCCCGGGTTGACCCGCAGGCGACATTCGTTTGGTCCGAGCGCGATCGCTCAAAGGCGGATGGCAGTTATTCACATCGGTTGGAGGGCCGTGTAGCCTCGTTGGCTTCGGTCAATCAGAGGCAATCGGCATGCAGCGAAATCTGGACAGGCGGGCTTTTCTTCGATACGGCGCTGCATTTGTGGGAGCTGCCTCCTATTCGAACACGGGCAAGGCGCAAACTGCAAAGACCAGGCTCATCCTTCTCGGGACAGGTGGCGGACCGCGGCCACGGAAAGGCAGCTCGGCGCCCGCCCAGGTGATCATCAGCAACAATACAGCGTACGTCATCGATTGCGGCGATGGTGTCGCGCGACAGCTCGTCTACGCGGACGTGCCTCTGCCCACGCTGCGTCACATATTCCTGACTCACCAGCATTCGGATCACAACGCAGACTACGGAAATTTGCTTTGGCTTGCGTGGGCTGCCGGGCTCAGGACGCGGGTCGATACCTGGGGGCCGCCGCCGCTGGCACGAATGACGAAACTCTTCTTCGAAATGAACGCCGCCGACATCGCCGGCCGCATCGCGAATGAAGGCCGAGTGCCGCTCGTACCGCTGGTTCATGTCCACGAGCTGCGTGAG
>JAYTFR010000058.1:0-6943 GCA_043734125.1 Acidobacteriota bacterium | reverse complement strand
ATCGAAACTCTGGCCCGCCGCGGGTATCGCTGGAAGTATCCTATTGAACGCACCGAAGTAGGAGCGGAAGTACCACCACCCACTGGGGACGCTGCCCCTTCCCATGCGATTGCGGGCGGAAATCTGATCGGTAAGAAGGTATCGCACTATCGCATACTCGAAGTTCTGGGCGGCGGTGGGATGGGAGTTGTCTTCAAGGCCGAAGACCTAAAGTTGGGCCGTCGCGTAGCTTTGAAGTTCCTTCCTGAAGAGACTGCAACTGACCCATTGACACTCCGGCGCTTCGAGCAGGAAGCCCGGGCAGCTTCGTCCCTCAACCATGCGAACATTTGCACTATTTATCAAGTGGAGGAGTACGAAGGGCAGCCCTTCATAGTAATGGAACTGTTGGAGGGTGAAACACTACGCGAAATGATTTCCTCGGCGGCCTCGCTAGCTCAACCCTTCCCCTTGACTCAATTGCTTGATCTCGCCACGCAAATCGTGCAAGGGTTGGAAGCCGCCCATCAGAAGGGCATCATTCATCGCGACATCAAACCCGCCAATCTTTTTTTGACAAACCGTGGACAGCTCAAGATTCTCGATTTTGGACTGGCAAAGCTTGCTCCAGCGTTAGCCGCCAAAGCCGAGCTAGAAAAAAGTGATCGAGAAATGGTTGCAGGCGGAGTTCTGTTAGATAGTGCAATCGCCGCAGGCCCCCAGCTGTTGCTCAGCCGGACCGGAGAAACGATCGGTACTGCGGGCTATATGTCACCCGAACAATTGCGAGGCGAGAAGATCGACGACCGCACAGATCTGTTTTCATTTGGTTTGGTGCTCTACGAAATGGCAACCATGCGACCGGCATTCAATGGCGACACCGCCGCGCAGCTTCATCAAGCGATCCTCAATCAGACCCCTGCACCGGTACGGAAGTTCAATCCCGAGCTGCCGTCCGGGCTTGAGGTGATCGTCAAGAAAGCCCTGGAAAAAGACCGCGAAGCTCGCTACCAGTCGGCCTCGGAAATCCACTCCGATTTGGAAAATGTGAGGCAAGCCCTGGCAGCGAGACCTCAGCGAATAGGACGGCGCGGAGTGACGGCCGGAATATTTGCCCTGCTTGTCGTTGTGATTGCGCTCGTTTGGTTCGCGAGAAAGTCGCCACCGCCCCAAGCGGTCGTCGACCTGAAGCTTCGGCAGCTCACCACAAGTTCCGCTGAAGACCGCGTGACCGGCGGCGCAATTTCGCCGGATGGCAAATATCTCGCTTACGCAGATCTGAAAGGAATTTATCTCAAGCTTCTTCTCACAGGAGAGGTTCGGACCTTTCCCAAGCCTGCTGAGTTTAAGACACAGGAAATTGGATGGGAGAGTGGCCCATGGTTTCCTGACAGCACCGGGTTCCTCGCCAATGCCCATCCGATCGCGCAAGGCACCGACGATTGGAGTTCTGAAGGGGCCAGCATCTGGCGGTTCTCAACGATGGGAGAGGCGCCAATTAAACTAAGAGACCATGGGATCGCCTATGCTGTTTCGCCCGACAATACCTTGATCTCGTTTGGACAAAATAAAGGCAAGGCTGGGGAACGCGAAATCTGGCTGATGGGACCTCGCGGAGAGCAAGCCCGTAAATTTTACGAAGCCGATGCCGATGGCGCGGTTTTCGGACTCAGCTGGTCCCCGGACGGACGGCGCGTGCTTTACATCCAAACCAAGAAAGATGTTGACTCGGTCCTGAGCCGCGACTTCGCGGGCGGAAACCAGATCACGTTGGTCCCTCCTGATGAACTGAAAAACATTCGCGAGTTTACCTGGTTGCCAGATGGACGGATGCTGTACGCGGCAGATGAAGCCGGCACCATTGGCAGCACCTGTAATTACTGGGTTGCGCGGATCGACGTTCGCAACGGCGCAGTCATCGAGAAACCCAAGCGGCTGACCAATTGGACAGGATTCTGCATGACCGGAATGAGCTCGACGGCGGACGGCAAGCGTCTTGCGTTCCTCGGTTGGGAAAGCCACAGTAGTTCGTATGTCGGAACTTTAGCGTCCGGCGGCAGGCAGCTTCTGGAGTTGAAGCACTTTCCTCCCAGCCGAAGTTCGGATGGCGCCCCCGATTGGACTAACGACAGTAAGGCGATCATTCTTGTTTCGAATCGTAGTGGTGATTATCAAGTTTTCCGGCAACCACTCGATGATGACTCAGCGCTACGCCTTACGGACGACTACGGTGGCGACCCGCGCGCCACTCCGGATGGTAAGTGGGTCCTTTATTTCGCCAAAACTAAGAAACCACAGCAGACAGCAGCGAGACCAGTCATGCGGGTCCCGATTGGAGGAGGACCTTCACAGCTCGTGTTTACCGAATCGGCTGGCGCCTATGGGCAAATTGTATGCGCCAGACCTCCAACTGATTTGTGTGCAATCGCGGAACGCAGCGACGATCATAGACAGCTGATCGTGTCAGTTTTGGATGCGTTAAAAGGTCGCGGTCCGGAGCTCACGCGATTTACTCTCGATCCAAACGATGACCGCTGGTGGGTGGATCTTTCGCCTGACGGAAGTCGTATGGCCGCGATAGTAGCTCCGCCGCGGCCGATCTCAATTGTGTCGCTTCGAGGGCAACTGGCGCGGGAGGTGAAGGTGAAAGGTTGGAGCGATCTGATGACAACGAGTTGGACCGCAGATGGGAAAAGCTTGTTTGTGATCTCCGGATTGCAACGCGGAAGAGCGCTGCTGCACGTGGATTTGCAGGGCAATGCCGAACCCCTGTGGCAAGACCCTGCGACCACTGGTGAAACCGTCGTCTCCCCTTCTCCCGACGGTCGGCAGTTGTCACTCTCTACGTGGACAATGAACAGCAACATGTGGACCATTGAAAATTTTTAAATGGGACCTTGGTCCATCACAACATTTCAGCATTAGATTGCGGTGAATTAGAACTGAAGCTGCACCTTTAATTGAATCATTCGTGGAGAGGCATCGCCTCCGAAGCCGCTGCCCAAAATACTGGTAGGAGGCTGCTCAAGATAGAGAATCTGTCCGAACACCTGACTGGAAAGACCCGGATCAGGAAAGCCAAAATTGGGATGGTTGAAGAAGTTAAAGAACTGGAAGCCTATCCCTAGAGAACCATTTTCCCACCCGCGTAATTTCGTGTTCTTCATGATAGTGAAGTCGGTGTTGAAATAGCCCGGCCCGCGGAATTGATTGCGTCCCTGGGCTAAAGATATTGTGGCGCCGGAACATGGCCCTGACGCGCCGGGCAAGTTCCCAACATTGAATCCGCTCAGGCAGCCTGACTGCAAAAAGCGCGCGTTCGGATTTGGCGTGTTTCCATCTGGCAACAATTGCGGCGTTTGACAAGGGTGTAGCGCTGATGGAATAGCTGCTCCCTTCCCACAAGAGCTTGTTTCGGTAATTTTGCTGGTCGGGACCGCATAGAGTAATCCGAAATAAGTATTCGCACCCAGGCGACCCGACTGCTCGAAGTCGAACACGGTGTAGGGGAATCCCGTGCGCGCAAAGATCGTTCCAGAAACCTGCCATCCGCTTACCAGAGTATCCCAACCCCGACCTCCCAACGCCGCCTTCACGGGCAGTTCCCACACATAATTTGCATTGAAGGAATGACGCACGTCGTGGTCTGCCGAACCGTAACTGCCGCGAAGATTGTTGGGATCCTGCGCCGAGGTCAAACTCGCCTGTGAAAAAAAGAAAGCCCCGCTACTCGAAACCTCATCCAGTGCGTGGCCAAAAGTGTAGTTGGCCTGTAACAAGCCTTGCGTCCAGCGGCTGAAGCGATGGCGGAAGGATGCCACCATGCCATGATAATTCGACACCGTATTGGTATTAATTTCGGTAACTTTGCTGAAGCGCGGATCGGCGCACGGTGGCACGGGAGGGCTGGTGCACAGTCCGCTGGGAAGCGAGCCGAAGCCAAAGGCATTTGCGTTTGGATTCAAAATCAGCCCGTGTATGCCGTGGTAGCCGGAGTATCCAACGCGCATCGAAGTATCGGCGCCGAACGCCTCCTCCCATTCAAGGCTCCAGCGTTGATACTGCGGGAAGTGAGTTCGCTTCTCCGACACGCTGATAGCGGGAGGAGAGAAATTCGGATTACCGGCTTGAATTTGAGACAGGGTCTCGCCGGAATTGAATCCAGTTAAAAATTCGGAATTGGAAGTTGCTGCGATTTTAAACAGGCTGGTGGTCTCATTCGGCGTCAGATTGTCCCCTACAACCGTATAAGAATTGAAAAGTGGCGGATTTGCGGAAAACAAACTCGACATCCTACCCGGCAACGGATCGTAGAAAATGCCGAAGCCACCACGAATTACATTATTGTGCGACATCCCGAGCGGCTGCCATGCGAAGCTAATCCGCGGCGACCACAAGACCTTGTCTGTTCTCTCGAACGCTTGTCTTTGGTTGAGCAGGATTGCCGCGTCATAAGGCTGACTCGGATCATGGCGAAGAGTGTCAAACGGTGCGGCGAGATGCGCGTAGCACAGGCTTCGACACGAGGGATTCGAATAACTTTCAGTCCTCAGAGCGGCAGTCAGAACCAAGTTTGGACGGAAGCGCCATTCGTCTTCGCCGTAGATGGCGTAGCTCAGGAAGGTCGTCGGTAGATAACTTTCCGTGGTGAATGCCTGGTCAAGAGTAGTGAAATCAATGGTTGGAGAATTGGCGTCCAGGCCTCCTTGGTAAAATGCATCAAGCGATTGAACGGTAAGTTGTCCAATGGTATTGGATTTGCCAGGCAAGGCGTTCCAATAAGTATGCGCGAAGCTTCCTCCAAAACCAAACTTGTGGCTGCCCAGCGTTTTCACCACGTCTTCAGAAATTTGATATTGCGTGTTAAATCTGCCGAATCCATCCGCGAAGTAATAGTCCGATCCTCCGAGATTGTTGAAAGTACCTTGCGCAAAATTCAGGGTGGTGGGGAATGCGGCCAGGGCCCGCGACGCATTCTTAACACGAAATATAGGAGCGAAATAAGAACCTGCAATCAGCAATTGGCTGGCAGTCGATGAGCCAAATGTGTGAGTCTCAAGGAACTGGGTTTGCCACCAGGGCTGAGTCCCCTCCGCGTCGAACGCTGGGCTGATAGGGTCGGTCCCGACTGCGCCATGCCCCGCATCATATTGCAAACGCACAAAGGCTCGATCATTCTGGTTGATATTCCAATCGAAACGAGCGGAGGTAAGCGCGTCCTGGCTGGGTCGTCCTCGATTGGTGAAAAAATGCCGGCTGCAAGGTAGATTGATTCCCAGCCCTGATTGAACATCTTGAAAGCCATTACAACCTCGCGGATCGTCATTGATCGGGCCTCCCGAAATTGAGGAGGCGGCTCCTGCCGTCGTGTCGTAGAGACTAAACATCTTCCTATAAAAAGCGTCCGAAGCCGAAGTAGATCCAAATTTAGAATCGATATTCGCGAGCGTTGCCCTCTCAAACTCAACGCTGGGAAGAGCAACGAAGAAAATCTGGGGAATCAGCAGCCGAAGGCCTTCGCTGTCAAAAAAGAAAAACAACTTGTCTTTTTTAATCGGTCCTCCAAACGAACCAGCCCATTGATTTGCAATCGAAAAAGGCCGCGGGTTTCCAAACGCGTTGTTAAACCAATCATTCGCATTAAATGCGCGTCCATTCCAATAATATTGTGCATTGCCGTGAAAGCGATTGCTTCCCGACTTGGTGATGTAATTCACATTCCCACCGGCCGCCCCACCAAATTGTCCCGAGTATCCGGTGCTTACAACGGTGGCTTCTTGTATTTGATTCTGCCCAAGCAATAAAAAGAGAGGGCCGACCAGGCTCAAGTTGACAGCATTGTCGTTGTCATTCATTCCGTCAACAGTGTGCAGATAAGAGAACGCCGGCATTCCCAGAATGGAAAAATTAGCGCCGCCCTGAACGTCGGTATTCATTACCACTCCAGGCGCGGTTTGCACAATATAAGTCAGGTCGTTCCCCGGATTCGGGACTTCGGAGATTTGTTTCTGAGTTAAGGTGGCCGACAAGTCGCCATTCTCCGCTTGCACAAACGGCGCCTCCGCTGCAACAGCGATAGTAGTGCTCGCCTTCTCAATTTCTAATGTCAAATTCACGGTTAGCGAAGTACCCAGAAGAACGTCAACCGCCCGCTTCTCAGTTCGAAACCCAGCATGACTTACGGTGAGAGTGTAACTGCCCGGTGCCAGAAAGAAGAATTGGTAGCCTCCGCCGCGATCAGTTCTAGTCCTTTGAATTGCGCCTTTCGAGTTATCTTGCAGCTCAATGAGTGCTCCCGGGACCACCGCCGCGATCGGATCAGTCACCGTCCCGATCAAGGCTCCGGAAGTCGTCGTTTGGGCAGGAAGTCCCCTATAGAGGAATATGGTAAGGACGACAGAAGGAAGCACGACACTTAGCACCGAAGTGCGCATGAAACACCAACGCTCTAGTCCAGCAAAAACGTCGTGAGAGATCGGGAAATTGCAACATAGTAGCGCATTTTTCGGAGCTCAGTTGAGAAAACGACTAAAATTTGGTGTTTGCCGGGGAGCGACGTGATGCGAAACTATGCCGAAACCTAGCGGATCAGGCCTTGAGCTCGAATTGTCCATTACCCTTCAATAAACCCGGACCGTGTTAGGGACTGGGCAAAACCGATGCGATCATTCACGGCCGACCGAATTCGCCGCGTGCAGCCCAGATCCGCTCTGTCGTTTGAACTGCCTAGGCGCCAAACCCCAGCGTAGACTGCTATCAGGATTGGCGGTATAGCGGTATAAGGGTTCAGCTTCTTCAGTGAAACGGGATAGCTTGAATCGAAGAAAATGGCTCATCCCGATAACGCAAATTTTCTGATACCTGCTCATCGTGTGTCATTGCCTTCACAAAGTCGTAGCTCCACACATGATTCGCCCGCTCCGGGCGCAACCGCACACACGAGCCGTCCCCAAGCCACAACCGT
>JAYTFR010000057.1:0-52063 GCA_043734125.1 Acidobacteriota bacterium | reverse complement strand
TTTGCTCTGGCTTATACCTCTGGATGGGCATGACCCGCTTTTCCTCCAAGTGGATTCTCTCTCATTCCACCTGGTACAAATTTCGCCGGTCACGTCACCTCGCCATCCTGCATTCTTCGCCGTTTCTCAAGTATTCGATGAGGAATGAACAGGGCAACTCTCAGGACGCGGTGCAGCCCTTCCCTTCAGCCTTGTACCCGGTATTACGCAACGCGCATCCGATATGGGAGGGAACAACAACCCCGGCGCCGTCGAGACGGATAGCGGGTGGATTGAAACTATGCGTGTCTCATCCCCGAGGGCGGAAGGCTGTTAGCTGGTGCTTACCAGAAGAGAGAGGAAGCCGCTGGTGGCGAGGGTCTTCATTACAGGTAGCACGGACGTCCTAGGCCTCGCGTCGGCACGGTCGCTTCTTGACCAAGGCCATCGGGTGGCCCTGCACGCGCGGTCCTCCGCGCGTGCTTCCGCGGTCGCCGACCTCATTTCGCCTTCTGCCGAGGTCGTAGTGGGCGACCTCCGCAGCGCCACCGATATCCGCGCGGTCGCCGATCAGGTCAACGCCATCGGACGCATGGACGCCATCATCCACAATGCTGGCATTTATGGCCAGCGGACCCGCGGATCGACGGCCGACGGTCATGCGAGCACACTCGCGGTTAACATGCTCGCGCCATACATGCTGACGGCCCTGATCGAGCGCCCTGGTCGTCTGATCTACCTCAGCAGCGGCCTGCATCGCGACGGCGAAGGGTCACTGCGCGACATCGACTGGGCCACGCGACCTTGGGACAGTGCGCGGGCTTACGCAGAGAGCAAGCATCACGTGGCCGCACTCGCCTTCGGACTGGCGCGGCGCTGGCCGGACGTTCTGACCAACGTCGTCGATCCTGGCTGGGTGCGCACCAAGATGGGCGGTCAAGGCGCCCCCGTCGATCTCGACACTGGGCAACGGACCCAGGCCTGGCTCGCGGTCAGCACTGAAGCGGCTGCTATGGTGACCGGGCGATACTGGTATCACATGCGCCAAGAGCAGCCCGCCCGCCAAGTCACCGAGCCGAGCTTTCACGAAAAGCTTATTGCGAAGCTAGGCGAAACTAACCGGCGTCGCGCTACCCTAGCGCCCACGCTGCTGCGCCAAATGCATCGGGGTCCGTTGGTCCAGTAAGCGTCCCCGTTCATTTGCTCCCTTAAGCACCCCCCAGGGGTGACATTTGCAACCTACATGCGCTTTGCGCTCAGGCGACGCCTTAATCCATCAGGCTCTTGACTCATACTCATCTGATCCGAGAACCCAGATGAATGACTGAATGTCGATAAAATCTCGAGGTCGAAGGTCAGGCAGGTCTTGTTCGATCTGTCGGCCAAATCGAAGAAGATCGGAGTATGTTTCCCACGACGGTCCAGGCCGGTAGTGGAAATCGAAACCATATTTCTCGGCAGCTAGGCGGGTAACCCTGGGCTTCAGGAAAATATGTTTCTCAGGTTGCGCAATGAATCCGAAGACCGTCGCCAAGGGCCAAGTGAACACCCGGCTTTGTTTGCGCGGCAGTGATGCGACCACTTCGCACCAGCGACTGAACCTGGTTTGAAGACTTCCGGGGCCGTAGAGGAGAGAATACAAACCTTCTGCAAACGCCCGCGCCCCGTGTTCAGATTTTAATGCGTCCCGAATCGCCATCTTTTCAAAGGAGAAAAGAAGATTCGTGCGTGATTCAAGGCTGACGGCCTCCGCACCAATTTTCCGAAACTCTCCTTGCAATAACTTTGTCCGGTATGCCGTGCGATTCAACACCGACTGCCATTCCTGATGTGCCCGAACCTTGTATCCACGTTCCCAGTCGAAATAGGTCTCATCGCGAAACCCCCCGGGGAAAAACCGCAGAAAGTTGCGCTTGCATAGCCTGACCTTAGACCCGGGCGCAGGACCAACTAAGCGAGCGCATTCGGCACTTGCGAGACTGGCCACCATATGAACTAGATGCTTGGATTGCATTGATCGCAACTAGGTTTGCCGCTTGCTTCCTTTTCCTGGGACGATGCCCACTCGAACAAAAGCCAGAACCGGGCCGCCTGTGTGCGGTTGCTATGCTCGGACAAAATCACGCTGAAAGGCGTTTAGCCATCAGTCTCGACGGCTTTCGGTTGGGCCGATACTCCATCACCATCGGTACTGCGGAACACAGCCTCAGCTACCTGGCGGTCAGCCTCAACTTCCGCAAGCATTTCTGCGGCAAATGTGCCGAGCGATTCTCGGGCAAAATGCTCGTGCAAGGATTTAAGCAGTTGCACCGCCTGCATCGCACCAGCCAGGTGATCCTCAAGATACGTGGCGATAGCGTCGCTTCCCGTCTTAATATCCTCCCCCAAGTGGAAGTCGATATCTTTTCGAGGCCTCAGAAGAACTACCAGCGGAGCGCATTGGGCGAGGGCGCTGATGTATATTTCGCAACACTTCGAGAGCGCGCAGGGCACCCGTCAAAGCCTGCTTTTCTTGAGAGTGATCGCAACCGGAATGCCACAATTCACGATCACGAAGACCCAGCGCGTACTGTGCTTCCGCAATTCGTTCCTGAAATTTGCTTGAGTCGGCCTAAAAAGCGCAGCAAGGTACAAAGGCCGCCAAGTCGGCGCCGGGCATTGTCACTATCTTGTGGCATGAGGTCTTTACCGGATACCGTGATAACGCCGTCGCATCGTGATTCAATCGGGTATTTGCTGTACGTAGAACCTAAGGGGCGGCAACCCTGCACTCGTTGCGCGACGTAGAAGGGGAGTTTCGGACTTGGCCGACTTAGCACCCAAGGCTATGTTGGCCGCATTCAGGTGGGTCGCCACGGGCGTTTCGAGCAGTACCCGTTCGGCGGCCTCGCAGAATGCTGGATAGCGGTTTCGCGATACGGAAATTCGTAGTTTAATATACTGATCCCCGAGCCACCGGCCCGAGGCCGCAACACCCAGAAAGATTTACTCCCAGCCGTGTGCGCGAAAGCGACATCCAAGCGGTGGGCGAAGCTTCAGGACAAGTGCCATATTTTGACCTTCTCACAACCACTCCACTCCTCTGATGGCGCTCAGCGTATTGAACTTGAATATGGCTGGGAATTGCTCGTGGACCCTTCTGGCCGAATGACGCGCGAGCAGGCAATGCAGTCTTCGGATTGGCGCAACGCCAAGGTGGGTCTCTCATGGAATGCACAGTTCGATGACCTGCGAAACTACATGGGCGCCGCCTGGTATAGAACGGGCGTTGAACTGAATCGGTATCGGGACACCCGCCATGTACTGCTGAAATTTGGCGCCGTCGATTACTTCTGTGAGGTGTTTCTAAATGATCTATCCATCGGGACTCACGAAGGGGGTTACACACCGTTCTCTTTCGAAATCACGAATGTAGTACATGCCGGTGCCAACCAGCTTCTGATTCGCGTGATTGATCCGCCCATGGACTTGGCACAAAATCAGGCGCTGTTTCCCGACATGATGTACAACGAGATTCCGCACGGCAAGCAAAACTGGTATGTGCAGAATTCGGGAATCTGGCAGGGAGTCCGCCTGGAGTTGTGTCCCGACGTCTACATTGAGCGACTCGATGTCGTTCCGCAGATCGATGGCAGACTCGAAGTAATCGCCCGCGTAGCTGGAATGGGCCTGATCGCGGATGAGGGGGCCAAGGCTGAGGCTACTACGCTGGAAATCGAGATCTTCGACGGCAGCGGCCGTTCTGTTTTCGCAAAGCGGCAGTCTCTTGATTCTTTTTCTCCTATATTGAAAATCCGCGGCCAGATTGAAAGTCCCGTCCTGTGGGGACCTGAAATGCCCGCGCTGTATACGGTCACCGCCACTCTCAGTGGCGCAGTGCAATACCACCGCCGGGCGCGTTTCGGATTCCGTTCCTTCGAAGCCAAGGATGGAAAACTATTCCTGAATGGCGAGCCTTTCTACATGATCGCCGCCCTTGACCAGGATTTCTATCCCGAGACGGTGCATACACCGACCTCGGTTGAATATGTCCGGGACATGGTTGTGAAAGCCAAGGCGCTCGGCGTCAATACGCTACGCTGCCATTTGAAGGTAGCTCACCCGGTTTATCTGGATGTCGCAGATGAATTTGGAATGTTGATCTGGACCGAATTGCCCTCCTGGAGCGACTGCTGGTTCCCGGCTGACCAGCATTTCTGAACAGAGTTAACCGGCCTTAGGTCTTGCGATTTTCTCGTGCATCGCGCCTTTCCCACTTGGCGGGAGTGACGTTTGCCAGAATGCACAATTGCCTCTCCCGTCCTAGCCGCATGTCTCGGAAAAGCTATGATGCGTCGAAAGCGAGGCAGGATGGTTCGCAAAATTAATCGTGCGGGCTTTTGCCGGCCGTTCCCCGCGTAGCGATAGGACAGCGCGACATTCGCGGGAACATGTGATGAGAGCCTGACGAACAAGTCGCGCATGGCGAGACCAAGTTGAATCAATCCGGAGTTTGGAATAGCAACTGTTGTAGAGCGCGATTTAAAGCGCCCTACTCTACAGACCCGATTGTTAATCCCGGTGCCGTTCGATAACTATAAAGAGAGGGGACTTTTGCGCTGGTCACTGCGGGCCGACCGATACCAATACTTGAAAGAGAGGACTCATGTATCACCACATAAAGAAGTTGATGTATGCCGTCAACGTGGGCACGCCGGATCCTCGATTCGGGAACATGTTGCTGGAACAGTTTGGAGGAGCAAATGGCGAACTGGCTGCCGCGATGCAGTACTCCATCCAAGGGCTGAATTGCGACGATCCGGAGCGAAAAGACATGTTAATGGACATCGGCACCGAGGAACTGAGCCACTTGGAGGTGGTCGGTACATTGGCACGTATGCACCTTAAGCCCATGAAGAAAGAACGTGAAGCGGGCGAGGTCGATCCGCTCATCGCAATCGCTGGCGGAGGCGGGGTCGGTTTGTTCAACTCGATGGGCGACGCCTGGACGGCCGACTACCTCAAAATCACTGGCGAATTGGATGTGGACCTCAGAAGCAACATCGCTGCTGAGGCGCGGGCCAAAATCGTCTACGAGCGCTTAATCAATTTCTGCGACGATCCAGGCTCGAAGGATGCACTTCAATTCCTAATGACGCGAGAAATCACTCACATGAAGGTTTTCACCGCCGCTCTTGAAAGCATGGGGAAAGCTCCTTTTTCGATTGGCAAAATACCCCCCACTCCTGTGCTGGTCGACCAGTACTTCAACGACTCGACTGGAGAGGGTGACGAAGGGGAAACCGACGCCCGCGGCCCGTGGAACGAAGGCGGCAGTTGGGAAATTGTCGAGTTCCCCGAACTCCAGGATGGCGTCGAGAATCTCGATACATCGTCCGGTGCGAATTCCAGATCGGGAAAGAAGCAGCGGACAAGTTCGCCGGAACGTAAAACCCGCAAGTCTGCGTGAAGTACCCAGAAGCGTAAGAACGCTTGAGGGCTTCGCGACATCGAGTGGAGCCCTCATTTAACTTTTCGCTTTTGGGATGCAGGCCTACGGAATGCGCGATAGCGCTCATGGTGATCCAACTTTTAGGGCCCATGAAGCAACTAAAGCGCGTCACTCAAAGCGAAGTTCTGCCTTGAATCAGCAGGGAAGCCGCCTTCATGGCAGACGGTCGAGGAAAGACAGTTTGGAATTAAATTTTGAACAATTTAGGAGACAAACATGCCGAACGAAGGACTCAAAGAACTATACGTTGATGAGCTAAAGGATTTGTATAGCGCCGAAAATCAACTGTTGAAGGCTTTACCGAAAATGGCCAAGGCTGCATCTTCGGAAGAGCTTCGTCAAGGATTTGAAGAACATCTTGAGCAGACGCGTGGCCATGTTGAGCGCTTGGAGAAGATTTTCGAGTCGCTTGATGAAAGCCCAAAGGGCAAGAAGTGCATGGGCATGGAAGGTCTTATAAAGGAAGGCAGCGAAGTCATGGGTGAGGACTTCGAGGGCGCCTTAATGGACGCAGCTTTGATCGGAGCAGCGCAGCGGGTTGAACATTACGAAATTGCGGCCTACGGCACCGTCTCTGAATTCGCGAAACTCCTCGGCGAGAACGAACATGTCTCGCTGCTGGAAGAAACACTGCAAGAAGAGAAAGACACTGACGAGCAGCTCACGAGTCTGGCAAAAGAAATCAATCCGCAGGCGAACGAAGGAATGGAAGAAAACGACGCAATGGAAGAAGAAGAGAAACCCAAGACGAGGCGAAAGTCAGCGCGTCGGGCAGCATAGCGGTCATTAGGAGGAAATTCATGTCGAGCCCGGCAAGCATCAAGAACCATCCGATTCATCCGATGCTAGTTGCCCTCCCAATTGGCCTTTGGGTATTCGCCCTCGTGTGTGACATCGTTGCCGCCACGGGGGCAGCCGGGCCTTGGAGGACGGTTGCCTTCTACGCCATAGCTGGGGGCATTGTCGGTGCTGTTCTTGCTGCTGCGCCGGGCTTGATCGATTATTTCTCCATCAAAGAAGCCTCCATGAAGCGGATTGCCACTTTTCATTTCATGTTGAATGTGTGCGCTCTCTTGGTTTTCGCCATAAATCTTTGGTCCCGGCTCAGGCTGCCAACCACGAGTGTCATACCACTGATCCTGTCCATAGTCGGGGTGACAGGTATCGGGATGGGCGGTTGGCTGGGCGGCGAGATGGTTTACGTCAAAGGCATGGCAGTCGAAGCAGTCGAAGCAGTCGAAGAACTCGGGAAGAAAGTAGAAGAACGTCCTAAGCTCCGCCGCGTCAGTTGATTCCATCAGGCCTGCTGCCTGAGACCCAGATGACCCCGCAATCTAGCGATCCTGCCATACTGTTCGATCTCGACGGCACCTTAGTCGATACCGTATACAGCCATGTGGCCTCGTGGTCGGCTGAGAGAAGCCGGCCTCCTCGTCCCTGAATGGAAGATTCATCGGCGCATCGGGATGAGCGGCGCGTCGCTTGTCCGCCAAATTGGTTCGAGAACACGCTTCACGCCATTCCAGGATCCAAGAGGAGAAGCTCGAGAAAAAACACGACCCCGTCTTCCGCAAATCCAACTGCATCAAACGGTCGATCGAAATGGTCTCAAAAGGTCGGCAAGCTCTGAGAGAGCGCGCTTAGCATGACATGTGACATTCGCATCGGCACCTCGGGATATCACTACAAACACTGGCGAGGTCCATTTTATCCAAGGAGCATGTCTCCAGATAAGATGCTCGAGTTTTACTCGCACAAGTTCGACACGGTGGAGTTGAACAACAGCTTTTATCGCCTTCCCACGGAAACCGCATTTGATGATTGGCGGCAAATGACTCCAGCGAATTTCGTCTTCGCGGTGAAAGCCAGCCGCTTCTTGACTCATCTGAAGAAGCTTAAGAATCCAGAGAGCGCTTTGGAGAAGTTACTGCCGCGGGCATCGCGGCTATCTGCCAAACTAGGACCGATCCTTTTCCAGCTCCCGCCGAGATGGCAGGTTAATCCCGGTCGTCTCGAAGCCTTGTTGGAAGCATTACCCCGCGATCTGCGATATGCCTTCGAATTTCGGGACTTGAGCTGGATCCGACCTGAAATTGATACGCTTTTGGCAAGATTTCACGCGGCGTTCTGCATCTACGAACTCGCCGGCTACCACTCTCCTCTGACGATAACCGCGGATTTTGCATACGTGCGCCTGCATGGCCCGGGCCCGAGAAAATATGAGGAGACCTACAGCACGAGCCGCCTCCGCCACTGGAGCAAACAGATCGCAGAGTGGGCGAAAGGTCTGGCCGCAATTTACGTCTATTTTGACAACGATCAAGCGGGCTATGCTACCCGAAACGCCTTAACCCTAAAGAAAATGGTGATCGGCAGCGCTGTTGCGAAGACCTAGGTTGTTGTCGACACGCTATCCGCAGAAGCGACAATGCTTGTCCCTGGCAATAAAGGTCGCAACGTTTCGCATATAATTGCGCGCACGGATGGCTCTTACCTCAGGCACGAAACTTGGTCCCTACGAAATTCAGTCGCCGCTCGGAGCCGGCGGCATGGGCGAAGTCTACCGTGCGCGCGACACCCGCCTCAACCGGACGGTAGCGGTAAAAATTCTCCCCGCTCATCTCTCTGACAATCCAGAGGCGCGGCAACGATTCGAACGCGAAGCCCGAGCGATTTCTTCGCTAAATCATCCGCACATTTGCGTGCTGCACGATGTCGGCAACGAAGACGGGACCGCCTATCTGGTGATGGAATACATCGAGGGGGAGACCCTGGAAGCCAGGCTTCAGAAAGGGCCTTTGGCGCTGAAGCAAGCTCTGGAAAGCGGCGTGCAAATCTGCGATGCCTTAGAAAAGGCGCACCGTGCCGGCATTGTTCATCGTGATCTGAAGCCCGGCAACGTGATGCTGACGGCATCCGGCGCCAAGCTGCTGGACTTCGGCCTGGCGAAACCAGTTGTCTTGCTGGGAGGGCGCACGTCTCCTCAACCGGGGCGGTTGACGCCGTCCAGTCCGACCATGAACCTGACGGCGCTCACGGCTTCCCCGGGAACGCTGACCCAGCAAGGCTCAATCGTAGGCACATTTCAGTTCATGGCACCCGAAGTCCTTCAGGGGGACGAAGCCGACGCGCGCAGCGATATTTTCAGTTTCGGATGCGTGCTGTACGAAATGATCACCGGCAAGCGGGCGTTTGAAGGCAAGAGTCAGATATCTGTCGCATCCGCAATCCTGGAGAAGGACCCGGAAGCAGTCACGAAGGTGCAGCCGATGGCTCCGGCGGCGGTCGACCACGTTGTGCACGACTGTTTAGCGAAAGATCCAGAGTCACGCTGGCAGAGCGCCGCGGACGTTGGCAGGGAATTGCGTTGGATCGCCAGTGGCGGCTCCGGCATCAGTGCCGCAGTGCTTCCCCGCGCGCACCCGCCCAGCAAATGGATTGAGCGTTCTCTGTGGGCTGCAGCGCTCGCGCTCCTTTTAGCGGCGATTTTATGGCTGAGCCTGCGGCCATCTGCTACAGCGCCGGTCATACGAGCATTTCTACCGCCGCCCGCAGACATGGGCTTTGATTTCACGGGAGATTTTTCCGGACCGCCGGCAATCACGCCCGACGGCACCGCGATCGCTTTCTGCGCCCGCACGCTGAAGGAGCGCGACTCCGTGTGGGTGCAGTCGCTTGGAGATCTTACAGCCAAAAAACTCGACGGAACCGAAGGCGCCTACTTTCCATTCTGGTCGCCCGACGGACGTTTCGTCGGTTTCTTTGCCGATGGCCATCTCAAGAAAGTTCCCGCCGGCGGAGGCCCAGTCATGATTCTTGCCGATGCGCCAAATGCGCGCGGCGGGGCCTGGAACCAAGACAATTTCATCATTTATGAACCCGACTATCGCGATTCGCTGTGGCAAATCAGCGGTTCCGGCGGGACGCCCACCCGCCTGACCAAATTCGAGCAGGGCAAACACACCACCCATCGCTGGCCCACCTTCCTGCCCGACGGCAAACACTTCCTGTTTTTTGCAACGAATCACTCCGGCGGATCGGAGCAGGGCATTTATTTTGGTTCACTGGCGGACGGTTCCTACAAGCATGTTATCGATGCTGACTCGGATGGGCAGTACTCCTCGGGCTATCTGCTCTACCACCTGCAGTCGGCGCTGCTGGCGCAAAAGTTTGATCCCGAGAAGGGTGTGGTCTCCGGCGATCCTGTGCCGGTAGCGAACCTGGTGGAATACGATTCCGGCACGTGGCACACCACATTTGCCACCAGCCAGAATGGGCTGTTGGTGTATGAGCCGGGATCGAAAACCCTTGGCACGGACCTGTTCTGGCTCGACAGTCATGGCAAGATTCTTAATAAGGTTTCCGACCGGGCATTTTACAAAGGCAGTGGCCGCCTTTCCCCGGACGGAAAGCGGCTGGCGGTAGCCATGGGAGATCCCCAGGCTGACATCTGGGTTTTTGATCTCGCGCACGGAGGCCGCACGCGGCTCACCTTCGGCGGCGCCACCCATCTGACGCCCTCGTGGTCGGCTGACGGCGAACGGATTATTTATGCGCGGCAGAGCGGTGCGACGCTGATGACCGGGACGTCGGTGCGTGTACGGTTGGCCAACGGTGGTGGCCAGGAGGAAATCCTTTTGGATTCAGAGGCCAGTGCAACCGGCTCGGCGCGGACTCTGCTCTCGCCCCAGTGGTCGATTGACGGCCGCTACGTAGTCCATATGGAGCAGAACGGCCCGACGGATGCCGGCGTCTGGGCGATGCCCACAACTGGCGATAAGAAATCGATTCCCATTGTCCAGCCGCAATCCCCGCTGGGGAGGATTGTTCAGTTCAGGCTTTCCCCGGATGGCCGCTGGCTGGCCTATAGTTCAACGGACTCCGGAAGAGAAGAAGTCTATGTGACGCATTTTCCCAGCGGTTCGGGAAGGTGGCAGATTTCACAGACCGGCGGCACCTTTCCGGACTGGCGCGCCGACAGCCGGGAGATTTACTTCATTGGGATGGATGGCGCGCTCCACGCGGCTAAGGTGAATCCGAAAGGTGAAGAGTTTCAAGTGGAAGCAGTGCAGTCGCTTTTTCAAGTGAATTACATAGCGCCCGTGGGAAATCCCTACGATGTTTCTGCCGACGGCCAGCACTTCGTGTTCGCCACTTACCCGGAAAGCGTTTCAACTCCTCTCGTACTAGTGACGAACTGGACCCACGAAATGGGGAAGTAGCCGGGTCGCGAACTCATCGGTCCGGTGGCGTGATGAATCCACCCGATCCGATCGGATCATCTGCAGACGGCGGTTCTGTGTGCTTCCAGCCGGTTTCGACCACCTGCTTCTTCGCCGCTAGGGCTTGCGCCGCCATGCTGTGCTTCTTCGCCGTCATAGCTGCGGCGGTGGTCGCAGTGTTCATGTAGCCACAGTCCACCAAATTCTTATCATCTGCGTACTTGTAGTTGTCGAGTAGGTATATCTGGAAATCATCCTTGGCCAGTTTGTACTCCATTACGTTCTCGGCTGCAGAGCCGGAATCGGGAAGCTCGAAGACATCGCTGAAATAAACCACAGGCTGTTCGGGATCCGCAGAGAAACAGAACGTATTAATAGAGGCGTTACCAGGGGCGGCGGCGGCGGATACGGGCGCGGGTTGGGATCGCATAGCCGGCGCCGGGAGCGCTGACCGCGCACTTGTCGGGGCCTGCCCATGCACGGGGGCAGCGAGCGGCGCGACTACAAGCTTTTGCGCGGCCATCACATGAGCGATTTGTGCGGATTCCGTCTGGCTTCGTTGCACGCTAAACGTACTGCAAGGGCCACCAGTAATGGTGCCCGCCAGTTTGTTGGAACCAAAGGTCCCGTTCATCCCCACCATAACAAAATTGGCGGGATGCTCCGTCTCCCAACGCATGGGAGTGAGGGCAATTTTCGCGGTTTGCGGGTTGTACTGGCCGTGAAGACTGTAGGTGTAACCCTGCTGCTGAGTGCCCGGCGGAAGGTAGAAGGTGAAGAGGCCGGAAATGTCGCCCGCTGCGGAAACCCTAAGTGACAACTTTAATTTTGTCGTGCCCTGGCCGCAGCTGTACGTGCCGTTGTAGACGCCGGTGAGCGCTGTGGTTGTTTGCGCTCTGGTGGCTGGAACAACGAAGAGAACGACCAGCACAATAGAGCTGAGAAAGCGGGTCGTCCCTGGAAGATGATGCGAGGTCATTCGTAGTCTCCTGAGGAGGTGGGGGCGGTTGCGGATGCGGTGTCACGCATAGGAAAGCAGAACACTATCACCTCCTGATGATCGTCGCAATTGCGGTGCGGGATAAGGTCGTTTTTGATTACGTCGCCAATCATAATGGTGGCTCCTTTATTATGGTGGCTCCTTTATTTCCGGCGCTGCCGCAGCGCCTGCACTCCGAGGCGCACCCAGTTTGCCGTCGGTTCCGGCCGCCCGTTCATCAGCTTTTTAAGGCAAATTAATGTGCCTTTAAACAAGCGCAACGTAGATTGTCTATAAGCCTGAGCTGACATACTGGATGAATGAGCAGGCGCACCTCGAAGCTTCCTTGATTACTGGCTGGTCGGAGCCGCGAAAAACTGTAGCAACGTACCGACAGCAGCAGCGGAGTGCGCGCTCCAATCATGACTTTCAGATTCCAAACAAAGCAACAAAACTTCACTTCTTCACTCTTGAGGAGATTAACGACAATGAGGCAACAGATAGCTTTGGCAGCCGTTCTGATGCTAGCAGGCGTGTTGACGGCGCAGGCTCAGCAAAGTTCCGCAACCAAGCCGCACGCGAAAAAGAAGATGGCCGCCCCGAGCGCAACCGCCGCTCTGGCCCAACAGATGAGCGAACTTAAACAGGCGCTGGATGCTCAACAACAGCAGATCAGGCAGCTGGGCGACCAGATCCAGAGCCGGGACTCACAGATCCAGCAACTGCAGCAGACCTTGCAGCAGAACCAGTCGACGGCCTCGCAGGCGCAGGCCAAGGCAGACGAAGCGGCTTCGAAGATAGCGGGGCAGTCCGAGACTGTCAGCGGGTTGAAGGGCGACGTTGCCGACTTGAAAATGAATTCCACCAACTCCGCGTTGGCCCTGCAAGAAACACAGAAGGACAACCAGACCCGGATCGCGGAGATCAAAGCCCTCAGCAAGCTCAAGATGGGCGGCGACCTCAGGCTGCGCTACGAGCCTTTCTTTGGCGGAGGCGCAACTAACGCCGCTACTCCGCAGTCACGCAACCGCGAACGCTATCGTCTGCGATTCAACGTCAGCACCAAAGTTGAGGACGACTTCACCGTTGGCTTCACACTCGCATCGGGCGACCTGGGAGATCCGATTTCAACCAACTCGACCCAAACCGGCTTTTACACCCGCAAGCCTGTCGCAATCGATAAGGCGTTTGGCGTGTGGAACCCGCATTACGCCAAGCCCTTCAGCCTTACCGTCGGCAAGTTCGGATACACCTGGCTGCGCACCGAACTTACCTGGGACAATGATCTCAATCCGGAAGGCGCGAGCGCCGCGCTGGCATGGAACTGGGAGCACGGGTTCCTGAACCATCTTGCTTTTGTCACCTACGGAACCACAATGCTTGAGGTTGGTGGCGGCCCAGACAGCTATATGGCAGGCGGGCAGCTTCAAACCGGATGGAGCCTGGGTTCGAAAGTGAAGTTCGCCGCCGATGCCGGATACTACAACTTTGTGAATGCCGACACCATCGCCCAGAACCAGGTTGGGGGCAACGGCTTCGCTACCACGGGTGCGACCACTTCAGGCGGCGGTACTTTTGGCTTCGGCGGTAACACCGACACCAATAATTTTGGCGTGATCAGCGGAAAGCGTATTTTTGCTTCCCAGTTCGGACTCTTTGACGCCATCGCACGCTTGGACTTTGACACCGGACACAAACGCTGGCCGATTTATGCCCTGATTGACTTTGTCCAGAACACCAAGGCTTGCGATAACCTCGGAGTCTTTATCACCGCTGCGGTGACTCCGCCAACCTGCGATAAGCACCAGCGCCACGGATACTGGTCCGAGCTGAAAGTCGGCCAGACTAAGAATAAGGGCGACGTGATGTTTGGCTATACTTTCGCCCGCATCGAGCGGGATGCGGTGGTTTCGGCCTTCAATTTCAGCGATATGCGCCAGGCCACGAATGTTGCCGAGCACCGGATTGAAGCCTACTACCAGGCTTATCCTCACGTGCAATTTGGCGTTACCGGTCTGTTCGGGAAGCAGCTCGTTACCGCTCAGAGCCTTACGCCGGAGCGCTTCCTGAAGCGCTGGGATTTCGACACCATTTTCAACTTCTAGCCCACCTCCGAAGCCGGAATTCTACTAAGCCTCAGCGCAAACCTGCGCTGGGGCTTTTTATTTGCCGGGGGATTGACAGGGGGATTTTCGGGAGTTAGTGTAGGCGAAGAAAAGGCGAATATGGTCTCCCCAGCCCTGGTACGTTCTCAAATCGAAGCCCACATCCCGGCCGCCTTCTCGCAGTACCGGCGGGCAGAGCAGGGAAGCATCCCAACCGGTATCCCTGCCATTGATGATGCGGTGCAGGGCGTCCCGCTGCATGCGTTGACGGAAATCTGCGGAAGTAGCGTGACGTCCTCGGGCAAGACCTCGGTCGCCCTGTCGCTGCTTTCCCGGGCCACCCAGCAGGAGCATTTCTGCGCCTTGATCGATGGGCAGGATGCTTTTGATCCGGCGTCGGCGGAAGCCTCAGGAGTCGATCTCTCGCGCCTGCTGTGGGTGCGCTGCGGAAAGACCCGGCAGAAACTCAGGCCGCTCGAGCAGGCATTCAAGGTGGCGGACATTCTGGTGCAGAGCGGCGGATTCAGTGTGATCCTGGTGGATCTGAGCGATTTTCCGGAGCAATTAGTCCGCAGGATTCCGCAGACTTCCTGGTTTCGCTTCAGTCGGGTAGTGGAAAGGCAGCCCACGGCGCTGGTTTTTCTGGAACGCGAACCGCACGCCGCGAGTTATGCAGGGCTAGTGCTGTCAGTGAAAAGCCAGCCTGTGGTTCTAACGGGAAGTCTGTTTACGCAATTTGGCGTTGAAGTTGAGATTTTACGCACTCGCGAAAAGAAGCGGCCACATCGCGAGGGTCCGGTAGCCCCCCTGAGGGCCCAGTGGGCGTGACCTATGTATGCATGCCTGCATTTACCTGATTTTCCCGTACAAGCGGCGTTGTGGTGTGAGCCCGAGCAGCGTCGAGAGCTGTTGAACAAAAGCAGCGTCGTAATTCTGGAAGGCCCCGCCTCGCATAAGCGCGTTATAGCTTTGAACGAAGCTGCACGCGCGGCGGGGGTCACGGCCGGCATGACCAAGCTGCAGGCGGAAAGCTTCGGTGCTGTATTCTCAAAACCGCGAAGCCTGCAAAGTGAGGCCGCTGCGCAGAAAGCGCTGCTGGATTGTGCGCTTGCGTTCTCGCCAAGGGCAGAAAACACCGCGCCCGGCACGGTGATCGCCGATCTTGAGGGCACGGAGAAACTCTTCGGTCCACCGCAGCAATTGGCGGCCAGAGTTCTACGGCAGGCGCGCGAATTCGGGTTCAGCATGAACGTCGCACTCGCCGCTAATCCCGATGCGGCAGCGTGCGCGGCGCGCAGCTGGGAAGGCATTACCGTCATCCCGCAAGGGCGGGAAGCGCAATTCCTGTCGCGTCTTCCGGTAGGCGTGCTTTTTCCTCCTCCCGAAGTTCAGGACATTCTGGAATCCTGGGGTATTCGCAACCTGGGGGCTCTGGCTGCTCTGCCAGAAGTTCCTGTGGTCGAGAGGCTGGGGCAGGAAGGCCTGAGCTTGCAGCGACTGGCGCGCGGCGAAGTCTCGCGGACGATTGTTCCCATTGAGCCTGCGGATGAATTCACGGAAAGTTTTGAATTTGAGGACCCGGTCGAGACGCTGGAGTCCTTGACATTCCTGCTGAATCGCCTGCTGCAGCAGCTTTGTTCGCGGCTCAATACGCGATCTCTGGCTACCAGCGAATTTCATGTGCGACTGGAATTTGAAGTTCATCAGATTCAGGCGGAACCCGACAAAGAAGTTTATGAGCGTGTCTGGAAACTGCCGCTGCCGGTTTCTGATGCGAAAGTTTTGCTGCGCCTTACGTGTCTGGATCTGGAATCCTGTTCTTTTTCTGCGCCAATCAAAAAGCTGATTGCGCAGGTTGTTCCCGCCAAACCACGTTCGTCGCAAGGCGGATTGTTTGCTCCAGCGTCCCCTCAGGCCGAGCAGTTAGAAATCACGCTGGCGAGAATCCGCGGCATTGTAGGGCGGGAGGACGAATCGGGCATTGCGTGCGCCGGCTCACCGCAAGTGGTGGATTCGCACAAATCCGGCAGGTTCGCGGTGCAGGCATTTTCAAGCAAGCAGCTACTGCTGCAAGGCATTGCCGCCGCGAAACCCGCGGTGGCTCTGCGCAGGTTTCGTCCTGCCATGGGAACCAATGTCGAGCTGGCGCGCGAAAAACCGTACTCCGTGCTGCTGGGGAAGAAATCGCTGCGGGTGCTGGCGGCGTCGGGGCCGTGGTCGAGTTCAGGCCACTGGTGGAACCGTCCCACGGCATGGGTGCATGAAGAGTGGGATGTTGCGCTGAAAACTTCCGATGGCATGGGCCTGTACAGAATTTATCTGGATCGCATTGGCAAGCAGTGGTTCGTGGAAGGGATGTTTGATTGATGCAGTACGTGGAGCTGCATGCGCGGTCGGCGTTCACGTTTCTGGAAGGGGCTTCGTTGCCGGAAACGCTCGCGCAGGTGTGCGCCGCGCAGCAGATGCCGGCGATGGCCTTGCTGGATAGGAACGGCGTGTATGGGGCTCCGCGGTTTTATTCGCAGGCCAAGAAGTGCGGCGTCCAGGCGCATGTGGGCGCGGAAGTTGCCGTTGCCGGATACGGCAATGTTCCCGTGCTGGTCAGTTCCCGCAAGGGATACCAAAATCTTTGCCGCCTGATCACCAGCGTGAAGCTGCGTACTAAAAGGAAGGCAGTCGGCGCGGCGCGTTTAGAAGACGTGGAGAACCACGCCGCGGACCTGATTTGCATGACTGGCGACGAGCACGGACCGCTTTCGCTGTCATTGCAGCACGGTGGAATCGTAGAGGGCCGCCGCTGTCTTGAACGGCTTGCTTCCACATTCGGCGTCGGCAATGTGTATGTGGAATTGCAGCGCCATCGCAATCGTCAGCAGGAAGCGCGAAACTTGGCCGCCATCGCTCTGGCCCACGAACTGCACCTTCCATTGCTGGCGACGAACGGCGTCTGCTATGCAACAAAAAAAGAGCGTCGGGTTGCGGACGTTTTTAGCTGCATCCGAAACAAATGTCAGCTGGAGACCGCCGGGCGCTTGCTGGCAGAAAATTCGCAGCGCTATTTACGTTCATCCCAAGAGATGACGCGCCTGTTCGCCGACCTGCCCGAGGCCATGGCGAATACGGTGGAGCTTTCGATGCGGCTGGAGTTCTCGCTGGAGAATCTCGGCTATGAGTTTCCTCCGTATCCGGTGCCGGAGGGCGAGACCATGGATTCGTTCTTATACAAGCGCACATGGGAAGGCGCCGCCAACCGTTATCGTCCGGTAACCGAACGAGGGCGGAAGCAACTGGAGCGCGAACTCACCTTGATCGCGAAGCTCAAGCTGGCGGGATATTTTCTGATTGTCTGGGACATGGTGTGCTACTGCCGCGAGAACGGAATCCTGGTGCAGGGAAGAGGCTCGGCCGCCAACAGTGCGGTGTGCTATTCGCTGGGGATTACAGCGGTCGATCCGATCAGCATGGACCTGCTCTTCGAAAGATTTCTTTCCGAGGAGCGCGGCGAATGGCCCGACATCGATCTCGATCTTCCCAGCGGCGCCGACCGCGAGAAGGCAATTCAATATCTTTACCGGCGTTACGGCGAGCGGGGTGCGGCCATGACCGCGAATGTCTGCACCTATCGCGGACGTTCCGCTGCGCGCGAGGTGGGAAAGGTTTTTGGTTTCGACACCGAGACGCTGAACCGCCTTTCAACAGTCGTAGAGGGATGGGAGTGGCGTGGCCCCGAAGACAATTTCTCCCAGTACTTCACTACCGCGGGGCTCGATCTCAGCAATGAGCGCATCTCGAATTATCTGCAGCTCTGCACTGAACTGCAGGACCTGCCGCGCCATTTGAGCCAGCATTCCGGAGGCATGGTGATCTGCCAGGGATCGCTCGATGCTGTGGTTCCGCTTGAGCCCGCCACCATGCCGGGCCGAGTGGTGGTGCAATGGGACAAAGAAGATTGTGCAGATCTGGGAATTGTGAAAGTGGATCTGCTCGGGCTGGGAATGATAGCGGTGCTCAAGGATTCGATTGACCTGATTCGCGATCACTATGGCGAGCAAGTGGACCTGGCCCATCTGCCGCAGGATTGCCCTGACATTTATGACGCGATTCGCAAGGCGGACACAGTCGGAATGTTTCAGGTGGAAAGCTGCGCGCAAATGGCGTCGCTGCCGAAAAACAATCCGCAAAAGTTTTATGACCTTGTGACCCAGGTGGCGCTCATCCGTCCCGGGCCGATTGTCGGGGAAATGACCAGCCCCTACCTGAATCGACGGCAGGGAAAGGAGCCGGTCACGTATCCGCATCCCTCGCTCAAGCCGGTCCTGGAGCGAACGCTGGGCGTGCCGCTTTTTCAAGAGCAGCTTCTACGCATGGCGATGATTTGCGCCAACTTTACCGGCGGGGAGGCGGAAGAACTGCGACGCGCGCTGGGAAACAAACGATCAGAACGCCGTATGAAAGAAATTGAAATCAAACTGCGCGCGGGCATGACGCAAAATGGCATTGCAGAAGAAGCTCAATGCGCGATTGTGAAGTTCATCACTTCATTTGCGCTTTATGGATTTCCGGAATCGCATGCCGCGAGTTTCGCCCTCATCGCTTATGCCAGCGCATTCCTGAAAGTCCGGTACCTGGCGGCGTTCACCGCCGCCCTGCTGAATCATTGGCCGATGGGCTTTTACCATCCGTCAACGATTGTGAAGGATGCACAGCTGCACGGCTTGCGCATGAAACCGATTGATGTAATGCACTCAGGCTGGGATTGCACGCTAGAGCGCGACGGCCAGGGCATTGTCGTCCGCATGGGCCTGCGTTATGCCCGGGGCATTTCGCAGATCGCTGCCGAAGCGTTGGTGCGCCAGCGGGCAGGCTCGAACTTTACCTCGATCGACGATTTGTCGCGGCGAACGCCTGAACTCAGCAAAACCGATCTGGCCATGCTGGCGCGAATCGGCGCGCTCAATAACATCAGCGGACAAAACGCGCTGCATCGACGCGACGCGCTGTGGCAGGCGCAAATGGTTTCGCGAAGGGCTGGCCACTTGCTGCAGGGAATTGACGAAGCCGATGCGCCATCGCCCTTGAAGCACATGGACGTGGAAGAAAGACTGGTCGCCGATTTCCACGGCACAGGGTTAACCGTAGGTCCGCATCCTATGGCGTATCGCAGGAGCGAGTTGCAGCGCCGGGGAATCAAGTGTGCGTCTGAACTGAAATCCCTGCGGCATGGCACAATGGCAGCCACCGCAGGATGTGTGATCACTCGCCAGCGCCCCGGCACGGCGAAAGGGTTGATCTTTATGACTCTCGAAGATGAGACAGGGCACTCGCGAGTAATCATTAAACCAGATTTCTACGAGAAGAACCGGCGCGACGTGCTGCAGGCAAAATTCGTCGAGGTTTCCGGCAGCATTCAGAATCAGGATGGAGTTGTGCACCTGGTTGCAAGGTCCATTTGCTCGCTTGCTGTCAGCGCTGCGGCCACATCGTCGCACAACTTCCACTGAGTAGTATCAGCGCGTTAGCGATCAATCATTTAACCTTTGCATGCGGCATTTGTAATTTGCGATACGCTCGCTCTTCATCGTATGATTCGCGCGGGAATTGGTTCTCCCGGAACGGGGTGCACAACGATGACTCCCGATGGCGGTCAGGAGCGCAGGAAATTTCCGCGGATACCCGTAGCCGTCGCCGTGGAACTCCGCCACGCCGGGGCCGCCACGCCGATGCGCGTCACAACCACCGAAATGAGTTTCGGTGGCTGCTACATCGAAACCATGTTCACCCTCGCAGTGGGCACGGAACTTGCGATGGGCTTCTGGATCAATGATCAGAAGATTGAAGCGAAGGGCGTAGTAGCAACCTGCTTTCCGCAAGTCGGGAACGGAATCACTATTCTTGAAATGACGCCAGAAGATCGCGCGAAGCTGGAGAGTTTTCTGAAAGCTCACGAGACCTAGGCGGCGGCAAGGCCGCTCCACGCTCTTACGCCTGCGCCGCAGTCTGCAGGGCAGCAATCGCTTCCTCCGGGCTTGAAAAAATCAAGAAGAGATCCTGTACCCGGGTGATCTCGAACAACTTTTGAACGCGGGGATTAATTCCGCTGAGGACGATTTTCCTTCCCGACTTTTGCCGGGACACGAACGCACTCACCAACAGGCCGAGCCCGGCCGAATCCACGTAGGGAACGTCGGAAAGATCGAGGATTACGGTTTCCGCCGGCGCCTCACGACGCATGGCATTCTCAAAAACCGGCCCATTGACGCCCGTCAGAGGCCCACGCAGGGCAAGGACTTCCTGCGAAAATCCATCCGATCGGTCGATTGTCAGGTCTTCTTCCATGGGCGCGAGTTTCGAGTGGGAACGTTCGAGTGGGAACGTTCGACTGGGAAACGGATTGTAGGGCAAGCTTGCCTTCACCTTCAAGCGTTGGACAGTACACGTCAGGACAGGCGACCCAACGGTGCTTTTGGGGAGTCGAGGGGGCTCAGATGACGGTCCGGGAACACGGGTAAAGTCGCCGCACCGCAAAATGTTAAAGTTAGGCAACACTGCGAGGAAAAATGAAAGTTGCCAATGACATAACTGAGCTGATCGGCCACACTCCGCTGGTGCGGTTGAATCGGGTCGTGCAGGGAAGCAAGGCGACGGTGCTGGCGAAGCTCGAAAGTTTTAATCCCTGCTCCAGCGTGAAAGACCGGCTGGGCGTCAGCATGATTACAGAGGCCGAAAAAGCAGGCTTAATTCATCCGGGCAAGACAGTTCTGGTCGAGCCCACAAGCGGCAACACCGGGATTGCGCTGGCATTTGTGGCTGCCGTCAGGGGCTACAAACTGGTGCTGACCATGCCGGAAACGATGAGCCTGGAGCGGCGTGTGCTGCTGAAAGCCTTCGGGGCAGAAATTGTGCTGACGCCCGGCCCCAAGGGCATGTCGGGCGCGATTGCTAAAGCAAAAGAGATTCTGGCCAATACGCCGAATGGCTTCATGCCGCAGCAGTTTGAGAACCCGGCCAATCCGAAAATACATTTTGAAACCACCGGCCCGGAAATCTGGAACGACACCGACGGTAAGGTCGATATCCTGGTGGTGGGCGTGGGCACGGGCGGCACGCTAACCGGCGTTGCGGAGTTCATCAAGCCGAAGAAACCTTCGTTCAAAGTGGTGGCAGTAGAGCCGGTAGAAAGCCCCGTGCTTTCAGGAGGCCCTCCTTCGACCCACAAGATTCAAGGAATCGGAGCCGGATTTGTTCCGAAAATTCTGCGTACCGACTTGATTGACGAAATTGTTCAGGTTTCAGGCCCTGACTCAATCGCCATGGCGCGGCGTTTGGCGCTCGAAGAAGGGCTGCTCGTGGGAATCTCATCGGGATCGGCGGTGCTGGCGGCGATCCAGGTTGCGCAGCGCGACGAGAATGCCGGCAAGGTGATAGTGGTTGTGCTGCCAGACTTTGGCGAACGATATTTGAGCAGCATTCTGTTCGAGGATATTAAGAAGGAAGCCCAGGAGTTACCGACCGCAACGGTTTGAGATGGCATTCAAGACCATGCGCGAAGATGTGTCGTGGATCCTGCAGAACGATCCCGCAGCCAAATCGGTGATCGAGGTCTTGCTGTGCTATTCCGGATTGCATGCGTTGTGGTTCTACCGGCTGAACCACTGGCTATGGAACCACGGCATGCGGTTGCTGGGGCGCTGGCTTTCGCAAGTCGCGAGACTTTTCACGGGAATCGAAATTCATCCGGCGGCGGAGATCGGCCGACGCCTGTTTATCGATCATGGCATGGGCGTAGTGATCGGCGAGACTTCGATTATCGGCGACGAGGTCACGATTTATCAGGGTGTGACGCTTGGGGGCACAGGCAAAGAATCGGGCAAGCGGCATCCGACGATTGGCAACCGCGTGGTCATCGGCGCAGGCGCCCGGGTGCTCGGCCACATCGAGATCGGGCAGAACTCCCGCATCGGTGCCGGATCGGTTGTTCTGAGGAATGTGCCTGACGACTCTACCGTAGTCGGCGTGCCCGGCCACATCGTTTTCCGCAATGGACAGCGCGTCGTCATCACCGATCCCAAGCAGATTACCGACCCTCTTTCAGAAGCGTTGTCGGTCGTCGCGACGCAAGTCAAAGAACTGCAGAAGCGCGTGCAAGAACTTGAAGGATCAGCCGCGCCGGCCGCCGATCACGACAGCGTGCAGTCACTGCAGGCTGTCATCGAGATCGATTATCAGATTTGAGCGCCGTAGACGATCAATTCAACTTGCGCTTTGGCCACTGCTTAAATCGTTGATGTGCTCCAGTTCTTTCAAATGGTCGTACCAGGTGAACTTTAGAATCAGCGACGTGACTGCGACGACCGCGCCCGCGTTGGCAGCCGACCGCAGGTTCCAGGTCACGATGTAAATCGGCAAGGCGACCAGGCTGATCTGCCATACCATTCCTACAGCGATGTTGAACATATCGCGCCAGAAGTCTGTGTTGCGCCGGAATGACGGGTCCTCAGCCTGAACTTTCTTGAGGATCGGTCCCCAGAAACCCCATGGTCGCACCCGGCGATAGAAATCTTTCAGGATTTCTTCGTCTTCGGGCTTGGTGAGCAATGTGCCCGCAAGAGAAGCAATCAGCGAAATCAGAAAGACCAGCCCAAAACCGAGCGAAACTTCCAGGTTCAACGAATAGTGACTGGCCCAATCCTGGAGTGGTTGAATTTTGGTGAGAGCGAGCGGGATGGTTAACGACGCAACCATTCCGACGATCATTCCCCAGAAGTAGCCGTACCCGTTGAATCGCCACCAGTACCATTTCAAAACGTTGGAAGCGGTGTATCCGCCCCAGAGGGATGTAACAATCCAAATGACAACGCCATTCACGCTGCCCACATACCAGCCGATCGCCACGCCGAGCACGACTACGACGAACGAACTGAGGTAGCTAAGCCGAACGTAAGTTTTGGGGTCGGCATTGGGATTGATGTAGCGCTTGTAAATGTCATTCACAAAATACGGCGGCGCCGCGTTCACCGTGGCGGCAAAATTCGACATGTAGGCAGCCAGCAGTCCGGCGATTAGAAAGCCGAGAAGTCCGGCGGGAACGAAGCGGCCCAGCGCTTCAGGCAAGATGCGCTCAAAGTCCATGTTCGTGCCCATGCCGCGAATCGAGTCGCTAAAAAACACCACGGCCAGAACGGTGAGTCCGGTGATCAGGAAGTAGCGCGGGAAGGTCAAAACCACATTGACCCACCCGCTCATCATCGAAGCTTCGCGAGGGTTTTTGCAGGAGAGGACTCGCTGCATATCGTAGTTGGGCGCGGGGCCTGCCGCGCTGATGAGCATTCCTTTAAACAGCAGCATCATTACAAAAAAGCCGAAGAGCCCGTAATGGTCCTCGGCAATCTTTGCGGTGGCCGAAGGAACGAGCGTGGACCAATCCAGGCCTAGGTGCCAGCCGAAGAAAATGTTGTCCCAGCCGGCGGGGACGAAGCGGTGCAGGGTGCCGGGTGCAACTTTCATCATCGCGATGATTCCCACCGCGAACGAGGCGACGGACAGAATGAAGAACTGCATAACCTCGGTGACCACTACGCTGAACATTCCTCCTTTGATTACGTAGAACGTGGTAATTGCAATCAGGATGAGCGCGTATTCGTTGGGGCTGAGGTGCCAGGGCAGAAAGGTGGCGGCGAATTTCCCAATGCCCTTAAACCCGTAGGTGAAGAAACCAATGATGCTAAAGAATGCATAAACCACAACAATAATATGAGCGAATTGCGCGCCGTGACCCTTTCCGAAACGAGTCTGAATCCAATCGGCGCCGGTCATCACGTTGGAGCGGCGCAACCAGGTGGAGAGATAAACCATGAGGAAGACCTGGTTGAAGGTCGGCCAAAGCCAGGGGATCCACACGCTCTTGAGGCCGTAAACGAACATCCAGTAAACCAGCAGCATGGTGCCGCTGATGTCGAACATGCCCGAGGCGTTCGAGATTCCGAGGACGTACCAGGGCATGACGTTGCCGCCGAGGAAGTAGGCTTTGATGTCCTTGGAAGCGCGATTCGAGACCCAGTAGCCCACCAGAACCGAGGTCACCAGATAAGCCACAACAATGGCAATGTCAATGCCGTGCAGATTCAAATGTCACCTCAATAAGAACGCGAAGGGTAGATCGTTGAGCCGTCAGCGCGCGGCACAGAATCCTAATTCTTGCCGGGCCGAGGCAACTATACACCAAGGTTGCGGCGAAGAAACCAGCGAGCCCGAATCCCGATGCGCGCTTAGTTGCACTCCACTGTATAATCTCCGGTTTGCTTCACACAAGCATGAAATGCCCTAGAAAATCGTTTTGCAACGGCGCCATTTTTGGCAAAGTGAACCTGCCGCCCGGAGCGCATGAATGAAGTTTGGATACTTTGACGATCAGAAGCGCGAGTACGTGATCACGCAGCCGGATACGCCGTTGCCATGGATTAACTATCTCGGCTGCCAGGCTTACTTCGGAATTATCTCCAACACCGCGGGCGGGTATTCGTTTTATCGTGACGCGCGGCTTCGGCGGCTCACGCGGTATCGCTACAACAATGCGCCTTTTGATCTCGGCGGCCGCTACGTTTACGTTCGCGACAATGAGTCAAAGGAATTTTGGTCGCCCTCATGGCAGCCCACAAAACGTCTGGTCGAGAAGTACAGCTGCCGTCACGGGATGGGATACAGCGTCATCGGTTCGGAATACCAAGGCATTGAGGCCAGCACCCGCTACCTGGTTCCGCTAGATGAGAACCTGGAAATCTGGCAGCTGACCGTTGCCAATCACCGTGAGAAGAGTGCATCGCTTTCGATTTTTGCCGGCGTAGAGTTTTGCTTGTGGGACGCGCAAGACGACGCTACCAACTTTCAGCGCAACTTCAGCATTGGCCAGGTTGAAATCGAAGACGACGTGATCTACCACAAGACCGAATACCGCGAGCGCCGCGATCACTTTGCCTATTTTGCCTCCTCGGTGAAGCCAGCCGGATTCGATACCCAGCGGGAGAAGTTTCTTGGGCCTTATCGCGGCTGGGACAATCCCGCTGTGGTCGAACGCGGCGAGTCAGAGAACTCGGTAGCTTACGGGTGGTCACCGATTGCGAACCAGCATGTGAGGCTGAAGCTGGAGCCGGGTGAATCGCGGCAGATCGTTTTCGTGCTCGGCTATCAGGAGAATCCGCAGGACCAGAAATTCGACCCGCCGAACTCACAGACCATCAATAAGAGCTCTGCCAAGGCCACGATGGCTAAGTACCTGAACCCGGCCAGCGCCGATGCAGCTTTCGAAAGGCTTCGCCAATATTGGGACAACTTGCTCGGCATCTGCCAGGTTGAAACCCCCGACGTGCACACCAACCGCATAGTTAACATCTGGAACGCATACCAGTGCATGGCGACGTTCAACATGTCGCGGTCGGCATCATTTTACGAGTCAGGTATCGGGCGCGGCCTGGGCTTCCGCGATTCCAATCAGGACCTGCTCGGCTTTGTGCACATGGTGCCGTCGCGAGCGCGTGAGCGAATTCTCGATCTAGCAGCGACGCAATTGCCGACCGGCGGTGCTTACCATCAGTACCAGCCGCTCACCAAGCGCGGGAACAATGACGTTGGCGGCAACTTCAACGACGACCCGCACTGGCTAATTGTGGGCGTTGCGGCGTATTTGAAAGAGACGGGCGACTGGAGCATCCTGGAAGAGCCGGTGCAGTACGACAACGCGCCCGGTTCCGAGCAGCCGCTTTATGAGCACTTGCAGCGGAGCTTCCAGTACACGCTCGATCGGCTGGGACCGCACGGATTGCCACTCATCGGCCGCGCCGACTGGAACGATTGCCTGAATCTGAATTGTTTTTCCGACACGCCCGGCCAGTCTTTCCAGACCACCACGAACAAAGAAGGCAAGGTTGCCGAGTCCATTTTTATTGCCGGCCTGTTTTGCCTTACCGGAAGGGAATTGGCGGAAATCACAGTCGAGCGCGCTTCGCATGCGGGAGGTAGGGGCTCAAAAGCCGCTGATGCGGACGCGAAAAAGTATCTGGCTGATGTTGCGAAGATGGAAGAAACCATCCGCCAGCACGGGTGGGATGGGGAGTGGTTCTTGCGCGCGTACGACGACTTCGGAAACAAGGTCGGATCGAAAGAGTGCGAGGAAGGAAAGATTTTCATTGAGACCCAGGGCTTCTGCCCGCTCGCGGGCGTTGGTCTTGATGACGGCATGGCATTGAAGGCTCTCGATTCCACGCGCAAACATCTTGCGACCAAGCACGGAATCGTTTTGCAGCAGCCGGCGTATTCAAAGTACTACCTGCACCTCGGCGAAATTTCTTCGTATCCGCCGGGATACAAGGAAAACGCCGGAATTTTCTGCCACAACAATCCCTGGGTCATCATTGGCGAAACTCGCGTGGGTAACGGCGATGCGGCGTTTGACTACTACTCTCGCATCAATCCTTCCGCACGCGAGGAGATTGGCGAGATTCACCGGTGCGAACCCTATGTGTACGCGCAGATGATTGCCGGGCGCGATGCGCCGACGCACGGCGAAGCCAAGAACTCATGGCTCACGGGGACCGCGGCTTGGAATTATTTCGCGATCACGCAATGGATTCTGGGAATTCGCACTTCGTACAACGGTCTGCAGATCGCCCCGGTCGTGCCGAAAAGTTGGAGAGGTTTCAAAGCGACGCGCAAGTTCCGCGGCGTAACCTACAACATCGAAGTCGAACGCGCGGGCGCGGGAAACAACGTTGCCTTGAACGTTGATGGCGTCGCGGTGAGAGGCGATGTAGTACCCCGGCCGGCCAAAGGGCGCGAGCAAGTGGCAGTCAAAGTCGTTATAAGCTAGACGCGGTAAGCATGTCATATACCCCTGACGCGAATCGTTACTCGACTATGCAGTACCGCCGCTGCGGAAAGAGCGGCTTACTGCTGCCGGCAATTTCGCTCGGCCTCTGGCACAACTTTGGCGGAGTGGACGATTTCGAGAACTGCCGCGCCATGCTGCGACGGGCGTTTGACCTTGGTATAACGCATTTCGATCTGGCGAACAATTACGGTCCTCCCCCAGGGTCGGCTGAAGAAGACTTCGGCCGCGTTTTGAAGCAGGATTTCGCCGCGCATCGCGACGAGTTGATTATTAGCACGAAGGCCGGCTACACCATGTGGGACGGCCCCTACGGTGACTGGGGCTCACGCAAGTATCTGATAGCGAGCCTGGAGCAAAGCTTGAAGCGCATGGGTGTGGACTACGTGGACATTTTTTATTCGCACCGTCCCGATCCAAAGACGCCCATAGAAGAAACCATGTCGGCGCTGGACTACGCGGTGCGTTCCGGCAAAGCTCTCTATGCCGCGGTTTCAAATTACGGCGCGGAGGAAATGGCGCGTGCGGTTGCTGTCCTGCGTGAACTGGGGACGCCCTGTCTCATTCATCAGCCCAAGTACTCGATGTTTGAACGCACCCCGGAAAAAGGTTTGTTCGATGTCCTCGGCAAAGAAGGCGTAGGGTGCATCGCATTCACGCCACTCGCCCAGGGCTTGCTGACGAACCGTTACCTGCAGGGAATCCCCAGCGATTCGCGTGCTTCGAAGGCACATGGCTTTCTGAAACCGCAAGACATTGACGATCACCGCCTGGGGCAAGTCCGCGCTTTGAATGAGATCGCCCAAAGGCGCGGGCAGTCGCTGGCGCAGATGGCGCTGGCATGGGTTCTCCGTCAGCCTTGCATGACCAGCGCCCTGATCGGCGCCAGCCGGGTTGAGCAGATTGAGCAGAACGTGGCGGCTCTGGCGAATCTGGATTTTTCGGCGGAGGAACTGGTGGCGCTCGACGGTATCTTGAAGCAGTAACGGCTGGAATTCAACGCTTATTCCGGGCACCGGTCCCTTGGTTTAGAATACTTACAATGGCAAACGGACTGAATTTCGGACCCTACGTCGATCTCCAAGACGGCAAGCGCGTCGTAAAAGACCTGACCTACGGCAGCCCTACACCCGAGGGCGTTGTGCTCACGACCGTAGATAACGTCGTGAACTGGATGCGCAAGAATTCGATCTGGCCTATGACGTTCGGCCTCGCTTGTTGCGCCATTGAAATGATGTCGATGGGCGCGTCGCGTTTCGACATTGCGCGTTTCGGCGCGGAGGTTTTTCGTCCCTCGCCGCGCCAGTCCGACCTGATGATTATTGCGGGACGCGTCTCGAACAAAATGGCGCCCGTCATCCGCCAGCTCTGGGAGCAGATGCCCGAGCCGAAGTGGGTCATCTCCATGGGCGCGTGCGCCACCTCGGGCGGCGTCTTTAATAACTACGCGCTGGTGCAAAGTGTGAACCAGGTCATTCCCGTGGATATTTACGTGCCCGGTTGTCCGCCGCGGCCCGAGCAACTAATTTATGCCATCACGCTTTTGCAGCAGAAGATCCAGGCAGAGCGCGGAACCATGAAACGCGCGTTGAACATCGGAACATAAACAGGCGAAAAGCTTTTCTCAGTCGCCCAGCCTCTTGCTCCTTCCACATTGCTGCGCTCTCTCCGTGGCATATAATTCGCAGTTCACCTCAATCCATTCTTATGTCGAAGCTCCACTTGCAGCCTTCCGGGCCTGCCATCATCGCGCAGGCTCCCTGCCGCGCCGACCTGGCGGGAGGAACCATCGACCTGTGGCCGCTGTATCTGTTTCATCCCGGTGCAATGACGGTGAATTTTGCCGTCAACATCCTCACGACTTGCCGCATTACGCCGCTGAGGGGCAAAGCGATTCACTTGCGTTCGCTCGATACCAAACGAGAAGAGCACTTTAAGAACTTTGACCAGGTTCGCGCCGCGAGAAAGTTTCGCCTGCCGCTAATCGGGCGGCTGCTGCAGTTCTTTGCGCCGAAAGAAGGCGTGCTGATTGAGACTGATTCCGAGTCGCCGGCGGGGGCGGGAATCTCCGGCTCGTCGGCACTGATGGTTTCCACCACGGCGGCCCTGGCGCGCTTTACCGACCGCCATCTCACGTTCGAGCAGATGCGGGTCATTGCGCAGAACGTCGAGGCGCAAGTCATCGAAGTGCCCACTGGATGCCAGGATTACTACCCGGCGCTGTACGGAGGGGTGAGCGCCATCCGGCTGGACGCCGACGGCATTCACCGCGAGGCTGTGCCGGTGTTTCCCGAGGAGATCGAGTCGCGATTCGTGCTTGCCTACACCGGGCTGCCGCGGAAATCAGGCATTAACAACTGGGAAGTTTTCAAAGCGCACATCGACGGCGATACGCGGGTGTTCCGCAATTTCGAGAAAATTGCTGGCATTGCCCGCGCCATGCATCAGGCGCTGGTTGCCTCGGATTGGGACAACGTGGCCCGGCTTCTCCGCGAAGAATGGAAGCTGCGGCGTTCGAACGCGCCCGGAATCACAACCCCGCTCATCGATAAACTGGTGGCCGTTGCCAGCAAAAACGGAGGCCGGGCGGCAAAAGTTTGCGGTGCCGGCGGCGGGGGCTGTGTCATCTTTCTGGTTGAAAAAGGAAGTGCGAGCCGCGTGGCCACCGCGGTTGGGGACGCCGGTGGCCGGGTGCTGCCGCTGCAGGTGGCCAGGGACGGATTGCGGGTCGCGCCAGTAGCGTAGGTTTTACAATTCGGGGCTAGCCCAGGTTTATAATTACCTGGGGTTCTGTATGAGGCCGCGCATTACTGTTGTTCTCGCCTGCCTGCTCGCGATCGCGGTGGTGTGCAGAGCCGAGGATGCGAAATCATCTTCAGCAGTTTCCGAGCAGCATCGCATCGAACTCATCCGCACTTTCAATGCCGACCTGGTTTACATCCGCACGAATTTCCCCATGGGCAAAGTCGGGCTCACCATTCGAGATGGCAAACTCTCGCCCAGTGGCGAAGACCTCGACAAACTGATGGCCCTGTGGGGGCCGTCGGTGAAGCCCGGTGATCGCGCGATGATTACCATGTTTGTGATCAAGGGCGACCGCATCCATTTCGAAATCAATGGCGGCCCGGTCAAGAAGCAGAAGTGGTACGAGCACCTGCAAGTCGGGATGAACGGAACCATGGCGGCGCCCGGCGACCAGAACGGTGCGTTCAATAATCCGCGCGGCTCGTATGTCGATCTCGTATTCAAACACGGCGTCCCGGATCTAACGGTCGAGGAATTAAAGCACCTGTTGTGGCCGGTGTTCGACTTCGATTCCAAATCGCCCGTGGATGCCTATCTTGAAACCGTGACTCCTAAAGTGAAGGAAGCGATTAAGAACCATCAGGTGCTGGTTGGGATGAACCGGGAGATGGTCATTTATTCCAAAGGCCGTCCCGCAAACAAGATGCGCGAAAAGGACGAGCAGGGGATTGAGTACGAAGACTGGATTTATGGCGAGCCACCGAAGGACATGGATTTTGTGCGCGTCGTTGGCGACGAGGTGGTTCGCGTCGAGACCATGAAGGTCAATGGCGAAAAAGTAGTGAAAACAGAAAAGGAAATTGATCAAGGCGGAGGAACGGTGACCGCGGCCGCGAAAAATGAACAAAGGCCGGTCAAGGCTCCAACATTGCGAAGGCCGGGTGAAGACCTGCCGCCAACCATTGGGCCTTCCAATACTCCTCCGCTGTCAGACACGACGAGCGATCCGTTGCCGCACTTCCGATCCGGCTCGGCAAAGTGAAGGCCGTTTGGCGCAGATTCGCTGACCCCATTAAACTGAATATGTGAAGATAGCGCTGGGGCAGATCAATCCCACAGTCGGCGACTTTGCCGGGAACGCGGCGAAGATCATCGAATACTCTGCGCGTGCCCGTTCCGAAGGCGCCGGCCTGATTCTTTTTCCCGAACTCTCCATCTGCGGATACCCGCCTCGCGACCTGGTCGAGCGGACTTCATTCGTCATGCACAATCACGAAGCGGCGGAGCACATCGCCGCAGAAACTCGGGGCATCGCCGTCATTTGCGGGCTGGTGACTCCGGCTCAGGCTGATACCGGCAAGTCGGTGATGAATTCCGCGGCCTTGCTCATGGACGGCAGCATAAAGTTCGTGCAGTCGAAAATGCTTCTTCCCACCTATGACGTGTTTGACGAGCTGCGCAATTTCGCCCCGGCGCGGCACCAGGAACTGTTTCTCTTCTGCGGGAAGCAGATGGCGCTGACCATTTGCGAAGACGCCTGGAACGATAAACATTTCTGGCCGCGGCAACTCTACAACGTCGATCCGGTAGAGGCACTGGTGAAGGCAGGCGGCAATTTTGTCCTCAATATTTCTGCCTCCCCCTTCTGGACGGGAAAACGCGAACTGCGGCAGGAGATGCTCGCTACCATTGCGCGGACCGACCGTGTGCCGGTTGCGTTCGTAAACCAGGTTGGCGGTAATGACAGTCTGGTTTTTGATGGATCCAGCCTGGTATTTGATCGCGAGGGCAAGGTCGTTGCCCGGGGCAAGTCATTCGAGGAAGATCTAATTGTCTTCGATGCAGACTCGCTCTCGGGTGAAATGCACGAGCAGATTGCCGGCGAGGAAGCCAGTGTTTATGCGGCTCTGGTACTGGGCACTCGGGACTACATGCGCAAGTGCGGCTTTCGCAAAGCAATCGTAGGGCTCAGTGGCGGCATTGATTCGGCGCTCACTGCCGCCATTGCCGTGGATGCTATCGGCGCCGAAAACGTGATCGGCGCCGGAATGCCGTCGGAGTATTCATCAGAGGGGTCGGTTACGGACGCACGCGAACTGGCGGCGAATCTGGGCATCCAGTTTGAACTTCTGCCCATCGGCGATATTGTTCATTCTTTCAAATCGACGCTCGGCAAAGTGTTCGAAGGACGGCCTGAAGACGTGACCGAAGAAAATATTCAATCACGAATTAGGGGATCGCTGCTGATGGCGCTCTCGAACAAATTAGGAGCGCTGGTGTTGAGCACCGGTAATAAGAGCGAATTGGGCGTAGGCTATTGCACGCTTTACGGCGACATGGCTGGCGGACTCGCGGTGATTAGCGACGTACCAAAAACGCTGGTGTATCGCTTGAGCCGCTACGTGAATTCCCGCAAGCCGGCAATCCCCCAAGCAAGCCTGGAGAAGCCGCCGTCGGCAGAGCTGCGTCCCGATCAGAAGGACACTGACTCGCTGCCGCCCTACGAGGTTCTCGATGCTATTCTGGAGGACTATGTCGAGCAGGCGCACTCGGCGGAAGACATCGCGCGCGAGCACGGTTTGGATTTGACGCTGGTGAAGAGCGTGATTCGCATGGTGGAGCGGAACGAGTACAAGCGCCAACAGGCAGCGCCAGGGATCAAGATTTCTTCCAAGGCGTTTGGCTATGGCCGGCGCTTTCCCATCGCGGCCAAAGCGGATATTTGAAGACTTATAACTCTGCGACAAACAAAACTAAGGATGAACATGCGCAAATTCCTGCTCGTACTCTTGCTGGCACTCGCGGTCGCCGTGGCTGCGCAACAGAAGCACGCCTCAACAAGCCACCCCGCAGCTACGGCGTTGAAACCCGCCAGCTCGGAGGCGTCCGCCGGCCTTCCGGCGGAAGATGACGTCAACGGATTTCTGCACGAAACCTTTGGCTACAACCCTCAGCTGACGTGGAAGATTGTGAGCATCAAGCCTGCGGAGGCGAAAGGCCTCGCAGAAGTCAACGTGCAGATCAGCAGCCCCGAAGGGCAAGGCGGGCAAAGATTTTTCGTTACCCAGGACGGCAAACATGCTGTGGTCGGCGACATTATTCCGTTCGGGAAGCATCCGTTCACTGCTACGCGACTTGAGTTGCAAAAGAAAGCGAACGGCCCGGCGAAGGGGCCGGCGAATGCGCCGGTTATGGTGGTGGAGTTCAGCGATCTGCAATGTCCGCACTGCAAGGAAGCCGGTCCGACGGTCGAGCGTCTGCTGCATGAAAATCCTAATGTACGATTTGTCTCGCAGAATTTTCCGCTTCCAAACCACAACTGGGCGGCGAAGGCGGCTGCGTACGCCGACTGCGTTGGCCATGCATCTAACGACGCCTATTGGAAGTTTATTGACGGAGTCTTCGCAATTCAGGAACAGATCACCGCCGACAACGCCGACGATAAGTTGACGGGCGTCGCCGATGCCTCAGGCGTGAAGGGCGTCGACATGGGCCTATGCGCTGCGAAACCTGAAACCCAGGCAAAAGTGGAAGCGTCGATCAACCTGGGGAAGGCTTTAGGGGTAAACAGCACGCCGACGTTGTTTATCAATGGGCGGCTCGTAGGGGTGGCCGGGAACAACTATGACGCGCTAAAGCAGCTGGTTGATTTCGCGGCGACGGATAAAGATAAGTAGAAGTAGGTGCGTGCGTCCACGCCCGCCCACCCCGGGAGCGGACGCCCGGGCCTACACGTTTTCATTTCGGCAGATATACTTCTGAACTTTCGTTCATGCTGCGCGAAACAATGTGAGGCGTGAGCACGATCAGCAACTCGTCATCTTCCAATTGCTTGCTGTTGTTGGTGGCGATTTTATTCAGTCCGGGTACGTAGCCCATGCCCGGGATTCCGCTCATGGCCAATGCTTCCGAATGGCTGACTTCTCCGGCGACGACTGCCGGTTCCCCGTCGGCCAGCGAAATGCTTCCCTTGTATTCGCGATTCCCGATCACCGGAATCCCGTTGAAGGATTGTCCGGCAAGCGCGCGGAGGTTCAGTTCCAGCTGCAAGCTGATGTTGCTGGTGGAACTGATGGACGGTTTCGCCTTGATGGTCAGACCCAAGTCTTCGTAATTGAACGAGGGAAAGGGAGCCTGGAAAGAATTGTTCTGAATCACCTTCGAAATCGCCGAGGTGTTGAAAATCGGCGCAAACGACGCATTCAGTATTGGATACCTGCTGCCCATGCGGAAGGTGGCGTCCGTCCCTTGCGAGGCCCGAAGCGAAGCGTGGTCGAGCGTCTTCGACCAGTTCTCGTTCAACGACAACTCTGCGCTGAGATGGTCCAGACTGACTCCGCTGAGCGTCTTGCCTCCGCCAAAGGTTGCCAGCGGCTCCTTAAAGATCGGATTCTGTCCCTGCTGTCCCTGCAGCTGTGCCAGTAATGCTGACAACGCGGTGTTGCCCGCCTGATTGATACCTCCGTTAGCGATCAACTGGTTGATGAGGTCCTGAATGTTCTGGCCGCCCAGTGCGGCCAAAGCGCCGAGGGGGATGTTAAACAAGTTGAAATTGTTCGGAATGTGCACACCCATGGCGCGCATAAAGGTGTGGCTCACCTGGTAAACCTTGATGTCGAGCATTACCTGCGGACGCGCTCCGTCGAGCTTCTGCAGAAATTGCGTTGCGGCGTCAAGCGTGTTCTGAGGTGCGCGTACCACCAGCGTTGCGGCGCTCGCGTTCGGAGTGATGTTGCGTATATCGAAGAGATTTCGCAGCAGGTTGGTTACGTCGTTCAGCGCCGTCGGCGTGGCCGCCGCCGAAGGAATGTAAAACGTCCGCATGGCCAGGCGTTCAAACTGGCGGCGATTCTCCAGCGTATCGGCAGCGACGAGCATCTGCTTTGCGCCGAGCGGACTCCAAAAGCTCTTGGTAAGCGAACTAGCGAGCAGCATTGCCTTGTAGAAATCGATATCCTCCACGTTGAAAGTTACCCGGCGCGACTGGACCGAGTCGTCAACCTGGGCGTCCACGCCGTAAGCCGCGGCGATGGTGGAAATCAGGTCGCGGCTGTCGCCGCGGAAATGGAAACTAGCCTGATTCAGGTTGGGCTGCAGCCGGAGTTCAAGGCTCTCCGCGACAATTTGCGGGGCGAGGTTCGTTTTCGGAGCAGCGTCACCAAGAGCATCGCGCATGCGATCAAGCGCGAACTGATTCCCCGGATCAAGCTGCAGGGCAGTGCGAAAAGCCGCCTGCGCTTCCACCTGCTTGCCCGCTCCCAGTTCGGCGTTACCGCGCTCAATGCTTCGCGTGACCAATCGCTGCTTGGTCATTTCGCGGGCAGTCAAGTAGCTGGCGCTGCGCGGAACCAGTTCCGCCGCGCGCGAAAATTGCGCGTATGCCTGCTCCAGGTCTTTGCCCTGTAATCGCAACGCGCGGGAGAATGCGGCTCTTGCTTCCTTCTGATCGCTGCGGGAAGGATTGCAGACGGCGCCGGGCGCTCCCGGAGGGCAGGGAAGCAGGGGGTCGGGTTGCGGCTGCCCGGCGCACAACTCTGCGCTCAAACACGCGACCGCGAACGCCCAATAAATCATCCGGCGCATGGCTCATTCTACGCCCGCCACGGCAACGATCCGGTCTCTTTGGGGCGTGTATTATCGAAGTAGCAAACAGTCATGATTATTAAATTGATGAAATCGAAGGTCCACCGGGCCACGGTGACCGGGGCCGACCTGAATTACGAGGGCAGTATTGCGCTTGACGAAGCCCTGATTGAAGCAGCCGGGCTTGTGCTGGGTGAGGCCGTTCATGTCTGGAACATCGGAAATGGTGAGCGCTTTGAGACCTATGTGATTCCGGCGCAACGGGGCTCTGGAGAGGTGCGGCTGAATGGCGCCGCCGCGCGACTTGTTGCCCCCGGTGATCTCGTAATTGTGGTCAGCTTTTGCTGGGTCGAGCCGGCAGAGGCGGCAAAGCACTCGCCGCGAGTGGTATTCGTAGACGAAAGGAACCGCGTCACCACAACCGAGTGAATGGGCGACGGAAGCCCCTTGCGGCTTTGGAAAGTTTATTGTTTTTGGCGTATAAAAGTTAGTTGGGCGCGGCGCAATGTTGGCGCGCGTCTTCATCTTAACGATTTTCGGGACCAGAGAGGACCAATGTCCACCACCACTACGACACCCGCTCCCAAGGGACTGGAGGGCGTGGTCGCCACAACGTCCAAGATTTGTTACATCGACGGCGACAATGGCGTTTTGGCCTACGGCGGCATTGATATTCACGAACTGGCCGAAAAGTCCAATTTTGAAGAGACCTGCTTCCTTCTTTGGCATGGGCGGCTTCCGAATGCCGCCGAACTCAAAGAGCTTCGCCAGCGTTTAAGCGCGGAACGCAAGCTGGATCCTGCAATCATCGATTTTTTACGAACTGTTCCTAAAGGCGCTCTGCCGATGGACGTTCTGCGCACAGCAGTTTCGGCGCTCGGCATGTACGACAGTGACCGTGCCAAGAACAATCACGACGCGAACGTAAGCAAGGCGATCCGGCTGACGTCGCAGATCGCGATGGTCGTGGCCGCTTTCGACCGGGTGCGAAAAGGGAAGAGTGTAGTCGATCCCGACCCTTCGCTTTCGCACGCTGCCAACTTCCTTCTTTTACTGAACGGCGAAAAGCCATCGGAGACCGCGGAGCGTGCGCTCGATATCGCGCTCATCCTTCACGCCGATCACGAACTCAATGCATCGACATTCGCCGCCCGGGTTACGGCGGCGACATTGTCGGACATGCACTCGGCCATCACCTCGGCCATCGGAGCTCTGAAAGGACCGTTGCACGGCGGGGCTAACGAGGCGGTGTTTCGCATTCTGGAGAAGATTGATGCGGCCGGCGCCGATCCAGTCGAGTACGTGCGTGACATGCTGGCAAGGAAGGAAAAGATTTCCGGCTTCGGCCATCGCGTATACCGCACCGAAGACCCGCGGGCCACGCATCTGCGCAAAATGTCAGAAGACCTTTGCCGTGCCCACAACGAATCCAAATGGTTTGAAATGTCGCGCGCGATTGAGCAGTTTATAAAAGCGGAGAAGAAGCTGAACGCGAACGTGGATTTCTATTCGGCCTCGACCTATCACGTGCTGGGAATCGACGTGGACCTGTTCACGCCGATCTTTGCGGTTTCGCGAATTAGCGGATGGGCAGCGCACGTGATCGAGCAGTTGGATGACAATCGCCTGATTCGACCCCGGGCCGACTACCTGGGCCCGGAGTATCCACAGCACTGGGTCCCGATGGGCGAACGTTAGGCCATTAAATAGAATATCTGCAAAGAAAAACCCGCGGATCGCTCCGCGGGTTTCTTTTTGCAGCTGAATGCTATTTGCGTCGAGGTCCGCCGGATGACGGCGCCGGCGAGCTCATTCGGGGCTGCGGGGAACTTGGCCGCAAATTTTCGTTGCGGGAAGATGACGGGCCTCTCTGCGGGTTGGACGTTGGCCTGACCATCGGCACTGGGTGAACGCTCACCGTTCCACGTTGCTCAACCTGGTGCGAAACTTTGGCGAGATTCGAAACCTGCCCACGGGGAACACCCAATCCGGCAGAGTTGTTTCGGATTTCCAGCCGATTTCCAGCCTTGCTCTCGAGGCTGGACGGGTACCGGTTTACGGTCACAATCGTCGTCCCTTTAGGCGCGATCGCAGTAGGCGGACGCGGCGGCCTGAAGCCAGTTGGAGCTTTCAGAATCGTCGGCTGAGAGTTGAACGGGGACCAAACGCCACCAGGTTGCCACGCCCATCCGTAGCCTGGCAGGAACGCCCAGCTTCCGTAATGGTAAGGCGTCCAACCCCAGGGATAGGAGGATACCCAGCCGTATCCGAAGCCCGGAGAAAATGCCCACGCTCCGTCCATGAACGGGTCCCAGCCTGCGCCGATCAAATATGGCTGCCAAACCATCCCATAACCCGGTGCGCTGAAGAATGTGCCGTAATACGAAAGGTCGCTGGTTCCGTACGCATACGGCGAGTAGTTCCCATAGGACTTGCTGGAGTATCGCTCATGGTACTGCGACTGCTGCTTGTCCCATGAATCGAGAGGCTCAGGCTCAATATTCTTGGCGAGCAGCGGCTGGGCACCGGCGACCGCATCGAACGTCGCACTCTGATTCTTCTTCAGTTGGAGGGAGCCAGAAGGACTCTCCACTGCAACATCGCCTTTAAAGACCGCCAGCGAGGTGTTGAGATCGGTCGCGTCGATTCGGAGATGCGCCGCGCGGCCCAGTACCACCTTCTGCAGCCCAAATTGCAGCGTGAGGTCGTTGTTCTTAGCGCCCGCAAAATTCACGTAGGCCGTGCCGGCCTGAATATCTGCCACGGAGACCTTCGCGCCTGTGTCGCGCAACGACAGCGTGGGGAACTGAACTGTGGTGTTCGAGGCCAGGCGGAGCGTGCTGCCATCTTCAAATTCAACTTCGGCGCGCCCGTCGGCTCCAGTGCGAACCTTGAAGCCCTCAGTGATTGGCAAATTCACAATCGCCTTTTCGTACTGCCCGGTGTCGCGGTCAATCTGTACGCCACCCTCGATGTAGCTAAGGCGCACGATCCGGACGTGGGAGTCCGCCAAGGCCGGCAAGGAAATCAGTAGTGAGAAGAAGACTACAAAAGTGAAGCGAGCAACAGCTTTGCTCGACATAAGGGTCCCTCCGGAGAACGACTCTATAGTCATTAGAACACCTTCGGGGTGGATTTGTTGTCCGCGGCTTGTAAATGTTGGCCTGTAGTGCGGCGGGAGGGCTACTTAGACGATGCGTCATCCCGAACGGCGGCGTACTTCAGCCGAGGGAGGGATCGCTTGCGCGGGCCCTGTGTGATGCACGCCGGATCCCTCGTCCCGCTGGTGAAAGCGCGGGACTTCGGGATGACGCAAGTTGAGAGACTTGTGGTGGTGTGCGCCCGCCCCGCGCGGCTGAAATGCGTGTATCGTCGTCCACGGCGTGTTGCGTTCCCCACACGCTTGCGGTTTGAAGATCATCGTAACTGCCGCAGAATCAGCGCACTCGATTTTGGCGCTGGCCGTGCCATTCCTCTCAATGCAATCCCATGGAGGGGAAAATGACAACGATCAATCCAAATTCGATTAACGGCAACACAAACTTCAAACAGATCGAAAGCGACAGCTGGACCAGCCTGTATCTGCCGGCAATTTGTGCGGCGATTCTCATGGCCGGCGTGCTGTTCCTGGCAGTCAGCTGTTCCAAAACTTCAACCAGCGCATCGAACATCAGCGCGCCCCCGCAACAGTCGGCGGCATCGACGCCGCCCTCAAGTACGCCGACAGCTGCGGTTCCCGACAAGCCAAAGAAAGCTACAAAGAAGCATCGCCCGGCGAATGCAACCTACGTCAACAGTGCCTACGGCGTGTCGTTCAGCTATCCACGTAAATACAGCTTGCAGACTGGCGACAAGCTTTCTGCCTCAACGTCGTTGCCGACGGCCTTCTTGAAGTCAGGCGGGGTGCAAGTCGCGGCGGTGGACATGCCTGCCGATTCTTATCCCGGGACGGATTTTTCATCCGCGCTGCTGAACGTAAGCGTGCACCAGGATGTGACCTCGGACGAGTGCATGCAGTACGGTGCGGGCGGAAAGGAGGCCGCCGAAGTAAAGCCTGTCACCGGCAAGCTGGGATCGAAAGAGTACAGCATGTTTGAACAGATCATTGGGGAAGGCGACCGCAAGTCTGACCTGAAGTACTTCCACCTGTTCAAGAACAACGCCTGCTACGAGTTCGCGCTCGACGTTGACACCACCGACAAGGCGGAAAATCTGGCGCTGGTGGATCGCGGCAAAGTTTTCCAGAAACTGGAAGCGATTCTCAGGACTGCCAAGATTAAAGACTTGCAGCCGACTGAGGTCGAGAACGCTGGCAACGCGGCTGAGATTGCAATTCCAGCGGCAGAAGTGAAAGCTGCTGACGTGAAGACCGCCGAGGTGAAAGACGAGCAAACGGTAAAGGCCCAGGCGGTAACGCCGGAACGGAAGCCCGAACAGAAGTAGAGGTAAGAAGGCCTGAGACTTCAACTCAGGCCGTGTAGGGGCGGGCGTCCACGTCCGCCCTTTCTTTCTTTCGCAGCCCCTCCCATTCACAGATGCAGCAGAAATACCGGCGCCATGGCCGCCAATGCGGCTCCCAGCTGCAACCCCAGTACCGCGAGGCTTTGTTTTGGGGCACGTGGCAGCCACTTAATCGCAAAGAACGCCAGCACGGGAAGTTGTCCGGCCATGAGCAGTTGCCAGATGTGGGCGGTCGCACCTTCGTCGCGCTGGGGAACGAGGCCACCTGACATTGCCGCAATTCCAAGCACAACCAATGCGGTGAGCGACATCGCCAGCGGGATGAATGCGCTCGGCTTCCTGACCACCGTTGCAAAAGAGAAATTCATGTTGCCTCCAAAAGTTGGGAAGATACGTTCTCGCAGGGCGGAGCATACCGTGTCTGCCAATCCGCCAAGGCCGGGGTTTTCGTCCGCAAGCAACGCTTCAAATTCGTCGCCGTAACGATCTCTCCAGTCGCGCGGATACAGCCGCACCAGCTGGCGAGCGACGGTCAGTTTCACGATGGCGCCAGCCTTCCCAGCGCGGTGCGGGCGAATTTCTGCAGGGTAATGACCTTAGCTCGCAGAACGCGCTCGCCTTCCGCCGTAATTCGATAGGGCCGCCGGCGGTCCTGGGCGCGCAGCGGCTCGATCCAGCCTTGTTGTTCCAGCCGGGCGATTGCTCCGTAAAGCGTTCCCGGGCCCAGACGGGTTCCGCAAATCCGAGCGATGTCGTCAATCATGGCGTGGCCGTGCTTGGGGCCATCGGCCAGGCTGGCCAGAACCAGCAAGGGTGGATCAGAATAGTGCCCGGCTGCGGGGTCCGGGTGCTGTGCTACGCGTCGCGTACTACGCATGACGTAGTTATCGCACAGCCGGCCGCCAGGTGCAAGGGGAATCTTACCTACGCCGCGACCGCGCAACCGCGTCTCGGGCTTCTTTGTCCGCGGTACGGCGGCGTTCGGTTTCGCGCTTGTCCCAGAGCTGCTTGCCTTTCGCGAGGGCAAGTTCCAACTTCACGCGGCCGTTTTTGAAGTACATCCGTGTAGGAATGAGGGTGAGACCCTTCTGCTGGGTCTTGCCGATCAGTTTTCGGATTTCTTCTTTGTGGGCGAGCAGCTTTCGCGTGCGGAGCGGGGCATGATTGTAGATGTTCCCGTGGTCATACTCGCCGATATGGCAGTTCAGCAGCCAGAGTTCCCCGTTCTTGACCAAGCCGTAGGCGTCTTTTAGAGCAACCAGGCCCGAACGGACCGATTTGACCTCGGTACCTGTTAAAGCAATGCCCGTCTCATATTTTTCCAGCAAGAAGTAGGTGTGAGAGGCGATCCTATTGACAGCGGCATCCCGCTGCCCGGCAGCGGTGGGATCGCGCTGCGGGTTCTTCTCAGCGCTGGCCTTGGTCTGATGGGCGGCTTGCCGGGACATGGGGATAGAGTAACAGCGTCGCCGGGTGCCCGTTGCAGGAGGAAACTTTCGTCACAGCACTTCGGTGTAACTGTATGACTCTCGGTAACCTAGGCATGGTTACCCGCGATGCTATAATCGCGTTTTCCTACAGTAAAAACATAGGTTTCAGGCTTCGGCCCACGTCCAAGAACGTCCTTTGAGGTGTCATTGATGAAACGCGCAATCCGTCCAGCGCTGCTGTGTGTTCTGTTTTGTCTTGCCATCATTCCCGCTGTGGGCGAGAGTTCCCGCGCCCTGTACAAGAAGGCCAAAATCGCGGAGGCGCGGCAGAACTACGAGCAGGCCTACGACCTCTACAAGCAGGCGTATGACCAGAATCCGCAGGACGTTGGATATCGCGAATCGTACGAGCGCTTGAAGTTCCTGGCAGGGGCCTCGCATACCCACCGTGGGCAGCTCCTTCGCGAGGCTGGAAGGCTGCAGGAAGCCCTGGCAGAGTTCCAAAAGGCTTCTGAGATTGACCCTTCGAGCGCAATTGCCAAGCAGGAAATCCAAATCACAAATCACCTGATCCAGGCGGGGCAGGGGGCTGTTCCGCAATCGAACCTGCGGGAGCCGAGCATGCTCGAAAAGCGGTTTCAGGACGCCGGTGGTCCGGTGCAGCTTGCCGCTATCCCCAACGTGCCGATGACGATGAAGCAAACTGAGGACAGCAAAATCATTTACGAAACCATCGGCAAGCTGGCGGGGCTCAACGTGTTGTTCGATCCGGACTACACCTCGCGCAGGATTAAGGTCGATCTAAATTCGGTTTCTCTGGAAGAAGCGCTGCAGATCGTTGCCATGGAGTCGAAGACCTTTTGGCGACCGGTTACGCCCAACACGATTTTTGTGGCTGCTGACAATCCGGCCAAACGCAAGGAACTAGTACAGAGCGTCATCAAGACGTTTTACCTTTCGAATCTGTCACAGCCGACCGAAATACAGGACGTGGTGAATACGCTTCGCCAGATTCTGGAAATTCAGCGTATCCAGCCGCTTCCCTCAGAGGGCGCAATCGTGGTGCGAGGCGAACCGGACCAAATCGCCATGGCAGAAAAACTGGTCAACGACCTTGACCGCTCCAAGCCGGAAGTGATCGTGGACGTCGCGGTGATGCAGATCAATCGCGACAAGAACCGCACCCTAGGCATCAGTCCCCCGACCAGCGTCACCGTGCAGTTGCAGCCGAATGTCACCACTTCCACGACCAGCGGCGGAACGTCGACGACCGGTTCCAGCAGCAGTTCGTCGGGAGGAATCAATTTGAACTCGCTTGCCAACCTCAACGCGACTGATTTTCAAGTGACGATTTCGCAAGCTACGGCGACCGCTCTGTTTTCTGATAGCAATACGAGGTTAATTCAGAACCCGCAAATCCGATCCGTGGATGGCCAGAAGGCTTCGCTTAAGATTGGCGACAGGATCCCGATCGCAACCGGTTCATTTCAGCCGGGCATTGGCGGCGTCGGTATCAACCCGTTGGTGAACACGCAGTTTCAGTACCAGGATGTCGGCGTAAACATCGAAGTGACGCCGCGCGTGCATTCGAACGGCGACGTTACGCTGAAGATCATCATGGATATTTCGTCCGTGACTGGCCAGTCGAACATCGGCGGGATCACCCAGCCGATCATCGGGCAGCGCAAGGTCGAGCACGAGGTCCGCTTGCGCGAGGGCGAAGCCAACCTACTCGGCGGCATGCTTGAGGAGTTGCAAAGCAAGAGCCTGACGGGCATTCCGGGGCTCGCGCAACTGCCTTTGTTGAAGTACCTCTTTGGCCAGACCCAGACCGAGCATCGCGAAACCGAAACGGTTTTTGTGATGATTCCGCACGTAATTCGGCGCCAGGTGCTTACCGATCTCAACGAACAGGCGATTGATGTGGGGACGGCGACGGCGATTAGTCTGCGCCGAGCCAGCCATGCCAACGCGCCTTCAGCGTCCGGGAGCAGCCCGGCATCAGGCGCCGGAGCGGTTGCAGTTCCGCAGCCGGTTGCCCCAATGTCTCAGCCCGGGTCCTCGGCTGCGCCTGATCCGCAGTTGATTCCCCGGTCTGGCGTTCCGGCCAGTTTTGCATTTGACCCGCCCGCTTTCACACAGCATACCGGCTCAACCTTTACCGTGAATGTGATGATGAATGGCGCACAGAACGTGTACTCGGTGCCGTTGCAAATCAGCTACGATCCCAAGCTTCTGCAGGTGGTGAATGTCTCCAATGGCAGCCTGCTGGCCCAGGACGGCCAAATTGTGACCATCACGCATCGCGAGGACGACAGCACCGGGACCATGCTGGTGACGGCCACGCGTCCGCCTGGCGCTTCCGGAATCACCGGCCAGGGCCCGGTGGTGACCCTGACGTTCATGGCCAAGGCTGCCGGCCAATCCAGCCTGACCATTGCCCGTGGGGGTGCGAGGGACCCGGCCATGCAGGCCATGCCTGTAAACGGGACCACGGCTACAGTTACAATTCAGTAGGCTGATTTTCAACCGCTGGCATGATTTTCATGCAAGTCGCGGCGCAAACGGCGTTCCCTGGAAAGATGTACATCCAACGCAAAAAGCAGTCTGGATTCACCCTGGTCGAGCTGATCGTGGCTACCACGATCCTGCTGATCCTCTCGGGCTTGGTCGTGCCCATGGCCCGGGTACAGATCAAGCGCGAGAAAGAGCGCAGGCTACGGGCTGCGCTTTGGGAGATGCGCGATGCCATCGACCGCTACAAAGATGCGGCCGACCGTGCCGCCTTCAGAATCAAGGTAGATTCCTTCGGCTACCCCGCGGATCTCGATACTCTGGTGAAGGGCGAGGACGTCGGCGGCAAGAAGCTGAAGTTTTTGCGCCACATTCCGATTGACCCCATGACGGGTGGAACCGAGTGGGGACTACGTGCCATGCAGGACGATCCGACTTCCGACTCATGGAATGGCGAGAACGTCTTTGACGTTTACACCAAGTCGCAGGGCACCGCGCTCGATGGAACGAAGTATAAGGACTGGTAGGAAGCGTACTAGCAATGAGACTTGGCGTCTTCACATCCAAAAGCGAGCGGTTCACTAGGAACTTAAGCCGCAGGGCTTCGCTTACTCCAGGCCCCTCGCGCTGGGCCACTTCCAGGAACACACTACGTGCGTCAGCGGGGTTTACCCTGCTGGAGCTGATGATCGTCATCAGCATCCTGCTGATCCTGATCTCGATTGCCGTGCCGCAATATCGCGAGTCGGTGCGGCGGGCGCGCGAGTCTGTTTTGCGGCAAGACCTGTACGACATGCGAAAGCTGATTTCCGAGTACACGCTCGATAAGCAAAAAGCGCCGCAGTCGCTCGAAGACCTTGTCCAGGCCGGCTACCTCTCCAAAACCATACCCAATGATCCGATGACCGGACAGCCCGATTGGCAAGTGGAGCAGTGCGACGACTCGACAATCATGTCGCCGGACGAGCAGGACCAGGGCGGTATTTGCGACGTGCACAGTTCCTCGAACGCCGCCAGCGTCAACGGCACGCCATACAGCGCACTATGATTGCGGTGCGCAGCTCGGTTTGAATCTCCAGCCGCATCAGCACTACCATCTACCCATGCCAGTTGAAACCGAATCCCCCGCCTACGCCCCCATTCGTGCGCCCCGGGGGAGCAAACTTTCCTGTAAAGGATGGCAGCAGGAAGCCGCCATGCGAATGCTGATGAATAACCTCGATGAAGAGGTCGGGGAGCGGCCTCAAGACTTAGTCGTCTATGGCGGCACCGGCAAGGCCGCACGAAACTGGGATTGCTACCACGCGATTATTCGTTCGCTAAAGGTGCTGGAGAATGACGAGACCCTGCTGGTGCAGTCGGGCAAGCCGGTTGGGGTATTCAAGACGCACGAATACGCGCCGCGGGTGCTGATTGCGAATTCCAACCTGGTTGGCCACTGGTCAAACTGGGAGAAATTCAACGAACTCGAGCGCGCTGGCCTGATGATGTACGGCCAAATGACTGCCGGTTCGTGGATTTATATTGGCTCGCAGGGAATTGTGCAGGGAACGTTCGAAACGTTTTCTGCGGCCGCCGAAAAGCATTTCGGCGGCGATCTCAGCGGCAAGCTGATCGTGAGCGGCGGCATGGGCGGCATGGGTGGAGCGCAGCCATTGGCTGCGACCATGACGGGCGCGGCTTTCCTCGGCATTGACGTCGATCCCGAGCGAATCAAGAAGCGGCTGAAGACGGGCTACTGCGACTTCATGGTCACCACACTTGACGAGGCGTTGCGCATTCTGAAGAACGCCGTCCGAAAGAAGGAGAACGTTTCCGTCGGACTGGTAGGCAATTGCGCCGACGTGATTCCTGAGCTTGCCGACCGCGGCGTAGTGCCTGACGTCCTCACCGATCAGACCTCCGCGCACGATCCGCTGAACGGATATGTTCCGAACGGGATGTCGCTGGCCGATGCGGTCGAGCTGCGCGCCCGCGATCCTAAAGCGTACGAGCAAAAGTCGCTCGATGCCATGGCGCAACACGTGGAAGGAATGCTTCGCCTGCAGAAGATGGGGTCGATCACCTTCGACTACGGAAACAATATTCGGACGTTTGCCTTTCAGCGCGGCGTGAAGAACGCCTACGACTTTCCGGGATTTGTGCCAGAGTACATTCGTCCGCTGTTCTGCGAAGGACGCGGACCGTTTCGTTGGGTTGCGTTGTCAGGCGAAGCTTCCGACATACACGCGACTGACGATCTGGTGCTTGAGCTTTTCCCCGACAACCGGATTCTGCGCCGCTGGATTGACCTGGCGCGCAAGCGCATCAAGTTTCAAGGCCTGCCCGCGCGCATCTGCTGGCTGGGATATGGCGAGCGCGCACAGTTCGGTCTCGCCATGAACGACATGGTAAAGACCGGAAAGCTGAAAGGGCCGATCGTTATGGGACGCGACCACCTCGACTGTGGCTCTGTCGCTTCTCCTTACCGTGAAACCGAAAGCATGAAGGACGGCAGCGATGCCGTCGCGGACTGGCCGTTACTGAACGCGCTGCTCAACACTGCATCTGGCGCGTCGTGGGTTTCGATTCACAACGGCGGAGGTGTGGGCATTGGCTATTCGTTGCACGCCGGACAAGTCACTGTCGCCGACGGGACGGAGGTCATGGCAAAGCGAATTGAGCGCGTGCTGACGAGCGATCCAGGCATGGGAATTATTCGTCACGTGGACGCAGGGTATGAGGAAGCCAAGCAGTTTGCGAGAGACAAGGGCGTGAAGGTTCCGATGGGGGATTAGACCGCGTTCAGTTTTCGCGGGGGTCCTGAGTTGCTCAGAAAAACGGTACAATCCCCGCACCTCCCCGACTCTTCGGGGTCAAGTGCGCGGCTCGCGTTTCCGAGCCGTTGTAAATGATTACATTATTCGACTTGTCCAGTTCCCACATCGAAGATTTCCGGGTTACCACGATAAGCACATCGCCAGACTCACTGCGCGACCGCAAAACGTCCCGCACATAGTCACGGGCTAATCTAACCGATGGTAGTTGTTTGCAAATCTTCTCGGGCAGGCCGTAGCTGACAGAGTGATACGGGACGAGTTCGATACAGGCCATGATCTTCGCGAAGTGACACCTTGCATCCGCGTAGCTGGCGTGCCATTGCTTGGCGAGCGCGGCAATAACACCTTGAAACTTGCCGTGCCACCAGCGATATCCGGGATGCCACGCGAAGGCTGGATCGAGGTAGACGAAGGGATACTCAGTCTTGCTGAAATCTTGGTGCAGGTTGTCGACTAGTCGCGCGCGAAATCCGGGCACTTCGAATTCTCCGAAGTAGTCGCCTGGTTCTAGGCCTGGATTCAAGAGCAGAAGGACAACCTTCGCTCGTTCAACATCACCCGTGAAGGGCACGGGAACCAAATCAAGATGCAACCGCCGGTCGCCGGAACGGCCGAAATCCGAATCTTGGGTAAGAGCGTCCCATGACGAGTAAGGAGGCGCGACGAGTGCGCGAGATTTAGGGCCCACAAGTAAGTATTCGTCACCCGCCAAGACGAAAGGATGCGATCCACAATTCCACTTGCGCCACGCATCAAGCAGGCCATGAGTGTATTGTTCACCCATCTAGAAGGGCCGCGGGTGGGGAATAGAATCCGGATCAAGGCCAAGCCTCCGGACTTCTTCCTTCGCATTGCGGTAATCGGCAGCGTCGATAGCGGTGCATAGCAGGAATTCCGCTTCGCGCTCGCGAGTGTATCGTTCGATATCGGTTTGTTCCATGACTATTGCCAGTTGTGTGAATTTCTTCTGTCTGAATATCAACTATCATAGCGATGGCCCAGCTTTTCGCCAATGAGACCGGGCCGCGCTTTGCCCGGCAATACATCCGAAGGTGGCTGGCCCCAGACCTGCGCGGGTAATTCGCGAGCGCGTCGTCCTAAGGACCGCCTAGCCCATCCTGAGGAAGACTACGGAATCCACGAATACTTGTGGGCGAGTCCCCGGGTCTAGAAGACAGATTTCTGATGTTTGGGCAGTCCGTGTTAGGTTAGGTTTTGCGGCCCCGTAGCTCAACTGGATAGAGCATCAGTCTTCGGAACTGAGGGTTGGGGGTTCGAACCCCTCCGGGGTCGCCAGATGTACCTTCCACTAATTTCCTAGGATCTTTGGCACCGCTCATGCTTACAAACCCGTGGCAGTAAATCTTGCCGGGTTTGCGGCAAATCCTACCGGGCCGGTCAGAACCCCGGCACTTTATTTCAAGCATTTGAGGATGGCACGCTGGGTGCTAGACGAATAGCAGACGAAGTGGCGCGCAACGGGGCGCACCGGAAAACAACTTCGGCCAGAGGTTATTTTCGGGCGCCCCTTGCATTTTCACTCGAAGAAAGCACAAACGGCCCTCCCCCAAAGTCAGGCCAAAACAAGTTTCTCTCCGATAGCCAAGCCGGTGTTGAGCAGCAGCTTGGCTACCACCGGCTCCTTCAGCCGGGAAGCGTCGTACTCCACCCGAATGATCCGCTCCTTCTCGTTGAAACTCACGCGCCGAATTCCATAGACCTCGCGCAGATTGTCGATCGCGCGCATGATGCTTTCTTCAGGACGGTTAACGTAACGGTAAGAAACATCCATCTGAGTCATTGATTTCGCGCCTCCCCAAGCTTCAATTTAAGATACACCACGAGGCGCTGCGCGCCCGCGGGGATGTTGGCGAGTATGCGACCCCTTGGGCGCTGCTGAATCGCCGAGGGCAGGCGCGGAATCTATCAGTGGGGTAGGTGCGCACAGCGCAACGTCTCGCGAGTGCGAGCCACGCCTCGCGGTGGCCGAGAACTTTGACCAAGTGGCCGCTTGCGAAGTGTGAGACTTCGCGTCAGCAACCCACCCACGCGGGATACAGATACCCCCGCACGTAAGCCCGGGGCAGCATCAGCGAATGATCCAGAGTGCCTTCAGGACGGCACGGCATCTATATGGATTCTGAAAACAAGACGGCTCTGGCTTTCGATCCGGTCTGCGGTATGACCGTTGATCCGGCTTCCGCCAAGGCTCAGGCCGAGCATGCCGGAAAGACTTACTACTTCTGCTGCGCAGGCTGCGCCAAGAAGTTTCAGTCCGCACCGGAACAATATCTGAAGGCCGGGGCACCTGCATTAGTGACCATCGGCATGCCGGCCTCCGCCCCTCCTCCGCTCATCGGAATCTCTGGCACGAAGACGGTCGACGAGACAACGCGCGATCCAGTTTGCGGTATGAAAGTGAATCCGCGAACGGCAAAGCACAAGACCGAGTCTGCCGGGAAGTCCTACTTCTTTTGCAGCGCATCGTGCCTGGAGAAGTTCAAAGCAGACCCGGGCCGGTACCTGAAACCTCGCTTGGATCCCAAAGCAGCGGCGCCGTCTGCAGCGGTTTACGTCTGTCCCATGTGCCCCGAAGTGCGTGAGTCAAAACCGGTGCCGTGCCCAAGCTGCGGCATGGCCCTCGAGCCGGAGACGCCGCTTCCGCGAACCAAGACCGAGTACACCTGCCCGATGCACCCTGAGGTCGTGCGTTCAGAGCCAGGGAACTGCCCGATTTGCGGCATGGCGCTGGAGCCGCGAACCGTTACCGCGACCGAAGAAGAGAATCCTGAACTGCGACACATGACGCGACGGCTCTGGGTCGGCGTCGTTCTGACCGTGCCGCTGCTGGCCGTCGCGATGGCAGATATGCTACCGGGCTTGCGAGCACAGCACTCACTGCATTCCGCATGGCTTCCGTGGCTCGAACTGCTGCTCGCCTCCCCGGTGGTATTGTGGGGCGGCGCGCCATTCTTTCAGCGCGGATGGGCGTCAGTCGTGAATCGCTCTACGAACATGTTCACGCTGATCGCTATGGGCACCGGCGTCGCGTACATCTACAGTCTGGTTGCGACACTTCTCCCCGGAATGTTTCCACCCTCGTTTCGTGGGATGGGAGGACGGCCGGAAGTATATTTCGAGGCAGCTGCGGCCATCGTGACGTTGGTCTTGCTCGGGCAAGTACTTGAGCTTCGCGCGCGCAGCCAGACGGGCGCCGCGATTCGCGCTCTGTTGGATCTGGCGTCGAAAACTGCGAGGGTGATCCGCAACGGCAGCGACGAAGACATTCCGCTCGACCAGGTGAAAGTTGGCGACCTGTTGCGCGTTCGTCCGGGAGAGAAAGTTCCTGTCGATGGCGTCGTGCTCGAGGGCCGCAGTTCGGTTGACGAGTCCATGGTGACGGGGGAGTCGATCCCGATGGAAAAGAATGCCGGCGACCGTCTGATCGGAGCGACGGTGAATGCGTCGGGTTCTTTAACCATGCGGGCTGAGCGCGTGGGCAGCGAGACGCTGCTGTCGCAAATTGTGGAAATGGTGGGCCGCGCGCAGCGCAGCCGGGCGCCGATTCAGCGCTTGGCGGACAAAGTAGCGGGATGGTTCGTCCCGGTAGTGATCGTCATAGCGGTGTTGACTTTTGTTGCGTGGTCCACCTTGGGCCCTCAGCCCCGTTTCGCTCATGCCATCGTCAATGCGGTAGCCGTTCTAATCATCGCCTGCCCGTGCGCGCTGGGCCTGGCCACGCCGATGGCGATTATGGTGGGTACTGGACGCGGCGCACATGCAGGAGTCCTGATCAAAAACGCCGAAGCACTCGAAACGCTCGAAAAGGTCGACACGCTGGTGATCGACAAAACTGGCACGCTCACGGAAGGGAAGCCGCGGGTCACGGCGATCACCGCAAACGGAACTATCACTCAAGACGACTTGCTGCGCTTGGCCGCCAGCATCGAGCGGGGGAGCGAGCATCCGCTAGCCAGCGCAATCGTTGCTGCCGCGCGGGCCCAGGGACTGACCCTGACCGAAGCCCAGAATTTCCAGTCCTACGCCGGCAAGGGAATCACGGCAACTGTCGATGGACGAGCGATCGCCGCCGGCACCCGGGCCCTGATGCTCGAGCAAGGGCTGCTGGATCAGTCCATTTCGTCTTTGCAGTTACCCGGCGCGACCCTGGTTTACGTGGCGGTGGATCACAGATTCGCGGGGACAATCGCACTCGCTGACCCAGTGAAAGAAACATCTGCGGCTACGATCCGGGAACTGAAAAGCGCAGGGCTGAAAATCGTGATGCTAACGGGCGACAATCGGTCTGTCGCTGAGGCGGTTTCACGTCAGCTCGCGATCGATGAATTCAAAGCCGGGGTTCTGCCGGGAGATAAGGCTCAGGTAGTAAAGGATCTCCAAAGCCAGGGGCGGACTGTCGCCATGGCTGGGGATGGCGTCAACGACGCTCCGGCGCTCGCACAGGCCAACGTCGGTATCGCCATGGGAACCGGAACTGACGTCGCGATAGAAAGTGCGGGCATCACGCTGGTGAAAGGCGACCTCGCCGGAATAATGCGTGCACGAAGGCTCAGCCGGGCAACGATGAAGAACATCCGCCAGAACCTGTTCTTCGCCTTCGCCTACAACCTGGTCGGCGTCCCGGTCGCGGCCGGGGTGCTGTACCCGTTCTTTGGGCTGCTGCTGAGTCCCATGATTGCCGCCGCCGCCATGAGCCTGAGTTCGGTTTCGGTGATCGCCAACGCCCTCCGGCTGCGGGCCGTCAAGCTGTGAGGCCCGCCCGGATGAAACCCCAGGACACCCGCCGGAGGAACGACCGATGAAGACCTTGATCCTGGCCCTCGCGCCGGTCCTGTTGATCGGCTGCGCGTCAAAGCCCGGCGACTCGCACGCCGGGCACCCGACGGACGAGAAGGGGCAACACGGCGGCCACGGGGCGGCGGCCCTGTTCGCGACGACCGAGCCGTCCCCGCCCGCCGCCGGCCAACCGACCACGCTCAAGCTGATGATCCACGGCGCGGGCGGCGCGATGCTGAAGGACTTCGCGGTCGCCCACGAGCAGAAGGTTCACCTGATGGTGATCCGCGACGGACTGGACCAGTTCGCCCACCTGCACCCGGACGTGGACGCGACCGGCAACATCACCGTCCGGTACACCTTCCCGACCGGCGGCACTTACCACCTGTTCGCCGACTACCAGCCCGTCGGCGGCTCGGCGGCGGTCGCCGCGACCGAGGTCCAGGTCGGCGGCGAGTCCCCGCCCGCCCCGGCGCTCGTCCCGAACGTGCCGGGCACCGTGACGGGCGACGGGCTGACCGCCCGCGTCTCGGCGGACGGGGCGAAGCCCGGCGCGGAGGCGACCGTCCGGTTTGAACTGGCGGACGCGGCGGGGAAGCCGGTGACCGACCTGGAGCCGTACATGGGCGCGACCGGTCACCTGGTGGTCGTCAGCGCCGACGCCAAGCAGTACGTCCACGCTCACCCGGCCGGCGGGGACGGCGCGAAGAACGTGGTCTCGTTCCAGGCGCACTTCGTGGCGGCGGGGTTGTACAAGGGGTGGGGCCAGTTCAAACGGGCGGGTCGGGTTCACGTCGTGCCGTTCGTCGTGAAAGTCGGTTGAGACCCTGCACCTCGGTGCGGGTTCGGGCTTACGCGAACTTCACCACGAGGAGTCGCCGCCGGGGCGGAGAGAAAAAGAGCGGCCGGCCCGTGATCGGGCCGGCCGTTGCCGTTGATGCGGACGGCTCGGTCGGCCCGGCTACCAGCGGTAGGAACCGCCGAAGCCGCCGTAGTAGCTGCCGGAGCCGGGATACCCGCCGTACCCGCCGCCGTACCCGCCGGGGTAGCCGCCGTACCCG
>JAYTFR010000056.1:0-11527 GCA_043734125.1 Acidobacteriota bacterium | reverse complement strand
CCGCAGCATCGTCACGATTTGCTCTGGCTTATACCTCTGGATGGGCATGACCCGCTTTTCCTCCAAGTGGGTTCTCTCTCATTCCACCTGGTACAAATTTCGCCGGTCACGTCACTTAAGTGAAGGCGGCGTAATGGCTGCGGAGTGGACGCTTTTCTTCACCAAGCCCAGCGCGCGCGCAGTTAACTAGTGTACAAACAGCATAAATGTGCCGTGTATTGCGGCAATACACTGTTAATAGGCCGATTTGTGCTGTTTAGTATATTATGTGTTAAGCGGCTTATTTACGCCTATTAAGCTTGATTATTAAATTAATAGGTCATAATATACCCATATGGAAGAAATCGCATTCAGAACACCAGAGGAAGTGCAGATCGTTCTCGGTGAGCGGATCCGCAAGCTCCGCCTATCGCGCAACGTAGACCAGCGGGCGACGGCGGGTAAGGCAGGGATTTCGGAAAGGGCACTGCGCAACCTCGAATCTGGGCATGGATCTACAGTTGAGACTCTCGTCAGAACACTGAAAGCACTTGGCTATCTGCAAGGAATAGAGATGCTTGCACCAGACGTCACAGTCGATCCGCTCGCGTTGTTGCATACGCCCAAACCGCCGCAACGTGTCAGGCGTCCTCGAAGGCAACGAAAGGTCGGGCAGTGAAAGATGTCCGGGTCATTGAAGTTAGAGTCTGGGGACAGCGGGTCGGCGCTGTGGCTCTTGATGAGAGGCTCGGTTATTATGCCTTTGCTTATGAGCCGGCTTGGAGGCGCACCGGAATAGAGCTGGCACCATTGACTTTGCCGCTTGATGATCGAAGCGACACGTTTGTTTTCCCCAGCCTGCCTGATGCGACTTTTCACCGCTTGCCGGGCATGTTGGCCGACGCATTACCCGATGCCTTCGGTAATGCCCTCATTGATGCTTGGATGGCGCAGCGCGGTATGGCAAAGAACGAAGTGACCCCACTTGACCGCTTGGCCTATATGGGAAAACGAGGAATGGGTGCCCTGGATTTCAAGCCACCACGAGGTTCCTATAGAGAAAGCGCTGCCCCACTCGAGATGAAATCCCTCGTGGAAAATGCAAGGAAGCTGATGGAGGGAGATCTCACGATTGACGCACATGCCAAGGCCGCGCTTGCCAATATCATTCACGTAGGCACCTCGGCTGGCGGCGCGCGCGCCAAGGCGGTCATCGCTTGGAACCCTAGGACAAATACGATCCGCAGCGGGCAGTTCGATGCTGCTCAGGGTTTCGAACACTGGCTTCTGAAGTTCGATGGCGTTGGCAAGGATTTTGAGCTGGGCACGGGTGCCGACTACGGCCGGATCGAATACGCATATCACCTGATGGCGAAGCAGGCCGGTATCGACATGCAGGAATGTCGTTTGCTTGAAGAGAATGGTCGGGCTCACTTCATGACCCGCCGTTTTGACCGCGAAGTGGTAGGCGGCCAAACAGTCAAGCATCACATCCAGACACTTTGCGCGATGGACCACCTGGACTTCAAGCAACGCGGCACGCACGCTTATGCTCAGCTCTTCATGGTTGTTTCGCAGCTCAAGCTGGGGGATACGGCATTGGATCAGGTCTTCCGCCGGATGGCGTTCAACGTGATGGCACGCAACTGTGACGACCATACGAAAAATTTCTCCTTTCGTCTGAAAGAGAGAGCGAACTGGGAACTCGCGCCGGCATATGACGTGATCCATGCCTATAACCCAAAAGGCGAATGGACTTACCAGCACCTGATGAGCGTGAACGGTAAATTCGATGACATTACGCGCGACGACGTGCTCGTGGAGGCTGACCGGTTTGGGGTTGGCCGCCCGAGCGACCTAGTAAACGAGGTCCGTGACGCCTTAGCGAGTTGGCCCAAATTTGCCAAGGAAGCCGGTCTTAGCGATTCTGCATCCCGCCGGGTGTCGGCAGATTTTCGCTTGGTATAGTTTTCCGGACCAGTATGTTGGCGAAGCTTGCTTCGGAGCTAGCTGGGCGGTGTGCGGGCATGCACAAGGCGGCACCGGATAAATTACTTGATTCGCTAATCAGCGGATTATAATAGTAAGGGCACCCATGAAAACGTTCGGCACTCTTATTTCCGAAGCACGGCGGTCGAAAGGCTTGAGCCAGAAAGATCTCGCCTCCAAAGTCAAAAAGGAGGACGGTCAGGCCATTTCCGCGCAGTACCTCAACGACATTGAACACGACCGCCGCAATCCGCCCTCGGAATTCCTTATCGCGCAAATCGCAGGGCTTGTTGACGTGTCTAAGGACTTTCTCTGCATTGCGGCCGGAACCATACCGGACGATTTGCAAAGAATGGCCAGGAACCAGCCCGACAAGGTCGAACAGGCTTTCAAAGCTTTCCGGAGGGCTGTGAAGGACAAGTAGGATGAAATGGGTGCGCGACAAAACCGGACGCTTTGCTCAACGGCCTCACTACCTGCCGGAAGAAATCGACGACGAGTGCGAGCGTCAAATCCGCGCATTCCTGACCAAGAAATACGGAAAAGTGGAGTTTCCCACCAAGACGGACGATCTGACCGTCTTCATCGAAGAAAAGGCCGACCTCGACTCCTACGCCGATCTATCCGGAGAGCCTGGAGAAGTGGAAGGCGTCACGGAATTCGTGCCTCACAGGCGACCGGTGGTCAGGATTTCCGGTGCTCTCAGTGCTCCGAACATGGAGAACCGGTTGCGCACAACGCTCACCCATGAGTATGGCCACGTCCACTTCCATCAATTCATGTTCGAAGAACTCGAAGCGCAGCCGGCGTCGCTTTTTCCACGTCACGAACAGGCCCACACCAACAAATGCCACCGGGACAACATGATCGGCGCGTCCGAGCGCGACTGGATGGAGTGGCAGGCGGGATACGCCTGCGGAGCGATTCTCATGCCCGCCGCCGCCCTCGTTGAGACCGTAAATCGATTCCGCGAAGAGAAGAAGCTTCCCTACGCAAACCTGCTGTTGGGCTCCGAGCAAGGCCAACAGCTCATCACTCTGGTGACATCCACGTTCCGCACATCCAGGGATGCCGCGCGAGTGCGCCTTCTGAAGAAGGGCATCCTGGCGGAAGGGGGAGGCGTCCGGACGGAGGAATTGTTTTGACAGTACTTTTTTTCTCTTATAAGTACACAAATCAGCGGATTATGGTATATACTATAGTTGGCTCCGCAAAGGCGGACGAGCCAGAAAGGGAAAAGGCAATGGCAGACGTTCGAGTTTCGTGTATCACCAAACCGCATCCGCAGAGCCCGCATGAACACATCACGCATCTGGGCAATCCCCAGGCGGGATGGAAGTGGACCCGCGAGGATGTCATCCGAAGCATCGACGCCGGAACCAACACGTTCTTTGTGATCGACCCACATAACGGCAAGCGCTCCGATGTCGGGATTGTTCGCCCGGCGGGGCGCGGGCCTTACGTTCGAACGCACGCTGATGGCGACTGGAACGATAACCTGCTGTCGCTGAATCAATGCACTTTGTAACCTACGGAGAAAAACAACAATGGAAAACCAAAAAGCTAAACACCAGGTTCGCATCCACATCGACCAGAAGCCCTACGAGTCGCCGAACCCCACCACCGGCGAAGCGCTCTACAAGTTCGGGCATGTGGAGGCAGGATTCGAACTCTTTCGGGAAGCGAGGGGGGACAAGGAAGACCCTGAGGTGCCAGACGGCCCGGAACCAGTTCACCTGCGGGAAGACGAGCATTTTTACAGCGCTCCCGCCAGGCCCAGGAAATTCACCATAATTGTGAATGGCCAGCAGAAGATTGTCACGATGAAGAGCGTGACGTTCGAGGAAATCGTTAAACTGGCATTTCCCAATCCCCCAAGCGGACAAAACATTCTATTCACCGTCGGCTATGAGGACGGCCCGCATGCGAATCCGTCGGGGAGTCTGTTGCCGGGCGGTAAGGTTAAGGTTAAGGACGGGATGATTTTCAATGTCACACCGACTGATAAGTCGTAGTCCCGATCTGCTGAAACTGCAGAACGAGGGCTATGAGCTGGAAATCAAGTCCGGGTTTCTGCTCGTGAAGGGCGTTCCCTACGTGAACTCGCGCAAGCAGGTTCAACGGGGGACGCTTGTCGCGAAGCTGGTTCTTGCCGGAGATATCACGACCCGGCCAGACGACCATGTTGCATATCTTGTCGGCGAGCACCCCTGCAACGCGGACGGATCAGAGATCGCGCAGATAAAGCACGGCAGCGGCGAGCGCACCCTTGCGGACGGCGTCGTAATCCAGCATTCTTTTTCCGCGAAGCCGAAGCCGAACGACTTTTACCCGGACTACTACGCGAAAATGACGACCTACGCTGCGATCTTTTCCGGCCCGGCACAGCTCATCGAACCGAACGCCAAGCCGCAGACTTTCAGGGTCATCGAGCCTGAGAAGGAGACGCGGGAAACGCCCTTCAATTATATCGACACCGCTTCGAGCAGAGCCGAAATTGATGTCCTCACCGCAAAGCTTAAGAAACTAAACAGGATCGCTATCATTGGCTTGGGCGGCACTGGGTCCTACATTCTTGACCTCGTCGCGAAGACGCCAGTATGGGAGATTCATCTTTACGATGGAGATGCTTATCTGCAGCATAACGCGTTCAGGTCGCCCGGCGCACCGTCCCGCGATGAGCTGGCGGCGCAGATGCCTAAAACAACCTGGTTCAAGAACCTCTATTCGAAAATGCACTCCGGCATTGTTGACCACGCAATATATCTCGATGCCGCAAACGCCGAGGAACTGCGGGCAATGGACTTTGTGTTCGTCTGCGTGGACAGCGGTGAGTCCAAGAAAGTCATCATCGAAAAGCTCGAAGCTTTCAACGTGCCCTTTGCAGACGTGGGCATGGGCGTCCAGTTGAACAACGACGCCCTGGGCGGCATTGTGCGAGTCACGACCAGCACTCCCCAAAAGCGTGACCATCTGCGGGGCCGGGTCTCCTTCGAAGACATCGGCAACAACGAGTACAACCGCAATATTCAGATCGCCGATCTTAACGCCCTGAACGCAGCCTTGGCCGTCATCAAATGGAAAAAGCTGTTTGGTTTCTACCGCGATCTGAAAGCGGAGCACCACTCGCAGTTCCACATTGACACTAACGGGCTTATCAACGAAGACGGGCCGCAATGAAACAAGAGATCACACTTAAACACGAATTCGTTGAGTTCATTCCGGAAGAGCTGAAGCCGGGAAGGGTCTATATCTCGATCCGCTTCGCAACGGTATCGCACTTGTGCGTTTGCGGCTGCCAAAACAAGGTCGTCACGCCGCTGACACCAACGGACTGGAGGCTCATCTTTGACGGCAAGACCATTTCGCTAGACCCGTCGATTGGCAACTGGAGTTTTGCGTGCCAGTCGCACTACTGGATACGGAACAACCGCGTCCGGTGGGCTCCGAAATGGTCGCAGAAGCAGATTGATCGCGGCCGGTCGCGTGATCAGTCGGCGAAGGAGAAATACCTCGGGAGCTTCGAGCACGGGGACACATCGGGGACACATTAAGTTGTTTCTTACAGCTCTTGGAACACCATCCAGTGCGTTCCGGTTCCTGTGGTTTCTTACGTTTACGATTTGGCCTCCCGCTTTCACGGCGATAACACGGGTTCGAATCCCGTCGGGGACGCCACATTCCAGAGCAGTTATTGCAATTCCATCCTCGTGAGCGTTTCTGTGGGGACGATAGATCCGGAACTTTGTCCCGTCGCATGCCTGTGCGACCAACAGCCCCACAACCGGATGTAACCGATCCGGGCAGGCTCCCAGAAGAATACGCAGCTCCGCGGGCTGCAGGCAGCGAACGCGGCCGGCGGGGACCCTCGGGCCTCTGACTCCGTGGGCTGGATTAAGCGGGATCACACCATGGCGAAGTGATCGGCTCGCGGATCATTGGGCAGCCGTTTGTGTCGGACAAATACTTTCATTCGCGGCCATCCGCGGCAGGGAATGGCTATGACCCAGGCAATCCAGCGGCTCGAATCTCGGCCCGACCAACCAGAAACTGATCGACGGCGCGACCGCCGACACGGCGATTGCACACGCGGAGGCTCCAAACGCTCCGGTGCCGATTGATCTGGTCACGACTTCCGCTTCTGCTCTTGACCCGGACATCACCTCAGCGGCTGCGTTACTTCAAGGGCAGCGCGTTGCGGGAGTACGCGGCCTCAGCGAAGATCAAGTCCGCGGCCTGGGTAGAGCCATGTCCAGTCACGGCAGTGTGGGGTTTTGGGAGAACCCAGGGGAACGTCCTTGGACTGAACCTGGCCTTGGACGAATCGGGTAAATAGTCTGGCGTTTATTTGGCAGTCATTCCTAAGTAATTTCCGTAGCCAACGATCATGGTGGATGCTACCAGCAGAGCGAGCGCCAGCGTGAGCAAGTGTCCGGCGTGGCGGCCAGCGCCCTTCCACTCCTTGAAACCAATTCCCCAAAGGCTGCTGAAAATAATGATGCTGGCCATGTGCAGCGTCCAGCTGGAGAATTTGTAACGCCCCATTTGCGTTTCGCCCATGGTGTAAAAAAAGAACTGGAAGTACCAGGTGGTTCCAGCGAGAGCGCAAAGCAAGTAGTTCCTCAGCATGGGCGCGCGTTCTTCGGTTTTCTTCTGAAGCCCGGGCGGGTCAAGCACCTTAACGCCAGCCTGACTTCTTCCCGCGATGTGTTCCACCACTTCGCGGCTGGGCGCGTCGAGCGCGGTCTCGATCACCATTTCGTCTTTGGGCGAGAACGCGGGCACCCGCGAGCTGAAGAACTGATGTCCCGTGTGATTTCGGGTGAGAAGGATCAGGCACCAGACAAAATTCGTTACGAATCCGCCGATCAGCACCACCACCAGCACGGGAAGGCCCTGCCATAAAACTGGTGTGCCGTGCCGCAAAGTCAGAGCTTTGATCGGATCGCCCGCAGCCAGGCCATAAGCGAAGCAAGCGCTCATCACACCCGACAATACAGCGACGCCGATGCCTTTCCGTAAGTTGAATTCCTTGATAGCGGCTCTTTGCTGCTCGGGCGACATCACCCGCTCTTTCGAAATCCCTGCGAACCCTGCGGCCGCAATTCCAGCCAGGCAAACGCCGATGCCCAACAGAATGACCCGGCCCGAAGTCGTTCCCACAACTTCGGTCACGAATTCGCCGCGAAAAATCGGCGGCATCAAGGTGCCGAAAGCCGCGCACAGTCCGAGTACTACTGCCATTCCCAGTGACAGGCCAAGGTAGCGCATGGTCAAACCAAACGTCAGTCCGCCCACGCCCCACAATAGTCCGAAGAAGAAGGCCCAGAACAAAGCTGAGGCGGGTGCTTCATGCAGAACCGCGAGTAGATCTTTGGTGAGGAGCAAACCCAGGGCCCAAGGGGCAATCACCCAACTAAAAAAGCCGCCAGCCAGCCAAAAGGTTTCCCACGCCCAGCGCTTTACGCCGCGGTAAGGCACGTAGAAACTGCCGGAGGCGAGACCGCCCAGCCAGTGATAGACCACTCCAACAATCGGATTTGCCGCCATGGTTGCCTCGGTTCTTTAGTCCAGGTGAAACACTTCTTCCAGCGGTTGCATGGCACGGTCGGGCAAAAGCCCGGCGGGCTGCACGAAGAAATCCGCCATCTCTTTTTGCCAGCGATCGTTGACTTCGCGGGAAGCCATCCCGGCGCGAGCGCGCGCAAAATCTTCGGTCTCGAGATACCCGACAAGAAGGCCGTCATCGCGCAAAAAAAGCGAATAGTTACCCCATCCTGTTTGACGCAAAGCGTCAAGCATCTCGGGCCACACACTGCGGTGCCTCAGCTTGTATTCGTCGAGCCGCTCAGCCTTCACTTGCAGCAGGAAGCAGATTCGTTTCATCAGCGCCTTCAACGGAGAAAAGATTCGGTCAGACCGCCATCCACCGGGATCACGTGGCCGGTGGTCTTCGCGCTCTGCTCGCCCAGCAGCCAGAGAATCGCATTGGCGCAATCCTGCGGCAGGATCGCGCGCTTGGTCACCGTGCGTTGCGCATAGAAATCCGCCAGCTTGCTGCGCAAGTCTTCCGTGCTTTCCGATTCGGCGAACGCGATCTTATATCGCTGCAGTGACTGCATGACGCGGTCTCGCGGGAACATTGCCGACCCGGCAACGACCGTCGCGGGCGCAATCCCGTTCACGCGCACCAGCGGTCCCAGGCGCACCGCAAGTTCACGCACCAGATGGCTGAGCGCGGCTTTGCTGGTGTCGTAGGCTTCGCTGCCTTTTTTGGGCACCACGGCATTTGCGGAGCTGGTAAGAACGACTGAGCCAGAGAGTTGCTGATCGGCAAAAATTCCCTCGACGGCGCGGCCCAACAGATAATTTCCGGTCACGTTCACCAGAAACGTCTTTGCCCACTGCGCTTCGCTCAGGTCTCCATTGCTTTCGGACACGGGATACAGCGCCGCCGTGTTCACCACCCCGTCGATTCCCCCAAATTGGAGCACCGTGAAGCGTGCCGCTTCTTCGAGGCTTTTGGTTGAAGTGAGGTCGGCCTTAACCTGCGCCGCCTGCGCGCTGGAGGAAGCATGTGCCGCTTCGGCGGCAACTCGCTTCGCGCCTTCGTCGTCGAAGTCCGAAACAACGACATGCGCTCCCTTATTTGCCAGCAGGATTGCCAGTTCGCGACCGATGCCGCTGGCGCCACCAACGATCAAAACGATCTTGCGGCTGAATTCGGCTTCAGCGGGCATACGCTGCAGCTTTGCTTCTTCGAGCGCCCAATATTCAATGCGAAATGCTTCGGAGCGGGGAAGCGCCACGTAGTTGTGGAATTGGGTGAATTGTTTCGATTGGTCTGCAGTTCTCGCTTGCGGCAAAGCCTCGGTTATCGATCCTTCTTCGAGCGCATTCGCGCCCGCCATTACGCGGATCGCGTTAATGAAGAATTCGGTCGTGATACGCGCTTCTTTTTTGTTTTTACCAAATCCAAATAGACCCAACCCAGGGATCACCACAACCGACGGATTTGTGTCCCGCAGCCGCGGAGAGTCCGGGGTTGCGAGGCCGTCGTAATAACTTTTGTAGTCCTCGCGATACCGCACAACCTGCTCCTGAATTCTAGCTTTGAGCGTAGCCGCAACTTCTTTTGCGGAGTCCCAGGGAACAAACATCGGGGAGACGCGAGTCCGCAAAAAGTGGTCGGGACAACTTGTGCCCAGCAAGCAAAGCTCCCTCGCCCATTTCGATCCCGCAAATGTCAGCGCATCCTCGTGGTCGGTGTAGTGCCCAATCACTCGGCGATTCGAAGACAGGGCGCCGCGCAGAGCGGGAAGAATTGTAGTCGCGATTTCGCGGCGGTCAGCATGCGCTGCGTAATCGACGCCGCCGAAGCGCTTTACTTTCTTCTGGTGCTGCAGAATGAACTCACCCATTTCGTCGATAGTGCGAATGCTATTCAAGTAGCACTCGCGCTGTGTGTGGCCCCAAGTGAACAGGCCGTGGCCGCCGAGGATCATGCCATCGGTGCCAGAGTTCTTGCGCACTGTGTCTTCAATCAGGAGCGCGAGTTCGAAACCCGGACGTTGCCACGGCACCCACGCGATCTTTCTGCCGAAGGTGCGATTGAATTCTTCGAGCTTGCGTTTTCCGTTGGCGCTCGCGGCCAGCGCAATCGCCCAATCGGGATGCAGGTGGTCCACGTGTGCGAATGGCAGGAAGGCATGCAGGGGCGTGTCAATCGACGCGGCGACTTTGTTTTCGCCAAAGGCAGACAGCGGATAGTAACGCACCATTTCGTCTTCATGCGCTTCGTCGCGGTACAGGCTCTTTAACTGCTCCAATCGGTCGAGGTATAGAAGCGCGAAACCGGATTCCTTGATCGAGCCTATGTCGCCGCCACTGCCCTTGACTGCAAGCACCCGCACCGGTTCTCCGGTGAATGGGTCAGGGAGTTCAAACTTGGAACTGGTATTTCCGCCGCCGAAGTTGGTGATGCGCAAGTCGGCGCCAAGCAGGTTAGAACGATAACGCAGCAGCGCCAATTGATCGCTGCCCAAGCTACGGGCTTGAGATTCATCCCACAAATCTCTAAGGTGCAGCATCTCCTGAATTTCAGACATATGCCATCTCCGTATATTGCTGGAAGCGCTTTGCATGACGCTCCCATTTGTCGGTTTCGCGCGGTTCGAATATTTCAACCGGAAACGACTGCTCGATGATTGCGCGGACTTCGCCGAGGGAACCCGCTGCTCCCGTCGCGAGAATTTGCATACCAATGTTCCCGAGGGCCGTGGCTTCAACCGGTCCTGCCAATACTGTTTTGCCGGTTGCGTCTGCGGTGAACTGATTCAATAGCCGGTTTCGGGAACCGCCGCCAATAATCCGAATCGTCTCGATCGGTTCCTGCGTAAGCCGTTCTATCTCGCGTATCACTTGGCGATACTTGAAAGCCAGGCTCTCGAGTACCGCACGAGTAAAGGCACCAGGCGTCCGGGGAACCGATTGCTCTGTTCTTTCGCAGAAGGCTCCGATTGCCCCCGGCATGTCCTCGGGGTGAAAGAAGGGTTCGTCGTCTGGATTGAGCAGGTGAGCGAATGGCGCTTCGCCCGACGCGAGTTCCATCAATCCTTCATACTCCAGTTGCTGGCCTGAGGCTGTCCACGATCGCCTGCAACATTGCAACATCCAAAGCCCCATGACGTTCTTTAGAAAACGGACGGTGCCGCACACGCCGCCCTCGTTGGTGAAGTTGAGCCGCAGCGCTTCATTATTAATGAGCGGAGCATCGAGCTCTGTCCCCACCAGGGACCAGGTTCCTGAACTGATGAACGCGGTTCCGTCCCGCGCGGCGATGGCTGCCACAGCAGAGGCGGTGTCGTGCGAAGCGGGAGCGATCACGGGAGTGCCGTGCAGCCCGCGCGCTGAGTCAACGTTTTCGGACAACGCCCCAATCACCGATCCCGGCTCTACGATTTCTGCGGGCAACGCTGGTGGCAATCCTAGCTGATCCATGAGCGTCTTAGACCAAGCGCGCTTTCGTGCACTTACCATTTGCGTCGTTGTCGCATTGGTGAATTCGCACTTGGCGTTTCTCGTGAGCCAATAATGAAACAAGTCCGGAATCGTCAGCAGGGTCTTCGCAGCACGCAATACTTTCGGCGTCTCTCGTTTAGCAGCAAACAACTGATACAGGGTGTTGATTTGTAAGAATTGGATTCCGGTTTCGCGGTAAATTTCTTCGCGAGACACCCGCGCGAAAACTTCGTCCATCACCCCGTCCGTGCGCTTGTCCCTATAGTGATAAGGATTTTCGAGTAACTGTCCGTCATCGCCGAGCAGGGCATAGTCCACGCCCCAGGCGTCCACCCCGATTCCGGCCAATTCCGGTTCATTCACACGAGAAAAAGAGGTGCAAACTTCTTGCCACAGACGCCGGACGTCCCAGCGAAGGGATGTTCCGTCGCGGACCGGTTCGTTGGGAAAGCGGTAAACCTCTTCGCTGGTGAGCACACCGGCGTGAAGGCGTCCGAGCACAGCTCTGCCGCTCTCAGCGCCCAGGTCGAAAGCGAGA
>JAYTFR010000055.1:0-256808 GCA_043734125.1 Acidobacteriota bacterium | reverse complement strand
GATACTCCTCAGGTGTTGCGCTCAACGAAAACGGCAGTGAGCAGGGCAGCATGGGTGTGACCCTCGGCGACTACAATCATGACGGCAGACTCGACCTGTTCATTACGAATTTTGACGACGACTACAACACCCTTTACCGCAACGACGGCAAAGGCTCTTTTACGGACGCTTCATACGCGGCTAAGGTGGCGGCTGTAAGTCTGCCCTATGTTGGCTGGGGCGCCTGGTTTTTCGATTATGACAATGACGGCTGGCTCGACGTCTTCATGGTGAATGGAACCAGACTCGAAGGTATCTCGCCGTCGCACCCGCCGACCAATTTTCTGTTCCACAACAATCGCGATGGCACGTTTACTGACGTAACCGAAAAAGCTGGCCTGGCTCGATCCGGGTGGGGCCAGGGGTGTTGCATCGGGGACTATGACAACGACGGTTTTGATGACCTGGTCGTCACCTATTGGGGCGGGCTTGTTCTCTACCACAACAATGGAGATGGTACTTTCACCGACGCCACCGTCAAGGCCGGCCTCGAGCAGAAAGGCGCTCACCCGCGCTGGAACACGGGATGTTGCTTCGTGGACTACAACCGCGATGGGTACCTCGACCTGTTCGTCGCCAATTACGTCAATTTTGATTTCGCGACCAGCCCGCAACCCGGCAGCAACCCTTACTGCCAGTATTATGGCCTCTCGATCGGCTGCGGACCGCAGGGGATGAGCGGGGGAACAAACATTCTCTATCACAATCGCGGCGACGGGACATTCGAGGACGTCTCAATGCGATCGGGAATCGCCGTTCCCCGCGGCCCCGAGGCGCCCACGCCGTTCGTCAGCGACCAATGGCTCCCGATCGGTTCCTACGGGCTTGGGGTCAGCGCCGCCGATTTCGACAACGACGGCTGGCCTGACATTTATGTGGCCTGCGATACCGTCCCCAGCCGCTTCTATCACAACAAGGGCAATGGCACCTTCGAGGAGATCGGCAGGGAGATCGGTTGCGCCGTCAACGAAGATGGCAGCTCTCAGGGAGGAATGGGAGTTGCCGTTGGCGATTACGACTGTGATGGCTGGCTCGACATTGTTAAGACCAACTACTCGGATCAGAAATCAAACGTCTATCACAACAATGGCGATGGATCCTTTTACGATGCCGTGTTGCAGGCTGGCCTCGGCGGCAGTACGAAGTTCCTGGGCTGGGGCGTCGGCCTGTTTGACTTTGATAACGACGGCTGGCTCGACATCTTTATGGCAAACGGCCATGTGTTTCCTGAAGTTGATACAAAAAAGCTTCACCTCACTTACCGACAACGCAAGGCTGTGTACAAAAATACCGGTGAGCACCGGTTCGTAGACGTGACGTCTGAGAGTGGTCCGGACCTGACCTTGCCGCGCAGCAGTCGCGGCGTTGCCTTTGGCGACTTCGATAACGACGGCGACGTGGACATTCTCGTGAGCAACATGAACGAAGGCCCGTCGCTTTTCCGCAATGACACCGCCGCGAAGAACAATTGGCTAAAAATCAAGTGCATTGGGACGAAATCCAACCGCAGTGGAATTGGGACGCGGGTGCGCGTAGTCACCGGAAAGCATTCCCAGATCAGCGAAGTAATGAGCGGGTCTAGCTACATCTCGCAAAACGATCTCCGCCTTCATTTTGGACTTGGGCAAGCGAAGCAAGTGGATTTAATCGAGGTCCGCTGGCCCCTGGGCCTAGTCGAGTCCTTCAAGAACGTGGATGCGAACCATTTGCTGGTGCTGCAAGAAGGACACGGCATCCTTCGGCGGGAGAAACTTGGAAAATCGTAAGGTTCGAGCTAAGCTCCCGGCGCTTCACTCTCTGACCTGCCACCATGAGTAACCTTCAGGAGCGAATGGCCTAACCAAAAACAAAAAGGATGGCTCGCTTGCGCGAGCCATCCTTTCCTTTTGGAGTTGCGCTTACCTTAGAAGAACAACTGCAGGCCGAATTGGATTCGTCTGGAGATGTTGCACTGACTGCCCGTCTTTCCGAAGTTACTATTGCCCGGCAAAAGTTTACCACTGGGATCCGTAGTGGGAGGGATCCAGAATTGATCAACCGGGCAGTAGAACACGCGATTAAACGCGTTGCCTGCGTCGGCTTGGAACCGAAAGTACTTGCCCTCGCCGAAGTAAGTGTCCTTAAAGATCGACAGGTCTTCATTGTAGTACGGGAATCCACGGACACTCGCATCTTGCCGCGGAGCGTTGCCAAAGGCATACGCGCCGTTAGCTGTTAGCCCGGGATCAGTCCACCCTTGGTTAAGTTGGTTAAGGTAAATGTCGGTTCGTGCGTTCTTGAAGTGCCCCGTTTTGCCGCTGCCAGCCTTGTTGGGGAACCTGGCGTAGTTAAACAGGAACGGCCCGAGAGTGTTGGGCATGGTGATCGAGAGGGGTCTCCCGGACGAGTAACTCTGCACTCCCGAGAGCTGCCATCCGCCCAGAAGCTTGTCAGTAAAACCACCGTGGTTCAGGTACTGCCTATCTTTGCCAAACGGTATCTTGTAAACCCAGCCCACAGAGAAGACGTTGGGAACGTCGTCAGAGCTTACGCTGGTCAGGCTCTTCGTATTGCTCGGATCCTGCACGGGAGGTCCGCCGGCTCCTAACCCGGTTTCTGACCCATTGTTTATCAACTTAGAGTGGGTGTAGGCAACTTTGACCATCAACCCCCACTGCATTTGGGCGTTGAATGCCATCTGAAGTGCGCTGTAGTGGCTGTTCCCGAATGGGAAGTACCGCCAGTTAATTTGCTGGTATTGCGGCCACTTTCTCAGAGACTGGGCAAGAGTCCCGGTGAATGTCGGGTAAGGGGGAGTTGTGAACCCGTCGGCCGAAGCGATTGCGTTGGGCGTTGTAGGATTGCTAGCCGAGCAAGGGGTAGTCGGGGCAGTCGCGCAAACGAACGCGCCGTTTATGAGATCACTTGCGTTAGGAACGAGCCCCAGCACGCTTCCGGGGTTCATGTTGTCGTAAACACCCGCCGAGCTGCGGCCATCCACCAGACGAGTACCGTGGTTGCCTACGTAGGCGATGTCGATACCCATATTGCGGGCCAACTGCCGCTGGAACGAAAGCGACCAGTTCTGATACCGCGGCATGGTATACGTGCGCGGATCCACTCCAACCGGATTGGCTCCATTCGAAACGCCGGCATTCAACTGGGGCGGGCTAATTATCTGGCTCGCCGGGAAGTTGCAGGGAATGCCTTTGGATTGATAGAACAGACATCCCGAACTGGTTCCGGGCGTTGGTCCCGCCATGTAGAAGCTGGGGAACAGATCGCCAGTTGCGTTGTTGACCGTGGGGTTGGTCTGGTATCCGTCGACCGGATACGGATCCCATGAATCGGCCTGCACGCCGGCGTAGTACATCCCATAGCCACCGCGAAGAACAGTTTTCGGGTTGATGGCGTAAGCAAATCCAAGTCGTGGGCCTACATTCCAACTCGTCTTCCCATTGGCTTTCGAGTTGAAAACGGTAGCCCCATTGATTCCCACAGGATTCGGGGCACCGGGATCAAAGGTGGAAAAGCGATTGAATTCCTCGGTGAGGTTTCCCTGGTGGTCGAAGCGCAGTCCCAAAGTGAGGGTCAAATTATGCAACACTTTTACGTCGTCATTGGCCCAGATGGCGCCGTACCTCATCTTAGGCATGTATCTGAATGGGATAGAGAAGTTCGCACCGCTCGCCTGGCCGAGTATGAACGAGGCAAACTCGTTTCCGGTAGTGCCGCCCGTCAGGAGCTTGCCCTTGCTGTCGTAACCAGCCGTAGCTGCGTCGTTGAAGTTGAAGTTTCCGCCCGTATTGGTAGCCCAGCCTGTTTGCGGGAACGTCATGTAACGGTACTCCACCCCCGCCTTGATCGTGTGCTTGCCGGTCACCCAGGTGACGTCATCCAGGAACTGATAGCGGTTGTTGATATCAGCTCCCTGGCTCGCCCAGGGGGTTCCGAAGTGCTGATAGCCCACGGAACCATTGAAGTTCAGCTGAGGGAACCCAGCATTGTTGAAGATCGGCTGGTCGGGGAGTCCCAGTCCCAGCGTCTGGTTCCAGCCGACGCCGCCGGACAACTGGTGGCCAAGCATCTGCCACCGGTCATACGCCAGGGTCGTGTGGTTGAACACGTTCGGTTTGATGATCCAGCTCATCTGCAGGTGTTCGAAGTGGTTGGTAATACGCTGATAGAACCCCTGCCCGATGTAAGTGTTGTTCTTGGCCGAAGCGGTTTCGCCGTTGTTTACCGTGCTACAACCCTGAGGCCCGCCGCAGTGCGCAACGCGCGGTCTGACGTTTTCGTAGTAGGTATTGTTCAGGGTGAATTTGTCGTTAAAGGTGTGGTCGAACCGCAAGAGCCAGGTGCGAACGTTGATCTTGTTGTTGTCGTCTGAGCTCCCACCGAAGCCATTCTGTCGCAATGTATTTCGATCTAGCGCGGGGATGTTCGGGATAACCGCCGTGGCGAGAGGACTCCACAACGGATCATTGGACGGAATGATATTTGCCTGACCGGCAATTGGCAGGCCGGTCGTTGCACTGAAGCCGTACCCATCGCGCACCGGTCCGCTCCCAACCGCGGTTAGGCCGGTGACGGGATCTATTTGTCCGTTGACCGCTTGTCGAGTCGTCGACGGCTGGTAAATCTCGCCTTGGAAAACCGGCCGATTCAGTGCGTCAAAAATCAACGCGTTAGTAGCTGGATCCCGCGCCTGTTGCCCGGTAAAAATCTGCGTATCCGAGAAGTCGCCTTGCCGTTGAGCCGGCGTAGCCAACGTGTTTACGAATCCCGTGTTCACCGTGCTGTGGTAATCCAATCCATCGAGGTTGAAGAACCAGAACGTCTTCTTCATCTTCGGGATAGGCCCGCCAAGAGCGAAACCCCAGTTGTTCTGACCCAGGGGCAACGTGGTCCCCAGACCCCCTTGTTTAAGAACCGGGCCGACAAACCAGTTCGAGGCGTCGAACTTGTTATTGGTATAGAAGTCGTAAACGTTGCCGTGCAGCTGACTGGTGCCTGACTTGGTGGTGTAGGTGATGAATCCGCCGCTGGTGTGCCCGTACTGCGCGGAGAAGGTGTTCTCGACGACCGTCATCTCACGGACCGACGGATACGGAATCGAACTCTCCTGCGTCTGCTGGTGACCTTCGGCATAGCCGAATGCTGCACCGTCGAACCAGTTCTCGGTAGCCATGGTCTGGCCGCCGTTAATACGAGAAGTAAACTGGCTGCCGCGGAAAATCGCGTCGCCGTTGGGCTGCATTGGAACGTAGCCAGGCTGCAATTGCAGCAGCGACTCGGCCAGCCGGATGTCAGCTCCCATCACGGCGGGAAGGTCGCGGTAATAAACCTCGCCGACGGTGTGCTGCACGGTCGCGTTTTCGCTATTGACCAATTCCGTAGTCGTGGCTTCAACATTCACGCTCTCGGTGGTGGCGCCGACGTCAAGCTTGGCATCCGCCCGAATCGTCTGGCCGCCAGTGAGTTCGATTCCAGTGCGGCTGGACGTCTTGAAGCCCTGCTTCTCGACCTCGACCCGATAGGTTCCCAGGGGCAGGGGCGGAGTGCTGTAGTTGCCCGCGCTGTTGCTTCCGACGATCGTCTTCACTCCGGTACTCTCGGCGGTGATCGTGACCCGGGCATCGGGAACAGCCGCGCCGCTGCTATCGGTGACCACACCAGTGATTACAGCTCGATCAGCAAACTGGCCATACAAAGATTGGTTGCTGAATGCGGAAAATGCCAACAACAGAGATACGGCACCGAGCAATAAACGTTTCATCCGTCGCCTCCGGCGATGCTGAACCACCACGATCTTCCAGGCTTGGCCTGTTGGTTACCCGTTTCGGGTCGGCCGAGAGAACAGTTCACCCACTTCGGGTAAACCTTTACTCAGCTCGCTGGAATTTTTACTCCGGGTCGATGAACACTGTCAAGCTAATTCTTTTGTACTATTGAAATCGGGTCTCATCCGTTCTCCAGTGGCTAGCAAACGTTAATTTTGATGGGAAATGATCGGGGGGGCGGTGCCCGAGGTCGAGTTCTAAGAAATGATACAAGTTACTGTAAAATCATAAACTTAAGACTTCAAACAGACCTCAACGAATCCGAGGGGAATCAGGAAAAACGGTTTCCTTCACATGTTTTCGTTCAACCAAGCTCGGGATGCCGCGCCAATTCAGGCGGGAGCGATCCAGAGTGTCTCGCTCTAGCTTCCAGAGCTACCAACGACAAGCGAAAGTAATCGTTTACTTGAGTTGAAGGATCCACGACCCGGGTGCCCGGAGCCCCTTCAGAACTTTTTCCTTTCAATGATGCCGGATCCTTCTCTTATAACTACCAGCTGATCGGCACCAACATGGGGAATGGTTTCGACATGGCCGTTGGTCCAGCGGATCGTCAACTCCGCAACCGTCTCGCTGCCCAGCCCGAAATGCAGTCGACGGTCATTCACCGAGTAGAAACTGGACTGTGCTGTCACTTCTTGCGCCTGCTGCCGATCGCCATAGCGAGCAGTCACTCGCGTGCCAATTGCGCTACGGTTACTGTGAACCCCCGTCAGGAGCACCTTGAGCCAGTGACCGCCTGCTGAAACGTCATTCCGCAGCAGTGATGGTGGCTCGTTCATATTCCACACCAGTACATCGACATCGCCGTCATTGTCGAAGTCGCCGAACGCGCAGCCGCGGCTGGTGTGGGGATCCGAAACACCGGGGCCTGCCTCTTCGATCAGTTCTTCAAACCGGCCGCCACCCAAATTGCGGAAAACCAGGCGCGGAGTTCGAAAGGCGTATGCAGGGTTTTTCTTTTCAACCTCGGGATAGACACCGCCGGTCGCAAGAAAAAGATCCGGCAAGCCGTCGTTGTCTAAATCCGCCACTCCCGCACCCCATCCCACGTATCGCGTTTCCACGCCCAGACCAGAATGATTGGTGACGTCATCAAAGTTACCCTTGCCGTCGTTGTGGTAGAGAACATTGGTATCGTCGGCGAAATTGGTTTTGAAGATGTCGAGGCTGCCGTCCAGATCCAAATCCCCGATCGCAACTCCCATTCCAGCCTGCTCCAGGCCGTCTTCACTGAGCGCGACGCCGCGTTCGAGAGCTTCTTCCCGGAAAGTCCCATCATGCTGATTGCGAAATAACCAACTAGGCGTGGAATCGCAGGCGACGTAGATGTCCGGCCAGCCGTCGTTGTCGAAGTCTGCGGCCACAACTGTCATGGGATAAGAGTCGGATGCAGACGCGACCCCACTCTTCTTACTAACGTCGGTGAAGGTGCCGTCTCCGTTGTTGTGAAACAGCTGCGCGTAACCTGGCGGCAGGCCGCGGGGGCCGCAGTTTACTGCGACTCCCTTCCATGTGCAGTCAGGATTCTCGCCGGGCTTCGGCAACTTGTCGAGAGTAGTGCTCAGGTAATTGGCGACAAAAAGATCCAGATGCCCGTCGCGATCGTAGTCCACCCAACTGCAGCCTGATCCATAATGCACAGCGCTCTGCGCCAATCCGGCGCGGGCGGTGACGTCTGAGAATGTGCCATCGCCATTGTTGTGGTAAAGCAAATTGTGGCCGTAGTAAGTGAGAAAGATATCGTCAAAGCCATCGTTGTCATAATCGCCCACGGTCACGGCGGAAGCCCAACCTGCGCGGGTTAATCCGGCTTTGGCAGTCACGTCTGCGAAGGTCCCATCGCGATTGTTCTTATAGAGGCGGTTTGTAACTCCGGAAGGGTCGCCGCTTAACCGTGTGCCGCTTGGCACAAACAGATCTATCCAACCGTCGTTGTCGTAATCGATGAATGCGACTCCGGCTCCAACTACTTCAATGATGAAACTTTTGCTGTCCAGACCGCCGTAAACAATCGGCTGCGTCAACCCCGCCTGGCGTGCAATGTCTGTGAAATGCGCGAAAAAAGGACGGCCGGATGGTTTGCCGCGTGGCTGCGCCTTCACGCCGCGCGAAGAAACTCCCTGCCCTAAAGTAAAGGGAACCGGGAGAAGGAGACCTGCGCCTGCACGCGCCGTGTTGAGGATCAGTTTTCGGCGGGTGATCATTGGCTGGGTTCGACCGCCTTCAAATATTGGCGAGCTTTGACGTCCTCAAATTTCTGCACGATTCCTGACGGCCAGCGAATCTCGACCAGTTTAGCGGTGGCATCTTTACCGAGACCGGCAATCACACGTTTGTCGCTGGCGGAGAGATAACCGGCCGCTGTGTTCACGGTGAAGTACTGGGTAAAGCCGGATGCTGATACTACTTTGATCCGTGCACCGATGCCGTCGCGGTTGGACTTCGTTCCCATGATCTGAATGCCGAGCCAGTTATTCCGATCGCCCCCGTCGTTCCGAAGCACGTATGCCTTCTGGCCAAGGTTATTGGCGACGATGTCGACGTCGCCGTCATTGTCGAGATCACCGAAGGCCGCACCGCGGCCTGCCCACGCGCGCTGAAAGGGCTCTCCCGGAAGGACCCTCGTGAAGTGGCCGGAAACATTGCGCAGCAGCAGAGGAGGCTCGAGGTATCGCAAGTTCGGAGAGGTCTTTTCAATCGTGTCCATCACATGGGATTGCGCCACGAACAAGTCTTTCCATCCATCGTTGTCGTAGTCGAAGAGATGAGTGCTCCACCCGGAAAACGCCAGCGTGGCGCCTCCGACGCCGGAGGCATTCGTGACATCACGAAAAAGTCCGTTGCCCTCATTGTGAAATAGCATGTAGCGCTCATTAGAAAGATCGGTGACAACAATGTCGGGGCGCCCGTCATTGTCGTAGTCGCTGAAATCAATTCCCATTCCGGCGAACGTTTTGCCGTCTTCGTTGTAGCCAACGCCGGCCAGCAACCCGACTTCGCTGAACGTCCCGTTTCCGTTGTTGTGATAAAGGAAGCACTGGACGGAGTCGTTCGCGACAAAGACGTCGGTGAACCCATCGCCATCATAATCGGCAAAGGCTACTCCCAAGCCCTTTCCGCGCGGATTTGCTATCCCCGCTTTCACGGACATGTCCGTGAAAGTTCCGTCCCCGTTGTTGTGGTAGAGAATATTGGTCATGCCGTCGTAATTATCCGGGTGGCAATATGCGCGAACACCCAGCGGCGGCTTTTCTCCGCAATACCGGTTGGTCTTAAAACTCCAGTCAACGTAGCGCGTAACGAACAGATCAAGCTTGCCGTCATTGTCGTAGTCGAAGAACCCGGCGCTCGAACTCCACCCCCCGCCTCCGACGCCCGCCTTCTCGGTGACGTCCGTGAACGTGCCGTCGCCATTATTGTGATACAGGATGTTGCCCTCATATCCGGTCACGTAAAGGTCTTCGAAACCGTCGTTGTCGTAATCCCCGACCGCGACGCCCATGCTGTAGTAGCCCTGCGGCCTTCCACTAAGTCCCGCGCGCTCGGTGACGTCGGTGAAAGTACCGTCGGCATTCTGGCGATAGAGCCGGTTCCAGTATCTCTTGTCGGATTTGTCCGGATTGGCCCCGTCCCGCATGGGATCGGAAAGAAGAGCGCCGTTGGTCAGGAAAATGTCCAGTCGCCCATCGTTGTCGTAATCAAAAAGAGCGCCGCCGCCGCCCATGGTTTCAATCAGATATTTGTTGGAGGTCGCAGAATTCTGGTGGGTGAAATCAATGTGGAGCTGCGATGTGATGTCAGTGAAGCGAACGTCTGCAACGGTTTGAGCCATGGATGTGAAGGAAGTTGAGATTACCGCGCCCGACCACATCGTCATCCAGAAAAACCCGGTCCGCCACCCGCGGCGAGACAAGACCCTACTCACGCTCTCCTCCGGGGTGAGGTGCGCCTCGACTCCTTAACATGCTGCGACGCATCTTCTCGAGTTCGTTGCTCTCCTGGTCGAGGCGGGTAAACGAATCCAGTGCCTTCTTGCTTTCCTCAAGCTTACCCAGGCGGCGATAAACACCCGAGAGCACGTAGTAATAAGAAGAAGAGTGAGCGTTTATGGAAATGGCGCGGTTCAGCGAATCGGCAGCCGCCTGCAAATTCCCCTGCCGTTCTTCGGCCCTGGCCTTCTGGAACCACGCGGGATCAGATGCGGCATCGAGTTGCAAAGCCTTCTGCGCGAAATCCAGAGCTCGTGCGGGGTCGCCCGTTCGGTTGAAATAAGCACTCAGATTTACGTGGGCTGAGACGAATGTTCCGTGGTTCTGCTCGTTTAGAGCAATTGCTTTTTCGTAGGTCTGGACAGCAGAAGCGTCGTCCCCCAGCGCTTCCTGCGTAAATCCAAGGGCGTCGATTGCTTCAAGGTAGGAAGAATTGATGTGAAGAGCCTCTTCGAACTGCTTGCGGGCCTCCTGCCAGTTGTCCTGCAGGGAAAACAGCTTGCCCAGGTCGTAATGATTTTCGGCTGAATCTGGGGCGTAACGAACTCCTTGTTCAAACTCGGTTTGTGCGGCGTCGAAACGTCCGATGACCATCAGGTCACGCCCGAGGATCTTGTGAGCCTCGGCATTATTGACATTAAGGGCAAGGGATTGGGCCAGCGACTTGATCGACTCCCCAATCTTCTTCTGAGCAAACTGGGCGTAACCGAGCGTGTACCATCCCCAGAAAGAGTTAGGGTGTTCCTTGACGTAGGCGGCGAGCCTGGGCTCCAGTTCCTCGAAACGCTTTTCCCGGATGAAGGTTTCGAACTCGGAGACTTGCGCAGGATCATCCTGATTGCTCGGCGTTGCGCTGGGACTGGCTTTGCTCAAGTCCGCAGGAGGGGAGTCCATTTGCGGCGCTCCAGTTGGCGGCAGCAGCCTCGCCAGATTCTGCATCGATGTCATGTCGGCCGGATTCAGTTGAAGGGCTTTCTGATATGCCGCGATCGCGCCTTCTGTGTTTCCCTCTCGATCGAGCGCGATCCCCAGAAAATGTTGTGCAGCGGGAGCGTCAGGTTGCAGTTTGCTGGCGTGCCGGAATTTCGCCTCCGCCTGCTGCAACTCGCCCTTCAGAAGTGCCGCCCGCCCCTCGGAGACATCGATCTCCGCATTCTGATTGCGATCGTCCGCCGCGGAAAGCTCACGCCCTTTCTTCACCTCGGCTGTAGCCTCCTCTTTCTGTCCACTTCTCGCCAAGGCCAACCCCAACTGGTAGTGCGCTTCGCCGCTCGACGGATCGAGGCGCGCCGCCTCCCGCAGTTCTGTGACGGCGTCCGCAACTTTGCCATCGTGCAGTAGCGCTTTGCCGAGGGCCAAGTGGGCCCGGCCGAACTCTGGTGTCATCGCAATAATTTTTCGCAGTTGCTCAATCTGCCTGGCAGTCCCATAGCTCGGACTATCGCGATAGGCTTCCGCGAGATTGAACTGAGCCTTCCCGAGGGTGGGGTCTAGGGCGACTGCCTTCTGCAATTCCACAATGGCTTGGTCCACATCCGACAGCATGAGAGAGGCACCGAGATTGGCGTGAGCATCGGCGTAATCCGGACGAAGCCTGATGGCCTCGCGGAACTCCGAAACCGCTTTTTCGTCCTCGCCGGTTTGAGCCAGCACCAGCCCGATATTGTTGTGAGGCTCTGGAAATTTCGGATCCAAGCGAAGGGCTTCGCGGAATTCGGCGAGCACCTCTTCGCTGCTGGCTCCTCTGCGCCCAAGGAGAAGCCCCAGAATGTTGTGCGCCTCGGCGCGGCTCGGATTCTTGGCGACGGCCGCCCGCAGTCCTGAGATTGCGCCATCCCAGTTAGGCGTGGGCTCGGACGAGGACGCGTTGAGTCCCGCGTTGAACTGCGACAGCGAACGATTCAGATGGTTCTCTCGCAGAAAAACGATTCCAAGGTCAATGAAGTTTGCGGCGGTCGCAGGCGATAGAGCGATGGCCCGTTCAAGACTCAAACGGGACGCGGCGAAATCGCCCCGTTCGAGCTGTGCTGTTCCCAGCAATGCATAGCTCGCGGCTGCGGAAGGATCGAGGCGCACACTCGTCTCCAACTCGGATAGGGCTTTTTGCTTCGCCCCGCTGAACCACAGCGCGGCTCCGTAGTTGTAGTGAACCTCGGCGGAGTCAGGCATCAGCGCGACAGCACGCGCCAAATGCGGCAGAGCTGACCCGAAATCTCCTTGTTGGCCAAGGATGTAGCCAAGCAAGTTATGCGCAGCGGCATTGGTGCCGTCGGATTGCAGCACCTGCTCCAGTTGCTCCCTGGAGGCCCTCAAGTCACCATTCGCCAAGGACTCTTGCGCCTGCTGGTACGCCGGATTCGGCGGCGGAGCCTGCGAGAGTCCCTTCCGCGCCGAGGCAGCCTGCTGCTTCAGCGTGGAACCCAGCCCGTAGTAAGCTTGACGCATTTCCGGGTCAAGTTCCAGTGCTCGAGCGAAGGCCGCAACTGCTCCCGCGAGATCGCCGCTCTGGCGCAGCGTCTGACCCAATTCGCATTGCACAGTAGGATTCCTGGGCTGGGCCAGAACTGCCCGGTGCAGGTGCAGAAGCGCTTCTGCTGCATCTCCGTTCTCGCGCAGCGCCAGGCCAAGATTCAGATGGGCCGCAAAGTTGTTCGGCTCGAGGGCGAGGGCCTTTTGAAACGCACCCACTGCTCCGGCAAGATCCCCGCTTTTCGCAAGCGCCGACCCCAAGTTGGTTTGGGCGCGTGCATAGCGAGGATCAAGAGAAACCGCCTTGCGCAGTTCCGAAATTGCGTCGGGAAGGTTGCCTCGTCCCATCAGAAACGCGCCCATCCAGTTGTGCGCTTCCGCGGAACCCGGAGTAAGTTTTATCGCCTGTTTGAAAGCTTCGAAAGCATTCTGATAGTCACCCGATCTCCATTGCGCCTGCCCCAACTGGATATACAGCTTTGCGTTCTGTGGATCGTGCTTCAGAGAGGTCTGAAGCTCGGAGATAACGTACGAAGATTGGGTCTTGTTGTTTTGGATCGCGCTGGATCGCGCCCCGGCAGCCAGGGCGATCGTAAGGATTTGAACTGCACATGCGAATACAAATAGGGGGCGGGAATTCATCGGCCGGATCCGGGCTCCAAGAGTATATTCCGCTTGTAACCAAAACCGAAACGGACAGTCCCTTCCGCACGAGTTTCGGGCCCACGCGAACGGGGAGACCCTGGCCATGATTGAGCGCTCGGGCGCCGTTACGCTGCTAGTCCGGCACCATCAGTGGATACGCACACGTTCAGAGGCCAGATTGGATTGTCGCCGGCGTTCCACAAAGATGCGAATTGGAAGTTCCTTGATCTCCAAAAGAATCTGCGCAGCGGCTTTGTGCTGACCGTCAAAGACTTTGAGGGGCCCTGCACCGTCTTGCTGAGGTGCCCACCAGGCCAGTCCGACGTGAAGCTGGGGATTCTTGGAGAGAAACTCTTCGATTAATCCACGGATATTTGAACCAATCGAACGCGGATTAATTCGATCATCATGGTGTAAATATGCCAATGGAACAGATGCGAAGAAGGTATCCATCCCGCTGAGTTTGTCGTGCAAAAGTGGGAACGTGCGGATATTGTTGTCGCCAACCTCACCAAACGACAATTCTACTCGGTCGTCCTGGCGCCGGAGACGCAGCAAAGCCTTCGCTCCGCCGTGCTTCCCAAGAACATCGCCGAGATTAGCGCCCCGTTGACCGTGCTTAGTGGCTTGCTCCTGTAGCCTCTCGAACTCAGCCAGGCGCCGTGCTACCTCAAGGTTGGAGGCGCCCTTGCTACGGTTGCAGGAGGCGTGGGTCAGCGCGAAGTTATTTTCTGCGTCCAACCCGTCTTTGACCAGCGGGTCGATATGGTCAATGTCGATTTGCCCCTTGTGAAGGACGAGATCAACACGCTGATCGCAAATGAAACAAAGACCCTTCTGGCGATCATGCAGTCGGTGCTCCAGTTGTTCTCGCTGTTCAGCGTTCAGGCTCGACAGGTACTTCGAATGTGCCATTGTTGTTCCTTTAAATCGCTAAGATAGGTTGATAAAACCTCGTGTGCCAAGGGCATGGTTCCTCACCTTTTCAGGTCAGCTGCGATCTGGGCAAACTGGTCAAGCGCAGCCTGGAGGTCTTCAGCAATTTCTGCGGCGATCACATCTGGATCGGGGAGATTCGCCGAATCTTCCAGGCTCTCATCCTTCAGCCAGAAGATGTCGAGGCTGACTTTGTCGCCTTTCAACAGGTCTTCGTAGGCGAACGACCTGAAACGTTCCGATTCTTTTCGCGAGTGTCGTGCCATCTCTGATCCAGGTATCCCTACGAGCGCCTTAGCGGAGATGGGCAGTGGACTTGCTCAAATCTCAACGGGCGAAATATTGGCGCCGAAATTTTCTGAGGACGCAGTGGCGTTACGTATCTAAGGTCCTCCGCGTGCTTCTGCGAAAAGCGTGGCACAAGCGGCACGGGGGGACAGAAACGGAAGTTGAGGCTAAAACGCACGGGATGGAGAATCCAGTGCGTCGGTGAAATCACCTTATGAATGAGGCTCTTACAAAGCGGCGTGACCAGACTGTGACCGAATAGAAGCGAAATTCAAACACTCCCGCTCGCGCGCGCCCGGTCACGGTCGTGCCTAGTCCGAGCCTAGCAGCAGTGAACTGATATACTGTTTTCAACTACTTAGGTGCTCGCCGGGATGGCGGAATTGGCAGACGCGCTGGACTTAGGATCCAGTGCCGTAAGGCGTGCAGGTTCAAGTCCTGTTCCCGGCACCAGTAAAACCATGCACTTTTCGTACCCTCTTCGCCAGAGCCTGACTACTCAGTCCGCAGCGGCAGTCCCACCCTGTTCCCTTGCTGGCCGCCGCACCCTGCTCAACAGCGCTTCCGCCGCGATCACTGGAAGGCTGCGGTACACCCTTCGTTTGAGATCGGAATATTCCTGTGCGCCGGAAAACAGGTCTCGCATCAGGCTGCGAAACTTCCTGCTTCGACCGGTGAATTGCACCATTCTTTCGAGCACTCGCCCACCCAGCCACTCTCCCGCGTAGAAGCGCTGCGCAATACGGGCGGCGCGCTCCAGTTCCGGAATAATCTCGCTGTGAGCCGCGCGCGCATACGCTTCGGGATCGCCGCTCAATAAGGCGTCGGAAAGCAGTTCAGCCGAACGCAGCGCGTAGTAAAGCCCTTCTCCGGTGATGGCGTCGACCAGGCCGGCGGCGTCGCCGACCATGGCCCAGCCTTCGCCGCAAAATTGTGTGGCGCGAAGCGCCTCGGGCGTCAGCGACGGAAGAATGTGAGCGTAAAACATGCCGTTCTCATGCGAGAGCCCGAGCTCCGGCAGATGTTCTTCGAGAATCCGTCGAAGCTCCAACGTGCTTTTGCCCTGCACGCGGCCACATATACCGGCGGAAAAATGATCGGTCCGCGGGAAAATCCAGATGTAGCCGTGCAACCCCTCGACGAACTTCACCTGGACCGTCGCGCTGGTTCCCGGTATGTAGTAGCCGACAGCGACCATGAAGTTCTCCGGGCCAAGATTGGGAGAGAAGACTCCGCGGAAAGGGTTGCGCGCGCCGGTTGCCAGTACGACAAAATCGGCGGCATATTGCGATGACGCGGATTGAACGGCCCACATCCCGTTGCTTCGCTCCAGGTGAACGATGCGCTCGCGCACGACCTTTGCTCCGGCCTCAGCTGCGCGGTCGAGCAGCAGGCCGTTGAGCGCCACGCGCGAGAAAATTGCGATCTGTTTGTCGAGTGAGAAGCGTACGCTCGCGCGGGAAGGCGCAATCAGCTCGCAATCGGTTATGAACTTTCGCTCCGCCACCGCCTCGCGCAGAAACGGCCAGCGGGCCAGGGCTTTGTCGGTGAGCCCGCCTCCGCAGGGCTTTTCCCAGGCAAGTTTTTCGTCGAAGAGAATAACCTCGCGCCCGGCGGAGGCCAGGGCCGCAGCAGCATAAGCGCCGGCGGGACCACCGCCTATGATTGCAATTCGCTGGGGAGCCATAGCGCAGACACGAAAGGAGTGATGCGTCTGATGCTAATGCAGCCGCTCGAAACGCACAATCAGCGGCTTAGTTACTTTTAGCAAACCCGCGTCCCGGGGGTCGCTCGATGGGATGCGCTAGGGGACGCGCGCCAGGCCCTGGTAAATCGCGACGCCGATGATTCCGAGAGTCATCACCGCAGACGCTGTTCCCAGGACTTTGACGAACGGACCGAGCTTGCTCAATTTATTCATCAGCTCTACCTGCTCCCGGGCCATGTGGGCCTCCGACTCGCCCAAGAAAAGTTGGTCGTCCTCTTGCATGGTGAGTGTGCCGCGATAGATGAGCAAAATAATCAGGGCTGCGGTGAGCACGCCCCAAACAACCACAAGCTCGAACAAAGTTGGCATAGAACCACCTCGAACTTGCAAGCTAGTCTTGGCTTACACGCCGGATTATAGTCCTGAAGAGAAATTAGCAATAACCTTTTTTTCATGCCACATCGCCCTGCGAGCGGGGAAGGCTAACCGAATGTTCGGGGATGTGCCGATGGTCTGCCGGGCCGTTTCCACCCCCTCAGAAGCGTCCCGCCAGGGGCCTCGCCTGTGGGAAATCGTCCTCCCCCTCGTCCCCGGTTTCAGCCCCCAGCGCAATCGCCAATTCTTCAAAAATCACGTTCAATGACCATGGGCTTTCGGCGAGGATGCGCTGGATGCTGCCGTGATCGACGGAGAGTTCTGCCAGCCACCCACTTTCTGCCGCCGGGGAATGCGCGGCGACCGAGGCGGCGATCCGTAGCGAGGGGCGCGGGTCAGTAGCAAACGGGTAATGAAGGCACCCGGTCGTCATCCAGTGGACGATAAGTTCCCGGACGTGGCCCGGGCCGCACGCCAGGCGAGCATGAGGATCGCGCGCAAACCGCTGCGTCCACAGCCACACGCTTACCCGCTCAAGCGCGCAGTCTTTAATCACGGAAAACCAGACTTCGTTCGCGGGCTTCGGCCTGCCGCAGATAGTGCAGCTTGTTCCTGAATCGAGTGAGTTCATGTTTCCGATGGGTACAGCCTGCAAGATGGGAACACATATGCAAAACTCCGGCCAATCTCACAAGCGCTTGAGACCCGGTAAGCACAATGCTTTCAGCGCGGAACTTTCCATCTGTGTAGAAGAACGCACCGGAGGTGCCGGGGTGATGGCAATCTGCCGAGCCGCCGTCATCGCGAACTCCGCCGATGATTCGCACGAAAGGTTCGTCTGCGAAGGAGATGTAGGCGAAAGGAATATTAGCGAAAGAAAGGTTCGACGAAAAAAAGATCAGTGAACAAGAAGAGAAGTAGTGGCGGTCAGCAGGCCGAGCGCCCCCACCACCAGACCGGCGTGCCAAAACAAGCGCCGTCCGGAAAGCAGCGTGATCGAAGTGATGACCAGCGCAACCTCGAGAAAAACCTCGGCGAGATCGAAACGATCGGATCGGCGCCCTTCGAGATGCATTTCGTCTTCCAGTTTGTGGGCCTCGGTTTGAATCTCTTTTGTCTGCTTGCGATACTCCTCGGCTTCGGCGTCGTTGGCGGCACGGGCCTGCGCTGCTTTTGCCGGATCGGCCACGGCCACAAAGCTGTCGAGTTCCGCGAATTTCTTGTCGATATGCAGCCGGGTGTCCTTGCCCTGGTAGTAACCCCACTGGTCATTAGCGCGATTCTGCAGTAACACTTCCTCAGTGTGGGCGCGATGGCCCAGCAGGGAAACTACCGCGACTGCGACGGCGAGAAAAGCCATGGTCAATGATACCGGCGCCATCTCACGATTGTGGGCAGCGTGTTCAGCGTGCTCGTGAAGTTCCTGCATTTCCTCAGCGCTCATAACTCCTCGGCATTTTAGAGTTTCAAAAATGGTAACGGCTACGGGCCCTGGCTGGCAACGCGGTCTCTAATGCAAGAAGGTTCCGGCATCACCGTAGCTTGGCGCCCATCCCGTGGTAGTCCGACCCGAAAAAAAGCAAGGGATTTCCCTGGCGCACCACAACGTCTTCCACTTCGGCAATAAAAATCGTGTGGTCGCCGGCATCGCGAGCATCCTGTAGTCGGCATTCGAGATACGCCAATGCGCCTTGCAGCACCGGGGTTGCCTGCGAAGTGCGCTCGAAACGCGCCCCGGCCCGTTCTGCCCCGGTCGAGTTGCGCTCCGGGTCGGCATAGTGCTCCGAGATTGCGGTTTGCAATTCTGAAAGCACATTGATGCCGAAGCGCTTTCGCGCATGCATATGAGCGTGCGTCACGGCCTTTTGGTCTACGCAGACGAGCACCATCTGGGGATAAAGCGAGACGGATGCAAAGGCGTTGGCGGTCATGCCATGCACCTCACCATTATCGTCCAGCGTGATGACGGTTACGCCGGTCGCGAACGCGCCCATGGCTTGCCGGAATTGTTCCTGAGTCGCGCTCATCATCATCAAGGCGGAGGTCCAGCCTACGAAATCGCAGCAGCTTCTTTGAGTTGTACCACGAACATCGCATTTCCCGCGCTGTCGTGCCTTTCGATATGATTTGGTCATTACTCCATGGCCGACAGCATGACATTTCCGTCAGAGCCGGTGAAATTCTTCGGCAGTAGGGCGTCCGGGAGCGCCGAGTTCTCATCGTCGTCGGCGTTGTCGCGTGAGGAAGCCTGCCATTGGATTCATTGTCCGGACGGTGATCTGCCGGAACTGCTCAGAGCAGCCGGGGCCCTGCGGGATCGCTTTAAGCCGGGCGTGATCACGTACTCGCGCAAGGTGTTCCTTCCGCTAACGAACCTTTGCCGCGACTACTGCGGGTACTGCACCTTCCGCCGTGACCCCGGCCAGCCCGGCGCGCACACCATGACCCCGGATGAAGTTCTGGCGGTCGCCAGAGCCGGCGAAAAACTGGGCTGCACCGAAGCTCTATTTTCGCTGGGTGACAAGCCCGAAATGATTTTCCCGGAAATGCGGAAGACCTTGCGCTACCTGGGATTTCACTCCACGTTGCACTATCTCGAAGCCATGTGCGAACTGGTACTTCGGGAAACGAAATTGCTACCGCATCCCAATCCGGGTTTGATGAGCGCCGAGTGGATTTCACGTCTGAGCGCGGTTTCGCCGAGCATGGGACTGATGCTTGAAACCACCAACGAAGCTTTGCTGGCGCCACGCGCCGCGCACGACAACGCGCCCGACAAAGTGCCTGCGAAGCGGCTGCGGACTATCGAAGAAGCCGGCAAGCAGGGCGTACCATTCACCACCGGCATCCTGATCGGCATCGGCGAACGCCCTGAGGAGCGTGTGGATGCGTTGCTTGCGATTGGCGATCTACACCAACGCTATGGGCACATCCAAGAAGTCATTATTCAAAATTTTCGCGTGAAACCAGGAATTCCCATGCACAACTCGCCGGAGCCTGGCCGCGGAGACATGCTGCGTACTATCGCTGTTGCGCGGCTTCTGATGCCTGAAGTGAATCTTCAGGCGCCGCCTAATCTTTCTGATCCTGATTACGAAGAGTTGCTCGATGCCGGCATCAATGACTGGGGTGGAGTTTCGCCGCTGACGCCTGACTTCATCAATCCCGAGCGCCCTTGGCCTCACCTGCACGAGCTTGCGGAACGCACGCGGCGCAAAGGCTTCGAGTTGCGGCAGCGCCTGCCGGTGTATCCGGAATTTCTGTCGCGATCGAAAACAGCCAGGGAGCCACTGGCGTCCCGCGTCAGCGCGTCTGCCGCGGCGGATGGCCTGGCAAGGGCAATTGCAAGGACGGCAGTATGATCGTCGTGCTCACGGGCGGCACCGGCGGCGCGAAATTTGTGGACGGCCTTTGCCGCATCGTGCCTTCCGAAGAACTGACGGTCATCGTGAATACCGGTGACGACCACGAGTGGTGGGGACTTTACGTTTCGCCCGACATCGACTCCATCGCTTATGCGCTTTCCGGACTTCTCAGCCCGGAGCGCGGGTGGGGAGTGCGCGGCGATACGTTCCATTGCCTGCAGCAGATGAAAGAACTTGGCGAGGAGACGTGGTTCAGCGTTGGCGATCGGGACCTTGCGATTCACATTCTGCGTACGAAACTGCTCGCGAAGGGGCGCCCGCTTTCGGAAGTGACGCAGGTCATTTCAGAAAAACTTGGGCTGCGGCAACGCATTCTTCCCATGAGCGATCAGCGCACCCAGACGCGGATTGCAACTCCCATAGGCGAGTTGAGCTTTGAAGAATACTTTGTGAAGCGCTGGTATCAGGACCCGGTAGAGTCGGTGCGTTTCGCGGGCGCGACGGAATGCGACCCTGCGCCGCGAGTGATTGAGGCAATCGCGGCAGCCGAGGCCATCCTGATTGCTCCCAGTAACCCAGTCACCAGCATCGGACCGATTCTGGCGGTCCCCGGTATTCGCGAGGCGTTACAGAAAACGTCCGCTCCGGTCGTTGCGATTAGCCCAATTATCGGAACCGCAGCCGTGTCCGGTCCCGCCGGGAACCTAATGGCGGCGCAAGGACTCGAGGTTTCAATCGCGGGCATTGCGAACGCCTACGCCGACTTCCTCGATATTCTGCTGGCCCACGACACCGATCTGGAAGCTGCGAAGTCCGTCAGAGAAGGAAACGTTCAAATTCACTGCGCCGACATTCTGATGCGGACCGTCGAGGACAGAACGCGCGTCGCAGCCGCGGCCCTGTCGCTCGCCTGCCCGCAGATGCCGAAAGCCGCGGCGGGCGAGATCTCATGATTCTGATTCCTGTAAAGAACCTGGCGAATGCCAAGCAGCGCCTGAGCGATGTGCTCGACCAGCGAGCGCGGACCGATCTCGCGCACGCCATGCTTGCTGATGTTTTGCAGGCCGTGGCCGACTACGGGCACGAGGACGTCTCGCTGGTGACGAACGATCCGTTTGCGCTGGAGCAGGCCGCTAGTTATAGCTTGGGCGTGATCTCCGACGCGGCGAATGTCAGCGAAACCGACGCGATTGAGATGGCAACCCGCGTTTGTATTGCTCGCGGTGTGCCGCGTACGCTCGTGATCCCCGGGGACATTCCGCTAATCGAAGCTGACGACCTCTCTGCGATTTTAGAACAAGCGCCTGTGAAAGGTTCGTTGCTGGTTCCTTCCGCCGACAAACGCGGGACGAATGCTGCATTGCGCGCTCCCGCTGGCCTGTTTCCGCTGCGCTTTAGCAACGATAGTTTCGCGCCGCATCAGCAAGCGGCCCGCGCGACCGGAATGCCTTGTGTGGTGCTCACTCTCCCGCGCATCGCGCTCGATATCGACAACGTGGAGGACCTGCAGAATCTCGCGGCGCATCCCGGCAACAAGCGGGCGCAGTTGCTGGCTCGCAGGCTGGGCTTCGGGCAAGCGTCCGCCCCGAAATCTGGCGAAGCCACCGGGATAAAACCTGCGGCGGTTGAGCAGTGAAACGGCCTCGCGCTGTCACCCTGATCCCGGTAGGACTCGCGGACGAAGTTGCGTTCGGTGACGATCTGGGCAAAACGCTAGTTTCGGCGATGCAGAAGCAGAAACTCACGCTTCAGCCCGGCGACATTCTGGTTATCAAGCACAAGATTGTTTCGAAAGCCGAAGGGCAGTTCGTCGAGCTCGGTAAGGTGAAACCCTCAGCTGCGGCTAAGAAATGGTCGCGGCAGTCCGGCACCGACGCGCGCATCGTGGAACTGGTTTTGCGCGAAAGCCGTGCAGTGGTTCGCAAGCGGGTCATCGCTGGCCACGGAGTCCTGATCAGCGAAACTCGCCACGGACTGGTGTGTGCCAACAGCGGCGTTGACCTTTCGAACGTGAATGGCGGCACGCATGCACTCCTGCTCCCGAAAGCTCCCGACAAGTCCGCCACGCGGCTGCGATCGGCAATCAAACGTAGGACTGGCGCGACGGTCGCTGTGATCATTTCCGATTCGTTCGGACGTCCATGGCGCGAGGGTTTGACTGAGGTGGCGATCGGCGTGGCCGGGATGAAGCCGCTGCTGGATTTCCGGGGCAAGCGCGACCCCCATGGATATGTTCTTCGCGCCAGCGCTGAGGCGGTTGCTGACGAACTGGCTTGCGCGGCAGGCCTGGTCTGCGGCAAGCTTAATGGCGTGCCAGCCTGCATCGTCCGAAGGTTTTCGTATCAGCCGGGGCGGGGGAGTGCGCGAGATTTGATTCGTGCGCGGCAGCACGATCTATTTCGTTAGCGGCGAAGAACGGCGGAGCGAATCCGCGAAGGAGGGGCGATGTCAGCTCGAAGCTGTGCCGGAGAAGAACTGGAGCAGTTCCCGCAACTTGAGTGGGAGCAAGCCGCGCCTAAACTTCAGCTCCAGATGCGCGGCACAATCGAACACGTTCTGGAGCAGCAGCACTCAGCGGCTATCACTCGCGAGCAATGGCTGCAACTCGCTTCCGCCGAGGGCGATGACTTGCTGGGACTGCTGGTTGCAGCCAACCTGCTGCGCTCCGAACTCACGGGCAACATCGTCACTTACGTCGTCAATCGCAACATTAACTTTACGAATATCTGTTTCGTTGGTTGCAAGTTCTGCGCGTTCAGCCGTGGCCCGCGCGAGCACGACACCTACTTTCTGCGGCCGGAAGAAGTTGCGCTGAAAGCTATAGAAGCCGCGCAAATTGGCGCGACAGAAGTCTGCATCCAGGGCGGGCTGCCGCGCGGCCTCGATCCTTTTTATTACCGTGATATCCTGCGCGCGGTGAAAGCGGCGGTTCCGGCGATGCACATCCACGCATTTTCGCCGATGGAAATTGTTTATGGCGTGGAACTGACCGGCATGCCGCTTCGCGATTACCTACTCATGCTGCGTGACAACGGCCTCGGCACGCTTCCCGGCACGGCGGCGGAAATCCTGGACGACGAAATCCGCCAGGTGCTCTCGCGCAACAAGCTTTCTGCGCACCAATGGCGGGAGGTCATCTGCACGGCGCACGCCTGCGGCATACGCAGCACTTCCACGCTTATGTACGGCCACCTGGAAACGACCGCCCACTGGGTTGATCAGATACTGATGCTCCGCGGAATTCAGGGTGAAACCGGCGGCTTTACCGAGTTCGTGCCTCTCGGCTTCATTCACACCAATACAATTCTTTTTCAGCAGGGACTTTCGCGGCCAGGCCCCACGCTCGCCGAACATCTGAAGATTCACGCGCTGGCGCGGCTGATGCTGGCGGGGTCGATCGATAACATCCAGGTCTCGTGGGTGAAGCTTGACCGCAAACTCTCGCAGCTTTGCCTGCAGGCTGGGGCCAACGATTTCGGGGGTACGCTGATGGAAGAAAATATTTCGCGCGAAGCCGGAGCGACCGCTGGCCAATACACCAGCCCGGAAGGTTTTCAGAAGATGATCCGGGAAATCGGCCGCATTCCCGCGGAGCGAAACACGACTTACTCGCGCATTCAGATCAAAGAGTCATTTGAAAGCTTTCCCGCCGAGCAACTCCTCGAGCCGGAGTTCGCGTGACCATCGCGATCATCGGCGGCACCGGCCCGGAAGGAAGCGGACTGGCGCTGCGCTGGGCGAGGGCTGGCGAAACCATCGTGATTGGCTCACGGAGTGCGGAACGGGCGGCCGCTGCGGCGGCGATTATCGCTAAACGGACTTTTGGAGGTACGGGGGTCCTCGCCGGTATCAAAAATGTCTCGGGCGCGGAAAACGATTCCGCCTGCGCTGCCGCCGACATCGTTGTTCTGACAGTCCCTTTCGAAGCTCACGCTGAAACGTTGGAACATCTGAAACTTTCACTCCGCCCCGGTCATATACTCGTGGACACAACTGTTCCCTTGGCGGCCAGCGTCGGCGGCCGCGCCACCCGCACCATGGGCGTCTGGCAAGGCTCTGCCGCTCAGCAGGCCCAAGAACTTGTGCCTGAAGGAGTCGCAGTCGTGGCGGCGTTTCACAACGTGTCTTCGGAACTGCTGAATCAGGCTGGGCCGATTGATTGCGATGTGATCGTCTGCAGCGACGACAAAGAAGCGGCGAAGAAGGTGCGCGAACTGGCGCGCAAGATTCCTGGCGTCCGCGCGATCGATGGAGGAAAGCTGGAAAACGCCCGCATTGTCGAGTCGCTCACCGCGCTGCTGATCGGCCTCAACATCCGACACAAGGGCCACAGCGGGATCAGGATTACGGGCTTGCCAGCGGACGCGTATCTGAAATGAGCGTGGGGACTGCCGAGCGCGGCCGTCCCCCCGTGGGATTAGATTCGTCACATCAGCCACACCGGGTCCACATCCACAACCAAATTTGTTCGCGGAATATTTTCTTTTGCAGCATGAGCCAGCATTGCCCGCAGCAGCCCGTTCAGCTTTTCGCGGCTCTGCGACTTCAGAATGAAGTGGTAGCGGTAGTCGCGCTTCAACCGCTCGATAGGCGTGGCGGAAGGGCCGAGCACACGCACGCCTTCGTGGAGCGTCTTATCGAACCAGCGGCCAAGTACTCCTGACCATTTGAGTGTGTCGTCCAATTTGTCGCTCCGGATGACGATGTTGGCCAGTGCAGAATACGGCGGGTAGTGCATCCAGCTGCGGAAGCGAAGTTCTTTTTCGTAGAAGCCTACGAAGTCATGGTGCGCGGCATACTGCACGGCGTAGTGGTCCGGGAAAAGAGTTTGCAGAACAACTTTGCCGGGGATTTCTCCACGCCCTGCGCGCCCCGCAACTTGGGTGAGCAATTGAAATGTCCGTTCCGCGGCCCGGAAATCCGGTAGCCCTAGAGCGTTGTCCGCGCCGACCACGCCCACGAGTGTGACCCCGTGCACGTCGTGGCCTTTCGCAATCATCTGTGTTCCCACAAGCAGGTCGAGCTCTCCGGCATCCAATGCATTCAGCGCGCGTTCGAAGTCGGCGTGGCTGCGGACGGTGTCACGGTCGAGGCGCGCGATTCGCGCCTGCGGGAAGTATCCGTGCAGCAGTTCTTCGAGTTTCTCTGATCCCGTGCCGAGAAAGAAAACATATTCACTGCCGCACGAGGCGCACTGCTTGGGAACCGGCGCGATGAATCCGCAGTAGTGGCACTCCATGCGGCGCTTCTGTTTATGGTGCGTAAGCGCGATCGCGCAATTGCGGCATTCCAGAGTTTTGCCGCAGGTCCGGCACAACACCAGCGGCGAGTATCCGCGACGGTTGAGCAACACCATCGCCTGTTCTTTACGCTCCAGCCGCAGCCGGATTTCTTCAAGCAACTTGCGCGAGATGACCTGTTCCTGGCCTGTCTCCTGGAATTCCTGCCGCATATCCACCAGCTCGACTTCCGGAAGCGGTCGCTGCTGCACGCGGTCCGGCATTTCGAGCAGGGTGTATCGGCCCTTCTTCGCGTTGAAGTACGACTCGAGCGATGGCGTTGCCGATCCGAACACGGCCACGGCATTGGTCAATTTCGCTCTCATGGCCGCCACGCTGCGGGCGTGGTAGCGCGGCATCTCCTCCTGTTTGTAGGAAGAATCCTGTTCTTCATCGACAATAATGAGCGCAAGATCAGGCACCGGAGCGAATACCGCCGAGCGCGTTCCCACCACTGCTCGGGCTTCACCGCGCCGGATGCGATGCCAGTGTTCGGCGCGCTCTTTCTCCGAGAGCGCAGAATGCAGAATTGCGACCTGGTTTCCGAACCTGTCATGGACATCGGCGGCCACGGCCGGCGTTAGTCCGATCTCTGGAACCAGCAGAATCGCAGAGCGGCCATGGTCGAGCACCGACTGCATCGCGGCCAGATACACCGCGGTTTTTCCAGAGCCCGTGACCCCGTGCAGCAGAATACCTGCGAACGTGCGGGAGTCGGCGGCACTGACGATGCGTTTCAAAGCCTCTTGCTGCGACGGGGTGAAGTCTTCCTTCAGGTATGAAGCACGCGCGGCGATTGACGACTTCGCGAATTCGATTGGCTCTTCAACAATTTCAATCAGCCCGCGCGTGACCATGGTCCGCACCGCCGTCTTCGGAACCGGCAGCGTCTGCAGTTCGTCCAGCGGCATGCGGCCGTGCGCACCCGCGAGTGCTTCAACAATCAAGCGCTGGTTGACGTTTAATCTGGCTCCGGAATTCTTGAGCAGCACTATCTTTCGGGTTCGCGCGGCCTCCACCGGCTGCGATGCGTCTTCGCGCGAAATCCATTTTTTTCTTACCAATCCTTCGATGATCGCGCGGGAGGCTCGCGCTGCCGCCTTCAGGGTTTCCTCCCGCGCGCTGTCACGCCGGGACAAATATTCGAGCACCCTGAATTCTGCGTCCTGTTCCTCCGGAGTCTTTCGTGAGCGCGCGGATGATCCTCCGGTTCCGGCAAGATGCAAAGTCATGTGCCCACCTTCAGCCATGCGATAAACAATTGATCTCCGGAACTCCGCATTCAGCGGCAGCATGGTACGGAACACTTCCCCAATAGGAGCGAGGTAGTAGTCGCTAATCCATTTCCCCAAGCGAAGGAGTTCAGGCGTCAGCGCGGGAGTCGAAAGCTCATCCGGAAATTGCAAAACATTTTTTGCCACGACCTTTGGCGGCCGGTCGTGCAGTTCGGTGACGATTCCGATCAAGCGCTGCCTTCCGAACGGTACCAAAACTCTACTGCCGGGTGAGGGCGACACTCCTTCGGTCAGACGGTAAGTGAATACCGCGTCGAGAGGAACGGGGACAGCGACGTCGCAGAACTGGGGCATTTTCTCGAGGATGGAGTGAATGTGATCGTAGCATTGGGGTGCGTTGTCGTTGCGGCAGCCGGGGTCGCGATACCGACGACAGGCACACTTTGCGCGAGAACACCATAAGTGTAATTTGTTCCAGAGGACCGTCGAGACCGGGCAAAAGCTCCTCAGGTGTTTACTGTAGGGCTCTAGAGACAATCGTGGATAACTTTCCATATTCCCTACAGGCTCGGTCCGATATCTGAAGGATTCACGTCAGCCCTTCTGAGATCCCAAAAATCCTGCAATCGAGAGCCAGTAATTCCTATTTGTTTGTTACGCTTAGCTTAATTTAGCCCCGTCCGCGCGATACCGAGCATTCTCTCTCCAAGACACCTTTCGTTCACTCTGGCATCCAACCACTTCTAAAAATTAGCAAGATTTTTCTCAGTCGAATCGGACCGGCATGGCACTGAATGTGCAAAGTCTTTCCCAAATTAGAGATGCAATCCAATCGAGGTGTGTGTGTAATGGAGGACAAATCGTTACGTCCCAGAGAGCAGCAGGTCGTAGAACTGCTCTTGCAAGGATGCGACAACGACGAAATCTCCAAGCAACTAAATATGGCGCGGCGGACGGTAAAAGCGCACTTTAACCGCCTTTTTATCCGTTTCGGCATCACTGGCGGAGTCAAACGGGTTAAGCTGGCAACACTTTTATACCGGAGGCAGCTATGTTCAGAAGCAGGGGGAGTTCAAGACCAAACGAGCGCGAACAGCGAGTCATCGAACTCGTTGCTCGAGGACTCAAAAACAAGGAAGTCGCCGACGAGATCGGGACAAGCGAACACGTCATCAAAAACTATCTCCGGACCATCTACGACAAACTGGGGCTCTGGAACCGCGTAGAACTCGCCTTGTGGTATGAAGCGAGGCGGCACGAAGGCCTTTTAGCGCAGAATTAGTAGCGGACTGATCTCTGAATTTTTATAAGGAAGCCTGATTTCGGATCAGGCTTCTTGTTTTTGGGGGACGTTTTTAGGGGCACGCCACATTCGACGCGGATTGAAACCCATCGGCCTGCGCATTGTGCTGCGTCGTGAACTCTCCGTCGGGAGTCTTGCCGTACAAGTCCTGCCCTTGGCAGTAATAAAGCTGGGTGTGGACGTCGAGCCATACCCGGGCGTCGGCGCTTCCGGAAAAACTCGGCGATGGAACTCCGGCGTGCATTATTCCAACCCGCGACATCAGCACTTGGAACCAGGTCGGCTGTGAGTGTGATTTTGGCCACGCCGTGACCAATCCGAAAGCCAGCGCCAGCGCAACTGAGGCAAGAATCGCGTCGCGCCAATGGTTTCTAGCAGCTTGCGTGGTGCGCTCAGCGATGGGAGATCGATCGGGGAGGGGGAAGTTTGTTTCGAGTGTAGGAGCTTGGTAAGGCGCGGATTCAAACTCAGGGCGCGTTCGAAGGCTGGAATACGAATCGTTCGTCGCGGACGTCGTCTGTAACACCCGGGCGAGAGGGGACGGCTCAAGCGGGGAGACTCGCCTTTCGGGCTCGGGGACTGGCGCAGGTTGAGGCGCAAGTTCCTGTTGCGCTGGAAACGCGGACTTCGGTGTGTCACCTGGGGGAGCATTTGCCTCTTCCAATGCTCCCTGGGCACGTTGCATAAACCACATCGACGCCCACTTGCTTTGCAGCTCCGCAGAGGATTTTTCCGCTGGACGCGGCATACTGCAGAGTCCGCAAAAAGCTTCGTCCGCCGCGAACATCCTTCCGCACATTCGGCAACTTGGAGCGCCCGGCAATTGCGTTGCTGCTTCAACGGGAGCTGCGACTTCCGGTTGGGGTTCGATCACCATTGGCGGAGCGGCGAAAATTTCTGACGAGGGCGGGATCGCAGCTTCTGCGGCCTCAGGCGGAGCCTCAGCCTTAGCAGGGGGCTCTTCAACAACGGCGGCTCGCGCGTGGCCGATTCGCACGCTCCGCTCCAGCGTCCCCGTCATCAGGCCTGCAAACAGGCGACAGGCTCTCACCTCACTTTCACTGAAACCTTTTTCCCGCTGCCAGCGGACTTCAATCACGCCGGCGATTTCGTCAAAGCGCAGAATCGCAGCCGCGACCAGAGATCCCACTCCCAGGCTTCGGCACAAATCCATATCGAGCCGCATATCCGATCGCGAGTTGTCACTTTCAAAAATGCCGCCGGACTTCAATCGCTCCGTGGCAATCAGCGAGTGGGAACTGATGCAGCGTCCGGGGATGTTGGCCGCGGCGCCAGCTTCGCCGACGCACTGCAAGTACCCCTCGGTGACCACGCTGATGCTCACGCCTGTCGCGCCCGTGAGTTCCAGGGCGCGTTCGGCAATCAACGCCCCACTGGCTGGAAGGTCGAGCCCGCGAGTGCGAATGCGCGATTGGATTTCGGCGATGATCGACAGAATCTGGGCCGCGCTCGGAGAGGAACCGGAGTCCGGGACGCGCAGGGCGCCCTTGTGCTGCTGCACAACATACGCGGCAGCCAGCAGCTCCTGAAACGACTCTTCATCCAGCGCTGGTTTGTATCTCGCGCTTGTGGGAGATAACGTCACGAATGATCCAGTGATCGTATTGTAATTCAGCGATACGGAGCAGATTGAGATCCCGCGCCGGGGTGGGAAATGAGTAGTTCATTGCGACGCAGAACGGAACCCAAAGTGCTAATCGCGGTCCAGGAAGAAGTGAACGGCGGGAGTAATGATCAGCGAAAGCACCATGGAAAGTAGGATGCCGCCGATAACGGCGATCGCGAGCGGCTGCAGCATCTGAGATCCGGCTCCAAGGGCGAAGGCCAGCGGCAGCATTCCGGCGACCGTAGCCAAAGCCGTCATAACAATAGGCCGCAGTCGCCGCCGGCTGGCTTGCAGCATCGCATCCCATGCAGAAGCCCCTGCGGCCCGCAGTCTCTGGTCCGCGTCCAGGAGCAGGATGCCATTCTTGGCAACGATGCCTACGACCATGATCATCCCCATAAAGGAAGAGACGTTGAAAGTCGTGCGCGTGATCAGCAATGCGATAAACACGCCAGAGGTTGAGAGCAGCGCCGAAGCCAGGATGGCCACTGGAGCGGCGAAAGTCCGGAACTCAAACAGCAACACCGTAAACACCAGCACGATCGCCAGCACCAGCACAAGAAGCAGCTCACCAAACGATTTCTTCTGCTGTTTGTAAGTGCCCCCGTATTCCACGCGAATCCCCGGCGGGATGTGCAGTCCGTTCACCGTTTTCTGCACTGAGTCCATGGCGCTGCCAAGGTCGGTGCCTTCGGTACGTCCTGTAACGGCTACGTCGCGCAGCAGGTTCTCGCGGCGGATTTCCGTTTGCGGGGGCAACTCGACAATCTTGGCTAGCGATCCCAGCGTCGCGGTATGCCCGGTCGAACTGGTCAGGACAGTGTTGCTAATGGCCTCGAGCGAGGAACGCTTTTCCTGAGGGAAACGGATGCGCACCGTGTAAACCCGGTCGCCTGAAACCACCGGGGCGGCGACGGGTTCGCCTTCCACAAGCGCCGCCGCATCGGTTGCGACCTCCTCGGGCGTGAAGCCGGCGCGTGCGGCGGTTGACGGATCAATTTCGAAGTTCACCGCAGGACTGCTGATGGTGTTCTCGATTCCGTCGAGGACATCGACTACACCGTCTATCTTGCGGATTGACTCGGCGACTTTAACCGCCCACGTTCTCAACTCGTCTGGATTCTGCGAAAACAACTTAATCTGGATCGGCTCGGGCTCGCTGCTGAGATCGCCGATCATGTCTTGCAGCACCTGCACAAACTCCATGGTTACGGCAGGCTCTTGCGCAGCAACCTTCACGCGGACGTCTTCCATGACGTCGTCGATGGCCCGGCTGCGCTTTTGTTTCAGCTTAACAAGGATGTCGCCGCGGTTGGCTTCCGTCACCGCCGCCAGGCCAAGTTCCAAGCCGGTGCGGCGCGACGTGCTTTCTACCTCCGGCACTTTCTTTATGATCTCCTCGACGTGAAGGATCATTCGATTAGTTTCTGACAGTGAAGCTCCGGGCGGTGTCCAGTAGTCGAGCGTGAATCCGCCTTCGTCCATCTCCGGCATCAGGTCCGTACCAGAAAAGCGGTAGCAGAGATATGACGCAGCTACCAGCACGACGGCAAGTCCCACCAGCCACAGTGGCGTCCGCACCGCCCGCTCCAGCCAGCGCTGGTGAAAACCTACGATCTTGCGGAAGGTAGCGCCAAGAGAGGCTTCTTCCGCGGCGAGCAAGTCCGCCATGCTCTCCTCGGCTTCTTCCTTTTCATCCCCTGGCTTGCGCTTGCCGATGAAGTAGCTGCTCAGCACGGGCGTCCAGGTAAGGGCCAGCGCGAGTGACGTTAACAGCGCAACGCTCATGGTGAGCGCGAGCGCGCGAAAGAAAACGCCGTAAACGCCGGTTACGGTAATCAGCGGTATGAACACCACGATTGGAGTGACGGTCGAACCGATCAGCGGGACCGTGATTTCCTGCAGCGCGCTGCGTATGGCCTGCAACCGGCCCTGGCCGGCGTCGCGATGCAGCACGATGTTCTCGACCACCACGATCGCGTCATCGATCACAAGTCCCACGGCGGCTGCGAGGCCGCCGAGAGTCATGAGGTTGAAACTCTCTCCGAGCAGTCGCAACGCGACGAAAGTAATGAGAATTGTGACCGGAATCACCAGTCCCGCGACTAGAGACGTTCCCCAGTCATGCAGGAACACAACGAGAATGATGGAAGCGAGGAGCAGGCCGATCAGAATGGCGTCGCGTACACTTTTGATCGACTGGCCCACGATGATTGACTGGTCATAGAAAGGCTGAACGGCGATGCCCGGCGGCAGGGACTTTCGAATCTCATCCAGTTCCGAATGGACTTCGTCGGCCACGTCCATGGTGTTGCTCTCGGGCTGGCGGTTAATGTTCAGCAAGACCGCGGGTTTTCCGTTTGCGGTTACGATCGTGTAAACGGGTTTGACGCCAGGCACTACCTTGGCCACATCGCCGACGCGCACCGGAACTCCGGCGCTCGTTTTCTTCACGACAATGTCTGCAATCTCTGCTGGCGTCCGCACCTGCCCGCTGATCAACCCGAGAACGAGCTGATGATTCCGTTCGAAAAGCCCGGGCGAGTCGATCAAATTCGTTTTCTTCATGGCGTCGACCAAGTCTGTAATGGTGACGCCCGTGGTTAGAAGTTTTGCCGGATCGGGTTCGATGTGAAACTCAGGTTCCTGGCCGCCTTGCACCAGCACGCTGGCAACGCCAGTCAGCCGGTTCAGGCGAGGCTTCACGGTGTAAGTGGCCAGTTCCCACAGTTGCGTCTGCGGGATTGTGTCTGACGTCATGCTATAGCCGATGATCGGAAAACTGGCGAAGGTCATGCGGTGAGCCGCCACCGTAGCCGTTGGCGGAAGTTCGGGCTGAACCCGCGAAATGGCCGACTCGACAAATTGCAGTGTCTGGAAAATATCGATGTTCCACTCAAAGAAGACGTCAATCTCGGCGGAGCCCCGGCTGGTTATTGACCGAACTTCGGCGATGCCAGGAACGGTGCGGACCGCTTCCTCGACCGGCCGCGTCACTGTGACCAGCATCTGGTCGATCGGCATCACGCCGTTGTCGGCTGCGATCAGAATGCGCGGAAAATCAGTGGTCGGGAACACCGCGACGGGAATTCGGAACGCCAGGTAGACGCCGATGGCAGCGAGGGTGAGAACAACAAAAATCAGAAACTGCGCATGGCTGACAAACCAGTAGGCAGGAGGTTTCTGAAGCCGAGTTTCGTTGAGCCCTGGCGTTGAGGTTTCCATTGGGTTTCAGCTACCCTCTCCGCTAGTCGCTTCCACTGTTCTGTTCTGCCTTGGCTTCTGTGATTTTGCTGTTGTCCGGCAATCCGTATGCGCCAGAGCCTACGATCCGGTCACCTGGCTGCAAGCCTTCAGTAATTTGAACCATCGCGTCCGTCCGGATGCCCGTCTTCACGTTTTTCTGGTGCGCACGACCATCGCTGCCCGCAACCATCACGGAAGTTGTGCCGTCCGACGCAGTCAGCAACGCCGCCACGGGAACGGCCAGTGCGTCGGCGATGGAGCGGGCCACAGCGGAAATTTGCACGCTCGTGCCCGCCTTCAACCTCTCCTTGGGGTTCTTGAGCGACAACCATATCTCCACGGTGGTACTGCCGGAGTCGAGTGCGGGACTCACCAGCGACACCGTGGCGGGGAAACTCGCGTCGATTCCAGGCACTGTCACTGTCGCCTTGTCGCCAACTTTGAGCTGGAGTGCGATTTGCTGCGGGACGTGTGCGCGCGCCACCATCTGCGAGATATCCATCACGGTCAGAAGAGGAGAGCCCGCAGCCGCCATCTCTCCAGGATACAAAGGGCGGTCAGTGATGACGCCGCTTATAGGGCTGCGAATTTCCGAGTAGCCTAGCTGGGCCGTTGCCCCTTGATATTTTCCCTGCGCCGACTCAAGTTGTCCTTTGGCTGACTTCAACGCCTGCTGCTTGCCGACCGCGGTCAGGTTGTCGAGGAGTTTCTGGGCAATTTCATATTGGTTGTGCGCATTCGTCAGATCCACGGCAGCCTGGTCGACCTCCTTGCGCGGCAGAGCGCCTTGGGAAAACAGCTCTTTGCGGCTGTCGTAGATTTTCTGGGTGGTGTCAAATACCTGCTTAGCCGCTTGCGCATCCAGTTGGGCTTTTTGCACTTGCTGCGGAATGTCAGATGAAGTGGCGGTCGTGTACGTCGCTTGAGCCTGGTCAAAGGTGCCCCGGTTCTCCTGCGCGGCGGCAGCCAAGTCACGATTTTCCAATTCGGCGAGCAGTTGCCCGGCGCGCACGTGGGTCCCTCGATTCACATAGAACTTCTTTACCGGAGCGCTGATCTTGGGCACGATCGCAGACTGCGCGATAGGGAACAGCACAGCATCGGCAGTGACGGTTTGCTGCAGCGCCGTCTTGGACACAGACACGGTTTGCACCGGCACCGCCACTTCCGCTTCTTTTGCATCATGCGAGCAGGCGCTCAGCAGGCCCAAGGCTCCGGCTACGACCGCGCCGAGCAGCACTCTATGCCAGATCGTCCGCCAGTTCCGTAATTGCAGCATGAGTTGTTTGCTCACCTAGAATTGTCCCGTCAGCGTGTGCAGGGTTGCCATGGCCACTCGAAATCTTAACTGACCGTCAGCGAAGGCGTTTTGCGTCAGCGTGAGCGTGTTCTGCGCATCCACTACTTCGAGCGCTGTGGCCTCGCCCGCCCGGTAGCGCATTGTCGTCAGCCGCAGGCTCTCCGCTGCAAGGTCCGCAGACTGGCGCAACGAATCCAGTTCGGTCCGGGCGATTTGCGCTTCCGCATAGAACGACTTCAGGTCCGCCACTATTTTACGTTGTGCGAAGCTTAACTCCACACTGGCTTGTTTTTGTTCCAAATGCGCGCTCTTCAGCTTGGCGCGACCGGCGCCCCAGTTCCAGACCGGCAACTGCAGAGTCGCAGTGGCAGCGTAACCGAGGTTGCGAAAGCTCCTCCCGGTGGCCGGATCAAAGCCATTCACCGCAAACCGGTTGGCGTCGATGCCGTAAAAATAGTCGAGCCCCAGCGAGGGCAGGAACCCGTTCCACGCGACCGCGACCTGCTGGGTCGCTGCCCGCATTGACGCCAGCGCTGCGCGTAACTGCGGGTTTTCCTTTCCGGCATGAGCCTCCGCCTCGTCAAACGACGGCAGCGGATCCACGCTGTCAAGGTCATCCACGGTCACAAAGTTTTCGTTGAAGTTAGGGAAGACTATCACCGCCAGGTTCAGGCGCGAACGCTCCATTTCAAGCTGCGCGTCTTGCAGAGCTCGTTGCTGTTGCTGCGCCTGAATCTGCGCCTTGATGCTGTCGGAGTGGGCGACTTCGCCGCCGTGTTCAAGCTTCTGGGAGATATCCATGAAATGGTTGGCTTCGGCCGACGCGCGCTGAGCGGTCGCGTATTTACGCTGACTAATGACCACAGCGTAGTATGTCTGCGTAACCGTCACCACCAGGCCACGCGCCGAGATCTCCGAGTTTGCTTTGGCTAGCGCCTCCTGCGCCCTCGCCAGTCGATAGTCGGCAAGGTTCTGCAGCGAGAGCGATTGGTGAACATTTCCCTGACTCACATATTCATGGACACCGTTAGCGCCCACGAATCGCGCCGTGGGCGTTCCGTTGCCCTGCGTGTACAGGAATTCGGCGTTGTAATTTACGTTCGGCAGTAGGCCGGCGCGAGCCTGTATGGTCTGTTGTCGCGCGACGCCATATTGCGTGATCGCGGCCCGGTACTGGGGTTCGTTGGCGTGGGCGCGGGACAACGCATCCTGAAGCGTCAGCGTGATTGGCGCCGGCGTGCCGGAATCCGAAGGCGAGACCGATAGCTGCCTTTCCTGCCCGCGAAGCGAAAGCGGCCAAGCCAGGCTCAAAATTGCCAGAAACGTCGCGAACCCGCACGTGAGTCTGCGTCCTCTTCTCATTGAGTGCTCCTTTTCCCGCGTGCAGCGCCTTCTTCGCGGAAAGAAGTTTCATTTTGGCACAGCCAGTCCCGTTATAGGGCCTCACCACGAGGTACGTTCCTAAGCAGGTGCCCATTGGATTCGCACGTCCCTGATTCCTTTGGTACTTAGCCTTGCGTTTCTTGTAGGCGAAGATTTGGCGAAAGACGTGCATTCCTTCAAAGTGACTGCAGTTCAGAACGAAGGAACTACAGCAGAAGGGGAATCATGCTTGACCTTGATCAGATCAAAATCACGCGTCGCGATCGGCAGGTGCTCAATCTGCTGGTGCAGGGGTGCAGCAATAAAGAAATAGCGGCGGAACTGGCAATCAGTCCGCGAACCGTGAAGCAGCATCTGCGAACGCTTTTTCTGCGCGCCGGAATTAAGGAAGGCCGCAAACGCGTCATTCTGGCTACCGCCATCTTTGAAAAGGAGCACCGCAGCCATGTCACCCTGTGAACAACTGAACTGCCTGGAGATCAGAATCGCCACCATGGTTTGGTGCGGCAGCACGAATCCACAAATCGGCGGAATGCTCGGCTGCTCGGAGCAGGTGATCAAGAACCACCTGCGAAACGTCTTCGACAAACTGGGCGTCTGGAGCCGCTTGGAACTCGCACTGTATGTTGCTTCGCATGGCGGGCACCATTGGGCGCAGCCTGTGGCCGGGATCTCGATCCAACTGCCCAAGTCGGCGGTAGCCGCCGCGGGGAAGGCGAGCTAGCGGTCCTTTGCGAGCGTTGACAGGAATGCATTGAGCGGTTCACGGTCTCTTTCTGGCACGTCAGTGAACTTGATCCCGATTCCGAAACCGGGCGAGCTAGTGACGACGGATCCCTTGACCTTGAGCTTGACTTCGCCGAGCCAAAGCGTAATCTCAACGTTCGTGGTTTGTTTCAAGGGGATGGGCATCTCAACAAAACATCCCCCAAGGCTTAGATCCGAGGCTTTTGCCCAGATTGTGGTCTGGCCTTCGACGCGAAGCTCGACTGAGACCGAGCACTTTACTCGAGGAGAACAGCGCCGCTCAGTCTTCAGTTCGACGCGGAAGTTGTCCATAATCGCATCAGGGAGCTCGAAGTCCCAGAGCGGTCGTTGTGGGGTCAGGTTGAGGAGTCCGACTGAACCTTCGCTAGGGCTGCTGGGCGAACCGGTCCACTTAACGCGGAAATGGGCCTTGTTCGCGCCGTAAGTAAGGCCGACGATCTCGTCGATCTTTAGGTGGGCCCGAACGCCGGCGAGTGATACCCCGGTTTTACTCACACTTAGGGTGGTGACATTCTCAGAGAAGGTTTTGCCTTGCACGTCGGTGCCAAAGATTCGCACTGGCACCTGAACCTCGTTGCGAGGTTCTCGACGCTTCCCCATAAGCGGTTCCTCGCTAATGGGGGGATGTTACCGGACATTTTGAGAGTTATCCATCCTCTTTTGTGGGCACTCTTATGATGGTTACCAGGCTGGTGTCCCCAAAGAGCGCTCGCTAAACGTGGAAGCCAGGTGCAAAGGGTTGCAACTGTGCTGGGGAAGGGAATTTTTTTTCTTATGAAGCAATGACTTACGTTCAGCACTTAGGAAGTGCAATTGCTTAGACCCAGCTACTGGCGCGGTATTCGCGTGCTGACGCCGGTGACGACAGCAAAAAAGTTTGGCGGATTCTTCCGGGGCGGACCGAATGACCTACAAAGAGACTTTTTGGATGGCCTGCGACTCAACCGAGCAGCTGCGGGCCGAATACGGACCGTTCCACACTCGCGCCGAGGCCGAGCGCGAAGCGGAAAAGCTGGGCTTTGGTTACCTGTTGCGCTACGAACACTTCATCGGCGAGAAGGAAGACATCAAGGAAGTGCGATGCATATTCATCGAGCTCCAGCAGGAAGGCATAAAGCCGGAGCTCATCCGCCGGCTGCACACCCGCTGCGCCTCCTGCGGCGAAACCGCCATCCACGACCAGGCTTGGCAGGCGGAAGTTTGGGCCGACATCCATGAATTTGAGCACTCCCGCCACCGCGTGCGGCTGTTCCAGCAAAGCCGCGCCGAAGGGCTGAAGGAAATTTCCGGATGGCGCGACGCTTGCGCCTAGAGGCAGGGACAGTGCTCAGTTGCTAGTGGGCAGACTAGACTGCCCGGATTGGCTGGGGCGGGCTTGGCGTTCTTGAGGGTTTCCTCTTCAGATTTCCTTCGTGTAACTTCGTGTCCTTGGTGGTTGATCTTGCGGCAGCTCTTCCTCGCAAGTCATCCAAGTTGGCTGGGAACCATGAGCTCTTGCCGACGACCGAGATCCGACGACGTTCGTCCGGACGACGCGCGACGCAAGACGTGCGATGGGTTTTCGTTATACTTCCCGCATGTCCCTCCTTGAACAGATTCAAAAAGACATTGTCACGGCCATGAAAGCGCGCGAGGAAGCGCGGCTCTCCACGCTGCGCATGGTGAAATCTGCGCTCATGAACCGCAAGATCGAAAAGATGGCTGAGCTTGACGAAAAGGAATCGCAGCAGGTGCTGGGAACGCTCATCAAGCAGCGCAAGGATTCGGTCGAGCAATTCACCAAGGGCGGTCGCCTGGAAATGGCTGACAAAGAAGCCGCCGAGATTGTGGTGATCGAAAGCTACCTGCCCAAAGCCGCCGGGGAAGAAGAGATTGCCGCGGGAGTGAAAGCCGCCATCGCCGAAATGGGATCTCCGACCATGAAAGAGATGGGCACTGTGATGAAGAATGCCATGGCCAAATTCGCCGCCCAAGGCATGCGTGTGGACGGCAAAGTCGTGAGCGAAGCGGTGAAGAAAGAGTTGGCGGGGAAGTAGCTAGTTATGCGTTACCTAACCCTGAGCAACGCCCGTTCCGCGGCCTGCGGCAAACGAACTGCTGCGAAGTAATCTTCCGGATAGAGATAGTCTTCGCCCGACTCGTCAATGACGCAGACCTGGCGCACTTTAGCCGCTAGCTCACCGGGCATCGCTTGATACAGTTTGCGAATTTCAAGAGAAGCTGGGTAGCCCTTATTGTTGATGCAAACTACGAAGCCCTGCTCTGCGCGTTTCATATCTCGTCCGGTATCCGCTTGATCTTAAATTCTTTCGACCCGGCCCTGCCGTCACTTTGTCTGCTGCCATTCCCGATATGCCTGGCTCTTCGAAATCCCGCGCTCTTTTGCGACTTTCTTCAGCGCGGCTTTTTCGTCGAGTTTCTCGTCGCGAATCAGCTGATCGACGCGCTCACGAACCGAGAGGTCAGGCACCCGCGCTGCGTCCTCCGCTGCCGGCCCGATCAGCAGAACCATCTCGCCTTTAAGTTCGCGGGCATTTGCAATTGCAAGGATCTCGGCCGCTGTGCCGCGCAGGAATTCTTCATGAATTTTCGTCAGCTCGCGGGCAACCACGACGCGCCGCTCCGGGCCAAGCGTGGCGACCACGTCTTCGAGCGTTTCGCGAATGCGGTGTGGAGCTTCGTAAAAGATTTCCGTCTGCGGTGACTGCCGAATCCTCTCAAGTTCGCGCCGCCGAGCGCCGCTTTTCGGCGCCAGGAATCCGCGAAAGCCAAACGGCTGCAGGGGGAATCCGCTGGGCGCCAGCGCAGCGATCAGGGCCGCCGGGCCGGGAATAGGCACCACGGAAAGTTGCCGTTCCACCGCGAGCGCAATCAGGCGAAAACCGGGGTCGGAGATGCCCGGCGTCCCAGCATCGCTGACCATGGCGATCCGCGCGCCTTGCGCAAGTTTCTCGACCAGTTCCACGGCCCGCGAAGCTTCGTTGTGATCGTGATAGCTGATGGTCGGCTTTTCGATTCCGAAATGATTCAGCAGCTTTTGCGTCTGACGTGTGTCTTCGCAGGCAATCAGGTCAGCCTGCTTGAGAACGCGGAGCGCGCGCTGGGTGATGTCCTCCAGGTTGCCGATGGGCGTGGCCACGAGGTAAAGGCCTGGCGCAAGATCACGTTCCGCGGACATAGGCGGGAGTTTAGCACCTGTGTGGCTCGGACATTCTTGTCCGAGTTGCTCGGATGCGACCCGGTCGCGGACAGGGGCTGCCCTGAGCGTGGTCGAAGGGAACGTCCGCGCCACACGGCTTTGCTAGAATCGGAATAGAAGCTTGTCGGACAGGAATGTCCGACCCACATTCCTCATGCCCCTTTACGAATACGAGTGTAAGAAATGCGGTCACCGGTTTGAGCGCATACAGAAGTTCTCTGATTCCATGGTCAAGAAGTGCCCGGAATGCGGAGGTAAAGTCGAGCAGATGATCTCCGCGCCCGCGGTGCAGTTCAAAGGATCGGGCTGGTACGTCACCGACTACGCAAAGAAGCCGTCGGCGGGATCGACCTCGAAGGCCGACGCGGAGAGCAAGGCTGACAGTAAGAGCGATTCAGCCAAAGAGTCGCGGAAAGATTCCGGCAAAGATTCCGGAAAAGATTCCGGCAAGGATTCCGGAAAAGACTCCGGCAAAGATTCCGCTTCAAAGAAGGACAGCAAGCCCAAAGTGGAATCGACTTCCAAGGCGCCGGAGAAGAAGTAAGATTCCTAGTGCCCCTTCTTTCCCAAAGGAGTAGAGGAGCCAATTATGGGCGCCAAAACATGGATGCTCGTGTATGCGGAGGCAAATGTCCCGAAAGTCTTGAGGAGTGCACCTCAACTGGATCGCAGCGCAACCCTGCAACTCGCGACAAGCTTGTTCCCCAAACACAAGCTTGAAGCGATCGGAGAGGGGGATCCCTCCTCTACGTGCCCTCCCCACAACGAGGTGCACCTTGGCTGTTTCGCTGGAGTTTCCGTAGTTGCTGCCAAGGAGTTTGGAATCGATTATCCATCGAAGCTTCCCGAGCGGTTTATTTCCGCTGGCGGGAGTGGAACAATCTATCCCCACGCGATGCATAGCGTCGTTGATTCGCTCGCATTCGCGAAATGGATCAACGGTAAACTTGTTCGGTCCCTCAGCCTGTCTCCCGATAGCGGCATCTTGGAAGACATAGGACAACGGCTACCTTTTGAGGAACCATTTTGGTCAGGTCAATACCCAGCTGTCGACGATGACGAAGACAGTTACCCGCTCCCGTTCCATCCGCTTGAACTGGGGGAGGCAGTGCTGAAGGATTTTTTTGGTTATCAGCTCGAAGGTTTGCGCGAGCCTGCTCCTTCATCATTTCAGCCCGAATCCTTTGCCGCTCATCAAATTTAGACGCAGGCGGCCCATGTGGAAGTTGTGGTGAGACAGCCCTACGCTCCTCGGGACAAGCAAGATCGAACCCGAGGGGGAAAAGCAAATCGGCGCAAGCTATTTTGGGGTCTCATGGCATGATTCAACAATTGTGGAACGAGTGCTCATCATTAGGGGTTCCATGGGGGCAGGCAAGACGAGTGCTTTAGGGCAAGCTTCCGACATTCATGCGGCGCGCCACATCGTTCTCCTCCTTCCCGCCTGACCTTCCTCGTTGACAAGCAGGCGCTTCCTATCTATTCTTATCTGGGTAGTTCTGCGGGTGCCCGCCCGGTCGCCCTGCGCCTTCGGCGCTTGTATGCGGGGTCCCCTATTGAAGATGTAGTTGGGGTGATCCCTAGGGTACTCAGCGGTCTTCTTAATTTTAAGTTTTCATTTTTTGGGAGATTCAGCATGTCAACGTATTTCCCCAAAGCGGGGGAAATTGCGCGCAAGTGGTATGTCGTCGATGCCTCGGGCCTGGCCTTGGGCCGCATTGCGTCGCAAGTAGCCCGCATTTTGATGGGCAAAGAAAATCCGAAGTACACGCCGTTTATCGACACCGGCGATCACGTTATCGTGATCAACGCCGAGAAGCTGAAGACGACCGGCATGAAGTCCGAACAGAAGGTGTATCAGCACTACACTGGATATCCGGGCGGACTGCGGACGGAAGAATTCAAAAAACGGCTGGTACGCAAACCGGAACTGATTGTTGAAGAAGCGGTAAAGCGCATGCTTCCCAAAACGAAAATGGGAACGCAGATGCTCACCAAGCTGCAAGTTTACAGGGGTGATAAGCACCCGCACGCCGCACAGAAGCCGGAAGACAAAGTGCTGTCGCACTAAGTTTTGGTCGTAGAGACGCAGCTCGCTGCGTCTGCGGTTAATGGGAACAATTTTAGAGACGTTGCAAGCAACGTCTCCTACGAAGAGAGTCAAAAGCTAATGGCTGAACTGATTCAATACTACGGAACGGGACGCCGCAAGACGGCCGTAGCCCGTGTGTTCCTGCGTCCTGGCAGCGGAGAATTCAAAGTCAACGGACGCCCCTTCGAAGAATATTTCGTTACCGAGTCGCAGCGTGTGGCCGCCAAGCAGGCATTGGTTTCGACTGAGTCGGCAGCCACGTTCAACGTTCTCGCGACTGTTTCGGGCGGTGGCGTAAATGGTCAGGCTGATGCCGTGAAGCTGGGCATTGCCCGCGCGCTGATGATTTTCAACGGCGAACTGCGCAAGAAGCTGAAGGCCGAAGGGCTGGTCACCCGCGATTCGCGCGGTAAAGAACGCAAGAAGTATGGACAGAAGGGCGCCCGCAAGCGCTTCCAGTTCTCGAAGCGGTAAATCTCGAGGATGCAGAGTTTTAAGGTTCCAGCGATGTTGTTGTGAAACTTTGCAACCTGCGCAACTTGGAAACAGTCTTGCAGGATCGCAGCAAGGCGGCGATTCCAAGGCGTTCGGAACGGCAAGGGTTTTGTTTTATTGATGGGCTGATGGCTAAAAGCTGACAGCGTTCTTATTCTTCCCGTGCTCCACAGTGCGGGGACGGGAAAGCAATCCTGAGTTCGCAGTCTGAACAACGGATGCAGACTACAAAGGAGGTCGTTTGGCGAATATCACCATGAAGGAGTTGCTCGAAGCAGGTGTTCACTTCGGGCATCAGACGAAGCGCTGGAACCCCAAGATGAAGGAATTCATCTTCGGCGAGCGCAACGGGATTTACATCATTGATCTGCAGAAGACGCTCAAGATGTTCAAGGAAGCATCGAAGTTCATTGCCGATCTGAGCGCCGAAGGCAAGACCGTGCTCTTTGTCGGTACCAAGCGGCAGGCGCAGGATGCGGTCGCCGAGGAAGCGACGCGAGCCGGAAGTTTCTTTATCAACCAGCGCTGGCTGGGCGGCCTGCTCACCAACTGGGTGACAGTTCAGAAATCGGTGAAGCGACTGAAAGAGCTCGACGAGATGGCCACCGACGGCCGCTACGAACTGCTGCCGAAAAAAGAAGTGATCAAGCTGGAACGCGAGCGCAAGCACTTGCAGGCGAACTTGGCGGGCATTAAGAATCTGAGTCGGTTGCCGGATGCGGTGTTCGTCATCGATTCCAACAAAGAGCAGATCGCCGTGCGCGAGGCCCGCAAGCTGGGCATCCCGGTGGTCGCCGTGGTGGATACGAATTGTGATCCCAGCGAAGTGGATTACGTAATTCCGGGCAACGATGACGCGCTGCGGGCGATCCGCCTGTTTGCGTCGAAGATTGCGGACTCTGTTGTGGAAGGCTCGCAGCTCCTGAACGACAAGCAGACGGCTGAAATGGCCGTAGGAGTTGAAGAGGCCCAGCAGCCTGTAGAGGCCGCCCCCGTCGAAGCCCCGGTTGAAGGCGCCATCAATTTGAACGTCACCGAAGGCCCGGAATTCCCTGGCGAGGCGAACGAGAACCTCAGCATGGAAGAAGTGCTGGGGCCGGGAACGCGCAAGAAGGCTGCGTTTGTCGATGCGACGGTGGATGCGCCCGATGAGTCGGCTGCCGAAGTCGAGCCGCAAACGATTTAGGACCGTCGTTGGCTTTGGTCGTCGGTCGTTACGCAAGCCGAGTAGCGTCGTCTGGCTTTCGGTTTCACCGGAAGAGTACAAGCCCGAATCCTCGGCCGGTGGTGATTGTGGCCGAACAGCCCCGAAGGGGCGATTAACAATAGCCCAGCGCTTCAGCGCTGGGGACGGTTCGAGAAAACGACCTAAGTCCCGAAGGGACGACTGAAATGCGTAGGTCCCTCGGCAGCATTAAGCCGCTTGAGGACGACATGGGGTTTGGTTCGTATCAGGCATGAGTTTACTCGTGCCGATGGGAACAAAAAAAACAGAGGGGCTTCAGCCCCTGAGGGATCCGACCCGCGTGCGCATTCCCGGCGCGGGTAAAATTTTGTAGGGACAATTCTGAACATATGAGCAAGGGATCAACGACGATTATGGCGACTACTGCTAATCCGGGATCAGGCGACAACAAGCCGAATATTTCCGCGGCCCAAGTTAAAGAACTCCGCGACACCACCGGCGCTCCCATGATGGATTGCAAGAAGGCCCTTACTGAGGCCAACGGCGATCAGGAGAAGGCCATCGTCATTCTCCGCAAAAAAGGCGCGGCCACGGCGCAGAAGAAAGCCGCACGTGTCACCAGCGAAGGTTCGGTCGCCGAGTACATCCATGCCGGGGGAAAGATCGGCGTGCTGGTCGAGGTCAATTGCGAGAGCGATTTCGTCGCACGTACCGATGACTTCAAAGAACTGGTGCACGACATCGCCATGCATATCGCGGCGAGCGATCCGAAGTTCGTCCGCAAGGAAGATGTCACGGCCGCCGATTTCCAGCGCGAGAAAGAAATCTATGTCGCCCAGGCGATTGCCAGCGGCAAGCCCGCGAACATCGCCGAGAAGATGGTCGAAGGCAAGATGGCCAAGTTCTATGAGGAGGTTTGCCTGTACGAGCAGCCCTTTATAAAAGACCAGACCACGTCGATTTCTCAGTTGATTGCCGGAAAAATCGGCAAGCTGGGCGAGAACATTTCGGTCAAACGGTTTGCGCGATTCAAAGTCGGCGACGCCGGCGAGACTATCGCCATCTCGAAGCCGGAACAAAAACCTGAGTAATTGAAGGGCACCGAAAGGTGCCCTTTTTTAGTTGTGGCTTTTGCACATGTGGGAAGGTGCGGGATGATTCGTACAATCGTTGGCTCAATCCTTGTGGGAGCTTTAGGAACTGCGTTCATCACCTGGGCCCTTGTTCTCTTTGCCAAGGCTTCGACCAGCGCGGAGTCGGTCGTTCGCCGTTGTGCTTGGTTCCTTGAGATATTTATGTGCCTGTCGCTAGGTGGAATTTACATTCTGACGGCAGAGAGCGCGAGAGACCGGAAGGTGTGGGAAGTTGTGCTTGCGCTCAGCTTCGCCGTGTTGATCTTTCGGGGCGCGAAACTGCTGCTGGCCCAAAAGAAATGCGCACAACTCAAGAATGACACGTAGGCCCGGACGCCCTCGTCTGAGAACGCTCAGGGCCCGGGCGGGCGCCGCTCACCAACTGAAAATGAAGGACTCTGTCATCCCGAGCGAAGAAGATCGTCCGCGAAGCGGGCGATCTTAGCAGTGGAGGGACCTGCTGTGAAGACGCGGTGCGATGCTGCGTGCAAACAGCAGGTCCCTCCACGCGCGCTATGACCGGCTTCGCCGATCATTACGCTTGGTCGGGATGACAGGTGAGTTTGCCGATCATCCCGCTTGGTCGGGATGACAGGGCGGGTGGAAGAGCGGCCGTTTACGGCCGCGTAGGATCAGAGAAACACCGGGGCTTTAGCCCCTGAGGTATGCAGCGCGGTAGTATTGATCACAACATGCCCGCACCCAAATTCAAACGCGTACTGCTGAAGCTCTCCGGCGAAGCCCTTGCCGCGAACCAGGGGTTCGGCGTCGATACCGCCCGCATCCATGAGATTGCAGCCGAACTGGCTGACGTCCACTCGCTGGGCATTCAGATGGCGATCGTGGTTGGCGGCGGGAATTTTTTTCGTGGCGTTGCCGAGCAGGCGCGCAACATGGACCGCGTTTCGGCCGACCACATGGGCATGCTGGCCACGGTCATCAATGCGCTGGCTCTGCAGGACGCCCTGGAAAAGCAGAATATTCATACCCGCGTGCAATCCGCGATTGAGATGAACCAGGTGGCAGAGCCATTCATCCGCCGCCGCGCCATTCGCCATCTGGAAAAGAACCGCATCGTGATTTTTGCCGGGGGCACCGGCAATCCGTATTTTTCGACCGATACCGCGGCGGCGCTGCGCGCGATGGAAATTAAGGCTGACGCGATCCTGAAGGCCACAAAAGTGGACGGCATCTACGACGCCGATCCCATGCTGGTGAAAGATGCCACCAAGTTCAGCGAAATTACTTATATGGAAGTGCTGAAGCGCGGGCTGAAAGTTATGGACTCGACCGCAATTTCCCTCTGCAAAGACAATAACCTTCCCATCATCATTTTCAATCTGAACCAGCACGGCAACATTCGCAAGGTGCTGAGTGGCGAAAAGATTGGGTCGCTGGTGATGGCGTAAAAAAAGCTTTCAGCTGTCAGCATCGGTCCAGTCCCGCACAATTTCCGACTTGGAGATGTTATTCCTCCCCGCGTGGGTGGTGCCGAATCTCCAGTTCCAATCATCAGTGAACGTTAAAGGCTCGTCTGGAACGAAAGCAGATTCCTCGGACATAAATGTCCTAGAATGACAAGGGAAGTGTTTGTATTTTCCGAGAGGCGAAAGGCGAAGCTAATTCACCCATCCCGACTTGGACCCTCCGTTCGTTTTTTTGGGTTCGTCGGGAGGAACGTAGTTGCCGTGCTCATCGAAGGTGACGGGTTGGTTCTGATCGCGCATATAGACTTCGAATTTGCGCGCCCCGCGGCGGCGTTTCCAGCGGAAGTAAGAGTTGCGGAAGCTGAAGTATTTCTCGGAAATTCGAATTGCTTTCCTGCGGCCAGTGAGGAAAGCAACGTACCAGATGTACCCTACTCCAAGTCCGAGCAGGAGGATTACGTCGGCCAAGGCGAAGTGATCGAGCAAGACATAAGCGGTCTCCACGATCGCAGTCAATATCAACATCCATTTGATCGGAATTCTGAAGGGTGTGAACAACAAAGACATGATCGAGTCGGGGGCGAACAAGTACACAATCATGAAAATTGCGTTTGCCGTTGGCCCGCAGCCCACTGCTGTGCCCTGTGCGATGACGCCCGTGAGCGACAACAGTACTCCGATTGACGCGCTCAGGGCTGCACTACCGAAGAAGAGATAGTAGAAACGGCGGGGCCCGACTGACGCTTCCACCATTCCGCCCAGCAAATACAGAAACAAGAGTGAAAAAACGAAGCCTAGGGGACTGCCATATATGAACGCGTAGGTAATCAGCTGCCAAACCCAACCGTGCAAAACGCGTTGGGGGTCAAGAGACCCAACCGTGAGCACGAGAACTCCCCAGCGCGGCGCAAACGACAACAACAACAAAGTGACGACGTAGATTGCAATGCTCGCGAGGATGATTTGGCGCACCGCGCCTCGGAATGGCGGGAGTCCCATCTCGGATGCGGTTGTTCTTGCCATGGCTTATGCGATTTTGGTGCGCCGACGCGCCCCTGGCCTCGTCTTCGAGTGTAATCCAATCCGCTTCAACCGCGCTTGCACTCTGGGAGGATTCCGCCTATCCCATGAGCCAGTTCCCATGAATCATTTGCGGCGCCTACATCATCAAAACCTGAACTATCGGACAGGGTCACTTGACCTTCGCGCCAGAAGAACATAAACATAAATGTGCCATCTGTGAGTCCGGGGCCCCGGAGGGAGGAACATGCTTTACTGTCCTGAGTGCGAAACCAGTCTGGACGTCGAAGAAGACGAGGTTGACGAAGGCGAAGTCCTCTCCTGTACGGAGTGCGGCATGGACTTCGAAGTCGCAACCATTAATCCCGTCGAACTGAAGCCGGTCGAAGAAGAGGAAGAGTACGAAGACGACGAAGAGGAAGAGACCGAGGACGGTGATTTCTCCTAGGGCGCGCCAGCGTTTGTCGACGGCATGCGCCTGGAGTGCCGCCTGCCTGGTTTTAATTCTGGCGGTTACCGCTGCGCTGCCTGGCGGAGAAAAGCCCAAGCCCAGACCCAAGCCGAAAGATTATGCGCTGATTTTTGGAACCGTGTGGGGTCCTGACGATGTCCCGCTCCACGGCATTGAAGTGAATATTCGCCGTTCCGAGCAGAAGAAGCCGAAATGGCGGGTTTATTCAAACCGGCTGGGGGAGTTCGAACAGCAAGTCCCCGCGGGCAAGGCCGACTATATCCTTTGGGCATCCACGAAAGGCCTTAAACTCCGAAACGGCAAGCACTTACAGCCAAGCCCGCAGGTCGCTGTCCATATCTAAAGCAACGAACGCGCTGATACGGGGTTACATCTACAATAGGGAGGGCGGATGTCCGCCCAGGGGGTAACCATGAAAACCGCCAGAACGCTCGGGATGGCCATTTTGGTCGCGATGCTGTTGACGGCTGTTGCTGCCCCCGCCAAGGAAAAGGAAGCGTCCACCCCGGGTCGCCTTCTCAGTGGCAAAGTTGTGGATAAGGAAGACAACGTCCTGACTAACGCCGTGGTTTACGTCACGGACACCCATTCTCGCGCCGTGAAGACCTACATTGTGGGCACGGACGGTACCTACCGCTTTCCTGCGCTTTCGGCAAATGTAGATTACGAGGTCTACGCGCAATACAACGGGAAGACCAGCGACACCAAGCGCATCAGCCAGTTCGACGATCGCAAGGTGCTCAGCGTGGTGTTGAAGATCGATACCAAGTAGGCTCGTCCCTCAGGTTAGTTCGGCGCCTTGAAGATGACAGTAATCTGGGTTTCGATCTCCACCGGCTGCCCATTCAGCAGATAGGGGCGGTACTCCCACTGCTTCACCGCATCCACCGCGGCGCGCACTAGCATAGCGTCCCCGCCCAACACCTGAACCTTTTTGATTTCCCCATACTTGTCGATGGTAGTGAGCAGTTGCACAGAACCTTCCCGGTGGAACTGCTTGGCGACCGCCGGATACACCGGCTGAACTTTCTTTATCAGCAGGCCCTGGGAAACGCCCTGAGAAATCCTGACAGTTCCAGGCGCTGGATTAGGAAGTTCACCGCTCGCGGGCGTTAGGTTGGGAAGCGTTGCCGGGCCAGCGGAAACAATGTTCATGGGTGGCGGAGCCGGCTGCGAGGATGTCCCAGGGTTCTGAGCCGCTGGCGAGTTCCGCACCACAATCGTCTGCGGCTTTGGAGCGACGCTGATTTTCCCGTTGTCGCGCGAGAATGGAAGCTCCTGCACTTCGATGGTTTCGATCGCTCCGCTCTTTGCAGTGGACGAGTGCTCGGTGGTAGCCGCGTAGTCCGGTGTACTCGCGGTCGTTGAAGCAGCAGACGGCTGAGTCGCATTGTGTGCCTGCGGCGTACCCTGGGCGGCCTCAGTCGGCGATTGCATGACTGTCGGTTGCGCTCGATCCGCCGGCTCCAAGTCCGTAGAAGCAGGTGCGGATTGCGGCCCCTTCACGCGTTGCAGAACCCTCTGCGTGTATTCCTTCACCTTGGGTTGTTGCAATGCGTAGTATCCCGCACCACCGATGAGGGCCACCACTACGGCGATCTTCAGAAACCGAGTTCCGCCGGTACTTCCACCAGACGCAGAGTCGAGAGCCGAAAAAGTTGGAGCATCAATGGAATCCGCCTGATTGGTCTCCACTTGCTCGCTGCTGCCCACAATCGGTTCGTTGCTGACCACGGGGGCTGCGCCTGCCATCAGTAATTCGGAAGCTTTGGTTTCTGGAGCAAGCGCAACCGCAGCGGCGGCATGTCCAGATGTGCTGGCCGCGATCGGTGCAGCTTCTGTAAATCGAATGGATGCAGGACCTTCTAGCGGCCGCTTTCCGGTGATTTCCGGCATGGATTCGAGTACGGCCGCATCAGCAGCTTCCGTAGCCGGCTCGGGTTCGCTTTCGAGCACCAGGCCTGAATACGGAACGGATGCTGACGCTGCGGGCGCGAGCGGCGCGACGAATTTTGACGCCATCGGGGAACTGAAGCTTCGCGCCGTGGCGGCTTCAAAAAGAGTGGTAGGCTCGGAACTGGGCACCGGAGCTGAGGTTTCAAGTTGCGGCTTGCTGATCACCTGAGCACTCGCGCCCGGCAGTGGCGCGGCTGCGGGCTTAGTTTGTGTCTTTTTCAAAAGGCCGCGGGCTACGCGAAGCGTGCCTTTCGACTGCTCCACGTTCACCGGCTTGGTAAGAACCAGGTTCGCACCGATGCGAAACGCTTTCGCCACCCCCGCTTGGCCTTCCACTACAGCCACGGAAAGCGAGCCGGTATTGTGGGCTGAACTACGGGCCGCCTTGAACAGGAGCGCGGCGTCCTGCTCATTCTGGCAATCGACTAGGATCGCGTGAAACTGCTCTTGGCTGAGCCGTTGCACGGCGGCGAAAGGCTCGTGCGCGGTTTCCACTGTAAAATCAAGCTCGCTCAGCACTTGCGTGATTACGCGCGCAGTCTTTTCGTCTTGGCAGAAAAGCAGCGATCTGTAGCTCATGATCGCATGTTAGGTACCCTGGAATGCCCTCGCAAGTTACTGATGTAATTGGACCGAAGCGTCTGAACCTAGCGGCGGAGGCTCGCATCCCGCTTGCCCTGAAGATCGCCTGGACAGCATTCGTTTTGCTTTGGGCTCCGGTTTATTGGCGACAGTATGGCGCGCAGAACTTTCTCTACTACTGCGACTTGGGAAACCTTTTCATCCTGGCGGGCTTATGGATGGAGAGTCGGCTGATTCTTTCCTGGCAGGCGGTCGGGTTGCTTCTCGTGCAGACGCTTTACCTCGTTGATTTGCTGGGCGCGTTCGTTTCGGGCCGTCACTTCTTTGGCGGGACTGAGTACATGTTTGATCCCGCGATTCCGCTCCCGGTGCGGGCCTTGGGGCTGTATCACGTGATCGTTCCGGTGCTGCTGCTATGGACGGTGAGGAGGCTTGGTTACGATCCCAGCGCGTGGAAGTGGCAGACGGTGCTCATGCTGATCGTCGCGCCCATCAATTTCTTTTGGCGTCCCGAATACAATGTGAACTTTGTACGCGGGATTGGTCACGAACAGCACGTGATGCCCGCGTGGCTATATTTGATCGGATATCTGATTGTTGTGCCGCTGGTCATTTATTGGCCGACGCACGTGGCTCTGCGGAGATGGTGCGGGCGCGACGTGCGAAACGCTGCTAAGCGATCAACCTAACGGCTACAACCCGAAAGCGCTCGACGACATCTTCTTGCCATGATTCGCAAATTGAAGTCGGGGGAATATCGCTTGTACTCGCGAAAGAAGAACCCGCAGACCGGGAAGCGACGGAACCTGGGAACATTCCCTTCACGGGCAGCAGCGGAAAAACACGAGCAGGAGGTACAGTTCTTCAAAAAGCGTTAGCGCTCGGCTAATGCCGGAAGATGCTTTGCGTGCAGTCGCGCCCTTATCCCTGCGCCAGTTCTTTCGCGCGCTGCGCCGCTTTCACCACCGCCTTAATCAAGGTCACACGCAGCTTGCCCTCTTCGAGTTCCATGATTGCGTCAATGGTGCAGCCTGCAGGCGTTGTGACCGCATCCTTCAGCAACGCGGGATGATCGCCGGTTTCGAGTACCACACTTGCGGCTCCCAGCGTAGTCTGCGCTGCGAGCAGGGTCGCGACATCGCGAGGCAATCCCACTTTCACACCTCCCTCGGCCAGCGATTCCAGAATGATGTAAATGTACGCCGGGCCGCTCGCGGAAAGCGCGGTCACGGCATCCATATGCTTTTCATCCACCACCACCGTTCTGCCGACAATGTCGAACAGAGCGCAAGCCGCGTCCACATGGAGTTGCTCGGCGTACTGGCCTTTGCAGATTCCCGTCATTCCTTTACCGAGAACGCACGGCGTGTTTGGCATAGCGCGAACCACGGGAGTGCCCGCGCCAAGCGCGCTCTCGATTTGTGACGTGTGCACCGAAGCTGCCACCGAGATGACGAGTTGCTTGGCCGTCAACTTGTCGGAGATCTGCTCCATCAGTTCTTGAACTACCTGCGGCTTCACACAAACCAGGATGATGTCGGCGCCATCGACTGCGGCGACATTGTTGGTTGTGACCTTCACGCCCAACTTTTTCGAAAGCTCTTTGGTGCGGCCTGCGTGGGCAACGGTGGCGCGCACATTCTGCGGTGAGAGCTGGTGCTTCTCTACCAGCGCCTTGATGAGAATGCCTCCCATCTTTCCCGCGCCCAGAACGGCAATCTTTTTCTTGGAGAACTTAGCGCTCATGTGCCTCCCGTATGTGACTGTGCCGAATCGCGCGCGTTGCCGCGCAACTAAGACTGTAAGGGAAAGCTGAAGATATCACAGCAGGTGGGCCGTTAGGTTTTTTCGAGAGCCGAGAGCCGAGAGCCGAGAGCCGAGAGCCGAGAGCCGAGAGCTACTCCCACTCAATCGTGCCGGGCGGCTTCGAAGTGATGTCGTACACCACGCGGTTCACGCCGCGCACTTCGTTCACAATCCGGCTGGAGATGGTTTTCAGAACTTCATGCGGCAGCGGCACCCAGTCGGCAGTCATGCCGTCTTCAGAATGCACGGCCCGCACCGCACAGGTGGAGGCATAGGTGCGCTGGTCGCCCATCACGCCCACCGACATGATGGGCAGCAGAACTGCGAACGATTGCCAGATTTTCGTGTACAGCCCGGCGCGCTTGATTTCATCGACAACGATTTCATCACAGTTGCGAAGAATTTCCAGCCGCTCCGGCGTTACTTCGCCCAGAATGCGGACCGCAAGTCCGGGACCTGGGAAGGGCTGCCGCTGCAAAAGTTCTTCCGGCATGCCGAGGTCGCGGCCAATAATTCGGACTTCGTCTTTGAAAAGCTCCTTGAGCGGCTCGATCAGCTTGAGTTTCATCTTTTCGGGAAGGCCCCCGACATTATGGTGCGACTTGATGACCTGCGACGGCCCGCGCACCGAAACCGACTCGATCACGTCGGGATAAAGCGTGCCCTGCACCAGCCAATCGACGCTGCCTTGCGTTTCTTCAATCTTGCGCGCTTCTTCGTCGAATACCGCGATGAACTCGTTGCCAATGATTTTGCGTTTCGTTTCCGGATCGATGACGCCCGCAAGTTTGGAAAGAAATCGCTCCGTCGCATCCACAGCGATCAAATGCAGGCCCAGCTTTTCCCGCAGGCTCAGCTGAACTTTTTCGAATTCATTCTTGCGCAGAACGCCGTTGTTGACGAAGACGCACGTCAGACGAGATTTATTCCCGTCGCGCATGGCGCGATCCACAAGAACAGCGGCCACGCCGGAGTCGACGCCGCCAGAAAGCGCGCAAATCGCGCGTCCAGAGCCGACTTGCTGGCGCACGGCGGCGACCGTCGCGTCCACAAAATGTTGTGGCGTCCAAGTGGGTTTGGCATGGCAGATATTCAGAACGAAGTTGCGCAGAACTTCCGTGCCAAGTTTGGTGTGGCGCACTTCGGGATGAAACTGCACCGCGAAGAGCCGCTTCGCGGCATTCTCGATTCCCGCAACTGCGCTGGGAGACTTTGCAATCAGCGTGAATCCGGGCGGGAGCTCCTGCGCTTCGTCCCCGTGCGACATCCAAACCTCAAGCGATCGCGGCAGCCCGCGAAAGAGTTCCGAATCAGAAAGCACTTCGACCTGCGCGTGGCCGTACTCGCGATGCTTCGCGCCCAGCACCTTGCCGCCCAGCACATGCGCCATGAACTGCAGGCCGTAACAAATCCCGAGCACCGGCAGCCCGAGATCGAACACGCCGAGACCGGCGACAGGCGCGTCTTTGTCATAAACCGACGACGGGCCGCCGGAGAGAATGATGCCGACCGGATTGTGTTTCTTGATTTCCGCGACGCTGGTGTTGCAGGGGAGGACGATCGAGAAGACGTTTTGCTCGCGGACGCGGCGGGCGATCAACTGCGAATATTGCGCCCCAAAGTCGAGAACAACGATTGAGGGAGTTTCCACGTATGAGTGTCTCAGAGAATTCTTGCCTCTGTAAAGTGCAGCGTGAGAAGCGGGCAAGGGCACATCGCTCAGAATGAGTTCGTGCTGATCCACGAAATCTTGCCCAGCTTCGAGTCCTGCCCTCGGCGCGGTCGGCCTTGCCATCCACGCGGGCAATTCGTCGCGGCGTGCGAAAAACGGCGTTCATGTTGGAGAGGACGAATTGATCTTACGCCATGGCCAGTGCGGATGGTACGATCTCGGTTCCGGAGAATCAGCCATGACTAAGAAGGAAGCCGTTGTGTTGGCCAGTCGTGCTTTGGCGCTGTACCTTATCTGTTGGGGACTGATCGACGCAACGTATTTGCCGCAAGTGTTACTTGATGTTCACCGGCATTGGAACTACTCAAGCGTGCCAGTCCGCGAAATCAGACCTGACTATTACCTGACGTACCATATAGTCCAGTTGGTGCTTTACCTATTCCGGATTGCTGCGTTGCTCCTGACCGCGCGCTGGCTGACTAAGCACGGAGAGGCAGTGCACAAGTACTTTCTTCCTCCGGAGGCAAGCGAAAACCCACCCGAGGGTAGCTAGTTTTCACCGCACAACAATATTCACCAGCTTGCCGGTGAAAATCTTCTTGACGATCTGTTTTCCGGCGAGGAAGCTCTGCACTTTTTCATCGGCCAGAGCCTTCGACATTATTTTCTCTTCACCCGCGCCCGGAGCCACAACTATCTTGCTGCGCAGTTTGCCATTCACTTGAACCGGAATCTCGATTTCTTCTTCCTTCGCGAGTTCCGGATCGTATTTCGGCCACGCAGCCTTCAGCAGATTGCCCTTCTCTCCGAGCATTTCCCACAGTTCGTGCGCAAGATACGGCGCGAAAGGCGCGAGCAGCAGCACCAGGTCGCGCTGAATGGAGGCCAGTAGCGCGGCAGGAATCGCGGGCGGGGCCGTCCGCGCCACGCTGTCTTCAACAGCGTACAGCGCGTTGGTCAATTCCATGATCGCCGCCACGCAGGTGTTAAAGTGCCAGCGGCCGCGGAAGTCATCCGTCACGCGCTTGATCGTCTGGTGCAGTTTGCGCAGGATTGCGCGGGCTTCGGGTTGTAGCGGCGTTGCTTGCAACGGCTCTGAAGACGCAGCAAGCTGCGTCTCTACAATGGGCCCCGCATGCCGCACCACAAAGCGATACACGCGCCCCAAAAACCGCTGAATGCCCTCGATGCCTGTTTCCTGCCAATCCAAATCCCGGTCCGGAGGCGCGGCGAACAGGCTGTACATGCGCGCGGCGTCGGCGCCGTAACGTGCGACCATTTCATCGGGCGAGACCACGTTGCCCAGGCTCTTCGACATCTTCGCGCCGTTCTTAATCACCATGCCCTGCGTGAACAGCCGCTCGACTGGCTCATCGTTCTTCACCAGGCCAAGATCGCGCATGAACTTCGTCCAGAAACGCGAATAGATCAAATGCAGAATGGCGTGCTCCACGCCGCCGATGTACTGATCAATCCCACGGTCGCCAAACCAGTATTGGGCCGTGTTCGAATCAAACGGAGCGTTGTCGTTCTGTGCGTCCGTATAACGGTAGAAATACCAGGACGAATCGACAAACGTATCCATGGTGTCGGTCTCGCGGCGCGCCGGGCCGCCGCACTTTGGACAAGTGGTGTTCAAGAACGCGGGCACGTGGCTCAGCGGCGAACCGCCGGTCAGAGTGATGTCCACGTTATCGGGCAGAATAATGGGCAGATCTTTTTCTGCGACCGCAACCACGCCGTCTTTTTCGCAATAAACCATTGGGATGGGTGTGCCCCAGTACCGCTGCCGCGAAATGCCCCAGTCTTTCAGACGATAAGTAACCGTCGCCTTGCCGAAGCCATGCTGCTCGGCAAAGGCCGCCATCTTCTTGATGGCTTCTTCGCAGCTCAGGCCCGTGAACTTACCGGAGTCGATCAGCTTGCCGTCGAGTGTGGTGAAGGGGAGGTCGGTCGGTGTGGCTCGGACATTCCTGTCCGAGCTGCTTTCGTTCGTTGCTGATAAATTGCCGGACAAGAATGTCCGACCCACATCTTCCGGCGCGATCACCTGCTTGATCGCAATCCCATATTTCTTCGCGAACTCGTAGTCGCGTTCATCGTGCGCCGGAACGCTCATGATCGCGCCGGTGCCGTAGTCCAGCAGAATGTAATTCGCAACCCACACCGGAACCTTCTCGCCGTTATATGGATTGACCGCGAAGTGCCCGGTGTTGACGCCGTGTTTCTCAATCGCGCCAATGTCACCCGACTCCCTGGCCTTCACTTGCTCGGCGACCAACTGCGCAACTTTCGCGGCCAACTCAGGATCAGTCGCCGCCAGCGTCTGCGTCACCGGATGCTCGGGAGCAAGCTGCACCGAAGTTGCGCCGAAAATCGTGTCCACGCGGGTGGTGAAAACGGTGATCGTTTCGCCTCCGGAAAAATCCAACCGGAACTCCACCAGCGCTCCTTCGCTGCGCCCGATCCAGTTGCGCTGCATGGTGCGAACTTTTTCCGGCCAGCCGGGCAGGCGGTCGAGCCCTTGCAGCAGCTCGTCGGAATATTGCGTGGTGCGTACGAACCACTGCTCCAGTTCGCGCTGCTCGACCAGCGTGTCTTCGTGGCGCCAGCAGCAGCCGCCCACGACCTGCTCGTTGGCCAGCACAGTCGCGCACTTCGGGCACCAATTGACTTTGCTTTTCTTGCGATACGCCAGCCCTCGCTCGTAGAGCTTCAAAAAGAACCACTGGTTCCATCTGTAATAGTCGGGCAGGCAGGTGGTGACTTCGCGCGACCAGTCGTAAGCAAAGCCGAGGCGCTTCATCTGTGCCTTCATGTTGGCGATGTTGCGCAGCGTCCACTCGCGCGGCGGCGTGTTGTTCTGGATCGCGGCATTCTCCGCGGGGAGGCCGAACGAGTCCCATCCCATGGGATGCAGTACGTTGTACCCGTTCATCCACATGTAACGGGCGAGGGCGTCGCCGATCGAGTAGTTGCGCACGTGGCCCATGTGCAGCGCTCCCGAAGGGTAGGGCAGCATTTCGAGCACGTAATACTTGGGCTTCGCAGAGTTGACTTCAGCGGCGTAAAGCGACGCGTCCTGCTGCCAGCGCGCCGCCCACTTTTCTTCGGTTGGTTGTGCGTTGTAGCGCTCGTCGCGGATGGGTTGCTCTTGAGGCATAGGGGGTGAGATTAGATTTTACATTGACGACCGGTCCGGCCCGCGTTGCCGCCTAGTTCATTAGATAACGCAAAAGCCCGGGGCCATTAAATAGAAGCTCCCAGAGCCCTGCTAGAGTAGCCGCCGGGCCGCCCCAGATACAAAGAAGCGACTGCCAACTTAGCTTTGATAGTACGGCGCGCTGACTCTGGTGAGAGACGACAAAAGGATCCTTCCCTTTCATCAGAATCGATTGCGGGCGCAAGTCGAATTCACCGAGAGCCTGCGGACCCGATTCAACCGCGTAACGTACTGGAGCGAATCCCTCCGGCCAAGTGAGTTCGGCAGCGTCCTTACTGACGAAGCCCGGCCCGATCGGCGACAGTTCGCTCGCACCTGCTGCGGTTCTGGCTGACCGATTCTCTTGCAATGTCCCGAATACAAACACGGTATCTCCCGGTTTAATGAAGAAGCCCACTGTCTCTTCGGAGTGCTCATCCGCGAAGTATCCATCCACGCGAAGTTCGGATCCGGCCGGATGCAGCATCAACCTACCCGTCTCGTCTTCCAGAAATAGGGGAGCACACATTTCACCTCCGCCACCGCACATTCTGTAATACAGACATTCCACGTTGACCCCCGGCGCAACAATTGTGTACGGCCCCACAGACTTCCCGGATACCTCAACGAACCCCAAAGCGGCGCCACGAGCACTGGAGCGAGGGGCATTGGCGATCATTCGGCGGAACCTCATCGCGCGCAGCCCGCGAAAAAACAGGTAGGGTCCAACGAGCGCGCAAGCTCCCCAAAACAATAGCTGTGCGACAACCCGCACGGCAGGCCTGAGGTCAGATGGATTTACGGCAATCACGCTGTTTGTCTCGCGCGATAGTTTACATCCTGAGGTGGCAGGCGAAGACAGGGCTGGCTTACCAGACCGCTCAGCTTGAAAGTCTTAGTCCTTCCGGTCGAACCCTTCGCGGCGCTGCTCGCTGTAGCGGCCCAGAGCGTCCTCGATGATCGGATAAGCTTCCGCCGCGGGGCGAATTTCATCGACTTCGACGGCCTTGCCTTCCAGTTGCTTGTAGTCTTCCAGAGTCGCGGGACGCGGGGCGAAGATGCCGCCGCCTCTGGAGACCCGCGGCCACATTCCGCTGGCTTGACCCGCTTTCCCTTGGCGCGTACAGTCTGAGCCAGAGCCCAATCATGTCTCCCCAGACCGGTAAGTTCCTTAAATTCGGCAGCGCCATGGTCATTATTGTCCTGGCGTTGGGCTATCTCGCCTACACCGGAGTGCAGCAGAGCAAGAGCTACTACGTCACCATTAAGGAACTACACGGCATGGGCGACGGCGCCTTTACGAAGCATTTGCGGGTTGCGGGAAACGTACAGCCCGGGTCGATCAAGCGCGTGGGCGTCAACATGAATTTTGTGCTGGTTGAAAACGACCAGACGCTGAAGGTTCGTTACGACGGGACCGAGCCTCCGCCGGACACTTTCAAGGATAACGCGCAGGCGCTTGCGGACGGCAGCTTTGGACGCGATGGCACATTCCACGCCAAACAGATTCAGGCAAAGTGCGCATCGAAGTATGCTCCGGCGCAGCAGAATACTGCGGGGAATGCGCCGTCTTCTTCCAGCATGTGAGGGCAGTGGCGCTTGCTAACGCAAGAAACTGCCCACTGCCCACTATTCACTTCTTTTAGCTCTAAACCTCAGCCTCACATAATCCGCGGTCCAGCGGCCTTGTTCATCGCAAAGCGCGGGTCGCAGTCTTTCTGTAACGGCGTCGAGGAACGCTTCACGCTCGGATTCAGGCAGGGCCTTCGTGAAAGGAATTGCGAAGGTTCCCAGCCAGCCGCGCATGCCGGTGGGAAGCGCCGTAGGCCGGGGGATCAGCGCGATGTACTCGACTTCAAATCCCGCCCCCGCCAGGCGCGCCGTGTAGTCATCCACGGTGGGGAAATACCATGGGATGACCGAGGCCGGGTTCTCGACCCCGCGCTTTTCCAACGTTGCACACAGTGCGACGGTGATAGCAGCTACGCAGCCGTGGCCTCCCATTTCCGTGACGAAGTGTCCGCCGGGCTTGAGTGCGCGAGCAACGCCGTGAAGCACCGCGTCAGGATCGTGCTTCATCCAGTGCATCGCGGCGTTGGAGAAGACGGCGTCGAACTCGCCATCGAACGCGAGATGGTATGCGTCCATTACGCGCGCATCAAGGCCGAGTTTGCGCGCCGCGGCGACCATGTCTTCGGATGCGTCCACGCCGACGACCTGCGCACCCGCAGCAACAAGTTTCGCTGTCAGCGCGCCGTCGCCGCATCCGAGGTCGAGAATGCGTTCGCCGGGTTGCGGATTGAGCAGGTCGAACACGGCCTGACCAAGATCGGAAACGAAGCGCGCGTTGGCGGCGTAGCGGGAGGAGTTCCACTCCTGCGCCGAAGGATTCTGCGGCATGACGCTATGGTAATGGAGCGGTGAGCGGTGGGCTGCGAACGCATGCAAATGCTATAAAAGAGCTTCTTTGCAGCGCTCGAAATCTTTCATGGCTGATGCCGCAACCACGCCAGTCGTTATCGCCGACGGATTGATCAAGCAGTTCGGGCGCTTTGCCGCATTACGCGGAGTCACTGCGGACTTCGCGGCTGGAAAGCTCTACGTCATCATCGGCGACAACGGCGCCGGAAAGACGACGTTGTTGCGCACCATTGCCGGACTGGCACATCCCACGCGCGGAAAAATCTCAGTCCTGGGCTCCGCCGACATTCGATCGGCGCGCGCGCAGATTGGATACATGGCCCATCCCTCGCTACTCTACGACGACTTGAGCGGCATAGAGAACCTGCGATATTTTGCCGGACTGTATTCGATCCCCGAGAGTGATGTCGATCGCCGGTGTCGGGACGCGATCGCTTCCGTAAAACTCGATCCTGAGCTCGACCGTCCCGTCGGCCAGTATTCGCAGGGCATGCGGCAACGCATGTCTCTGGCGCGGGCGTTGTTGAATGATCCCAAGTTGCTGCTGCTAGACGAACCGTTCTCGAACGTTGACGCGCGCTCGGCCGGCGAGATGGCAGTGCTGGTGGGGCAGGCGCGCGATCGCGGCAAGACGGTCTTTGTTGTTACCCATCAGCCAGCGCAACTGGAAGCCTGCGCCGATGAGTTTATCTGGATGGAAGCGGGACGCGTTGTGAATCGCACCGCCACGCTGCAGGGGGCGGCGCGATGAGCTTTCTCGACGTCACACTGGCGACGCTGGCGAAAGACATTCGCCTGGAATGGCGCTCGAAAGATGCCATCAACGCGATGTTGTTCTTTTCGTTGCTGGTGGTGGTGATCTTCAGCTTCGCGTTTGATCCCACGGCGGAAGAATCGCGCAAAATTGCGGGCGGCCTGATCTGGGTAGCGTTTCTATTTGCGGCCATTGTTGCCTTGAATCAGACCTGGGCGCGGGAGCTGCGCAACCAGGTGCTTGACGCGTATCGCGTTTCGCCCGCGCCGGCAACCCCGCTGTTCATCGCCAAAGCCCTGGGAAATTTTTTGTTCGTAGGCGTGCTTGAATTCCTCATGGCGCCCTTGTTCGTCATGTTCTACAAACTGCGGCCGCTGGGTGCGGCCTGGGAACTGCTGCCTGTGGCTGCACTCGGTACATGGGCGCTGGTGGTGAACGGAACATTTTTCGCGGCGATGTCGCTGCGCACGCGCGCGCGAGAAATCATGCTGCCACTGCTTTTGTTTCCACTCGCCCTTCCAGCGCTGCTGGCGATGGTGAATGCGACTACGTCGATTTTGACGGGCGAAGACTCACCCACTTTTTGGATAGCGCTGCTGGTGGCGTATGATGTCGTGTTCACTACCGCCTGCCTGCTGCTGTTTGAAACGGTACTGGAAGCCGAATGAAGCGCGGATTCACCATTCTCGCCGTGGTCACAGCTCTGCTGCTGAGCATCGCGCTTTACGCCGCCTTGGTGATCGCGCCCACCGAGCAGACCATGGGCAATGTCCAGCGGATCTTTTACTACCACGTGCCTTCGGCGTGGACAGCCTTCCTCCTATTCTTCCTAAACTTTGTAGCTTCTGTTCAGTTCCTGGTCCGGCGAACCGCTTCGGGACCAAGAATCGCGAACGGCATCGCGATTGGCACCGCGCTCATCGTAACGATCGGGGCTTTCTTTGTTCGGCTTCCCGAAGGGCTCAGGCCGAGTGCGATCGCGACCACTGCGATTGCGGTTGCCGCGATCTATCTTCTGGTGGGAAGGTCTTTTTCCCGGGAAGGCCTTGATATGTTTGCCCTCACGACCGCTGAAGTTGGCGTGGTTTTCTGCACGGTGGTCCTGGTTACAGGTCCGATCTGGGCGCGTCCTGTCTGGGGCATATGGTGGACGTGGGATTTGCGCCTGACGTTGACCCTCGTCCTTTGGCTCATCTACGTGAGTTATCTTTTGCTGCGCCGTTTTTCTACCAGCGGGCAGACGCCGTTACTCGCGGCCGTCCTTGCGGTCTTCGGGGCCCTGGACATCCCGCTGGTGTACTTCTCTATCTGGTTCTTCCGCACGCAACATCCCTCTCCTGTAATTGGTGGCGGAGGGTCGCTTGATCCAAGAATGGGCCGGGTGCTGCTCCTCAACTGGGCGGCCTTCCTGTGCCTGGCCTGGCTGGTCGGCTGGACGCGCTATCGGTTGGAAGTGGCGGAGCGGGCGGTGCAAGAAGCCGAAGCCATGCAATCTCTGATGGAGGGCGCGCGATGAACGGGAACCACTACCTCTACGCGGCCTATGTCGTGACCTGGGCGATTCATGGGACCTACTTGTTTATCTTGTCGCGGAAGGCGGCGCGCATTCGCCGAGAGATGGGAAAGCTGAAAAGCAGCGGGCAGTGATCAGTTGCCAGTTGTCAGTAAGAAAGATGCGTTGCCAATACGCCAGGTTTCTGGCGTATTGTGGCTTCACGGAAACTCGCAACTAGCCAGTGACCCCAAAACTCCACCCCGGCTGCAGTTCTGCCGATCCATCTTCTTCCGAGCTTAGAAATTCATATTCGTCGATTGCCGCCGCGACGCCCACGCGCATTCCGCTCTGCAGTTCGATCCTGACGACGCTGGCGACGAAGCGCACCCGCAACGGATCGGCGAGCGTCATCTGGGAGGGGAAGTCCATCGTGACTTCTACGGTTGCGCCTTGCTTCATCCAGCGGTCGATGTAGAAGAAAATGCCACGGGCGCTTACGTTTTCAGTTTCCGTCGGAAATGGAGTGGGGATTCCCGGCACCCGCACCGAAGACGGCAGTCTCATGCCGAAGCGCCGCATGGCGCGGCGGTCGGCTGGCGAGTTGGAATCTGGGCCGTTTCGCAGAAGCATTGGATTTGAAGCGCCCGCACAGAAGCGTTCCATGCCAGCGTTGCCGAAACCATGCTGCATTGCAATAAGAAAAGCCGGAGAGGGATAGAGTCGGTTAACGCCTCCCGGGCGGGGGAGGGTAAAGCCAAACCAGCGCGTCTTCAATCCATGCATGCCAGGTTCCATCGGGGAGGCCCGGCGAGGGGTCGATTTCCGTCAACAAAGGCGATCCCCGGGTCCCCCCAGGTGTGTATTCCGTTCTCCGGGCTGCAATGGATTGCAGAGCAGGCGCAAGGTCAGAAAGTTTGGGCGAGTTCGCGGCCCAGAAAATGAGCGCCCGGGACAAACGGAGCCCCTGATTTCCGCACCGTCGGCATCTCTTAGCGAACCAGCGCGCATCTGACCATCAGTGGCCGTCGGGCGCGGTAATTCCGGGGTCCAAACTTGACACCGTATCCATCAGATGTTTAAGTAATTACTTGCTTTAGCTCAACCGGCGGGCGGGCGCAGGGGGCTTTCGAAAGGCTTGGCTCTTCCCGTCTCCCGGGCAGGCTCAATATTCGCTTCATTTCCATTCTCTTTAATTTTCCAGCAGCGGGAACGCGGAGGGGTTTTAATGGTTGATCGTGGTCGGTCGGGAGCGGTTCTCAGACGAGGACGAGTCTCCATTCTTTGCGTTCTTCTGATTGGTGGCGCAGTCTCTCTTTTTCGGCAGGATGCTTCCCGCAACTTCGCTGCCTCCGCGCGCCCGGGTCCGGTCACCAGTACATCTTTAATGGCGCGGCTGCCGCTGGCGTTTGAGCCTAACGTTGGGCAGTCGGGCGAACCGGTGAAGTTTCTGGCTCGCGGTCGCGGTTATGGCCTGTACCTGACGCCCGCCGAGGCGGTGCTGACACTGCCTGCCGGTCGTGGAGCGAAGGCGTCTCCTGCGCTGAGAATGCAGTTTGACGGCGCTAATGCCGCAGCTACATTGTCTGGAGGCGAAAAGCTGCCCGGCCACACCAACTACTTTATCGGCAATGATTCTTCGCGTTGGCTGCGAAATGTCCCGCAATTCGCGCGGGCGCGCTACGCAGGCCTCTATTCCGGCGTCGATCTTGATTTCTACGGACATGAAGGCCGTTTGGAGTACGACTTCGAGGTGGCGCCCGGTGCCGATCCCCGGCAGATTGCGCTGCAATTTCAGGGCGCGGATGGTATGCAGATCGCGACCAATGGCGACCTCGTATTCTCGGTGTCGGGTCGCGAACTTCGCTTTCAGGCGCCGCATGTTTATCAGAAGCGTGGCGATCGAGAAGAAGCCGTTGCTGGAAGCTTCGTGCTGCTGGCGGGCGGGAAAGCCCATTTCCACATCGGCGATTACGACCGAACTCGGGCGCTGGTAATAGATCCGGTGCTGTCCTTTTCCACCTATCTTGGCGGTTCTGGCGACGAGAGTTGCGGGATCATCGTAAACGGCTCGCAGAACACACCCGTTCCACACTGCCCCGCCATCACGGTTGATTCTGCTTCGCGGGTGTACATTGCGGGATCGACGACTTCGCCCGGGAATTCCTTTCCCGGAGCTGGTTCCGGGTTCACCCTCAACGGCACCGCCGACGTATTCGTCTCGCGTATCAGCAACTCGGGCAGTTCCCTTGTGGTCGATTACGTGACATACATCGGCGCCAGCGGGACCCAGTATCCGGTCGGAATTGCCGTGGACAGCGGATTCAACGTGTACGTGGCGGGAAACACCAGTTCGTCGCAGTTTCCGACGGTAAACGGATTTATTGGGGCGGCAAGCGGCAATCATGCATTCCTGGCGAAACTAGATCCCGGCGCGAACATTCTGTACTCAACGTATCTCGCCGGTTCGGGGGCGGAGACGGCAAGCGATCTTGCAGTTGACAATCAAGCGCATGCCTACGTCATCGGCACCACGACGTCCAACGATTTCCCCACCACTCCCGGAGCGTTGCAAGGGTCGTACCCAGCAGGCGTGGCGAACCAGTTCTTCTTTATCAAGGTGGATGCCGCACTCAATGGCGCCAGCAGCGAACTTTACGCGACGTATTTCGGCGGAGCTTCTGCGGGCGGTTCCATGTCGGGCGGAGCGGTGGCGGTTGATTCAAATCTCAATGTCTATCTCGCGGGCGGCACAACCTTCACGGATATTCCGGTGGTCAATGCGTACCAGGCTACGTTGAAGCAGACGACACCCCCAACTGTGCCTGCGCCGAGGGACGTTTGGGCCGCGAAGCTGAAGGCTCCCGCAAACAACACGCAACAATATGCCCTCGCGTTCGAGACCTACCTGGGTGGGACCGGCGATGACGTTGCTTACGGTGTGGCCACTGACGCGACCAACATGTACGTGACCGGCTCCACGACGTCCTCCGACATCATTCCGACCGCAACAACGTTCCAAACGTCAGCCTTCCAGAAATGCCTGGGCGATCCAACTAATCCGACGACCTGTGCTGCAGGAGCCACGGCGAGTGATGCATTTGTGGCGAAGTTGGGAACTCCGACCGTGGTTGGAAGCACGCAGGGATCCGTGCCGCTGAATTACATCACTTACCTGGGCGGAAGCGGCAACGAGGCTGGCTTGGCAATCACCGCCGACACCGCGCAGAATGTTCGCTTAACCGGATTAACGACTTCGGGCGGAAGTTTTCGGAATACGAACCCGCTGCCAGGCGTTCCTGGCGGTGGAACGGATGCGTTCCTCGCCAGAATAGCAACGGCTTCCGGCAGCAGCTCGGCCACCAGCGTTCTCGGCGGCTCGGGCACTGACGTCGGCACCAGCATCGCGACCGACATCACGCTGAACAGCTACATTGGCGGCGAAACCAATTCCGGTAATTTTCCGACGGCGCCCTCGAGCGGACAGCCGTCGATCGCGCCGGTTCAAGCAGCACTGTCCGGCAACACCGACGCCTTTATCAGCAAGCTGGGGCCAACAGTTACGGGCTTGACGCTCAGCTGTCCTGTGGGAGTAGTTTTTAATGGTGTCGCAATCACCGGATGCAATCCAACTGGCGGCAATGTGAACCCCTCGCCTGCGGGGGTGGGGAATCAAGTCACTTTTACTTTCCCGATTTACAACACAGGCGATCCCGTCAACGGTGCGATATTTACCGCGACGGTCCAGGGTACGAATTCCACTTTAACCCGAGGGACTTCCACTTCCGGCACCTGCACCAGCACCTCCGTCAACGCAGTTTGCAACCTGGGAATCTTGAGCACTTCGAGCGCCAGCACGAGCGGATCTAACACGACGTTGTCTCAGGCGGGGACGATTACGATCGTCCTTACCGCTCCGGGAACTACGCCGCTTCTTACGACGTCAAGCATAGGCGTGACGGGGGTATTGAACGTTGTTGGAACCACCCTGCAGACCACGCTTGGGCAGCAGGGTCTGATCAACGATTTCACGGTGCAGGCCAGCCCGGCGAAGCAAACCGTTACGGCGGGAAATCAGGCGACTTACACCATTACCGTTACCCCAACCGGACCCATCCCAGAGTCCGTTTCGCTCGGGCAGTGCGGCAATCTTCCCGCCGGCGCGACGTGCGTGTTCTCCGGAAATCCCATTCCCAACTTGAACAACGGGGCACAGAACCGGACGCTGGACATTAAAACGACTCCTCGCACCACCACGCCTGCCAGCCTCTTCGGCGGCGGAAGGATATTCTACGGCTTTTGGCTACCGGTGTCGGGATTGGCTTTGGTTGGAGCCGGAGTCACGCGCAGGCGTCGCTGGCTGACCGCGGCTTTCGTGGTGTGTGCGCTGGCGTTCGTGATTCTGCAGGCAGGTTGCAGTAACTACACCTCCAAGACTCAGACGACCTCGGGGACGCCGGCGGGGAGCTACACCGTCACCCTGAATGCCACGTCGGGCAGCGCCGTTCGCAGTACCTCGGTGACGCTAGTCGTGCAGTAGAGGAACCGTGCACTAGTTGGACGGTTTCAGGATCGCGGTATTGCGTTCATCGGCTGCGATGATCCGGTAAAACTTCTTCAACTCCGCCGCCTGGCTCACGGGCACGCTCAACTCCTTAATCTCAAACGTGCGCGTATAAGCTAGCACGTTGCCTTTAATTTCCGTCTTGGAGTGATAGCTGGCGAATCCGAAGTCGGCATCGACCGGCGGAGGAACGTCATCAACCACGTAGCCCTGAGGCAACGCGATTTCGAAGTTGTCGGTATCGAGCACCGGGCCTTCAAACTCGATCGGGTATTGCCGTGGCTCTTTGGTTTCCAGGATGCCCTGCGCTTTCACGCCAAGAACGCGGGGCCTGACCAGCAAGAGGCCGCCGGCATTTTTCGCGTAGTTGTCTGCGTCGAAGGAATACTTGAAGACGAACGGCTGGTCGGACTGCGCGAGATTCGTCACGCTGGCTTTGACGACGCGAAAGTTTGCGAGCGACCCTGCGAGGATCCCTTCGATGGGCTTGATCCGGCCTTTGTCGGTGGTTACTGACCGCAACGCCCAGCGCTCGCTGGCCGCCCGGTCACCAAACCTGACTTCATCCACGTCGCCATGCAGGTTGCCAGAGGCGTCCAAACTTAACTTAGCCGTCCGCCGGACACTGTTGGTGGCCGCCGCCTGTTTCGGCAATTCGGTCAATTCGCCGCCGTCCGGCGTGACCAGAAGGCCATAGTTAGCCTGCAAAGCGCCGCTGAGCTGACCAAAAGGAGTCACCTCGTCCGTGGGGTCGAAGAACATCAGCGTGCCCAATTTCGGATGTCCCAGCGTCGCTTGCAGAGAGGGATCACTTCCGTCCTTGAAGGCGATGGCCGTAATTACATGGTTGAACGCGCCGACATTTGCGGCAGTCCCTTTTCCGACTCCTCCTCTCCTGCTGTTGATCACAACGTAATACGCGTTCACTCCGATCTCGTGAAGCATGGCGATCATCAGAGTGGCCTTGTCCTTACAATCGCCGTAGTTGTGTTCAAAGACCTCGGATGCGGAATGAGGTTGCCACCTGCCGATACCCAAGGAGATCTCGATGTAACGCACACGGCCCTGCACGTACTCCGCTAGCCTCTTTTCCTTCTGGAGGGTGGTGGCAGCGTCACCCGTCAGCGACGCAACTCTCAGTTTCAGGTCGGGAGAGAGTTCCCTCCTCCCCTCTGTCAAGTTGAAATACCATTGCCCCATCTGATGCCAATCCGCGAATCCTTTAGCCCCCGCCCCGCCCGGAGGTATGAACGAAATGAGCATGCGTCCCGCCACGCCTCGCGACGGCGGCATATCTTCTTCGGCGCGAACGCCGGCAACATTTTGCACTGTCCACTCCGACGGATTCCCGGACTGGACAGGTTTCACATCCGGATAGTTTAGGAAAAAAGTTCTGTACTCCCAACCGGGGGGCAGTTGGAGCGAATAGTGACTTTCGCGTGACGGTGCTTGGTCTTGAAATACCCACTCGTCATGGAGAAGAAGCGGGTCTTCTTCCTTCTCGTATTCGTAACCGACGACGTTTCCAGGATCTGCAGCGGGGATGCGCAGGAGTTTGACTCGAACATCGTTGACAAGTTCGCTGCCGTCCACGCCTGGAAGTGCAGCTTCAACCGCTTCTTTGTCTTTTACTTCATAGTCCTTCCCCTGTGCCGGGATGCACCAGCCCCGCATGGAGTTCACTTTCTCGCCGGGGCTCCTGAAATACGCTTGCACGATGCCATACTCGCGGCCTTCCGGTCGCAGGATTTTGTATACCCGGCGCTCGACCGTTTTGATCTTGTCCGCGGAAATGACGTTGACGTTGGTTTCCGAGAACAACAGTACGGCTTCGGTTTTTTCGTCGTGAGGAGGCAGGGGTGCGTTGACGACCGCTCGCATCCATGGCGGCGCGTCCCCGGCGCGGGCGCCGCTTACGCAGCCGAGAACGCAGACTAACAGAGCCGTCGCGCCAGCAAGGGTTCGCACACTAATTGCTTGCCGTCGGGGCACCCGGCTGCAAAAGAATTTGTTCTTCATCTGCTGTCCTCACTCCTTGAAAAAAAGCGCGCAAGGACGCGTAATACTTTTGCTCGAGCAAAAGTATGTCGAGGCTGAGCTTACGCGAAATGTGAATCGAGGACTTGTTGTTCTCCGCTTTCAGGGAAAAGCCGACGATGCGGCCTTCCTGGACGATATCGCGCGGAATGCTGCTCACCTGCCAGCCTGTGGGCAGCGTGATAGTAATGTCGTCGTCTTTCTCACGGGGATACTCAAAATAAATCGGGTGGACTCGCTCGGTATGCTCGAATACATGCTTCTCTTCTGCACTGAACAGGCCGACCGGAAGCATGACTTTGTGGCCGGCGCTGGAGGCCCAGCCGTCGATTTTCACTTTGAATTCGGCGAGCAGCGGCGCGGAGGAACTCTTCCAGTCGGGTTGGTTCGCCAGTTCAAGCGTGCTTGCTGAGGGAATGCTGTTGCTGGCTTCATCCTCAAGCGTCTTCTTTTTGTGGGCATCGTCTTCGTGTAGTTCCTCGTTGCGAAGCTCCATCGCCTTCAGGCCGGTGAAGGTCAGGGTTAGCTTGCCTTCAAGATCGCCGTTGTCGGAGAGTGCCAGGTCAGCTTTGCGGATCGTGCGGGAATCTTTGCTTTCCGGCATCGTCGTGTAAATCCAGGTACCGCCGTCCTTGTCCAGCCGCAAACCGGGAACGCCGGTTTCGGACCACATCATCAGCCCGAAAGGAGTAAAAGCAGCCCCCGGGTCACAGAAAACGTCTTTGCCGTTGAGCTTTACCAGAACAAACTCGGTGTCCAGTTTGTGCTCATCCGGGATTTTGGGATTGAAAAAGTAGTTATACCGGTCGGACCCATAGACCACATAAGCCTCAAAGCCTGCGGCTCGCGCCAAAGCCAGAAAGAGCCAATTGACATGGACGCCGTAGGCGTACCCATTTTTCCAAACGTCTTCCACGTTGGAATTCTCCTTGACCTTTTCGCGCTTGGTTTCCTGTTCGGTTTTGCTGTACTCGTAGTTAAGGTTGCGCACTTTCTGCACGCGTTCGTAAATCTTCTGCAGCTTCACTTCAGGCGGGTCACTCGGGGAAACGATTGTAGCTAACGCCTCCTCCATGGCCTTGCGCTTGCCGGCAAAATTCTCGGCCTTGGAATTGAGCCGTTTTCCCACACTCTTCCAGAATTTTGTGGGATCGGTTTCGAGATCATCCGTGTAGGAGAAATCGACGCGCGATTTCAGTTCATTCTCCGGAGGCATGTAATCTTCGGTCGCAAAGGCTGGGATGTTATTGGATTCCATGCGAACGATTTTGTCGGACCCCATCTTCGGCTGGTCGGAGCCAGGGAGATTGTTCCAACTCCATTGCAAGCGGAATCGTCCGTCGCTGCTGTCATACGGCTTAAGCGTGAATTTGGCGCGTCGCGTGAACAGTTCATTACTGAGAATCCAATGGGAGTCGAAGAGCAAATTCTCGGCGAACAAGATGGTATAGGAATACTCGATGATGCTTCCCACTTGCACATCCGGGAGCGTGAACGTCTTCGCCATGTACCTGACGCCCTTGGTCTTCATTATCGATTTGTCAAACGGCTTGCCTTTGAATTCCGACACCGAGCCGTCGGGTTGAATGGTGCGGCCGGAAATGTTTGCGATTTGATCCGTTCGCCCCTTGACATACGGGATCTCTACGTCGGCGGCCTTTCGGCCCTCTTCCTTCAAAATCTTGATGCGAACGAAGTTAATTTCATGTCCGGTCTGATCGTTGTCGTCACGATCCACTTGCCGATAAAGAATAATCGCGTTTGCGCCCGGAGCCATCGGCTCAGTCTTCATCTTCAAATCATCCGGGGTGATGGGCGGGCGCTCATCAGCAAAAACTCCAGCAGGCAGGGTACAGACTAAGGCAAACAGAAATAGGCGCAGACAGAGAAACTTCATCGGGTTCTCCCGGTGGGCATAGGGTGAAAGTGCCGCTTAGTCGGCACAAACAGCTACTTGCGTGGGGAAAGGAAAAGATAGTACGCGGTGAGGAGCACGTCAATAGAATCTTGCGCCCGAGAACCGGAATGCCGGATTGAATCCCTTTCTGAGCCCAACGTCCGGAAGGCGGACGGCAGTTAGTCGGCGGCCACCTGGCTTTTTGCGTCTTCTGAAGGGCGCCGGGCACGGTTCGCTGGGAGCCCAGCATCGCGAATCTTATAAAGCAGCGCGCGGTAACTGATATTTAAAGTCCGGGCAGCCTGCTTCCGGTTCCAGTGATGGTTATGCAGAACCTTGAGAATGATCTTACGCTCAAGCGCTCGTGTCGCTTGGCGTGTGAGTTTCTTGAGCGAGATAGGTCCGTCAAAATCGATGTCTGTCGTCAGCAGGTCGGCTTCCCGCGGCTGTAAGTCGGTGCTGATTACGTCTTCACTGCCCAGGATCACGTACCGCTTCATCAGGTTTTCGAGTTCGCGAATGTTTCCCGGCCAGTGATATTTCTGCAGGGTTTCCATGAGCTCTGCGGAAATCGGGCGCGCCTTGCAGTTGTACTTCCGGTTGTACAAGTCGAGGAAATACTTTGCGAGGCCTTCAATGTCGCCACGGCGTTCGCGCAGCGGCGGCATAAACAGGTTCACGACGTTGATGCGGTAGAAAAGGTCCTGGCGGAATGTACCGTTCTCAATCTCTTCTTCCAGGCGGCGGTTGGTGGCGCAGACGATGCGCACTTCCACTTTCTTGTCGGCCTGCGCGCCGATGCGGCAGAACTGCCCGTCCTGCAGTAACTGCAGCAGCTTCGACTGGAGCGACATATCGAGTTCGGAAATTTCGTCCAGAAACAATGTGCCGCGGTGAGCCATTTCGACACGTCCGGGCTTGGCACCGTAGGCGCCCGTGAAAGCGCCGCGTTCATAACCGAACAATTCGCTTTCCAACAGGGTCCCGGGGATGGCAGGGCAGTTGACCTTCACGAAAGGTCCGGTCTTCCAGGGAGACAGCGCGTGTACCAGACGGGCAATAATATCTTTGCCGGTGCCGCTCTCGCCGTGTATCAGGACGGGGACGTTCGCGCCCGCCACCTTGCCCAGGCGTTCCCGCAGGGCCAACATCGCCTCAGAGCTCCCAAAAACGATCGCTTCCGGCGGAATATCGCCAAGCGCCTGAACCAGCGGACTGACAGGATTTGTCACTGTAGCTGACATAAGAGGGTCTGAGACTCCTTGTACCAGTCGTGTTTGTGCATCCCAGACACCAAACCGCTCGCGGGACGATAAACCAGGGTTTTTTGGGGCGTAAGACGCATTGGGGCTATAACTTGCAGGAAACGTCCCCGTTAGCACAGGCGGAGCAGTTCGAGCGCGTTGAGCCTTAAAATCCAATAAATTGAGAGGGAAAAAACTTTCACACAGAAGAAGTAACTTTCCTCTTCGCCTTAGGGCGCTGGCCGTTGGTGGAGACCAGGGGATGCTGAAACTTAAGTCCCAGAAGGTGGTAACCCTCGCCATGCGTCACCCTCAAAATCTTGGCGCGCATGTTCTTGGAGTTCTTTTGGACCGGGGCCGAAGCGGATAGGGGGGCGCTGGGTATTTCGAGCGAAACCTGCGCTGCTGGCCGAAGGGCGCGATGCACGGCGACCAGGGCTCCGCCAGCGGAAACGTTCAGGGCAGTGGCAAACTCCAGAAAATCCTTGCCATCATTGTCTCGACTGCGGACGAATACCGGAATGGCGAGGGGCAGACGCGCCCATTCGCGACGTTCTATACCTGTCTTGCGCTGATCCAAGCCGGGCCCCCGTATTTGGTGCGGAATCCTTGCCATCGCACCTATTGGGCCAAACCGGTGCGCCAAGTGCGCCGGCGCTGACGATCGGTGGCCTTCGGCGCTGGATCCCGCGCCGGCAGCCCGATTCCCCTGAAAAATAACGGTTTTTCGGGCAGCGGTTTCCGCGTATGCCCGGGTCGCCCTGTCCTACTGATTGGAAAGGATTTACCGAAAGTGACCAATCTTTTGCATTTTTCGTTGACACCGGCCCCTCAGGTACCCTAGCATTTTGCTTGTCGGCAGTGAGCCTTTTCGCCTCTGTCGGCCCCTCCCCCGCGCTTTGCCACTAACTCGTCGTGTCGAAAGAGACTTCAGTGTCGTCCATTCCAGCCAAAGAAGTGTCCACGGTTGAGGCGTCCAACGGTCCCAGTGGGGCTACCGATTCGCAGGAGTATTCACAGCTTCGCGAACGGTACCAGCGCACCACCAATGCGCTTGCATCGGCAGCGCATGACCTGAAGACGCCGCTCGCGATTCTGAACGGATACGTTGAACTGCTGCAAAGCGAGAAACTCGGCGAACTGAACGATCGCCAGCGCGAAGTTCTGCGCGATATGCGGTCGAACGGTCAGCGCCTCCAGCGTTACATTCAGGACTTCCTGAGCTTCAGCGTGCTTGAGACCGGTCAGCTGAAGATGAGATTCGAGACGGCGAATATTAATGACTGCCTCTCGGAAGTTTGCCGTCTTTGGTCGCCACGATTCGGGGAGAAGGGTCTTGCCCTGTATTTTCTGGCGAATGAACGGGTGATTGAGTTCCCCTTCGATGCACCCAAATTGGAGAGGATCGTTTCGAACCTTCTGGAGAATGCGTTCAAGTTCACGCCGCCAGGCGGGACGGTCTGGTTGCACGTCGAACCTTACATGTGGGAACGCCGTAGCAGCGGCAATCCGGCAATGCCGCAGGAGCGCCGCCGTCGTCCGCTCTCTACGCCGAACTCAGTAAAGATAAGCGTTTCAGATACTGGGCCGGGAGTTCCGCCGGAGTACCACCTGGAAATCTTCGACGACTTCTTCCGTCTGCCTTCGAGCGACAAGACCGACGGCATGGGCCTGGGCCTGGCAATCGCGCGCCGGCTGGTAAACGGAATGGGCGGCAAGCTCTGGGTCGAAAGCGAGCCGGGCGCCGGATGCAAATTCTCTTTCATCGTGCCCATGAAGCCCCCAGTTGCTGAATCTGAGTCAAACAAATCCGAAGGAAAAGGTAAATGACCGAAAAGGCCAAGATTCTACTCGTTGATGATGAACCAGGAATGTTGCGGTACATCAAGACCCTGCTCGAGGTCGAAGAGCACAAGGTCGCGACCGCCTCCACCGGCGAAGAAGCGATCGAGATCGTGGAGAAAGGCATGACTCCGGACTTGGTTCTGCTGGATCTGCTGATGCCGGGCATCGACGGGCTGGAGACGCTCGAGAGCCTGCGGAAGCTGCGCCCGGGACTGAAGGTCGTGATTCTTTCCTGCGTCAACGACACCAAAAAAGTTGTTCAGGCCATTCGCCTCGGAGCCACCGACTACATCACCAAACCATTCCAAAAGGCGGAACTGGATAACGTGATCGACCAGTGCTTGGGCACAAACCAGCAGAACTACGCCGGCGAAGTCGAGGATTTGGGCGACGAAACGTTTTTTGTGGCAGCCAGCGCCAACATGCGCAAGCTGCGCTCGCAAGCGGCGCTGGTGGCCAATGTCGATATCCCCGTATTGATGCTCGGCGAAAGCGGCACCGGCAAGGAAGTGATGGCGCGCTTGATCCACAAGCTTTCGCCGCGCGCCCATCGCACGTTCCTGAAGGTGAATTGCGCAGCGGTTCCCGCGGACCTACTGGAAAGCGAATTGTTCGGCTATGAGGCAGGCGCTTTCACCGGCGCGAACCACGCCAAGCCTGGCAAATTTGAAATTTGCAACAAGGGAACGATCCTGCTCGACGAAATCGGGGAAATGCCGCCCGCGCTGCAGGCCAAGCTGCTCCACGTTTTACAGGATCAGCAATTCTCGCGATTGGGCGGCCGGTCGGTTGTAAAGGTGGACGTCCGCATTCTAGCGGCGACTAACATTAATATCCCCGAGGCTCTGGCCAATAAGCGACTTCGTGAAGATCTGTATTACCGCCTCAACGCGTTCACTCTGCAGATTCCTCCGTTGCGCGAGCGCAAAGAAGAAATCCCAATCCTGCTGAAGCACTTCATGACGCAGCTCTCGGAGCAATATGCGCGCTCACCGCTTCCTTTGTCGCCGGAACTTTTGCAGGCTTGCCAGAACCATCCCTGGCCGGGGAACCTGCGTGAGCTGGGAAATTTTGTGAAGCGATATCTGGTTCTGGGGGACGAGAAACTGGCTATCCACGAACTGCAGCCGCGCAGTGACGGCTCGGGCGCGCAGTTTGAATCGGCGCCGCAGCGCACTAACACTTCCGAATCCCAAGGAGGATTGAAAGGCTTGGCGCGCAGCGCAAAGGACGAAGCCGAAGCAGAAGCCATCGCCAAGGCGCTCGAGGAAACCAACTGGAACCGCAAGCAAGCTGCGGTGCTTCTCCAGATCAGCTACAAGGCTCTGCTGTACAAGATCCGCCAGTACGGCATCGCTCAGACCAGGACGCACCGGTTGTCGGCAGGCGCGTCGTAGGCTTATCCGGAATTCAAGCAAGAACGGCGCCGCAACGGCGCCGTTTGTTTTGGGCAAAGTCCTTTGCCTACGGGCACGAGGTAGGATCGCAAACCGGCGGACAGAAAGTCAGCGTCGGATCGCACACCGCAAAGGTGGCAGTACTCCGCTTTCCTCCCGTTGTCGCAATGATCGTGGTTACGCCCACCGGTCCAACGCTGACTACCAGGCCGTTACCGTCTACCGTTGCGACTGCCGGTTGGGTCGAGGTCCAGTGTCCCTGAGACGCCGGAATCGTAGTTGAAACCGTGCGGCTGCTGTACCAACCTTGGATTTGGTACTGAACGACGCCGCCAGGAGTTACATAAACTGTATTGTTATTGAGAATATTTGGGTCCACCGGAAGGACTTGAATGCTTACCAAACTCGTCCCTCCGCCACAACTGCTGAGCAAGGCGACTGCGAATAAAATAACCAACGCGAATTTCTTGGTAAACACTGGTTTGCCTCCCACGAATGTTCAACGTGTGCTGCGAAAGAAACCTCAGAAGAAGGTTGCACTCACTGACGAGTTTGCCGTCAAGGTAATCGTGCATGTCAACCCGCTTGGAAAACAACCCGCCCAGTTGACACCGGTAGCGCTTCCGCTGGGGGTCGCCGTCAAGGTGATCGGAGTTCCGCTCGCGAAACCTGAGCTGCAAGTACCCGGGCAATTGATTCCTGTGGGCGAACTCGTTACGGATCCAGTGCCTGCAATACTCACGCCAAGTATTGGATTGGGGCCGCCGCCTGAACCAGCCCCACCGAAACAAACCACGTTGGCATTCATGCTGCCCGTAACGATTGCACCCGATGAACTGCGGCCGCTTGAACTCGAACCTGTCTGAATGGTTGCTGAAACAACGGTCCCCCCACAGGCGCCTCCGGTTGCTGTAATCAGACCCGTTGAATTGACGGTTACCATCTGCGGGTCGTTTGAACCCCAAATGACTTGGTTGGTAATGTCCTTCGTGACCGGGGGGTGGATGTAATGCCCTAAAGCGCGCAGTTGAACGGCAAGACCGGCGTCCAGATTGACGGGAATGTTCCCGGAGCCGAATATCTCAGTTGTGGGAATCACCTGGATAGACTCCAGCTGCTGGTCGCGCGCGCAACTCACCCACGCCACCAGCGAAACCGCAATGACCGAAGCCGCAATCCCACGGAATACAAAATCTCTCATGAAACCTACTCCTCCCTGCGTGGCAGGAATTCTAGCATCCGCAACTGCGGTTGACAGCGAAAAACCCCGTTAGTTGCCGGGAATCGACACCAATTCCACTTTCATAACAGCAACCGATGTGCCAACAAGAGGGTTTTTGGAAAGTCCCGCAGGCTCAATTACTTATAATACCTAACGTCCAAGCGATAACAACGCATAGAGTTGCTCTGTCTGCACTTTTTAGGACGCGACCGACAACAAAAGTATTCAGCGCAGAAAACGGACAGGCGAGAGAATGGCAACCTAGACGAGTATGCAACCGTCTTGCCACGATGGTTCCGCAGGCTTACGACTTCAGCTGCGCCAGCTGTTTTTTTAGCTCGTCGGCGTCGCTGTAATTCGGATTAATCTTCAGGGCGCGTTCCAAGTGTTGCTTAGCAAGCGCTGGTTGCTCGGTTTTTGCGTAAGCCAGTCCAAGGTGGTAGTGGTAAGTCGCGCTCTCGGGTTGTTTGTGCTCAGCAGCCAACTTGATGGCTTCCTGGAACATGCTGATAGCCGACGCATAGATGCCTTTCTGGTAAAAGGCCCATCCCAGGGTGTCGGCGACATTGGGAAGGTCAGGCATGCCGCGACGCGCGGTCTGCGCCAGATTCAGAGCGAGGTCCGGGTTGCTGTTGGTTTCGAGGAGAATATACGCCAGATTGTTCGATGCCAGTGGATCACCGGGCTTGAGGTCAAGCGCCTTAGAGTAGGAGTCCTTTGCTTTTTGGAGGTCATTCTTCTTTTCGTACACGCTGCCCATCAGCATGTAAAACGCAGACTCCTTCGGATTGTCCTGGCTGGCCTTGGTGGCGGTGGCGAGCGCTTCGTCGATAGCGCCAGTTTTGGCCTGCAACTGGCCTAACCTCAAATAGGCCTCGTTGTTGTTCTTGTTCAAATCGATGGCTTTCTTGAAAGATGCCATCGCGCCGGGGTAGTCGGGTTTGGTGATCTGCACCGCCCCGAGCAAGCTGTAGAACGAGCTGTTGCCTGGCGAGAGCGCGCTCTGCGCGTTGCCCGCCGCGATTGCCTTGTCCGTCTGCTTCTGGGCGAGGTACAGATTCAGCAGGCCGCGCAGCGCATCGTAAGAGTCCTTGTCGTGGCTGAGCGCCTGCTTGTACCAGCTCTCGGCCGGTGCGAATTTCTGCTGCATCGCCATCAGGGTGCCCATCTGCAGATAACCCAAAGGAGCTTGCGGGGCCAACTGGATAGACTTGCGGGCGTCCTGTTCAGCGCCGGCAAACTGCTTCTGCGCCATTAGTGACATCGCACGCCACGCGTACCCGTCGGCAGCTGTTGGCTGCAGCGCGATGATTTTGCCAGCCGCGCCAGCCAAAGCAGACATATCTCCCTTTTGCACAGCGTAGCGGGCCAGCATTCGATGGGCTTCGAGCATGTCAGGACGAGTGCGGATCGCCTCGCGCCATTCTGTATAGGCGTGGTCCATGTCGCCGGAGGCGTTCAATGCCATACCAAGTTGAAAATGCGCCACGGCCATATTCGGGTCGGTAGTCACGACGGCTTGCAAAGTGTGAATGGCGTCGGCAGTTTTGCCCTGCGCCATCTGGATCTCGCCGCGGTAGGTGAGCGCTTCCTCGTCCTGCGGATGCGCTTTGAGCACGCTGTCATTCAGGCTGGAAGCTTCATCGAGGCGGTTCTTAAGAACCAGGAGCTGAGTAAAGTTCTTTTGGACTTGGAGGTCTTTCCCGTGGTCGCTGTTCAGGGACTCGTATTCGGCCGTCGCCTTGTCAACATCACCAGTTGCAAAATAGAAATCCCCGAGCATGCGATAGCCAACCGAGTTGTCCGGGAAGTCCTGCTTTACCTGCCGAAGAAAAGTTTCGGCTTCCGCCCGCTTGCCCTCGGAGAGGTAGAGCTTCGCCATGGCCGCGCGTGCGTCCACGTTATGGGGCTCAGCGTCGATCACCTGCCTGATCTGCTGCTCGGCTTCGGCGTAGCGGTTGCGGGACTGATAAAACCCGGCCAGCGCAAGGCGTGCGTTGATTCCAGTGGCCTTCAGTTCGATCGCTTTCTTGTAGCTTGCTTCCGCTGCATCAGGCTGATTCACATCCATTTGAAGTACGGCCAGGTCGTAATAGGTATCGCCCCGGTTCGGCGCCAGCGCGATGGCTTTTTGAATTTCCGCTAGCGCTTCGGTGCTCCTGCGTTGACGATTAAGAAGGCTGGCGGCAATGACGTGAGTGTCAGCTTCGTTGGGCTGTTTTTGCTGGAGCACGTCGACCTGGTCCTGAGCTGCTTTCAAATCCGCGGACCCGCCTAAAACGAGCAGGCTCGCAAGATCAAAGCGCGCTTTATAGTTATCGGGCTGCAATTCAATGGTGCGGGACAGTTCGGCATAGGCGTGATCGCCTTCCTGCAATTTCAGGTACGACTGTGCCAGCCGGTAGTGCGCAGCCGCGAACTGGGCGTCCACTTCGGTTGCATTGCGGTATTGGATGACCGCTTCGCGATATTTCTGTTGGCTGAAGTAGCGCTCGCCGCTTTCGAAGTACTTCTGCTTGCGGACGTTCGGGTCACGCGAGCAACCGGCAAGAATCGCGGCCATACATCCGAGCAACAGGGCGGAACGCAAAATTGAGGAATGCTTCATCGCAACTCTCCCGCGGGCGTGGAGTGCGCCCGATCACTTCAGGTCAGGTCAATTCCCTAGGGTACCGCATCAATAAGGACTCAAAAGTTACTAGCGTCACCGCGTGGAGCGGCGTTTCGTACAGCGATTCAACTTACCGAGGAACATAAGTATTGAGCAGCGGCACAATTTTCCCGGCCCAGGAAACCAAATCCTTCTCGGCGCTTTCGAGGCTCTGGCCGGGCGCGAGCGACATGCTGATGCGAACCAGCGAACCATCGGTGCGCCGCATCCGGATCGAATCGGCAACCAGATAAAGCTTTGCGGTGTATTCGCTGGCGATGGCCCGGTCGTGCGCCCAGTACCAATAGAGCACTAACTGGCGCTCATCACCTTTGGTAATCAGGTAGCGGTTCGCCTGAAACGGAACGTGGCCTGCCACATCGATGGTTACGCGATCAGCCTTCACCGGGGTCCAGCCCGCTCCGGGAAGGCAGTTCTTCGGGGAATGGATGGTGTCACCGGCACGCTGACTCGGAAAGTACGCGATAAACAACGCCACGCCAGCGGAGCTTGCGGGGTCGCGGTAATCCCGCAGCAGGAAGTCGCCCGGCCCGAGAACGTCGCGAACTTCCTGGGTGAGCGGCGTATCAGTCGAAGTCCAGCTATCAAGAGTCTTGGGGAACGACGCCAGAGGCGGGCGCTGGGGAATAATCTCGTTGCCGTTTCGCGCCTGCAGCACGACCGCGGTCGCTCCAAGAAGGAGGGCCGCAATCATAAAACGCCAGTGGCGTCTCATACGCTGGCTCCGCGGCGGCGGTCCCGCAAGGTGATCAGCTGATGCAATGCGAACAGCATCAGCAGAGAAAAAACAAAAATCAACCATCCGGAGAAGGCGTGAAAGAACCCCTCTGCCTTGTCCGGATCCCAATACTGGACCAGCAAGCCTGTCCCTACAATGCGCAAGCCGTTGGCCACCACCGCGATCGGGATCGAAGCTAGCGCAAGAATGACGCGAACCTTGATCCGCTTCTCCAGCAAATATCCATACATGATTGCGAGGCTGGTGAGCGAAAGCAGCGACCGTATGCCGCTGCACGCGTCGGCCACTTCCAAAGGCATAGCTGGCAGGTTAATGACATTGCCTTCCCTGAAAACCGGCACGCCCAGCAATGGCAAAAACCAGGCCGAGAGCTTGGACGCCAGAATCTGCAGAGGGAAAGTAATCTGGTTCAAAAGAATTGAAGGAATCGGAACCATCAGGAACAGGATCGCGAGCGGGAATACAACAGCGCGGAACGTTTCCCGGCCCCGCATAAAAAGGATCATCCCCCCGATGAGGAAAATCAGGGAGACACGGGACAGAAACAATTCCGCCCCCAGAACGCCCAGGATCAGCGTACACAAAGAGAACAGGATGAGGGGCAATCCCCATGACGAGGGATCGGGACTCACTGCCCTGAGTCGCTCTCGATCTTGCCAAACTACGTAGAGCGAGAATGCGGGCACGAAGAATCCGTGAGAAAAGTTGGGATCCGTCCACCACTGCTGTGCAAGTTTTGCCAGTACCGGGGCATACAACCACGCCACCAGCCCCACTAGGGCGATGGCCTGCCATGCCGGGAGCCTTCCCGGACTGGAAGAGACCGTACGGGGCGGATTTCCGAGAGTGTGTGCCAGTTGTGACATCAGCGGGAGCGCAAGGATTCCCGAATCTCCCTACACGACGAGCTTGCAATTTTGCAGCCGCAGAATTGCGCCGTGAAACGATCTAGCGGGTACCCGAGGCGCGTAAGTCCTTGATTTTAGCCGACGGTTTCTAGCGGCGCACCCGTTCTTTGGCAGATTATCCCCGGAAAGGACAATTCCTTTCCACCTAGAAAGGGCCAACGAGATAGCCAAATTAAGAAAATGTCCTCAGGATTATCAATAACTTACCCATAGTTCCAGTCGGTCAGGGACAATAGTTACCACTCGAAGGTTACCTGTGAATGGGAAAAACTTTTCTCTTTTCTGAATAAACCGATACTCTAGAACTGGCACCGGATTGAGGGGTGCTGGCTTCAAGTCTTTGAAAAAGCTGGGTAGGCGGACTTTTTGGCCTGTCTGGAGCTTCTCATCGCTTGTGGCACAAGCCGTGCAAAAGAGAGCAGTTCACGCTTCGCGAAGTGTGGTTCCCCCCGACCTTCTCGCGACAAAATCATGGAACACGATTCCCTACAGGACTCCCCCCTCGCAGCCCTACGAGAAGACAACTTCTCCGATCTACCTTTGCTCGAAGCGGCAAGCCCGAACATGAGGGCGGTGGTTGCGATGATTGGCGAGTTATCGCATAGCCACGTACCCGTGCTTCTGATCGGGGAGCCAGGGACCGGAAAGCAGAGTATTGCGCGCATCATTCATGCGACTTCCGGGGGGGCGAGTGAGCAGTTTTACGTGAAGAATTGCCGCGATCTGACGCCGGGCGAACTCGATCCCAAGCTGTTGCCCGGAGGCGCCACGGCGTATTTGGCTGAGATTAGTGATCTGAACGAGGAATCGCAGCGACGGTTATTCGAGATCCTGGCCCGGCGGGGCGCCAACGGAAACGGGAACGGCCGCGGCGAGATTCGGGTCATCTGCGGCAGCTCGCGCGACTTGGATGGCGACGTTCGCACGGGAAGTTTTCGCGAAGATCTTTATTACCGGCTTAGCGGTGTGTGCTTGCGAGTTCCACCGTTGCGCCAGCGCAAGGAGGACGTTGCCCATCTGATGGGTTTCTTCCTGCAGCGCTATTCAGAGTCATTTCATCGGCCGGTTCCAGTTTTAAGTCCGGCGACGCAGAAACTGTTTGTCGAGCATTCGTGGCCAGGCAACCTGCCCGAACTCGAAGCCGCAGCGAGGGCCATGGTGGCGGTGGGCAGCGAGTCAGTCGTCATGGGGGGCTTGCGGTCATTGCTGACCCGCGGCGACCACCGGTCGAACGGAGAAAAGACGTCGTTGAAAGAAGCCTCGCGCGCAGCCTCGAGGGAGGCCGAGCGGGAATTGATTTTGAAAGTGCTTACGCGGACGCGCTGGAACCGGCGTCGTGCCGCACAAGAATTGCAAATCAGCTACAAGGCTCTGCTGTACAAGCTCAAGCAGATTGGCTACAGCGAATACGGAGCAACGTAGCTTTCGGAGAAGACATGAAACGTAATGCGTTATTCCTCGTGGCTGTTTTGGCGGTGGGCTTGTTGCCGGCGTTTGCTCAGGAAAAGCCAGCGGAACCCATCGCACCGGCGGCTTTGCCTCAGGCCAGCGACTCTGCATACATCATTGGCGCGGATGACATGCTATCCATCAACGTGTGGAAGGAGCCGGATCTTACCGAGACCTTGCCGGTCCGCGCTGACGGAATGATTTCTCTACCGCTGCTGCACGACGTGAAGGCTGCCGGGCTCACGCCCATGCAGTTGGGCGCCGACATCACGGAAAAATTGAAGAAGTATCTCTCGGAGCCTCACGTAAACGTCACCGTGACCCAGATGAACAGCCAGCGTATTTATGCGATGGGCGAGGTGCAGCATCCAGGATCGATCAACTTGCTTCCCAACATGACTGTGCTGCAGGCGCTGGCGTCATGCGGATTCAGCCAGTTTGCCAACACCAAGGGCATTTATGTGCTGCGCACCGAAAACGGTCAACAGAAGAAGATCCCCGTGCCTTACAAAAAGCTGATCAAGGGCCAGGGGATGGACCAGAACGTGACCCTAAAACCCGGAGACACAATTGTTGTCCCGTAGGATTTATATGAATCACTTTCTCCCTACAATTCGGCTTGCCTTTCTTCTGCTGATCTGTGCTTTGTCAGGCGCATCGGTTGCAATTGCGCAGGATGACACCAGCTCGAGTGCTCCTGGAACGCCGCCGCCCGCTGCCACGGCTCCGGCGGAGCAGAATAATGCAGAGAACCCGCCCTTGTCTGGTCTGGATCAGCCGGTTGCGGAGCCCGCGTTCGGCGGGCGCAGCTACCTGGTGCCGGGCGTGCAGGTAAGTGAGACTGCAGACTCGAATGCCGCGAGCACTTCGACCAAGACTAGCCACACGTCTGAGATTTCGCGCGCCCTCGTCTCGCTGGATATGCAAAAGATCTGGAAGCAGTACCAGCTCGGCATCGACTATATTGCAGGCGGAGATTTCTACGCAGGACCTTTGCTCACGAAGACTCACGGGCGGGCGACCCAGGTGCACACATTCGCGGCTGATCAAAGAATTCTGTGGCGTACGGGCCAGTTGGCGATTCGCGATTCGTTCAGTTACCTACCTGAAGGGACGTTCGGGTTCAGTTCCTTCGGCGGCGCCGGCAGCGTGGGCTCGGCTCTGGGCGGTTCCGGCGCCGGAACCGGCCTTGGAGGTGGAATTTCCGGCGGCACACCTTCGGGACTCTTTGGCGGCGGCCAATACGGCGGCAGTCAGCCGCGCTTTGACAACAACTCGATCGTGGACATCGTACAGGGACTCTCGCCGCGCAGCACCGTGACGCTTGCGGCCGGGTACAACTTTACCAACTATCTGAACGTCACCAAGTCAAACACCGGCTTCAATATCGTCAACAGCCAACAGACGACGGGCCAAATCGGATACAACCACCTGATCAGTCGCAAGGACCAGATAGGTCTTCAATATGCCTTCGAGGAATTTCATTTTCCCCGTGCGGGCAGTGGAACAATTAATGCCCACGTGTGGAACGCTTTGTACGGGCACCGCGTTACTGGCAAGTTGAACCTTACCCTGGCGGGGGGCCCGCAGCTGGTGATCATTCGAAATCCGATCTTCACCTCGCACGCAATTTCAGCGAATGGAACGCTCTCCCTCGCGTACACAATTTCATCGCGTACCCACGCGCAACTGATGTATCAGCGCTACGTCACGCCCGGCTCTGGCTTCTATGCGGGTGCTAACACCGATGCCGCACGAGTCACACTCAACCACATGCTGGGGCGCCGCTGGACGGCTTCGGGCGACTTTGGCTATTCGCATAACACCAATCTGCAGAAGCCCAGTTCGACCTCAACCGTCGGCGTAGGTTCGCGCACCTATCAATTTTTCTACGCCGGCGGCTCGCTACAGAGGCAGTTGAGCAAGCACTTCAGTCTGGCACTGAGCTACCAGTTTAATGACACCGGAATCGGGCAATGCACGGGCGGCAATTCGAGCGTGTGCGGCCTGACGTCTAGACGCCATACTGGAATGATCGGCATTAATTGGCATCCGAGGCCGATCCGCCTCGACTAAAGCTTTTCGCCAGCCTGGCTGGCAGAAACGGAACCTTACGATGATTCAGAACCGCGAACTGACAATGGACGATTACCTGGCGATGCTTCGCCGGCGCATGTGGGTGATTCTGGTGCCAACGCTGCTTGCCCCGCTGCTGGGTTTTGCCGCTTCCTATGCCTTTACGCCCAGGTACACTTCGACCTCGCTGGTATTGGTGGAAGAGCAGAAAGTGCCTGAAGGCTACGTGAAGCCGGTCGTCACCGAAGATTTGAGTCAGCGCCTTACGCGGCTGCAGCAACGGGCTTTGAGCACCGAAGAACTTCGCCCGGTGATTGAAAAAGTCAGAGCATCGGACCCCACCGCGCGCGGCCTTTCAATGGAGCAGATTCGCGCCGGACTGGCCATTCAGGCAGTTCAGGCAGCGGTCGTAAACACCGCGCACGACAAGGGCGACGTGCCGGGTTTCAATGTGAATTTTACCGGCAACAATCCGCAGCAGGCGCAAACAATTTGCTTTGAGTTGACCAATATCATTATTCGCGAGAATTTCGCTGATCGTGAAGAGGTCGCGCGTGAGACCACTGACTTTCTAGGCCGCCAAGTTGACGACGCCAAGCATCGCCTGGATGACCTCGATTCCAAACTGGCCACCTTCAAGGGCCAATTCATGGGTCAGCTTCCAGAAGATTCAGAAAAGAATCTCCAGATCTTAATGGGTTTGAATTCCCAGCTGGAGACCAATAGCCAGACCTTGAATCGCGCCCAGCAGGACAAAGCCTACGCGGAGTCTCTGCTGGCCCAGCAGTTGTCAGCATGGAAATCCACGGCTGCCGACAGCGCCGATCCCAAGACGATGCAAAAACAGATGGCCGATTTGCAAAGCCAGCTGATGCAACTGAAGGCGCGCTATACCGACGACTATCCCGAAGTGGTGAAGGCCAAGAACGACATCAAGGCGCTGCAAAAGAAGATTGACGAAGTGAACGCAGCTGCAGCAAACCCTCCCGCCGTAACTGACACCAAGGCGAACTTGTCTGAGCCTCCAGAGATTCAGCAGCTTCGGCTGCAGCTTCACCAGCAACAGGAGACGATCGCGCAAACTACTCGCTCTCAGCAAAAGATTGAAGACCAGATCAAGGTCTATCAGGGGCGGGTTTCGTTGAGCCCCGCGGTGGACCAGAAGTACAAAGAACTTACTCGCGATTACGAAAGCGCCCAGAAGAGCTACAACGAACTGCTGTCCAAGAAGTCCCTGGCTCAAGTCCAGACTGCCATGGAGCGGGAACAACAGGGTGAGCAGATGCACATGCTGGGGCCGGCAAGTCTTCCTGGTGCTCCCAGTTTTCCAAACCGGCCGCTGTTTGCGGGCGGCGGCATGGCTGGCGGACTGGTGATCGGACTCATCCTCGCCACGTGGCTTGAATTCCGCGACCAGTCGATTCGTAACGAAGCAGACGTCATCGCATTGCTGGAGTTGCCGGTGCTGACGCAGATTCCATGGGTGAACAAAGAAGATCCGGAAGCCAATGGAAACGGCAATGGGAAACCTCGCAAGCGCGGGAAGAAAGAAACGGTCGAGGTCTAACGACGAATGTACAAGGAATTTTTCGGCCTTCGGGCAAACCCGTTTAACGTGAATCCGGACCCGCGTTACCTGTTTCTGACGCGGCATACGGAGGAGGCTCTGGCGTGCCTTACGTATGGCATACAGACCCGAAAAGGATTCGTTCTGCTGACGGGCGAAGTCGGGACCGGCAAAACCACGCTGATTAACAAACTGCTCGAGTGGTTGCGGGCGCAGCAGGTTCCCACCGCGTTCGTCTTTAACTCGCGCATGAATGTGCCTCAGTTTCTCGATTACATGATGGCCGATTTTGGGATCCCCTGCGAAACGCGCTCCAAAAGCCAGATCCTGATGCGGCTTTACAACTGGCTGCTGGAGCGCTATCGCGCGGGTGAGACTGCGGTACTGATCGTCGATGAAGCCCAAAACCTCGCCGACGAAGTGCTCGAAGAGATCCGCATGCTTACGAATCTCGAAACCTTTACCGAGAAGCTGCTGCAGATCGTGCTTGTGGGGCAGACGGAACTGGACCAAAAACTCAGGCAGCCGAACCTTCGCCAGTTGCGCCAACGGTTGACCCTGCGGGCGAAAACGCATCCGCTCACATCAGACGAGACGAAAGCTTACATCCAGCAGCGGCTGCGGATTGCAGGCGCCGACGGCCAGCAGATTTTCGAGCCGGAAGCAGTGAATGCCGTGCACCACTACTCGAACGGGATTCCCCGAGTGGTGAACCTGATTTGTGAGCATTGCCTGGTGAGCGCATTTGTCGACCAGCAAAAGACGGTTGCGCCCGGCATTGTGGACGCGGTAGCACGCGATTTCGATCTGGGCGACAGCCCGGCATCACTACCGCCGTTGGCCGCTGCAGCACCCGACAAGTTTGACCTGACGGACGCGTTGAAAACACTTTCGAATATTGCAGAACGGTTGAAAGAACCGGAGCGCGAGTTACCCAAGGAAGGAAAACTATGAGCCGAATTCATGAAGCATTGAAGAAAGCCGAGCAGGAACGGGCGATGTCCCAACCGGGATCGCGACTGGAGAGCACTTCAGCCGCGGTGGAGGTTGCCGAGGTGGCCGCCGTTACCCCCGGTCTCGGCAGTATTGCGCCGGGTGTTTTTGTGGGCGGAGAGTCGTTGTTGGCGCAAGCCCGACAGACCCGCTGGAACCCGGATGCAAACTGCATGCTCTTCTTCAGTTCCGAGGAACACGTTCCGGGCATGGAGGAATTCCGTACCCTGCGCAGCCGCTTGTATCAGTTGCGGGAGAAGCAAACGTTGTCGAAGCTGCTGATAACCAGCGCGTTGCCGAAGGAAGGCAAATCCTTCACCTCGTCCAACCTGGCGCAGGTTCTCGCGCGCCAGCACGGACGGCGTGTTCTGCTCATTGACGGCGATCTTCGCAACCCGCAATTGCACCGGTTGCTTGGCACCGATCCCGGTCCCGGAATGTTCGAATACCTTCGTGGAGAGACCGATGAGGCGTCGATTATTCAGAGAGGCCAGTTGGAGAACCTTTTCTTCATTCCGGCGGGTAACTACAGCTCTAATCCCGCCGAGTTGCTGGCCAACGGGCGCCTGCGTACCTTGCTGAACCGGCTGGAATCAACCTTCGACTGGATCATCATTGACTCCGCTCCGGCAGTTCCGGTTGCAGACGCGACTCTGATGGCAAAAGACTGCGATGGAGTCTTACTGGTGGTGCGCTCCAACAGCACACCTACCGATGCCGCCCGCAGGGCGCGGCGCGAATTCGCCGACCGCAACGTGGTGGGCGTCGTACTGAACGGGATCAGCCCTGAACTTTCACCATACATGCAGTATTACTCTGCGGCGTACGGTCAGGACGCGCGGGCCGCAAGCAAGAATTAGGGAAAAGCTTGATTCGACTGTTCAACGTTTACTATCCGATCCGCACCCTCGTCCTGCTGGGCGGCGAGGCGCTGCTGGTCTGGACTTCATTTCTGGTTGCTACCGTTTGGCAGCACCCGGAGAGCGCGTATGTGTTGTTGAATTACGAAGGTGGGTACCTGAAGATTCTGATAGCGACCGCTGCTGTCCTGATCTTCTCCCACTTGTTTGATCTTTACGAGCCCGCACAATGGAACGCGCGCGGGGAGCTTTATTTTCGACTGCTGATGGTTCCGGGAATTCTGGCTCTATTGACTGCCATTCTGGCCTATGTGTTCCCCCGCCTCTTGATCGGGAACAACACCCTGGTGCTTGCCCTGCTGCTGGTGACGTTAGCCTTGTTCACGTGGCGCCTGGCCTACGCCTGGCTGGCGCAAAGCCCGTACCTTCGGGAACGGGTATACGTTCTTGGCGCCGGCGAAAGGGCCCTAAGGTTGGTGAACGGACTGCGTACCCGCACGGAATTGGGAGTGGAAGTTTCAGGGTGGAGCGGCAACGTTGAGGGCGCCTTGACCCGTGAAACCATCGCTGCGCACCTGATGGAACTCATGCACGACCACCGCGTGCACCGCGTGATTGTGGCCATGGAAGACCGGCGCGGCTCGCTGCCGGTAATGGAGATGCTGCAACTGCGTCTCAATGGCGTAAAAATCGAAGAGGCGACTTCCTGGCTGGAAAAAATCTCGGGCCGCATCGAAGTGGACAACCTTTATCCGAGCTGGCTGATTTTCTCCGAAGGATTCCAGTTCAGCTCGGGATTTCTGATCGTGCGGCGGCTATTCGCCATTCTCGCTTCAGCGGTTCTGCTACTTCTGGTGCTGCCCGTCATTCCCTTGGTTATTCTGGCCATCAAGCTGGATTCCCGGGGGTCGGTGTTTTACCGGCAGCAGCGGGTCGGCTTGGCAGGCAAAGTTTTCTACTGCTACAAATTCCGCACCATGCGGCAGGATGCGGAATCTGATACAGGTCCCACCTGGGCGGGCGATGACGATCCTCGCATTACCCGCGTGGGAAAATTTCTTCGCAAGTCCCGCCTGGATGAGATTCCCCAGTTGTGGTGCGTGGTGAAGGGCGATATGGCGTTCGTCGGACCCCGCCCCGAGCGCCCGGAATTTGTGGACATGCTTTCCAAGGTGATTCAGTACTATCCCGTACGCAGCGCTGTTCGCCCCGGTGTCACCGGCTGGGCCCAGGTGAAATACAAGTACGGCAACACGGTTGAGGATTCTAAAGAGAAGCTGCAATACGATCTCTACTACATTAAGAACGCCTCGCTGGGACTCGATCTGATGATCATGTTCCAGACCGTCAAAATCGTACTGCTGGGCCGGGGAGCGCAATGACCTGGCTCTTTTACGGATCAGTCGCCATCATTGCCTATACCTATTTCGGGTATCCGGCATGGCTGTGGCTTCGCGGTCGGTGGAAGTCGGTTCCGGTGACCCGCGCGTCGGTGCTGCCGTCGGTTTCCATCGTGATGGTAGTGCGCAACGAAGCGGTCGTGCTCGAACGCAAACTACGTAACCTGCTGGCTTTGGATTACCCCGCAGAACTGTGCGAACTGGTGATCGTTTCCGACGGCTCCTCTGACGCGACCGAGCAAGTTCTTGCCGAACACGCTAGCGAGCGGATTCGCTCCGTGATTCTTTCTGAAGCCAGCGGCAAGGCGGCCGGGCTAAACGAGGCCATGAAGATTGCCAAGAATGACATTGTGGTTCTGACCGATGCCCGCCAGCAGATCGAGCCCGGTGCTCTGAAGTTGCTGATGCAGAACTTTGCTGATGCCTCAGTCGGTTGCGCCAGCGGTGAGCTGCTGCTGGGCGATCCCCAATCGGGCGAGTCTGCTCGGGGCGTTGGACTGTACTGGCGAATGGAAAAGGCGATCCGTCAGATGGAGGCGGACTCCGGTTCGGTCGTAGGGGCCACGGGAGCCTTCTACGCCGTGCGGCGCAAGTTTCTGGTCCCGGTGCCGCCCGAGACCATTCTCGATGACGTGTACCTTCCTATGAACGTCGTGCGCCAGGGCGCGCGAGTTGTGTTTGATGACCGGGCCCATGCCTGGGACGTCGCCAGCCAGGGAACCGGACGCGAATTCTCTCGTAAAGTGCGAACGTTGACCGGCAACTATCAACTGCTGCAGTTGGCGCCGTGGCTACTGACCGGCCAGAACCCGATTCGCTTTGAATTCGTCAGCCACAAGCTTTGCAGGCTTTTGGTTCCGTTTGCGCTGGCTGCAGCGCTCGTCACTTCGGCGGTTTTGCCCGGGATCTTTTTCAGAATAGTGTTGCTCCTGCAGCTTGCTTTCTACGCGCTGGGAATGTTGGCCACGTTGCACCTCCACGGAGGAATTCTGGCCCGCGGAGCGGACGCAGCTTTTACGTTTGTTCTTCTGAACGCAGCGGCGCTCGTCGCCTTCGGAAAGTTTGTCAGCGGAAGAAAGCCGGTGTGGACCAGATGACTTTTTTCGACCAGAAATTCGGGACTCCCGGGCGGCTGCCCAAAGCTGAATTCGTTCCGCGAACGCCGCCAACTGTGGCGTCGGCTCCCATGGTTCCTGCGCCGCCGGCCAGAAAGGGTACGACTCTTGCCTATTCGGCATTAGTCACGTTCAGTTTCCTGTACTTCGCGCGTCCTGAGGATTTTATTCCCGGGATGGCGAATGTCCCAGTGGGAAAGATTTCCGGTGGTCTCGCCCTGTTGGGCCTGGTTCTGAGCTGGAGGCGCCTGAAAGGTAAGATGCCCCTGGCTATTAAGCTGGTACTCATCCTCCTGGTGCACATGTGCATCACGGTGCCTTTTGCTTTCTGGCGCGGCGGCGCGCTAGATGTAGTCGAGAACCAGTTTTCGAAAGCTGCAATCGTCGCACTCTTGATCGCAATGATCGTAGGTTCGCTGGTCGAACTGCGCCGACTGCTTTGGGTGCAGGCTGCGTCGGTCGCGGTGTTGACGGTCGCCTCCATCATTGTCCATCCCGCGGCGGTTGGAGGAAGCAGCATCCGCTTGTGGGGATTGGGCGGCGTTTTCTCCAATCCCAATGATTTCGCCATCAATATTGCGATTAACTTCCCTCTGGCTCTGGCATTCCTTTTTGCCAGCAAAGGAATTTTGAAAAAGCTGCCCTGGGCAGCTGCATTGTTGTTTCTGCTCTACGGCGTCATCGCCACCTACTCGCGTAGTGGCCTGATCGCAATGGTTATCTGTTTCTTTATCTGCATCTGGGAATTTGGGATTAAAGGTAAGCGTCCGCAAATCACCGCCGCTGCTATTTTCATTCTGATGGTCGCCGTCGGGGTGGCGGTCACTACGCCGCGATACGTCGCCCGAGTCGCGTCACTGTTTACGGACGAGGCCGCGCAAGACTCTGGCGATCACGGATCACTCGATGCGCGCCGCGAACTGCTGATGGAAAGCATCCGGGTCACCATGGAGCATCCGCTTTTCGGCGTTGGCCCGGGCAACTTTCAGGCCTACACCAAATCTTGGCACGTGACTCACAACACCTACACGGAGTTGAGCTCCGAGACCGGTCTAATTGGGCTGGGACTCTTCGTCGCTATTCTGGGGCTTACTTTCCGCAGCCTAGGAAAGGTGAGCAAGTCTGCAAGATACAAGGCTGATCCCCAGATGCAACTGTTCACAAACGCGCTTCGGGCAGGGTTGGCGGCCTACGTAGTGGGCGCGGCTTTTGCATCGACGGCTTATACGTTATTCCCCTATTTCATGGTGGCGTACGCCAGCGTGATGTACAAGATTGCGTCTGCTCCCGAACCAGCCCAGGTTCAGCAACCGGTAGACACTCTCAATGCAAGGAACCCACAAGACCCTTATGGAAAACCAGAAGAACACGACCTGGCGTGGACCCGCTGAGCGGGTTGCGGAGATTTTTCGCTGTATCGATTGTCAAGACCGGTTGCAGATGACCACAACGGGCATGGCCTGCCGCAGTTGCGGACGCCAGTATCCATTTGTTGACGGCGTGCTCAGGTTCGTTGACGCGCAGGAGTATGCGGGCAGCTTCGGCTTTCAGTGGCTGAAGCACAACCGCACGCAGCTCGACACCGGAATGAGCCAGCGCTCCGAACTAGACTTCATGGAAAAGACGGGTCTCGGACCGGAGGACTTCGCCGGCAAACTGGTTCTGGACGTCGGCTGCGGCATGGGACGCTATGCGGAAATCATTACCCGCTGGGGAGCGCATGTGGTGGGCATTGATCTGAGCCGTGCCGTGGAAGCGGCCGCGCCCAACCTTGCCGACCGCGACGCAACCATCATTCAAGCCGACGTTTTCAAGCTGCCTTTTGCGCCCGAGAGCTTTGACATGATTTACAGTCTGGGCGTGCTGCATCACACGCCCGATTGCGAGAAGGCGTTCAAGCAGCTTCCCCGACTTCTCAAACCAGGCGGGCGAATCGCTATCTGGCTCTACAGTGCTTACAATCCGTGGTACCGGGCCAGCGATTTCTATCGCAAGTACACGCGTAAAATGTCGCAAAAGCGGCTGCACAGCCTGTGCAAGATCGCGGTGCCCTTTTACGCCGTGGACAATGCCGTCCGAAAAGTGCCATTGATCGGCCGCCTCATTAGCGGGACCATGCGCATGGTCCTCCCACTGGCCCAGGATCCTGATCCCGAGTGGCGCATTCTGGATACCTTCGACTGGTACTCACCCTGGTATCAATCCAAGCACACCTACGAACAAGTTTTCCGCTGGTTCGAAAGTTGCGGACTGGAAGATCTCCACGTGGCCAATGTGCCGATCTCTGTGCGCGGCACTGCGCCCCGAGCGAGGCGAGCGCGGACCGAAGAGCCTGCCGAGGCGGTGGAACGTTGTGCGGGATAGCTGGCCTGGTTGGCCGCGCGGATGAAATTGTTGACGCCGCCACCGTGCGGCAGATGTGCGCGACCATTGTTCATCGCGGCCCCGACGAAGAAGGCGTTCGCGCCTCGGGCAGCGTCGGCTTGGGCATGCGTCGCCTGAGCATCATTGATCTGGCAGGCGGCCAGCAGCCCATGCACAACGAAGACAAATCCATTTGGGTTGTCTTCAACGGCGAGATCTACAACTTCCAGGAACTGCGCGCGGGCCTGGAGCAGCGCGGGCACCAGTTCTACACCCAGAGCGATACCGAAGTCATCGTTCACCTTTATGAAGAACTGGGCTCTGACTGTATCGCGAAGCTGCGGGGAATGTTCGCGATCGCCTTGTACGACGAGCGCAAACAATCGCTTCTTCTGGCCCGCGACCGGTTGGGAAAGAAGCCGCTTTATTACGCGCAAAAAGACGGGCGTCTTTATTTCGGGTCTGAGATTAAGACTATTCTTGCCGTCGCGCCTGAGCTTTCTTCCCACGTCAATTCAAGAGCGCTTCTTCAGTATTTTTCGCTGCAGTACATTCCCGATCCGAATTCAGCCTTTCGCGATATCGCCAAGCTTCCCCCCGGGCACCTGCTGGAGTACAAAGCTGGCAAGGTCAGGATTCGCCAGTATTGGGACGTTCCCGCCTATGGCACAGCACAAGTTGAATCTGAACAGGAGTGCCTTGACGAACTCGAACGCCAGCTTGCTGAAGCCGTCCGCATCCGCCTGATCAGCGAGGTCCCGCTCGGAGCCTTGTTGAGCGGCGGCGTGGATTCCTCTGTGGTCGTGGCGCTCATGGCCCGGGCCAGCGGTTCCGCGGTCAAGACTTTTTCGATCGGCTTCGCCAATCAGGATTTCAACGAAGCGCCCTACGCGCGCGCGGTGGCAGAGAAGTTCGGTACCGAGCATCACGAGTTTATCGTCGAGCCGAACGTCGCCGACACGCTCGACCACCTCACCAGAATGATGGAAGAGCCTTTCGGCGATTCTTCCATGATTCCCACGTATCACGTGAGCCGTATGGCCCGCCAGCATGTGACGGTTGCGCTCTCCGGCGACGGTGGCGACGAGTTGTTCGCCGGGTACGATCGCTATCCTGTGCATTTGGACCGGATGCAGTATGAGCAAGTTCCCGCATGGGTGGGCGGCGCTTTTCGCAACCTGATATACCCCGCACTGGGCGCGTCGTTTAAGGGACGGCGATTTCTTTTCAACGCGTCCTTACATGGCGGTGACCGGTATCTGGATACGGTTGGATTCCTTACTACAGATCGCGAGCGAAAACTGTTTTCGCATGATTTCCTCGCCGCCGCCAATGGCCGCGACGTGATCGAGGAAGTCCGTCACTTCTACGCGGATGCAAAAGCCCCCGACCGCATCAGTCGCCTGCTGTATCTCGATACCAAAAGCTACTTGACCGGCGACGTGCTCACCAAGGTCGATCGCATGAGCATGGCGACTTCCCTAGAAGTGCGCTCGCCGATCCTTGACCACGTGCTCATTGAATGGGTCACAGCGCTCCCCTCGGAATGGAAGTATCGTGGCGGCGTTCGCAAATACCTGCTGCGAAAACTGGCAGAGCGATTGGGAGTTCCAGGGCTGAATCGTCCCAAGCAGGGATTCGCGATGCCGTTGACGCACTGGTGGAAAAGCGATTTGCGGAATACGCTTCTGCCGATTCTGCTTGAGCCGAAAACGCTGCAGCGCGGCTATCTGAATCCTTCAGCTGTGCGTCAACTGGTGGAGGAGCACCTCAGCGGACGCCGTGACTACGGCCAGGAACTCTGGCTGCTGCTGATCTTTGAACTGTGGCACCGGAACTTCCTGGAGGGGATCAATCGTCATCCGAGCCCCACAGCGTCAGAAGCTTCGTTGCAGGGATGCACTTCGTAGAAACTATTTTTCCGGCAGGGTAAAAGTCAGGCTTGAGGTAGGGGCTGGTCGTTTTCAACGGAGTTGTTGCGCGCTTGATTCCTTTGCAGCAAAACCATTCGCGAGCGGTGAAGAACGCGGAACACTCGAGGCGCCACGCGCAACCCAACCATTGAAAGTTTGAGCTTCCACGTGCTTTCGACTGAAATCGCACGATGCGCGGCTTCGCGTGCCTCGGCGTAGTCTTCGCGATCCAGCGCTTCCTTGAGTTGCTCCACGTAACCGTCACTCTGCGACTTTGTAATCATCCGGCGAATGATCTGCTTCTGGTCGCGGGAAAGATTCAGGGTGGCAGCGGTCTTTTCGTAAACACGCACCCGGTCCTTAATCATGGCAAGACTGTCTGCCGAAAGACTCCCGCCGTGCATGCGGTGGAAAACTTCAGCGTCGGGGTGATATGCCATTCTTCCGCCCCACGACGCCAATCGCAGCCACATGTCGAAATCCTCACAGCGATACAGCGACTCGTCGAAGCCCCCTGCAGCAATCATGGCTTCGCGCGAAACCACTACCGACGAAGTGCTGATAGTCGAACTCTGCAACAAGAGCGACTCGAGCGAAACCCGGCTCGACTGCCCCTGTACATAGAAAACGCGACTGTAAGCCGTACCATTCTTCACCAGAATGCAGTCGCAATACACGAGCGCAAGGTCGGGCTCTTTCTCGAAAATGCTAAGCGCCTTGGCCAGGTGATCCGGCGTCCAGTAGTCATCCCCGTCAAGGAACGCCACGTACTTACCGAACGCATTTCGGATGCCGGCATTGCGGGCGCCGGAGGGCCCGCGGGTTGGCTGCTTAAAATAACGGATCCGCCCGGAGTAGGGAGCAAGCGCAGCTTCCAGTTCAGCCGTGTCGGGGGAGCCGTCATTCACCACGATGATTTCGTGCGATGTGACTGTCTGAATCAAAACCGATTCAATGCCCTGCACGATATATTCTGCGCAGCGATACGCAGGGATGATCACGCTGACAAGGACTGAATGGGAATCGGATGGCATTGGAGACGGAAGCGAAACTGGGTCCGCCGGCACACGGTTCGGCTGCGAAATGGCGCCTTCCAGATGACTCAAAATGGGGTCCCCTGCTTCAGTTTTTGATGGTCAGTCTGACAAAAGCGGCGTTGATCCTTTGTACCACGATCAGGGCTTCGGTACTACCTGTCTTGTCAAACGTGACAAACGTTTTACTAATGCTCGGTGCCGCCCAGGATCGCAGAACGCAGGCGGTTGTAGGCCGCGCTTCCCATGGTTCGCTGCACCAGTTGCAGCGTCCGGTTCCTTAGCTGCTTGCTCCACAGTCCCGTCCCTGAAGCAAGTGCCTGGAAATCTGCCAGGCCCACGTCGCGCGTAACCGCGTTACGCGACAGAAAGAAGCGGTCGGATTCAGGGCGGTTGACTCCCACCTGGCTGGTTGCAACTGACTCGTAGCCGGCCCGCTTTGCGACTTCTGCCACGCGCCCGCTCCACCGGCCTCCGGGACACGAGTAATGCGTTACCGCGCGGCCGAGGATGTCTTCCAGTTGTTTCTTCGCGCCAGCGATTTCCATTTCCAGTCCCGCGGCATCGACGTCAGTCAGGTATGGGTGCGTCAGCGAATGGCAGCCAATCTCGAAGCCCGACTCGCCGAGTTCCCGTGCCTGCGCCCTGGACATGAAGCCGGGTTTCCCTAAGAAACCAACCGTGATGTAGAACGTTGCCTGAAATCCGAAATCTTTCAGCAGCGGCGCGGCGGTGATCAGGTCGGTTTCGCAGCCGTCGTCGAAGGTCAAAGCCACGCCGGTACCCGCGGTGCTAGACAGCATTTGGGTGACGTTAATGCCCCGCCTGCCTGCGGATTTGAGAAATTGCATTTGCTCGCGAAAGCTGGCAAGGCTGACCGCGTATCGCGTGTAGCCTGGGTCGGAATCGGCCAACTCCCGCCCGGGAAGCTCGATCTCGTGATACATCAGGCAAATGGTGCCAGGAGCACCCATCAGAAAATGCCCCGCAGTTTGGCTTTTACCGACGCCGGAACTTTAATACCCATGCGCTCGAGGGCCTTCTTGCCCGACTTGAAAACGTTGCGCATGCGGTCCGCTTTGCCATGTTGCTCGGCGAACTCAGCGAGCAGGGCGCTCGGAACCTCTCCACTCGAAGGAAGTGAGATGTCCCCTTTGACGCCCGAATAATTCCCCCGCCGAAGTGCATCCAGAATTCGCGGCGGCTCATTCGCCTCGCAATTCAATTCGACGAAAAGTCCGCGAAACTGCTTTTTCCAGTGCAGGTCTTGTCCGTAGAAGGCCATCATTTCCGGCTTACGTTGCTGCAGCTTTTGCAGCAATGCGAACGTGCCGGGCCGCGGTGCATAACGGCCGTCGTATTTCGAATTCCAGACTTCGATTCCTGCAGGGAGAACCTCGAAGGTTTCGATCCACTGAAAGAAGGCGTCTTTGGGATGCGCGATGACCGAGATTGCGTTCTGCGAGTCAATGTGACGGATGACCTGTTGCGGGTCCTGGGTGGAGGCGAGTCGTTCCGCGCCGTACCCGAGAATGTGCATGCGCTGCTCGCATTCGTATTCCAGGCCGGGAACAAAGCGGAAAGCTGCGTCGGAGAGCGCCTCACATTCGGCCTGGTAGGCCGCGAGGCTGTGCGCGTCAAACGCCTCGGCGTGGTCGGTCATGCACACGAAGGCGCATCCTTCGGTGGCGAAAATTGCTCGCAGTTCCGGCAGCGCGAACTCGCCGTCGGAGTACGTGCTATGGATGTGAATAGCGCCCTTCAGCACTCAACTCTTCCTTAGGTTTCTTTTTTTCGAAAACGCGTTGCGCCAGCGCCAGCCAGTCGCCCAATTCGGGCAACGGATCCGCCATCTGAAAATTGTCGTGATAGGTGCCGGGCACGGGCGTGAGCACCGCGAGGGTGGTATGCAGCCGACTGGGGAACTTTCCCGGATAACCCGTCGGTGCTCCGCGCCAGACTGCAAGCAGGTGACGGAAGTCGCCAAGCAGCCAGCGGCAGCGCACGGCGACTTTGTAATCCGGCATGGGAGCGCAGTCGCCGCGTTCGGCGATTTCGGCAACGCCTGCGGGGAAATCAGCCCCCGCGTAACATGCAAGCGGCAGGGAGTTCCAGAACCGCCCATTCACTTCGAGAAAAACGAACTCTCCATTGGGCTGCTGACGGAACTCAACCATTGCCACGCCATGCCAGTTCAGAGCCTTGAGAATCGCAAGTGAGGCTTCCCGCAGCGTGGGATCAGGCTTCACACTGATTCTCACCGCGCTGCCGGAACCTGTGGGATGCACGTCACGAACGCGCCGATGCATGAACTCTCCGCGCGGCGCTCCGTTGCACATCAGTGCAAAGTAGCCGGTGCCGCCGCCCGGAATGAATTCCTGCACTAACACCGACGACGACCGCTGGCTGAGCGAATCGTAGGCGGACTGAAATTCGGCCGCGGCGCGGGCGTAGAGCGGACGGCCCGTGCTCTGCGTTGTGCCACACGCTGCTTGTTCTTCCGAACTGCGCGGCTTGAGCACGACTGGATAAGGAAAAGACGCTGCCAGTTCGCGCGCTTCTGCTGCGCTGGAGATCACCCAACTGCGCGGCACAGCGATCCCCAGCGATTGTGCGAGCTTCGTCGTATGGCTCTTGTCGGCGGCGCGGAGAACATCTTCATGCGCAGGCAGGACGAGCTTTGCTCCAGCTTGCAGCAACGCATTGCGGTTTGCGGAAATCATCAGCGTGGTCGCGTCCGACATAGGTAGAATCAGCGTGCCCGGTTCGCTGCGGGCCAGTTCGGCAAGGCTTGTGATCATGCGATTGCCGTCACGCGGCGAGGGATAAACGAATGTTCCCGAACACGAGCGCGACCAGCCGGCCTTGCTCCAGCTTGAAGTGTTGCCGACGAGAACTCGGTGACCCTTCTTGGACAAGGACCGCACGCAGGCGACCGCCTGATTCTGATTTCCGTCGAGCACAAGAACTTTCATGGGCTCACCAGTTGCGCGGAGAGTACATTTGCGGAAGGTGCTCCAATTGCGTGTTGCAGAACCTCTTCGAACTGCCGCGCAATGTTCGACCAGTCGTAGCGCGCGGCCAGAGCGGCCGCCGTCCTCTCATATTTCCGGCGAAGTGGTACGTCGCTCAGAAGGGAGAGTATGCTGTCCCCGAAGGTTTCGGGGCTGTCGGCTAGAATGCAGTTCTCGCCGCTGGTGACGTCGAGACCTTCCGCGCCAATGGTCGTCGAAACCAACGCCTTGCCCATGGCCATGGCCTCGAAAATCTTCAGCCGCGTGCCGCCGCCTATGCGCAAGGGAACAATCACTACCGCGGCGTCGCGCAGGTAATCGGAGACCGAGGGAACAGTGCCCGTGACTTCGATCGTCGAAGATGCGAGCTGCTTCACGCGGGCATGGGGATTGCGCCCCACGATCTGAAATTTTGCCGCCGGGAAGCGGAGCACAATCGTCGGCCAGATTTCGCTGCAGAAATATTCGACGGCATCGATGTTCGGTTCCCAGTCCATTGAGCCGGTGAAAACGATGCGTGGCGGATCGCCACTGGCCGAAGGGAATACCTGGTATTTCTCCGTGTCCACGCCGGTCGGCACCACGCTGATCGCGCAACTCGGGTCCATCGCCAGCATCTGCTGCTTGTCGGTTTCTGAGACGGCGATGACGTGACGGAAACGTTGCAACGTCGCGCGCTCGTAACGCCGCATTTTTGCAGCTTCGGTCTTGTAAGAAAGTTTCCGCACTGGATTGGCTTCCGTCGTTGCCATCCGCGACCATAGCGAGCTCTCGACGTTGTGCTGAAACAGCACGCAGGGAAGCGGCAACTGGTCCGGAAAGTTCAATGACGCAGAGAGAAAATCGCACACCGCAACATCGAAGCGGTTCGCCGGCAGCCAGTCGCGCAAAGTTTCGACGACACGCCGATCGGTAAATTTGGTGACTGCGTAGGGCGCGGAATTCGGCAGCCGCCGTAGATAGTCGAGTGCCTGCATGAGTCCGCCGCCATCCGTCGCTCCGGTGTGAATGCAGTGCGCGCCCGGCAGTTCTTTCGTCAGCGCGGCTTCATATCCGGGCTCCTTCGAGCCGCCGTAGTAGGAAAGCGTAGTGACGGCATTGTTACGGGCAAGCTTGCGCAGGATGTTGAACGAACGGATTTTCCCGCCCGTATCAACGGGAAGCAGCTTGCCGGCTTTGACCCAGAGAATTCGCATGACGGCCGTGGCACCAGCGGCGCGGCGATTTTTAAAACCAATCGCCTGCGTGCCGGAGTTCTACCAGCAAATTCCTTCGTAGAAACCCGGTGTCTTCATTCTGCGCGCCTTTTCCAGATTGACCAGATCGATTACCACCTGCTCTGGCCGCAGTTTCGACTGGAGTTCATCGCGGTTCACTCCGCGCGTTCCCACGACAATTACTTCCGCATCCTTCAGCACTTCATCGAGCGTCTGGCGCAGCAGCGATCCGATGTGCGGGATCACCTCTTCAATGTACTGGCGGTTCGATCCGATCAGGCGGCCGAGCGAAACGTTGTCGTCCCAGATTTGCAGCTCGCGCCCTTCGCCAAGCAGACGCTTCACCAACTGCACCTGCGGGCTTTCGCGCAAGTCGTCGGTCGCGGCCTTAAAACTGATGCCCAGCATCCCGATACTTTTCTTGCCGGTCGCGAGCACCAATTCGACAGCACGTTCCAGATGCTCGTCGTTGCTCGGCATCACGGATTCCAGCAGCGGCAAACTCAGGTCGAGTTCTTTCGCCCGATAAGTCAGAGCGCGAACGTCTTTCGGCAGACAGGATCCGCCGAAAGCAAACCCCGGCTTGAGGTAGGTGGGCGAGATGTTGAGCTTGGTATCCGCTGTAAAAATTTCGGTCACAGCTTCTGCGTCAACGTTCTGGTGCTTGGCCAGCGTGCCGATTTCATTGGCGAACCCGACTTTCACCGCATGCCATGCGTTGCAGACATACTTGACCATTTCCGCAGTGGTGAAAGCAGTCTGGAAAATTCGTCCCGGCACCCAGCTGTACAAATCTGCGAGAATCGCGCTGTGCGCGGGGTCAGACGCGCCAATCACCGTCATCGAAGGCTCAAGGAAGTCTGCGACCGCAGTGCCTTCGCGCATGAACTCAGGATTCACGCAGACGCCGAAGCCTTGCCCGAGCTTTTTGCCGCTGGCTTTTTCGAGTGTCGGAACAACAATCTTTTCTGCCGTTCCCGGCAGCACGGTGCTGCGCAAAACCACGAGGTGGAACGAATCCTTCTTCTTCAGCACGTCGCCAATTTCACGGCAGACCGGCTCGATGTGCCCGAGGTCAAGTTTGCCATTGCGCAAGCTCGGTGTTCCGACGCACAGAAATGAAATCTCCGATTCCATCACCGCCCGCGCAGAGTCGCTGGTTGCATGCAGCAGTCCGGATTGATGGGCAGCGGCTGCCAGTTCCGAGACCTTCGGCTCCACAATCGGGCTTTTCCCCGATTGCATGGCATTGACCTTCATCGCGCTTAAATCCACGCCAATCACACGATTCCCTTTGCTTGCGAAACAGGCCGCCGTGACGGTACCGACGTAACCCAGGCCAAACACGCTGATAGACCGGCTCATATTTATTGCTTTATCCTTAGATACACCCAGAGTCTGTTCGAGTGAAACAATTCAGTACCGCAATTCACTCACCGAAGACATCATTCCATCGAGACGGCGTTTGTTAGTCTATTGTTATCAGTTGATTAGCGCCAATCCAGCCGCCGGCGACGGCACCAGAAAGGGGGGAAAAAGGCGATTGCAAACTCTTGCACATCTGATTGATTCCCTCGGTTTCCCCGCGGCCAATCACAACTCTAACAAAGTTCGCTGGGCGCGATAAGATTACCTTCGGGATTCGAACATCCATGACCACAGCGCAGCAGGAAAAACCCGGGCCCGGATTCGCGGTCGCACGGGCGTCAACCGCTGTGGATGGCGTGAATCCTGCGAGGAAGAGGAAGATATTCTACCTGCTCGATTCCTTGAACATCGGCGGCACTGAAACTCAGGCCGTAGAGCTTGCCCGGCGGATGGATCCTGCGAAGTACGATGTGACGCTCGCTTGCCTGCGCAAGGAAGGGCCGCTGCTCGCGAACTTGAACGGATCGAGCGTCAACGTGGTCGAGTTCCATCCCAAGGGCGGCATTGATTCTCCGCAAGGCCTTTATCAGTTGGCGCGCATGGTGGCATTTCTGCGGCGGGGAAAGTTCGACGTGGTCCACGCTCACGACCTGTGGTCGAACATGATTGGGGTCGTCGCGGGAAAGTTGGCCGGAGTTCCCGTGATCGTAACCAGCCAGCGCGACCTTTCGCATGACGCCTGGTACAAGAGCAGCCGGAAGAAGTGGCTGCGGCGGGCGCAGAGTGCGTCATCTGCGGTACTTACCAATGCGTCGATGATCCGCGAAGGCCTAGTGCGCGACGAAGGCCTCGATCCGCAAAAGGTCAGGGTGATTCACAACGGCGTCGATCTTGATCGTTTTCGTGCTGCTCCAGGTGCGCGGGCGCGTTTGTTCCCCGGCATGGAGCGCGCGAAAATCGTTGTGCTGGTGGGAAACATGCACACCGATGTGAAGGGGCAACCTACTCTGATTGCTGCCGCGCCGGGAATCGGTTCACGATGTCCGCAAGCCCGGTTCGTTCTGGTCGGCGACGGGGAGATGCGCGCCCAGTTCGAACAGAGTGCTGAAGCCGTGGGCGTCGAGTCAAGATTCCTGTTTGTGGGCCGCCGCAGCGACGTAGCCGACATTTTGGCCGCGTGCGACCTCGCGGTGCTGCCGTCGGCGGCTGAGGGCATGCCGAACGCCGTCCTAGAATACATGGCGGCTGGGTTGCCGGTTGTGGCGAGCGCCGTTGGCGGCAACCTCGAAGTGGTCGAGGACGGAGTGACTGGGCTGCTGGTGCCTCCGGGAGACGCCGTCGCACTCGGGAATGCGGTCGCGAGATTGCTTGACGACGACGCTCTCGCACGTAGCATGGCGGAAAAAGCGCGAGAAATGGTCGAACGAAAATTCAGTTTTGAGCGGCTGACCCGCGAAGTCGGCGCGCTCTACGAAGAACTCCTGCAAGCGAAAGGCGTGCGGGCGTGAGTGCGAAAGTGAGAGTCCTGCAAATCGGGAACTATCCGCCGCCCATGTGCGGTTGGGCAATCCAGACGAAACTGGTTACGGATGAACTGCGACGGCGCGGCCACGTTTGCGATGTTCTCAAAATCAATGAAGGCCGCCAGGTAAAAGATTCCTCGTACGTGGACGTCCAGAACGGGCTCGACTATGTCCTCAAAGTATTGCGATTCGCATTTCGCGGATATCGCCTGAACGTTCACGTCAACGGCATGTCGAAGAAAGGCTATGTGCTGGCGCTGATCGCGGCACTGGCTGGCCGGCTTGTGTTCCGTCCCGCGCTGGTTACGTTCCACGGCGGTCTCTCTCAGGATTATTTTCCGCGTCCGGATTCGCCGCGCTTGCGTTTTGCATTCTGGCTTCTTTTCGCGCTGGCGGGGGGTGTTGCCTGCGATAGCGCGGAAATCAAGCAGGCCATTGTCTCCTATGGAATTCGTTCAGGAAAAATCAGATCCATCGCAACCTTTTCGTCGCAATACTTGAATTTTTCGCCGGCGAAATTGCCGCCGGAAATCGAACGCTTCCTGGCGGAACGAGACCCGGTGTTTTTTTGCTACGTATCGTTCCGGGCCGAATACCGTCTGCAAGTGTTGCGCGAAGGCATGGCGAAGTTTCGCAAACACTATCCTCGAGCGGGATTCGTGTGGCTGGGATTCCCGGAGAAAGAGATGCCCTCGGCCCGCAATTTCGTCGAAGACTGGCCGCAGGACGAACGCCAAAGCCTGCTGCTGCTGGGCAATTTGACGCACGACGAATTCCTGACCCTGATGTCGCGTTCTTTCGCCAGCCTTCGGACACCGGGCTGCGACGGCGTGGCCGCTTCGGTGCTGGAATCGCTCACGATTGGCATTCCTGTAGTTGCAAGCGAAAACGGGCGGCGTCCTCCAGGCGTGGTCACCTACGCCGAAATGAACGCCGACGACATGGTGGCGAAGCTCCGGTTCGTCGCCGAGAATTACCAGCAGGTGAAAGCAGGGACGCGGCTTGCCGACGCCGAAGACAATGTCGGACTGATGGCCAATTGGCTCGCAGGCGAGCGCGTCGCGGCCGGCCAGCAAGAGGCCGTGCATGTCGGGTGACGCGCTCACGCGCCGGGTGCGGCGACTGTTTTCGATGAGCGGCGACGAGTTCGCCACGCGCTCGCGCCAGGAACTCGGCAAACGCGTCGACGCCGTGCTCGGTCTGATCGGGCGCGACTTCGCGGAAACACCCCACGCTTCTGCGTCAAGCCCAAAGTTCTTCTTCACCGCCCACGAAGTTCCCGCGATACTCTCAGCATTCGAAAAACGCCTGCCTCGCGAATATGCACAGATCGTTCCCCGCGCCGAACAAATCTGTGAGCATCGCTTCGATCTGCTTGGATACAGGGACCTGGACTACGGAAAAGAGATTGACTGGAGCCTCGATCGGGTGCACGGCAAACGCGCGCCGCGAAAGTCCTTCTACAAAATTCGTTATCTCGATTTTGCAGAATGCGGCGACGTAAAGGTCACGTGGGAACTGAACCGGCACCAGCACTGGCTCGTGCTGGCGAAGGCCTATCGCATCACAGGCCAGCCCAAATTTGTGGATGAAATCTTCGCTCAGTGGGAACACTGGCATCGCGAGAATCCTTATCCGTACGGCGTGAACTGGGCGAGCAGTCTAGAGGTTGCCTTCCGCAGCCTGTCGTGGCTTTGGACATATCACTTGCTTGGAGACGCTGCGGCGCAACGCCCGGGGTTTCGCGAACAATTCCTGCGGTCGCTGTCCGTGCATGGCCGCGCCATGGAGCGCTATCTCTCCACTTACTTTTCCCCCAACACGCATTTGATGGGCGAAGCGGTGGCGCTGCTCTTTATCGGCGTTCTTTGCCCGGAATTGCCGTCTGCGGAACGGTGGAAGGATCTCGGGTGGAAAATCACTTTGCAGGAGGCGCACCGCCAGGTCCATCCCGACGGCTTGCACTTTGAGCAGTCGCTCTACTATCACGTTTACGCCATCGACTTCTTCCTGCACGCGCGCATTCTTGCCTCGGTCAATGGCGAGAGCATTCCCGCCGAGTACGACGCGACCATCGAGCGCATGCTGAATGCTTTGGCCGTCCTCGGCAGAACCGGTGCCGTCCCGCGCATCGGCGACGATGACGGTGGCCGCTTATTCGACGGACAGCGCAATCGGACAGAGCACATGCTCGATCCGCTGGCCACGGGGGCGATCCTGTACAAGCGCGGCGACTTCAAGGCGCTGGCGGGCGGCCTGCGCGAAGAAACGCTCTGGCTCCTCGGAGCAGGGACGGCGCGAGAATTCGACTGCATCGCCGCGCAAGCGCCGAAACAAACCTCAGTTGCCTTTGCCGACTCCGGCCTCTATGTCATGAACGGCGCGACCCGTCAGATTATGATTGACGCCGGCCCGCTCGGCGCGGGCAGTGGCGGCCACGGCCATGCCGACGCATTAAGCATCTGCGTGAGCGACCAGAACGGGCACGTGCTCATCGACAGCGGAACTTATGAATATGTCGGCGACGGCGGGGAGCGCGACCTGTATCGCGGAACCAGCGCGCACAGCACGCTGACCATCGACGGCGTAAGCCAGCCGCAGCCGCGCGGCCCGTTTGCGTGGTCGCATCACCCAACATCCGTCGCAGAGAAATGGATTAATGGCGAGCATTTCGACTTTTTCGCCGGCCGCAACGACGCCTATGCCCGCCTTGCTTCTCCAGCCACGCATCGCCGGTACGTTTTCGCGCTGAGATCCGGTTTCTGGCTGGTGCGTGACGTCGTCGAAGGCGTGGGACAGCACCAGTTGGACGCTTACTGGCATCTCGCGCCTGAGTACAGGCCCGCGGACGGCAGTCGTTTCATCGGCAAGCAGGGCAATGTCCTCGACGTAGTCACCCCCGAGGGCGGCGACTGGTCGCGCGTCATCGAAGCTGGTTCATGCTCGCCGGTGTATGGCGAGGCGCAGGCGGCGCCGGTTCTGCACTTCAGTACCCTTGCCAGCCTGCCCGCTGAGTCCGTTACCTTGTTTAAAGCCCGGGAGAGCGCAGCCCTCGGCGGGTCGCTCAGGTCGGCCGGCGAAAGCGGTAACGCGCGCGGTTACGTTTACACCGAAGCTGACGAAGAGCACTGGATGTTCTTTTCGCCTGCAGGTGCGCGCTGGACTCTGGGCGACTGGTCGAGTGACGCAGAGTTTGTGTACTGGGGATATGATCGCAAACGAGAAAGCGGTTTATTGATCGTCTGCGGCGGATGCCTGGTGAGTTTTGCCGGGCGGGAACTCGTGGCATGCCTTGGGCGCGTGCCGTACTTTGAAATCGTCCGGGAAAATGGGTTTGCGCGAGTTTTAGCTCCGGCGACGGATGCAATCGTCCTGCGCGATACCGGCCTGGGCGCATTAATGATGACGGACCCAGCGGTTTCGGTTGCGTCGAACGCGGTATCGAGACCGAACAGTTAATTTATGTGCGGAATTTGCGGAATCTTTTTGGCGGAGCGGGACGCGCGGGTTGAGCGCGAGACCCTGACTGCGATGAATGATCAGATCATCCATCGCGGGCCGGATGACGGAGGCCTGCTGGTGGAAGGCCGCGTCGGGCTTGCCATGCGCCGCCTCAGCATCATTGACGTCCAATCGGGACACCAGCCGCTTTCGAACGAAGACGAAAACGTTTGGATAGTATTCAACGGCGAAATTTACAACCACCAGCAGCTTCGCGTGGAGCTCGAAGCCGCCGGACACCGCTACCGCACCAAAAGCGACACCGAAACCATCGTCCATCTTTACGAGCAGTTCGGGCGCGACTGCGTCAATCACTTGCGCGGCATGTTCGCCTTCGCCATCTGGGACCGGCCAAAACGCAAGCTGTTCATCGCGCGCGACCGCCTGGGCATCAAGCCGCTTTACTACCGCTATGCCGACGGCGTATTTCTCTTTGGGTCCGAGATCAAAACGCTGCTGGCTTATCCCAGCGTGCGGGCCGGCTTCAATCAGGCAGGCCTTTCCGAGTATCTCGCGTTCGGATACCTGACCGGCGAAGACTCGTTCTACGCGGGGGTCAAGAAGCTGCTTCCCGGTCATACGCTGGAACTCGACGAAAGCGGAAACATCTCCATCCAGCCGTACTGGGACTTGTCGGTTGCCGCCGACACGGACAACAAGCCGCGCAGCCACTACGTGAAGCAGTATCGCGAACTGCTCGAACAGTGCGTGGACAGTCACTTGATGAGCGATGTTCCGCTGGGCGTTTTTCTGAGCGGTGGCCTCGACTCCAGCGTGATTGCGGCGTTGACCGCGAAGCGTCGCAGCGAGCCCATCCAGACTTTTGCTGTCGGATACGGCGAAGAGGCCTTCAGCGAATTGCCGTTTGCCCGGCAGGTGGCGAAGCACATCGGCTCCGAGCATCATGAAGTGCGCTTGAGCCGCCAGGAATTTTTCGATTCGCTGCCCAGTCTCATCTGGCACGAAGACGAGCCGATCGTGTGGCCGTCGAGCGTTTCTCTTTATGCAGTGGCAAAGCTCGCCCGCGAAAAAGTCACCGTCGTTCTTACCGGAGAAGGCAGCGACGAAACGCTCGCCGGATACACTCGCTACGCATGGACCCTGAAGAACGCCGCCTGGGACAAGGTTTATCGCTCGGTGACGCCGGCCTTGTTGCGTAAGGCAGTTCGCGCCGCAATCAACGGAGGCGGCCTTCCGGCGAACCTGCACCGCAAACTCGAACACACGTTCTTGGTCCGCGACGGGGCCTCGTGGCCGTCGTTTTACTTCGACAATTTCTATTCCGCCTTTTCCGCGCAAGAGCAGGACGACCTTTTGTCAGACAATGCCAAGGCCGCCAGCCGCAACGCGTATGCGGGTTCCATGCAGCACTGGGAGCATTCCTCTGGCGACCTGCTTCACCGGCTGCTTTACACCGACATCAAGACCTATCTCGTCGAACTGCTGATGAAGCAGGACCAGATGAGCATGGCGGCTTCCATCGAAAGCCGTGTGCCGTTCCTAGATCACAAGCTGGTCGAGTTCACCGCAAGCATACCCGCACAGTATGCAATTCAAGGTTTGGCGGGAAAACGGATTCTTAAGGAAGCGGTCGAAGATTTGCTGCCGCACGACATCATTTACCGCAAGAAAATGGGCTTTCCGACGCCGTGGGCTTACTGGTTGGCCGGATCCCAATTGAATGATTTGGAGAAGATGCTGAGCAGTCCGCGCACGCTGGAGCGCGGGTTCTTCAAACCCGAAGCGGTAAAGAAGCTATTCGCCGAACACCGCGCTGGACGTCGTGATCACGGCAATCGCATATGGCGCTTGCTCAACCTCGAGACCTGGATGCGAGTCTGCATCGATCGCGAATCCGGGGCGCTTCCGCAATCCGCTGCCGGCAGCAATCGCCGGGCTGCTTCGATTATGGTTTGAAATTCCCGATTACTTCACCGGAAGCTGGCCCCGGCTTTTCAGAAACTCAGAAAGAGGTCCGCGCAGCCCGGCTCCGCAGGCGATCAGGCCCGGCAGCAGCGACGATTTCCGGTTGAACGTAAATTCAGAGCCGTCGAGGGGTCGCGCAAAACCACCTGCACTCAGGATGAGCGCCACGCCAGCAGCGACATCCCACTCGTTCTTGGGGGTCAGAGTAAAGGTCCCGTCATTCAGCCCCGCCGCCACCCGCGCCAGCTTGTAGGCCACGGAACCCATCGGCGTGATTTTGAACGGAGCATCCTCAAACTGCTTCCACTCGCGGCGTTTGAGCTCGCTGCGGCTGGCGAGCACGGTGGCATCCTGGAGAGACGCGCGCGAGCTTGCCTTCGTAGGCGCGCCGTTATAGGTGAGACCGGTTTCAAGTGACCCGAGAAAATATTCTCCGGTCGCTGGGTTGCAGATTCCGCCTGCGATCGGCCGGCCGTCTTCCACCAGACCAATCGATGCGCAGAACTCCGGAATGCCCTTCACAAATTCGCGCGTCCCATCCAGCGGATCAACGATCCACACGTACTTGCGATCCAGGCGTGAAGGGTCGTCCACGCTTTCTTCCGAGAGCCAGCCTTCCCCGTCGCGAAGCAATTCCTTGCGCAGTACGGCGTCCAGTTGGCGGTCAGCCTCGGTAACGGGGTCAGTCCCGGTCTTGTACTCGGTTGCTACAGCGCCCGGAGTGAAGCGGTCAAACACGGCGCGCGCTCCGTGGAGGGCAGCTTCAATACGGCGCAGGAAATCGGTGGTTGAGTGGGGCAGACAGGCTCCTGTGGTGGGTCAGGGCGCAAACAGGAGCTTGCGCCGCCGAGATGCACTATTGTAACAGCGCACCGCCGAGACCCTGGGTTGGCACTGCTTTGAGATTTTCCGCAGGTTCCTGCCACTCCCGAGACTGCGGGGAGCCGGAACTTTGCTAAAATAGAGTGTGCTCACGCTTCGAGACCGCTGTTGTTGTTGTCGCTGATCGGCCGGGAAACGCCACTCCCACTTTCGGCCGTCGCTGTAACTGTTTGTAACCACCCTGGAAAATCTAAAACTAACTTTGGAGGTTTTGCATCTTGACTTCGACAAGTCACCTTATCCCTGCCCACGGCGGCGAACTCGTACAACTGATCGCTGGCGGCGAGCGTAGCGCTGAACTGAAAGCGCATTCGCGCGAGTGGCCCTCATGGGACCTAACGGGTCGCCAACTCTGTGATCTCGAGCTGCTGTTAAGCGGCGGCTTCTCGCCCCTGCGCGGGTTCATGGGCCGCGCCGACTACGAAGGCGTGTGTAGCGGGATGCGCCTTACGAGCGGGATGATCTGGCCGATGCCGATCACCCTCGACGTGACCGAAGACTTCGCAAAAAAGTTGACGCCGGGCAGCAGCAAGGTGGCCTTGCGCGACCCTGAAGGCGTAATGCTCGCCGTTCTGAATGTTGAAGAAGTGTGGCAACCCGACCGTCAGGCCGAAGCCAAGGCAGTGTTTGGCACGACCAGCGTTGCCCACCCCGGCGTGGATTTCCTGCTGAACCGCGGCAACGCATGGTACGTCGGCGGCAAGCTTGAGGGCCTGCAAGACCCTTCGCATTATGACTTCAAAGCGCTGCGTTTGACTCCCGCCGAGCTGCGCACCGAATTTGGCCGTTTGGGTTGGCGTCGCGTGGTGGCGTTCCAGACTCGCAATCCCATGCACCGCGCCCACGTGGAACTGACGTTCCGCGCCGCGAAAATGGTGGAAGCGAATCTGCTGATTCATCCTTCGGTCGGCATGACCAAGCCCGGCGACGTGGATTACTTCACCCGCGTGCGCTGCTACCAACTGCTGCTCTCCAAGTATCCTCAGGGGACGGCGAAACTCTCGCTCCTGCCTCTTGCCATGCGCATGGGCGGGCCGCGCGAGGCCATTTGGCACGCGCTCATCCGCAAGAACCACGGCGTCACTCATTTCATTGTGGGCCGCGACCACGCCGGACCCGGCAAGGACACCGACGGCAAGCCTTTTTACGGACCCTACAAAGCGCAGGAACTTTTCAAGAAGCACGAGAAGGACATCGGCGTGACCATGGTGCCGTTCAGCATGATGGTCTATCTGGAAGATCAGGACACCTATGTGCCGGACACTGAAGTCCCGGCGGGCGCGCGGGTTCTGAACCTCTCCGGCACCGACCTTCGGGACCGCCTGAACGAGGGCCGCGACATTCCTGCGTGGTTTACATATCCGGAAGTGGTTCGCGAACTGCGCCGAAGTTTTCCGCCACGGCATAAGCAGGGCGTCACCATCTTCTTTACCGGACTTTCCGGCTCGGGAAAATCAACTATCGCGAATGTGCTGCTCACCAAGTTCCTGGAAACCGGTGGCCGTCCGGTCACCATTCTTGACGGCGACCTGGTTCGCAAGCACCTTTCGTCGGAACTCGGCTTCTCCAAGGAACACCGCGACATCAACATTCGCCGCATTGGATATGTTGCGTCCGAGATCACCAAAAACGGCGGCATCGCCATCTGCGCGCCCATCGCCCCTTACGACGCTACGCGCAAGGCGGTGCGGTCAATGATTGAGCCTTACGGCGGATTTATTCTGGTGCACATCGCCACTTCGATCGAAACCTGCGAGCAGCGTGACCGCAAAGGCCTTTATGCAAAGGCGCGCGCCGGAATCGTAAAAGAGTTCACGGGAATATCCGATCCCTACGAAGTGCCCGCCGATGCCGAGGTCGTAATCGACACCGCCGATCTCACCGCAGAAGAGGCAGCGCAGGAAATCATTCTGCACCTCGAACGTGAGGGCTTCATCGGGGTCAGCCCGGAGTCGTCGTCCTAACGGACGTCAGCCGGGATGGGCTAACGGTTCGCGAGCGCCACTTGAACAATAAGCAGTCATCACTGTGGCGAGAGTAAAATACAAGTTGCTACTGAGGAGGAATCATGAAAAAACTGCTGATCGTACTGGTGGCTCTGGCTTCCACGCCGCTGAGTTTTGCTGCGGGAAATTCCAAGGAAGTGGAACGCGTCAAAGACGCCGGGGTTGTAATGAAGGAAATTCTCAACATTCCCGACGACATTCCCAAAGACTTGCTTGACGATGCAGAGTGCGTCGTCGTTCTTCCTTCGGTCAAGAAACTGGCCATTGGAATCGGTGGCAGCTACGGGCGAGGCGTGATGGTCTGCCGCACCGGCGAGCACTTCACCGGTGGTTGGGGCGCGCCGGCCATGTACGCGCTGGAAGGCGCCAACATCGGCTTCCAGCTTGGCGGGCAGGCAACTGATTTCGTGCTGCTGGTGATTAACCCACGCGGCGCGGAATCGCTGATGGGCAGCAAAGTGAAGCTTGGCGCTGATGCCGCGGCCGCCGCCGGCCCCAAGGGACGCGACGCCACCGCCGCAACCGATGTCGTGATGCGGGCGGAGATTCTTTCCTACTCGCGTTCCCGCGGATTGTTTGCAGGAGTTTCACTCGAAGGTTCAACTTTGCGTCCGGACGGCGATGCCAACGAAAAGCTCTACGGGCGCAAGCTGTCCGCGAAAGAAATTCTGCGCGAAGGGAAAGCCGGGATCCCTGCGGCCGCCCGTTTGCTCGATGCCGAACTGACCAAAGCCTCGCCTAAGAACCGTTCCGAACCGAAGTCCCTGCAGTAGGTCTCTTTACGAGAGCCGCGCAGCGGCGCAAGACTACAGCCCACGGCGCAAGCCGTGGGTTTTTGTTTCGGGGATGAACGGAGCCCCGAACGGGCGGAAGAACGCTATTTCCGTCCGGCCAAATCCTGCAACGATTGCTCGTACGGGGCTCGCGCGATTCCGCGCTCGGTCACAATCGCGGTCACGTATTTCGCCGGAGTCACATCAAACGCCGGGTTCTCGATTCCTACTCCCTCGGGCGTGACCAGTTTCCCGGCAAAATGCGTGACCTCGGCGGCATTTCTTTGTTCGATGGGAATCTTGCTGCCGTCCGGAGTCTCCAGATCGACCGTCGAAATTGGCGCCGCCACATAAAACGGAATACCGTGCTCTTTCGCCAGCACCGCGACGGTATAGGTACCTATCTTGTTGGCCACGTCGCCGTTTGCGGCAATGCGGTCCGCGCCCACAATTACCGCGCCAATCTTGCCCTGGCGCATCATCGATCCCGACATGTTGTCGGCAATGACGGTCGTGGGAATTCCATCTTTCATCAGTTCCCATGCGGTGAGGCGTGAGCCTTGCAGAAACGGGCGGGTCTCGTCGGCGAATACGTGAATCTTCTTTCCCTGCTCGATGGCCGCGCGAATCACTCCCAAGGCTGTGCCGTATCCGGCCGTCGCCAGCGCCCCCGCGTTGCAGTGCGTCAGGACGCCGCCGCTCGCGGGCATTAGCGCCGCGCCGTGCTTGCCCATGGCTTGATTGATGGCAATGTCTTCGGCGTGCATGCGCTGGGCTTCTTCGATCAAAGTCTGCTTGATCTGCGGGATAGGCCGAACCCGCAGAGTTTCGAACTTCTGCTGCATCCGCTTGATGGCCCAGAAAAGATTGACGGCTGTCGGCCGGGTCTTACTGATCACGTCGCAAATCTGGTCAAAGTCGCGCTTCAAATCGCCGGCGGTCTCGGCTTTCGAGTTCTTTACGCCCAGCGCGATTCCCATCGCCGCTGCGACGCCAATCGCCGGGGCTCCGCGCACCACCATGTTGCGAATCACATCCGCAACTTGCTGATAGGTGGTGCAGTTGACGTAGGTCTCTTCAGTCGGCAGCTTCGTCTGATCGATGAAAAGCACGCCGCGGTCGGTCCATTCGAGGGTTTGGATCATAGATGAGGTCGTTGGTCCTTGGTCATTGGTCGTTGGCAGATTCGTCCCACTCCGTCCGTCGTAGGCAATTTCGTAGGTGGTAAGCGATCTTGTCGCCACGCGCTGAGCAGCTTCGCTTGCCCTATTGCGACTCCCTTTAGACGACGTACGACTTGCACGACGTAGGACAGATTCCTGAACGGGCGTACTGAAACTTCTAGCTTATCGAATAATCGGGACTTGCGGCGCAGCGCTTTCCGGCAGGACGCCCCGGAGGCGCGGATCGTCAGCCACTTCGATGGCGCGCTTGTATGGACGGAATCCGCACTTGACGTAAAACGGCAACGCCGCCGGACTGTCGAGCGTGCAAGTGTGCACCCAAACTCGTGACGTTGCGCCGGCCCATGCGCGGTCGAGCAAGACCTGCATGAAAGGCCTTCCCAAGCCTTTCCCGGTTACTTCACCGTAAAGACCGAAGAACGTAATTTCGACTTGGCCGGGCTGGGAGCGGTCGAGTTCGGCCATTCCGATCTCGGTGCCGTCGTTTTCCGCAATGAAAAGTTCAGTGGCCGGGCTGTTCAGCAACGCCGAGAGTTGTTCGCCGGTCATCTCCAGACGGCTCCACCACAGCCAATCTTCGCCCGCTCGCCGGAAAACGCGGCGGTACCAGTCAGGCTGAGGATTCTGAATCGGGCGGAGGGTCACGCTGGAAGGAACGGCAGCGGGCGGGCGTTCCAGCATTTCCAGATAAGTGACGACCGCCGCAACTTTGCCGGGCGCCAAGTCGGTATAGCCGTCGGGGATCATGAGTTAGCTGATTGCTGACGGTTGATGGCTGAGAGCTCTATGCTCTTTCCGCACATCGTTGGCCGTGAACAAAGCCACGAACGGCGCTGAGCCCGCGGCTTTCTCCACATCCGCTCGTCCGCCAGCTTCTTCGCGTTCCACCAGGCACATCACGCCCGTAACTTCGAATCCAAATTCACGCGCGGCATCAATCGCCTGAATGGTGGAGGATCCAGTTGTGCACACGTCGTCCACGATCACGACCCGCGCACCATTCTCGCGGAAACCCTCGATGCGCTGGCCGGTGCCGTGCTGCTTCTCAGCCTTGCGCACCAGAAACGCGTGAATCGTTCCGCTGACAACTGCGACTGCAACCGCCAGCGGATCCGCGCCCATGGTGAGTCCGCCGATGGCTTGCGGATTCCATCCTCGAGCCCGAATTTCTTCGAGCAAAACCTGTCCGGTGAGCTGGGCTCCGCGGGCGTCTAGAGTCGTGGTGCGGCAGTCGATGTAGTAATCGCTGGTGCGCCCGGAGGCGAGTTTGAACTCGCCAAGTCGGAAAGACTTGGTCGCGAGCAGGCGAAGCAGCTCCTGACGTGCGGTGAACATGAAATATTAAGATATCGCAAAAACAAAGCGCCCGCGGGTTGCGGGCGCAATTTGCAAATTCTGACCGTGGCGATTTTGCTAGGCCGCGGCTCGGCCAGTACCTTCGTCCGCGCCCGACGCCAACCGCAGGAGAGCGGGCAGGCCAAACATCGCCGCGGTGAACAGCAAATCACCCGCCAGCCCGCGTTGGAAGAAAGGCAGTCCCATCGCGTAGCACGTTGTCAGCCCGGCCAAAGTTTTCGGATACATATTAAAGCTCGCCCATACCGCAAAATTGCTGATGAGGAAGAACGATACCGAACTGGCCAGAGCGGAAGCGGCGATCCAGATGGGTTTCGAATTGTCGCGCAGCCGGGTGCCGAGCAATAGGATGCCGGCATACCAGACCCAGCTCACAAGCTGGTCGATGCCGACCGGGTACCGATACACGAACTTGCTCAGCACGACATCGGAGAGGGCGAGCAGCACAACCGGAATCCAGAACTGACGGCGAGATCCGCGCGCCCCGAAAAACAGCAGGCAGGCCGCGACGGGCGTGAAGTGCCACGGGTGCGCGTGCGTGTACGGAATGATCAATCGTACCGCGACAGCGAACAACACAAACAGATAAGGCAGCATTGCCATCACCTCGAAAGATTGATTTTCGCGGTTGAGTGGGAATACGTCAAGTCTTGACTGCAATCAATTGAGCGGAGGGCTCTGCTGCCTGGATCCCATCATTTCGGCGGTCACGTGCAATTTGCCGTCAAGGCGGACGTACGCGGCGAGAACGCCGTTGCGGTTCAGCAGCGGGTATCCGAATCGCAGATCCCGGAAACTGACAACCGCGCCCTCGCCTTCAACTTCCTTGGCTTCCGTAACCAGCGGGTATTGTGCCCAGTCGAGATACACGCGGCCCAAATAGGTTCGTTTGGCGGCGAGCGTTGCCGGTGTTTCGGGCGGTTTTGCGTCGTACCGCAAAGTGCCGTACAAGCTTCCCGTCCGCGAGTTGACATCTGTAACCGCGAAGACACTCGGCATCTCAGCGACTCCATACCAGCGGGTGAGAGATAAGGGATACGGATACGCGGAGACTCGCGTTGGCGCTTGCCCCGTTTTGGCCTCGGCGGCAGAAGCAGCTGTGCGCACGGCTTGAACTGCCTGGCAATGTTCGTAGTCACGTGCCGCATACAACGCCACAACGCACGCTAATGCCAGAATTGCTGTCCTCGGGCCCCGTGGTGCGCGCTGTTTTCGCGACCAGATCGCAGGCAGAACAAGCCCACCAATCAGAATGACGTAGAGCGCCGGTTCAACGATAAAAACAATGTCCCACGAGTACCACTTTTCCCAGAAGGGCCAGAAGGGACGCACGCCGTAGTTGTTGGTGAAGTCCAGCAGGATGTGGCTAAGCCCGGCGATGTACGCGAACAGAAACAACAGTCCCCAGCGCGGCGGCAGATCAGGAATGTTGGTGTTCCGGCCGCGCATCCTCCAGATCAGATACATCAAGCCGACGGTCAGCCCTGCCACCAGAAACAGGCCTAGGAAGGAATGCGTAAAGCCGCGGTGATGGGCAAAGCCATAGACCGGGCCTTTTAGTCCAGAGACAACATCCAGGTCGGGAGCCTCAGCGGCCAGCGTCATGGTCGCAGTGGCGAGGGCGGTCTTGCGATTGAATCCGGCTCGCGCCAGCACGGCGCCGGTCAAAAAGTGAGTGATCGGTTCCAAACTAATTTTGTAACACAGAACAAACACGTCGCCCATCGTCCGTCGAGCGCGAAGCACAATGAGCAACGAATGCTGAGAAGTCGCGCGGCGTGGGGCGTGCGACGCACCACGACACAGCAACTACCCCAGCAGCGAAGGATGGCCCTTCGGCACCAGGACGGTCAGCGCGTCCGGCACCATTGAAAGCGTGATGGGCAGCCGTCCCAGCAACTCGCCGTCGGCTTCAACGTAAATATTTTCATGCGCCCCGCCTGTAATCGGGCGGCAAGTGACCTCGTCCGCATGCGCGAGTTCTATTCCTGGCACGCCATTCGACATTCCCAGAATCCCGCGAAAAACATAAGCGGCATACAACATCCGGTTGCCTGTGCGGCAAAGCACCAGACGCATGTCGTTGCGGCCGAGCGACGCTCCCGGCGCCAGTTCGCGCAGCAGCCCTCCAAAATAATTGATGCGAACCGACAGCATTTCAGAAAGGCTGGCCTCGCGCCGCACTTCGCCGCCGGCCGAAAACTCCGCCTCGAAATATCGCATGCGGTGGCTGAGGCAGAGACTTACTGCCTTGGAATAATAGGCAAGCATTCCCGCGCGGTGTTTGGTTAAACGGTTGAGCTTGTAGAAGAGGTGGGCATCGACGCCAACACCGGCCGCGACGGTGAAATATCGCGAAGCCGGAAGCGCGTTGAGATCGCGGTACTGAATCTTACCCACCGCGATTTTCTTCGGCACCGCCGTCAACAGCGCCTGTGCCGCGCGCTCGGGATTGGTGGGGACGCGCAGGTCGTGGGCCAGGGCGTTCGCGGTGCCAAGAGGAATAATGCCGAGCGCGGCCTCACGCCCTGCCATGCCCTGCAGCACGTCGTGAATAGTTCCGTCCCCGCCGCAGGCAATGATCGTGTCAAAGCCGTCGCGGATGGCTATGCGAACCTGTTCGGGTGCTTCGGCTGAAGTTTTCGTAGGGGAGACATCCAGTTCGACGCCGGCTCCGCGCAGAATCGCAGCCGCTGCCTCCACATCCTTGATGCGATGTTTCACCCGACGACCAGAGACGGGGTTGTAGAAAAGCGCGGCTTTTCGCATGGAAGAAGGAGATTCTCTCCGGCAGGACAAAGCTCAGAGCCGGACCCGACAATTGTATACGGACATTTCGAGCATAAACGCAGCCCTTGAACGTGGATGAATTCGGCAGGCAGGCGTTGCCTTAGCCCGAGCAGGGAGTCTTCACGCACCTCGGAATCACCCCAGCAACTTCGCCGCATCCTTCGCGTAGTACGTCAGAATGATGCTTGCGCCGGCGCGGCGAATCGAGGTCAGCGATTCCATCATTACGCGTTCGCGGTCAATCCAGTTGTTGCGGGCGGCGGCTTCGATCATCGCGTACTCGCCCGAAACTTGATACGCGGCGATCGGCAGGTCGAACCTTTCGTGCGCCGTGGCGATCACGTCGAGATATGGCATGGCGGGTTTGACCATGACCATGTCCGCGCCTTCCTCCACGTCGAGCGCAATCTCGCGCATGGCCTCGCGAATGTTTGCGCCATCCATCTGATACGACCGGCGGTCGCCAAACTGCGGCGCGGAATCGGCGGCTTCGCGGAACGGCCCGTAAAACGCCGAGGCAAACTTCGCCGCGTAAGAAAGAATAGGAGTGTTCTCGAATCCGGAGGCGTCGAGACCTTTGCGAATTGCCGCCACGCGGCCATCCATCATGTCAGAAGGCGCGATGACGTCGATGCCAGCCTTGGCGAGCGAAACTGATGTTCGCGTCAGCAGTTCGAGCGTGGCATCGTTCACGATTTCAAATTCGGCCCCGGCCCCGGCCGCGGGCTGACTGGCAACCGCCGCCCCAACCGATTGCGGCGCCGACGGCTTCACGATTCCGCAATGCCCATGCGACATGTATTCGCAAAGGCAAACATCGCCGACCACCAGCATCTCGGGTACGGCGCGCTTGATGGCGCGGGTGGCGCGCTGCACGATGCCGTTGTCCTCCCACGCGCCGGTGGCGATTTCATCTTTTGTTTCCGGCAATCCGAACAGGATCAGCGCCGGGATCCCGAGCGCGTGTGCTTCCTCGGCTTCGCGGACAGCCTGATCCACCGAGAGATTGAACACACCCGGCATGGAGCGGACTTCCTTACGCACACCTTCGCCCGGGCAAACGAATAAGGGATAAACCAAAGCGTCCGGAGTGAGCCGGGTCTCGCGCACCATGGCACGGAGAGACGCGGTGCGGCGCAGGCGGCGAAGCCGAGTTGCCGGAAAAGCCATAAGGAAATTCTAGCGCAGCTTGGAATACCTGGGCAGGCGGACGACAAGGTCGGCCGGTAAAGTAACATGAAGGCGTGCCTGACACGACTGGAAGCATCAGCGCCCGACTGCTGGAGTTCTATGGTGTGCGGGACCTGCTCCGTGGGTATGCGGGCTCGGATTTGGGACGTGCGCGCGTGGAAGCTCTTGCGCCTTCGACCGATCTGCCGTGGATTGAGAACCAGCAGCACCTCACTAGCGAGATTCGGGATTTTCGGCGCACCGGCGCGAGCTTCAATTTTTCCGGGCTGATGGACGTTGGGCAGGCCGTGGCGAAGTCGCGAATCTCCGGCGCGGCGCTGGAGACGGAAGAAATAGTGGACGTCGTCACGGTCGTGGACCGCGCTGCCGAATGGCGCGAAATCGCATTCAATCCGCCGCAAGGGATGAAGCAGGACTGGCCGGCGGTCCGGGAACTCTCGTCCGTAATCGCCGACTTCACGCCACTACTGAAGGCGCTGCGCAATAAAATTCTGCCCGACGGTACGCTCGACGACCGCGCTTCGCCAGCGCTTGCAAGCATTCGTCGCGAGATCGAGAAGCAGCGCCGCGGGATTCAGGATTCGTTACGCGCATATTTGCGCCGGCTTTCAGATGGCGGCCCGGCGCAGGACGAACTGGTCACGGTTCGCGGCGAACGTTTCGTGATCCCGGTAAAGATCGAGCAGAAACGCCGCGTGCAGGGCGTGGTGCACGGCGCCAGCTCCAGCGGACAGACCGTGTTCATTGAGCCGCTGGAGACGATCGAGCAGAACAACGAACTGGTTCGCCTGCTGGACGAGGAACAAGCCGAAGTCCATCGGATTCTGCTGGAGATGACGCAGCGCATCGGCGAGCGCTCGCGCGAAATAGCTGCGGCCCTCGGCGCGTTAGCAGAACTCGAAATGCAATTCGCCAAAGCCAAGTTCGCCGAGGCCTACGAATGCGTGACGCCGGTGCTCTCGGCTGGGAACGTTGGGTTCATCCTTCGCGACGCCCGCCATCCGCTCCTCGAACGAAACTTGAAGTTAAAACAGGCGCGTATAGTGCCTATCAGTCTGGAACTTGAGGGCGAGCGCCGCGAGCTGATCATTACCGGGCCGAACACGGGCGGTAAAACGGTCACGCTGAAGACCATCGGCCTGCTTGCGCTGATGGCGCAATCGGGTATTCCGGTTCCCGCGAGCCGGATGGAAATGCCGGTGTTCGACGCCGTGCTCGCCGACATCGGCGATTACCAGTCCATTGAACAAAACCTCTCGACGTTTTCGGCGCACGTCACTAACATTGATTTCATCTCCCGCACTGCCAGTTCACAGTCGCTCGTGCTGCTTGACGAACTTGGCTCAGCAACCGATCCGGAAGAAGGCGCCGCCCTGGCCGTTGCGATTGCTGAGCACTTTTTGCGGATCGGCTGCATCACGGCAATTTCCACGCATCACACCTCACTCAAAGTTTTTGGCGCGAATTCAACGGGCGTGCTGAATGCTTCGGTGGGATTCGATGAGGCAACGTTGAAGCCGACCTACGAGTTGAAGACGGGCGTCCCCGGAGCGTCGGCAGGGATCAACATTGCCCAGCGCCTGGGCCTGAATCCGGAGATCGTGCAGAGCGCGCGCTCGCGGCTTGGAACACAGGCGCGGGACGTGGGCCGATTTCTCGATCAACTGCATGAACAGTTGCAGGCTGCTGAAGCCGACCGCCTGGAGTTGAGCCGCAAGGAAGAAGATCTGAACCGCGAGCGGATGCGGCTCGCCACCGAAGGCAAACGCGAGCAGCAAGAGAAAGTCCGCGAAATGGAAAAGAAACTGGAAGCGCTGCTGCGAGATTTTGAATATCAAGCTCGTGAAGCTATAAACGCAGTCCAGGACCGGGTGACGGCCCAGAAGCTCTCAAAAGATGCCGAGCGGCGCGTCGCGAAATTGCGGCGCGACTTTCGCGACCAGTTCGATTCAACTGTGGTCGCACACGTCAGCGGCGCCGATCGTGGCGATCCCGACGCCGAGCCGCAACTCGTGAAGCATGTCTCAGAGGGAGACCTGGTTAAGTTGAAGTCCATGGGCCGCAATGCCAAAGTCGTGCGCAAATTGGATGGAAGTCATTTTGAAGTGGAAGTCGGCGCCATGAAAATGCGCATCGGGCAAGAGGACATTGCCGAGATCGTGGTTCGCGATTCTGAAACCCCAGCCAATGCCGCCCGCGCCCGGGGCGTGTCGGTCTCACTGCAGAGCGGAGGCGCGAACGTGCCCTCCGAGATCAACGTCATCGGGCATACCGTGGACGACGCCACACGCGAAGTCGAGAAGTTTGTCGATCGCGCGTTCATGGCGGGATTGCCGCGGGTGCGCGTGGTTCACGGTAGCGGCATGGGAATTTTGCGCAAAGCACTGCGCCAGTATCTGAGGGAACATCCGCATGTTGAGTCCGTTGCCGAACCGCCGCAGCATGAAGGCGGCGGAGGCGCGACCGTGGCAGAGTTGAAGGTGTAGCACCGGCGCCCACGCCCGTGCGATGCCCCGTCCGATCTCATCGGGCCTGTATTCAGGATCCGCCCGCACTCCACCTATATAATCGCCTCACCACTGCTTTCCCTGCGGAGTTATAGACCATGCTGAACATTCGTCCCGCCACAAAAGATGATGCGTACCTCTTGAAGACGCTGATTCACGACCTGGCCGAGTGCGACCGCCTGGAGGCGGAAACCATCGTTACGAACGAAGACGTGCTGCGCGATGGCTTTGGTGAGCGCCCCAAGTTTCGTGCGCTGATTGCCGAATGGGACCGCCATGTGGCAGGTTATGCGTTGTTCTTCGAGTTCTACTCATCGTTCCAGGGCCGCGCCGGATTGTTTCTTGAGGATATTTTCGTGCGCCCATCGCTCCGCAAGAAGGGAATCGGAACGGAGTTGCTTGCGGCGGTGACGAAGATTGCCCGGGACGAAGAGGATTTTTGCCTGCGCTGGGAAGTGCTCGACTGGAACAAGCCCGCAATTGAGTTCTATCAGAACCTCAACGCAGAATTTCTCGACGAGTGGCGTTCGGTCTGCCTGATCGGCGAGGACATGCTCGCCGTCACAGCGAAGGCGGGCCGGTGAGCCTTGTACGGATTATCGGGGCGGGGCTGGCCGGGTCGGAAGCCGCGTGGCAGTGCGCGCAGCGCGGCCTTGAGGTCGATCTTTTCGAAATGCGTCCCGTGCGCTCGACGCCTGCTCACCAAACTTCTGATTTCGCCGAACTGGTCTGCTCGAATTCCCTGAAATCCGAAAGCGCGAACACTGCGCCTTGGCTGCTGAAAGAAGAAATGCGCCGCGCCGGATCGCTGCTGATCGAAATTGCGAAAGAGTGTTCAGTTCCCGCGGGCCATGCGCTGGCAGTCGACCGGGCAGCATTTGCGGCGGCGGTCACGGATAAAATTTCGTGCGACCCGCTGATCCGCGTGCATCGCGAGGAAGTCACTCGGATCAATGAAGATGAACTGACGATCATCGCAACGGGACCGTTGACATCGGATGCGCTGGCCGAGGAGATTGGGCGCCTGAGCGCAGCCCGTGTGGCTCGGACATTCCTGTCCGAGCAAGAGGCTGCCGATAGTTCCCAACCTGATCGGACAAGCGTGTCCGATCCACACAACCGGGAGGCGCACCGTCTCTTCTTCTACGACTCCATCAGTCCCATCGTCGAAGCCGATTCCATCGACATGTCGAAGGTGTACCTCGCTGCGCGGTACGACAAAGGAACGGCCGATTACATTAACTGCCCCATGTCGAGGGAAGAATATGACCGCTTCTATGACGCGCTGGTCGCTGCCGAATCGGTCGAAGCCAAGGATTGGGAGAAGCTGAACTATTTCGAAAGCTGTCTGCCCATCGAAGAGATCGCGCGGCGTGGGCGCGATACGCTTCGGTTTGGTCCCATGAAGCCAGTCGGATTGCGGGACCCGCGCACCGGCAGACCTCCATATGCGGTCGTGCAGTTGCGGCAGGAAAATCTGCGCGCCGATTCCTACAACCTCGTCGGTTTCCAGAATCATTTGAAGTTCGGCGAGCAGGCGAATGTGTTGCGCCTGATCCCGGGCCTGGAGGAAGCGCGCTTCCTGCGCTTCGGGCAAATTCATCGCAACACCTACATCAATTCGCCTGCACTGCTCACGCCGACGCAGCAAATGAAGGAACATCCGAACGTTTTATTCGCCGGGCAGATTTGCGGCGTGGAAGGCTATGTCGAGTCGATTGCCACCGGCATGCTGGCGGGTTTGCACGCCGCTACGCTGATCGCGGGCGAGACACCGGCTGCCCCGCCGCGGGCGACAGCATTAGGCTCGCTGGTGAATTACATAACTTGCGCTAACCCCAAGAAATTTCAGCCAGCGAATATAACGTTCGATCTCCTGCCGCCGCTGGAAAAGAAAGTGCGCGACCGCAAGCTTAGGCATCAAATCCAGTGTGAGGCGGCACTGCAGGAGCTGCAATCCTGGCTTGCGCAAAACACAGTGTCCAGGCTCGCACGAGTGTCATAGTTCGCGGGCAGGTCGAAGATTCGAACGGTACTGTTCTCCTGATTTCCATCCTCCAACTCGGCACCATTGATTACGCCACTGCGCTCAGGCTCCAGGAGCGCCTAGTGGATATTCGCAAAGAGGGTCGCATCGGCGACACGCTGCTCCTGCTAGAGCACACGCCCGTGGTTACGCTGGGGCGCAACGCGCATTCGCAAAACATCCTGGCTTCACCAGAACTGCTTGCCCAGCGCGGCGTTGAAGTCTTCGAGTGCAATCGCGGCGGCGACGTTACGTTTCACGGGCCGGGACAGTTGATTGCATATCCGATCTTCGACCTCCGCGGCTTTCCCTCGCAGAACCCTAACCGCAACACCATGGGCGTGATCGAATTCGTGCGGAATCTGGAAGAAGTTCTGATCCGCACCAGCGCGGAGTTTGGCATTCCGGCAAAACGCATCGCGGGGTTGACGGGGGTTTGGACGGAGGAGGGCGCGATTCGGGCATCGCGCGCTGAGTCTCTGACACAGCCGGACGGGCGTGGACGCCCGTCCCTACCCACGCACGATAGCGAGCGGGGCTCGACAGCAACCGAAGCGAAGATTGCCGCGCTTGGTGTCCACATTTCGCGCGGCGTCACTTCGCACGGAATCGCGCTCAACGTGAATACCGATCTCAGCTTCTTCAACCTAATTGTTCCTTGCGGAATCACGTCGAAGCCGGTCACTTCGATAGCAAACGAACTTAACCGCGAAGTCCCCATGCAGGACGTCTCGCACACCCTGGCTCGCAACTTTGGCAAGGTCTTCAATAGCCAGATGCTCTGGCTCGACTCACTTGATGCACTCCTCGGCTCCAATCTTGGCGTCCCGTTGCAAGTCCCCAAAGACCTGCGCAAGTTGCAAAGCGATGACGGCGTTGAGCTGGCCTGACCGGAATTTCTTTTCCTGCGAGCAGCCGGGGTAGAATGTGGGTCGAACCGGGAGCATCAAAGATGTTGAGCCTCTGCGGAAGATCGATTCTCTTAATTGTTCTGACTTGCTTTACCGCTTGCGGGGGTGGATCGTCCTCTACGACCACATCCCCACCTCCTCCGCCTGCAGCCGCCGCGCCCACTTTTTGGCCGCTTGCCGGAACTTACAGTCCCACGCAGATCTCAATTGCCGACGCGATCGCCAACGCTTCGATTTATTACACCACCGATGGCTCGACGCCGACCGTGTCTTCGACAAAGTACGCGGGCGCAATCTCAATCGCCGCCACCTCGACCCTCAAGGCAATCGCAACGGCGTCGGGCTATTCCGCCAGCGCCGTCGCCAGTTCGGCATACACCGTGCCCGCGCAAAACGGCAATGGCCCGGCGGTCTCGCTAGTGCTGACCACCGACGATCTGAAACACCAAATGGAAGCGGAGGCCGCAACCAGGTTCACCACCGGAAACGCCAGTGGGAATGTGATTTACGTGGACGAAACGCAGACCTACCAGCCCATCGAGGGCTTTGGTGCGTCGTTTACGGATTCTGCCGCTTATCTGCTGAATGAAATTGCTCAGAAGCCTGCGCTGTCGACTACGATGAACGATCTTTTCACGCGCAATGGCAACGGCATCGGCCTGAGTTTTATGCGAACGCCGATGGGCGCCAGCGACATCGCGCGTTCGCAATATTCTTACGACGACAACAGCGGGCTCGCTGACCCTACGCTGGGGAATTTCTCCATCGCGCACGATCAGGGCGACGTCATTCCCATCATTCTGCAGGCGCGCCAGCTCAATCCGCAGATGAAGCTGATGGCGAATCCGTGGAGCCCGCCGGGCTGGATGAAAACTTCAAGCTCGATGGTTGGCGGCGCGCTGCAAACCAGCGCGTACTCCCCGTTCGCTCAGTATTTCGTCAAATATTTGCAGGCGTATTCGGCAGCGGGCATCAGCGTGGATTACATTTCCATGCAAAACGAGCCGCTCTATGTTCCCGGAGACTACCCCGGCATGTGCATGCCGGCGTCTCCCGGTGGCAGTTGCGGTGCCGTTGCTTCGCCGACTGACCAGACAACGGCAATTCGCGATTATGTACTGCCGGCGCTTTCGGCGGCAAGCCTGAGCGCAAAAGTTCTCGTCTATGACCACAACAGGGACCAGCCCGGCTACCCGAAGGCCGTGCTTTCGGACTCCACCATCGCGGCCTCTGCCCAGATCGCGGGCACTGCTTGGCATGGATACGGCGGCGTTCCCGGCGCGATGACCGTAGTCCACAACGCTTTCCCGTCCGTGGGAGCGTACGAAACCGAGCACTCCGGCGGAACCTGGGTTACTGATCAGACGCGCAGCGACTTCGAAGAAATCACCCACGTAATGCGCAACTGGGGTCGCGCCTATGTGAAATGGAGCCTCGCGCTCGACCAGACACTTGGCCCACACACCGGCGGCTGCGGAACCTGCACTCCGATCGTCACGGTGAACAGCTCCTCGGGCGCGATTACTTACGGCCCGGAGTATTACTCCATGGGACACTTTAGTAAATATATTTTGCCGGGCGCAGTTCGAGTTTATTCCAGCAACGCCAATGGCATCGTCGGTGCAGCGTTCCTGAATTCCAGCGGATTGAAAGTGCTGGTAGCGTACAACGACACGGCTTCCACCCAGAGTTTTTCAGTGCAATGGGGCGCTCAGTCTTTCGCATACACTTTGCCTGGGCTTGCCGGCGCAACCTTCACCTGGACGGGCGGGCAGAGCGGCAGTTACGCTATGAAGGCTACATCCCAGATTCAGGCTTCCAGCTTCAACAACACCGGCGGAGTAAGTAATTCTTCCGACATCACCACCTACGGTCTGGAAACGGAAACCACTTCTGACGCAAATGGCGGCTACGATGCCGGCTTTGCCAGTGCCGGCGACTACGCAGCGTTCAAGAATGTTGATTTCGGATCAAGCGTGAGCGGCGTGAGCGCGCGCCTGGCCTGCAACGGCAACTGCGGAGGAACGCTGGAATTCCATCTCGACAGTGTTTCAGGGACACTGGTGGGCGCCATAGTGATTCCCGCCACCGGTGGCTGGCAAACCTGGACGACGGTAACCGCCCCCGCAAGTTCCGCAAGCGGCGTTCATGACCTTTACGTGCTGTTCAAGGCGGCGCCCGGCGGGACGTCGGCGTTGGGAAACCTCAACTGGTTCCAGTTCAACTAGGTCGTGCCAGCGCACTGCCAGGTTCGATCGGACGACAATCCGTCAGGCGCACTGGTCTATAATTGCCGGGAATTTCTACTGTCGCGTTAATGCTTTTCTTTCGCAGTCTTGCCGAGGATTTCCGATTGCTTTTCATTGGCATCAAGCTCGGTCACGCCTGCGTGCGACGAACAGCGTTCAGAATATTTTCCCTCTCCATCTTCGCCTTGGTGGTGAATCCATCTCTCAGCGCTTCTTCGCCGCCCCCTTGCGCGAAGTGCCATCGCGTGGCCGCCGAACGCTATCTTGCGACCGCCATGGGAAGATCTTTCAGCGTCCCGGGTCCCTACCCCGGAGGCACCGTCACGCACGAGTCTTCCGGTACCGTAATCACCATCGAGAACAGTGACAAGGTAATGACTCATCGTCTCGTGGAAAATGGAATCACCGCCGAGTTCCCGGTGAAGTACCAGATCGGAGGGGGGATGATGGGAAGCACCTTCGCCGTGCAGGTGCGCGACTATCTTTTCGAATCGCCCGTTTCCTGGTACAACGGCTTCGGTTGGGACGTATCGCCTGGCTACACAAAATCCCGATTGCTTGACTTTGATCGCAGCCTCAACAACACCTGTTTATTCTGCCACGCGACGGGAGCAAAGTTCGACGATCCTGACCATCGCCATCTCGTATCGCAGGATCTTAAGCCAATCACGTGCGAACGCTGCCACGGGCCAGGCGAAAAGCACGCTGCGCATCCATCTTCGAAGAACATTGTGAATCCGGCGAAATTGCCTGTCCCAGCCAGAGACAGCATTTGCGAGCAGTGCCATTTGGAAGGGGCTGCGCGGTTGCTGAACCCAGGGAAGGACTGGAGTGATTTCCATCCCGGCGGAGAGACGGAAGACAGTTTCGCCGTCTATGTTCTGGAGGGCGGCGATAAGCGCGACGTGATTCCTGCGAGCGAAGTCGAGCAGCTGGGTCAAAGCAAGTGCGCAATGGTCTCCCACGGAAAGATCTGGTGCGGGTCATGTCACAATCCGCACCGCGCCGTAGTTCCTCGAGAACAGGAAATCAAAGCGGTGTGTCTGTCCTGTCATCGGAAACTTTCGCCCGCGGTCCACCCCGTAACCGTGTCGGAATGCACCATTTGCCACATGCCCACCAGCGCAACCACGTTCATAGCCCACGCTGCGCATACCGATCACCGGATTTTGAGAAATCGCGACAGTGTGTCTGGGCCGCAAGATGCAACCGAGAAAATGGTCCCGTGGCGCGAACCTCCTGCCGCCTTGCGCCAGCGCAACCTGGGGCTGGGCGAACTCATGCTTTCTCCTCCTGAAAAATACGAAGTGCTGCGCCGGGACGGAGCGGATCTGCTGCTCTCACTCCCCGCCGAGCAGCGTGACCACGATTCGGATGTGATCTCTGCTCTTGAAGGGTATTATTTGCATTTGGGCGATCTCGCCAAAGCGCTCGATTTCGGAACGCAGTTGGTGAAGGTGAACCCGCAGAGCTCGTTGGCAGAGTTCAATCTTGCCGTGATACTCGACCAGTCAGGAAGATCGGAAGACGCGGAGAAAGAATTCTTGAATGCAATCAGTCTCGATCCGTCGTTGAAGGACGCTTATTCGCATTTGGCAATTTTGTATATTAAGCAGGATCGGCGCCAAGACGCGATCAACGTTATGGATCGGTATTTGGAATGGAACCCTAACGAGATTTTGTTTCATGCCAGCAAGGAAAGGAACCTGGGCAAGCCGCAACGAGATTCGCAATGAATAAGAAATCCCCAAAGCGCAAACTGCCTCAGGGCCCGGCGAAGCGCGGCCAGGGCCTGTCCACGGCCCTTCCCCAGCAGCGCACGTATTGCATTCCAGATTTTCGCCTGGAGAAGCCGGAGTTCACGGTGCGACAAGTGCGCAAGGGCGAATCCGTCAGCTACGAGGTTTCCGGCGATCTTAACGCCCCGGTGCCGCCAATTCGCGATTCGAAGTACCTCAAAAAAGAGCAGGCCATCGAAATCTATCGGTGGATGGTGCTCAACCGCAAGATGGAGCAGGCGCTCGAGAATCTGTACAAACAGGGCAAAGTGGTCGGCGGAGTTTATTTCGGACTGGGTCAGGAAGCCTGCTCTTGCGCATCGGCCTATGCGCTGGCGAAGGACGATTGGCTGGCGCCCATGATTCGCAATCAGGGCGCGCTGCTGATCCGCGGCTTCGCACCTCGAGACATGATGATGCAGTACATGGCAAAGGCCGATTCCCCGACGAAGGGCCGCGACGGCACCTCACATTTTGGCGATATCTACGAACGCAACGTGGTCTCGCCCATCTCCATGCTCGGCGATTTGATCCCCGTGATGGCCGGCGTTGCACTGGGCGCACGCTTGCAGGGGCGCAACGTCGCCGCCATGACCTACATCGGCGATGGCGGCCAATCCACCGGCGTGACCTACGAAGGCATCAACTTCGCCGCCGTGCAGAGTCTCGGGCTGGTGCTGCTGGTCGAGAGCAATCTTTGGGCGTACTCCACGCCTTCGGAGATGCAATACAAAGTCACCGACCTTGCCGAGCGCGCGATTGCATACGGCATCCCCGGCGTGATAATCGATGGAACCGACGCTTGCCAAGTGTACGACGCCGCGCGCGAAGCGGTTGACCGTGCGCACCGCGGCGAAGGCGCTACTCTGATCGAAGCCAAAATGATGCGCATGAAGGGCCATGCCATTCACGACGCGGCGGACTACGTTCCCAAAGCTATGTTTGAATACTGGCGCAGGCGCGATCCGATTACGCGCTTCGAAAACTACCTATTGAACGTGAAGAAGTGGCTCTCGCCGCAGGAGCACAAGAAGTTGCTGGCGGAGATTGAAGAGTATCTGGAGAGCGAGCGTGAATTTGCCGTAAACTCGCCGATGCCCGCGCCGGAAACCGCCGAAGGCGGCGTGTATTGCGAAGACCGGTGCCACGAAGTCAAGCCGAAGTATGGCATGCCGAAAGTGCTTGGGAGGCAGGCGCGAAGGCCGAACGAAAAACGCGAATCAACGCTCCACTTCAAGTAGGTCTCGCCCCCTGACAGGTGGCGCAGAAACCCTCTACCACAGAGAGCACAGAGGTACACGGAGGAACGCCACAGAGGATCATCTGATAGACCAAGCTCGACGCGGGAAAGCGATCAAAAAATGAGAGCGCCTTGGAAGGTTGCAGTGCCTATTTCATGTATCGCTTTGATATCTGGGGCTGCGGTTACCTGGCAGGTACTCAGGGTCAGAGCCAACGGACTGAAGCTCGCTCAAGATGCGACGGTATGCCGAGCAAGAGCCGAACAAGGTGACGCAAAAGCTGAGGCCAACCTCGGCAATATGTATTCCAACGGACAAGGAGTACCGCAGGACTATGCCGAGGCTCTCCGCTGGTACCGCAAAGCCGCTGATCAAGGTGATGCCAACGGGCAACACGACCTCGCCAATATGTATTACTACGGACGGGGAGTGGCGCGGGACTATGCCGAGGCTCTCCGCTGGTACCGCAAAGCTGCTGATCAAGGTGCCGCAAAAGCCGAGAATCGCGTCGCCCTGATCTATGCCCAGGGACAAGGACTGTCGCAGGACTATGCGGAAGCTCTTCGGTGGTACCGCAAAGCCACTGATCAGGGTTACGCAAAAGCTCAATACAATCTCGGCAAACATGTATTGGTACGGTCGAGGGGTACCACAAGACCGAGCCGAGGCCGAGCGTTGGTACCACAAGGCAGCCGATCAAGGTGACGAGTACGCACGGCGCGCACTAGGCTTGAAGGGCCCGGGCCTTACTAGCTGGGGCACGATAAGCCTTTCGGCAATGTTGCTGGGTTGCTGGGTGGCTTCGAACGCTTCACTATTGCCGCAGCGGAGCCTTCGACATCGGCATCCGCGAGCGTTAGCCATGGCGGGAGTATGCGGCTTGGCCAGCATAGGGTTGAGCCTCTACTGGGACTTCGGCGTCTTTCCGTCCATGTTGGCCGTCAATGCCCTGCATTTTGGCGCGAATCTGGCAGCCGGAGTAACCGTCGCCGTGCTCATCACTGTGTTGGGCCAAAAGAGGGCCAAGGTCGTGCTGGGCATAGCCGGTATTCTCCTTATCGTGACCGATGTGATCGTGATTTCGCTCATTGTGATTTCGCGCCACGACGTTACGAGCTCTGTCACTACAAGTCGAGGGTTCAGTTCGGTCAACGGGTTGTTGATTGGGATGGCAGCACCTTTGGCCATCTTTCTATGGATAGAGAGGACAAAAAGGGTCAGAGATCGTGGACTTGTCTCCTAACCGCGCGATTGTTTCATCGCCCTCTCTTTTACCTGCTCCGCAGTCCATCCGCTCTCGCGTAAGGTTCGCACGCTCAACGCGTCGTGCCGTTTCGCCAGGCGAACGCCTGCCTCGTCCCGCGCCAGATCACAATGGTAGAACTGCGGCGCGTCCCATCCCAGAGCATGGTAGAGCAAAAGCTGGCGGGCCGCAGATTTCAGCAGATCGGCCCCGCGCACGACCTCAGTGATTTCCATGGCGTGGTCATCCGCGACCACTGCAAGCTGATATGCGGGAACGTCGTCGCGCCGCCAGACGACGAAATCTCCGAAGTCGCGCCCAGCCACGAAACGCTGCGGCCCGAGATGCTGATCCACGAATTCGACGGCTTCGCTATCAGGAACGCGGAATCTCCAGTTCACGCCGGCCGGTTTGTCGAAGGATGGAGCGTCAGTCCGCGACCGGCACTTTCCAGAATAGATCGGCTCGTCGTCCGCGTCGTTAGGCGCGCTCGCTGACTGCGCCAGTTCTTTGCGCGAACACGTGCACGGATAGAGGAAGCCGGCGTCTCGCAGCGCGCGCCAAGTTTCGAGATAGACACCACGGCGCTCGCTTTGGGAGTAGGGCGCGAGCGGGCCTCCCACATCAGGCCCTTCACTCCATCGAATCCCGAGCCAGCGCAGGTCTTCCTACATTGCTGCAACGTATTCTGGACGGCAGCGGTCGGGATCGAGGTCTTCATTTCGAAAAATGAGCGTGCCGCCAGATTGTTCCGCCCGTTGCGCCGCGATGAGAAAAGTCCGCGCGTGGCCGAGATGCAAGTAGCCGGTGGGCGAAGGCGCCAAACGTCCGCGATAGGAAGACACGGGGTAATTCTAATTGTGAGGGTAGGAAAAAGTGCCGTCCGGCGGCTCGCTCAGTGCAGGCTCTAGACGAAAAGGGTTTCCCCACTGGTGCCTTTGTTTCTTTCGCCCTTCAAGACTGTTCAGCAGCCGGTGATACCCACCTGGCTTGTGGCATCGTCCAGCCCTATCGCCCTGCGCGGCTGGTCCTGCGAGGCTGGACCTGACTACGTCCCCTGCTAAACTTCTTAACACCCTCATGAATGCGCCCGATCTCCACCTCAGCGACGTCGAAGCCCGCGTGCTTGGCGCTCTGATCGAAAAAGACATTACGACCCCGGACTATTACCCGATGTCGTTAAATGGGCTGGTGAATGCGTGCAATCAAAAGAACAATCGCGATCCGGTCATGAGCCTGGAGGAGGGCATTGTTCGTGATGCGCTGGCCTCGTTGCACGATCAGCGCCTTGCCGGACCAGCGGGCGGCGCGGACAGCCGCGTGACCAAATACGAACATCGCTTGCAGGAAGTATTCAACTTCGACCGCCGCGAGATTGCTATCGTGTGCGTTCTTCTGCTGCGCGGTCCGCAAACTCCGGGAGAGTTGCGCGGCCGTACCGAGCGCATGTACCGTTTCGAGACCCTGGACGACGTGCAAGCTGCCATTCAGAAACTGATGGAGCGGCAGCCGTCGCTGGCCTGCGTGCTTCCTCGGCAGCCGGGAACTAAAGAGTCGCGGTACATGCACCTGTTCTCAGGCGACGTTGCTATCGATGTTGCTGCTCCAGCCGCAGCCGAGTCGAAATCTTTAGAAAATCAATCCGAATCGCGGATCGCGAATTTGGAAAATGAAGTCTTCTCGCTTCGTGCGGAGGTTGCCGAGCTTCGCCGCGAGCTGGCCGAGTTCAAGCGGCAGTTCTAGCAAGGTATTACTGTTTCACCGGCGTCGTCTCCGAGTTTCCGATCGCGTCCCCGGAAAGCACCAGTTCCACTCTGCGGTTTTGTTGCCGGCCCTCGGGAGTGTCGTTGGTCGCAATCGGCTGGGTTTTCCCGAATCCGCGCGCTTCGATCGAATTTGCCGAAATGCTCTGCTGTACGAAGTAGTCTTTCACGGCCCCGGCGCGCCTCTCCGAGAGTTGCTGGTTGTAGTCGTCACTGCCCACGCTGTCTGTGTGGCCTTCGATCTGCACGTGCAGCGTGGGGTAGGCGAGAAGAATTCCGGAAACTTTTGCCAGTCGCTCCCGTGCTCCCGGCAGCAGTTCGAAGCTGCCCGTCTTGAACAGAACGTCTGACATGCTTGCGATCAGGCCACGGGCGCTGTCGCGCGTCGCCAGAATTGTGTTGAGCTGTTGCAACAGACGCGCGCGGAGGTCCTGCTTTTCTTTCTCTGCCTGCTCGCGAAGTTGGTCCGATTGTGCCGCCGCCTGCTGGGCCTTGGCCGTCTCGGCCGCCAACGTCTGTTGTTGGGCGATGGCTTCGGCTTTGGCCTTTTCAGCTTCTTCTCTTTCATGCGCCGCTTCTGCGGCGGCCTGAGCGGACTGTTGCGCGGCTTGCTGAGCCTGGGCGGTTGCTTTTTCGGCTGCGGTCTTTGCCTTCTCAGCCTGCTGCTGCGCCTCTTCGGCATCGGCGCGGCGTCTGGATTCGGCTTCGGCGTTGGCACGAGCTCGCGCTTCGCGCTCTTCGGCGGCAGCTTTTTCGGCAGCAGCTTTTGCCTGAGCTTCGTCCTCGGCTCGCTGTTTCACCGCCATCACGCGGGCTTCTTCGGCCGTCTGCGCGGTTTCGCGCGCTGCGGATTCGATCACCGGTCTCCCTTGTTTCTGGCGGTAGGCGGTTTCTGCCTGCATCAACTGCTGGTCGGCTTTGGAGAGGATCGAACTCGCGTATTTTTCCCCGGCGGCAATGTGCGCGATGCGCACCGCGTTGCGCGCTTCGAACAATTGCATCGGCGTGGTACGGTCGATCCCGAAGATGGCATTCTGGATTTTCTGGTTGGCGACGTTATAGGTGCCTTTGCCTAACAGCTCATACGTCGCTTCGATATTTTCTCCCTGCGCCATGCCCTCGGGCGCCACGCTTTCTGCTACCACCGTGTTTCCTGGCTGGGACACAGCGAAATAAGGCTCGGCGGTCACCACCATGCCGAAGGTTTGCATTTCGGTTGCGGCTTTCAAGTGCGCGTTGCCGTGCTCCACCACCAGTTCCCCCAAGCTCTCGGCGCGGCCCTGGGGTGAGACTGCCCACAGCACATAGGTCAGATATTCCAGCCCGAACTTGGTCGCGTCTTCGAGGCCCTGGAACTTCGCGTCCACAGTGACGCTGGCCTTCTTGCCTTCCACCTTGGCTTCGCCTGAAGCGCTTCGCATCAGTTCGGTTGCCTGGAACGCAACTTTCAAATTGCTGCCCTGGCGAAAATGCATGGCCTTCATCGTCCGGGAAACGCGGGCCTTAGCCGCAGCATTCACAGACGCGGACGAGTTCTGCCCCTGGGACTGCGCGGTCAACAGGGAGGCAAACCAACAGAGCAAAAGGGCAGAACGCAAAGCATGGGTCACGTTGTCTCCAGTAGGACGAAGGTCTAGGGAGTTCTACCTGCTAATGATCTGCGGGTGCAAGCGGAAAGGAAAGAGCGGGGGGTGTTGCTAGTTTGGTTACTCCAGCTATCTTTCGAACTGGCGCGAGTCTTTCTACTTAGCGCCAGTCGTCGCCGGCTTGATGTTTTCAAAAGCATCTTCTGCCCGGTGAAGGGCTTCTTCGACGTTGGCGCAGATGTTTTCGCGGCCAACCACTTCCTCGAACTCAGCCTGATGGATAAGTTGGGCGGGCTGCTCGCGCGCGCCGCATAGAATCAAAGTTCGCCCTGAAGTGTGCAACTGCTTCGCAACTTCTTCCAGTGCGTAAAGGCCGGTTGCGTCAATTGCCGTCATGTTGCGCAGGCGGATGATTACCACCGGTGGCAGTTTGTGCATGTCCGCCGTGATTGCAGATATTTTGTCCGTTGCCCCGAACAAAAACGGCCCGTGAATCCGAAAGATCGTAGCGTAGTACGGAATGTCCTTGTCCTGCAGGATGTGGATGCGGCCGTCTTCGACATAATCGTCGGTTACCTGCGAAACCGTGGTGGTGTTGGCCACGCGGGTGATAAACAACAGCGCCGCCAGGATCATTCCGGCCTCGACCGCGACTGTCAGGTCTGCGAACACGGTGAGCAGAAAGGTTACCAGCCAGACGCTGATGTCCGTCTTGGTGAGTTTGAGCAGTTGCGGAATCTCGCGCCACTCCCCCATGTTGTACGCGACTACCAGCAGAATGCCGGCCAGCGACGCCATGGGTATAAAACTCGTGTACTTTGCGGCGAACAGCAGAACGCACAGCAGGGTCAGGGAGTGGATGATTCCCGCCATCGGCGATTGCGCGCCGGAACGAATGCTGGTGGCGGTCCGCGCGATCGCGCCGGTGGCCGGCAAGCCGCCGAACATAGGTGAAAGAATGTTGGCCACACCCTGGCCCATGAGTTCGACGTTGGGATTATGGTGGTCGTTGCTCATGCGGTCCGACACGATGGCAGACATGAGCGACTCGATCGCGCCCAGCATTGCAACCGTGAACGCCGGTCCGAGCAGACTGTGAACCAGCGATGCGTGCCAGCGGGGAACTACCAGGTGCGGTAAGCCACTGGGAATTCCGCCGAAACGTGAGCCTACCGTCGGCACCGGAAGTTGGAGCAGATAAGCGGCAACCGTCGCCCCCAGCATCGCGACAATCGGCCCGGGAATTCGTCCGGAAACAGCGCGGCAAATCACCATCACCGCCACCGTGCAGGCCGCGAGCAGCGTTGCCCGCCATGACCAAGATGGCGCGGAGGCCGCCAGCGCCTTCATCCTTAACCAGAATTCGCCAGGGACCTGTTGCAGTTGCAGCCCGAAGAAGTCCTTGATCTGAGTGCTGGCGATCAGCACTGCAATTCCGTTGGTGAATCCGATTACGACCGGTCGCGGGATAAATTTCACCGCCGAACCCATGCCGGTGGCACCCAGCACAATAAGCAGGACGCCGGCCATCACCGTGCACATGAACAAGCCATCGACCCCGTGGACCGCAATAATCCCGGAGATGACGACGACGAACGCGCCAGTGGGACCGCCGATCTGGGTTTTCGAGCCGCCCAGCGCCGAGATCAGAAACCCAGTCACGATGGCGCAATAAATTCCCGCCTGCGGCTTGAGTCCCGAAGCAATACTGAATGCCATGGCCAGCGGAAGCGCCACCAGTCCCACGGTGATGCCGGCAACGATGTCTTTCAAAAACTTGTTGCGGTTGTAATCGCGCAGGCAGAGGACAGACTTGGGCAGCCAGCGATCGTCAATAGAAAAGAAAAGAACGCGAGAAGACATAACTCTCAGTTCATTATCCCACTACAGCGGCCGAGGGTGCCCTGAATTAATACCACCGTAACCACGGGGACGCCGCGAGGGCCCATCCCGTAAGATAATCCTTCCAATCCCAATGACCTCGCCCCCTGATCACGACAGGCCGACCCATCTGTCCGGCGCGAGCACTCGTGCCGCAGACCAGGTTTCTCTCGTTTCCCTCGAAGGGCTGCACGGCACTGTCGAAGTACCGCACCATCAGGCGGGATTCTTCCAGCAGTGGCGCGCGTTCATCGGCCCGGCCATTTTGGTGAGCGTGGGCTACATGGATCCCGGAAACTGGGGAACGGATCTGGCCGGCGGCGCCCAGTTCAAGTACGGCCTGCTGTGGGTGATTGCTCTCGCCAGCCTGATGGCGATTTTTATGCAAGTGATTTCGGCCCGGCTGGGCGTGGTCACAGGAAAAGATCTTGCCCAATGCTGCCGCGACTGGCTCCCGGCGTGGACGCGCTGGCCGAACTGGTTCTTCTGCGAATCGGCGATCGCCGCTTGCGATCTCGCCGAAGTCCTGGGCAGCGCGGTTGCGCTCAACCTGATGTTTCACATCCCCATGCTGTGGGCAGTGATCATCACCGGCTTCGACGTCCTGCTGCTGCTCGCCTTGCAGCGCTACGGCATGCGGACGATCGAGGCCATCGTGCTGGTGCTGATCGCAACCATTGCGGGCTGCTACATCCTGGAAATATTTGTTCTGCCGCAAACCCATCCTGATTTTCTGGAAATGGGGAAGGCGCTGATCACTCCCGGCTTCCGCCATGCCGGAATGATTTATATCGCGATTGGAATCATTGGCGCGACGGTGATGCCGCACAATCTCTATTTGCACTCGGCGCTGGTGCAGAGCCGCAAATTGCAAAAAGATGAGGCCTCCATTCGCAGCGCCGTGCGCTTCAATACCATTGACTCGATAACCGCCTTGAGCATCGCGTTCCTGGTGAATGCCGCAATTCTGGTGCTGGCGGCCAGTGTTTTTTACGGCAAGACCAGTGTGACCGTCGCCGGAGGCGCGGTTGCAACTTTCCGGCCGGACAGCGACTGGATCCGCATTGCCTACCTTACCCTGGCGCCGTTGCTGGGTACGTCCCTGGCGAGCACTCTGTTCGTCGTCGCCCTTCTGGCCAGCGGCCAAAGCAGCACTATTACCGGCACGCTCGCCGGCCAGGTGGTGATGGAAGGCTTCATGCGCTGGAGAATTCAGCCCTGGGTGCGCCGGCTGATCACGCGCGGCATGGCTATCATTCCCGCCATTCTGGTGATTGGCGTGCGCGGCGACGCCAGCGTGAATGACTTGCTCACGCTCAGCCAGGTGGTGCTCGCCCTGCAACTTCCATTCGCCATGTTTCCCCTGCTTGCCTTCACCAGTTCACGGAAGCGAATGGGCCTGTGGCGAAGCGGAAAATTTCTCTTGGTAGCGGGCTGGTCGAGCGCAGTTGTGATCACCGCGCTCGACTTGTGGGGCTTGCCGGATTCATTGAAGACTGCTTGGCACGTAATCGTGGGCGGCTAGAAGGCGGAGGTCGGCGATGTACAAAACAATTCTTGTGACTCTCGACGGAACCCCGAGCGACCGCGCAATTATTGAACACGTCAAGCAGCTGGCTAAATTGGCTGCAGGCCGCGTGGTGCTGCTGCACGTTGCCGACGGATGGGCCGCACGAACCTACGGGCCGGACGCAGTAAGCCCGGAAATCTCTGAAGACACCGCGTACCTTCAGAAAGTTCAGGCTGAGTTTCAGTCGGTGGGCGTCCCTGCCAGTGCCGAACTGGCTTACGGCGATCCCAGCCGCGAGATTGTGCGCTGGGTCAAACAGAAAGGTTGTGACCTGGTGGCTATGAGCACGCACGGTCACCGCTTGCTTGCCGACATTTTTCTAGGGACCACCGCTAACCGGGTGCAACACGCCGTCAGTGTGCCGGTGTTGTTGCTCAGGGCAAAATGAACTTCTGCTTTACCGTTCCCCTCTAGCCTCTGTCATTCCGACCGAATCAGATCGCTCGGAAAACAGCGATCTGCTGAGTGGAGGAACCTGCTTTTTCGCGTGGGGAATGAGACCACGGCCGTTTGCCTCATTACCTAACTCCGCGGCCAGCAGCTAAACTAGTGTGTTACCCAAATTCTGGTCGAATTTCACGGAGATCTGCGCTTCATGGACAGCTTCCACTCGCGTTCCACTCTGAAGGTTGGCGGCAACGATTACGAAATCTTCCGGCTTGACGCGCTCGACAAAGCCGGCGTCTCGACCACGCACCTGCCTTATTCTCTTCGCATTCTGTTGGAGAACCTGCTGCGCACCGAAGACGGGCGCAACGTCCGCGCGGAAGACATTCGCGCGCTGGCCGGGTGGAGCGGCAAGTCGAAGTCCGAAAAGGAAATTGCCTTCACTCCCAGCCGCGTATTGATGCAGGATTTCACCGGGGTTCCCGCTGTGGTTGACCTCGCCGCCATGCGCGACGCCATGACCAAACTCGGCGGTGATCCCGCGCTCATCAATCCGCTGCAGCCCGCGGAACTGGTGATCGACCACTCGGTGCAGGTGGACGAATTCGGAAAACCGCAGGCCTTTGCCATGAACGCAGAACTGGAATTCCTGCGCAACAAAGAACGCTACGCCTTCCTCCGCTGGGGACAGACCGCATTCCGCAACATGGCCATAGTCCCCCCTGACACCGGCATTGTTCATCAGGTGAATCTCGAGTATTTGGCGCGGGTTGTGTTCGTGAAAGAGTCGCCGGGCAAACGAGTCGCATATCCTGACACGCTGGTCGGAACCGACTCGCATACCACCATGATTAACGGTCTCGGCGTGCTCGGATGGGGCGTCGGCGGAATCGAAGCCGAAGCGGCCATGCTCGGACAACCCGTTAGCATGCTTATCCCGCAGGTGGTCGGCGTGAAGCTGACCGGACGATTACAGGAGGGCGCAACCGCCACCGACCTCGTTCTGACCATCACAGAAATACTGCGCAAGCATGGCGTGGTGGGAAAGTTCGTGGAATATTTTGGCCCCGGCCTGCGCGATCTTCTGCTGGCTGACCGCGCCACCATTGGAAATATGTCTCCGGAGTACGGTGCGACCTGCGGCATCTTCCCCGTCGACAAAGAAACGCTCGCTTACCTGCGCCTTACCGGACGCTCCGAAGATCTGATTGCGCTCGTGGAAGCCTATTGTCGCGCGCAGGGCCTGTTTCACGACGAGAAGACGCCGCAGGCGGAATACTCCGAACTGCTTGCGCTGGACCTCGCCACAGTTGAGCCAAGCCTCGCTGGACCAAAGCGTCCGCAAGACCGCGTCGCGTTGTCCCAGGCAGGTGAGTCTTTCCGGGCATCGCTGCCGTCGCTCATCAAGCCCAAAGCTGCGGCCAACGCTACTGCCGCCGCGACCCCGCCGGTCGGTCCGGAAAAACGCTGGGAGGGAGAAGGTGGAAGTCCAACCGCGATTGGAATCGGAGATCATCTCAGCGAACAACACGTTTCTGCAGATGTAAAGTTTGACCTTAAGCACGGAAGCGTCGTGATCGCGGCGATTACCAGCTGCACCAACACTTCGAATCCGTCGGTAATGTTGGCCGCCGGACTGCTCGCCAAGAAGGCCGTGCAGCGCGGTCTCGAAGTTCCGGAGTGGGTGAAGACCTCCCTGGCTCCCGGATCGAAAGTGGTCCGCGACTATCTCGAAAGCGCCGGGCTGATTGGCTATCTCGAAAAGCTGAAGTTTCATATTGTCGGCTACGGATGTACTACTTGCATTGGCAACTCCGGCCCACTTCCGGTCGAGGTTTCCGAGGAAATCGAAAAGAAGAATCTGGTGGTGGCGTCGGTTCTTTCGGGCAATCGCAATTTCGAAGGTCGCATCAGCCCTGAAGTTCGGGCGAATTATCTGATGTCGCCGCCGCTGGTGGTCGCTTTCGCGCTCGCTGGCCGCATTGATCTAGACCTGCGACGCGATCCTCTGGGAAATGGCAAGGACGGCAAGCCGGTTTACCTCGCCGACGTCTGGCCCACGCAGAGGGAGGTGGATGAGGCGGTGCAGCACTCGATTTCATCCGAGATGTTTCGCAAAAGCTACGCCGGAGTTTTTTCCGGCGACGAGCAGTGGCAATCGCTGAGTGTGCCCGAGGGCGACACCTACGCCTGGGAACTCGATTCCACCTACATCCGGCAGGCGCCGTACTTCGATGGCATGGGCGCAACGCCGGGCGCGGTGACTGACATTACAGGGGCGCGCGTGCTGGCCGTGCTCGGCGACAGCGTGACCACTGACCACATCTCGCCCGCTGGCTCCATCAAGAAAGACAGCCCGGCAGGGAAGTACCTGCAGGAGCATGGCGTGAAGCCGGCGGATTTCAATTCTTACGGATCACGCCGCGGCAATCACGAAGTCATGGTGCGCGGAACATTCGCCAACGTTCGCCTGCGCAACAAGATGGTGAACCTCGAAGGCGGATTCGCCAAGCACTTGCCCGATGGCGCCGAGATGTCGATTTTTGAAGCTTCGGAAAAGTACATTGCCGAAGGCGTGCCGCTTGTAATCCTCGCCGGAAAAGAATATGGGTCAGGGTCTTCCCGAGACTGGGCGGCTAAAGGCCCTCGCCTGCTCGGAGTGCGCGCAGTCATCGCCGAAAGCTACGAGCGCATTCATCGCTCGAACCTGGTCGGCATGGGAATTCTTCCGCTGCAGTTTCAGCCCGGAGAAACCGCCGAATCGCACGGCCTGACCGGAAACGAAGTCTTCGAGATCACCGGCGTAGCTGGACTCATTGGGAAGTTTGCCTCAGGCGGCCGCGTGAAAGTGCGCGCGTCGGGTGCCGGGGTGACCACAGAGTTCCAGGCGCTGGTCCGCATCGATACGCCCCAGGAAGCGCTCTACTACGCTAATGGAGGGATTCTGCAGTATGTGCTGCGACAGTTGGTGGCGGGCAGCAGGGAGACGGTCAGAATGTAAGAACTCGGCAGGACTTCAACCTTTCCACTGAACTCGTGCCCTTCCCTGAGGCGATAACTCCGGGTTCCCGCTGCTATAATCAAGCCTTGTCCTCGTGTTCTGGTTCTCGTGGCCTCGCTCTCAATGTCTAAGCGCCTGATACGTTCCACTACAGTTTTATGCGTCCGCAGGGACGGCCACGTCGTGATGGCCGGCGACGGCCAAGTCACGCTGGGCAGCAGCGTGATCAAGCATTCGGCGAAGAAGATTCGCCGGCTGTATCAGGAGAAGATTCTCGCCGGGTTTGCCGGTTCGACCGCCGACGCATTTTCGCTCTTCAGCCGCTTTGAGGCAAAGCTGGAGCAGTATCATGGCAATGTCGGCCGGAGCGCCGTGGAACTGGCGAAAGACTGGCGTACCGACAAATTCCTGCGCCATTTGGAAGCATTGCTGCTCGTAGCCGACAAAGAGCAGACATTCCTGCTGAGCGGCCAGGGCGATGTGATCGAGCCCGACGGTGGAATTGCCGCTATCGGCAGCGGAGGCCCGTTTGCCGAAGCCGCGGCCAAGTCACTAGCCGGGCACACCCAGCTGACCGCGCGCCAGATCTGCGAAGAATCAATGAAGATTGCCGGCAAAATGTGCATCTATACAAATGATCAGGTAACGATCGAAGAACTCTAATGGCAGTTGTCAGTGTTCAGTGGGCAGTAAAGAAGAGTCAGAAACGGTTCCACTGATCACTACCCACTGACTACCGGCAACTGATTTTTATGGCCATCTACCTCCCCGCTATCGCCGAAGAAGAACAGCTTGCGCTGGATGAACTGACTCCGCGCGAGATCGTCGCCGAACTCGACAAGCACGTGATCGGGCAAAACGCTGCCAAGCGCGCTGTCGCCATCGCTTTGCGCAACCGCATCCGCCGCCAGAAGCTTCCCCCCGACCTTGCCGAGGAAGTCAGTCCAAAGAACATCATCATGATCGGCCCGACCGGCGTGGGCAAAACCGAAATTGCCCGCCGCCTGGCGAAGCTCGCGAACTCTCCGTTCCTGAAAGTCGAAGCCTCGAAGTTTACTGAAGTCGGATACGTTGGCCGGGACGTTGAATCCATGATTCGCGATCTGGTTGAGATCGCGATCGACAACATTCGCGCCGAAAAGCTTGAGGACGTGGCCGACAAAGCCGAGCTCAACGCCGAAGAGCGCCTGCTCGATATTTTGCTTCCACCCGCGGCGCCCGCGGCGCATCCCGAGCCGAGTGGCTTTCAGCTGGAGGCGTCTTCCGGAGATTCCTACTCGCGCACCCGCGAGAAACTTCGCCAGCAGTTGCGCGAAGGCAAGCTCGACGAGCGCACAGTCGAAATCGATACCCGCGAACGCAACTTCCCCTCATTTGAAATCATCTCCAACCAGGGCGTAGAGGAGATGGACGTCAATCTCAAAGACATGCTGCCTAACATCTTCGGGCAGCGTACCAAGAAGCGAAAGATGAAGGTAAACGAGGCTTTCGAGTACCTGATCCAGGAAGAAGAGCAGCGCCTCATTGATATGGACCAGGTCACGCGCATGGCGATTGATCGCGTGGAAGACGCCGGAATTATTTTCCTCGACGAGATCGACAAAATTGCCGGGCGCGAAGGCGGCCACGGGCCTGACATTTCCCGCGAAGGCGTGCAGCGCGATATTCTGCCGATCGTCGAAGGCACCACTGTGAATACCCGTTATGGCATGGTGCGCACCGATCACATTCTGTTTATTGCCGCGGGAGCGTTCCACGTTGCCAAGCCCAGTGACCTGATTCCGGAACTGCAGGGCCGCTTTCCGATTCGCGTCGAGTTGAAGTCGCTGACCATGGAAGACTTCATCCGCATTCTTACTGAGCCGAAATCGTCGTTGACCAAGCAGTACACCGCGCTGCTTGAGACCGAGGGCGTAAAGCTGGAATTCACCCCTGACGCGCTGTCTGAAATCGCGCGGTTCGCGTTTCGTGTGAACGAAGGCACGGAAAATATCGGCGCGCGTCGGCTACATACGATCATGGAGCGCGTACTGGATGAGATCAGCTTCTCCGCATCGGAGAGAAAAGGCGAGCAGGTCGTCGTTGACGCAGCTTACGTCGGCAAAATGCTCACCGACATCGTCAAGGACCAGGACCTAAGCAGATACATTCTGTAAATTATTTTCAAACGAGAATATTTTTGGGGTGGGCTACCCGCTCGCACAACCTCCGCTCTCTTCGTAGGTGTTACCCTCTTTCCTTCGGCATGATTCTGGCGAGATGCAACTTCGGGCTGGCGCTGTTTTCACTAGCCCTGCTCACTGCCTGCGGCAGCCCGGGCGAGCCGGTTCCGCCTTCGTTGGAACTGGCGCGGCCAGTGAATGATCTCCGCGCGGCGCGCAAGGGCAACGCGGTCACGCTCACCTGGACAATGTCCACAAGAACTACCGACGGCCACAATATTCGCCACGCCGGGCCGACGACTATCTGCCGCGCCACAAACTCGATGAAGCAGTGCGACGTGCCGGTGACAAAACTGGCTCCGCCGAAAACTCATGACACAGCGAAGTCGGCGAGCAGCCAGAGCTACACAGACGCTCTGTCGAGTGCCTCCTCCGACGCAGCCTCAAAAGTCGTGTACGCCGTGGAGGTCTTGAACATATACGGTCGAAGCGCTGGACTTTCCAATCAGGTGGCAGTTCCGGCAGTCCCCGCGCTGTCCGCGCCTTCTGATCTTCGAGCTCAGATGAACAGCGAAGGAGTGCGGCTGACCTGGACGCCGTTAAGCGACGTGCCCCACACCGCTGGATTGCGTTTTGTTTATCGCATCTATCGACGCGAGTCAGGCGCGAACGCGCAGATCATCGCCGGAGAAGTGCCCGTGGACGCTGCCACGCAGCCAACGTTTCTCGACAGCAGCATTGAGTGGGAGAAAACCTACGTGTACCACGCCGCGGTCGTAACGCTCATCACAGAACCGAAAGGTCGGGAGCAGCAGGTCGAAGGTGACGATACTACCGAGGTCACAATTGCCGCGCACGATGTGTTCCCGCCTGCGGTTCCCGACGAACTCGAAGCCGTATCCAGCGGGCCCGGACAGAAGCCGTTCGTTGATCTGGTCTGGACGCCCGACACGGACGCCGATCTTGCGGGGTACAACGTTTATCGCACCGAGGCCGGAACCGAACCGAAGAAGCTCAATTCCGATCCGGTGAATTCGCCGGCATTTCGCGACGAAGGCGTGAGCCCTGGGCACAAGTACACTTACTCCGTTTCCGCTGTAGATGCCCGCGGCAACGAGAGCGCGCATTCGCAATCCGCAGAAGAAAAAGTTTCCGAGCGATGAATAGGACATCCATTTTGAATCGACAGGACTCTGCTTCCAAGGCGGAAGTAGTGCTTCCGCGCTCGTTTTTTAACCGCGACCCGCGCGAGGTTGGCCCGGATCTTCTAGGCAAGGTTCTCGTCCGGCGCCGGGGGCGGAAGACTCTAGCCGGACGCATCGTCGAGGTGGAGGCCTACCTCGGCGCCGACGACCCTGCCGCCCATTCGTTCGCCGGAAAGACGCCGCGCAATGCCGTCTTGTTCGGGCCGCCCGGATACGCCTACGTCTATTTCATTTACGGAACTCATTTCTGTTTGAACGTCTCGTGTCTGGCAGACGGTACGCCCGGCGGGATTCTGTTTCGCGCACTGGAACCGCTGCGTGGAATTGAAGAGATGTTCCGGGGGCGCGGGATCGAAAGAGACTCTGATCTGCGAAAGCTCACGTCCGGGCCAGGGAAGCTGGCTAGTGCTTTCAGCATAACCCGCGAACGCGACAACGCAAAAGACCTGACCGACGCGACGTCAGACCTTTGCATCGCCAGCGACGGAACGCCAGCGCCACAAGTCCTGGCGACGAAAAGGATCGGGATCACGAAAGCGGCCGACATGCCGTTGAGGTATGTGATGGCGGCGAATAGGTTTGTTTCGGGAAACAGGTCGATTTGGTAGTAGTTTATTGCACTAGTGGTCCGCAAAATTCAAGTTTGATCCACACATCATTGTGTGTAACAATTCACACATGCCCACCAATTTGGCCTTGGACGACAAACTGATTGAAGCGGCCCGCAAAGCCGGGAACCATCGCACCAAGAAAGAAGCAGTAACGGCAGCCCTCGCCGAGTATGTCAAGCGGCGCAAGCAGCAGCGAATCCTGGAAGCGTTCGGCACCTTTGAGTTTGATTCCGACTACGACTACAAGGCAGAACGCCGGCGCCCGCAGTGACGATGGTCCTGGTGGACACTCCGGTGTGGTCGCTGGCGCTTCGCCGAAAACGCGGAGACCTAAGTCCGGCGCAGAGCGCCGTCACCGGCGCGTTAGCCGAACTGATACGCGACGGGCGCGCCCAGTTGGTTGGCGTCGTGCGGCAAGAGCTTCTCTCCGGAATCCGGGAACACGACCGGTTTGCGAAGCTTCGCGACTATCTGCGTGCCTTCGACGAGCCGCAGCTTGAGCCGTTGGACTACGAAAGCGCGGCAGAGATGCACAACCGCTGCCGAACCCGGGGCATCGCAGGCTCGGCTATTGATTTTCTAATCTGCGCCGTCGCCGATCGGCGACATTGGAAGATCTTCACCGCCGATGGGGATTTCAAGCAATACAGTCGCGTCTTGGAAGTGAAGTTATACATGCCCGTTTGAGAGGGCTCGGCGGCTAAAGGCTTGCGAACGCGTCAGGCAGGCGAGATCGCCGAGCGGATGCGCGACTCAGCGATCTTTGCTGGTAAATGCCCTTATTTTTTCTACTCGGCAACCGCTTCTTTCTCGATCACAACCTTAAGGTGGGCGGTGACGTCCTTGTGCAGCTTTACCGGGACGGTAAACTCGCCCAGGCTCTTGAGCGGCTCGTGCAGCTGGATCTTGCGGCGGTCGAGGCCGAAGCCTTTCTTTTCCAGCACGTCGGCAATGTCGCCGGAGGTCACGGAACCGAAAAGCTGATCCAGTTCGCCGGAACGGCGTGTAAATGAGACGGAAAGCCCTTCGAACTGTTTCGCCAGTACCTCGGCCTGGGCCTTTTCTTTCGCCGAACGCCGAACGGACGCAGCTTTCATCTGCTCGATGACTTTCTTGTTGCCGGCGTTTGCCTCAATCGCCAGCTTGTGCGGCAACAGAAAATTGCGGCCGTATCCTTCGGCTACTTTTATGACATCGCCGCGAGCGCCAAGCTTCGCGACATCTTCTTTGAGGATGACTTCCATGATTGCTCCATTCAAAATTCGTTTCCCGCGGATTTGCACGGATCAACGCGGGTAAAACTCAAAGACAAACAACCCGCGAAAACCCGCGTTTAATCTGCGGAGAAGAAGTTAAGCTGCTCTTCCTGCGAACGGCAGCAGGGCGATGTTGCGGGCCTGCTTGATGGCTGCGCTCAGCCGGCGTTGGTGCGGCGTGCAGACTCCGGTCAGGCGGCGCGGAACGATCTTGCCGCTTTCCGCCACGAACGGCGCCAGCAAGCGCACGTCTTTGTAGTTGATCGCTTCAATCTTCTCGGTGCAGAACTTGCACACTTTTTTGCGGCGGAAGAATTTCCGTCCGCCGGGGCCGCCTTCGCGCCCTCCGGGGCCGGAGCGCGCTGGGCGCCGCTCGCCGCTGGATTGTCCTTCACTGCTTGATCTAGTTTCGTCAGCCATGTTGCTCCTTCAAAAAAAGTCTGTCGCGTTTCGCGTGTCGAATATTTCTTAGCGCTTATCGCCCCTCGGCTATAGGTCGCACGTCATCCGTCGCAGGTCGCACGTAAAAACAACCAAGCGCCGGACGCACGACGCACGACGGATTTAAGCCGTCGCCGCCGGAGTTGCGCTTGTCGCTTCCGGTGTTGCCGGTGCCGGAATTGGTGCCGGGGACGGCGCAGGCACGGCCTTACGGCGCGAGTCGCGAATCGCTTTGATTTTGTCGAGACGCTTCTGCTCTTCGTCGGTGCGTACGCTGATGAACTTGATCACCGGCTCAGTCACGCGCAAACGGCGCTCGAGTTCGTGCACCAGTCCGCCGCTTCCGGCAAAGCTCAGCAGGATGTACAAGCCGTCGTGAAATTTCCGGACAGTGTACGCCAGCCGGCGTTTGCCCATTTTTTCAACGCTTTTCACTTCACCGCCCGACGAAGTCACGGCAGTCTCCAGCGTGGAAATCAGTTTGTCCTGGTCCTCTTCGGTCATGTCGGGCCGGACGATGAACATCAATTCGTAAGTACGATTCATTGCATTCTCCAAAAATCAGTTGTCAGTGGCTCGTGGTCAGTTGCTAGTTTTGACTAATCGCGCTGGTGGTCCATCACTTCCGCATTTACTCACCACCGCCCACCGATCACTGTCCATTCTCTTCCGGCGCTCTACGATTAAAACGAAGCATCGTGACCGCCGGACCATCCTTCACAATCATCTTCGCCGCGTCCACTGCTTCGATCAGGACCGCGTCGATCACCTTCAACTGCGCCTTCCGCATCGGCGAAAGCAGGTAATCCTTGCCATCCGCCACTTTGTGTTCCGGCGCAACGCCAATCCTGATTCGCAGGAAATCTTTGGTCCCTAACGAATCGATAATTGACTCAATCCCGTTATGCCCCGCCGAACTGCGCGCCCTGTGCACCTTCAGCGTCCCGAACGGAAGATCAAGTTCATCCTGAATAACGATCACATCCGCTTCGGGCCTGATCTCCAACTTCTCGACCAGTTCCCGCACCGAAACGCCACTCAGGTTCATGAACGTTTCCGGCTTTGCCAGAACCACCGGCTCATCCCCGATGGTGGCCCGGGCCGTCAGCGCCCGGCATTGCCGGTTTCGGACTTCCACGTTCAGATCCGCGGCCAGCCGATCAATGGTTAGGAAACCTAAATTGTGCGGCGTGAGCTCGTATTCCGGCCCCGGATTGCCAAGTCCAACAATCAGCTTCACGTTCGTCGTCGGTCGTTCGTCGTTGGTAGTTGGCAAAATCCAGCACCGGCATCGTGGTGTTGGCCAACGACCAACGACCAACGGCCAACGACGTTCTTCTTCATTTCTTCTCTTTCTTCTCGGCCGGAGCCTCGGCGCCGTCTTCCGCATCCTGCTTGCCCTTCTTAATGACTTCAGGCTCTGCGGGTGAAGCTGCTGCTTCGCCAGCCACCGCGTCCGGCGTTGCCACCACTTCTTCCTTCACGGTGACGACGTGCGCGACCGGCTGATCAGCGTCGGTGACGAATCGAATCTTGTCGCTTTTCGGCAAGTCAGATACGCGCAGGACCACGCCGAAGACCAACTCCGCCACGTTTAACTCGATGGCGTTGGGAATGTCACCCGGCAGGCACTCGATTTCCACTTCGCGAGTAATCTGTTCCAGAATTCCGCCCTCCAGCTTTACTCCCGAAGGTTCGCCCACCAGTTCGATCGGAACACTCACGCGGAGCTTGCGGTCCATGGCGATGCGCTTCAGGTCGATGTGCAGCAGCGAGCCTTTGATCGGCTCGTACTGCCAATCGACAATCATCGCTTTGGTCTTGTCGCCATCAACGGCCAAGTCGAAAACGGTGTTGTGGCCGGTGGCCGAGTTAAGAATGCGCGTAACCTGCCGCGGATCAACCTCGACCGGCACGGCGGCTTTGCCAGCGCCGTAAACAACCGCAGGCACTTTGCCCCCTCGGCGCACACGGCGGGCGTCATTTTTTGTGCCGGCGGTGCGCGGCTGGGCTTCGAGAACGTTCGTTTCAGCTGCTTTTGTCGCCATAAGTCAATTTCCTATTCAGATTTCTATAAGAACAATTTGCTGATCGAAGTTTCTTCGTGAATCGACTGGATTGCGCGGCCGATCAAACCGGCAATCGTGAGCACGCGAATCTTACCGCCGCACTCGGTCGTCGCTCTTTGCGCCTCTTCGGACAAAGGAATCGTGTTCGTAACCACAACTTCCTTGATGCAAGACTTCATAATGTTCTCAACCGCCGGCCCCGAAAACACGGGGTGCGAGCAGCAGGAATAAACAGCGTCGGCGCCGTTCTCTAGCAGAGCAGACGCGGTCTTCACTAGTGTGCCGGCGGTGTCGATCAAATCATCGATCACCAAGCAGGTGCGGCCCTTCACGTCGCCGATCACGTGCATCACTTCAGCAACGTTGGCTTCCACGCGGCGCTTGTCGACAATGGCCAGCGCGGCGTCAATCTTTTTGGCGAAGAAGCGCGCACGCTCCACGCCGCCTGCATCCGGCGAAACCACAGTCAGATTCGGCAGCTGCAGCTTCCGAAAGTGATCCACCAACACCGGCGACGCGAACAGATGGTCGACCGGAATGTTGAAATATCCCTGCAACTGCGGCGCGTGCAGATCGACAATCAACGCGCGATCAGCACCGGCCGTGGTCAACAGATCGGCCACCAGCTTCGACGAAATCGGCACTCGCGGCTTGTCTTTCCGGTCCTGCCGCGCATAGCCGTAATACGGAATTACCGCCGTGATGCGCCGCGCCGAAGCCCGCTTGGCCGCATCAATCATCAGCAGCAACTCCATCAAGTGCTGGTCCACCGGACGGCAAGTCGGCTGCATGATGAATACATCCGCGCCGCGAACGTTCTCCTGGATCTGAACGTAGGCTTCGCCGTCCGCAAAACGTGTGACCAGGGCCTGCCCGCGCGACATGCCAAGAAACGCGCTTACTTCGTCCGCGAGCGGCTGGTTTGCCGTGCCGCAGAAAATCTTGAACTTGTCGTCAACACGTGCCCGTTGAGGCTTGCGCTCATGCTTTTCGTCAGGGCTCATTTTCTTTTCTGTCGCAGTAGCAAAGGTAGCCATAGTTTGAACCGCCGGTTCTCGGTTTCAACTTCGTCGCGCGCTTGCTTACTCGATCATGAATTGTAGCTTCGTCGTGCGTCGCAGGTCGTACGTCGCAGGTAAAACGCGCTGCGCACGACGTGCGACCGCTTTTCTGGCTGGGCCGCTAGGATTCGAACCTAGACAAAGTGCTCCAAAGGCACTTGACCTACCATTAGTCGACGGCCCAGTGTTTCAAAATCTAAGTCGACTTGTTCTGAGATCCTTCGCATGGTCACGGGTTTCCCAGCCTGTTAGAAGATCGGGAAACGTCCCGTCTGTCCCCTGGAGTTCTGGGGCTCTTTTCAAAGGCCACAACCAACAGCCCAAGGATACCCAGCAACGCTAACCACCAGTGTCTCTTGGATTCATGGAAAGCAAAAACAATACTTGGCGATATAAGCAGAAGGCGCACCCAGTTGCGTCTTAAGCGCTTCAATATCTCTTCCACAAATCCACTCCGATGCGCTCAGGATTTCGGTAGCGGGCTCGGTTTCTAAGCCTGCCCTGAGCAGCCGACCACAGGGAGGCTGTCGAACGGGCCCGCTAACGGCCTCAACCTACCATTAGTCGACGGCCCAATGTCCTAGCTTTTAGCTGCTGGCTCTTAGCCTTTAGCTCTGGCCGATTGGAACAGCTAAGAGCTAACGGCTGAGAGCTTCTTCCAATATTGCCGCCGCGTCAACGTGGTCGTAACTACTGCACGCGTGCCCTGCTTCGCCAGCCTCTTCACGGCAGAGGCCGCTTGGTCGCGCGTAGCGAACAGGCCGTAAACCGCCGAGCCCGACCCGGAGAGCGATGCATACATCGCGCCCGAGCGTTCGAGCACACGCCTAACCTCGCGCAATTCGGGATGTTTCGGAAATACGACCTTTTCAAAGTCGTTTTCTATCCCGGTACGGACAAGGTCGAGCAGTGGGTTCTCGGCCCGGCCTCCGCGCTTCGTTTCTGCGGAGACACCGGATCTGCGACGCCCGCCTTCGGACGACGCAGTCAGCCACGCGGATATCTCACGGCTGAACTTCAACATTCTATCGGAGGCAGCGGCTTCGGTCAATTTTGCAGGATTCGAGCCGGCATTAGCATCGGCTGTGTGGCGACGGGCGCTGGTGTGGGGACGGGCGCCCTCGCCGGTCCAGGCCGAGCGAAGCTCGGCGGGATCTTGGCTCCCGTGTTGACTTTCTGAAATTGTCATTTCGAGCGAAAGGGATCGTTCGCTTGCGGACGAGCCCTGCAGTCGAGAAACCTGCTTTTTGCCCGGACTCTCGGCATGCAGGCCAACAGCAGGTTCCTCACCGGCTATGGCCGGTTCGGAATGACATGAAGTTAGAGGATAGGACTCGGCATGGCTGGAAGCTGTGCCCTCCCAGGGCGCAGCCGTGCCTCGGGTCGCAAATTCGCGGGCGAGGGCGCCCCCGCCGCACAGTTGGTACCAATCCCCGAACGCCTTTGGAGTCGAGACCGCCACTTCCGGCAACGCGATCACGCAGAGGGTTGCGGGCAAGTCGGGCAGGGGATAAACGTCTTCGCCGCGGCCTGCCCCCAGAACGGTCCCGCCAATCAGAAACAGCGGCAGATCGGAGCCAACCTCGGCCGCTATGCGCAATCTCTCGGAACCGGGCAGCTGCTTCTTGAGCGCCCGCTCCAAAGCCAGCAGCGTGGCGACGGCGTTCCCCGAGGCGCCGCCGAGTCCGCCCTGCACCGGCAAGCGTTTTTCAATTTCGATAACCACTCGTCCGCGGGCCTTCAGCGCATCTACTGCGCGTTCTGCAATTTTGTAGCAAGTGTTAGTGGAGTTGCAGGGCACCCACGGATCGTCGCAGCGAATCTCAATGCCGGCTCCGCGGCAGACTGAAACGCGAATCACATCGTGCAGCGCAATCGTCTGATACACCGTGCGCAGCTCGTGAAAGCCGTCGGAGCGAAGCGCGCCGATGCGCAGCCCGAGGTTGATCTTCGCGAAAGATGGCACGCTTACAGTCATGGAAGCGAGATTCTAAAGGAATTTCGTTGATTTCGCGGCAGAACTGGCAGAAAATTATCGTCAGGAACATTGAATCGGCCGATCTATTCTCGATTGCAGTCGGCGCTGGGTGCAGCAGCGGTGGCTCTCCTTGTCGCATCGATCAGGTACCACGAGCGCAGGTTGGTGGTGCTAGCCACCGTGTTATTGACCATTTGCCTTGTGCTTGCCTTCCGGAGGCACCCGAATTTCGAGCAACGATTGGCCATCCTGTCGCTTGCGCTCGCTTCGCTAAACGCGTGGAGTCACAAAGAAACATTTTGGGCCATTCTCTTAACCGCTACGTTTGCTTACGGTGCGATTAGGTCTTTTCGTTACGCGCGCTTCCAACGACAACGCCACGCTGATGCTCAGCAGTGGCCGCTGGCGAAAGGCCATTGGGCGACCTCCGGTGGCGATGCGATCTACGCCTATCAGGCAAATGGCGGCTACTTCTCGGGCGCGTTCCCTATAAGCCCGACTCTAGGATTGAATTCCCGGCTCAAAAATCTTCAAGGCAAACCGGCACTCGTTCGTTACAAACCGGATCAACCGGAAATTTCCGCTGTACTCAAGTCCGACCAGATAGAACCCCTTCCATAAACCGCGGCTGAGTGAGTTGTAGGCGCGAGTTTCACGACCGCATACGAGACGGGAGGGCACGGCTTTCAGCCGTGCCGTAAGTCGTCGCGATTCGATTCACGGCACGGCTGGAAGAGGTGCCCTCCCGGCGAATCATGCTCCAGTGTGTTTTTCCCGAACCGGTCGCTCCAACCCTTCGTATCACTCTCAGGCGCCCGTCCCGGCTTACCTTCCGCCGACAACGGCGTCCAATCCTGAGCCATGGTTTTGCGCGACCTCATCGGCGACGTTTTCAGGACTTTGTGGGCACACAAGCTGCGCACGTTCCTTACGATGTTCGGCATCGCCTGGGGCATTGTGTCGATCGTCCTGATGGTGGCGGCCGGCGAAGGCTTGCGCCGAGGGCAGGAAGCCCAGACCCGCAACCTGGGCAAAGACATCATGATTGTTTTCCACGGGCGCACCAGCCTGCAGGCAGGTGGGACGCGCTCGGGAAGGGTAGTGCACTGGGAAGATTCTGATGTGCAGGCGGTGCAGAGCGAGGGACCCGACTGCCAGTGCGCCATTCCCGAACTTGAGCAGCAGGACGTCCGCACCCACAGTAATTACAACAACGCGGCGTTTCTGGTCACCGGATCGTATCCCGAGTTCGGCGACATTCGCAGCCTCACGGTGGGCGCGGGCCGCTTCTATAACTGGGACGACGAGCGCGAGGCCCGCCGCGTGGCATTCGTCGGGACCGACGCCGCGAAGCAGTTGTTCCCCGAGGGCCGCAATCCGATCGGTGAAAACATTTACCTCAACGACATTCCTTTTCTCGTCATCGGCACCATGGCGAAGAAGAAACAGGACTCGAGTTACGACGGCTGGGATGTCAACAAGATTTTTATTCCGTTCGCGGCCATGCGGCGGGATTTTCCAGACAAGCCTCCCGGCACGCCGCACACTTTCGACCAGCTTCTGGTGACGCCGAAATCAGTGCAGCAGCATCAAGCCTGCAAACGTCAGGTGCAGGTCGCGTTGGCGCGCATGCATGGCTTTGACCCGAATGACAAAGAGGCCTGCCCGATTTGGGACACCGTTCAGAACGCCAAAGCGTTTGCGCAAATGACCGACGGCATGCAGTACTTCCTGGGCGCGGTTGGAATGGTGACGCTGTGTCTCGGAGGCATCGGCGTAATGAACGTGATGATGGTCGCGGTGCGGGAGCGGACGCGGGAAATCGGCGTTCGCAAAGCGCTGGGGGCCCCGGCGAATTCCATTCTGCGGCAGTTCTTTCTTGAAGCCATGGTGATCGCTGCGCTCAGCGGCGGCGTGGGGCTAACCGTCGCCTACGGCCTGTGCGCACTGGTGAATTTGATTCCCATGCCTGACTTTTTTGCTGGACTGGTCGCGACCTGGAAGACGGGATTGCTCGCATGCGCGCTTCTTGGCGGGATCGCTGTGGTCTCGGCGCTGATTCCGGCCCGCCGGGCTGCCATGGTCGATCCCATCGAGGCGCTGAGGTTTGAAGCGGGAGGGTAGAAGAGCAGGGGCAGTGGGCAGTGGTTAGTTGCCAGTTCTGCTGTTTGTGCCAAACGTGAGCCAATTTTCTGCTGCTGACCACTGGGAATTGACCACCGACAACTGACAACTGCCCACTGGCAACTGATTTTAATGTTTACGCAAATTATTCTCGAAGCCTGGACGGCGCTGCGGCGCAACGTGACCCGCAGCCTGCTTACGATGCTCGGCATCGTTTGGGGGATTGCCACGGTCACGCTGCTGGTGGCGTACGGCAACAGCTTCCGCAGCATTCTGGTTGGAGGATTCGACGCCTTCGGTAAGAGCGTAGTGATCGGGTGGCCGGGACAGACCAGCGAGCAGCCTGGCGGCCAGCGCGCCGGCAAAAAAGTCTCGCTTGAACAAGCCGACGTGGACATGATCAAAGAAACAGCGCCGCTGGTGAAGTACGTGTGCCGCGAGACGGTGCATCGACCAGGAATCGGCTATCAGGACCGGCTGGTCGGAACCGCAGCTGTTCGCGGCGTCTGCCCGGAATACGGTGAGATGCGCAACGAAGTGGCTTCCGAGGGCCGCTGGCTTAACAGCAGCGATGAGCTGGAACGTCGGCGGGTCTGCTTCCTGGGCGGCCATCTCAGGGAGCAGCTTTTCAGCGGCAGGCCCGCGGTCGGCGAAACTGTTTCGATCGGCGGCGTACGGTTCACCGTCATCGGCGTGATGACGCGCAAGATCCAACTCAGCAACTACTTTTCCCCCGACGACGACTCGGCCTGGATTCCGTATTCTTCTGCCGGAGACCTGTGGAACACCCGCTACGGCGCCGTTCTGGTATTTGCCCCCATCGCGCCGCAATTTGAAAAGCGCGCCATGGCACAGGTGCTTTCCGCGCTGGCCACCCGGCAAGGATTTTCGCCCACCGACCCTAAGGCCCTGCAAATGTTCGGGCGCGATGAATTCCGCCCCATCATTGACGGCATCACCATCGGACTGGAAGTGCTGCTCACATTCGTAGGCGCTCTCACCCTCGGGATCGGCGGCGTGGGCGTGATGAATATCATGCTGGTCTCGGTCGAGGAACGCATTCGCGAAATCGGCCTGCGCCGCGCCCTGGGTGCAAAACGCTCGCACATCAAACTGCAGTTTCTCGCTGAGACCCTTCTCATCATGCTGCTCGGCGGGGCGATTGGAATCATCGTTTCTTACGCCGTCGCCGCCGCCGTTGGCACACTGCCGCTGATGGGCCCGCTGTTCGAAGACGATTCCGGCAGAGGCGACATCCACCTGCGAATTTCGCTGATGACGTGCCTGGTCTCGACGCTGGTGCTACTGGTGGTGGGCGTGGTGAGCGGCTTGCTCCCCGCACTGAAGGCCTCAAAGCTTGATCCCGTAGAAGCCCTCAGGTATGAGTAACGATCTGGAAGGGCGCTACAATCACCGGGACACGGACAAGGCGCGAGTGTTATTCCAAAACCGAACCCGCCTGCGAGGATGCGACAGAAATGCCCGAGCCACCGCGAGCGCCAACCTCCTCTGATAACGAGATGGGATCAAGCCACCGGTTGGCGTCGCTAGACGCGATACGGGGGCTGGCGGTCGCCGGAATGATTTTAGTCGTCAGTCCGGGCTCCTGGGCTGATCGCTTTCCGCCCCTGCTCCACGCGGATTGGTACGGATGGACTCTGGCGGACATAGTCTTCCCGCTGTTCTTGTTTGCCGTCGGCGTCGCGATTACGTTCTCTTTGGGCGCCCATTTTGCGCGAGGGACTGCCAAGCGCGAGTTAGTACTGAAAGTTCTACGACGGTCTGCAATTATCCTCGGGCTTGGCTTGGTGCTGAATGCTTTCCCGACTTTCGACCTCGGGCACCTGCGCATCCCTGGAATCCTGCAACGCATAGCGCTGTGTTATGCCATTGCAGGTTTGCTTTGTATCGGTTTCTGGCGAAGCAGCGAACAAACGACAATCCGACGAGTGTTTGTTGGAATTGCGGTCACGGCCATCGGCCTGATGGTCGCGTACTGGGCGCTGCTTGCTTTGGTGCCGGTGCCAGGCTTCGGCGCGGGCAGAATGGACTCACTCGGCAGCCTTCCAGCATTTGTGGACCGCCAGGTGTTCAGCATTCCGCACCTATGGCCCTACGGGCTGACGCCCGGGTATGGCGTCACCTACGATCCCGAAGGTCTTCTGTCCACAATTCCGGCGACCGTCTCAGTATTCATGGGTGTGCTCTGCGGTTTGTGGCTGAAAATGCGCATGAGCGCACCCCGACGCACCATCACTTTGGCTGCACTTGGTGTGTCGTTTCTTCTCATAGGCCTCGCACTGAATCCCGTGATTCCTGTTGTGAAGAAGATATGGACTGACAGTTTCGTCCTTTTTAGCGGGGGCTTTGCGCTACTGGTGTTTGCTGCGGCTTACTGGGTTTGCGATGTTCGCGGCGTTAAGAAATGGAGTTATCCGCTGCGCGTTCTCGGCTCCAACGCCATTCTCGCTTTTGCTTTGAGCCAGTTGATTGGTGACTACATCGATAAGCCCTGGGCAATTCGCGCGACCGCCTTCGCTTGGTTGCATTCAGCCATCTCTAATGCCAATGCCGCATCATTTGCCTTTGCGGCCGCGAATCTACTCCTGGTCATCGCCGTGCTGGCGCCTCTGTATCACCGCCGTATTTTTCTGCGCATTTGACGATCTGCCAGCCAAATTTCCTCGTTTAGAATGGGTGCGTGGCCGAAGCCGTGCGCATCGGAATATTCGGAGATTACGACCCGGCCTCGCCCACTCTTCCTGCGGTCGAAAAATCCATTCAGCATGCCGCCGCGCAGCTGAAGATTGCGGTGGAAGCCACCTGGCTTCCACCGCCCTCGCTGCTCGACCGTGAACTTGATCGCAAGCTGGAGGCGTTCGATGGTTTGTGGGCCGCGCCCGGGAGTCCCTATAAGAGCTTTGATGGAATGTTGCGCGGTATTGAATTTGCGCGGCGCCGCGACTGGCCGTTCCTGGGCACGTGCGGCGGATTTCAATACACGCTAATCGAGATCGCGCGCAACGTGCTGGGCATGGCAGACGCCGACTCGGCGGAGAACGCGCCGGAATCCGGCCAGATCGTGATTTCTCCCGTGGACTGCGAAGTTCCCAATCGTGCTCCCGGTGCGCCCAAATTGTCGGGACGCGTCGCCGGCCTTCGCATTCGTCCGGGATCGTTGTTGCATTCCCTGTACGAGAAAGACGTGGTCGAAGAAGGCTTTTTCTGTAACTTCGAGGTCAATCCCGATTACGAATGGGCATTCGTCGAGGCGGGGTTCCCCATCGTGGCCCGAGGAGAGCGCAACGAACCGCGCGCAATTGAATCCCCGGCCCACCGTTTCTTCATGGCGACGCTTTACCAGCCGCAGCTTTCATCGGAAGCGGCAAAACCACACCCGATTATTGTTGGGCTCCTGCAAGCCGCTGCAGGGTGGAAGACGCAAAAAGTAGAAGATGCTGTGCTGGGTTAGTTCGAGATCGGTTCATCGGGTCAGATCGCCCGATCACCGGATGGCCAGAATCACCCGATTCTTCTAACTCCCCGGCTTGCTCTCAAACAGCGGCCACAGGCGGTCGCCGATCACCCGATACAAGGCGAAGCCGGTTGTGCTTCCCGCCTCTCCCACCTGCTTGAATAGAAGTTCGCCGCGTCCATCGCCGTCGGCGTCCACCGCATCGATGAACTCGTACCGCGGCTGCACGTCGAGGTGCTGATTGTCAGTCACGCGGGCGAAAACTTTGTGCAGGTCGGCGTAAATGTCCTGCCGCGCGACCACGGTAACGCTGAATTGCAGCTCGGGATGCCCCGTGGCATTGGCCGTGGCTGAATAAATCAGCACGGCCTCGTTTGTCCCTGAAACGTCCAGTACGTTCAGTTTCGCATCGAAGAGCGGGGGCATTGCCACAGCTCGGGCAGGTTTTGGCTTTGTATTTGCCTCATTCCCTGGAAGCATTTCGAGCCGGCGCTTCAGTTCCACCGCGGCCATGGCGCTCATCTTCTTCCTGAAGTCCTGATCTTCCTCAGGCTTGGTTTTGTAAGTGTATGGGCGAGCTTGTGGACCTTCGGAATCTGAAATCGCGGGAATTTGCTGCAAGGCCGGCCTTGCCAGTTCGGTCGCAGGCTCGTCCTTCACCTGCTGCGCCTCCCCGGCGGACTGGCGGCGAAGCACCGGGCGGCTGGAATCATCGACCCGCCCGGATGACTCAGTCTCGGCAGCACGCGCGCTCTTTTTGAGAACGGGGCGGTCAGGTGCGTCGGCAGGCTTGTCTGGCGTTGCAGCCACTACAGCCGGTTTGGGATGCGCGCCTTCCGGTGTGCGGTTCAGCCGCGGAGGTCCCCCGGCTTTCAAGTCGTCAGCGGGCTTCGCGGCCAGTGTTTCCGCGCGCGCTTTGGCCTTGTCTTTTTCGGACGCGATCTGTTCGTTCGTTTTCCAATTCCCAAAGCCGATCCAGCCGTTATGCGGAAGCGGATTATTCACCGTGAACAGGCCGTGCGGCACGCCCGACCTGACGCCTTCATAGACCGTTCCCGGCTGCAGCGCCATGGGAATGGGATCGGCTTTATAGGCACCGGCATCGTAAAAACGGCCGTCGATCATTATGGCGATTGGAACCAGTCGACCGGCTCCTTTGTCGTCAATCTCAATTAGGCCCAGGGCACGTGGCCCCTTGCTGACGGCACGGCGTTTGGCGACCTGCGCCGATGCGGGTCCGAGCAGGCACGCGCACACCAGGGAAGCAGCAAGAATTTGGCGGCAGCGCATACCCGGATTGGATGCGGCCTGGAGCGCGGGGAGCCGTTTGCGGTATAAACTGCGTTCAGGAGACGATCCCATGGAAATTAATGATAAAGCCCCGGACTTTACTTCGCTTGACCAGGACGGAGAGAAGATCGCCTTAAAAGACCACAAAGGCAAGTGGGTCGTGCTCTACTTTTATCCCCGTGCCGACACCCCAGGATGCACCATTGAAGCCTGCAGCTTTCGGGATTCCTTCAAGCGCGTGGAAAAGATCGGCGCGGTTGTTCTGGGTGTTTCGCCCGACACTCCTAAAGACCAGAAGAAATTTGTCGACAAGTTCGATCTGCCGTTCACTCTTGTCGCCGACGCCGACAAGACCATCTGCAACGCCTACGGCGTGATTCAGGAAAAGAATATGTACGGCAAGAAAGTGATGGGCGTAGCACGGACAACGTTCATCATCGGCCCCGACGGAAGGGTCAAACACATTTTCAACCGCGTGAAGCCTGAGGGCCACGCCGAAGAAGTGTTGGAATACTTGAAGGAAGCGCAGAAGGGCGCGGCATAGAAAACACTACCATGAAAGCCATCCAAGTTCAGCAGCCCGGCGGCGTGGAAGCGCTGCAACTGGTCGATATCCCCGTTCCGCAACCGAAGGGGAATGAAGCCGTCGTAAAGATTGTCGCGAGCGGTGTCAACTTCATCGATGTATATCTACGCGAGGGCCGTTACAAGGCGCCGCTGCCTTTTACCAATGGTCAGGAAGGCGCAGGTCTCGTGACCGAAGTGGGCGGCGACGTGAATGCCGTCAAGCCCGGCGACCACGTCGCTTGGGCCGGGCCGCTTGGCGCCTACGCAGAATATGCTGTCGTGCCCGCTGACCGCCTGGTGCCCGTTCCTGCCGGCGTCAGCGATCGCGACGCTGCCGCCGCCATGCTGCAAGGCATGACTGCGCACTACCTCGCCTACGATACGTTTCCTCTTAAGGCGGGACACACTGCGATCGTGCATGCCGCAGCCGGAGGCGTGGGGCTTCTCCTCGTCCAGATGGCGCACAATCTGGGCGCTCGCGTAATCGGAACGGTTTCAACCGAAGAGAAGGCAAAGCTTGCGCGGGAAGCAGGCGCCGACGAAGTGATTCTTTACACGCAATCTGATTTCGAAGCCGAGACTAGGCGCCTCACCAGCGGCAAAGGCGTTGACGTGGTTTACGACTCGGTCGGCAAGACTACTTTTGAAAAAGGTCTGAACGTTCTGCGCCCGCGCGGAATGATGGCCTTATTCGGAGGTTCCAGCGGCGCGGTGCCGCCGTTCGATCTGATTCAACTCAGCGCCAAGGGCTCTCTGTTCGTGACGCGTCCCAAGCTGACTGACTACATCATTACCCACGACGAACTGCTGGCGCGGGCTGGGGCCGTCCTAGGAATGATTGCCGCAGGAAAGCTGACCCTTAGAGCGGAACACATTTACAAACTCGAAGAAGCGCAGCAGGCGCATCGCGATCTCGAAGGACGGAAAACGACAGGGAAGCTGCTCCTGATTCCGTAAAGCTTGTCTTGGAATCGCGACCCTCGCCCGTGCGGGCGGCTATCGCTTTACCCGCACTTGCACTGCCGTCCCATCCGGGATGCTTCCTTCCACCAGTTCAATCTTTCCGTTACGAACAACTCCTTCGAACTCCTGCTGCGTTCGGGCGGTTGGCGCTACGGGCGATTTGAACGGCGTCTTCCCCGACCCCTTATCCATGGCGTCATTCGCGAGCTGATCTGCCTCTTTGTTGTGTCCGCGCAGCACATGCTCAATCTCGAACCAGTCAAGTTTTCGAACCAGTTGGCCTGCGCGCCCATGCAAGTCGCGCAGGGTCGGTTCCTTCACTTTGTAAATGCCCTTCATCTGGCGCACCAGCAGTTCCGAGTCGCTGATCACCTTCAGCGCCTTCGGACCGTGTTCGACGGCATACTCCAGCGCTCCGATGAGCGCCTGATACTCTGCAACGTTGTTGGTCTGGTGCCCAAGGTACTGGCTGAGACCTGCGACCTTGTTCCCCTGCGCGTCATGAATCACGATGCCATAGCCTGCCGGACCGGGATTCCCGCGAGCGCCGCCGTCAGTATGCGCGATCAGGTGTTTTTCAGGAGCAGGCTTCATCGGTTACCTCCCCGCCGCAAGCCTAGTCGCCAGTCGCGCCGGCAAATTCGCGGCGAAGATCTTTTCCTGCGCCACGCGCAAATCGTAAGGCGTCCGGCAGAAAGTCATCGTGCGTTCCTCGCTGTCGAAAAGCCCAAAAGCTGCGCGCCAGTCACCGTCGCGAGGCTGCCCGACTGATCCTGGATTAATCATGTAACTAGTGCCGCTTTCGAGTTCCAGCTTCCAGGTTTCCCCCTTAGCGATGCTGGCGAACGCAGGATAGATCGCTTCCGCAAATCCCCCGCGAAACTGAAAGAACCCCTGAATGTGAGTGTGTCCGAAAAAAGTGATGGCCACATCCGACGTGGCGAGCGTGCTCAACGCGTCATGAACGTGGACGACGTAACGGTCTTCGTCGTCGGGCGCGCCGTGGACCAGTTGGACGCCGGGCACGTTGGGCACGAAGACGGGACCCTTGGGCAAATCGTGCAGCCAGGTCATGTGGTCGGCCTCGAGGTGGTCGCGATTCCACAGCGCGGCTACCCCCGCTACCGCATTGAAGCTTTCGACGCTGTCAATTCCCGCAACCGCCTTGTCGTGGTTGCCGCGCACGAAAACTTCGCCCAGGCCGCGGGCGCGGGTAGTCACTTCGTTCGGACTGGCGCCATACCCGACTACGTCGCCCAGGTTGAACACGCGGTCGTGCGCTGGCGCGGCCGCAAGACAGGCCTCCAGGGCTTCGAGGTTGCTGTGTATGTCGCTCAGAAGAAGTATGCGCATGAAGGTCGAGGGTGGAATTGGGATTATAAAGCGCGAGTCGCTCTTGTCACCGGACATCTCGCCCATTGTGAGGGCCCGACCTGTTCCAGCGCAGGAAGTTCAAGCCTGCATAGCTCTACGCGCAGCTCGCAACGAGGTTCAAAAGGGCATCCCGGGGGCAGCGCATTGACCCCGGGAACCGAGCCTTCGATAGTTTGCAGAGGCTGGGCGCGATTACTCTTCAACGTTGGTGCCGCCTGCATCAGCCCGCGCGTGTACGGATGCATAGGCGAGCGGAAAATTTCTTCTCGCGATCCCAGTTCCACGAGAGTGCCTGCGTACATCACGCCAACTTGATCTGCGACGTGCGACACCACCGCAAGATCGTGCGAGATGAACAGCATTGCCAAACCAAACTTCTCCCGCAGTTGGGCCAGCAAGTCGAGAATCTGCTGCTGCACGGTGACGTCGAGCGCAGTCGTGGGTTCGTCTGCGATCAGCAACTCGGGGCGGTTCACGATGGCCATCGCGATCATCACTCGCTGCCGCATGCCGCCGGAAAGCTGGTGGGGATAATCCCGCGCGCGCTTCGATGCGTCTTGAATCGCGACTTCGTTCAGCGCCTCGACGGCACGGTCCCAAGCTTCTTTTTTTGAAACATTGTGGTGGGCGCGCACCGCTTCGGCAATCTGTTCGCCCACGCGCATCACCGGATTCAGCGCCGTCATCGGCTCCTGGAAGATCATCGAAATTCGCGATCCACGGAGCGCGCGCATCCGCTCGGGATCCAGACGGAACAGATCCTCCGCCTCATCCTTGGCTTCAAAGCGAATCTCTCCCCTGACGGACGCAGCCGGGGGCAGCAGCCCCATGATTGCAAGTGAGGTCACGGATTTGCCGGAGCCGGATTCTCCGACCAGACCCAGCACGCCGCTGCGAGGGATGCTGAAGCTGAGGTCGCGCACAGCGGCGATCCGGCACGGTTTGGCGGGGAATTCCACCCCTAAATTGCGTACTTCAAGCAGCACGGGATCATGTTAGCAGTCCGCTGCATTCAAACTTGCATTGACTGGAGCGGACGCAGGCAGGTAGCTTTTGGAGACGGTTGTTCAGCATGCCGCGAAAAAGATTTCCGTTGAGCTTGAGGTCTGTAGCCGGTTGGCTTTCCGCCGCTTTCGCGATCGTTGCGATCCTGAGCTGCGGCTCAAGCTCAAAGTCGACTTCCGGTGGCGGACCCGGAGGTTCCACTTTTCCTCCGGCAACGGTTCCGCTGATCAAGCTGAGCACGGACACGTTTACGAATTCAACCAGCCAGCACGCCACTGAAGTTGAGCCGGGCAGCTTTGCCTTTGGATCGACCATCATCGCCAGTTTTCAGGTGGCGCGGATTTCGGGAGGCGGCGGCTCCGACATCGGTTATGCCGTTTCCACCGACGCTGGCATTTCCTGGACCAGCGGGGTTCTTCCCGGCATCACCACGTTCCAGGGCGGCGGCAGCAACTCCGCCGTTAGTGATACCAACGTGGCTTACGATCCCAAGAACGGCGTGTGGCTTATTGCTTCGCTGCCGATCTCCAGCACGAACATTCAGGTCGCAGTGAATCGCTCCACCGACGGTGGCGCGACCTGGAGCAATCCGGCCGTCGTCAGCCAGGGCGCAAATCTCGATAAAACTTGGATTGCCTGCGACACGACCTCCACCAGTCCCTTCTACGGCAATTGCTATATGCAGTGGGACGACAACGGCGCCGCCGATCAGGTTTACATGAGTACTTCATCTGACGGTGGCATAACGTGGTCCGCGCGCATCGCAGTTTCAACCGCGCTTGGACTCGGCGGCCAACCGCTGGTGCAGCCGTCAGGCACGGTCATTGTCCCGTTTCTAACTGACGGCTTTGCGATTTCATCTTTTTCATCAGCCGACGGCGGCGCGACTTGGAGCGTCCCCGTTCAGATTGCAACTGTTTCGCAACATGCGGTCGCGGGAAACCTTCGAAGCGACGCATTGCCCTCGGCGCAAATCGATGCTTCCGGAAACGTCTATATCATTTGGCAGGATTGCAGGTTTCGCACCGGCTGCAGATCGAACGATCTGGTGATGAGCACGTCATCTGATGGCGCTACCTGGACCGCGCCCGCGCGCATTCCGGTTGATGCGCTCACCAGCACGGTGGATCATTTCATTCCCGGCCTTGGCGTCGATCCCAATACTTCCGGCGGCGCCGCGCACCTGGGCCTTACGTACTACTACTATCCCGTGGCGAACTGCACCGCTGCGACCTGCGCGCTCTACACCGGCTTCATCTCTTCGCTGGACGGTGGGCAAACGTGGAGCAACCCCACACCAGTTGCCGGGCCGATGACGCTGAGTTGGTTGCCTTCAACTTTCTCCGGGCAGATGGTTGCCGATTACATTGCGACATCGTTTGCAAACGGCAAGGCGTATGGCTTCTTTGCCGTCGCCAAAGCCAAATCAGGGACAACATTCGACGAGGCCATCTACACCACCAAAAGCGGAATGGATGTGCTGTCAGCGCAGGGTAGAAACAGTTCAACAGGGGAGCGGCCGGTATTCAGTGCGAAGGCTTCAGCCGCGCGGTCGGCGAGGAGAGTTCGCTAGGCGATCCCTCACAGCGGTATATTCCCGTGCTTCTTCGGCGGGTTTTTATCCCGCTTGGTGCCCAACATTTCTAGCGCATCGATCAGCTTCTTGCGGGTTTCGCGGGGCTGGATGACTGCATCCACGTAGCCGCGTTCGGCCGCAACGTACGGATTGGCGAAGCGCTCGCGAAATTCTTCGATCTTCTCTTTGCGGATCAGTTCGCGGCTGGCCGCGCTTTCAGCTTCGTCGGTGTGCGAGTTCGCCGCCTTCTCCAATTCGCGCTTGTAAACAATGTCCACCGCGCCTTCGGGGCCCATCACGGCGATTTCGGCCGTCGGCCAGGCGTAGTTCACGTCAGTGCGAATGTGCTTGGACGCCATTACGCAATACGCGCCGCCGTACGCCTTGCGCGTGATTACGGTCAGCTTCGGAACCGTGGCTTCGGCGAAGGCGTACAGCAGCTTCGCGCCGTGGCGGATAATCCCGCCATACTCCTGTTGCGTGCCGGGCAGAAATCCCGGCACGTCTTCAAATGTGATCAGCGGGATATTGAAGCAGTCGCAGAAGCGCACAAAGCGCGCGCCTTTTACCGACGCGTTGATGTCCAGCGTCCCCGCGAGAAACGCAGGCTGGTTCGCAACAATGCCGACCGGGCGCCCGTTCATCCGCGCAAATCCCACGACGATGTTCTTCGCATAGTGCTCCTGGACTTCAAAAAAATATCCGTCGTCCACCACCGCATGAATCACGTCTTTAATGTCGTAGGGCTGGTTCGACTGCGCGGGAATAATCGTGTCGAGCGCTGCGTCGGCTCGATCGATGGGATCGCTGCACGGTTTTCGCGGTGGATCGTCGAGATTATTCGAAGGAAGAAAACTAAGTAGTTCGCGCAGCAGCGACAGACATTCGGCGTCGTCGTGGGCTAAAAAGTGCGCCACACCGGAAGTCTCGTTGTGGGTCATCGCGCCGCCGAGAGCCTCTTTCGTCACATCCTCGTGCATCACGGTCTTGATCACATCAGGCCCGGTGATGAACATGTGGGAAGTCTTGTTGACCATCACGATGAAATCGGTGATTGCCGGCGAATAAACCGCGCCGCCGGCGCACGGCCCCATGACGGCTGAGAGTTGCGGAATCACGCCGCTGTACAAAGTGTTGCGAAGAAAAATATCGGCGTACCCGCCAAGCGATACCACACCTTCCTGAATGCGGGCACCACCTGAATCGTTTAATCCGATGAGCGGCGCGCCCACGCGGGCCGCCATATCCATGATCTTTACGATTTTGCCGGCGTTAGATTCAGACAGTGTTCCGCCGAAAACCGTGAAGTCCTGCGCAAAAACAAAAACCAGCCGGCCGTCGATCCGTCCGTAGCCGGTGATGAATCCGTCGCCGTAGTATTTGCGCTCCGAGAGGCTGAACTCCTGGGTGCGGTGGGTCACGAAGCGGTCGGTTTCTTCGAAGGTGGCCTCGTCCAGCAGAAACTCGATCCGCTCCCGCGCCGACATTTTGCCTGCTTTGTGTTGGCGCTCACGGCGCTCTTCGCCGCCGCCGTCTTCCGCCAAGCGGTTGCGGCGCTTCAGTTCCTGCAATTTCTGTTCGATGTCCATGGCAGGGGATTATAGAACCGTCGTCCTTTCGTTGGACTCTTGGTTGTCGGCAAAAGGGTGTTGCGACGGGCACCTCGCGTAGCGAAGCCGAAGTCGCCGCGAAGCAACGCTCTGATCCCCGGCCTTTTGCAAAATCGGGCGGGTGGACCGAGGACGGAAACTTGCCGACCCGAAGGTCGTGCAATCCCTTGTACTCTTGTGACTTGCGACCAACGCGACTGCGGCCTAATCTGAGGGTTCCTACCACGAAGGAGAATCTATGTCTAAGAGATGGTTCTATTTACCGTGTGCGGCGCTGATCTTGAGCGTAGGGATAGCGCCCGCTTTCGCCGATCGCGACCATGATGGCGACCAGGGCAATGGCCACGGTCACGGGTATGGCCATGCGAAACACGAGGAGCGCCAGGAAGGACGGCGCGATGATCGTCGCGACGATCGCCATTACTATCACGACCACGACCGCGAGCTGCGCGATTGGTACCGCGGGCACAACGACAATCTGCCGCCTGGCTTGGCCAAGCGCGACCGCCTGCCTCCCGGACTGGAGCGCCAGTTAATCGTTCGCGGAACCCTGCCTCCGGGACTGCGGCGTGAGATGCATCCTTGTCCGGTAGAAGTCGAGGGCTATCTGCCCCCGCCGCCATCCGGATACATGCACACCGTGATCGGTGGTCACATTGTTCTAGTGAACCGCAGGACATTCTTCGTGCTGGACATTTTCCACTTCGAGATGTGAAAGATTGGGGGCGGGCGGGGAAGCCCGCCCCTACACGTAAAAGCTTAAGCCTACCTCGCGCTGTACTCCGGGCAGCTTCACGGGTGGATGTCGCTCGGTTTTGCCAACAGCCTACAACAAACGACCACCGACCGTTTTTCTATTCCGAGCTCGATCCCAACGGCTCATACTTATATTTCTTTCCGTCCCAGAAAATCGCAGCGGTCATCTGGTCGCCGATCGCTTCCTCGACGTAAATCGCAAGAACGGACTTCTTCCTGAGCTTCAGCTTTTTTACGGCAACGGTCTTAATGTCGATGTTAATCACCAGGAACTTGTCGCCCGGCGTCTTTGCCCGCCATGCATCAGCGCCTGCGCCGTGAATTACAAGCAGAGATATGCCCTTCAGCCGGGGATCCTGCTGGCCCATTGCGGAAGTCACCTTCGGATTGCCATAGCCGAAGAAAGAGTTCATGGGATCAATCACTTTGTAATTCTTCTCGTCCTGGTCGATCATTGCGTTCTTGCAGCGCGCGACCACTACTAGGTCCTGGATCCCATCGCCATTTAAGTCGGCGGCCCACGGCGTGAACTTTGGATCAAGCGAGCAGGAAGCGGAGAACTGCTGGTGGATGAAATCGTCGTCAACCCCCAAAACAGGAACTGCCGGCTCGGGCGAAGTTGCTTGTTGAGCGGCCGCGAGGGCTGAAAGCAGGAGGAAAGAAAAAACGCGGGACCACATATTTCTAATGTAGTCCCGCGCTCCGGGCTGAGCTATACCGAGTCAGGTAACCAAAGTTTTATTTCGTAATCGCCAGGCTGCTGACGCTGCCGACAGCGGAGTTTGTCAGCAGGAAGTATCCGTTCTGGACCGCCGTAAACGCTCCGGTGTTCGGATCCACCTGATAAGTCTGTACACCGATGTCGCAATGGAAGCAGCTTTGCTGGTCCGCCGCTATCGCCCAAAGAAAATCTCCGGTCGGGTCAATTACCGGCCAGTCCCCTGGGCCCTGGTTGAATACCTGGGCCACCGCTCCCGTGGTTGGGTCAAGGGAATAGACGCCGCAATTGTCGTACATAAACTTGCCCGCGCTGGCGATCGTCATATTGTCCGGGCCCGGGACGCCTGACGTGCCCGGGGGCGTCACAGTTCCACAAGTTCCGGTGCTGAAAGGCGAACCGGAAACAGCAGTGAGAGCTCCCGTTGATTGATTGATGCTGAACCCATAGAGATCGGCGGTGTTCGTGGAAGAGAGCGCATAGAGAAAGGAATTGTTGGGCGTGACCACGATCGTCCACGGCGAGGCTACGCTCGCGGCGAACGGGGATCCCGCAACCGGAGTCAGTTGTCCAGTGGTCGCATTAATTGAATACGCTTCGATTCCGCCGCTCGTCGATACGTAAAGGAACTTGTCCATTTGATCGACGGCCATGAGCGTGGCCGGTTGCGAATAGCCAGGAGAACTCGGACCCGGAGTGGCGTACGGAGAACCTGAAACCGGAGTGAGCACGCCAGATTGAATGGTGAATGCGTACACGCCATTTGCGCCGAATACGTAAAGAAATTTTCCACTGGTATCCACGACGTCGGCAGTGAGAGCCTGGCCTGTGAGGCACGTTCCGGCGGATACTCCCAGCGCGCCGGTGGTGCGATCGATGGCGGATACAAAGAGGCCGCCCTGCGTGCCGCCGCTGTAGCCTTGTGCGACCTGGTAAAGAAACGTCCCTGAGGGATCAATCGCCATGGTCATGGGATTGATGTTGTTGGCTGAACCCGAAGGAGCTGCGGTGAGTGTCCCGCCGGATTGAATCACGGTTGCGTCGGGCCCACCTCCGGGAAGCGGATTTGCATAAAGAAAATGTGCGGCGCCGGTTTGCCCGGAACTTCCAGTGCCCTCGCCGTAGCCGGGAACTCCTTTCGATCCGCCCGATCCGGAACCGGAACCCGATCCACCGCCGGATCCCTTAGTTGTGGCGGCCGAACCGCCGCAGCCACTGAGCAGGAATGTCAAGGGAACAAGCAAAAGGAGAACCAAAAACTTTACTGCGCGCGACATGTAGCCTCCGCCACTTCTTAACAACTGATGTACCCGCTATGGGATGGGGTGCACAGGGGGAGGGTTGGCGGGGCTCGACGGATGTGGGGGACTTCTAAGGTGTCGAAGTCGCGGAAATGGGGAAATCTAGGTAGGCGCTGCACGAGGATGTTCCCAGCCTTGGGCGGGCAATGGCTGGCGGCTTCCGTCCGCTCGCAGTAGCGAAATCGTCTTGCCGCGGACGATCACGCCGATGGGAGTAATCGGCACCCCGCTGATCGACTCCTGAAAACGCTTGCCCTCCGGCGCGGTGAAGAGCAGTTCGTAGGCATCGCCGCCGTGCAGAGCAAATTGCATGCCAACCCGACAACGGTTCAGGGTGGCTCGCGGGATTGCGCCTTCCCATACTTCGGCGCCGACTCCGCTTTCGTGGCAAATGTGTGCGAGATCGGTCGAAAGGCCGTCGCTGATGTCGATCATCGCAGTCGCGATGCCGCGCTCGCGAAGAATCCGGCCGACGTTGATTCGGGGCTGAGGCCAAGCAGTCTTGCGCCTCCTTATGGTGCTGGCATTACGCAAAACGAGGTTGGCGAGATCAGCCGCCGCGCCGCCAAGTTCGCCAGTCACGTAGATTTGGTCTCCAACGCGAGCACCCGAACGGAGAATCGCTTTGCCCTTCGGGACCGACCCGAGCACGACGATATCCGCCAGAATCTTGTCCGCAGACTGAGTTGTGTCCCCACCGGCCAGCGGCACGTTAAATCCTTTCGCCAGCTGCAACAGGCCTTCGAAGAATCCATCCACCCATCGTTGCGAGACGCCGCTCGGCAGGGCCAGTGAGAGAAATGCGGCGATGGGGATTCCGCCCATGGCCGCGATATCGCTCAGCCCGCGCGTCAGGCAGCGATGTCCAATGAATTGCGGCGAATGCCAGTCGCGCCGAAAGTGGACGCCCTCCAGGCTGAAATCGGTGGTGACCAGCAACTCGGCGCCGCCGGGAACGCGAAGAACGGCGCAGTCGTCCCCAATGCCGGCAACGACGGTGCTCTGCCGCTTGCGGCCGCGAGGTTTGAGTTGATCCGAGAGCTTTAGGATGCGCGAAATCAGTTGTCGTTCGCCAAGTGGCACAGCAGAAGATCATATGCGGTTGCCGGAAGTGTGCCAAATCTGAATTGCCAAATCTGAGCTGCCCTCGTAGTTTTTGAGCGACTACCGCGCAAGAGGCCCGACGACTGAGAGCCGACGACCGGCGGCGGTGCGGTCCCGATTTCTGTCCCAAACTCTATAATAGAGAGATGCCCGCTCCACAGATTTCCTTCCTGTGAAGTGCGCAGCGGCCTTTATGGATTTTCGTTTAGTCAGCCCGTATAAGCCCAAAGGCGACCAGGGAACGGCCATCGAGGCGCTCACCCGTGGCCTTCGCCATCGCGAACAGCACCAGGTATTGCTCGGCGTTACCGGTTCGGGCAAGACGTTTACTATGGCCAAAGTCATCGAGCAGTTGAATAAGCCAGCGCTCGTCATGGCGCACAACAAGACGCTCGCCGCCCAGTTGTATCACGAATTCAAGAGTTTTTTTCCGAGCAACGCTGTTGAATATTTCGTTTCGTACTACGACTATTACCAGCCCGAAGCCTACGTCCCCGCCGCCGATCTTTACATCGAGAAAGAATCCACCATCAATGACGAACTCGACAAGCTCCGGCTCTCGGCCACGCGCTCGTTGTTTGAGCGCCGCGACTGCCTGATCGTGGCTTCGGTCAGCTGTATCTACGGCCTTGGCTCGCCCGAAGCCTATTACGGCATGCTGCTGTTCCTGGAAAAAGGACAGACGATCAAGCGGGAGGACATCACTCGCAAGCTGGTCGAGATTCTTTACGAGCGCAACGAAGGCGACTTTCGTCGCGGCACATTTCGCGTGCGCGGCGACGTCATTGAGATCTATCCCACTTACGACGACATGGCCTACCGTGTCGAGCTCTGGGGAGACGAGATCGAGTCGCTGTCGCAAATCGATCCGCTTTTCGGAACGGTCAAGCAAAAGTATGTTCGCCTGCCGATTTATCCGAAAACCCATTACGTGATGAAGCCGGAAACACGCAGCCGCGCCGTGGATACGATTAAGGAAGAGCTGGTGTGGTGGGAGAAGGAACTCGAAGGCCAGGGCCGCATCGTCGAGGCCCAGCGCGTGCATCAGCGCACCATGTACGACCTGGAAATGATCAAGGCCATGGGCTTTTGCCACGGCATTGAAAATTACTCCCGCCACTTCACCGGGCGGATGCCTGGCGAGCCGCCGCCCACGCTGCTCGATTATTTCCCGCGCGACTTCGTGATGTTCATTGACGAATCACACCAGACCGTGCCGCAACTGCATGGCATGTACCACGGCGACCGCTCGCGCAAATCAACGCTGGTTGAGTATGGTTTCCGCCTGCCCTCAGCACTCGACAATCGCCCGCTTACGTTTGAGGAATTCGAGCACCGCACTAATCAGATCATTTACGTTTCGGCGACGCCGGGGCCGTACGAGCTGACAAAATCCGCAGGCGTAGTCATTGAGCAGATAATTCGTCCCACCGGCCTGGTTGATCCTCCCGTCGAAATTCGCCCTGTCAAGGGACAGATCGACGACCTGCTGCACGAAATTCGCCAGCGGGTTGCAATTGGCGAGCGCGTTTTGGTGACCACTCTGACCAAGCGCATGTCCGAAGACCTGGCGGAGTATTACAGCGAAGTCGGGGTGAAGTGCCGCTATATGCACTCGGAAATCGAAACCCTCGAGCGCGTGAAGATTCTTCGGGATCTCCGCAAGGGCGAGTTCGACGTTTTGATCGGGATCAACCTGCTGCGAGAAGGCCTCGACTTGCCCGAAGTGTCGCTAGTCGCCATTCTCGACGCCGACAAAGAAGGCTTTCTGCGCTCCAGCGGTTCGTTGATTCAGACCATCGGGCGTTGCGCGCGCCATCTGAACGGGCGCGCGGTTCTTTACGCCGATCGCATGACCGACTCCATGAAGAAGGCCATCGATGAAACCGACCGTCGCCGCGCCATTCAGGAAGCTTACAACGTCGAAAACGGAATCACGCCGCAGTCCATTGTGCGGTCGCTCGACATGACGCTGGCCCGCGTCATCGAAGCCGACTATGCCGACTTCGCCAGCAGCGAAGCCGAAGGCATTCCTGAGTTCCAGAGACAGGAAGAACTCGACGCCTACATCGCCAAGCTGGAAGTGGAAATGCGGGAGACGGCGAAGCGGTTTGAGTTCGAAAAGGCCGCGAAGTTGCGGGACAGGATTAAGGAGTTGAGGACGAAAGAGTTTCTCTTCGCGTAGGTCGAGAGGCGAGACCGCGAGTGTGATCAACAAACAGATACTTAAGACCGCGTAGCGCACACCGTTACTGACTCAGAAACGCTGCTGGTAATAGGATTTCCACCCCTCGCCACGGGTGCATCACCAGCAAATCCGCATCTCCCGTGATGACGACATCGGCCCTTCCATTCAGAGCAACTTCGAGGAACTTATCATCGTTGGGGTCGCGGCATTCGCGGACGGTTTGAATGATAGGGACAAACTCGGCGATTTCGGTCAGCCACTGAACAAAGTTCCTTCGGTCCGCTAATCCGACATAGCGATCAAATGTTCGACGGGACAAGACCTCCGCTAGTTCGTACATGGTCGCCTCAGAAATCAATAGCTGATCCTGAAGTTCCGCCTTACGTAGAGCCTGGGCTGGCAGGGACTGCGGCAGGATCAGGCGACTGACCAGCACATTGGTATCAGCCACAATGCGCACAGGGGTGCGCATCAACGCTTTAGGATGTCAGCGAGAATTTCCTCAGTCATGCCGCGCTTGACGGCTTCGGCACCGACCCGATCGCAGAACTTTTGAAACTCATCAATGTTGCTTCTGCGGATCCGTTCGTACTGTTGGGCAGACATGATCACGGCGACATCGCGGTTTTGGCGGCGGATTAGGACGGGTTCGTGCTGGGCGGCGTCGAGGAGGGCGGCCAGGCGCTGTTTAGCATCGGTAGCAGAAACGGTCCGCATACGTCCATTTTAGACATAATAGACAAAATAGGCAATTGGCCCGGCGAAGTAGCTTCCGGGCTCGGGGGCGTCTATTTCAGCCCCGGGGCAAGCCCCGTTAGCGCTGCTCCTCGGCGTTCCCCGTACAGCCTCTTGGAGGTGCTAGAGTGTTGCCCATGCCAGTCGATTCAGCCCCAGTCGCTCGCCTGATTGCGGCCTCCAATCCTGCCGCCGGCGAGGTTCTGCGCGAGTTCGAGACTGCCGACGCGGCCAATGTGAATGCTGCTGTCGCCCGCGCCCGGGTTGCGCAACCCGCGTGGCAAGCAACTCCCGTCCGCGAGCGGCTTGCTATTCTCAAGCGCTTTCAAACGCTGCTGAACGACCGAAAAATTCAGGTTGCGCGAACCATTACATCCGAAGCCGGCAAGCCCGTCGCCGAGGCTTTGCTCACCGAAGTGTTGGTGGTTTTGGACGCGACACGATTTATTTCGCAGGAGGCGCACGCGTTCTTGCGCGACGAACCCGTGGCGCACGGCAGTCTCGCGGCGAAGGCGAAGCGCGGGCGTATCATTCGCGAACCGCATGGCGTCATCGGAATTATCTCGCCATGGAACTATCCATTTTCCATCCCCGCCACGGAAACGCTTGCCGCGCTGGTGACTGGCAACGCCGTTGTTCTGAAGCCCTCGGAGCTTACACCGCTCTCGTCGCTGATGCTCCAGGAGTTGCTGAAGGAAGCGGGGCTGCCGGCCGGTGTGTTCCAGTTAATAGTCGGCGATGCCCCGACCGGCGTTGCTCTGGTCGAGTCATCAATCGACAAACTGGTATTCACGGGAAGCGTCGCCACCGGAAAGCGCATCGCGCAGATGGCAGCGCAAAGGCTTCTGCCGGTCGTACTTGAGCTCGGAGGCAAAGACCCGATGATTGTCCTCGAAGACGCGAATCTTGATGTTGCGTCGAGCGGCGCTGTTTGGGGAGCATTCGTTAATGCTGGCCAGGCATGCCTTTCCGTCGAACGCTGCTATGTGCAGCGCAGTATCTACGAGAAGTTTGTCGCCGTTTGCGTTGGAAAAGCCACGCAGCTTCGCGTCGGTAGCGGCTTTGACCCCGACACCGACGTTGGGCCCCTCATTCACGAGCGTCAGCTTCGCATGGTTGAAGAGCAAGTCGCAGATGCGCTTGCCCATGGCGCCAACGTGCTATGCGGAGGCCGCCGGCTCCCATCCCTGGGCCAGAACTTCTACACGCCCACGGTTCTCACCGACGTGACTCACCAGATGCGCGTGATGCGCGAAGAGACTTTCGGCCCGGTGCTCCCGATCATGCCCTTCGAGACCGACGCGGACGCTATCCGCCTGGCCAACGATTCCGCATACGGCCTCGCCGCCAGCGTCTGGACGAGCAATCGCGCCCGCGGCGATGCCATCGCCCGCCAGCTCAGTGCTGGAACCGTGATGATCAACGACGCTGTTTCCTGCTTCGCCATCAGCGAGGCCCCGCATGGGGGCGTGAAAGCCAGCGGCATCGGCCGCACTCACGGACGTTTCGGGCTGGAGGGAATGGTTCGCGTCAAGTATCTCGATTCTGATCTGCTGCCGAATATGAAAAAACCCTGGTGGTATGGCTATGGATCAAACGTCTCCCGCGCCACGGAAGGGTTTCTGGATTTCCAATTTGCGCGGGGATGGGGGGCCAGGCTCAGGGGCGCTTTACGATCCGCCGGACTCATCTTCCGAAACCGGCGTTAGTGTTTCCTTCGTGAAACTTCGTTTCCTTCGTGGTCATGCATTTCTCAAACCGCGAAGGACACAAAGGGGCGAAGGCTGGCTGGCAATCCGAGCCTGTTACCGAATCTGCCCCGTCCCCACAATCTGATACTTTGAGGAAGTCAGTTCCCGCAGCGCAAACGGCCCGCGGCAGTGCAGCTTTTGCGTGCTGATGCCCATCTCCGCGCCAAAGCCGAATTCACTGCCGTCGGTGAAACGGGTAGATGCATTCCAATAAACCGCCGCCGAATCCACCAATTGCAGAAATTTGCGCGCGTTCTCTTCGCTGGCGGTGACAATCGTGTCCGAATGTTTTGTCGAGTAGTGATTGATGTGCTCGATCGCGTCGTCCACGCTGCCAACCACGCGGATCGCCATGCACAGCCGTAAGTATTCATCGCTCCAGTCCTGCTCGGTCGCGGGTGTGATGCCGGGTGCAAGTTTGCGCGACTCTTCATCACCGCGCAGTTCAACGCCAGCATCTGCCAGCTGCTTCGCAATCTCGGGGATGAATCTGGCCGCGACTGCGCGATGCACCACTAGTTTCTCCGCCGCGTTGCACACCGAAGGCCGCTGCGTCTTCGCGTTGATCGTGATCCGGGCGGCCATTTCAAGGTCGGCAGACTCGTCCACGAATACGTGGCAGTTGCCGGCGCCGGTCTCGATCGCCGGGACAAGAGCGTTCTCGACGACATGAGCAATAAGCGCTGGCCCGCCACGGGGCACAATCACATCGACCAGTCCGCGCGCGGTGATTAACTCCTGCACAGTTTCGCGAGTGCTGGAATCGAGCAATTCAATCGCCCCCGCGGGGACTCCCGGAACCGCGGCGAGAATTTCCGCCAATACCTCATTGCTTTTTGCTGCCTCCTTTCCGCCGCGGAGCACAACCGCGTTGCCAGTCTTGAATGCAAGCACCGCCGCATCTACCGTCACGTTGGGGCGCGATTCATACACGATGCCCACAACTCCCAGCGGCACCCGCACCTTGCGAATTTGAAGTCCGTTGGGACGGGCCCACTCCTCGATGACCTCACCTACGGGATCGGGCAATGCAGCAACTTCGCGCACGGCGTTCGCCATTTCTTTCACCCGAGTGGGAGTCAGCAGCAGGCGGTCGCGCATTGCTCCCTGAAGGTTTGAGCGGTCGATGTCCTCCGCGTTCGCCGCGAGTATCTTCGCCTCACTGGCTTGGATTGCGTCGGCCATTTGCAGCAGAATCCGATTCTTCTGCTCCGTCGTACACTGCGCCAGGCGCGCGGACGCCGCCTTCGCGCGCACCAGCTTTTCGCAGGTTGTCGAGGTAAGTGCCGCCGTGTTGGCCATGTTTAACCCCGTTTCCCGGTCGGAGGAAAATACGTTCCAATCTTCCGGGCCAGCGCACTTGCAATTACTTGGGGATCGCGCCCATTCACAATCGCAACGTTGACGCCCGCCTCGCTGGCGCTTCTTGCCGCGCGCAGCTTCGACCGCATGCCGCCTCGTCCCAGCTTTCCGTGTCCATTACAAAGTTCTTCCATTACCGGTGTCAGCCTCTTAATGGTGCGCACCAAGCGCTGGCGTTTTCCGTCCGGTGCGTAGAATCCATCCACATCGGTCAGCAGAAGCAGCCAATCAGCTTCTACTGCCGCTGCCAGCAGCGCGCTGAGTTCGTCATTGTCGCCGAACGCGCCCACCAGTTCGCGCACCGACACGCTGTCATTCTCGTTCACGATGGGAACCACGCCCAGCCGGAGCAGCTGATGCAAAGTGTTCTGCAGGTTCTTATAGCGCACGTCTGATGTGAAGTCATCGCTCGAAAGCAACAATTGTGCGACCGTCTTCTTACCAAAAAACAATCGCTCGTAGGTGTGCATGAGTACGCTCTGGCCTACCGCGGCGCAAGCCTGCATCAACGGCACGTTGGAGGGCTTTGCCTTAAGGCGCAGGTTGGCCATTCCCGACGCAATCGCCCCCGAGCTGACGATCAGAATTTCGTCCCGCTTGAGATCAAACTGGTCGATCAGTCCGCGCAACTGCTGTGTGTCAATCTGTCCGCCCGGCGCGATCAGGCTGGTCCCGACTTTGATGACAAGGCGCATGCGTACTGATTAATTTATCAGGTCAGGACCGGCGGGCACACAGCCTGCGTTTGCAGTGATGTAATAGAATGCTCTCCTTTCGCGAGCGCAGGAGAACGATTTCATGGCCAGCGATGCCAAGCCGAAGTCCACATTCCACATGTCCCCGGATGACTTCCGCGCGCACGGGCACGCGGTTGTGGATTGGATCGCCGACTACTACGCCCGGATCGAGTCGTACCCCGTGCTCTCGCAGGTGAAGCCGGGGGAAATCCGTGCCTCGCTGCCGGCAGAAGCCCATTCGCAGCCAGAATCCTTCGCAGCCATTCTCGCGGACGTCGAGAAACTCATCGTGCCGGGCATTACCCACTGGCAGTCTCCAAACTTTTTTGCCTATTTTCCGTGTAATGCATCCGGGCCGGCGATTCTAGGTGATCTGCTTTCCTCCGGCTTTGGCGTGCAGGGAATGCTGTGGTCCACAAGTCCCGCATGCACGGAGTTGGAGACGCACGTGCTCGACTGGCTGGTCACCGCACTCTGCCTGCCGGAGAAATTTCGATCTTCGAGCACGGGCGGCGGTGTGATTCAAGACACGGCTTCGAGCGCGGTTCTGTGCGCCGTGCTTGCGGCGAGGGAACGCGCCACCAATTACGAGTCCAATGGCGCAGGGATTACGCAGAAACTCGTCGCTTACACCTCAAGCCAGGCGCACTCTTCCGTCGAAAAGGCGATTCAGATTGCTGGTCTCGGGCGCGAGAATCTGCGACTGATCGAAGTGGACGACGCCTTTGCGATGCGACCGGAAGCGATGGCCACCGCCGTCGAGCGGGATAAGAGCGCCGGAAGGGTGCCATTTTTCGTTTGCGGAACCGTGGGTACAACTTCATCGAACGCGATGGATCCGTTGGCTGAAATCGCCTCGATCTGTCGCGAACACAACTTGTGGTTCCACGTGGATGCGGCCATGTCTGGCACCGCGGCGCTCTGCCCGGAATTTCGCCACTTGCAAAACGGCGTCGAATTCGCGGACAGCTATAGCTTCAATCCGCACAAGTGGATGTTTACAAACTTTGATTGCGATTGTTTCTACGTCGCCGACCGTGCTGCGCTGATTCAGACTTTAAGCATTCTGCCGGAGTACCTGCGCAACCAGGCGACAGAATCAGGCGCGGTGATTGATTACCGCGATTGGCATGTTCCGCTCGGACGTCGTTTTCGCGCCCTGAAATTGTGGTTCGTGCTGCGATATTACGGAATAGAGGGCTTGCAGTTCCACATCCGCGAGCACGTGCGGCTCGCCCAGCAGTTCGCTGCGTGGGTCGCGCAGGACGACCGATTCGAACTGGTGGTCTCGCCCCCGCTGAACTTGGTGTGCTTCCGGATGAATGGCAGCGATCAACTCAACCAACAACTCACGGACGCTTTGAACGCAAGCGGTGATCTGTTTCTAACCCATACCAAGCTTGACGGGCGATTCGTGCTGCGCATGTCCATTGGGCAGACCAACACCGTGGAGCGCCACGTTGAAAAGGCATGGAAGCGCATCCGGGAAGAGGCGTCTCGGCTGGCGTAACGCCTAAATATCAGATAGCTAAACTTCCAATAGAATTCGATTTAGGTTAAATTGGAGCGCTGCTGTTAACAGTCGGATGCAGTAACACAGTTTTAAAATGGCCGGCCTCCTTCAGCCTGGACTGATGTAGGGCGAACGAAAATCGCAGGATTTTACAGGAGCGTTTCCGTGAAGAAACTTCTCGTCATCGCAGGCGTCGCATTCATGGCGCTGCAGGGATTAGCGCAGCAGCCGGCGACCCAAACTTCGCACAAATCTAAATCGCAACCTGCCGCCGGCCTTGCCACCGCGCCCTTCCGCAACCCCGCCCTGCCCCTCGATGAGCGAGTGAACGACCTCGTCTCTCGATTAACGATTGAGGAGAAGGTCTCGCAAATGGTGCATACGGCCGCGGCCGTTCCCCGGTTGGGAATTCCTGAGTACAACTGGTGGAGCGAAGGGCTGCACGGCGCCGCCCGCGAGGGGTACGCCACAGTGTTTCCGCAGGCCATTGGACTCGCCGCAACTTTCGACCCCGATCTTCTCCGGACAGAAGCCGACACCATCGCGACCGAGTTTCGCGCCAAGTATTCCGCACGCCTGAAAGAGAAAGGTTTCACCGACTGGTACCACGGCCTGACCGTGTGGACGCCGAACATCAATATTTTTCGCGATCCCCGTTGGGGCCGCGGCCAGGAAACTTACGGTGAAGATCCTTTTCTCACCGCGCAAATGGGTGTGGCGTACGTCACCGGCCTTCAGGGGACTGATCCGAAATATTTGAAAGCCTTGGCGACGCCCAAGCATTTTGCGGTTCACAGCGGCCCCGAGCCCACACGCCACACCGTGGATATTCAGGTTTCCAATCATGATCTGGAAGACACCTATCTTCCTGCTTTTCGCGCGACGGTCACGGCCGGCGCCGGATCGGTGATGTGCGCCTACAACGCCGTGGACGGCAAGCCGGCCTGTGCCCAGCCGATGCTTTTGCAAAAACACTTGCGCGAGGACTGGAAATTCGGCGGGTACGTAGTTTCTGATTGCGGCGCCGCCAGTGATATAGCTCTCAATCACCACTACACCCCAACTATGCCCGAAGGCATGGCGGCCGCCGTGAAAGCTGGTATGGACATTATTTGCGCGTGGCCGGCGCAGCAGATCGCCACCGAACGCGACGCGGTGCTTAAAGCGGTGCAGCAGGGCCTGCTTCCGGAGGCAGACGTTGACCGGGCGGTGAAGCGCCTGTTCCTCGCCCGCATGAGGCTGGGGATGTTCGATCCACCGGATTCCGTGCCCTACTCGAAGATCACGATTGCAGAGAACGACACCGAACCGCATCGTCAATTAGCTTTGAAAGCCGCGCGCGAAACGCTCGTGCTGCTCAAGAATTCTGACAATCTGCTTCCGCTCGCAAGCAAGTACAAGAAGATTGCCGTTGTCGGCCCGAATGCCGACAGTGTGGATCCGTTGCTGGGGAATTACAACGGCACGCCTTCGAAACCGGTAACGGTGCTTGCCGGGATCCGCAAGCGCTTCGGCGCGTCCAACGTCGTTTTCACCGAGGGCTCGGCGTTAACTGGGCCGCCGCTCACCTTGATTCAGGAAAAATACTTGCGCAACAAGTCCCGGAAGCCGGGACTCGCCGCCGAGTACTTCAAGGGCACGCAGTTCCAGGGCGCGCCGGTGGTCAAGCGCAACGACCCCAACATTGATTTCAACTGGAGAAGCGGAGTGGGCCCGCAACTCGCGGAGAATTTTTCTGTCCGCTGGACGGGTACGCTGACTCCACCCGCAACCGGCGACTATGAGGTCGGATTCACCGGCACTGACGCGTTTCATTTCTGGCTCGACGATCAGTCGATTGGCGAATCCTATTACAGCGACACCGGCAAAACCCGGAGCAAGACGCTGCACCTTGAAGCCGGTCACGCGTACGCGGTGAAGATCGAATGTTCGCAGCAGGGCGGCGCCGGAATTGCAAGACTTGTGTGGCGCGAACCCGGAGAAAACAAGAACCTGGAAGCTACCATCAAGCAGGCGGATTTGATTGTAGCGGTCGCAGGTTTGGCAGGCGAACTCGAAGGCGAAGAAATGCCCATCAAGATTGAGGGCTTCGCCGGCGGCGATCGTACCAATACCGAACTTCCTAAGGCCCAGCTACAAATGCTTCAGGATCTGGTCGCGAGCGGGAAGCCCGTTGTGGTGGTGCTCATGAACGGCAGCGCGCTGTCGGTAAATTGGGCAGCCGAACACGTTCCTGCGATCCTTGAGGCCTGGTATCCCGGAGAAGAAGGCGGGACTGCAGTCGCCGAAGCCCTGGCGGGAGATTTTTCGCCAGCCGGCAAGTTGCCACTTACCTTCTACAAGTCGGTGGATCAACTGCCCTCGTTCGACGACTACAACATGAAAGGACGCACGTATCGCTATTTTACCGGCGAGCCGCTTTATCCCTTTGGCTATGGATTGAGCTATACGAATTTCGAATACAGCAATCTGAGTTTCGATAAAAACAGCGTCGGAGCAAACGATAACCTGGTCGCATCCGTGGACGTGAAGAACTCAGGCAAAATGGCAAGCGACGAAGTTGTGCAGGTGTACCTGACGCATCCGGGAGTAGACGGCGCGCCGCTGCGATCTCTTGCCGGGTTCAAGCGCGTGCACGTGAACGCTGGCGAAACCGCTCACGTCCAAGTCCCGGTCCCCAACCGCAACCTCAGCATTGTTGATCCCGAGGGCGTTCGCAAAATTGTTCCGGGCGAAGTGCAGGTCTGGGTCGGCGGAGGCCAACCGGTTGCCCGCGAGGGACTGGCGAAGCCCGCGGGAATTTCTGGCTCGGTAAAGATTGAGGGCGAGGCCACACTGCCGGAATAATTAGGCAGCGCCTCTTCCAGGTTGCGCACGTTACGATAGTGCCGGCGGACAGTCGGGGCGCCCGCCGCCCCCGCGCTGCCCGTTTACTTCTTCTTTTGGATTTCAGCCAGCCGCGCCTTGACCATCTTTTTCACCAGAGCCGCGGGCAGAGGCTTGTCGATCGCGAATTGGACCGTGCCCTTCGAGGTCTTGTAATCTTTGAGTTCTGCCTTGAACTTCGCGATTACAGACGCCGTCGGAAACAGGCTGCAGTGGTCCGAGAACGCCGCATACCAAATGACAATCTTCTTGTGCCTGAAGGCCGGCATCCCGTAGCTCAGAATTTCCTCGGCCTCGTGCGGCACCACAGCACGAATCACCCCACGGACTTTGCTCAGCGTGCTGCGCTTTGGTTCTGGGAGGCGGGCCAGGTATTCGTCCGGGGTTTTAGGGGACGTGCCGCCCTTAGCGGTGGGCCTGCGAGCACGCGAGGGTGTTTTCTTCATTTCAAGCATATTACGCCGGTTGCTGTCTTGCGCGGTCGGGTGGCGTCGCTGCGCTCCTGAGGGCATCGAGAACACAACTAGATCGAACCCCAGGCCTGTATCATCGAATGCGCTATGCAGATGAAACTGGTCTCGGTGAACGTTGGGCTGCCGCGCGAAGTTACCTTCCACGGGATGAAGGTCGTCACTGGAATCTGCAAAGAACCGGTGCCGGGCCGCGTCCGCGTGCGCACGCTCAACCTCGACGGCGACCGGCAGGCTGACCTCACCGTCCACGGCGGAGAAGACAAGGCGGTGTACTGCTATCCGCTGTCGCACTACCAGTACTGGAAGAAAGAGTTGGCCGACCGCGGTCAGGGTCGCGACCTGCCGATGGGCTCGTTTGGAGAAAACTTCACCGTCGATTTCGCAACGCATTTTGGGGGTCCCGATTCTCGCGAAAATGATTCGCGCGCGAGTGCTTCGCGGGAGAAAGACTCGCGCGGAAACGATTCGCGCGGAAACGATTCTCTCCAAAACGACTCTCGCGGCCATGCTGCCCGAGCGAACGAATCCTGCAAGAACGGCGCGTTGCCGGAAGACTTCGTTCAAATCGGCGACCGGTTTTCAGTGGGCACCGCGGAGGTTGTGGTCACGCAGCCTCGCCTGCCTTGCTACAAGCTGGGCGTGAAGTTCCAGTCCGACGATATGGTGAAGCGGTTCTTGGTCAGCCGGCGCATGGGGTTCTACTTCGCCGTCCGCCGCGAGGGCGAAGTCGGCGCCGGCGACGAACTCAGGCTCATCGCCCGCGAACCCGTGGCCGTTCCAGTTTCCGAAATCCCCCGCCTGTACATTGCCAAGGCTTACTCAGACGGCGACGTGAATATCGTTCGGCGGGCGCTGCAACTCGAAGCGCTCCCCGAGAGTTGGAAGGAGTATTTCCGCGAGCGGCTGGAAGGCGGTCGGTCGTGAACCTCCGTCTAGATCCGACTGAAGCTTGACCCACTCTGTCTCGCAACGAACGCGAGCACAAGGATGGGGCAAACGCGGCATTCAGTCTCCCTTACTCGCCATCAGAAACACGAGATCAGCCTCAGACTCGGAAGCCACTTCCCTGATGACCTTACGCCCGGGCCTGAGGAAGCGTTTGTCTTTATCCTTAACGGCGAACCCGGATCGGGCCAGCTGGGCGGCAAGCTCTCCGCAACTGTACTTAGTGTACGAACCATGCACGGGGCGGTGCCCCGGATAAGTTGTCAGGAGAAGCCACCCGCCCGCCTTCAAAACTCCTGCCATCTCAGGAATGGCATGGCCGAGTTCCAGGTGTCCGATGGATTCGGGAAGCACGACCGCGTCGAAGGAAGCCGCGCGAAAGGGAAGTGCGTGAGCGTCGGCTCGGAGCAGGTTGCCGGAGCCCAGCCTCGCCGCGCGCCGCAACATATCCAGCGACAAGTCCAGACCGACAACCCGATGGCCTTCGCTGGTGAGAAATCTTTCAAGTTCACCGGTGCCGCATCCCAGGGACAGGATGGACCCTCGACGGACGGGCAGCTTCGCCGAAATCCAACGCCGCAAGGGCGGGAATTTCCGGATGTCGGTGAAATAGTCGCTCTTGTTCCAGCCCGCCGAGCCAATGCGGCGATAGAAGGCAAGGGCCTTCTTTCGTTTGTCTTCGCCCGGTAGCTTCTGCGTCGAAGTCATCAGTTGTGAGCCCAGGCGATGCTCGCGGCAGCCAGAGAACTACCGCTGATCGTGGCGTTTCCCGTGCGAAAAGCATTATGGCAGCGCCGGGATGCCGAATTATACGCTGGGGAATTGGACGCCGGAGCCCGGCCGAGCACGCTTGCCAATCCCGCTAAGCTCCTGCATAATAATTACTTGTCTGATGGCCATGGCTAGCGCAGAGCAAGCCTGCCTCGGCCACCTCCGGACGCACAACGAAAGGAAACCAGTCAGTGTTAATGATTCGTTTATCGCGCGTAGGTGCGCGCAAACAGCCGCACTACCGTGTTGTTGTCATTGAAAAAGCGCGGGCGCGCAATGGCCGCCCAGTCGAGATTGTCGGGACGTACAATCCCCGCACCACCCCGGCGAGCGTTGAGCTAAAGCGCGATCGCATTGATTACTGGCGTTCCAAGGGAGCCCAGGTTTCAGAGCGCGTCGGCAAGATTCTCGGGTTCAACGCGGCGGCTCCGGCAGCACCAGCGGCGTCGTAACTTCGGTTGAACGTCGATCCGCCACGGATTCACATGGATAAACACGCGTCTGTCAATCTGACATTGGTTTAAATCCGTGTTCCTCGGTGTTGATTCGCGGAGAAGAAGTTGATTCTGGCGGGCGATGGCCCCCGCCCCACACAGGAAGTCATGACTGAGCAGACTGCCAATCCGAAAGCCTTGATCGAACACGTGGCGAAGGCACTTGTCACCGCGCACGATAAGGTGATTGTCGAGCAGTTCGATGAGGACGGCGAAATCGTGGTCGAACTTGAAGTCGCCGAGGATGAAATGGGCCGGGTGATCGGCAAGGGCGGAAAGATTGCCCGTGCCATGCGCAACCTGTTGCGTGCTTCGGGCGCCAGGACGAACCAGCGCTACGAGTTGGAGATTCTGGAATAGGGACTTCAAGGCAGCCGGGGATTGACGCGGATTCACGCGGAGTGAAGAAGCGGAGACGCGATCCCGGCAATTCGGCTTGAAGATTCGGAATCGATTCGCTCCGTGTGAATCCGTGGCAGATTTGAAGTCAGACGAATTCATCACGCTGGCCCGGGTGGCGAAGACGCAAGGGCGCCACGGGGAAGTTGCCGTCGCGTTGCACAGCGATATTCCCGAAAGATTGCATCCGGGTTTGCAAGTCTGGGCGTTGCAACAGGACAATAGCCGTCGCGAGCTGAAGATTGAAGACGCGTGGCCGCATAAAGAATTTGTGGTGCTGAAGTTTTCGGGCGTTGATTCGATCTCTGACGCCGAACAACTGCTTCGATGCGAATTGCAAGTCCCGCGAAGCGAGCGGGCGCAGCTTGAGGCCGGAGTCGCCTACGTCAGCGATCTGGTAGGCTGCGAGTTGCTGGATCGCGGACGCGTGATCGGCATGGTCAGCGATGTCCGCTTCGGGGCCGGAGAAGCGCCGCTGTTGGTTGTCGGGTCAGGGAAGACTGAACTGGAAATTCCTTATGCGCAGGAATTTCTGGCTCGGGTCGATCTGGAAGCAAAGCGGATTGAAATGAACCTGCCCGAAGGCCTGCTGGATGTGAATGCTCCGCTCACGGAGGAAGAAAAGCGGGAGCAGGGGCATTAATCAGCCTATAGCTGTCAGCTCTTAGCCGAACAGATTTGCGATGCAGTATCCGCCAAGGGCTGAAAGCTAGTGGCTAAGGGCTGAATTTCCAGTGCAGATTGACCTCATCACGATTTTTCCGGATTTTTTTCGCGGGCCGCTCGATCACGGAATTCTACGGCGAGCGCGCGAAACCGGGCTGGTGAAGGTGGAAGTTCGCGACTTGCGGGTGTTTACCCGCGATCGCCATCGCACAGTAGATGACCGCCCTTTTGGTGGCGGCGAGGGCATGGTCCTGAAGCCGGAACCGCTCTTCGAATGTGTGGAGTCGCTGAATCTGGCGGCACGCGACGAACGCGCAACTGAAAAGCAATCTGTAGTGCTGCTCTCGGCGCAAGGCAAGCGCTTCGATCAGGCACTCGCCACGGAGCTGGTGCAGTTGGATCGACTGGTTTTGATCTGCGGTCGCTACGAAGGCGTAGACGAGCGCGTGGGAACGGGCCTGGCGGATCGGGAAATTTCGATCGGCGACTACGTTCTGAGCGGCGGCGAGTTGGGCGCAGCCGTGATTGCCGACACGGTGGTGCGGCTGATCCCGGGTGCGGTTGGGAACGAAGCATCAACGCGGCAGGAGTCGTTTAGCGTAGGATCTGTATGCGGCGGTGAATTGACGGGCGAGGTCCCCGCTCGGCTGCACTCGGCGGAAGTCCGCCCTACACCAGCGGATTCGACTTGCGGATCTGGCGGATTGCTCGACTATCCGCATTACACGCGGCCCGCCGAGTTTCGCGGGATGAAGGTTCCCGAGGTGCTGTTGAATGGGAACCACGATGAGATTCGGCGCTGGCGGCGGCGTTCGGCGCTGGAAAAGACATTTCGCAACCGGCCCGATCTTCTGGACGAGGCGCGATTGAGCGATGAAGACAAAAAACTGCTGGCGGAAATAGCAGCCGGCAGCGAGCAATGAACAACACGGCGGCGAGCCAGTCTGAGATTGGTCATAGCTCCTCGCTCATAGCTGGGTCGCCAAGGAATATTACGAACTAGGAAGCAGGCACACTATGTCGAATCTGATTATCGAAAAACTTCTTTCCAAGACCATACGCACCGACCTGCCGGAGTTTGTCCCCGGAGACACCATTCGCGTGCAAGTAAAAATTAAAGAAGGCGAAAAAGAGCGCCTGCAAGCGTTTGAAGGCGTCGTGATTGCGCGCAACCGCGGGCCGCAGGCGAGTTTCACCGTGCGCAAAATGAGCTTCGGCCAGGGCGTTGAGCGTATTTTCCCGGTGAGTTCGCGTGTCGTGGACAAAGTCGAGGTGGTGCGCTCTTCCAAAGTGCGGCGCGCCAAGCTGTATTACTTGCGCAACCTGCGTGGGAAAGCGGCTCGACTGAAAGATGTCGATCGCGAGCATGTAACCGCAGCAACGAAATAGTACCTATCATTGGCGTTCGTCGTTGGTCGTTGGCAAAGCCGGGGTTTTGCCGACGGCCAGCGACCGACCGCGGTTTACGTACCACCTACCGCCTACGACGTGAGTCCGATTCCACACGGTTTAGCGGTTCACGCCCTTCCCGCTTTTCCTTCTATAATTCGGCTTCCCGCAAATGCCGTCCCAGCAGACAAGCACGCCCAATCAACCCAGTGGCTGGAAACAGCCCGGCACTCCCTCGCGCGGCTCGCCGAAGTCCGGGCGTCCCCGCCTGCCAAGCGATCTCAATCGCTTCTGGCAGCGCGTGACGGCAGGGATGGAGTTGAGCGAACTGTGGTCGGAGTTTAAGCATGACGCCCAAGTTGGATACAAGTTTTACGAGCGTGATTTCAACGTTGACGACCGCTCTGGTCAGCCTAAAGGCCGAGCTTTCGTGCAAAAGACTAAAGCCTTCATGTGGGCGGTCCTGGAAAAGCTCACTCCGGCGCGGCGCGTCCTGCTGCTGATTGGCGTCATATTTCTGCTCCTCCCGACTGGCGGCATTCATTTCGAAGGAAAACACGACATTCAAATTGTGACCCCCAATTTTCAGTTCTGGGGTGGCCTTGTGCTGCTGCTGGTGCTGGTTCTCGAAATCGCCGACCGCGTGGTGATGAAGCGCGATCTTGAAATCGCACGCGACATTCAGAGCTGGCTGTTGCCTTCAGAGCCTCCAGTCGTCGCGGGCATCGCCATCGCGTTCGCGACGCGTCCGGCCAATACCGTGGCCGGCGATTACTTCGACGCGTTTCCTCGCGCGCCGGCGACTCCCGAAGAACAAACCCTGTTGCTCGCCGTCGCTGATGTGGCCGGCAAAAGTATTCCCGCTGCTCTGTTGATGGCCACGTTCCAGGCAAGCCTGAAAACGCTCTTTCAACGCCTTGCTCGGTGCTAGAACTTGTGGCGGGAATGAACGGCTACGCCTGCACCAGCAGCCAAGGCGGGCGCCGTTTTACCACCGCATTTATTGCCGAGTTTAATCCCAGCACTCGCGTGCTCCGCTACATCAACGCCGGACACAACAATCCCATCCTTCGGCGCAGCTCTGGCGTGATCGAGCGCCTGGACGTTGGCGGGCTGCCGCTGGGAATTCAGCCGGACGTTGACTACGCGTCCGCGGAGACAACGCTTGCCAGCGGCGACTGGCTGGTAATTTTCACCGACGGCCTTGTCGAGGCGGTCAACTTTGCCGGAGAAGAGTACAGTGAAGATCGGTTGATGGGCGTCTTGAGCGCGAATACCGGTCTGGCACCGGATCTTCTGCTGGAACGCATGCTCGTCGAAGTGAATGCTTTCGTCGGCTCCACTCCCCAGCACGACGACATTACTTGCATGCTGGTTCGGGTAGACTAGTTTTCCTCTTGCACGCACAGCCCTGCGTGCGCCAACATCCTTGCAGTGGCAACTCGAACCCAGCCTCGCCCGGACAACGACTGCCCAGAAAAAGAGATTTCGCCGGCTGCCGCCAAACTGCGGCTGCTCAAAAGCCTGCATTGCACGCTTAAGTTCGAAAAGCTCGCCTGGGCTTCTGGCGCGACCATGGTTGCGGGAGTGGACGAGGTCGGTCGGGGATCGTTGTTCGGGCCGGTGGTAGCTGCCGCGGTGGTCCTCGACTCTAGCTACCGCATTCGCGGCTTGCGCGATTCCAAGCTGCTTCCCGCCGAGCGCCGGGAAGTTTTGGCGGAGCGCATTCGTGAGCACGCGGTGGCGTGGTCTATCGCCGCTGTCGATGCAGCCCGCATCGACCAGATCAACATCTATCAAGCGTCGCGCGTGGCCATGCAGGATGCCGTCATGCTATTGCATCCTGCGCCCGACCATCTCCTCATTGACGCAATGAAGCTCAGTTGCGATCTGCCGCAACGCGCCATTATTCACGGCGACGCGTTGTCGATCTCGATTGCCGCTGCGTCCATTCTGGCTAAAGTCGAGCGCGACCGAATGATGAGCGAATGGGACCCGGTGTTTCCCGCTTATGGTCTCAAGTCCAATAAAGGCTACTGCACGGCAAAACACCTTGCGGCTTTGCGCGACCACGGGCCGTCGCCGCTGCACCGGCAATCTTTTGCCCCGGTGTGGCAGGCGCCGGTGCCGCAGGAAGTGCTGCAGTTCATGGTTGCAGAAGAGTTGCCCGACGAAGTCGCTGCATTGCGACCACTCCGGCCGGCTTAAGCGTGGGCGGCGGCGGCGCCCGCCTTCCTCTCGTCATCTCCTAGCAGTTTTCCGCGTATCTGATTGGCGACTTGCACCATGGTCTGTATCCGCCCAATCACAGCTTCAGTAAGGTTTGGTTCCTGCAATACCACTCCGCACAAAAGCAGCAGTACGGTAACGTCGTCTTTCAATTCCGCCCGAAATGTGGCAGACGTTTCCTGGCGGTTGGCAAGGATTTCGCGATCGCGCTGATCGAGAGAGGCCCGCAGTGTCCGCATCACGCGTTCCGTGGCGCTGATGGCGAAGTTTACGGTCACGACGACAGCGCTGCCGACATGCTGAAACAGCGAGTTGCACTGGGTGGGCGTTGCCGGGTAAATCCATTGGTCAATCAATACCGCGGAGAACGAAGCTGCCTTCATAGCGTGGCCGGCCTGCTCCAGGTTCGAAGCAACTTGCACCGGCTGCTGCAGCCCTTGCTCGATCGCCTGGGCGCATTCCTGGGCCCTTTCCGAGGACCACACGAGGAGAATCATGTCCAGTATTTTGCAACTGCTGGGCCAAAGTCCGAGCCATGAAAAACAAGCACTTATCGTATCGACCGAGCGCGAAGGCGTTCCACTTTGGGCGGCCCCGTCCCGAACTGGATTACATCTCTACGCCGTATTCTTTCAATTTCCGGTACAGCGTCGTCTTCCCGATTCCCAGCAGCTTCGCCGCCACCAGTTTGTCTCCACTTAGCTGCCCGATGGCGTTGAGAATCGTCTGCTTCTCGACTTCGTAGAGCGGCAGAATCCTGGAGTCGGGCTTGACTTCCGTCAAGCGCAAAGGAGCTCCGGTGAGCGAGCTAGGGAGGTCAACAGCATGAATCATCAGGCTTGAACTCATGGCACAGCAGCGTTCCAAGCAGTTTTCCAGTTCGCGAACGTTGCCCGGCCAGTCGTGCGCCATCAGCACCTTCATTGCTCCATCGCTGAGTTCGAACGCACGTCCGGCGGATTGCGACATCCTCTCCAGAAACACGGTGGCAAGCAGGGGGATATCCTGGCGGCGCTCCCGCAAGGCCGGAACCCGCACACTGAGCACATTCAAGCGGAAGAACAGATCCCGGCGGAAAGACCCCTGCGCGACCGCCTGCTCCAGATCGCGATTGGTGGCCGCTAGTACGCGCACGTTAATTGGCACCAGCTTAGTGCTCCCGACCGGACGGATTTCCTTTTCCTGCAAGGCCCGCAGCATCTTCGCCTGAAGATCGACGGGAAGCTCGCCCACTTCGTCGAGGAACACGGTCCCGCCTTCGGCGATGGCCAGCAATCCCTCCTTCGCCTGCACCGCGCCGGTGAAGGCGCCCTTCACGTACCCGAACAGCTCGCTCTCAATCAGCGTCGGAACCAGCGATCCGCAATCGACTGGAATGAACGGCTTGTCGCGCAACGGCCCGGAATGGTGAATCGCTCGCGCCACCATCTCCTTCCCGGTCCCGCTTTCCCCAAGAATCAGCACCGGATGAATACTGTGGGCGGCCTTCGCAATCATTCTGTAGAGGCGATCCATCTCCGGCGCGTGCCCTACGATAGCGCCGAACCCGTTCTTGGACTTCAGCTTCTCGCGGAGCATGCGGTTCTCGGTTTTCATCCGCAAGTGCAAAGACACCCGGTCCAGAATCATCTTGAGTTGCTCCAGCGTGAACGGCTTAGTCACGTAGTCGTACGCGCCAACTTTCATCGCCCGAACTGCGGTTTCAACGTTGCCATTGGCGGCGACCACAATCACCTCCATGTCTGGCCTTCGGGCCTTCAGCTCCTGCAGTATTTCCAGCCCACCGGGACCTGGCAGCTTGAGGTCAAGAAAGAGCACATCGACGTTTTGCCCGTCGACCATGCGCAGGGCCTGCTCACCAGACTCGGCCGTCGTCGCTCGATACCCCAGTGCCGATGCCGCCTCACGGCAAGCCTCGCGTACGCTGCGCTGGTCGTCAACGATCAGCAGATTGAGTAGCGACGGCATGCCCGCCGGCTGCGGCATGGCAAAAGACAAGGCGCTCGGAGCTATGGCTGCGGTCATCAATACACCTCAAGGCCTGGGTACGGGGAGCGGTTCCCGATATAGGAATCCTAGCCGGATGGGCTTTCCCTGTTTAGGACTGTTGACCGCTGCGGGTGTGACGGACGAACAATTTTCAGGATAAAAGCTGTGGAATTCTGCTCAGGATTTCGACCGGTTCAGGCCGGGAAGTGTAGTCGGGATTGGCCGACGAGAAATCGATTATGCCGCAGGAAGGAGTCATGAGTAGAGGCGTTCCGATCTCCGATGTGCGCTCCTCTGCGGCGTTCCTTCGTGAACCCTCGTGTCGCTGGTCGTCATAGTTTTCGCTCGCGTGCCGCACGATGTAAGTAGCCGGGATCGGCAACTCCCAGCTTTCGTCCCCATTCACGAATGGTAGCTTCACGAAGGCGCGGCGATAGATTTCCTGTTGATACTCGGGAACCTGATACACCAGTCCGAACTGTCGCGCCACGTTATTTCTAGCATCGCTCAACAGCGGGAATTGCAGCTTATGCTGGTCGGCCATCAGAAACGAATGATGCACACTCTGCGGAGAGATGGCGACCAGCGAGGCGCCGAGTCCTTCTATTTCGGGAACGATGGCGTTCATCGCTTCCATTTGCCCCACGCAGAATGGACACCAGCGTCCGCGGATGAAGCAGATGACCAATGGTCCTCGCTCCAGCAGGTCTGACGATCGAACGAGTCTTCCGTTCTGGTCGCGGAGTTCGAAGCCCGGTGCAGTCTCCCCCGGCTGAAGCGCACGCTGCGCAATCCCGGATTGCTTGAGTTCCTCAACTACACGTGCATGAACCGCCTGAATATCCGCCGGAACGTACTTGGCGATGAGCTCCCGCCGCTCGGCATAGATTTCGTGCAGGCGGCGCGTGCCGCTTTCAGGAGCCGATTCTTCCAGGGAGCGCCATTTCACTTGAGCCGCCAGTCGTCAGTCATCAGCCGTCAGGAAATCGGGAGCGGTGAGCGGCGAGGATCGAGCTGTGAGCTTTGAATTGCGTTAGCTGTGATGGTCGCCATGAGCGAAGTCGACTAGCCACTAGCCACTGCCCACTAGCCACTTCCTACCCCAGCTTCATCCCGGCCAGCTTGCGCAGCATGTTGCCCTTGCCCATTTGCTTGAACATTTTTCGCATCTGCGCGTATTGGCGGAGCAGGTGATTCACTTCCTGCACCGTTGTCCCCGAGCCGCGCGCGATGCGTTTGCGGCGGCTGCCGTTGATTACGTCGTGGTGATGGCGCTCGTGGTTGGTCATCGAGTTGATGATCGCCTCCACGCGGTTGATCTGGCCCTCATCCACTTTGTCGGCGTGCTTCTGCAGGCCGGCGAACGGGCCGATGCTCGGCAGCATACCCATCAGGCTCTGGATCGATCCCATCTTCTTCACCTGCCGCAGCTGATCGCGAAAGTCTTCCAGCGAAAATCCGTCGCCGGAAAGCGCGCGCGTCGCGATGTCCTGCGCCTTTTTCTTATCGACCGTTTGATCGGCGCGCTCGATGAGCGAAAGAATGTCGCCCATGCCCAAAATGCGCGAAACGATGCGGTCGGGATGGAATGGCTCCAGCGCATCATATTTTTCGCCCACACCAATGAACTTGATGGGCGAGCCGGTGACCTGGCGGATGGAAAGCGCTGCGCCGCCGCGGGCGTCACCGTCCATTTTCGTGAGGATGACGCCGGTCAGGGTGAGTTTCTTGTGGAACTCGTCGGCTGAGCGAACGGCGTCCTGCCCCGTCATGGCGTCGGCGACGAACAAAATTTCCGATGGATTGAGCAGCTTTTTCAGCAACTGCATCTCGTCCATGAGAGCGTCGTCAATGTGCAGGCGGCCCGCGGTATCGACGATGAGCACGTCGCATCCCGAGTTGATTGCCTCGCGCCGCGCTTCTTTCGCAAGCCGTTCGACGGTCGCGGTGTTGGCTTCGCCGGCCTCGCCCTCGTAAATTTGCGCCTTGATGGCCTGTGCCACCACTTTCAACTGCTCGCGCGCGGCCGGGCGGTACACGTCCACCGAAACCAGCAGCGGTCGGTGGCCGCCGTTCTTGAACCAGTGCGCCAGCTTGCCAGACGTGGTCGTTTTGCCGGAACCCTGCAATCCGGCCATGAGCACGACCGTCGGCGGCTGCGAAGAGAATTTCATCCGCGCCGTATCTTTGCCAAGCATTCCGATCAGCTCGTCGCGGACAATTTTGATGACCTGCTCGCCCGGCGACAGCGCTGCCGCCACCTGCTGGCCGACGGCCTTCGCCTGCACCTGATCGATGAACTGCTTTACGACGTTGACATTGACGTCGGCTTCGAGCAGGGCGAGGCGCAGCTCGCGCATCGTCCCCTGAATATTCTCTTCGTTGAGGACCCCCTGCCCGCGCAGGGATTTGAAGGTCTGTTGCAGCCGTTCCTGAAGGTTCTCAAACATAGGTCTTTGGGATATTCTAGCAGTCGGGTCCGTGCCCCTGTTCGGTGCCGCGGGAGACTCCAATCTCCGTGTTTTACCCTGTCGTTCCGACCAAGGCGAGGAGCGGCAAGGCCGATCCTCGGCGCGTGGAGGAACCTGCTGTTTCGTTTCTTCGCCCGACATGACAGAGGTTTGATTGTGTTACGTCGCGATGCCGTCCCTGCGGGACTCTTGTGTTTACCAACCTCTCCCCGGCACTGCCGTGCCGGGCTTCGCATTCCGCCGCTTCGCGGCTGGCTCGCCAAGTAGAACGTTATCCACAAGGCATCCGACTCCTTAAAAGCATCGACTCCCCGCGATGTTATTCCCACCCTTTACCCTGTCATTCCGACCAAGGCGAAGGTCGGCAAAGCCGATCCTCGGCGCGTGGAGGAACCTGCTGTTCCTCGTAGCTAGATCCATTGAACGCGAAGATCGTCCGCTAGCGCAGGCGACGTTTCCTCGCGTTCAATGTTTAGTTTTACTCCAGTGCCGCAGGCACGTGATAGGAAAGCCCGGCATGGCAATGCCGGGTACGCCCACGACCGACGACCCGAGTCCCGCAGGGACGGCACGCATCCCACGTCGCGCTGAGCAATTCACAAATCCGCAAATTTCGCTCCGCAGTGTGCCTATACCTGTGGAAATGCGGCTCTAAAGTTGACGTTCCGGAATAATTGATCAGGCCCGGTTTGGCTTTTTGCCCGGATTACTCGGTTTCCAAAGGCCCTGCTGTCATACAATGCTTTGGTTATGCAGTCAGCAGTGAACATAAGCAAAGTCGTGGAATTCGGAAGGCAATGGACGGGGCAGACGGTGGACGGACGGTTCCCGCTCCAGCAGTATTTAGGCGGGTCGGACACCAGCGCGGTTTTTCTGACCCACGCGCCGGCCAGCCCCAACTCCAAAGCGGTCATCAAGCTGGTTCTCGCCAGCGCGGTCGATGCCGAGGCGTTGCTTGCGAACTGGAAGCGGGCCGCGCAGCTTTCTCATCCCAACCTGATGCCGGTTCTCGACGGCGGACGCACCTCGCTCGCCGGGCAGCAACTGTTATTCGTGGTCACCGAGTTCGCGGAAGAAAATCTCGCACAGGTCATCCCGCAACGCGCGTTGACTGTTCAAGAAGCTGACGCGATGGTGCGCCCTACTATTGCCGTCCTCTCGTATTTGCACGGCCTGGGATTGGTTCACGGACACATTCGCCCATCCAACGTGATGGCGGTGGGCGATCAACTGAAGCTTTCTTCCGATGGCATTCGCCCGGCCGGCGAGGCACCGCAGAAGTCGCATGCAAGCAAGTATGATGCGCCTGAAGTTGCGTCCGGGCGGAGCTCTATTGCGGCTGACATCTGGTCATTCGGCGCAATGCTTGTGGAATCGCTTACGCGGCAGATGCCGCGGATCGGCAATCACCCGGAACTCCCGCAGCCTTACGCCGAGCTCGTCCGGCACTGCCTGCTGAGCGATCCGGCGCGTCGAAGTACGGCGGATGAGATCGCGGCAGCAATCCATTTGCAGTTGGAGTCGCCGCGAACCGAACGACCACCCGAGACCACAGCAAAAACGCAACCGGCGAAAGCGCGCGAAGCTCCAGTGGCGACCGCATCCGAAAGCCGCTTTTCACGCCCCGCTGCTGTGGCTGCGATGCTAGTTGTTTTTGCAGTCCTGGCAATTCTGTTTGCGTGGAGACTATTGCATCACGAGTCGGCCCCGCCCGCCAACAGCGGGGCCGCCGTCTCCGAGACCGCGACGCCTTCGCAGCAGGCACCAGCGCGCGAAGCCGGCCCGGGCCATGCGCCTGCCCCAACCGCGCCACAGTCGGCTGCCGCGAGCCGGAGTTCTGAGGTAATTCATCGGGTAATACCGAACGCTTCGAGCGGTGCCCTCAACACGATTCAAGGACACGTCAAGGTCAGGATGAGATTGAACGTGGACGCCGCCGGAAACGTTTCCGATGCGCGATTCATTTCTGCCGGCCCAAGCAAATATTTTTCGCGGATTGCGATGGAAGCCGCCAGGGAGTGGAAGTTTGCGCCGGCGGCGTCAGCTAGCGAGACGGATTTGCTGTTTGAGTTCAGCCGCGTCGGGGTTGAAGCTTTTCCGCAGCCAGGGAAAGAGTCCAGATAAGAGGTTGAACTTCGCAACCAGCGGAGCTTCGCTCCGCCGGGCGGGCGTGGGCGCCCGTCCCGCACATTCATTGCTGACCAAGAGTTTCGTGGTCTATCTTTCGCTGGACTTCGGAGAATCGCGAGCTATTGGTCGCTTCTCTCCCGGCAACTGACAACTGATATGGCAACTGCCCACTGCCGTTACGCTCCGGCGGCTTTCTGCTGTCCGCGGTACCAATCCACCGTCTTGCGCAGGCCTTCTTCGAAGCTCACCAGCGGCTTATAGCCGAGGTGCTTCTCGGCCCGTGACAAATCGGCGAGCGAATGCTTCACGTCGCCCGATCGCTCTGGGCCATACTGCAATTGGCCCTTGTAGCCGATGATCTTCTTCAGAAGTTCAAAAGTCTGGTTCAGGTCGAAGCGCGTTCCGGTGGCGACATTGAATACTTTTCCTGCCGCTTGGTCTGCCGGGGCTGTCATGGCCAGCAGATTGGCGGAGACTACATTATCAATGTAGGTAAAGTCGCGGCTCTGCTTGCCATCGCCGAATGCCGTGGGCTGCTCGCCCGCCAGCATCTGCGTGATGAACTTCGCCAGCACGCCGGAGTACGGGGAAGTCGGATCCTGCCGCGGCCCAAAAATATTGAAGTAGCGCAAGCTGACGGTTTCAAGTCCATAGCAGCGGTAGAACGATGTCATGTAATACTCGCTCGCCAGTTTTGCGACCGCGTACGGCGAAATCGGATTCGGCGGCATGCCTTCGTGTTTCGGCAGGATCGGCGTGTCTCCGTATGCCGAGGACGAAGCCGCATAGACCACGCGCTTCACCTTGGCGTCTTTGGCCGCGATGAGGACGTGTACGGTTCCATCCACGTTGGCGCGATTGCTGCCCAGCGGATCAAGCACCGACTTCGGAACCGACGGAATCGCGGCTTCGTGGAAAACGAAATCCACGCCGCGGCAAGCTTCGTTCAGCCGGGCGATATCTGCGAGATCGACCTCGCGGAAATCAATCTTGCTCTGAATTTCCGCAATGTTCTCGCGCTTTCCGGTTGAAAAATTGTCGATGCCGCGCACCTGCTCGCCCTGCGCCAGCAATCCCCGCGCGATCGACGACCCGATAAAGCCTGCAACCCCGGTGATTAGATAGAGTGCCATGGTCTCAATATACCGAATGGGCAAGCTGGGGTCCGGTTCCGAAAGTAACGGGGTAATTGAGGAGTCTTCTACGAGAGCCCATACCCCAATCCTTTCTCGGCCACCCAACTGATTTCCTGTTTCTCCAGTATCCTGGCCGTCTTCGAGCGTGAGCGACTGCCAAGACGACGACTTCTGAAAGCATCTCTTCAAAGACGATGCTGAATGGAATGGTAGATCGTGTATTTCCGAAATTGGTCAAAGTATGTCGGCCAACGCTGGGGGGCCGCCTCGATGGTCTGCACAGCCCGGATTACCGCATGCTCGAAATCAGCAGCGGCGGTGGGACTGCGGTCTGCGTACCAACCTAGCGCTGCCAGGTACTCATGCTCGGCCTCGGGATGAAACCGAACCGGTTTACTGGCCATGCAAGCGAGCGAGCGCCTTTTTCTGGACGTCTTCCCAGGAAACGGTCGCCACCTTGCCCGAGCGCAACTCGCGGGAGCGACGAGCGATCTCTTCCTGCCAAGCGGCGTCTGCGTCTGGATCCACGGTCGCATCCAGACTTGCAATCAAGTTGCCAGCCAGGTCGGCGCGTTCGCTCTCCGGCAGGGCAAGGGCTTTCGCGAGGAGTTCCCTAGTTTCGTGGGTCATTGCAATATTGTAGGCCCCATCCCCTTCCCGGAGCCAAGACAATTCCACGCATGCCCTTCGTCACAAACCTTCGTTCGCACCACACCTTAAGGCTTCGGCCCCCAGAATCAGGACTGCGAGTACCACTGCAGAAACTTTCTGAACGCTTCTCCGCGATGACTGTACCGCGCCTTCTCTTCCGCGGTGAGTTCGGCAAAGGTCTTGTTGATCTGCGGAAAAAAGAATAGCGGATCGTAGCCGAAGCCGTTCGAGCCTTTCGGCGTTTCTAGGATCACGCCCTCGGCTTTGCCATCGAACACCTCAAGAGTTTGTCCGTCACGGGCGGCGGCGATCCAGCACACAAAGCGCCCGGTGCGCTGGTCTGATGGCATGCGCTTGATTTCGCGAATCAGCGTAGCGTTATTGGCATCGTCATCGGTGTTGGCCTCGGCCAGATGGGGCTCGCCGGCAGCATAGCGGGCCGAGTGAACCCCGGGCGCGCCGCCCAGCGCGTCAACTGCCAGGCCAGAGTCGTCAGCAATCACAATTTCGCCAGGGGCGTACCGGCTGTACTCCTCGGCCTTCTTGCGCGCGTTGGCTTCGAAAGTCTGGCCGTCTTCGATGACAAGCGGCAAGGATGAAAAGTTCGGGATCTGTGCGACTTCCATCCCGAAGTGCGAGCCGGCTCCAGCAAGGTCGCGAATCTTGCCCGGGTTTGAGGTTGCGACAAGAACGCGTTTCATGGATTAATTAATCCTGCGCCGGAAAGGGGACTACTGAGGATACAAGACTTCTGAGCCGGGCGAATCCGGATTGCTATCGGCACCGTGATTTTGTTCGTGGTGTTATACCGTGATTCCGACGCGAGGTGGCGCCGTTTTCACGGAAGTTTTCACCGTCTGATCGAATTCGATTCCGTAGAGGTAGAGTGCGCGGTGACGCACCGTGCCGCTGATCCTAGTCGTCTCTATTGAAGCAGGCGGCCGAAACTCAACTTCGATCTGCGATCCCACCCGCAGGTTTGCAACAGCAAACAAGCCCATTCCGCCTTCGCTGATGTTCAGTCCCAGGGCTTTAACCCTCGCTGATTGGGTGGTTTGTTCCACGGAACTGTTCCACCATTGGCGCGTCCAGCGCCGCGGAGCCGAATAATTGTTGGTGAACATAAGCCGACTGCAGAATAGCTCGCCCGCAGTGCAAGGATGAAGATCACGGAAGGCCATTACTAGAGACATCGGGTTTATGCCCGATCTCGCGGTCGGGCACAACCAGCGCCCAACGGATGGCAGTTTGCGTCTACAATCATTCCCAAACAACGCACCCGGAGGCCCGATGTACACACGTTGGTTTTTTGCGGCTCTTCTAATGACGAACGCCTTTGCGCAGTCAGCAGCGCCCACGCGTCCCAAAATCACCGGCATCGATCACGTGGACTTTTACACGACTGATCAGGAAAAGAATTTTAAGTTGTACGCGACTGTGCTCGGACTGCAATCCTCCACGGAAGCTTCGCCCATCGAGCCGGGCCAAATACAAGTATTCTGGGTCGGCAGCCAATGGGTCGGGTACAGTCCTGCTCCGGATCCGAAGTCTACGAACAGAATGAACCATGTGGCCTTCACCACAGAAAATGCTGAAGGGTTGCGAGCGTATCTCGCGTCAAGGGGCGTAGCTGTGCCCGCGGCGGTCAGTTCATCGGAGAACGGATTCAAGAGTTTTGTGGTCAAAGATCCGGAAGACTATCAGATCGAATTTATTGAGCGAAGTCGAAAACGTTTTGGCACGGGCCTCAATCGGCTAGGCTCAAAAGATGCGCAACCTGACCCCGTTTCTTTTCGTCTGATCCACGCCGGATTCATCGTGCACGACCGCGCGGCGGAAGATCATTTCTACAAAGACATTCTCGGCTTCCGCCCTTATTGGTTCGGCGGCATGCACCCGGAACACACTGACTGGGTCGCAATGCAGGTGCCCGACGGCACTGACTGGCTTGAATACATGCTGAACCAGTCGACCCCTGACCTGCGGCTCAGCGGCGTCATGAATCACATTTCGCTGGGGGTAAAAGACATGAACGCAGCACAGGCCAAGCTTGAATCCCACGGCTGGCAGTCCAGCGGGAGCGAGCATTCGCAAATCGGCAAGGACGGCAAGTTGCAGCTGAACGTGTTCGATCCGGACCTAAGTCGCATTGAGCTGATGGAATTCGCCCCGGTGGACAAGCCTTGCTGCTCAGAATTTACCGCTTCGCATCCCAGCGAAGACCGTTAGAAAGTTGAGGATGACGCCATGAATCGTCGGAAGTTTGCCCGCAGCTTCGCGGGCGCTCTTGCCGTGGGGCCCGTGCTAGCTCATCCGTTGCTTGCTGCGTCAGCGAGCGCGCCTGCAGAGCAAGACTCGGCAGTTCCATACCATCTCTCGGTCATGTTGTGGACAATTCTCCGCGACCTGCCGTTCGAACAGCGCCTTGAAAAAGTCGCACTAGCTGGATACCGCAATGTTGAACTCGTTGGCGAATACTCGAAGTGGAGTGACGCCGACTTTGATCGCGCCAACGCCAAACGCAAAGAATTTGGCATGACGTTCGATTGCACCGCCGGCCGGAAGCACAGCCTCTGCGATCCTGCTGAGCGAGGGGCGCTGGTCGCGGAATTGCGAGCGACGTTGCCGGTGATGGAGCGGCTGGCGTGCCCGGCGATCATTCTGCTTACCGGGAATACGGTCCCCGGCATGTCGCTCGATGCGCAGACGCAAAGCTGTGTCGATGGGCTTAAAGCCCTGGCTGCAGTGGTCGAAGGGAAGAAGATCAACGGCGAGCCCGTGCGGGTGCTGCTCGAAAACATTGACCCCGAGGAAAACCCGAAATATTTTCTGACCTCAGTGGCGCGCGGATTCGAGATCGTGAAAGCCGTTGGGCATGCGCAGGTGCAGTTCTGCTACGACCTGTTTCACGAACAGATCTCGGAAGGCAACCTGATCGAAAAGTTGGAGAAGAACATCGAGCACGTTGGACTGGTGCATGTGGCCGATGTGCCCGGCCGCCACATTCCTGCCACGGGAGAGATCAATTACCAGAACATCTTCCGCAAACTAAGGGAGCTCAAGTACAACCGCGTAGTCGCCATGGAATTCATTCCCACCGGCGACCCGGTCGAGGAACTGAAGGCGGCGGCGAGGCTCGCCTTGCAGCACACGTGACATCGCCTTCAAATCAAACAGTCATCGGCCCCGACTATTAGGTCATGTTAGTATGACCATAGTCATGGTATAATAAGTGCGGGAGGGTTCCATGAAGCAAATGCCCGCAGGCGAATTTAAAGCCCAGTGTCTCGCTGTTATGGACCAAGTGCAGCGGAGTGGCGAGCCCGTCTTAATCACCAAGCACGGTAAGCCGGTGGCGAAACTGGTTCCGGCCCCTGCTCCGGGCGACGACATCTTTGGATACATGGCCGGGAAGGTGAAGGTACTCGGCGATATTGTCGGCCCGGTCACTCCCGCCGAGGACTGGGATCTGAAGTGATCCTGCTCGATACTCACGTGGTGATCTGGATGTCGAGTGAGCCCAAGCGTCTCACCAGGAAAGCACACGAGGCGATCAGGGCGGCGCGACAGGACTCCGGCGTCGCCATTGCCAGTATCACGTTGTGGGAACTGGCATGGCTCGCCGAGCACCACCGGGTCGGGATCGCAAGCAGCGTGGAATCATTTGTTCGCGAAACTGTCTCCCGGGTCATCGTGCGGCCGATGACTCCCGAAATCACTTCTGTCGCGGTGCATTTGCCGGAAACTTTCCCTAAAGATCCTGCCGACCGAATCATTGCTGCGACCGCAATTGTTGAGGGTATGCTTCTGGTCACCGCAGACGAGCGGATGCGGCGGTCGGAAGTCGTGCAAACAATCTGGTGACGGCGAACGCACCCGGCCCGGTCACCCTGTGCCGAACGGGACGCGCCGCAGGTTGCTATCCTGTGATCCTCTTCTTCCCCGAATCCCACACCGCCGTCGTTTTCTTGAAGTACGAATAATTCGCCAGGTGGCAGCCGAGGGCTGCATTGTTGCCGAAGTCTTCGTTCTCCACCACCTTCTTTCGCGACCGCACCGCACTGAAGAAGTTGGCCTGATGGTCCACCAGATCGCTATATCCCGCGGGTGCGGCGAAGACTTCGCTTTCCAGATTTGGAGCGACCAGCGATTCCGGATGCTCCTTGGCAAAATTCGCCAGATACTCCTCGCGCAACTTCATCGGCCAGCCGTAAATCGAATAGCTTTCCGGCTGCGGTCGCGTGTCCTGCGGCGTGAATGTCAGGTTCTGGCCGCGAATAATCGCAGTTCCCTTGGTCCCGTAGAAGGCGATGAATTCGCCCTGATCGTTGTTCAGGTTGCAGCGCAGATAAACGGGAAACTTCGGATAGTCGTAGAGGGTCTCGATCATGTCAGGGAAGTCGCGCCCATCTTTCCAGCGGAACAGGCCGCCAGTTGACTGCGCACGCTGCGCCACCGTGGTGGTTCCAGTGATGAAGTGGATCCCGGAAATCAGATGCACGAACAAGTCTCCGGCCAGGCCTTCGCCGTAGTCGGTAAAGCAGCGCCAGCGGAAGAACCGCTCCGCGTTGAATGGGCGCTTGGGCGCATTGCCAAGAAATGTTTTCCAATCGATCGTTTGTTCACTGGCATCCGGCGGAATCGGATACACCCAGGCGCCGCTGGCGGAATTGCGGTCCCAGTAAGCCTCAATGCAATAGACGTCGCCCAGTTTGCCGGTGTCGTACATTTCCTTGGCGCGCGCATAAACAATGGAACTCACGCGCTGGCTGCCAACCTGTATCATGCGGTTCGCCTTCTGCGCGGCTGCAATCATGGCAAAGCCATCATCCACGGTGTGCGACATCGGCTTTTCGCAATACACGTCTTTGCCGGCGGCACACGCGTCCTCAAACACGCGGCGGTGAGAATGGTCAGGCACCGCAATAATTACGGCGTCCACATCCTTGCGGTCGAGAATCTCTTTGTAGTTCCGCGTGGTAGGGAGCGACGGGTTCTTCGAAACTTCCTGCGCTGCAATATGCCGCGAATCGTAAAGATCGCACGCGGCAACGCACTCGATGCCGGGCACCTTCAGCGATGCCCCCAGCAGTTCGCATCCCCGCACTCCAGTCCCAATGGAAGCAAAGCGCACGGTGTCACTCGGGGCGACCGGGTTGGGCGAAGCCCACAACGGCCTCGGTTGCAGAAGCGTGAATTTAGTGGCCGCTCCAACAGCGGTGGCCGCAGTTCCGACGCGAAGAAAGTCCCGGCGCGTCCATGCAGGATGAGTCATCGCAACCTCCAAGAGTCTTACGATCGAATTAATACGAGAAAATTGTTGCGGCGGAATTATCGCATAGTAGCGGTTCTTCCGCTTCGCCCATGCCGGGAGCGGGCCGCCACCGTCGGGCAAAGGCGCGGAGTTACGGTTATACTGGCGCGCGACAGTTTTGTTTCAGCGAGGTTTCATGAAGACTCTCCTGTACCTGGTTTTGAGCACCCTACTTCTGACTGCGACGGCACGGGCACAAGCCATGCCATCCCCTAAAAAATCTCAATCCGGAAGCGCGAAATTCTCAGCGCTCTGCAACCGGTTCGTGAAAGACTCGCTGGCGCTTTCGCCGGTCGGTGCGTCGCAGGCGGGCTATCACAAGCACGTTGACCCAAAGACCGGGAAGACGATTGCGCTGGACGCTGAATTGGACGACGTGGGAGCGGCGGCGGTCGCGGGCCAAGTGCAGTTCTATCGCCAATGGCGCGCCAAGGTTAGGACCGAAACGCCAGGCGCATCCCTCAACGCCGAAGACGCCGCCGATTTTCGTTTGATTGACGACCAGATTGCGCTCGCATTGCTTGAACTCGAGCACATACAGAACTACAAGCACAATCCCACGGGGTACGTGGAACTGCTCGGCAACGGACTTTTCCTGCCGCTCACGCAGGACTACGCGGCGAAAGACGTCCGCGTGGGCCACGTGATTTCGCGCGTCGGACAAATTGCGCGCTTTCTCGATCAGGCCAAGGCGCAACTCGTGGACTCCGACCCCATCTTCATTTCTACGGCGGTCGGCGAAAACGAAGGCAACATCGGCCAAGTCGATGCCGTGGCCGCGGAAATTCCTGCAGGTTCCCCGCTGAAGGCGAAGTACGACAAAGTCGCTCCTGCCGCAAAAAAGGCCCTCACCGATTTCAACGACTGGATGAAGAACGAGCTTGCCAAGCGCCCAACCAACGGACGAACCTGGCGGCTGGGCTCGGAGTGGTATGCGCAGAAATTCCGCTACGTGATCGAGACATCCGTCGAGCCGAAACAGTTGCTAGCCGAAGCCGAAGCCGAACTGACGCGCAATCGCGCCGATATGCTAGAGATCGCGCTGCCGCTGTACAAGCAGATGTTTCCCGATCAGGACGATTACGCCAGCCTCCCCCAGCACGAGCGCGAGAACAAAATCATCCCCGCCGTGCTGAATAGAGTCAGCGAAGAACATCCCAAGCGCGACGACCTGATGGACGCGGTGAAAGGCGATCTGGAAGGGATCAAGCAGTTTATCCGCGATAAGAAAATCGTGGCGCTCAACAGCCGCGACAATCTCAAGGTAATCGCAACGCCGGAGTTCATGCGCGGCATTTATTCGGTTGCCGGTTTCCATAGTGCGCCGCCGCTCGAGCCCACGGCAGAAGCTCAGTATTGGGTAACGCCCATTGATCCGAAAATGGCCGACGCAAAAGCTGAGAGCAAGCTGCGCGAATACAACAATTACACGTTGAAGTGGCTCACCATTCACGAAGCCCTGCCCGGGCACTATATTCAGGCGGAGCACGCCGATGATGTTCAACCCGTCACGCGCCGCTTGGTGCGCAACCTGTTTGGCAACGGCGCGTATGTCGAAGGCTGGGCGGAGTACATTGCCGACGTCATGACCAACGAGGGATATCTCGACTCCAGTCCGAAGTTTCGCCTGATGAGAAAGAAGGTCTGGCTGCGCGCGACCGCGAATACGATTCTGGACATCCGCTTGCAGACCATGGACATGACCGACCAGCAGGCACTCGGCCTGATGCTGAATGAATGCTTCCAGACCCAGGCGGAAGCCGAAGGTAAGCTGCTGCGGGCGAAGTTGAGTTCGACTCAGTTGCCCACTTACTTCGTTGGAACCCGGCAATGGTGGACGCTGCGCAAAAAGTACGAAGCAGCCAAGGGAAGCGCTTTTGCGCTGGAAGAATTTCACAACCGCGCTCTCGACCAGGGACCGCTGCCTCTGGAGTATCTGGAGAAGATTCTGCTTCCGGACTCGATGGGAGCTTTCACGAAAATTGAACGCCTCGATCCTGCGCTCGACCAACTGGTCCCCGCCAACGCCAAGCTGGAGCGCGTGGCCACCGGTTTCAATAGATGGACCGAGGGTCCGGTGTGGCGGCGCGACGGCAGCCTTCTGTTTGCCGAGATTCCTGCCAACCGCATCCGCCGATGGGTGCCCGGCAAAGACGCCGAAGTGTTTATGGAGCCCAGCGGCTACGTGGGTACCACGCCATTCGGAGGCAGCGAGCCCGGCTCAAACGGAATGACGCTCGATGCCGACGGCCGCGTTACGGTCGCGGGCCATGCGCGCCGCAATGTTTGGAGAATGGAGTCGCTGGACCCCAAAGGAACGATTACCGTGCTCGCGGATTCCTGCGAGGGGAAAAAGCTGAACAGTCCTAACGACGTTGTCTATCGATCGGATGGCTCGCTGTATTTCACCGATCCTCCCTACGGCCTGGCGACGCAGCAGGACAACGACCCGCAAAAAGAACTTCAGGTGAATGGCGTGTATCGCATCGTCGGCGCCCGCCAGCACAAAGCGGGGGCGCCGCCGGACAACAGCAAGCTGCAGCTCATTATTAAAGATCTGCCGCGGCCTAATGGGATTGCATTTTCTCCCGACGAGAAAACTTTATATATTGCCGATTCGGGCAATAAGGTTTGGATGCGATACAGCGTGCAACCAAACGGCTCGGTGAGCGACGGCGCTTTGCTGCTCGATGCCAAAACCGACACAACTCCTGGCGGCCCCGACGGGATTCGAGTGGATAAGAAAGGCAACATTTATGGATCAGGTCCGGGTGGCGTCTGGATTATTTCTCCCGAGGGCAAACATCTGGGTACGATCAAGATTCCGGAGATCGTCAGCAACGTGGCCTGGGGCGACAAAGACGGTAAGACGCTTTACATCACGGCGAGCACCAGCCTGTATCGCATCAAGCTGAGCGCGACCGGGGTCAGGAACTGAGTAGGCCCGAGTGGTAGGGCAAGTTGGCGCTTTCCATGCGAGGTTCAGGGATTACGATTCGGATTCGTCGGCGGTAGAAAGTCTACACGCAAAAAATCCGCCCAATCCGCAATCCGTCATATTGAATCGCCATTCTAAACAAATGTGGGGGCTTGCGCCCCCACTGCCTGCATGCCGCTCGCGTTCTGGCCTACTCCTGCGCGGGGTGCAGCACGCGGTACGTATTCCCGCCGTTTGACCACACCAACACCAGCGCGTCTTGTCCTTTTGGAATTGCGCTTAGTGCGTGCTGCACGTCCTGCGCCGAGCCCACCGGCTTACGATTCACTTCAAGCACCACGTCTCCGCGCTGAAGTCCGGCATTTTCCGCCGAGCTGCCGGGTTCAACGTTCGCGACCAGTGCGCCGTGAACCTCCGCCGGAGCGTGCAGCTCCTGACGAACATCAGGGCTCAGGTCTTGCAGAGCGAGCCCCCAGCGCGGCTTCTCGTGGGTTGAGCTGTCAGCCGAGACTTTATCGCGGCTGCCCATGGCTTCCAGCGTGACCGGGATGGTCGTGTTCTTGCCGTCACGAATCACGTCAAGCTTGATGGTCGTGCCGGGCTGTCGCTGGCCAACTTCCACCTGCAGTTCGCCGGCATCGTTCACCGTTTTGCCGTCGAGTCCTACAATCACGTCCCCGTTTTTCAATCCAGCCTTCGCGGCCGGCGAGTCAGGTTCGACTTGCGTTACCAGCGCGCCAGAGCTTTTCGTCAGGTTGAAGAACTGCGAATTTTCTGGCGTGACGTCACTGATGCCGATTCCCATGTATCCATGCATAACTTTGCCGTGGGCGATCAGCGCATCGACGGTCGGCTTCACGATCTGGCTGGGAATGGCAAAGCCCATGCCCGAGAATGAGCCGTTGTCAGAAACGAGGAAGGTATTGATGCCGATGACTTCGCCGCGCGCATCCACCAGCGGCCCACCCGAATTGCCGGGATTGATGGCCGCATCGGTCTGGATGAATTGGCCCGGCTTGCGGCGGTTGCTCATGTCGGGGTTGGGGCGGTTCAGCGCGCTCACGATGCCGCGCGTCACCGTGAAGCGGAAGCCGAACGGGTTGCCGAAGGCGAGCACGCTTTGTCCGGCATGCAGTTTGGTGGAATCACCGAGCGGAACGCTGACGAAGTCCGAGCCGCTGATCTTTACTACAGCAAGATCAGTCAGCGGATCGGTGCCGATCAATTTCGCGGGGAAGACTCGCTTGTCACTCATGGTGACGCGAATATCCACCGCGCCTTCGACTACGTGATTGTTGGTCACAATGTAGCCGTCGGGCGAAATGATTACGCCGCTGCCCAGGCCATGCTCAATCTGTGGGCGCGATGGCTGTCCGAAGAAACGAAACGGTCCCGGCATGCCGCTGAAGGGGCCAAACTGCTGCGCCGGACCTTGATCGGGAGTCTGATTGTCGTCATCACCCGGGTGCTCCATGTGGCCCATCTGCGATTTGTGCTTAGAGGCGACTGTGATGTTCACCACCGCCGGCGTCACGCGCGCGGCTAGATGTTCCATCGCCTGATCAAGCGCCAGCAATGCGCTCACGCTGCTATCGTCGAGCGGGCCGGAGGCAGGCGCCGCAACCGGCGACGCTGCGCGAACCGGGCTTGCGAACTCATAGATACCGAGTGAGAGCGTAAGTGCGCCCGCGAGTGCTGAGGTTAAGAACCGCTTTGAGAGTGTCTGTTTCAAAAAATCCTTCCAACCAGTCATTTGTTTCATGTTTCTCCTTTGCAACTAAAGGTTTAGTTGATGTCTGTAAAATTTTTTACCTAAGTCTTATTCGGAACTGCCACCGTTTGCGACTGAGAATTCACCACTCTGATCTGCCAGACGGATGTGGTTACTGTGACGTTGCCGAAATTGTCGTACTGCTCGGTTTGCGTCACGAGATAAATGAACCTGGGCGCAGTGTCCTCCTGCATCGCGGCGTTCACGATGGCCGGTTCCCGACGCTCCAATCGCAACTGCGCTTCTTCCGCCGGAACTGGCATCCGAGCCGGGTTTTGCTGCGCGCGGGAAGTTGGGGGGCAATGTTGCCGCGGCTTCGTCTGTGCTGCACCCGTAAAAGCGGCGGCAGGAGTCGTCATCCGCAGCGAAGCGACAACAGCCTTTGCCCTCGGCGTGTTCACGGGAGCGACATAGTCAAATTTGGAAGCTGATGCGATCTGGAGCGAACTCGCAGCCGCGCTGCGAAAGCTGACGAGTTGTGGAGCGTGCTGAACCGCTACCAGGCTGAGCGCGCCGAAAGCCGTCACCGCGGCCATAAGTGGAGCGAGCACGGGTTTCGAGCTACGCTCGCGGCCATCCAAAATCTTCGAGATCCGCTGTGCCGTGTGCTTCAAGTGGCTGACTGCCGCCTGCACCAGCGCCAGAGACTGATGTGCGTGAGTCTTTTCCGCGAGTGCAACCAGGCAGGCTGCGTACTGACGGGCATTCCGCGAACGAGCGAGCACCAAATCGTCGCACGACATTTCTCGTTCCAGGGAAAGCCGGCTGTCAATCCACCAGACTGCCGGATGAAAAAACAGCAGAGCGCGGATGATTTTCTGCAGCAGGTTGCTCCAGTCGTCCCAGCGCTGCAAATGCGCCGCCTCGTGAAGGACCACCGTCTTCAGTTCTTCGGCAGAGAGTTCCCGCACTGCCCACGCCGGTAAAACAATCATCGGGGTGAAAAACCCCAGTGCTGCGGGAACCCGCAATTTTTCCCCAACGCAGATTCGGAAACGGCGCGAGATCGACGGCAACGCGTTTGTGATTGAGTCCGCCAAACTCGCCTCCAGCGGAACACTGCTCTGTTTCAGGGCCCTCACTTGCCATAGGCCGCGGCCGATGCGCGCAAGACCAACGGCGGCGCAGAACGTCCACGCGCCAAAAATGTACAGCGCCCATTCCGGTCGAAGCGAAATGGCAGTCACATGCCCTGTCGAGGATCCATTCGCGATCGGGCCTGCCGCGAAAAACGCCGCGAAGAACAGAGACGCGATCGCGATCAGCGCGGCGAACCAGATCGCAAACCGGATACCCGGATTCTTTCGCCCCGCCAAGGCTGTAGCCGTGCCCGCGACTGCCGCGACGGAGACCCCTAACACGAGGCAATTCACAATCTGCGAACTCGTCTCTTGGGCCAGAGTCTGCAAGGCGCTCATTCCGGCTCGCTCCTTTGCAGCATCTTGCGAAGTTGGCCCAATTCCTCCGCATCGAGTCCGCGATCTTCCAGAATGTTCAACACTAGGTCCTCCTGCGAATCGCGGAAGAACCGGCCGACCAGATGGCGAATCTCCGACCGCGTGGCGTCTTTGCGCTGGATCAGCGGACGATACACATGCGCCCTCCCGTCTTTCGCATGCTCAACATAACCTTTGCGCTCCAGAACCCTAATTGTGGTCAGAACCGAGTTGTACGCCAGAGCCGGCTTTGCCGGGAGCCAGTCGAGCACCTGCTGAACCGTGCCAAGCCCTTTGCTCCAAAGGACTTCCATGAGCCTAAGCTCGGCTTCAGTCAGGGTCGTTGATGGCCTTGGTGGCAATTGCAGCTCCTGAATTAGATAGACGCGGCAGTCAGAAAAAGGTAACTAATTGTTTAGTTGCTGGCAAGCGAACCGATGGTTGCCCGCTGAAAATTGCAGGGCGACGACGTCACGACTCCGCCTTTAGCCGCACGCCGAGCGGTGAATGCCGGTCGGTGGCCTGTGCGATCAACTCTTCGATCGCGTCGCATTTGTCGATAAGCTCGTCAACCGTCACAGCTTCGCCTCTTGTTCTCCTGACTATGGTGCTACTTGCTGAAGCGCGGCACTGGGCGCATCATTGCGGGCAATATGCGCAACTTGGCACTTACGGTGTGTCTGCTCAGTTCCCTCGCATTGGGCGGGGGGCCGAATTACCAGACCGGAATGCTCCTCGACATTACACATCAGGACTCTTCACGGGTCGTAGGGAACTCACAGACCGGAGCGATCACCAGCGTGAACGATCGCGAATATCAAATCGCGGTCAAAGTCGGCTCCATGACTTACGTCGGTTCTTACTGCCCGCGATGGCGCTGGAGTTACGAACCAATCGATTTCGTGGTGAATACCGAAATCAAGGTGCGTATCACAAAAAAGGACATGTACATTCTCCGTGCGGACAACAAAGAACTCCGCACCACGATCATTAAACGGATCAGCGGCCCTCCCGCATCCGTAGCTTCACAGCCGTAAGCGCATCATCCAGAGCGTCTGCAGACGTCAGCAACTGGCGGCGCGCTTCCGTAAGACTCTGCAGAGCATCCTTGCGCTGGGTACTCGACAGGCCAGGGGCCAGCGCGACCTCGCCGCGCTGTTTGTCGATGTCATGCAAGTCTTTCGACATCTCGGAGAGGTCTATGTTGAACATCAGATACGCGGCCTTGTTGGGATCGGCCACGAACTTCTCCGCGGCCCCTTCGTCTTTCGCTGCCAGCGCTGACAACGTCTCGCTATACCCCGTGGCCCGCGCCACCTTGGCTTTCAACCGCTCTTCGGCTCCAGCCTTGTAATTGGTAATGCCCAGCACTCTGCCGGCACCCGTCGATAGATCGACATTGTCGTAACTGCTATCGAGGAATCGGTTGATCGCCGGAAAGGCCTTCACCACCGCGAAGAGCGCCAGTTTGTCCAGCTTGCGGTTCGGCAGCACTCTCCCTGGCAGATTCGCGTCCTCGGCCTTCCAGATTTCCTTGGTGCCCCCTGGATACTGCCGGTTGGACAGCAGGGCTGCAATGATCTGCGCGTCCGGGCGCAGATTGCCCGCCAAGCCCCCGCCGATCAGGCCATCGCCCGCTGCTCCCCAATGTCGCGGCTGTCTCCACCTCGCTCCCGGGGGGAAACTTCCCGGCGAATACGCTTATGTGCTGAAAATGACAAAAGGGGAGTAGTAAAGTCTTGCCGTGCATGGTGGCTGCGCGGGCGCTGCGGTTTCTTTCGCTCGGCAAACAGCCTGCCCTTTCGCAGCTACTGTTCGGAATTGGAACTCACCAGTTCCGGAGAACTGGCTTTCGTGCGCTCGATGGCAGCGAGCATTTCATCGTCGTCCGAAAACTTGAACCAGGGAACCCCGCGCGCCTTGGCCTCAGTCTCCTCGGCCGAAGAGAGAAACGGCAAGTCGGACTTCGTCACAAACGAGATCTGATTGCGCTTCAGAAAATCGGTAATCTCGCTCACCGGCGCGGAAGCGGTTTGCGTCTGTCCGGCAACGTAATCAATGACGTGAGCCGCTCCGACTTCGCCGTCGTGGCGCGCAATTCCCACCAGTCCTTCGCTGGCGTTCCTTGCCCAGCCGACGACAAATACGCCTTCCCAAGGCTTCCCGACTTCCGGATCGAACACCTCATAGGGGGCGCATTCCCTTTCCTTATCCGGATTGGTCGCGTACCCCCATTGTCCAAAGGGCAAGCCGACCGAGGGGTCATGCTTATCGCCAATGGCGAAGATGAGCGTATCCACGTCAATGTCGTCGGTCGTGCCGGTGGGCTTGACGCCAATCTTTCCGTCGCGACTAGTCAATAAATTGTTCGCGACTGTCAGACGCGCGATGCGCCCGTCCGGGCCCGGCTGAATCGCAGTCGGCGAGCTCAAGAAGCGAAAGGTCAGGCGCGGCGAAGTGACGGGCGCGTCCGGAAACTTTACCAAAGAAGGAAACGTCGATTCTGCGACCTTGCTGATGTCCTGGCCCACCGCTTCCACGCGGTCTGTCACGCGTTCCAATTCTGATGCGAATGCCTTTCGGTCCAGGTGCTGGTGGATGTAGGCGAATTCTTTTTCGTCAAACTTCGCTTCGAAAGGGCCCCGGCGCGCGACGACTATGATTTCTTCCGGCTTGGCATCAGGGCAGTCCAGCATAAGCCAGCGCGCGATATCGACCATTACGTTGCCCATGCCGATAATTGCTACGCGCTTGCCGATGGAGAAATCCTGCGTCGCAAAGGGAGGCAGAAGATTGTAATGATAGACGTAGTCTTTCGCGGAATAGACGCCGGCCGCATCTTCTCCCGGCATGCCAAGTTTGTTGGTGCCTTGCGCGCCCACGGAAAAAACCAATGCGGCTGGGTTGAACTTTCGCAGTTCCTCGATTGTTAGCGTCGAGCTGCCGCCGACGCTTACATGCCCGAAATAGTGGACGTTCGGCAGGGAGAGCACTTTGGCGAACTGCTTTCGCAGCCCGATTTTCATTTTGTCTTTTACCGGATAAATGCCGTATTCGGCGAGACCGCCAGGTTTGATGTCCCGGTTGAAGATGACTACTTCGTGCCCGGCCAGCGCAATCTTCTGGGCCGCAAACAGGCCGGCTGGTCCAGCCCCGATTACGAAAACAGTGGCCATAAGTTGGTGAGCTTGAGTCTCGAAAAACGCGCGGCGCCTGCCTGCGTCCGGATTTTACAACAGCCGCCGCTCAGGACCTACGCTGGGTAACCGCGACACTGTGCCCAGCGCGCACGCCTGTGGCTAGCCCCGTTCAAGCCCGTCCGGCGAACTCCCGGCTCTCGGTAGACACTTTCACTTTCTCTCCTTGCTTAAGGAAGAGTGGGACGCGAATCTCCAGTCCGGTCTCAAGCTTGGCAGTCTTAGTGACGCTGCCGCTGGAGGAGTCGCCCTTGACCCCCGGTTCGGTATCGACAATTTTCAATTCGACGAAGATTGGCAGATCCAGGCCGATCGGGTTCCCGTTGAATTTGCGCAACTCCAGGATTGCGCCTTCCACCAGGAAGTCCAGCGCATCACCCACCATCTGTTCGGAAAGTGTCAGGGTTTCGTAGGTTTGCTGATCCAGAAAGTGGGAGCCGTCGCCATCGCTGTAGAGATACGACGCGGGGACGGATTCCAGGTCAGGCTCTTTGAACTTGTCGTTGGCCCGGAAAGACTTTTCAAAAACCGCATTGGTCAGCAGGTTGCGCATCTTCAGGCGCACCAGCGTCTGTCCGCCGCGGGCGGTCGGCGTATTCACCACCGCTTCCAGGCATACGAACGGCGTGCTTTCGAATTCAAAGAAAGTTTTGCGTTTGACGTCGATGGCGTCGATGAGTGCAGCCATAAAATTCCTCGAAGAGACTCCAATCATCATAAATGGCGCGGCACGAGGAGAGTCTGCCACGGTTAAATCTCACGGATGTAGAGCGTCTTCACGTCTAGCAGCGGCAGCGCGATGGGCAATGAAGTTTGACGCCAGCTATAATCCGGCGGCTTCTTTTACGCATCCAAGGAGGAACAATGCAGAAGCGGAAACTCGGAAAAAGCAATCTGGAAGTTTCGGCCATCGGGCTCCGCTGCATGGGGATGAGTTGGTCTTACGGTCCGCCAAAAGACAGACTGGAAAGTAATCTGCCGGATATCTTTCTTACTTGCGCAGGCCGATCCGGACTGGGGCTACCTATTCACGACCGTTACAACTGACGAATCCGATCCGCTCCATGCCGGTACCCCTTCGTGTTTCAGCTGGCGCGCAGCATCATCCCAAGTCAGATTCGTAAGTTTGCCGCCGCTCTTTTCGTACTCGTACGTGTTGCCGTCGTCCTGAAAGAGCGTGAACTTTCCGTTGGCTCCGGGATACACGCGTACTGACGCGATCGTCTGAGGCTGCCCGGCGCTCTGGACTTCCGATCCAAGGGGCACAATGCTTCCCGCTTTCACAAAAAGCGGCAGCGTATCGATTGGAGCCTCCGCCCCAATCGTCTGCCCGCCGTGTAGCCGTTCATTGGTCCAGTAGTTGTACCAGTCACATCCAGCCGGCAGATACACTGTCCTGTGGGTTGCGCCCTGTTCGGTTACCGGGGCTACGAGGAACGCCGGCCCGTACATATACTCGTCCGGGATATTCGCGGCCATGGGGTCTTCACGGAAATCCATAAACAGCGCCCGCATATACGGGGCGCCGGTCTCGTAGCTGCGATGCGCCACCGAATAGGTGTACGGCAGGAGCTGATAGCGGAGCTTCAGATACTTCGCGAGGATCGGCTCGGCCTGCTTGCCATAAGACCACACCTCGTTGTGATCTCTCTCGCCATGCGCGCGCATCACTGGGTGGAATGCGCCCCATTCAAACCACCGCACAAACAGCTCGGGGTAGTCTTCATAGTTTCCAATCGTTCCCTGTACATCGGAGCCATCGATCAGCGGTTTGTGTGCCGCGTTGTAATCCGCCGGAATCGCAGGCGAGAAGAAGCCGGCTATATCCGTGTCCCAGTACGGCATTCCGCTCGCGGTGAAGTTCAGCCCCGCCGGAATCGAGCGCTTCAGCATGTCCCAGGTTGAAACAATATCGCTCGACCAGAACACTGTGCCGTTGCGTTGTGCTCCCAGGTACGCGGCCCGCGCCAGAATCATCACCCTCCGGCTATCGCCGAAATCGCGGCGGAAGCCTTCATACACCGAGGCGGTGTGAAACAGAGGGTAGGCGTTGTAGAAGCGTGTTCCCGAACCGATCCAGAACACATCTTTGGCGGGGTCAATGTCCGGCTCTGTTTCATCCAACCACAGGTAATCGAATCCATACGGTTTTATGTAACGGTCGCGAATTTTCTCCCACCACCACTTCGCTGCCTCGGGATTCGTGGTGTCGAGATTCGGTCCAATGACTTCGCTCGTCCACCCTGGATCAGGTTTTCCGTCGGGCGTGTGGATCAGCCAGCCCTTGCTCTGCAGCATGTCGTAGAACTGCGTGCCCCGCGAAAAGTGCGGCCACACGCTTAAGAGCGTGTTGACATTCATGGCATGCAGTTCACGATTCATTGCGGCTGGATCTGGCCAGCGCTTAGGATCCAGGTCCAGTTCGCCCTGCTTGGTCATGTTCAGAAAGTCCACCACCACCACATCCAGCGGCAGCTTCTTCTCTCGATAGCCCTTCGCGATCCCCAGAATCTGTTCCTGCGTGGGATAAATCGCCTTGCTCTGAATGTAGCCGTAGGCCGCCCGCGGCAGCAGGTGCGAAACTCCTGTTAGCAGCCGGTAGCCCTGGTAAATCTCGTCGCTGGTTTCACCTGCAATGAGGAAGTACGACACGCGGTCCCCGACCTCGGACGACCACACATTCTGCCCGTTGAAACCAAGGTCCACCGTGGTCTTTGATGGATTGTCCCAGACCAGTCCGTAACCACGAGTCGAGACCAAGAAGGGCACACAGACGTCTTCGCCGCCGATCGCGCCATAGTCATGCCAGCAATGGATCTGGTGGTCACGCAGATCCATCCAGCCTTTCTGCTGCTGCCCCAATCCGTAGTAGTGCTCGTCGGCGCGCGAGTCAAACACAGCTGCGACGCGCTGACCCTTTCCGCTGTCGAATTGAGCGACTTCTGGCCGTTCGGGCGCCATGGTCCAACCGCGCATGTGCAGCAATGTCTTGCCTTCGGCTGTGGTTACTAGAAGTGAATCGTTGGGCGCAGGATGGCCATTTCCGCCGCCGAAGTAGATGCCTCGCAACTGGCTGTTGAGAGCATCGAGCGGCATGGGTTTCGGCAGCTTCTCGCTCGGCAAGTTCTCCGGCGAGAGGCGAACCACAATACGGGCTGATCGGATGACCTCGCCCTGCGCATCGCGCTCGTGCGTCCATCCCGCGGCGGACGGCGTGCCAATAAACCCGTAGCCTGGATTGGTTGTCGCCGCAGACGCGTCGGTGCTTATCGTCACCCGGACGATATTCGGAGCATAGGGAACCACGGAGATCACGCGGCCGTCACGTTGCAGCACCAGCGGACCCTCCTGCGCCGATGCTGCCCCGCCCAGCCACAGTGCCGGAAGTAAAGCACCCAATCCGAGCGCGATGTATTTCCTCACGGAACGCCGCCCCATCCGGAGCCCGCGAACAACGCTCCCCCGCCCGTACAACAGCCACGAACTTTGCATTTTTCTCTCCCGCGTGCCCGCGGCTCCTATCCTACGGGGAGAACGCCGGTGGCCGCAGCCAAATTTTATGAGGCGCCCGCTCGCGACGTCAAAGCGGTTCATCCGGCGGGATGGTGGGACAAGGACTTTCTCCGCACTCCGCTTCTAATATCTACGCTGACTGCGGCTTGCGTGGCTTTGCCAATCCGTATACGGCACGTCCTAAAATGGGCACAACAGGAAAAGGTAGGTTAACGGCCAAAGATCAACGACTAACGGATGGGAATATGGTGGAGGCGGCGGGAGTCGAACCCGCGTCCGAAAATGTTACTGGTCAAGAGACTACATGCTTATTCACGTTCATGCCCCAGGCCTTCAGCGTTGCCGCCTAGCCCAAGACGTTCGCGACCGCCGCTCAGAACGGACAAGAAACGGTTGCCGCTAGCCTGAAGTCTTAACCTCTCTCCCCAGACGTAGAAGAGAAGAGCAGCCCGCTGTGTGACGTCCGCTCGCAGCCCACGGGCGAAGCTGCGGAAGACGGCAACTTAATTAATTAAGCTGCGTATGCCATCTGTTGATTGGCAATTATCATTTTCCACGCGATTACGGGTGTATGGACCCCGGCATGCCTCTTGGCCGCAAGCATCTCCGTCGAAACCGTGACGCCCCCAATTGGGATGGACCATTCAAAGAACTGCTTCCAGCCTAGGCACAAGCCGCCTGGAAGTCAACGTACCTGAAGACAATCGTTCCTAAAGGCTTTAGATGCGGCAGGATCGGCTTTGGATTTACCCCCCCTATTTTGCGGCGGGACGCGGGGATGGAGCTTCCGCCTGCTGCATCCGCTTCAACACGACCATGTTGCGTTCATCGGTCGCGATGATCCGGTAAAACTTCTTCAGTTCGGCTGCCTTGCTCGCGGATACGCTGACTTCTCTCACTTCCAGGGTCCGGACGTAATGCAGGATGTTGCCGGTGAGTTCAGTCTTTGAATGGTAATTAGCGAAGCCGAAATCAGCGTCCACAGCCGGCGTTATGTCGGTCACTCCGTAACCTTGGGGCAGGACGATTTCAAAGTTATCGGAATCGCGCGAAGGGCCGCCGAACTCGATCGCAAATTTCCTCGGTTCACTCGTCTCAAGCAGTGAGCTGGATTCTGAACCCAAGATCCGCGGCCTGACCATCAGCATGTCGCCAACGTTCTTGCCATATTCCTGGGCTTGAAACGCGTAGTCGATGGTAAGGGGCTGGTTGCGGTCCCCCACATTGCTGAATCGCGATCCTGTGAGCGTGAACATGCCCAGAGAATCCGACAGCAGGCCTTCAATAAACTTGAGCTTGTCTGAGTCGGTAGTGGCCGCGCGCAAACGATGGCGTTCTTCGGCGGCGCGGTCGCCCGTCCGGCTCTCCACCACCTCGCCATAGAGAGTGCCGTCGGCTTCGAGCGCCAATTTTCCAACGCGCGTAAGGCCATTTAGCGCAGGCTCCTGGCTGGGCAGCCGGACTAGTTCGCTGCTGTCAGGGCCAACCAGCAGTCCGTAGTTGGACTGCAGTGCGCCTCGAATCTTTCCGAAAGGGGTCACCTCGTCGGTGGGGTCAAAGAAAAGGAGCCTTCCTAGTTTGGGATGTACGAACGTGGCGACGAGCGAGGCGTCGGCCAAATTAGCCGGCAATCGGATTGCGGTGATCGCGTGGTTGAACCCATTGTGGGCCGGATCGTCGGCGCGCACCGCGCCGCGGCTGGCATTGATGATGACATAATAAGACTCGATGCCAACTGAATGCAGCATGGCGATCGCGAGCGTCGCCTTGTCCTTGCAATCTCCGTAGCGATTGCTGAAGACGTCGGATGCCGGATGCGGTCGCCAGCCCCCAATTCCCAACTCGATGGCTACGTAGCGAATCTGGGTTTGAAGGAACTGGGCAATGGCCTGCATTTTGGCGAGCGTATCGGCTTGCGGTGCTGCCAGGCCCGCGACCGCTTGTTTGACTGAGTCGGAAGGTTCAGCACGCTAGCCGACGAGTCCGCGGTACCACTGCCCGATGTCATTCCAGCTGGTAAAAGCACTGTGGTCGGCAGCTCCGCCAGGCGGCAGGTAAGAGATAACCATGCGGGCCGCCACGCCAGCGAGTGGAGGCATCTGGTTCTCGCGGCGAATTGCCGTTATGTCGTTGACCCTCCATTCCCACACATTGCCGGCGCTTCGCGCCGGGTCGATAGCTGGTTGATTCATCCAGGAAGCTTTGAACTCCCAGTCCTGCGGTAACTCGAGGCGATAGTGTGCCTCCAGGACGGGATCAAATCCCTGGAACTCCCAAGTGTCCTGCAGAAAGAAAGGCTGTTCTTCGGTCTCGTATTCGTAACCGACAACGCTGCCCGGGTCTGAGGCAGGAATCTTCATGGTCTTGCGGCGGGCGTCGGAGAAAAGCCCGGCAGCGGTGGCGAGGGGGGACTGCTCGGCGGCCTCTTTGTCCGTGACTTCGTAATCCTGCCCGTGCGCGGGAATGCACCAGGCGCGCATGAAGGTGACCTTCTTGCGGTCGTGGGTGTACACAAAAACATTTCCCCGACCTCGGCCTTCCGGACGCAGAATTCTGTACACGTCACGGACATGGGTGCGAATCTTGTCCTTCGAAACCACGGTGACGCTGGTGTCGGAGTACAGGAGCACGGCTTCGGTTTCTTCGTCGTATCTAGGCTGCAGCTTGGAGGCGACCGCATGCATCCAGTCTGGCGCACCATGGTCCGCGGCGACGGCCTGCTTTTCGGCGACGGCACAGAGCACAACTAGGGACGATAGAAGTAGGACGCGGGTGCAATCAGTTACTGCTGACCGCGGCGCCCGGCTGCAAGACCACTTGCTCAGCGTCACCTACTCTTACCCCCTGGAAAAAACTTCGGATCGGGCTGTAGTACTTGGTGTCCAGCGAAATTATGTTCACGTCGAGCCTGCGCTTCACGTGGAAGCCAGTCTTGCTGCTCTCGGCGCCGACACTGTAGCCGACGACGTGGTAGTCCTGATTCTGCGCTTTGGGGAGTGCGCCCACATTCCATCCCGTGGGCAATTCAATGTTAATGTCGTCCACCCGTTGTGAGGGGAACTCGAAATAAATTGGATGTACTCGTTCCGCGTGATCGAACACGTGCCGTTCGTTCGCTCCGAACAGGCCTACGGGGCAAAGCGCCACGCGGCCGCCTCGCTGCACCCAGCCAGGGACCTTGAGGCTGAATTCTGCCTGCAGAGAACTGCTTGAACTCGCCCAGTCGGGCGAATTGGTGAGTTTCACTTCGCTGGCAACAGGAATCGTCTGCTGAACTTCCTCTTCCAGATACCTCTTCCTGGCGACTTCATCAGCGTTGCGCTGACCGACCCGGCGCCGCAGGGCCTCCAGCCCGGTGAATGTAACCGTGAGTTTGCCTTCCAGGTCGCCCGTGTCGCTGAGCTTCAATTCCGCCTTGTGTTGAATCTGAGAGAGTGAACTGTCGGGCACGGCGGTCTGGACCCAAGTGCCACCGTCCTTGTCCAGGCGGAGGCCCGGAACCCCAGTTTCTGCCCAGTCCAAAATTCCGAAAGGAGTGAACTCTGCACCCGGTTCGAAGTACAAATCCTTGCCCGCCAATCTCACCAGGACAAGGCTCCGATCGAGGCGGCCGCTGTTCATCGATTGCGGATTAAAAATGTAGTTGCTGCGATCTGAAACCCAGACGCCGTAAGCCTCGAACCCAGCCGCCCGCACCAGTGCTAGATACAACCAGTTCAATTGCGTCCGGGTTCCGGAACTTTGCCTCAATACGTCTTCGGCATTGGGGGCAGCCTTTTCTTTGTCCCGTTTTTTTTCGTCGTCGGTCCTCGGCGTCTCGAATGAGGAATTCTTTAACTGCTGCACGCGGGCGTAGAGCTTTTGGAGTTTCATTTCGTCGGAGTCGCCCGGTGAGATGGTTTCGGCGACGACGCGCTGAACCGCCTCCCGCTTGCCGCCAAAATCCTCGGCCTCGCCGGCGCGTTTTCGGCCGATCTTCTTCCAGTATTTGTTTGGGTCCAGTTCTGTCAGGTCGTATGTCGGGGCGTAGGTAAAGTCCACGCGCGCTTTAAGGTCGTTTTCCGGAGGCATGAAATCTTCCCGCTGAAACGCGAAAACATTGTCCACGTCCAGATGCACCAGGCCGCCGGGATCCTGCTTAGTAGATGGCATGCCGCTGGGCAGGTGTTCGCTCCAGCGCAAAGTCAGAGTGGTGTCGCCCTGGAATGGCCGCAGCGTGAACTTCGCGTGCTTCGTGAACAGATCCTGGCTGATGATCCAGTTGGAGCCGTGGATCCAGCCGCCTTTGAACTCGATCGTATAAAAGTACTCGATGATGCTGCCGACCTGCACGTCAGGGAGTGTAAAAGTCACGGCATCGTACTGCCCGCCCTTGTTCTTCAACAGGGTTTTTTCCGCCGCCTTCCCGTCAAAGTTGGCGATCGAGCCGTCCGGATGAATGGTGCGGGCGTGGATCGCCTTGATATCCTCGAACACCTTTGCGAAAGGGATTTCGACATTCGCGTACTTTCGGCCTTCCTCGGTCAGGATTTTCACACGGAAATAGTTGTCCTCGTACCGGCCGGTGAGCGCCTCGTTATTCATGACCGTCACTCCCCCGTGAGAACCGCGTCCCATGTCATCGCGGTCAACTTCGCGGAAAAGGATTATTGCGGGCGCGCCCGCTGCCAGCGGTTCGACGGTCATCTGAAGTTCGGAAGAATTGACCGGCTGGAATCCGACCGAGGCTTGGGCTTGAGGAGAAAACAGAACGCAGATGAGAATGGCAAATCCAGAAAAGGAAAAAGCACGATGAGCGGACATGCGACACCCCTCCCTGCACACGAACGTTTTGTGCGCGCTGGTTCGGACCTTTACGTCAACAAGACCGTACTGAGAAATACCCACGGCCTGGGGAAGGAGGCCGACGGTCAAATCTGATGATGGAGGTTACCACGCCTAACTGGCGAGGGGAATGGAAACTTTACGGGCGCTAATCCGCAACTTCGGTTTGGGGGCGGGCTGGACTGGGGAGGCGGCTGCAAGGCTGACGCCAATGCGCTTCAGAAACCCGCTCGAACCAGCTTTTCAATCGTCAGGGAACCCTCGGCTTGAGGGGATGCGAACATCCTCTCGACATATTTGGCGATCACATCGACTTCGAGGTTCACCGGATCGCCGGGGTTGAGGGAGCCCAGATTGGTCATTTCGGAGGTATGCGGAATGATGGCTAAGCGAACTTCTATTCCCTCGACTGCGGCGATCGTCAGGCTGATTCCCTCGATTGACAGCGAGCCTCTGGCCACAATGTAGCGCGTGAGCTCCGCGGGCACGCGGATGGTGAGCAGAAAGTCGTTTCCGCCCCTGATCGGAGACAGGGAAACAAGAGTTCCCGTTCCGTCCACGTGGCCTTGGACAATGTGGCCGTCGAAGCGCCCATTGGCGCGCAGAGGGAGCTCAAGGTTTACCAACGGGCCTTCCTTCAGGCTCGAAAACGAAGTGCGCTTCCAGGTTTCCTGCGCAAGGTCGGCGGTAAAGGAGTTGGAACTGATGTTAACCGCGGACAGGCAGACTCCACTGACCGAGACGCTGTCGCCCGGCTTTAACTCGCCAAGAATTTTCGAGCAGGCAACAGTCAGCCTTCGCTTCTTGCCCTCTTGCTTGATCGCGGTGACTTTTCCGACTTCTTCAATAATTCCAGTAAACATAACTTCACCCCGCCGCGGACACACACGGATCAACACGGAAAATGCGTGGAAATCCGCCAAATCCGCAGCGATGAATTTCTTCAATCCAAATACGGATCCCTCAAGTATCCCTCAACGGCAAAGTCTTCGCCGAAGCGATGCAGCCGCAAGCCCCTCAGGTGCGCGGCTTCGCTAATTCGGCGAAAACCTGGTCCGGCGGCGAAGGGCACAGATCCGGTTCCCGCCAGGATTCTCGGCGCATAGTAGAAGAAGACCTTATCGGCCACGCCGGAAGCCAGCGCGGTCCAGTTCACCAGCGCGCCGCCTTCAATCATCACGCTGCTGATCTCGTGTTCGGCCAGCTTGCGGCAAATGGCTGCAAGATCTGGCCGTCCATCCGGGCCCGAAGACCCCACTTGTTCCACCTGAATGCCATGCTCCCGCAGGATCTGCTTTTTCTTTTCTTCCGCGAACGAGCAGAACACGAGCACGTCGTCTTTCGCGGTTTGCGCCAGGCGCGACAGCAGCGGCAGGCGCAGATGCGAATCCATGATTACCCGCAACAGCGGCCTCCGCCGCGGCAGACCGGTGCGATCGGTAAGTAAAGGATTATCGGCGATCACCGTCCCCACGCCGACGAGAATTGCGTCGTGCTGGTGCCGAAGTTTTTGCACGTGAGCGCGGGCTTCGTAGCTAGTAATCCAGCCGCCGGTGGGACCGCCGGAACCCGCCCCAGGGCTGCTTGCGACACCGTCAGGAGGCGGAGCGATTTTGCCATCGAGCGTCATGGCAGCCTTCAGGGTCACAAGCGGAAGGTGATATCGAATGTACTTCGCAAACGCGTCGTTGAGCGGACGCGCTTCCTCCTCGAGCAGTCCTGACGCAACTTGCACCCCCGCGTGCCTAAGCATCGCGAATCCCCGTCCACTGACCTCGGGATTGGGATCGGGCGTGCATGCCACCACGCGCCTGATGCCCGCTGCGATCACCGCCTCCGCACACGGGCCAGTGCGGCCGTGGTGCGAGCACGGCTCTAAATTGACGTACAGAGTAGAGCCGCGCGCCTTCTCGCCCGCCTGCTCAATTGCCAGAACCTCGGCGTGTTTGACGCCGTCGAAAGTGTGGAAGCCTTCGCTTACAACGGCGCCGCCATCAGCCACGATCACCGCGCCGACATGCGGATTAGGGGAGGCAAGTCCAAAACTCTTCTCGGCCACGCGCAATGCATGGCGAAGATGCTGAAAGTCGGCTTCGTGTGAAGTGTCCACGTTCGATTCAGTTCGCGACCCAAGCCGCGCGATCAAGAAAACAGCGATTCCACAAATTCCCTGGGATTGAACGGCAGAAGGTCGCCCGCTTTTTCGCCGACCCCCACATAGCGCACGGGAAGGCCCAATTCCCGTGCGATCGCAACCACGACGCCGCCCTTGGCCGTTCCGTCAAGCTTGGTCAGGACCACACCTGTCACTGCCGCTGCATCTGTGAACAGCTTCGCTTGCTGCAATCCATTCTGCCCCGTCGTTGCATCAATCACCAGAAGCACTTCATGGGGCGCACCGGGGATGATCCGTTGCGCGGTGCGGCGAATTTTCTCAAGTTCCTGCATCAGATTCGTTTTCGTATGCAGTCGTCCGGCGGTGTCAACGATTACGCAATCGATGTGCCGGGCGTTCGCGGCCTGAAGCGCGTCAAAAATCACCGCCGCGGGGTCTCCTCCCGGCTTGGTGCGGATGACCTCGGTCCCGGTGCGCTGTCCCCAGATCTCGAGTTGTTCGATGGCGGCTGCGCGGAAAGTGTCGGCCGCGCAAAGTAGGACTGACTTGCCGTCCGACTTGAGCGTTTGCGCTAGTTTGCCGATGGTCGTGGTTTTGCCGGTGCCGTTCACGCCTACTACCAGCACGACCTCGGGAAATCCTTCGTCGCGCTCGACCGGCGGGATATTAGCAGAATTCAAGATGGCGAGAAGTTCGGCTTTCAACAGCTGTTTCAGTTCCGCGACGCTGGCGATCTGCTTGCGGTCAGCCTTTTCGCGCAGCTTTTCGAGTACCTGGTGCGTGGTTGCGGAGCCTAGGTCCGCGCCAATCAGAGTGGCTTCGAGATCATCGAGAGTGCTGCGGTCGATTTCCTTGCTGAACGAAACCGCTTCCTCTATCCGCTCGCTCAGATTCTCGCGGGTGCGGCTGACCGCCTGTTTCAGCCGCTCGAAGATGCCGGGCTTCGTCTCTTCCGACTTGCCGAATAATGACTTGAGCATGAAAGCGATGAAAAAACTTCTCTTTCATTATAGCGAGGGGTGAGATGCGGCAGGCTACGTCCGGTCGGTTTCAAACGAAGCCACGGGAACTTCGGCATCGGCGACGGCCGAGGCGCCTGCGGCGGCAGCGCCAGCAGCCGCAATTTTGGCCGCCACAAGGTGAGTCCGGGGAACGCGGATGTCCCCTCGCTTGTAAAGCGCTTCCAGAGCAGCCACCGCCGTTGGGTCAAGGCGCTTGCCGGAAACCGAGTGAATAATGCGCAGAGCGTCGTCGGCGTCGTGCGCCTGTTGGTAAGGCCGATTGGTAGTCAGAGCGTCGAAGGTGTCAGCGACGGCGATAATGCGCGGCAGAAGGGGAAGTTCGTCACCCTTGAGACCGCGCGGGTAGCCGCGTCCGTCGAGCGACTCGTGATGCAATTCAATTCCTGGAATCATTTCTTTCAGCTGCGACACCGAGCGCAAAATGTTCGCGCCCTTGGTGGTGTGGGTTTTCATGATCTCGAATTCTTCGGCGGTCAGGGCGCCGGGCTTTTTTAGGATGCGGTCTTCAATGCCGATCTTTCCTACGTCATGCAGTTGAGCTGAAACCCGAACGATTTCCTGAAATGCTTCATCCATGCCCATTTCTTTTGAGATCAGCACCGAGTATTTCGTCACCCGATCGGAGTGGCCGCGAGTGTACGGGTCCTTTTCGTCAACCGCTCCGGCGAGCATTTGGATCGAGTTCATGAACAATTCGCGGTTTTCAGCCGCGGCGCGTCTCAGATCCAACACGAAATGCTCGAGTTCCTCCGACATGAAATTAAAAGTTGTTGCGAGTTCTCCGATCTCGGTGCGGCTTGTCAAGTGCACCCGCTGCGAGAAGTCGCCGCGAGCGATGGCGTGACTGGATTCGGTGAGCACTTCGAGAGGATTGGTAATCCTGCGTGCGGCAATGAGGCCGACGCCGATGCTCAGGACAACCGAAAAAATTGCCAGAAGCCGTGCCGTGCGCTGCATTTCATAAACGCTGCTGTAGGCTTCGTCGCGCGGCTTCTGCACAATGACTGCCCAGTCCAGCATGGTGACCGGGCTATAGGTGCCCAGCATGACGGTGGTTTTTCTGCCTGTGCCGACGGTGAATTCGCGGGTAGCCGCCACCATTTGTGCCTGGCTGCCCTGTTCCACAAAGTTGCGAACGATCTCCAGGTTGGCCATGTCCTGACCGGTCGCGTATTCTGGATTCGCCGCCGCAACTAGCCGACCCTGGCTGTCCACTACATAGGGCATAAGGCCCCCGCGGTCAATTTCGCGGAGGCGCCGAATCAGGAAGTCCAGATCGACAACAGAGGCAATCATCCCCAGAAAACGCCCGCTATAAACAATGGGTGTACTTACCAGCATTACGGTTCGCGAGGATTTCCCGTTTCCGACCACCAGGGGTTGGCCGTTGTAGGCGCGCGCATCACTCGCGGCCGCGTAGGCCTGTTCGAGTTCGCGCTGCAGGAATGCATCAGGATCAATTCTGCCGGCGGAAACGCCTTTCGCTTCCGAGTTCAGCAGTGTTGCATAGTCCAGATCAGTAGACGCGGAAACAAAGTTTTCCAGCAGGGCGCGCAGTTCCGGCGCCTGCACGTGATCTCCGGTCAAATCGTTGCCGCTGGCCACCTGCAGCGCAGAAGCCAGGTTGGCTTGCATCATGCGAAACGATTTCTGGTGTTGAGAAATATCGTCGGCGATCGACTGCGTCAAGGTGTTCTGGAGCAAGCGCTCATTCGTGATCAGGCGGTCCCGGTTGATCGACTGCACCTGCGCCGAATAAAAATACATTGGCACGACGCTGATGACCACCAGCACGCTCAGAATCACGTACAAGATGGGGATGCGCTTTGGCAGGATCTTGTTGAACAAGGCTGCGTCTTCTCCAGTCTTATGCGGCGGGGGAGACCACGAAAGATAAATTCTACGGTGCTTGCCGCGGACTTTAGAGAAGGGACTGGTGCTTGCGGTTACCGAAGTACTGCGGAAAAGGTAAAGAAATGCGCGGTATCGAAAGAGCAGCCGCGCATGGTTACCCGCAGATTACCTGGCCGGTTGGTCGCCACCGGCTTCACTCTTAAATTCTCTCGCCATCAGTTCCTGGATGGCCTGCCGTGGGGGTTTTCCGGCGTTAAGAATTGCGTGCATTTGCTCCGTGATGGGCATTTCCACGCTTTTGTCCCGGGCAAGTTGCATGGCGGCATTGGTTGTGAACACTCCCTCCGCAACCTGGCCGTGCATTCCCGCGATGATCTCAGGGAGTTGGCGTCCGCGTCCAAGTTCAACGCCCACGGCGCGGTTGCGCGAGAGTTCCCCTGTACATGTGAGCACCAGATCGCCCAAGCCGGCGAGTCCGGCCATGGTTTCGGAACGGCCGCCGCACGCCGCGACCAGGCGAGTCATTTCCGCCAAGCCCCGGGTGATGAGCGCCGCGATAGAGTTGTGCCCTAGCCCCAGGCCGTGGCAGACGCCTGCTGCGATCGCAATAATGTTCTTCAGCGATCCGCCCAGTTCCACTCCCGCCACGTCGTCGTTTCGGTAGATCCGGAAGCTGCCGTCGCTGAACTCACGCTGCACTGCGGCTCCGAGGTCTGGGTCGCGGGACGCAATCGCAAGCGCGGTCGGATCTCCGCGCGCGACTTCCGCCGCGAAACTTGGCCCGCTCAGCGCACCGACCCGGCACTTGCCGCACGTGACCGCACCAATCACTTCTGTCATTCGCAGGAGCGTGATCTGTTCCAGCCCCTTGGTTGCGCTGACCAGCGGGACAGCGGGCCGCAGATGCGGCGAAAGCTCCTCGAACACAGCGCGACAGTACTGGGAGGGAACTGCGCTCAGGACAAACTCGGCGCCTTCCAAAGCTTTTGCCGTGCTGCCGGTCACCACGACGGAGTCCGGAAGACGATAGTCCGGAAGAAAGAGGGAATTTGTTCGAGTGGCCACAATGTTTTCGCGGACTTGTTCTTCGTGAACCCAGAGGCGAACGGAGTGCCGCTTTTGACGTCCAAGAACAATGGAGAGCGCTGTCCCCCAGGCCCCTGCTCCGATGATCGCAATTCTGCTCATTTGTTTTTTGACAACTGGAAACGCGGCTCGCTTCCGGCCAGCATGCGGCGCAAATTAGCGTAATGTTTTACGACGATCAACAGGGCCGCTGCTGCAAGCCAGAAAATTGGCTGTGGACGCGCGAGTGACCCAATCCGCACGGAAGTCGGCACATGGCTGGCCTCGCCTAACGCCCACGCCAGCGGTGGCAGCGACGCGCTTGCCACCATCGATGCCAGCGCCACCCAGCGCACGGCAAGAAACAGCACCACAAAAATCGCGACGGAAACGCCCACCGCTTTCGGACTCAGGAGAAGAAACGCGCCCAGTCCCGTCGCCACTCCTTTGCCGCCGCGGAATCCCAGCCATGCGGGGAACATGTGTCCGCAGATTGCCGCGAATGCCGCCGCGAACGCGAGCTGCCTGCCGCCATTCATCCACATCACAACCAGCGCCACCGCTGCGACGCCCTTGAGCGCATCGAGCAGAAGCGTCACGGCTCCGAGGGCGGGCGATGTTCGAGAAACGTTGGTGGCGCCGATATTCCCGCTGCCGGTTTCCCGGACGTCGCTGCCGTAGAATGCGCGAACCAAAAGGTATCCGAAAGGAATGGATCCCAGCAGATATGCAGAGATGAGGCTGGCGGCGATCGGATGGTCAGTGGGCATCTTCTCAACTGTTTAAAGTAAAACTCGCGAGCTTGCTGTACTGAGAACCCCGGCTTGAGATCTGACTGCGATACAAGAAGAAGTCTGCGGCTCTCATTGTGCCAAAGTCCGCCGCCGGCATCGTGCCGAATTTTTCCCGGAGCGCCGAAAACGTCCGGTTCGGTTTGTCGGACATCTGCCGCCCGGGCGCGCCTTCGCCGGCTCGCGCAAGGGTCAAATGCGGGTTGAATGCTCGATTCTCCGCCTCGATCCGTAGTGGCACAAGCGCGCGCTCGATTTGAGCCGCAAGTTCGCCCAGCGCCGTGTCTGCCTCAATGCCGATCCAAAAGACGCGCGCTGAGTTCTGGTTAGGAAAGAATCCTGTTCCGTGGAAGGAAAGCTGAAACGCTTTCGCGGAAACGGATCGAATCGCAGGTTCGATTTCACTGACCATCGCATCCGGACGCTCGCCAATAAATTTCAATGTGACGTGAAGCGATTCCGCGCTCACCCAGCGCGCTGCCGGCGCGAGGCCGCGTACTTCGTCGAGGAAGCGCGCGATGCGTTCGCGGATTGACGGATCGATGTCGAGCGCGACGAACAGGCGCATGTCACGGTCGAGCATAACAAAACCCGGCTGTCGCGGCGGTTTTCGCTTCGCGTACAATAAATTTCTTTATGCAGCCTTCCGATCTGATCTACGACTGGAACCAGGCCGCAGCGGCAGAGCCGACGCCTAAAGGCTCTGTCCAGTTGAACGACGAAACCCTGCGTGACGGCCTGCAGTCGCCCTCGGTCCGCGATCCTTCGATCGAGCAGAAAATCGAAATCCTGCATTTGATGGAAGCCCTCGGCATCAACTCGCTGGATCTTGGTCTTCCCGGCGCCGGGCCGCGCGCGGTAGAACACGTAGAGGCGCTCTCCCGCGAGATTGTTCAGAGCCGGATGAAGATTCGCGCCAACTGCGCCGCGCGCACGCACGAGAATGACATTCGCCCAATTGCAGAGATTGTTCAGCGCACCGGCCTGGAGATCGAAGCCGCGACGTTTATCGGCTCCAGCCCGATTCGCCGCTACACCGAAAATTGGAGCGAAGACTTTCTTGTACAGACAACAGAGAAAGCCATCAATTTCGCGGTCTCGCTCGGCCTGAAGGTGATGTATGTGACCGAAGACACCAGCCGCTGCGATCCGGAAATGGTCCGGCGTTTGTATTCCACCGCCATCAGTTGCGGGGCAAGAGCGATTGTCATCTGTGACACCGCCGGGCATTCGACACCGCCAGGCGCTTATGCTCTGACGAAGTTTGTGATCGACGAAATCGTGAAGCCATCGGGAGAAAAGATTCGCGTGGATTGGCACGGCCACTGTGATCGTGGCCTGGGCGTGGCCAATTCCATTGCCGCGATGTCCGCCGGCGCCGATTGCCTTCATGGATGTGCCTTGGGCGCAGGAGAGCGCGTGGGCAACGCGCAGATGGACCAACTTCTGGTCAACTTAAAGCTCATGAGGGTGAAGCCCTGGGACACCCAAGACCTGACCACATTGAAGGATTACTGCGAGGCGGTTTCGCGGGCTACCGGCGTGCCGATCCCACCGAACTATCCGGTCTTCGGTGAAGATGCATTTCGCACGGCAACCGGAGTCCATGCCGCGGCAGTGATCAAGGCGATTAAGAAAAATGACACGGAACTGGCAAACGCCGTTTATTCAGGCGTGCCAGCCCACCTGTTTGGACGCGAGCAGATAATTGACGTTGGCCCCATGAGCGGTAAATCAAATGTGAGTTTCTGGCTCGGTCAGCGGGGCATTCCGGCGACGGAAGAAGTGGTTAATCGAATCTACCTGCGGGCGAAAAGCTCGGACCACACGTTGAGCGAGGCGGAGATTCGGGAGTGTTTGCTGTGAATGGAGAAGGAGACCTCTGGCGAGGGTTACGGTCGCAGGCAGTGACAGAAGAACATGCACGTGATCTTCGGTGCCGCCCACCGCGACGGTCTTGAATGCATTCTTCGGGCAATTCCACCGAGAAACGACCACAGACGTTCCTGATTGCCAGCAGCGATCACACTGCGCCGTTCCTTGGTCGAGAACACGAGGTCGACTAGCCCGGAAACATAGGTGTGTGACATGGAAACCTCACGGTCCCAACTGCTGCGCTGCGAACTGCACGGTCGCTGATGCAACCGATGCCGAACCGATCACCGCAATGTTCCCTGAGAACCCACCTGTCGATATAGGAAACGAAACCAAGCCATTTACGTCGGATACAACTGTCGCCTGCGAGCTTGCCAGAATCACCGGCATGCCGGGCTGCGTGATACCAGCTTCGCCGGCCCATACGACAGGTTCGTTTGCTGGCAGCCGTCCAACGTAGCTTTGAAAGAACACGTTCGCTCCGAGAACCGCATGAGGCGGGATTGCTGAATCGACCACGCGAACCACTGCCGGCTGAAAGGCTTGTCCTGAGGAGATCTGCAAGAGCCCGCTCACGGGCTGCAGATGAAGTGACGCCAGCGCCACTGCAAACGCGCGAAACAGCAGGCAGGGATTGTTACTGGGGCCGACACACACGCTCAACTGCACCATCGCGCTTAGAGAGTTTACCTGCAGGTTCACGCTGGCGTAACCCGACGCATTGGGCTGCGCGCTCGCCGCGGAGAGAATCCCGCTGCCTTGGGAAATCTGGTAATTGACCGTGGTCGCATTCACCGGATTCCCATTCGACAACACCCGCGCCGCCACGGCCACGGAGACCGTTGCACCCTGAGCAATCCATACCGAAGGCGAGGGCAACGAGAGGTCGAGGACCGAGGATGTCCCGAGAATTGTGACTTGAACCTGTTGCGGCCTGGAATAGGACGCGGGTGCAAGTTTCGCCGTAAGCGTGATTGTTCCGACTGACAACACCGTGACGGCGGTCGAAGCCATTCCGCTCTGATCGGAAAGTGCGGTGCATGACGACGCCCCGCTACACGCGGAGTAAGCCACTGCGGGAGACGAACTGAATTGCACGCTTGCGCCTGCGATCGGAGTGACGCCGTCTGACGCGACGACTTGGACAGCAAACGGTGCGTTTGTCTGTCCCCCGACCGGAGTTGCGGGTCCGCCGCCGGAAATCAGTCTGATAGTGTCAGTCGGCCCGGCTCCGATCGTCAGCGCGCCCGTCATCGTGGACGCAGGGCTGGTTTTGGGGTCGTTGAGTTGCACGTCATAAACGCCGTCTGGCGCGGGCGGTGTATCCACTAGAATCTGCGGCGCGGAGATGGCCAGAATCGGGAGGAATGTGTTTGCGATTTGCACGGACGTCGTCATTTGCAATCCGAGCCCGATGATGGTCACCGGTGTTCCTCCCGCTACACTCGCTCGTGCGGGAGTGAGCCTATCGCCATATAAAACGCGGGCGATGTAGCCAAAGTCGGGACGGCCGTCTCCGCGGTAGTCACCGATGCCCAGCCGGAGTGAAGTCGTCTGCAAGACTTGCGCATCCAGGCGCGTTTCTCCGAAGTTTGTGGTGTTGAATGCCGACGGCGTGTACGCCGGAGCCGGAGACTGGCCCGGATTCGCGATTCCCCAAAGGCCGACTACGGGAAGCGCCTTATTCTCCGACAAGTTCCCGGATTCATCCAATGAGTCCACCACAACAGAAAGCGTACGGTTCGCATGCACGGGAAACCGAAAGAAATCAGCATTGCCGTAACTCAGCGTGCCCTGCCAGGTTCCGTTTGCCGGGACCAGCGCCGGCAAGGCATAGCTGGTGGGCGTGTACCACTGCTTTTGCTGCATCGCACTGCCCGACATCACCAAACTGAGCTGAATGTCGTCGCCCGGCGAAACCGTAACCTGGTAGGGCTGGAACGTGCCAGACGGCGTGACTTGGCTCGTCGATCCGTAGGGGCCTGCGTTTGCCGACCATAAGGGATCAACTGGTTCCACGGTCAGTTCGTAATTGGTCAGTACCCGCCGGGGATCGGCAGGCCGTCGAGGTCGAAATACCCTTCGAGCGTGGGATCGTCGGAGCCGTAAGTGTTGAATGGATTCCCCCTGCTGTCGGTAAATCCGGTGACGACGTTGCCTGCGTTGCCCTGAAACAGAGAGCCCGAAATTGAAGCCACGACCAGCGAGCGCGAAACCAAGCCGGTCGCTGGGTCCACCCAGCGGGCGACAACGTTGACGCCCTGCATGGGCTGCGCAGGGTTGCCGAAGCCGTCGTCGAAAGAAATGGCCCCGCGAATGCGCGCGGTGACCGCACTTAGTATTTGTTTCCCCGGAAAGTTGGCGACGTTCTGTGCCGTCACCGGATAGAGTCGCGACAGCGCCGCCTGATCGTCAGGCTTGGGCTGCGCCGGGTTTACGACGCCGTTGTTGGAATAGCAAATCGCGACCGGAACGCATCCTTGCGGGTCGTATTCGTGCATCACTGGGAATCCCGCATAGTCCGCTGCGATGGGGACCGGGGCGCGTGTGATTACATTCAGGTTTGCCTGCGACCAGTCCAGGCCAAGCACCCGCCCGATCACGCGCACAAGATGGTATTGCAGATCGGGAAGTTGGGAAGAAATCGCCGCACAATTGCCGTTGATGATAATCAGCGCGTGCTGAAAAACAGCCGTCGGCGCAAGGTTATCCACCCCTCCGAAAACGGAATTCTGTGCACAGTAAAGCGACGCGCCGGCCCCCGCGCCTAGAAGCGCATCGGTAACGGAGCCATCGAAGTCATAGACGATGCCGACTGGCGTTGCGGTTGCGTTGGGCTGGATGTCCGCAGGCAGATTGATTTGGCCGTTGCCTGAAGTGACATTCGACCCGGTAACGTCTTCCGTAAGCTGCCCGCTGCGAACCGCGGAAATCGCCGCCGTAGAAATGGCCGTCCACCGGCTGAATGCGCTCGCGACCAGAGCATCCGCACCCGCCCCGGACATCATCGGACTCAGACTTCCCTGATCCGTGTAGTAATTGACGCCCCCCTGTGCCCAGACTACGGGCGTGCCTTTGGTGGTTGGGTCGAAGTAGCTGCTGCCCGCAACAAAGGCCGGGCCGCCGGCGCTGGCGAGACGGGCGGTCACAATGTATGCAGCAATAAGAGAAAGGCGTCGCATGAAGTTACTCCTGCACCGCGCGCTGAATTTCGGCCTTGAGCGTCTTTATCGGCAGAGGGCGAATGCCATTTTGCGGCGAGGGAACCAGCACCCGTCCCTCAGCGTCCACGGCATAGCGCCCCTCTTTCCCTCCGACCGGGCTGGTTAGGCCCAGCTTGCTCTTCGGATAAAGAAAGAGCAGCACATGCTCCCCTGCGGCGTAGCGTTCGCCGGAATTCCACAGCCCGCTCCATTCGCTCACGCGAATGATTTGGCCGCGCCGCACGCCACGGATGGCGTTCTCAACCCGGAAGGTGATTTGGGTCGCGCCGTAGGCATTTTCCGATCGTTTTACCTGCAGCACCACGCCGGAAAAGATCAGCTTCGCGGCTCGGGCCACGCGCCGTGCGGAAAAACCCTGAGAGAGGAACGGATCCCGAGGTTGCGCACTTCCAGAAATGTTTACAAAGAGAATGACGAGCAGCACGAGCCGACGCATTGTGCCCTCCAGGCGGAAGGCCAGCGCTCTGACGGGAGCAGTTGAATTCTAGACTCTAAGCGCGGCGGCCCATTGTGACGGCCGTCACAATGCAGGTGTGACGGGTGAACGTACCGAGGATTTTTCGTGTCGTAAAAAGATCTTCTGCGCGGAAAGATGAGCTCCGGTGAGCAGCAGAAGTCCTAAAAGAAATGCCCAGAACATCAGGCTGACCGAGATGGCGAATGGCCCATACACTTCCTGAAAGTTCAGGCGTGGCAGCGCGAGAATATAGGAATATTTGACAACTTCTGACAGCAATCCCATGACGACCGCCGTGGGTAGGACGGCCCTCGCGGGCACTTTCCCGTTCGGCAACAGCCAGTAGATCAGAAAGAAAATCACCATGCTGGTCACGGTGGCGAACACTTTGGCGGTCAGAAAGCCCATCATCCGGGTCAGAAAGAAGTCGTGGCCGAAGGTGACGGTATGCAGTAAAAAGGCATTGCCGGCGCTGAGCGCGATCGAAATCAGCGCCAGGGTCCCGCAGGCGAATGCCAGGCCCAGTGAGATCAGCTGGTTGCCAAAGTACGATCGGTTGTTAGGGAACCGCCATACCCGGTTTAGCGCCACTTCCAGCGGCATGAAAATCCCGGTCGATGTAACCAGCAATATGACGAAGGAAAACACCTGCACCCGGTTGCGCGCCGCCGACAGCGCCGTGAGGTTGCGAATTACGAACTCCTGCCCGGCGGGAAGGTAGTCGCGGAGTAGTTCCACGATGACGTCATACATAGCCGGCGAATGAAAAACCCGCCGCACCAGGTTCATGAGCAGCAGCACGAACGGGAAGAACGAAAGAATCGCATTGGCTGCGACTGAGAAGGCGAAAGTATGGACTTCGGTCCGCAAAAGGTAGTGCAGTGTCGATGCCGTCAGCCGGTAAAAGTACCGCCATCGCGGCCAGCGGCTGCCCAGCTTTTCTGTCGGACTGGGCGCAGGGTTTTTATTAGGCAAAATTGCTGGCAAGATTTATAGATTTTATCAAAGACTTGATTATCAACGACTTGCGAACGCCGAATCCCGGCAAGCTCGAAACCCTCCCAGTTTCAAAGGGCACTCCGGACGGCTTCGTCACGGAATTGTAAATTCTTGTTGCACAAACGATGAATTCCTGAATATTATGTCGCGAGCTTGGTGCACTGGTCGAAGGCATCAGGTTTCTGCAAGTCAGGCTTATTTGTGCAGTGCCACGTCGTCGAACTCGCGAAACCGTTGGGGCTTGGATCGGTCCGGGACTTCTCCCCTGGAACTGGTCGAGGCCTTTTGTTTTTGGGGCAGACACCGGCACGGTTTGAACTGGCCTGAAGATCCGTTGCGCAGCTCTTTGAGGGGGGCCTCAAAGGCGCACTGCCTTGCGAAGAGCGCGAGCAAAACTTCAAACAGAGGCGAAAGGAGTTCTTTGTGAGAGAGCGGCCAGTCGGACGTAGTCAATGGACGTGCTCACTTGGTCCATCGGTGCAGCTACTTCGCCCACCGAGGCCTTTTCCCCCACACCCAACGCGTCTTTGCGTGTATACACGCCGCGGAACACTGAGCGGTGATTTGGAATTTCGACAACGACAACGTAGCCGACAATTGGCTTTGCTGAAATGTTCTTTATGCTGATTTGCACCTTGCCGGCCTTGCTGGTTCGTTCCAAGCGAAGGAAGGGGCTTCTGTTGGCTGCCGAGGCAACGATAGCGACTAATGCGACTAATGAAATCAACCACGAACCACGCATGAGAGTTTTCCTCCGGTGACTTAAGCCCTGAGATGCGGTTATTTTACTGCCAGTTTTGCCGCGTCAGTGCATAATAAATCGCGAACGGCCTACTGAATTCGCAAACTCTCCTGCATCTTCTCGAACGCCGGTTCCAGCACGCCGAAATCCCGCTCCGGCGCAATGAAGATCATATAGAGATAGTTTCCGCTCGAAGCCGGCACTAGCACCAAGCGGTCGCGCTCTGGTATGGAAGATCCATTCACCTGAATCGGCGACGCGCTTGAGAGATCCACCTGCCGCCCCTGTATTCCATTCGCCGACGTGCCGTTAATACTGCCGTTCTGCCGCATTCCTGGATTCGACTGCTGCAAGTTCTGGATCAAATCCTGCGTAGCCTGGTCGAGCGAGTTCGCATTCGTGTCCTGCACGGTGCTGATGACCACGCCATAGGCGATTGAGTTCTGCCCTACTCCGGCTTGGGGAGCGATAGTTAAGGAATTTTGTCCCGAAGTCTCACCCCAGTTTGAGGGATGAGAGATGGTGAAGGTGTTTCCGCGAAACTGCGTGAAGTCGTTTCTCGGGCGAACCTGGTCCAGCGTCACATTAGAGATGGTTTCAGCCGGCTGCGTGGCTCCCGGTGCGGCACTGCTCGGAGTTGCGCCTGCAGCGACCGTTTGCTTCAATCCGTCCGGCACCGCGCCGCTCTGCATATTCTCCTTGGCCCAGCGTCCCTGCTTTGCGCCGTCCGTGATTTCCTTGGACGTGTAAACTTTCGTGCTGCCAGCCTGCTGGTTCGCTGTCAGGAATGCCTGGCTGCTGCCGGCGTATTTTTGTGCCGGCCACGGCTTGATCTCTTTAGCGATGGCGTTGGCGCGGTTGCCGGGAGCAGGATGGTCGCTCAGGAACTGCGGCGGGCTGCCGCCCTGCTTGTTGAGAATCTCGAAGAAATTCGCCAGTTCAATCGGGTTGTAGCCAGCCTTGTATAAAATGATCGCGCCCACGGCGTCCGCTTGGGCTTCATCTTCACGGGAATAACTTAGAAGCATGGTTCCCGCGCCAAACTGAATACCCGCGCGCGCCAGATTGCCTAAAGCGCTTCCTCCCAAAATGCCGCCCGCCGCGCCAAGGATTTCCGCAATCGTGCGTTTGGTTGACGTCGCCTGCTTGGCCGAATGCTGCATGTAAACGTGCGACATCTCGTGGGCCATCACGCCGGCAAGCTGCGCCTCGTTCTGCGCGGCGGCTATGGTGCCAACATTGATGAACATGGGGCCGCCGGGAAGAGCAAAGGCATTGATATCTTTTTGAGCGATTACGTGGAACTCATAAGGCCACGAGTACTGCTGCGGAATCTGTTTCACCAGCTTCGCCCCGAGCTTCTGTACGTATTGGGTCAGCGGGCTCGAGTCGGGCAGCACCGGCATCTGCTTATAGACCTCGCCCATCGCCTGGAAGCCCAGCTTCTGCTGGTCCTGGCGGGACATGCGCACTTTGCCGGGATTCGGCATCTGCGGTGTGTTGGGCGTGACCGCCCAAGCTGGAGTGGTCAGTGCACAAATCAGAATCAGCGCAACCGCGCGAGCTAAAGAAGTTCGGTTCATAAGAATCATCGTACTTCTAATTTCTAGATTTTGGGAGGGAACCAGCATGTCGCAATGCGTAGAATCATGGGAGTGAGTGCACACCTAGAGTTTCTCCCTCCCTCAGGCATTGAGCGCGCATTCAACCGAGCTTTCGGATTTCTAGTTGGGCTCGGAATTGCGCCTGCCCATTGTTACGTGCTCCAGGTGAAGGGCCGCAAGTCTGGCAGAGTGTACTCCACTCCGGTGAACTTGCTGCAGATCGATGGCAAGCGCCTTCTGGTCGCCCCGCGGGGCCGGACGCAGTGGGTGCGAAATGCCGAAGCATCGGGGGAGATTACTTTGAAGCGAGGCTCGTTTCGAAAGAATTTTCGTTTGCGACCGCTTGGCTCGCAGGAAAAGCTGCCGGTTTTGAAAGCGTATCTCGACCAGTTCCGCCGCGAAGTGCAGAGATATTTCTCCGTGCCGGCAGGCTCGCCGCCGGAAGCCTTCGCAGACGTGGCCGAGCGCTACCCGGCGTTCGAGCTGGTCGAGTTCTAGCCTTGGGAGTCCCCGCGAGTCGCTGAGCGGCGTGAGAAGGACGCCCGGGGCACAGGCCCCGGGAAACAAGGAAGACGGACATTGGCCCTGGAAGGGCAAAAGAAGAATCTGAGAGACCTTTCTTCCTGCGCCGTGGGCGCGCCTGGTCCCCGATGAGTGGAGCAAACCTTTAGCCCAGAGCTACATCCCAAACCGCCGGATGTGATTCAATAATCAGCGATGGCCTCAAGCAAAATCCAGAAAGAGATTGATCGTCTGCGTCACGAAATACGCCATCACGAGTATCGCTACTACGTCGTCGACGATCCGGAAATTACCGACGCGCAATTCGATCGCCTGATGAACGAGCTGAAAAGGCTCGAGGCCGAGCACCCCGAAGTCATAACGCCTGATTCCCCTACTCAACGCGTTGGCGGCAAGCCGCGCGAAGGTTTCATCAAAGTCGCGCATTCCGCGCCGATGTTGTCGCTCGACAACGCCTACACCGAAGAAGACCTCCGCAACTGGGAGCGTCGAGTGCACGAACTCAGCGGCCGCACCGATGTCGCGTTCGACTGCGAACTTAAGCTGGACGGCATATCGCTGGCGTTGCGTTACGAAGACGGCAAGCTGGTGCGTGGCATCACGCGCGGCGACGGCTTGACCGGTGAGGACGTGACCTCGAACGTACGCACAGTACGCTCGGTGCCGCTGTCCATTGCGCGGGAGAAGCTGAAGAAGGCAGGCCTTCCGCTGGATTTCGAAGTCCGGGGCGAGATGCTGATGCCGCTTGCGTCATTCAAAAGGATGAACGACGAGCGCGAGAAGCTAGGGCTTTCGCTTTTTGCCAATCCTCGCAACGCGACCGCAGGAACTGTGCGGCAACTGGAGCCCATCATCACCGCGCAGCGGCGGCTCGAATACTTTGCATACTTTCTAATTGTGGCGGGCGCCCCCGCCCGTGCGAACTCTGTCTTCGACAATCAATGGGACGCGCTCAACGCCCTCGATACCGCCGGATTCAAAGTGAATTCCCGCCGCTCGCTCGCTGCCAATCTTGGCGACGTCTGGAGATTCATCAATCAGTGGGAAGAGATGCGGGAAAGCCTGCCCTACGAAATCGACGGAGTCGTAATCAAAGTCAACAGCTTCTCACTGCAGCGCGAGCTTGGCTTCACCGGCAAAGCTCCGCGCTGGGCGATTGCCTATAAGTATGCGGCCCGCGCCGGCATCACCCAGGTTGAAGATATTTTCGTCTCGGTGGGACGGACCGGGAAGATCACGCCGGCCGCGGCGTTGAAGCCGGTTTCCATCGGAGGGACAACCGTCAGCCGCGCTACGCTGCACAACGTGGACGAGATCGCGCGCCTCGGCGTGAAAATCGGCGACTGGGTGGAAGTTGAACGCGGCGGCGACGTGATTCCCAAAGTCACGCGCGTGGTGGACGACAAGAATCACCCGCGCGGACACAGGCTCTTTCACATGCCGGAGAAATGTCCGGTGTGCGGCGGGCACCTGGTGCGCACCGAAGGCGAAGTGGACTATCGCTGTGTAAATGCCGCCTGCCCGGCTAAACTTCGCGAGGCCATTCTGCATTTTGGGTCGCGCGGGGTGATGAACATTGAGGGCATGGGCGAAGCGCTGGTCACACAACTCACCGAACGCGGCTTGGTGAAAGACGTCGCCGACATTTATAAGCTCACAACAGACGATCTGCTGAAGCTTGAACGCATGGGCAAAAAGTCGGCGGAGAATGTTCTTAAAGAAATTGAAAAGTCGAAGAAGCTGCCCCTGGAACGCGTCATCTTCGGTTTGGGAATTCGTTTTGTAGGCGAGCGCACTGCCCAGTTCCTGGCGGAACACTTTGGGGCCTTAGACGCAATCGAAAGTGCCGACGAAGAAGAATTGCAGAAAGTGGCAGAAGTCGGCCCGCGCATCGCGAAGAGCATTGTCGAGTTCTTTGCCGAGCCGACGAACCGCGAACTGGTCGAGGAACTTCGCGCCGCCGGACTAACGCTGCGCGGCAAAAAGAAAGAGCGCGGCACCAAGCTGGCAGGGAAGACGTTTGTCCTCACTGGAACGCTGCCTACTTATTCGCGCGACGAAGCGAAAAAGATGATCGAAGACGCCGGCGGGAAGGTCACGGGCTCAGTGAGCAAGAAGACAGACTACGTGGTCGCTGGTGCCGATGCCGGGTCGAAGTTGGACAAGGCGAAAGAACTCGGAGTTGGCGTGATCGATGAAAACGGGATGCGAGAACTGTTGAGCTAGGCCGCAGCAGCGACTGCATGCCGCTCAAATGCCGGTTCCTGGTTCACCGCGGTGGCCAGTCTTACTCCCACCCCGATGAGCGGCTTCTCAATGCAGTGATAGAGAACGACCGGTAGCAGAATTAAGAGTGCGGCCAGGATCGGAACTTTGACATACGCTGGTTGCCAACGCAAAATGTCGAACGTAAACCAGATCGAGAACTGGTGCGAAAGATAGATTCCGTAGGAGTAAGTGGCGATGCGGTTGCTGAACATTCGTAGCCAAGGGCTGTTCAATTCATTGAATTGCGGAATGAGGAATCCCAGAAGCAAACACAGAATCCAGCCGGTGTACCGCATGGGTTTTATGGTGAACACCAGCGCGGAACCGAGAATCACAACTGGCCAAAACAGCGCGTTGAAGCGCCGAATACGTGGCACGACGAACGCAATCAGCCCGGCAAGAAAGTTGGGCGCGAAGACGAGAATCGAAAGACGACTGAACAATGCCACGTGGGGCTGAACCACGGCCAATCCGAGTGACACCAACCAAAGCGCAAGCAAGAGGCGAACTCTTCTTCTTGAGCAAATGAATACGAAAAGCATCGGAAGCAGGACGTACATCTCTACTTCAAAAGGCAGAGACCAGAGCACGTTGACGATCGATTTTATGTGGAAGAGGTTTTGGATAAGCAACAGGTGGGAAACAATTGTCAGTTTCCCAGGCGGCGAAATGGCGTGAGAAAGTCCAGCCACGCCGTTGACGTCTGAATCCAGCCGCAATACCAGCGCCGCCACCACGGCAACAATGGCTAACGGATAGATGCGAAAAAAACGCCGAATGTAGAAATCCCTGAAAAACGGCCAGCCCGACAAACCACCGCGCTCCATGGATTGCGTCAAGACCAGCGAAGTATGCACGAAAAAGAGCAACACCCCGAAAAGGCCGAGGGACGAAGTTGCGATCCAACCGATCTGGTCTACGTGCATCCTGCGGCACAGGTGTTGACATAAAACCAGAAACACCGCAAAAGCGCGCAAGAAATCGAGATTGGCGGAAGGCGCGGTTCTCATTGACCTGATCGGATACCAGAACGGGTTGAGATTCAGGATAGGCAGCGCCAGACAAGTTGCCAATTTGCTAGTAGGGAACACTTGCGGAGATCGTGAGCGGCCCGTAGTACCGGTAGTGTCCGATCACCTTCCAATCAAACAGCACGTCTTCCATCTGAGGGCCGCGGCCGATGTTGTGGACGACCATGTACCGTCCGCTCGCGCCGCGCCGGTCCACGACAACCCCAATGTGGGTGATGCCTCCGCCGAGGTCCCACGCCACGATGTCGCCGGGGGAATAGTCCTCGGCACGAGTCGTCATGGGCAGCTTCTCGCCTTTGCGCGAAAAGAACACCATTAGATTCGGAACCCGGCGATGATCGATGTTTGCGTCCGGGCGGCGCTGCCACTTGTGTGGGTAAAGATCGAAGTGGCGGGCCATGTCTTCGTGAACCTCTTGCTGCAAATCGATTCCAACAACGCGATAGCTGCGAATGACTTCGTCCGTGCAGACACCGGTGCTCGGGGGCACATCGCCTCCGGGATAGGGAATCGAAACGTAGTCGGAAACGTAGCGAACCGAATGATGTGTCCGCTCAATGGCGGCCGAAACCAGCTTGCGGGTGAACCCTGCTTGATCGGGGTGGGGGGGTAGGCGGACCTGGGAATGCAATGCGATGAAAGACGTTGTAAACAGAATGAGCAGCGTGGAGCGACGCGCGACCGCGCGCCTCAATGCGAATGCCCTCCCTGCACCGGAATCACGCATCCGTGGGCGACCTCGCAGACGGCGTGCTCGAACTGAATGGTTGTGTGATTAATATGAAAATCGTGGTGCAGCCGTTCTTTCACTTCGCGCAGGATGCGCTCGCTGGCCGATGGCGGAATGTCGGCGATGGAAATATGGCAAGAGAGCGCCGCGGTTTCCGAACCAATGCTCCACACGTGGAGGTCATGAACGTCGTTCACGCCTCCCACGTTTCGGATGGCGGCTTCGACTTTCGCAAGTTTCACTCCACGGGGCGTGCCTTCGAGCAGAATATTCAGCGTCTCGCGCATGATGCCGAAGCTCGACCACAGAATCAGCGCGCCGATTCCGAAGGACAACGCCGAGTCAATCCACGTTTGCCCGGTCGCCAGAATCGCCCAGCCCCCGGCAATCACCGCCGCGGTCGAAATCGTGTCGCCGATTTCGTGCAGCAGCGCGCTGCGAATGTTTACATCCCGGTCAGTGCGATAGAGCATCAGCGCGATTGCGCCATTCATCACCACGCCAGTCGCGGCCACCCACATCATTGTGCCGGGGTGTACCGGCTGCGGTTGCTGAATGCGGCGGACGGCCTCGTAAAAAATCAGAAAGGAAAGGAGAACGAGCGTCGCAGAATTGACCAGTGCTGCAAGCACGCCCGCGCGATGATATCCGTAAGTGTGGGTGGCGTTCGGCGGACGCGAATGCAAATAAACCGCAACCAGCGAAAGCAGGAGTGCAACGAAGTCGGCCAGGTTGTGGCCGGCTTCAGACAGCAACGCCAGCGAGTGAGCGCGGATTCCTGCGACGACGAGAAGCGCAATGTAGGCAGCAGTTACGAAAAGAGAAATGCGCAGGACCTTGGAAGTGTGGTTTGCGCCGCCATGAATGTGCATGTGCACGGGTTTAGTTTAAATCAGCTGGCAGGTGTCAGCTATCAGCCGTCAGTCCTCAGGGAAGCCCTTTGTCATTCCGCACCGCCTGAGCGGTGAGGGATCCGCTGTTCCTGGAGTGAGGGCGAAAGTGCAGTCCTCGGACCAGACGGTCCTCCGAATGACCACTGACATTCGTACTTGGTGATTCCGCCGAGGTTTTCTGCGAGTAACGCTCCGAGAGCCAAGCGCTATTGCCTCAACCCCATCCACTTCTCGGAAACCACCATGGAGTTGCCCGGATTATGAGGATCGTAGCGGACCGAGGTCGGCACGCCCAGCCGACAGGAGTGCAGGTTGATCCACTGGCGCAGGTGGGTCACGTCCTGCGACGCTTCATACGACACGCCGCTGACGTCGTACTGAAAAATCAGCATGGTCGCGGCGGGGTGGCCGTTGGGCACAAGTTCCTGGACGTCGATCACAGTGCCGTCGGTGATGCGGCCAATCTGGTTCAGCCAGTCGCGCCGCTCGCGCTCGATGTCAGCCGCACTCTTCTTCTTGCGGCCATACATCAAATACGCGACCGCCGCGGCTCCAGCGCCGCCGGCCAACAAGCTATAAAGGCGAAAGGGAAACATATTCTTGTAGAAGTCTTATCCAGGAACCCCGCAAAGGGGTCTCTTCTTCACACAAGCATATTCCGAGAATTTTAATCAGGGAAGATACTGCGGAGTTACCAAGGTGTGATCACGACCGCTCGCTCTGCCAAAATATTCTATGCCGGCAACGTGGCAGTCGCGAAAGCCTCGCCCACGCGATCGATCTTTGCCCGGCGGTTGCGGGCGGCTGCGCCCGCCAGTCGGTTGGCTTCGCGATTTTGCGCCCGTCCGATATGCGAGATGGAGAATTCCAGCGATCGCGCCAGCTTGCGGCAAATCCAGTTCAGGGAATACAGCCGCGGACTTCGGCAGCTGTAAGCGCCCATCATCTGCCGGACAATCACCTCGGAATCAGAATAAACGTGTAGTTTGCGCGCTTTCAAAGCCACTGCGCATTGCAACGCTTCGACCAGCGCCAAGTATTCGGCGACGTTGTTGTCCTGCCGTCCGATCCACTTGCCAATGGTGATGCGCCCGCCCGTTTCCCCTTCAATCACCACCCCAACCCCGGCGGACCCAGGGTTGCCCAAAGACCCGCCGTCCACGTATGCCACTAAATCCATGCGCGCACTCCGCTGCTTACACCATGCGGCAAGAGCGCATTTGCGTCAAGACGGTTAATTGGTACGCCAATCGACACTTCGGCGCCCTGTGGAAGGATTGTGTAAAAGAGGGATCAAATGTTTTTACAGTGCATAAACGTGCATGCAATATGAGGATAAATTTCCACAAATCCACTACTGCGATATTTTCATTGCACAGTTTACGGGCGTTGACATTTGTGGGTGCCGTGTTACCTTGGCTTCGTCGACGGTCGAAAGGGTTGGCGAAAATAAAAAGTTGCCGATCCGAAGTAGACTGAGTGATCCGCTGAACGAGGCGACTCGAATGGCGGCCAGACCCGAAAAAGCCGACTGGCTCTGCGAGGACTAGTTGGGGTTTGGAACTGTGAAAGCAGTGATCGCATCAGGGGTCGTGACGGTACATGCCTCCACGCTGTTAGCTCCCTCGCAGGAGCTGGCGGCTAGAGCATAACCAATGTCACGACCCTTCCTATTTTCCCCTCCAAGTTTCGCTCCAGTCAAAAACTAAATGCGCAGATCTCCGCTGCTGGCGTGAAATTTGCCGTCATCCGGAGTAGCATGGCGGGCATGGAAATCACACGCCGGTCGTTTGTCGCTCTCTCAGCTACGCTGCCCTTCGCCATGCGCGCCTATGCCAAGTCTTCGATTCCAATTGGCCTGGAGCTTTATTCTGTGCGAGAGGCGCTCAAGCAGGATCCTCAGGGAACGGTGCGCGCCGTCGCCGCCCTGGGATACCAGTGCATGGAGTTCTACTCTCCGTATTTTGACTGGACCGAGGCGCAGGCCAAAGAGATGCGCAAGTTGCTCGACGATCTGGGCGTGCGCTGCTATTCCACCCACAACGGCGAACAGCATTTCAGCGCGGAAAATATTAATCATGCTCGCGATCTGAATCTGATTCTCGGCACCAAGTACATGGTGATGGCCAGCTCGAATCCGAAGCCCGGCGTTGACGGATGGAAGGAGATCGCGGATAAGTTGAACGCGGCTTCCGAGATGCTGGAGCCTGCCGGGTTGAAGCCGGGCTACCACAATCATCAGCCGGAATTTAAGGCTGTGGATGGCGTGCGCCCGATCGAGATTCTTGCCAAGAACACCAAGCCATCCGTGATGCTCCAGCTTGACGTGGGCACTTGCCTGGATTCGGGCGGCGACCCGGCGGCGTGGATTCGCGCGAACCCGGGGCGGATACGCTCGGTTCATTTGAAGGATTGGTCCGCCGATCCTGAGAAGGGCTACAAGGTTTTGTTCGGCGAGGGTGATGCCAAGTGGAAAGATATTTTTGCGGCAGCGGAGGGCGGCGGCGGGGCAGAATATTATTTGCTAGAGCAGGAGGGCAGCCGCTTCGGCGAGCTGGAAACCGCAAAACGATGCCTGGAGACGTACAAGGCGATGCACGGGGCGTAAGACGCGGCGCTGGCTTTACGTCTTCCACGCTGCGGGTGCCGGATGGGCTGACTCGTACTTCGCGATGTCGGCCTGATGCTTCATCGTGAGGCCGATGTCGTCGAGACCTTCGAGCAGGCAGTGGCGGGTGAACTCGTCGAGCTGAAAGGTGGCGGCCAGGCCGTGATCGTCAGCGACGCTGCAATTCTCCAAATCGATAGCGAGTTGATAACCGGGAATTTCTGCCGCCCGGCGGGCGATAAGGGCACATTCATCCTCGCTTAATGCGACCGTCAGCACTCCGTTCTTCACGCAGTTGTTTGCAAAAATATCCGCGAACGTTGGCGCGATGACCGCGCGGAAGCCATAATCCGCAAGCGCCCACACCGCATGCTCACGCGATGACCCGCAGCCGAAATTCTTCCCGGCGACCAGAATGCTGGCGCCGGCAAACCGCGGCTTATTCAAAGGAAACGCAGGATCAGCGTCGCCGTTCGCGGCGCGCCGCCAGTCGTTAAACAGAAATTCGCCGAATCCAGTTCGCTCAATGCGCTTCAGAAATTGCTTGGGGATAATCTGGTCGGTGTCGATGTTCGCGCGGTAGAGCGGCGCGACTTTGCCGGTATGTTTGCGGAATGGCTGCATGCTTTCCTTAGCGGATTAAAACAATCAAAGCTGTCGTCGAGCCTATTGACCAACCAAGAATCGCGAGAACCCACATCTTGCGCCGCTTCCGGCTCTCAGGATGTCTCTCGCGATGGAGTTTCAGGACCTCGTAGAATCTTACCCCTAGGAACCACTGGCGGATTTGTTGATTGGGAGTTCGCCCCAGATTCACCTCGTTCAAAATATCGAGAAACACGAGATTGCTGAACATGAGGAGGAAACCGGCAACGAGCACTGCCATTACGGCCGCAACAAATCCCATCTAGTTGAACTTCCAGCTTCTAATATCCGTGAAATGCCCCGTTACCGCCGCCGCCGCGGCCATCATCGGGCTAACGAGATGAGTGCGACCGCCGCGTCCCTGGCGTCCTTCAAAGTTGCGGTTGCTGGTGGAGGCGCAGCGCTCGCCCGGATTCAAAATGTCAGGATTCATCCCCAGGCACATGGAGCAGCCTGATTCGCGCCACTCGAAGCCGGCCTCCTGGAAAACGTTGTTCAGACCTTCCTGTTCGGCCGCTTGTTTGATCTTCTGCGACCCGGGAACGACCATGGCGCGAACGCCGGATGCGACGTGGTGTCCCTTGGCGACCTTTGCGGCGGCGCGCAAGTCTTCAATGCGCGAATTCGTGCACGATCCGATGAACACGCGATCGACTTTGATCTGCTCCATCGGCGTGCCGGGCCGAAGGCCCATGTACTCAAGCATGCGCTCGGCGTTGGCGCGATCAGCGCCGTTCGACGGCAACTCAGGAACGCGCTCCGTGATCGCCACAACCATCCCTGGATTCGTTCCCCAAGTGACAAAGGGCGCAAGTTCCGCGGCGTTGATCTCGACAATCGAGTCAAATTCGGCGCCCGGATCAGTCGGCAGCGCACGCCACCGGTCGACCATTTCGTCCCAGTTTTTCCCTTGAGGAGCGAAGCGGCGGCCATACATGTATGCGAACGTGGTCTCGTCGGGCGCGATCATTCCTGCGCGTGCGCCGGCCTCGATGCTCATGTTGCAGAGCGTCATGCGGCCTTCCATCGAGAGCGCACGCACGGCCTCACCCGCGTATTCGATCACATGGCCGGTGGCACCGTCGGTGCCGATCTTCCCGATGATTCCAAGCGCCAGGTCTTTCGCCGAAACTCCTTCGCCGAGTGTGCCGTCCACCAGAATCAGCATCGTTTTCGGCTTGCGCTGCGGCAGGCACTGCGTGGCGAGCACATGTTCAACTTCGGATGTGCCGATGCCGAATGCGAGCGCACCAAAAGCCCCGTGCGTGCTGGTATGGCTGTCACCGCAGACGATTGTCATGCCCGGCTGGGTGAAGCCCAGCTCCGGCCCGATGACGTGAACGATGCCCTGATCGGGCGAGTCGGTATCGAACAGACGGACGCCGAAATCGCGACAGTTCTGCTGCAGGGTCTCGATCTGCTTCCGCGCTATTGGATCGAGAATCGGCGTGCCCCGCGGCTCGGTGGGAATGTTGTGATCCACGGTCGCGATGGTGCGCTCAGTGGAGCGAACTTTTCTGCCGGCTACGCGCAGTCCTTCAAACGCCTGCGGCGACGTGACCTCGTGCACCAGATGCAGGTCGACGTAGAGCAGCGCTGACTGGCCGGCGGGCGCCGCGACGACGTGATCGTCCCATACTTTCTCGAAAAGTGTGCGGGGCATGGATTCCCAATATTCTACCAACTCGGAAGCAGCGATTGCTGCGAAGGCGAGATTCCGCGAACGAAGATCACTTCTGCTGCGTTCCTCTGCGGAACTCTGTGGCCTCTGTGGCGAACGATTTGGTTTTCGACTGTCCAAAAAGATAGAAGCCCAGCATGAACACGGCCCCAATCAGGGGCACGCAAAAAGCCAGGCGCAGACTTCCAGAGTGAGTGGAGACCACGCCGACCAGCCATGGCAAGACTGCGCCGCCCATGTTCCCCATGGCGAACACGGGGCCGCTGGCGCGACGGGCGGAGTCTCCGAACCAGGTCACGAAAAGTGAAACGCTGATGGGGAAAACTGATGAGAGCCCGAGCCCGGTCAGCAGGGCCCCTGCAGCCACCAGTCCCATTCCGTGGGCTTTGAGGAAAGCCAGGCCTCCGAGCACCGCCAGGCTCAGGCCGCACTCCGCCAGCGTCGTGGCGCGCACCCGCCTCAGCGCCAGGGGCGCAACAATTCGTCCGGCAAGTAGCGAACCGTAGAAAAGAGAGGCCATCATTGTCCAGGAATTCTGCGTCCAGGAATTCGGCGCGCTGGGGTTGACGCGATGCGCAAAAGTGGCGATCCACTGGCCAAACGCGACTTCTGTCCCAACGTAGAAAAACAAAAGCAGCGCGACCGGCACCAGCAGTTGATGGCTGAGGACAGACTTGGTTCCCGGTTGGGCGTTCTCGGTCGCGCGCGGCGTGTCAGGTTCAAAACGGCTGAGGGCAAAAAACAGCAGGAGCGGTAGGAGCAGTGCTGCGGCGCCATACAAGAACCACTCCGGCCGGCCCGCATGCCGGGCGATGCCGATAAAAAATGACGGGCTCAGCGCTCCGATTCCCCAAACTGCGTTGATCACGTTCAGCGCGGAGGCGCTGCGGTGCGGATTGATTTCCGCAGTCCGCAGGTTTCCCGCTGGCGTGGTCAGACCGTGACCGACGCCCAATGTTGCGACGGCCGCGATGCCCAACAGGAATGGCCCCGATGCAAGCAACGTCATCCCCGCGGCCATCAGTACCAGGCCGAGAATCAATGTTGCGCGGTAACCCTTGCGCTGCACAAGGACGGAAGACAGCATCATCCCGAACATCGAACTGATGAACTGGGTCAGAAACAAGCGGCCAGCAACGGCGTCACTGATTCCCCAGCGTGCCGCCAGGATCGGCAGCATGGGCCCCAGAAATGTCATGACGATTCCCGCCAGAAGGAAATCCGCGTGGATCAGCACCGTGCCGCTGGTGGTTACTGGAAGATTTCTCAACCGCGGTGCGCGCGAGGGCATGATTTATGATTGAGTGTAAATCAGAAGGAGGAAGCTCTTAGCTGTTAGCTCTCAGCCTTTAACTGTTACCCATTAAAGCTAAAAGCTAAGAGCTTTTCCTAGCTTCCCTCATGCTCAATGGCAAGCGCATCGCCGTCGTAATGCCCGCCTACAACGCGGAGAAGACGCTGCGCACCACGGTCGCGGAGCTGCCCGAAATCGTTGACGTGCGCATCCTAGTGGACGATCACAGTTCCGACTGCACGGTGGAAGTCGCTCGCGAACTTGGAATTGTGCACTTCGTTCACGACCGCAACTACGGTTACGGCCGCAATCAGCAAACCTGCTATGCCGAGGCGTTGGCCGAAGGCGCTGACGTGGTAATCATGCTCCATCCGGATTACCAGTACACGCCGCTGCTGGTGACGGCCATGGCAAGCATGGTGGCGTACGGCATCTATGACGTCGTGCTGGGATCGAGAATTATCGGCGGCCAGGCCCTGGGGGGCGGGATGCCGCTCTACAAATACATATTTAACCGGATGCTGACGGCGTTCGAAAATCTTTTCCTGGGAATCAAAGTTTCGGAATACCACACCGGATATCGTGCCTTCAGCCGCGAAGTGTTGACCAAGCTTCCGCTGCTTGAGAATTCCGACGACTTTGTGTTCGATAACCAGATGCTGGCGCAATGCGCCTTCTTCGGATTCCGCATCGGCGAAGTTTCCTGCCCCACAAAATATTTTCCTGAAGCATCCTCGATTAACTTCCGTCGCAGCGTGACCTACGGGCTGGCAGTTCTGGCCACCACGATGCAATTCGCTTTGCAAAAATGGGGACTGGCCAAGTACAAGATTTTCGATGACGCCGGAAAAAAGCTGCAGACGGCAACCCCCGACTACTACGATCGCGGAGCTCTCACTCGTCCCGGCCGGCAATCGTAAGTACTAGGGCTGCAGGCGACACACCATCACGGCTGAATTCTGATAGAGGCAAGCCAACCCCGCGATCCCCGGGGGCTGCAGAACCACCCAGCTGATTCCGTATTGCTGGCGCAAACGGTCCAGATCGCTCGAATTGAATTGGTTCCAGTTCTTTTGCGCCTCCAACTGTGCAAACCATTCCTCCGCCAGCGGCGGGAACATTGAAACCGGGCCACTGTCTTTTCCATAATCGGCCAGGCGGCTGCGCTGCGCCATGCACCGGAACCCAACCGTCTCTTCGCCTGGAATTCGCTCATAGTTCGGATCGATCGCAAAAACAGCTGCCTCCGGAGTGTTCTCTCTGATCCACAAAAATGCCTGGGCCCACGGATTCTTGGGCGTGGCCCATGGCCACTCAACATGAGAACTCAAGGGAAAAAGCGAGCGTTGGGCGAAAAACATTCCTGCGCACATGGGCAGGAACAGCACAACCCAGCGCCATGCTCGATTTTTTAGCACGTAGTCGGCAATCAAGCCTCCGCCAAGCAATAACATCACGATGTAAAGAAGATGCAAGCTTCGCAACGGCTGAACCCTGGCCAAGACTTCAAAGCGCTTGGGTATCGAGATGACCAGCGCCGCAGCAAAATACACTAGTTCGTAGATCACCAAGGCTCGGCAAAGCAGAACCATGTTTTCCATCCGGCCATTCTTCGCGATCCGCGCAAACCACCAGAACAAAAGCGCTGGCGCAATAATCCCCAGCCACTCGTACCATTCCCAATTCAGAATGTAATGAAAACTGTGCAACCGGGCGGCTTCGTGATACGCCGGCGAAGAGCGCAGGGAAAATGTGCTTAGAGGCAAAAGTGCTGCTACAAGCTGCGTTCGAAGGTCGTATTCCTTTAAGAACACCAGCAGCAGGCAAAATGACAGCGTGAAAACGCCCATCAACGGGTGGATCGCGGCCTCGAACAGCAACCACAATGCGGCGGCGAAATACTTGCGGCGCAGCACGCGGCCCACGGCGAACACCGCCGCAAACGCTTCCACATTCCTTGCGTTTAAGTACTGGTCCAGGATGTAGAGCGCCGTGCCGGCAACTGGCAAGGTCAGCAGCGCCGCTACCAGAGCGACGCCGCACCATCTGGCTTTGGATGAAACGAAAATGCTGCCCGTGAACTGCCAGCACGCAAGCAGCAGCAGAAACATGCAGGCCACCTGCCAGAAGAAAATGGCATAGTCAAAGGGGATGTGCGACGCCCGCACTGAGCCTGCAATCAATTTGGAAAAAACGGAGAGCCCGGCATGCGCCTCGAAGAACTGGCTACCAACAGGGAAGAGCGCGGGGTGCAACGCCTTCTCGACTCCGGGGAGATAGACTTCCGCGTCCTCGGCGTAAGGATGGTACCCATGAACTGCTAGGGCTCCGACGGTTAAGAGCAGCAGCCCGAGCGTGTTTTTCAGTTTGTCCAAGGTGCGAGGTTAGGCAAGAAAACGAAAGCATACACCCAAGCGTCTTGGGTTGAGGTCGGTGGAAGCATAGGGCCTGCTGTCAGTGCCGGATGGCGTGCGACCACAGTACAATAACTGTCGGGTCACTTTGATCTCAGAGATAAGAATGAAACTCCTTCGACCTATCGTGATTGCGGCGCTAGTTATCGGCGCCTTCTTCTATTTCACCACCTATCGCTCCGGCGGTTTCCGTCTGGTGGACTCGCCTGCCCCAAAAATCGAGGTTACCGAAGCCGCTACTACCGAGCCCCTCGACAGCGAAGAGCAGAACAATATTTCCGTCTATCGCAAGAACATCGGATCCGTCGTGAACATTACGTCGCGCGCGTTAACGCTGGACTTCTTTTACGGCTTGGTGCCGCAGGAAGGCCAAGGTTCAGGCTTCATCATTGACCGCGAAGGCCACATCCTGACCAACTACCACGTGATTGCCGACGCGCGGCAGATTGACGTCACGTTGCACAACCGAAAAAAATATCGTGCCACGGTGGTCGGCTCCGATAGCTCGCACGATCTTGCGATCATCCAGATCAAAGCCCCGGACCTGAACCCGATGACCCTCGGCGACTCCAAGAACCTGCAAGTCGGTCAGAAGGTATACGCAATCGGCAATCCCTTCGGCCTGTCAGGGACGCTCACCAGCGGCATTGTGAGTTCCGTTCGGCAAGTGCAGGAACCGAATGGCGTGACCATTGATGAAGCCATTCAAACCGACGCTGCCATCAATCCGGGCAATTCTGGCGGGCCGCTGCTTAATCTGCACGGTGAAGTAATAGGAATCAATACCATGATCGCGGGGAATCCCGGCGTCGATCAGAGTGCAGGCATCGGTTTCGCAATTCCCGTGAACACCGCCAAGGCTGTACTGAACGATTTGTTAACACTGGGCCGCATACGTCGTCCCGCGCTGGGGGTGGTGACCATCCCTATCAGCCCTGACCTTGCGGATGAACTTGGACTCGCCGCTGACTACGGACTGCTCATCGTGCAGGTATTGCCAGGCGAAGCCGCGGCGCGGGCCGGACTCAAGGGCGGAACCAAGCCCGCGAATCTGGGAAACATCCCGATTACGATCGACGGGGACCTTATCGTTGGGATTGATGACCAGGACGTTCAAGACCAACAGCAGCTTGCGCATGTGATGAACAGCCATCGCGCGGGCGACACGGTGAAGGTCACAATCTACCGCGGTAAGCGCAAAATGGATATTCAGGTCACGCTGGGTGAGGCCCGGCAGCAGGTCTGAGTTTGACTCCGCCGATGGCGCTACGCTAGCCTCAGAAGTCCACTCCATGCGCCCACTTTCCGGCGGGTCGGGCCTGGCAGAATACAGCTTATGCAGAAAGCGATTTCAACCTACATTTACGTCAAAGAGCGGCTGCATCCCGGCTTACTGGACAAACTGGTGAGCGGTGGAGCCGAGGCTATTGAAATCTTTGGCGCCCGTCAGCACATGGACTATGCCAACCGGAAACAGCACGTGCGCGAGATCGCGGACTGGTTCCGCGGCAGCGGCGTGCCGCTGCACTCGGTGCATGCCCCTCTGTACGCTGACTATGAATGGGGACGCGCCGGCGCTCCGCCGATCAATATTGCGGCCATCGACCGGGCGGCTCGAATCGAAGCCATGGACGAGATCAAGCGCGCCATCGAACTGGCGGAACAGATTCCCTTTCGATTCCTGATTCAGCACATCGGTTTGCCTAACGAGTATTTTGATGAGAAGAAGTTCGACGCTGCCATGAGCTCCGTCGAGCACCTGCGTGCGTTTGCTAAGCCGCTCGGGGTGAGGGTGCTGGTTGAAAACATTCCGAATGACCTCTCCACGCCTGAACGGCTGATGGAGTTCATTCGCGTCGCTCATTTCGAGGATGTGGGAGTCTGCTTCGACGTCGGGCACGCTCACATGATGGGCGAAATACCGCAAGCTTTCGAGACTCTGAAGTCGCACATCCACTCGACCCACATTCACGACAACGCCAAGGACCGTGATTCACATCTGTGGCCCGGCGCCGGAACCATTAATTGGAAGGAAACCCTCGAGCTGCTGGGCCAGGCGCCGCACCGGCCGCCACTTCTACTTGAGATTGATGGAGATGAGAAGATCAATCCGGTGGAGAAGATGAGCGAGATTTTTGGGAATCTAGTTCCGGCATAAAGGTCAAAAAACAAGATTCACCGCCAAGGTCGCGGAGGATTTCTGAGTTGTTCTCTGCGTACTCCGCGTGCTCGGCGGTGAAATGGTTTTTAGCATGACTCCTCCAATTACCACAATTTCTGATATCGGCAAGCACGAGGGCCAGTCGGTGACGGTCCGCGGCTGGCTATATAACCTGCGCGAGAGCGGAAAACTTCTATTCCCAATTTTTCGCGACGGCAGTGGCGTGATTCAGGGCGTGGTCCCCAAGAACGCTGTGCCGGCAGAAGTGTTCGACGCGATCAAGGGTCTGACGCAGGAATCCAGCGTAATTGTCGAAGGCAAAGTCCGCGCCGACAAGCGAGCGCCCGGCGGCTACGAGCTTGACGTTTCAAACGTGCAGGTGCTGCAGCGCGTGCCGGAAAGCGATCCATTCCCCATTTCGCTGAAAGAACACGGCGTCGACTTCCTCATGGACCATCGCCATCTTTGGATTCGAACGCCGCGGCAGGCTGCCATTCTGCGCGTGCGAGCCGAAATCATCAAAGCGGCGCGCGATTTCTTCGATGAACGGGGCTTTACGCTGACCGATCCGCCAATTCTGACGCCCGCCGCCTGCGAAGGCACGACCACACTTTTCCCCGTCGATTATTTCGACGAGCAGGCGTATCTCACCCAGTCCGGCCAGCTCTATATCGAAGCCACAGCCATGGCGCTCGGCAAGGTTTATTCGTTCGGGCCAACCTTCCGCGCGGAGAAATCCAAGACCCGCCGCCACCTGACGGAATTTTGGATGGTCGAGCCGGAAGTGGCTTATGCCACCCTCGACGATCTGATGGACTTGGCCGAGCACTTCATCAGCTTCTTGGTGCAGCGCTGCCTGGAAAAGCGCAGCGCCGACCTGGTGACCATTGGCCGTGATGTGGCGAAGCTGGAGAAAATCAGTGCGCCGTTTCCCCGCCTCACCTACGACGACGCGGTGAAAATGCTGCAGGAAGCCCATGCGAAGGGAGCGGTGGAGAACAATTTCGAATGGGGCGGAGATTTCGGCTCACCGGACGAAACTTATATTTCGTCCCAGTTCGAAAAGCCGGTGATGGTGCATCGCTACCCGACAAAGATCAAAGCTTTTTACATGGAGCCGGATCCGCAGCGCGCTGACCTCGCTCTTTGTGTGGACGTGCTCGCCCCCGAAGGTTACGGGGAAATTATTGGGGGCTCGCAGCGTATCGGGTCTTACGATCTGCTGCTCCAGCGTATTCGCGAGCATGGGCTTCCCGAAGAGGCGTTCAAGTGGTATCTCGATCTGCGCAAATACGGCGGCGTTCCGCACGGCGGTTTCGGCATGGGCATTGAGCGCGCGGTGGCGTGGATCTGCGGGTTGGAGCATGTGCGCGAAACGATTCCTTTCGCCAGAACGCTGCATCGGCTTTATCCATGAGCTCGAATGCCAATGAATTCCTCGACGCACCCGGTGAATGAATGACTTTACAGCCCTGTCCCATCTCGAGTATGAGTCCCAAGAAGATCGTCGTGATCGGTGTGCCGCTCGATCTTGGCCAGTCACGCCGCGGCGTCGATATGGGTCCGTCTGCGGTCCGGGTGGCCGGCCTGGAAGCGCGCCTTGAGGAACTCGGGCACATCGTGGAAGACGCCGGCAACGTCGCGGTCGCGATTGCCGAGCAAAAAAAGGTTGGCGATGCGCACGCGAAATACTTGAAAGAAATCACCGCGACTTGCACTAAGCACGCCGAACTGGTGATTAAGACTCTCGAAGCCGGAAAGGTGCCGCTGGTGTTGGGCGGCGACCACTCGGTTGGTGCGGGCACGGTCAGCGGCGTCGCCGAATTTTATCGCCGCCAGAATCAGAAAGTCGGCCTCATCTGGATTGATGCCCACACCGACATCAACACGCCTGAGAGTTCCCCCAGCGGCAACGTACATGGTATGCCGCTTGCCGCGCTGATGGGCCTGGGACCGGCAGATCTGGGAAATATTTTTGGATTCTCGCCCAAAGTTGCGCCGGAGAACTGTGTCCTGGTGGGCGTGCGCGACATTGACACCATCGAAAAAGAGAACGTACGTCGCGCCGGCATTGGCGTATTCACCATGCGCGACATTGATGAGCGCGGCATGCGCACCGTGATGGAAGAAGCACTGCGCCTGGCGGGACGAGGCACGGCCGGCTATCACGTCTCGCTCGATATGGACTGGGTCGATCCCGAAGACGCGCCCGGCGTCGGCACGCCAGTACGCGGCGGCGCGACCTATCGCGAAGCGCATCTGGCCATGGAAATCATCGCCGACCACGGCCGCATGCTGAGTTTCGAAATCGTCGAAGTCAATCCTGTGATCGACGAACACAACCGCACCGCGGACTTGGCGGTCGAGTTGGCGCTCTCGGCGTTCGGGAAAAAGATTCTATAAAAGCATTACCGCCGAGTGCGCAGGGATCGCCGAGAATGCCGAACTCGGGCAGCCGAAGCTTCGCTGTGATACAAAATCACTAACCCCAGAAACGCTTTGTCTCGCGCTTGCTGTGCGTTTGAACAGCGCGTCGACGTACTCTGCGGTGAATGATTTGTGAATGATCCGCCCCGACTACAAGGAATTTTCCGCCCTCGCTCGCGAGTCCACGCTCGTGCCCGTGGTGAAGTCCGTCATGGCGGATCTGCTGACTCCAGTCTCGGCATTTCTCGCGATCTCTCGCGGCGAGCAGGACGCATTTCTGCTGGAATCGGTCGAGCGCGGCGAACAGATCGGTCGCTACACATTCCTCGGCGCACGTCCGTACATGCAGCTGCGGGCATCCAACAGCGAGATCACCATCGAGCGCGGACGCAAGCGCGAGAAGCGAGCGGGGAATATTTTTCAGATTGCGAAAGAGCTTCTTCAGCAGCACAAACCTGCCAGCATCCCAGGTCTGCCGCCGTTTCTTTCAGGGGCTGTCGGGTTTTGCTCGTATGACATCGTTCGCCAGCTGGAAAACATAGGCGACGACACTCGCGACGACCTCCACCTGCCCGACTGCACGCTGATGTTTTTCGACCGCCTGCTTGCATTCGATCACCTGCGCCACCAGATTCACATCATCGCCGCAGCTGACGTTCGCGCGGAAAGCCCGCGCAAGGCATACGATCGGGCGCTGGCGGACATTGCGGCGCTCGAAAAGAAGTTGTCTGCGTTGCGGCCGGGACAATGGCAGCGCGCGAACGGTAAGCGCGCGGGCAAGCTGAAGGTCCACGCCAACACGCCGCAAAAAGATTTTGAAAAATCAGTTCGCCGCGCCAAGGAATACATCGCCGCCGGAGACATTTTCCAGGTCGTCCTCTCGCAGCGGCTGGACTTTACCCCGGGGGTGCCGCCGTTCGATATTTATCGGTCACTGCGAGCAGTGAATCCGTCGCCCTACATGTACTTCCTGAAAATGGGCGACACGCACGTGCTCGGGTCATCGCCGGAAATGCTGGTGCGCGTGACCGGCAGCAAGCTCGAATACCGCCCGATCGCGGGAACTCATCCGCGCGGTAAAGACGAAGCCGAAGACCGCAGGCTTGCTGAAAAAATGCTGAACGACGAAAAAGAGCGCGCCGAGCACGTCATGCTGGTCGATCTTGGCCGCAACGATTTGGGGCGCGTGAGCGAATACGGTTCGGTCAAGGTGAAAGACCTGATGTACGTGGAGCGCTACTCGCACGTCATGCACATTGTTTCTGCGCTCGAAGGCAAGCTGCGGCCTGAGCTTCATGCGCTCGATGCCTTCGCCGCCTGCTTTCCCGCTGGTACTCTAAGTGGTGCGCCTAAAGTTCGCGCCATGCAAATCATTGAAGAGCTCGAGCCCACGCGGCGGGCAATCTACGGAGGCTCGGTGCTCTACGCGGATTTCGCGGGCAATCTCGATTCCTGCATAGCCATCCGCACCATGCTGATGCAGGGTAAAAAGGCGTCACTGCAGGCGGGCGCGGGCATCGTCGCTGACTCGAACCCTGCGTTGGAATTTCAGGAATCGATGAATAAGGCCCAGGCGGTGTTAGGGGCAGTGGAGAAGGCCAGAGGGTAAGTCAGCTTCCAGTTATCACTTCTCTTAAAAAATTCCCCACCAGCTTTTTCCCTTCACCCGTCAACACACTTTCCGGATGGAACTGCACGCCCTCGACCGGAAACTTCTTATGACGTAATCCCATGATCGTCGTTGATCCGTCAGACTCGGTCGTCCAGGCGCTGACTTCCAGCTCGGCAGGCAGGCCCTTCTCTTCGACAATCAGCGAGTGGTAGCGAGTCGCGGTGAACGGTAGTTGCAGGTCTTTGAATATGGTTCGACCATCGTGGGTGACCTGGCTGGTTTTGCCGTGCATAAGATGAGGCGCGCGGATCACTCTGCCTCCAAACGCCGCCCCAAGCGCCTGGTGACCTAGGCAGACACCCAGAATCGGCAGCTTGCCGGTAAAGTGGCGGAACAACTCCATGCTGATGCCGGCTTCCTGCGGCGTGCATGGGCCGGGTGAAATCACGATCCGCTCGGGATGCAGGGCTTCGACTCCGGCTACTGTGATCTGGTCATTGCGGCGGACGACCACCTCCGCCCCCAACTCGCCCAAATATTGGACGAGGTTGTAGGTGAAAGAGTCGTAGTTGTCGAGGACAAAGACCATCTTCTATTCAGTGTTCAGTACTCAGGGTACCAAATGCCTGCCGCGTCTGGAGCGAAACGGATCATGCATCAAAGCTTGACGGCTTCGACAATTGACAACGGAGTTTTGGTTGGGACAACTCGCGCCAGCCGAAATCCCGCGCTACCCAGCAGCCTCGCAAATTCGACCTTTGTCCGCTCGCGGCCGCGCGGCGTAAGCACCAGCATTTCCAGATCTAGGAGCTTGCCGTAATGCGGCACGTTGCCAGGAGGTACGACCGGGTCCACGATCAGCACCTTGCCCCGCGGCCCGAGCGCGCGGTGACAAGTCTGCAGGATCCGCGTCGCCGAGTCGTCATCCCAGTCGTGGAGGATATGTTTCATGATGATGGCGTCGGCGCCCGGCGGCAGCTCTTTAAAGAAGTCGCCGCTTTCAATTCGCGCTCTGCCCAGGACGCCGGCACGTGTGAACGTCGCGGTCGCTCCAGCGACAACATGTGGAAGATCGAAGAGCACGCCGCGCATCGTTTTATGGCGGCGCAGGACCGTGGCCAACAGCAGACCGTGTCCGCCGGCTACGTCCATCAGCGTCTCCACCCCTTTGAAATCGTAGGCATCGCACGCCACGCCGGCCTCTACGGTGCTGATGGAGGTCATCGCCTCGTCGAAGACCGAGGCCGCGTCTGGATTCTTCGCGAGATGCTCGAAAATGGGTACGCCGAATACCTCATCGAAGGCGGGCAGACCGGACTTCACGCTGTAACTGAGGCGTCCCCAAGGGCGCCAGGTGCTGTCGTGAGCGGTAAAGTGCGCGTAGCCGGCAACGCTTTCCGGGTGATCGCGTCGCAGAAGTTGTCCCATGGGCGTCAGCTTGAACCGGCGATTCGCGGTTTCAGCAAACAGCCCGACGCTTGCGAGCGCCCTCAGCAGCCGGTAGAGACCGTCTTCCGAGACTTCGGCCTCACGGGCGATGTCGCTGCACCGGCGCGCTCCCTTCGCGAGCCGGTCAGCAACGCCGATTTCAACGACGGTGCCGATTGCCTGACTGATCCACTTGCCGATGACCATCTGGAAAAGAACGTCATACGGGCGCGGCGCGGGACTCTGCTTCGGTCGGTGTTTGGTCATAAGCTCCTTCTGGTCGCTCGGGTTAGTAATGAGTCGTCGCACAGTATGTATCTTCCGGTCCCGGAGGGCGCGACACCAATGCGACGATCCCTCGATCGGGACCTACTCGAACCAGATCTCAATCTCATAGCCATCCGGGTCGGCGACGTACGCATAGGGGAGGCCGGGAGCAAACTCGCCGCGACGGAGCAGACGGCCTCCGGCGCGTTCGACCTCACGGATAGCGTGGTCGATGTCGCGCGGGTCCACCAGACGAAAGCCAAAATGCGCGACGCCACCCACCGCACCGGCCGTGGTCGCGTCCTCGACGAACGTGAGGATGTCGCGCCTCCCCGGCGCCTGCGTGTGGACCAGGCCGTCCCCGCGTCCGTACTCGCGGAGACCAAAGACCTGCTCGTAGAATCGCAACGCGCGCGGCATGTCGTGGACCGCCAGATTGAGGTGTGTCAGGCCGTACGTCTGAACCATCGTCTCCTCACGTTCCGTTGAAGCCGAGCGAAACGAGCAGCGGTGGGTGAGCATCCGCGGCTGCGAGTCCCGAGATCACTTTCTGGGCGTTCGCCGCGGTCGCTGCTTCGCGGCCACCGAACGAATGATCAGCCTGCCCCGTCCGCTGAGTGGCAACCGCATCCTCGCGTGATCGATTGCAGCGGCGATGAGCGCCCTTACATCGGGACGAGCCAGCACGCTCGCGGACTCCAAGCGAATGAAGCGTGTCTGTTTGCCAGAGCCCAGAAGGATGTTCCTGGGATCGGGAAGACGCGCTCCTTGAATGAAACACAAGCCGACGCCGTTGGCGCGCGGCGATCGACACGATCGAGTCCGTCGGCCGCTCCGTCGGCGAATAGCCAATCACCAAGAAATTGTAGTTGTCCCACACCAACTCGTTCGCCGTCGGGATCCGCTTGCGCACGGCCTGTCGGACGGCTCGAATCAGTCGCTGGTCCTTGGGCTCGAACTTGTGGATGAAAGCCCTGAGTCGGGTTTCAGCGTTGAGTGGTTCGGGGCCGCCACGCTTTCGTGCTGGGGTCATTGGTGCCTCTCTGGATGTGGCGGAAGCACGTCATAACGGAGACTACGCCGGAGTGGTCGCTCAGTGGCGACCACTCCGGGCTGAATTAGAGGGCCAGCAGGCCCCTCCGCTACGAGGTCTTGCGGGGACTCTTCTCCTGGTTCCGCTTCAGCTCGGCCTTCTGCTTGACGTCGTGCTGCTGCTTATTCTTGGCCTTGTCCTTCTTGCCGCCTTTGTCGCCCATGTGCAGTTGCTCCTTCAGGTGATTATGACGCGCGATGGGGATCCCGCGCGTGGCGAGGTTCGCGGACTGTTCGTGCGAAAACCGTCTTGGCGGGCCAAAGAAGCCATGACGCGCCCCGGCCCGATCAGGCCGGAAGCGTCAACACCCCGAAGTGCTGCTGATACCGCGCCTTGAACTCGTCCCAGGTGTAGGCGTGGCTGAGACCGCCCAGGTGCTCGAGCGCGTAGGTCGCCGCGACGCTGCCCATTCGCGCGCAGGTCTCGTAAGGCAGGCCGAGCGAGATGCCGCGCATCAAGCCGCCGCGGAAAGCGTCGCCGACGCCGGTCGGATCGACGATGCGCGACGGCGCCACCGCGGAGACGTCCACCTGCCCGCTCGCGGTGATCACCGAGGAACCGTGCTCCCCCTTG
>JAYTFR010000054.1:0-26570 GCA_043734125.1 Acidobacteriota bacterium | reverse complement strand
GGCGCCGGTGGTGCACAGAACTTCAGCCCCTGGAGCACGACTTGCACGGCCGCTCCCTGGCTGGTGTTGCAGTAACTTAAGCTAGGCAATTACCCGGGGAGGGTAAAAGCCGAGAGCGCCGGATGAAAATCCGGCGCTCTTTTTTGTTTTTGCCTGTCTCGCACTTCTGCTTTAGCCGAGGACCGAGGACCATGGCCAGCGATTCGAGGTCGGCCGAATTTCCTGCCCGCCACAGCACTTTAGTTTTCCAGGCCACCGGCCTGCGTGGCCCTGAGAGTGCAGCCTTAATTCCGGAGAACAGAGCCAATGACCCCGCGCCGCCAACCGGGTTTCTCAATCATCGAGTTGCTAATCGTAGTTGCGATCATCCTGGTGATCGCGGCTATCGCCATCCCGAACCTGCTGCGGAGCAAGATTGCCGCGAACGAGGCTTCCGCCATTCGCTCAATCCGTGAGATCTCGACCGCGGAAGTTTCATACCACGCCACTTTTCCCTCGGTCGGCTACGCGCCTGACCTGATCAGCTTAGGCGGACCCATGGCGGGCTGCGCGCCCAGTGCTGCGACGGCATGCATTCTCGACAGCCAGGTCTCCGCCGGCACCAAGAGTGGTTATCTGCTGTTTGCTGCAGGCTTTGCTTCGGGTGGCGTGCCGCAGAATACTGAGTTCGTCGCCAGCGCTGCGCCCCAATCCTTTGACCGATCGGGCGTCAGAGACTTCTGCATTTCGACCGATGGAGTAGTCAGAATTGATCCGGGCCTCGGCGGCGTTCCCATCGCGAAAACCGTTCCGGTCTGCCTGGCCTATCCGATCGCGCAATAATCGCCCGCGCCAATGGCCTAGCCGAGAAACTGCGCCTTGGCACTTCCGTAATTGCGCGCACCTTTCCGGACATCTCCTTTCGCCGCGCGTTTCTCTATAATTTTCCCGACGGGAATTTTTTCGACGCCCGCTCCCATGTCAGCTATCGAAATACTTCAACTGGAAAAGGTCTATAGCGTCGGATTCTGGCGCAAGCGGCCTCGTCGCGCCCTCCATCCGCTGAATTTGACCGTCGAGACCGGTGAGATCTTTGGCTTTCTCGGACCGAACGGCGCCGGCAAAACCACGACTTTAAAAATGCTCATGGGGCTGGTGTTCCCCACCGGCGGAAGCGCCCGCATTCTGGGTATGGAACTGGATGATCCGCGCATGAAAGCGCAGATCGGATTCCTTCCTGAGCAACCCTACTTCTACGACTACCTTACCGCCCTCGAACTGCTGCGCTATTACGGCCGCCTTTCCGGAATAGATGCGAAACAATTGGACGGAAGTGTTGACGCGGTGTTGAACCGAGTGGGATTGTCGGGCAGCGCGAATGTTCAACTTCGCAGGTTCTCCAAAGGCATGTTGCAGCGCGCAGGCATCGCCCAGGCAATCCTGCACCGACCCAAAATCGTGTTCCTCGACGAGCCCATGTCAGGCCTTGATCCCATGGGGCGGCGCGAGGTTCGCAACCTAATCGCGCAACTGAAAGCGGAAGGCAAGACGGTTTTCTTTTCCACACACATTTTGTCGGATGCCGAAGCCCTCTGCGATCGTGTTGCCATCATTCATCAGGGGAAGTTGCGCGGGGTGGGAGCGGTGGAAGAACTTACGGCCGGTGTGCAGGCACAGGTCGAAATTGTCTGGGTGGGCCGGGCGGCCTCTGCGTCACTGAGCGCGCTAGGCGCCGAATGCCACGTTGCCGGCGACACCGTGCGAGTGATCGTTGCCGAGGCCCAGCAGGACGCCGCGCTGGAAGCCCTGCGGCGGGAACGCGTCCGGCTGATATCGGTGACCCCGGTGCGCATGTCCCTCGAAGACTACTTCATGACCCAGTTGGGAGACCGCGAAGATTCAGTCGCTGCGAACACATCCTCCAAGGCAGGAGGGGCGAACTCATGAATTCCCGAATCCTGCATATCGCGACGAATACGTTCCGCGAAGCCGTGCGCGACCGCGTGCTCTACAACCTGATCGCGTTCGCGTTGCTGCTCACTGGCGCCGCGGTTCTGGTGGGTCAGGTTTCTGTCCAGATTGAGCGGTTAGTGGTCATCAATCTGGGGCTGACGGCGGTTTCGCTGTTTGGAGTCGTAATCGCGATCTTCATCGGCATCGGACTGGTCTCGAAAGAAATCGACAAGCGCACGCTGTACACCGTATTGTCGCGGCCGGTTCGGCGCTGGGAATTCATCGCCGGAAAATTCTTCGGACTCTCCGGAACCCTGGTCTTCAATACTGCACTCATGTCGATCGGAGTGTTCGCAGCGCTGCTGTATGTCTCGCGCCACTTTCAGGCCTCAGACGTATCGATACTCGCAGGCCTGTACTTTATCGTCCTGCAATTTCTGATCATTACAGCCCTGGCGCTGTTCTTTTCCTCGTTCTCTTCCCCGCTGCTCTCAGCGGTGTTCGCGTTTTCGCTTTTTGTAATCGGCAGCTTCGCCGAAGACCTCCGAGGATTTGCCGCGATGACGCACGGTGCCACCCACTGGCTGGCGACGGGCGCGGCCTACCTGGTGCCGAACTTCTCCGCCCTGAACGTGATTAGCCAGGTGGCGCACGGCACGGCAGTTGGCGGTCAGCTGCTGCTTTGGAACACCGCTTATGCGCTGCTTTATGTGGTCGCGGTACTGAGCGGAGCCGTCTTGATTTTTGAGTCCAGGAACCTGAAATGAAGCGGAGCAGGATCGCTGCTTTTGCCGCCCTCATTCTGGTCGCATCCGGCGTTGGTTCCGCGCTGCTCCTCGAACGCGTGGACGAGTCTCGCGGCCACGCCACCCTGAACGAGGTCGTCTATATTTCTTCGCCGCAGCTGCTCAAGCGACTAAGTCTGGGTTACGACGGGCTGCTCGCAGATGTCTACTGGACGCGCGTTGTCCAATATTACGGCGGCAAGCATCACGCAGGCGGCGGGCGGTACGAATTACTCTGGCCGCTGCTGAACATCACCAGCAAGCTTGACCCGCACATCATTCCGGTTTACGAGTTCGGCGGCACATTCCTTTCTACGCCGCCTCCGAATGGCGCCGGCCTGCCTGATAAGGCCATCGAACTTGTGGAATACGGAATCCGCAACAATCCGGGCGACTGGCATCTCTATTACGACCTCGGGTATCTGTACTACGACCTCAAAGATTACCCCGGGGCGGCTAACGCCTTCGAACGCGGGTCTCGGGTTCCCAACGCGCATCCCTTCCTGAAGATTCTGGCGGCGCAGGCGGCGCAGCACGGCGGTGAGGCGCAGACGGCCCAATTGCTGTGGAGCGCGATTTACCAGACGACGCAAGACAACTACATCCGCGAAAATGCTCTGTGGCACCTGCGGGCACTCAAAGCAGATCAGGAGTGCACCGAACTGCAACGCATCGTCCAGCTCTATCGTCAGAGCAAAGGACACTTCCCCAGCAGTTTCGTTGAAATGGAACGCGCGGGATTGTTGCGGGGCGTGCCGACCGACCCCACTGGAAACCGATATCAGCTCGACGATCAAGGCCGCGTGTTCGTAGCCGACCCCGAGAATTTTCCATTTCTGCAGAAGGCTCTGCCCCCAGGCTATGTTCCCAAGGCGGTTGAAACGATCCCAAAATCGAAAGACTGAATTAAGGGTTAACATAGGCGCACGCGCCGCGACACTCCGCTCCCTGTGCACGATCGCCAGCCTACAGTCTCTTCCGAGTTGAAAACGTGGTGGCGCGAACACCGCCCGCGCGCCGGGTTCATCCCCACAGCCCAGACTTTGGCGACAATTGTATGGGAGTTCCTGCGCGAGTCCATGCCCGACCGCGCCCGCCTGCGCTTCGGCGACGTCGATTACGACTGGGAGCACCGCGTGGACACAACCAGCGCAAACGTGTCCTGGCGCGCGCGTCTGATCGGCCTACTGAATTCTTCGTATCAGCCAATTGAGTCGCCCCTCTTTCGCGAGATGCTCGATTCGCTGGGAATCGATTACAACCAGTTCACGTTTATCGATATTGGTTCCGGAAAAGGCCGTCCCCTGCTCATGGCTTCCGAATACCCGTTCCAGAAAGTCATCGGCGTCGAGCTGCTTGCTGAACTCAACGCCATCGCGCGGGAGAATATTCGCAAGTTTCCTGACGAGCGCAAATGTTGCCGAGAGATCGAAGCTCTGCAGCAGGACGCCACCGAATTTCACTTCCCCCCGGCACCACTCGTGGTTTTCATGTTTCATCCCCTGCCGGAGAGCGGATTCCGAAAGGTCATCGCGAATCTCAGTGAGTCAATCCGCCGGGATCCGCGAAAGGTTTGGCTGATTTATGCCAACCCTTTGTTTGAGGAAATCGTCCTGCAGAGCGCCGGACTCACAAAGACCGGGGGCACGCGGCAGTATTCAGTTTTTGCCGGAGCCGCATCCAACCCATTGGAAGAATCGGCAAATCGGCCATAGAATTTTTACTGTGAAGCTCAACCTGACAATTGTGATTGCGCTGGCCATGCTGGCAAGCCTCCTCTTGGCTCCGGTATGGGTGAGCGCCCTGCCTAACGTACATTCCGTCGCCCAAGCCGTGGACGAGCATTACAACCGGCTGCGTTCATTCGAAGCCGACTTCACCCAGATATACGCCGGGGGTGGAATGGAGCGCATTGAGTCCGGCACCCTGCGGCTGAAAAAACCCGGCAAGATGCGCTGGGAGTACCGTTCTCCAGAAGAGAAGCTCTTTGTCAGCAACGGAACCGATGCCTGGCTTTATCTCCCGCAGGAGAAACAGGTGCGAAAGTCTTCGCTGAAGAAGCTTAACGACCTTCGCTCCCCGCTCGCCTTCCTGCTCGGTAAAACCAAGCTGGAAAAGGAGTTACAGGGCCTCTCGTTTGCGCCGGACGTGCAGGCCTGGCATGTGGGCAACGTCGTACTGCGAGGGGTACCCAGGGGAATGGAAGACCGCGTGGAACAAGTCGTACTGGAAGTTGGGCCCGACTCTCGGATCGCAAGAATCCTGATTCAAGGCCGGGACGATTCCATCACCGAGTACCGGTTCAGTAATCAGAAGGAGAACGTCTCGTTTCCCGACGACCAGTTCCAGTTTAAGCCGCCCCCTGGTACAGAAACCGTGGACGAAGTCGCAGGCGGAGGGGACTAGCAAGCCTAATCCCTTGGGTCGTTACCGCCATTGCACTTCGGTGCTAAGTGCTGGCAAAGACGATACTTTTCGGTGCTAGACTCGTGAGAGAGACGCTGCCAAGCAAATGGCTGAATTTCTAGTAAAAGTCGCGGATGAGCGCGGTCGGCAGATGCAGCACGTTGAGTCCGGCTACTCGGAGGCCGAGGTTCGCGAACGCTTTGCCCAGCAAGGCCTCCACGTCTATTGGGTTAAGCCCAAGGGCCTGTTGAGCGGAGGCCGTTCCGGCAAAAAGAAAGTCAGGCCAACGACTTTTCTTATTTTCAACCAGCAGTTCCTGACCTTGCTGAAAGCCGGCTTGCCGATTCTTTCGTCCCTGGATTTGCTGGTCAAACGACAGAAAGACCCATACTTTCGCACCGTCCTGCAGAACGTGCGCGCACGCGTCAAAGGCGGGGAGTCGCTGTCAGAGGCCTTTGCCGCGCAGAATGTTTTCCCAAAAATTTACACAACCACGCTAATGGCCGGTGAGAAAAGTGGGAACATGGATGAAGTGCTCACCCGGTACATTAATTTTCAACGGCTTACGCTCACATTTAAGAAAAAGCTCCTGGTATCGCTGGTGTATCCCGGATTGTTGGTGTCGGTGGTGCTGGTGATGCTGGTTTTTCTGGTCACCTATGTCGTCCCGCAGTTCGCGAAGCTCTACGAGGACTTGAACGCCCAGCTTCCGGCAGTCACACTGATGATGTTGAGCATTGGCACTAACGCTCAGCGCTATGCCCCCATAGGCCTTGTGGGGCTGGCGGCGCTTATCTTCGCGCTCTGGCGGTGGCGGGCAAGCGACAGCGGCGGCGAATGGATCGATCGGGTACTGCTGAATCTTCCGGTGGTTGGGAACATCCTGATTAAGCATCAGGTGGCAACGTTTTCCCGGATGCTGTCAACGCTGCTGGCGGGCGGCATGCCGCTGGTGCCGTGCCTGGAAACGGCCGGGTCTTCGATGAGCAGCCGCAAGATCGTTAATGGGGTCCGTGAGGCGGCGATCCGGGTACGCGAAGGCCAAACGCTGGCGAAAAGCCTCGATGACCAAAAAATGTTCCCTGAGCTCTCCGTCGAAATGATTGAGGTGGGCGAGTCGACAGGGGCTCTGCCGGCCATGCTGAATTCGGTGGCTGAGTTTTACGAAGAAGATGTTCAGACCGCGCTGGGCGCGGCCATGGCCCTGATCGAGCCGGTGATTTTGATCATTATGGCGGTTTTTGTTGGGGGCATATTGATTTCTCTGTATTTACCGATATTCAGTCTAAGCTCGAGTATTCACTAAAGATTGGTGGTTTGAAAGATGGCTGGCATCGTAGAAAAAAAACCCGTCGCGGTGAGTGGGGGCAATGGACATCCAACCCCGGCGGCTGCTTCCGACGAAGTGGTTCGCGCACAGGACGTGGCGCGGCGGTATCGCTGCGAGTACATCGATTTGCGCGACTTCCAGCTTCATCACGATCTGTTCTCAAAAATCGATCCGCGCCTGATGTTCCGCTACAACTTCGTTCCGCTCGAGGAGACCCTCGACGGGAAACTGGCAGTTGCCATTGCCGACCCCAGTCAGCTGATGATGATTGACGAAATCAGCCTGCTGCTCGGCAAACGCATCATCACCAAAGTTGCGACGCTGGGGCAGATCAGCGAGATCCTCAAGAAAACCGAGCAGTCGAAGCGAGTGCTCGAAGACGCGAGTGAAGGCTTCACCCTCAATGTAGTCCGCGAGGATGAAGGCTCAGACGAAAGCATCTCCATCGACAAACTGACGGCGCAGGGCGACATGAGCCCAATTATCCGTCTTGTCGACACCACCATCTTCACCGCGTTGCAGCGGCGGGCCAGCGACATTCATATCGAGACCCGCGACGATTCCGTGGTCATCAAGTTCCGCATCGACGGCGTGCTCACGCAGGCCATGAATCCCATCGCCAAAGAGCACCACTCAACCATCATTTCGAGAATTAAGGTGATGAGCGAGCTCGACATTTCCGAGCGCCGCGTGCCGCAGGATGGGCGCTTCCGCGTTAAATACGGGCAGCCGGAGCGGCCCATTGATTTCCGCGTTTCGATCATGCCGTCGATCCATGGCGAAGACGCCGTGCTCCGTGTGCTCGACAAGGAATCGATGAGCGAGAAATTTCGTTCGCTCACCCTCGACGTGGTCGGCTTCGACGAAGACGATCTGCGGAAATTCCGCCGCTACATCAATGAGCCTTACGGAATGGTGCTGGTCACCGGCCCAACCGGCAGCGGCAAGACGACCACGCTTTACGCCGGAATCAGCGAGATCAAGACCGAAGAAGACAAAATCATCACTATTGAAGACCCCGTCGAGTATCAGATTCGCGGCATCACCCAGATTCCGGTCAACGAAAAAAAGGGACTGACGTTTGCCCGCGGGCTGCGCTCGATTCTTCGCCATGACCCCGACAAGATCATGGTCGGCGAAATCCGCGACAACGAAACGGCGCAAATCGCGATTCAGTCCGCGCTCACCGGCCACCTAGTTTTCACCACCGTCCACGCGAACAACGTGGTCGATGTGCTTGGCCGTTTTCTGAACATGGGAGTCGAGCCTTACAACTTTGTTTCAGCGCTGAATTGCATTTTGGCGCAGCGGCTCGTCCGGCTGATCTGTAACTCCTGCCGCACCATTGTCCACTATCCGAATGAGGTACTCGAAGCCAGCGGCTTGGCGGCGGAGCATTGGTCGAAGGTTCCCTTCTACGAGGGTCAAGGCTGCATCGAGTGCGCAGGAACCGGGTTTCGCGGCCGGACCGCAATCCACGAACTACTCGATCTGAGCGACCGCATTCGCGAGATGATTCTCGATAAGAAATCAACTTCAGAAATCCGCCGCGCCGCGCGCGAAGAAGGCATGCGTTTCCTCCGCGAATCCGCGCTGGACAAAGTTCGCCTGGGACTGACCACCCTGAAAGAAATCAACAAGGTCACGTTTATCGAGACCATGCGGTAAGAAGGCGGCAGTTGCCGGCGGTCAGCTGCCGTCGGCCGGTCGTGGGCTACGGTATGACCAGCAACCGTTTTTGAAACAGGTACCTCGCTACAAAATGACCCGCAACTTTCAATCCGGTAAACCAAAGCTGGCTTGCGAAATCGCAGCCGACCGCGTGATAGCCGCCCGTGTATCGGATTCGCGGCAGGTGCTGGAATTGTGCTCCACCAGCGAACTGGCGCCCGGGTGCGTAGTCCCCGACCTGACCGAAAGCAATCTCCGCCAGCCCGACGCAGTCGTAGGCGCACTGCGCGAAGTGTTGGGCAATGTTAGTTCCAGGTCACGCGACGTAACCGCCGTCCTTCCTGACGCTGCAGTCCGCGTAGCCCTGCTCGATTTTGAAACGCTGCCCGCCAAGCGCGACGAAGCGGAGGGCGTAATCCGCTTTCGCCTCCGAAAATCGCTGCCCTTCGACGTGGACAAAGCTTCGGTCTCATACCAGGCACAGACCTCGAACGGCGCTGTCCGCGTAGTTGCGGCGGTGGTGCTGAAGAGCGTGATTGAGGAATACGAATCTGTCATTCGCGAAGCCGGATTCAATCCTGGCGTGGTGCTGCCGTCAATGCTGGCGGCGGTGTGCGGCGCCCCTGGGGACCGCGGCACGCTGGTGGTTAAAGTGGACGCGCGCACCACCAGCATCGCAATCCTCGATCAGCAACAACTGCTCCTCGTCCGCACCCTCGAAAATGCGAGCGGCGTGACCATCAGCGGCGAGCAACTTGCCGAAGACGTTTATCCCTCAGTGGTATTTTTTCAGGACACCTACAACACCAACATCGAAGAGATTTTTGTCTCTGGCATTTCCGACGTTTCCACCGTCGCCTCCTCTTTGCAGGCGCAGACCGGCGCCGAGGTCAAGGAACTGGTGCGGGCATCGCAATTAGGCCTTGGCGGGGGATCGATTCCGAAGTGGAGAATGGCAGGCGTGGTAGGCGCGCTGTTGAACACCAACTGAACATGCGCATCGACATCAATCTCGCGACCCGGCCTTATGAAGATTCGCGGCAATTCTGGGCCTACTGGGGAACTGGGATCGCGCTGCTGGGCATCGCCACCGCGCTGCTGCTGTTCCTCGCGGTCACCGGTTTTGTGCGTGCGGGGCGTGATCGCGCTCAGATCTCGAACATGCAATCTCAAATCGCCGCCTACGACCGCGAGAAGGGCCAGGCTGAAGCGCTGCTGAATCAGTCCCAGAACCGGACGCTGCGCGAGCAATCGCACTTCTTGAATCAGTTGTTTGAACGCAAGGCGTTTTCTTGGACGCGCGTGTTCGAGGACCTGGAACAGGTCATGCCTGCGCACCTGCACGTGGTCTCGATTCATCCCGATATCACGATCGGGAACAACGTCGAAATTAAAGTGATCGTAGGCGGAGACTCGCAGCAACAGGCGCTCGACCTTGTCCGCAAGATGGAAGGCTCGCAACACTTCAAGCAGACTCGAATCAACTCTGAAAAAGTTGCGGAACAGACCGGCTCAACCGATCGCGTTCAGTTTGAAATCGAAGCCGCATATACCCCTGAGGGACCGACTGCGCCGAACAGCGGAGGCATGCACTAATGCCGGAACTGAAAGCAACGCGCACCAAGCTGCACGTAGCGATTGCCGTTTTACTGCTGGTGGATGTTGCCGCGGCAGCCATGCTGATGACGCCGATCTCCGGGCGCGAAAACCTGCGGCAGGACAAACTGCGCGAGCTGTGGTTGAACCTGAAGGCCCGCGAGTCGGCCCCGTGGCGCGGATTAGACAAGAAGATTCCGCAAGCGCAACGCGACGTAGATGGTTTCTATCGCGAGCGATTCCCTTCCGGATATGCGGATATTTCCACCACGCTCGATAAGCTCGCTTCCCAAAGCGGCGTCAGCGTTTCCAGTGAAAAGTATTCGCAGAAAGACTCTGATCTGCAAACGCTGCAGCGCGTGGAAATCGAAGCAGACGTTTCCGGAGACTATTTGCCACTGGTCAAGTTCATCAATTCGGTCGAGCGCAGCAAACTTTTTTTCATCGTTGACGAACTGGACCTGGGCGGCCAGCAGAGCGGCACCGTCAAACTTCGCATCAAGATCGAGACCTACTTAAGGACGGCATCGTGAATCTGGGCGCGGAAAATCGCAACAAAGTGATCGTAGCGGTAGCGCTTGGCGCCGTCGCCCTCGGATTGTTTGCCTACGAGCTTTCGGGCTGGTTCGGTGGTTCCTCGCCGAATGCCGCTTCGACGGCATCGCCCGCTCCCAATGTCACCTTGAATCCTTCCTCGCGCCCGCGTAATGCGCCGGCAGGACGCAGCAACAGCGGGAAAAAAGATACCGCGCAGAACCTTGATCCCAGCCTGCGGTTCGACTGGTTGAAGACGAGCGAAGAAACTAAGTACGAAGGCGCAGGCCGCAATATCTTCCGCGTGTTTGTGGAGCCGCCGCCCAGAGTGGTCGCTCCCGTGGTTGCGACTCAACAGCAGCAACCTGCGCAGCAGGGCCCGCCACTACCGCCTCCCCCGCCGCCCATTAACCTCAAGTTCTACGGATTCGCTACGCCCACGGGCGGCGTCAAGCGTATATTCCTGGCGCAGGACGAAGACGTCTTTATCGCTAAAGAAGGCGACATCGTGGACCGGCGCTACAAAGTTGTCCGCATCTCCCCTTACGCCGTGGAAATCCTGGACGTCTTGAGCAACAACCGCCAGAGTATTCCGCTTACTCAGGGGTGAGGTCGTGAATGAATTCTCCGATGATTCGATGATTTCAATCTTGAGCACCTCATGAACACGCCGAAACCACAATCCGGCGCTAAACCGCGATCCGGCGAACGCGGCTACGTTCTTCTCGCGTTGCTACTGGTAGTTGCCATGCTCTCGATTGGAGTCTTCACCACGATTGAGAGGATCGATTTTCAGATTAAGCGCGACCGCGAAGAAGAATTGATTCACCGCGGAGTGCAGTATTCGCGCGCAGTCAGAAAATACTTCAAAGCATTTGGGCGCTACCCTTCCCGGGTCGAAGAACTGGAAAGCACCAACAACCAGCGATTCCTGCGGAGGCGCTACAAGGATCCCGTCACCGGGAAAGATTTCAAGCTGCTGCGCATGACGGACGTTCAAATGTCGTTCGGCCCCGGCCCCGGCGTCCCCGCGGCTGAAATGAACAAATCGCCTGAGCAGGACAACTCGAACGGAGACGCAACGGTTTCTGGGAACGGGGCAAACCCGTCGGCAAACTCGCCCACTGCCGCACCCGGAGACGCTTCGCAAGCCGGCCAGACGGTGAGTGGCGGCGCCTCGTCCGCACTTGGCACCGCAACCGCGGCTTCACCCCAGGGGCCGGCCTCGAATGGCTCGTCTCAGAACGGCTCATCGCAGGTCTTCGGAGGAGCGGGAATCGTTGGCGTCGCCAGCGTCAGCAAGAAACAAACCATCCGCGAGTTCAATAAGAAGAACCGCTACAACCAGTGGCAATTCATTTACGATCCGACGACGGACCGCGGCGGCCTGCTGATGACGCCAAACCAGCCGCCGCTTCAGGGCGCCACCCAGGTCGCACCACTGCACGGTCCCGTTGGCACGAACCCCGTCGATCAGAACAATATGCCTCCGACGAGCCTTCCGCCGCCGAACCAGCCCTGACTTCGCACGGCTCGGGGGACCTGCCCGCGCACCCCAAAAGCAAAAGGCCCCTGGAACCAGGAGCCTTTCAAATACGTTACCGTCAGCGGCTGAAGTTACACGTTGAACGACGATCCGCAGCCGCAGGTGCTCTTGACTTGGGGATTCTCAAACTTGAACCCGGCGCCTTCGAGCGTCTCCAAATAGTCAACGGTGCAGCCGGTGAGGTAGGTAATCGAAGTCGCGTCCACGAACACCTTGAGGCCTTCGAAATCGAACGTCTTGTCCATCATTCCGCCGGCGTTCTCGAACGACATCGAGTAAGAGAACCCGGAGCAGCCTCCGCCCACCACTCCCACGCGCAAACCGGCGGGAACGGGGTTCTGCTGGCTCATGATTTCCCTCACCTTGGCAACAGCCTTTGGCGTCAACGTCAGTGGCGTCTTTTTTACGGTTTCCTGGGGCTGAACTTCGGGCGTCATTGTGGCCATGGGTATCTCCTTATGCAGGTTCAGTATAACAGACGCACCAAGGTGCGTTTCGGATTCAATAGTCGCATGTTGGGTTCCCGAAAAGCCGAGATTCCTACTGCAAAACCTAACGGCAACCAGGCAACTTTTACACCCCTGCCCGATCCCGCCTCCCGCTATCGATTGATCGCATTGCACTTACTTCTTGGCAATAGCTTTGCACTGGAATATGGGTGAGTTACGCTGCTTCCTTTTGCCAGGTTTCCTATTAGGTTGAATCGTGTGGGAGGTCCGTAATGGGGTCATTTCGCGTCCTGATTGCCGACGACCATGAGGTCGTCCGTAAGGGACTGGTGTCGCTGCTGCAGGACCGTCCTGGATGGCAAATTTGCGGCGAGGCAGCCGACGGGCGCGAGGCCGTGGAAAAGGCAATTGCGCTTAAACCTGATATTTCCATCCTGGACATTGGGATGCCAGAATTGAATGGTTTAGAGGCCACTCGCCAGATTCTGAAAGCGCTCCCTAAGGCGAGGGTGTTGATCCTGACTCTCTACGATTCTGACCAGGTCGTGCGGGAGGTTCTGGACGCTGGGGCGAAAGGGTTTCTCTTGAAATCGGACGCAACGCGAGATCTGGTTGCGGCGGCGGAAGCCCTGAGAAACGACAAAACATATTTCACTTCAAAGGTCGCCGCCATGGTACTTGAAGGCTATTTGAAGGGCACGGCACCAGGCGCACGAAGCGCCGGACGCGATCGCCTGACTCCGCGTGAGCGCGAGGTGGTCCAGTTACTCGCCGAAGGCAAGAGCAGCAAAGAAGTCGCAGTTGCGCTGGGGTTGAGCGTAAAAACAGCGGAAACCCACCGCGCAAACATTATGCGGAAACTCCAACTCCATTCCATCAGCGACCTGGTACTGTACGCGGTGAGAAATCACATCGTGCATGTTTCGCAGACTCCGGTTGGATAGGCCCGCTTACCCATGGCCCTCCTGCTGGCGCCAGAACTGCTTCCCCGGTAAAATAGCCATTCGATCCAGGAAATCCCCAGTTACTGTGAAAATTCCTGCATCGAATTTCGCATGGGCGCAATCCAACCAAAGGTGAGTGAACCGGTCAGTGATGAACTGGCCCTGGTCGATGCGGCAAGAGCCGGAGACGTGGCGGCTTTTGAGGAACTGGTTCGCCGCTACGACCGGAACGTGTTTCGCATTGCGCAGCACATCACGCAGAATCGTGAAGATGCGGAAGACGTCGTCCAGGAAGCGTTCTACAAGGCCTACAGCAATCTGAAGCAGTTCCAGGGTCAGTCGAAGTTTTATACCTGGCTGGTGCGGATTGCGGTTAACGAAGCGCTGATGAAATTGCGGCGCCGCCGGCCAGAGCGCACCGTTTCGCTCGATGAAGAAGTGAAGACCGAGGACGATTCGGTCCCACGCGAAGTTGCCGATTGGAGCCCGAATCCTGAGCAGCAGTACAACCAGGCGGAATTGCGGGACATTTTGGACCGCACGATCCACGGACTGCCGGCAACATTTCGCACCGTGTTCGTGTTGCGCGATGTCGAAGGGCTTTCGACCGAAGAGACCGCAGAAGCGCTGAACTTAAGCATTCCGGCGGTTAAGTCAAGATTGCTGCGCGCCCGCCTCCAGTTGCGGGAACGCCTGAACAAATTTTTTCAGAGGCGAGACAAGCCGAATGGATCGCAAAAACCAATCGTCGGAGAGACTAACCAGTGAAGTGCTCTGAATTTCTCCACGAACTAACCGATTACCTTGACGGCGTCATCGATTCCGGAACCAAGTCCGAACTCGAAGAGCATCTCTCTTGGTGCCACAACTGCTACGTGGTTTGCGACACAACTAAGAAAACCATAGAGATTTACCGCGATTCCAAGCTCTACGAGCTTCCCGAGACCCTCGAAACCAAGCTCAGATCCGCCATTGCCGCCCGCTGCAAGTCCCACAAAAAGACCAGCTCAGAGGGAAACACTCAATAACCTTCGCAGTTCCCCGCCCCGACCGAGGTTATACCGGCAACTCGGTACGAACCTTTTTGTGGAAATCTGAATCTAACTACAGTAGAAACCGTAGCTCGCGCCCAAGCCGGCGACGGTTTCCTGTGGAGGTAGCAAGATGTTTTCCCGGATTATGGACGTGCTGTTCGGTTGCACCCACAACCACTACAGCTTTCCCATCACTCTGAAGAAGGGTACGCGCGGCCGCGCTGCGTTCCCCACGGGAACTTATGTCGTGTGTCTCGACTGCGGTAGAGAAATGCCCTACGACTGGAAACAGATGAGGATCGTAAGCGCGACTCCGACGCGGGTTGCAGTTGGATCGCTCGCGACCAAAGAAGCCGCGTAACGGCGCTGGCAAACAAAAACGGCGAGACTCTCGTCCCGCCGCCTCCGTTCAACAAAGTATTTTCAGTGTCCGTCGTCCTGGCGCCGCTTCAACGTGGGACGTCCGTCGTCCGTCTTGTCCGTGGTCTTGTCGTCGCTGGCGTTCTTATCGGTTGAGGACGCGCGCCGTAAGGTAGGTTTCTTCGTGTCCTTTGAATCGTTCAGTTTCCGCCGGTTCTCGATGGCCGCCAACCGTGCTTTCACTTCATCGAATTCGGAACTCGACACCAGGTACTCCGCCTTCGCCGGGAGAATGGTTGCAATCTCTTCCTGCGATTTCCCGATCCGGTCTGGCGTTTGCGGATGTGTGGAGAAGGCTTTTGAGATTGTTCCTGGCTTACGCTTCTCCTGTACCTGCACTTTTTCGAAGAAGGAAATGAACGCTGCCGGATCGTACCCAGCTTTGTACATGTACTGAACGCCCAGATAATCAGCCTGCGCTTCGAATCCGCGAGAGAATTTCAGGAAGGTGAGCGGCACTGCCAGCCCCGCGCCTTCGTAGGCTGCGTAACCGATCGGACCCCCCACAAAAATCAAGGGAATGGTCATCATCTGCATGAGGGTGCCGCGGGTCTGTTCGCGCGCCGCATGGCAGGCTGCCACGTGCCCGATTTCGTGCGCCATCACGCCAGCGAGTTCCGCCTCTTCATCCGCCGCAAGAATCAGTCCGGAATTCACGTAGAAAAATCCGCCGGGAAGCGCAAAGGCGTTGATGTCGTCCGAATCGATGACTTTAATCGTAAACGGCACCTGAGAATCCGAGTTGCGCACCAGATTCTGCCCCAGTCGGTTGATGTACTCGGAGACCACGGGGTCGGTAATAATCTTGGACTGCGTTTCCACTTGCATGGAAATGCCTTTGCCGAGGGCGATCTGCTTCTCCAGGCTGTACCAGTTGCCCATACCCTTCGCGCATCCAACGTTGCGGTTCCCGATCGCGTCTACGTCGTCAATGCCGCCATCGTGCTGCACCTTGCCCGAAGGCTCGGCGACGGGGGTGGCGGTAGGCGTGGACGGGGGCGCCTCACTCTTGCTCTTGTCCGCACTCTTGCTCTTGTCCGCTCCGTAGGTGAATGGCGTCAGGGTCAACCCCAACAGTACTGCCGATAAAGCCATTGCTCGCAGTTTCATGAGAATCTCCAATTCAACCCCCGAAACGACGGAGGTGCCCCGCTGGCCTGATTATATTCCCCGCCAGACGTACCTTGGCCTTTTAAACTCTAGTAGGTTGGACGCAGCTTCCGCGAGCTTGGTTACCCGGCTATTTGGATCGACCCCTCAGTCGCCCAAACCCTCGTTTCGCTGCCCCAGAGTTGCAAAAGATCCGTCAATACGAGAACATACCCGTTTGCCCATTCATCTCTTTTCAGACAAGGAAGATGCCATTCATGGCTAAACGCCAGAAGTCAGTTCCCGAGAAACACCCCGCCGGCCAGCCGGAGCCCTCGAAAATCCAACCCGCCAAGGGCAAGCTCGGCGTCATGATTCCCGGCATGGGGGCAGTCGCCACCACGTTCGTTGCGGGCGTTGAGGCCGTGCGCAAGGGCATCTCCAGGCCTATCGGATCCATGACCCAAATGGGCACCATCCGCCTGGGAAAGCGAACTGAAGGCCGATTCCCCAAAGTGAAGGAATTGATGCCGCTCGCCGGCCTTGATGACCTGGTTTTCACCGGCTGGGACCCTTTCGAGGATGATATGTACACCGCCGCGCGCAAGGCGGGCGTCCTGGAGAAAGAACTGCTCGACCAGGTAAAGCCCTTCCTGAGCACGGTTAAGCCGCGTCCGGCGGTTTTCGACCGCAATTACGTGAAGAAACTCGACGGCCATAACATCAAGAAGGGCAAGAACAAGATGGACCTCGCCGAGCAGGTCCGCGCCGACATTCAGGATTTCAAAAAGACATCAGGTGCCTCGCGGCTGGTCACCATGTGGTGCGGATCAACCGAGATTTATCTGCAGCCGACCGCGGCGCACCAATCGGTAAAATCTTTCGAGAAGGCCCTGCACAAAAACGACGAAACCGTCGCGCCTTCGATGATCTACGCCTACGCCTCGCTGATGGAAGGCGTGCCTTTCGCCAATGGCGCACCGAATTTGACGGTCGATCTGCCCGTCATGCTTGAGCTGTCACGCAAGAACGACGCGCCCATCTGTGGCAAGGACTTCAAGACCGGCCAGACGCTGATGAAGACGATCCTCGCGCCCGGCTTCAAAGCCCGTCTGTTGGGCTTGAATGGCTGGTTTTCGACCAACATTCTTGGCAACCGCGACGGTGAGGTGCTGGAAGATCCGGGGTCTTTTAAAACCAAAGAGGAATCGAAGCTGTCAGTGCTGGAGCACATTCTTCAACCGGAGCTTTATCCCGAACTGTACGGGAATTTCACTCACAAGGTCCGCATTAACTATTACCCGCCGCGCGGCGACAACAAAGAAGGCTGGGACAACATCGACATTTTCGGATGGCTCGGCTACCCAATGCAGATCAAAGTCGATTTCCTGTGCCGCGATTCGATTCTTGCCGCGCCGATTGTGCTCGACCTGGTTCTGTTCCTCGACTTAGCGAAGCGCACGCCGGAACTACGCGGCCTGGGCATTCAGGAATGGCTCAGTTTCTACTTCAAGTCTCCGATGACGGTGCCGGGGTTGTATCCCGAGCACGACTTGTTCATTCAGCTGATGAAGCTGAAGAACACGCTGCGCCATTTGAAGGGCGAGGACCTGATCACGCATTTGGGCTTGGAGTATTACGACTGAGTCTGGGGCCGGGAGGTCGTTCGGTGACACGCAAGTACAAAGCGTACGAAGAAAATGCGCCCGGCGATTTCTATGTCGAGCACGACCTATGCATTACTTGCGGGAACCCAAAACATGCGGCCCCAAATTTAGTTGGCTTTCTCGAAGATGAATCTGCCGCTCGGGAGCATTGCTATTTCAAGAAGCAGCCGGAGACGGAAGAGGAAGTAGATCTCGCGATTGAAGCAGTTCGGGTCAATTGCTGCGGCTCATTTCACTACGCAGGATCAGACGCGAGTATTAAGAAGAGGCTTAGGGAAAAAGGTTGCTCTGACGCGATCGACCACCCTTAAGCCTACGCTAGTTTGATCCAACTCTGCCGGTACGGCGACGCAAACCTACACCATCACGGCATCGAATTTGTGGCCGCGCCAATTTTCGCCGAGCTACTTTTGCAAGAAATCCACCAAGTCTTCGCGAGTAAACCCTGCCTCACGCAACAGCGACATAAGCGTTCCTTTCGGCATGTCGCGAGTATGCTTGGGAACCACCGCACGCTTTCGAGAAGTTGGGTTGTAATAAATGAAGTGGCTGCCAGAGGTGTGATCAAGCGCGAAACCGTGTCGTTCCAGGAACCTGATAACTTCGCGGGGCTTAACGCCCGGAAGTCGAGGCATATTCCAGATCCAGAGTGGTCACGAGCGTTTCTGCGTCAGTAGGTATAGGCTCTTTATGCTTGCGCAAGCTCGTGATGTAACCCTCAATGGCATCTTTTGCCATCTTGCGTGCTTCATCCAGGTTGCGTCCGTAGGTGACGCACCCCGGCAGAGCGGGAACAGTAGCGGTAAAGCCACCCTCCGGCTCAGGCCTGAGAACCACGTTGTAGTGGTAGCGAACTTTTGCCATATCTGTGGCGATTCTATCGGGCGACCACGAGCGAGTCAAAGACTCCCGACTACGCCGTCTTGATGCGGTTCTGCCAATGCGACCACGCAAACCATACGATTCCCACAACCAGCACAACCAAAATCACAGCATCGAGTTTGTGAAAGTATTTTCCCAAGCCGCGCCAGTTCTCGCCCAGTTTCATCCCCAGGTATGCCAGGGCGAAGCACCACGGCCACGATCCCAAGAACGTGTAGATATGAAAGCGGCCGCGCGGCATGCGCGCAATGCCAGCTGGCAGCGCAATAAACGTTCGCACCACCGGAAGGAGACGTCCGATAAATACCGCCAGGTAGCCCCAGCGTCCGAAAAAGCGGTCGGCCCAGTCGAGTTCGCGCTTGCCCATCAGAATCCAGCGGCCGTAGCGCTCCACCAGCGGACGTCCGCCGTAGAACCCGATCTCATACGCCACCAGCGACCCCAGGTTGCATCCGATCGCGCCCGCCGTGGCCACCCAGAACAACTTCATCGTGCCTTCGAAGACAAGGTATCCCGCAAAGGGCATGATCAGCTCCGACGGCAGCGGGATGCATGCCGACTCAATGCCCATCAGGATGACAATCCCGCCGTAACCGCTGAAGGCGATCAGCGACTTGATGAAGACGAAAAGTACCGCGAGAATTTTTTCAGTCATTTAAGGAGATTATATCCGGGAGCCTTGACCGGCGGGCGTTTTGAGCGGACCTTGCACAGAAGTCAGGGACTGGAATACTGACTTAGAAGGAACCGTCTTGGGTGAACGTGAACCCAGGCAAGGCCACTCCCTCGGCCGCCTTCGCGACCTTCACTTTCACGGTTGGCGCATCCGGGGCGTTCACGTGTGCCGGGCGCAACAGCGCAAATTGCGAGAACACTTCGTTGTACACCTTGGTGACGAGGTAGTCCTGGCCGTCTTCTTCCTTGCGCCACACCTGCCCCATTTGCACCAATTTCACCGCCATCGCCGTTTCCCTCGATTCCAGATTAAAGGCGGCAGCTGGGGCCGTCAATTGCACGAGAGGCACGAATGACATTGGCCTGAGGGGAGCCGGGGCATTACCACGAAGGTACACGAAGGAAACCCTCAACCCATCTTCTTCAAGATACGATCGGGTTCAAGATACTCGATCGGGGGATTCCCTTCCTGAACTCTGCTTCTCTAAACCCGAACGCGGCGTCGCGAGCGTTTCCTTCGTGTACCTTCGTGCCCTTTGTAGTAATGCTAAGATTTCTTCCTATTTCGGAGAGGCGATGCCCAGAGGAATCACCCCACGACGCCCGGCAAGAAGCAGCAGACAAGAACGGACACGCCCCGCGGCCAAGGTACCGGTCAAACGTTCAGCCTCGGTACAAAGACCGGCGTCCCTCGCTGGGAAGCCACTGAAAAAGATCAGCGGCTACAATCCGCTGGCGCCGGATCGAATTTCCCGGATTCTGGGGCTGCTCGATCACATCTATCCCGACGTCACCTGCGCGTTGACCCATGGCAGCGCCTGGGAGTTGGTGGTCGCTACAATTCTCTCCGCGCAATCGACCGACGTTCGAGTGAACATGGTTACGCCTGAGTTGTTCAAGAAATACCCAACCGTGCAGGACTTCGCCAAGCTGGAGCCACAACAGCTCGAGCCCGACGTCCATTCGACGGGCTTTTTCCGCAACAAATCAAAATCAGTGGTGGGCGCGGCGCGGAAAGTCGTGGCGGATTTCGGTGGCCAAGTCCCCTCGAACATGGAGGACTTGCTCGCGCTGCCCGGCGTGGCGAGAAAAACCGCGAACGTTGTTCTTGGCAGCTGGTTCGGGAAAGCTGAAGGCGTCGTAGTTGACACCCACGTTCACCGCATTTCGCGGCGGCTGGAACTGACTAAGAACGACGACCCGAAGAAGATCGAGGAAGACCTAATGCGTATTATTCCGCGAGAAAGATGGACTCTGTTTTCTCACCAGATTATTTGGCATGGACGCAGGCTGTGCATCGCTCGCTCGCCGAAATGCGCCGACTGCCCGCTCGAAAACATCTGCCACGCCGAAGACAAGACGTGGAGCACGGTGGAAAAACATCCGGGAGCGAAGGCGTAAAACTAGTGGTCGGCTCGGCTCGCGGAAAAGACTAAACTTATCGCCGCCGGCGTCAATCACAGACACAGAACTGCCAACTGCCCACTGACCACTGCCCTTCTACGTCGGCACCTTCAAAATTAAGTACCCGCCCACCAGAGCGAAAATCACATCGGGAGACCACGCCGCCAGCACCGGCGGCAACTGGCTGATGTTTCCCATGGCCTCGAACAGTCCGGAAACGACCGTATACACCACCGCGATGCCGATCGCTGTTGCCACTCCTGCGATAGCGCCCCGCTTCCCCGCCGACAGCGCGAACGGAACCGCCAGCATCCCCATGACAAACGTGATCACCGGAAACGCAAGTTTCTTTTGCAGTTGCACCTTCAGCTTTACAACTTCGAAGCCGCTCTGCTGCAGATCGTGGATGTAGGCTTGCAGCTGTTCGTAGTTCATTTCCAGCGACTGCTTCACTTCCTTCTTAAAGTAGTCGGGAGGCTCAGACACCGTAGCGAAAGTCGAGACGTCATAAGTGCGGTAGTTGCTGATTGCGGAACTCTGAAACGCCCGCTCCCACCCCTGGGTGCACACCCAGCGCTTCAGACGGGAGTCCCATTGCGCCCGGTTGGCGTAGATCCGGTTCAGCATCTGAAACGTGTTCGGCTGGAATTGAAATGCTGAGAGGTCTCCGAACTGATTCCGGTCGGAATCAAAGACCTGGTAATAATAAATTGTCGAGTTCTGGCCGAAGATCCACTTGCGCGACGGGTTCAGATAGGTCTGCGGCGGCCTTCCTTTAATTCTGTTCAACAAGGCATCTTGCCGCTTGTTGGTATGCGGCAGATAGAACTGGTCGGAAAGAAACAGTCCCCCGGCCACCACCACCGCAGCAACCAACACTGGCACAATGATTCGATAAATGCTGATGCCGGTCGCCTTGAGCGCCGTAACTTCATTCGAACGCTGCATCAGACCGAGCGTGATCAGCACCGACAGCAGTACCCCGTATTGCGTAACGTTGTACAGGAAGTATGGCGTCACGTTCAGCAAGTATTCGCCGACGATCCATGGCGAGACTTGGTTCTTCAGGATGTCGCCCAGCAATTCGAAGATTGTAAAGATCAGAGACAATACCGTCAGCGAACCGACAATCAGCCCGAAGTTGAATACGAAGTCGCGCAGAACGTAGTCGTCGAGAATCATAGGGAAGCCGCCACTGGAAAAGCGAATACGATTTGACGCCCGCTCGAACGCGTTCTCAGAAGAAACCGTCGGCAACAACAGCTCGCCGCGTTGAAGCCGTGCTTTAAACGACGCCCAAATTCCTTTCAGTGCGGCGATTTCAAAAGGGCGTTTCTCCGATCGCCAGATCAGAAAAATACCCAATGCCAGGCACACGAAATCTGCAAGCCATACGCCCGCTCCTGCCGGAACCTTACCTTGCCGCGCCAACGACACTCCCAGCAGCGAAACGAAGTAGTAGGCGAAAACCAGGATCACGGTGAGCACGAAGCCCGTGGATTTCCCGCCCTTCTTCGCCGACATTCCCAGCGGAAATCCCACCAGGCCGAGCAACAAGCAAGCCGTGGGCAGCGCAAACCGGCGGTGAAATTCGATCCAGTACCAACGTGCCAACGCCGGATTCTTTCGCGTCCTTGCCAATTGTGGTAGGGTCCAGGTTGGAATTTCACCGATCGCCGACGGAGGCTGGTCTTTGGCGATGCTGCTCTCCGGCAGAGCGATTGGCATGTCAGTTTCCGAAAACGTGGAAATCTGATATTTGTCGGGTTCATTGGCAACCGTCTCGTGCGAGGAACCATTGATCAGGTGCAGGTGCAGAAGATTCTTGCCTTCGCTCACCAGGATCCCGCGCTCGGCCATGGTGATGCGCGGCGCCGCCGGATCGGTAATATCCGCGATGAAAACGCCTTTCCAGATAGCCGCGCCCTGCGCGCTTTTTACGTCGTGCACGTAAAGCACTTTTTTGGGGAACTCTTCATAGAAAACGCGGGGCTGAATTTCAAAAGAAACTTGTGAGCCCTTCAGCCGGTCCTGCAAATGCGAGAGTGCATCTTGCGACTTGGGTGCCAGATAAACGCTGTTAACCAGCGCCAGCACCCACGCGCCCACAAAGAAGATGGAAAGAATTCGAAGAAAGCTGCTCAAGCCGACACCGCAGGCCTTCATCGCCGTGATTTCGCTGTCGGCGGCCAGTCGACTCAGGCCCAGCAGCACGCCGATCAGCACGCCAGCAGGTAGCGTAATCGTCAAAGCACCGGGAATGATCAGCAGGAAGAGTTCGATGGCGCTGGGCAGTGGCGCGCTGTTGCGCACCACGAGTTCAAGAATCTGCCCCAGCTCTTTGGTGAAAATGACAAAGGTAAAAATCGCGGTCCCGATCAGCGCGTGCGAGGTAACTTCGCCGAGAATGTAGCGCCTGAGAATCCGCATGCAACCAATAGCTGGAGTCTAGCATGGCAGCTCGCACCCACCGTAAACCCTACTTCAAGCCTGAAACCGTGTAGGCCTGCGAAAGGTCTTGGACGTACACGTAGGCGTAAGCGCGTCCATCCTGCGACCAGCTAGGGGCGCTGACCGACTGGGTTCCGGTGGGCAGGTTGACGCCAAAGACCCCAAGCGACTCCATCTTTCCGGTCGCTACGTTCACTTTGTATACCTGCCCGCCAAGTTGGTTTAATTCTCTTGAGCGCACGTAAACCCAGAGCCCGTCAGGCGACCAGCTGGTAACCCCGAACTTTGGATCCAGGCCGGGTATCGGGTGGACCCCGCCGCCATCGAAAGGCCAAACCCCGGGGCTCCCGTCAGGTCCGTGCACCACAACGGAACGACCGTCGGGGCTAAGCCGTATCCCCGAGATGCCCTCGGGCGTAACCGGCTTCGAATCGCCGCTGGCAACATCGATCACGTAGTCTCGCACTCCCTTGCCAGATTCAATTCCCAGCGCGAGCAGCCGTTTTCCGTCGGGGAAAAAATGCGCGTCCGAATAGCTCACGTTGTCATGCGTCAGGACGCGCGCTGTGCCTGCGCCGGCGGGCACCAGGCTTAGCGGACCACCCTTCGCAGGTTGGGTGATGACCCATTTGCCATCCGGCGAGATGGCGTATCCCAAGCCGTCCCCGATTCGCACCGGCGGCGAACCATCGGTGTTGCGCAGGAATACGGTATAGTTCGGGCCGCCTCCATCGCCTTCTTCGTCGAAAAGAACGAGTTTGCCATCTGGCGATATGTCATCGAGCCCCGCCCAGCCAAACCAGCCAAGCTCGCGCTCTTGCTTGCCCCCAGGCTCCACTCCGCGAAGACCGATCCTCTGCTGATGGCTGACCATCAGCGCCATGCCCTGGCGGCGGTCTTGCAGCCACATGCCGCCGGGCACATTGACAATGGTCCGGACTTTCCCGTCGAGAGTAACGCCGCGCAGGTTGTCGGCACTGCCGCTGTTCGAGCTCGAGAACCAGATTTCGTCGTCGTGCGGTCCCCACAACACGCCCTCGACGGACGCCCACCCGGACGAGAGCAGCTTCTCGTGCCCCGCCTGATCGACCACAGCTACTCCACCGCGGTCATCCCCGCTGGGCGTGTCGTGCGCCGCGAACCCAACTGTTTTGCCGTCCGGGGAAATTTTGGGGTGGCTGATCCAGTTGATGCTGTCGAACAGTACCTTGCCTGCGGGGTATTCGAGAAGCCAGTGATTGTTTGCGGGGTCCCGCCGGACGACTGCCAGTTCCTCCCCGTCGGGGCCCCAGTCCGCGTCTTGCACGTTGTCGAGCACCTCGCGCGGGGCGCCGCCGTTTAACGGGACTCTGGCCAGCGTTCCGGTCCGGGCATAGCCGCCACGACCCACCGAGTTCAGCCGGACTGCGAGTTCTCCAGTTTTCGAAATCGCCAGCAGGTCGGCGCCCTTAAATCCAAGTTCGCGAGCACCTTTGTCGTCGGTTCGTGCAAGATAGAGTTGACTATCACCGCCGTCCCAGGACGCCTGGTAAACAATACTGCCATCGGGGGCGAAGCGGGCATTCAGAATCGACCCCGTGCGGAAGGTGACCTGCTGATATTCGGGCACACTGCTGACCGCACCGCGCGAGCCCAGCCACCAGCCCAGCGCACCAATTGCCGCAGCGGCAACCACGGCTCCAACCGCCTGCAGCAGCCTGCGGCGCGAACCCGCTGCCACGGCCTGGTGCGCGGCAGCTTGCACACCGCTTCTACTGCCACCGGACGAAACTTCCGTCAAAGATTCGAGGTCGAACGCCAGGTCGCCGGTTGACTGGAACCGCTGCGTGGGGCTTTTCTCCAGACAATGCCGCACGATTCTCTCGAGGCCGGGCGGAACGTTGCGCGCCGTTTCCGAAAGCTCGGGCACGTCTTCTTTCAGAATCGCGCTCATGGTGTCAGCCGTGGTTTCTCCATGAAACGCGCGTTTGCCCGAGACCATTTCGTACAGAATCGCCCCAAAAGCGAAAATGTCGGATCGCGCGTCAGCTGGTTTGCCGCGCACCTGTTCCGGAGCCATGTAACCCACCGTGCCCATGATTAGCCCGGGTTCGGTCACCGCCTGGATCGTGGGCGCGTCTGCGCCGTGGCCTGAAGCGTCCGGAGCGGTTAGCTTCGCCAAACCGAAATCAAGGATCTTGACACGGCCATCCTCGGTGACGAACAGGTTCTCCGGCTTCAGGTCGCGATGAACAATTCCCTTCTCATGAGCCGCCGCCAGTCCGCGGGCAGTTTGCAACGCGTAGTCAACTGCTTTGCGAGTCGGCAGCGGACCCAGCCGCAAGCGTTCGCGAAGGGTCTCGCCTTCCAGTAATTCGGATACAACGTAAGGCACCCCGCCCTGCCCGCCGCCGATGTCGAAGATCGAAAGAATGTTGGGATGGTTGAGCGCGGCCGCGGCCCGCGCCTCTTGCTCGAAACGCTGCAGCCGCTCGTGATCGGCGGTGAAGGACGCGGAAATGACTTTTACCGCAACCATGCGCCCAAGCCGGGTATCTTTCGCGCGGTAAACCTCGCCCATGCCGCCAGCGCCGACGGTGCCGAGAATTTCGTAAGGTCCTAGGGTGGTCCCAGTGGCGAGAGTCACAATTGCGCGTAATTATAACGGACGGCGCAAAACGCGCACGGCTCGCGATGCCGCCCCGGCCCGCATCTTTTTTTTATTATTTTATTTTGGCGGGCGGGACCCGGTCTCGCAGGTGCGCGCGATGCAATTGACCCACGGGGGGAACGCCAATAAAATCAGGGAGCGAGTCGTTTCCGCGTCCACTCGCGATTGCTGCCCCCTCGTTCAACGGCAGGACACCTGCCTCTGGAGCAGGTTATCGGGGTTCGAATCCCTGGGGGGCAGCCAAGACTCGTTTGTTGTTATTCTTAAGTGGCGCCGCCCACGCGGATTTCCCCCCGGATCCATCACTCGTATCCCCGGCGCATCGTCCGGGTGAACTGGCCCGCCCAGCCTCACGTCTAGGCAAAGAACACATCATTATCGATTATTCATACTGCGGGATGGATCCGGTTCGACGCAGGCCTGCTGGTCTTCGGAGTGGACAACGTGACCAAAGCGGCTAAGCTGCTCACAAACTTGCCTCCGCAGCGTGAGTGTAGGGGCGTCCATCCCCAATTTGATGTCATTCCGAGGAACATCGCGACGAGGAATCTGCTGTTGGCCGGCGGCGACCGTAGCGCATGGGAAAAGCAGGTTCCTCGTCGTTTCGCTTCGCTCCACTCCTCGGAATGACAAGGGTTAGGGAGCGGGCGCCGTGGCGGGACAAAATATCAGGCGGAGGGCTGCCCGCGGGTACACATTGAAAACTCCCATAACCAATTTGATGTCATTCCGAGGAGCGCACGCGACGAGGAACCTGCTGTTCGCTGGCAGCACCGATGATGCATGGGAAAAGCAGGTTCCTCGTGGTTTCGCTTCGCTCCACTCCTCGGAATGACAAGGGTTAGGGAGCGGGCGCGGTGGCGGGACAAAATATCAGGCGGAGGGCTGACTGCGGGTACACATTGAAAACTCCCCTAACCAACTTGATGTCATTCCGAGGAGCGCACGCGACGAGGAACCTGCTGTTTGCTGGCAGCACCGATGATGCATGGGAAAAGCAGGTTCCTCGTCGTTTCGCTTCGCTCCACTCCTCGGAATGACAAGGCTTAGGGAGCGGGCGCAGTGGCGGGACAAAATATCAGGCGGAGGGCTGCGAGCGAGTACA
>JAYTFR010000053.1:0-51468 GCA_043734125.1 Acidobacteriota bacterium | reverse complement strand
GCCGACGGCATCCACCGCATGGACCACGAGGCCGGCGCAGTCACGCTGCACGTCTACTCGCGGCCCTTTGATACCTGCGTGGTCTATTCGCCCGAGCAGGGAACATGCGGAGACATCCAGCTTCACTACAATACAGTTTTCGGAAAACCAGTTGCCTCGTAGTCAGTAGGACTTGTTTCATAAATCGTTTTCGGGGGGACGGACAGTTCCCTCAAGGGCTAAAGCCCAGTGTTTATGCGGCTCGTAGCGGCCTGGCTGAAGCCGGGCCCTTTCAAGGAACATTTCAAGGAGGAATCGTGAGGAAATATCTGGGAGTTCTAGCTGGCGTGGCTGCGTTGTGCGTGATGTCGTGGGCACAAGCTCCGACTCCAACGCAAACTCCCGCCCAAGCTCCGGCTCAAACTCCCGCCCAGACTCCAGCCCCCGAGCTCGCTGATATTCCAGCTCCAACCGCCAACCCCGCGCCGCCTGCGACCCAGTTTCCCCGCGTCGAATTTTTTGCTGGCGGCTCGTATGCCGAGGCTGGCCTTTTCAACGCCGGACACTGGGCGGGGCTGCCCGGTTGGGACGCTTCTCTCGGCCTGAACGCGACCAGCTGGCTGGGGTTCATCGTGGAAGGCGGCCAATACTTCGGAACCTCGAAAATCCCGACAGCCGTACCCACGCCATTTCCAACCTGCGGGGATTTCTGCCCGGCGCCTCCCACATTCAACGTGACCACCCGAGAGTACAACATTCTTTTCGGCGCGCAATTTTCACGCCGCAAGTATGAACGTTGGACGCCGTTCGGAGAGCTTCTCTACGGACATCAGGGCACCCGCGGCAAGGCGACCGCGGGGGTTGTTACCGAGACGGAGATCGGAACTGGGCGGGCGCTAGTGGCCGGCGGCGGCGCCGACTTCAAAATCAATCAACGTTTCGCATTGCGGTTCAAGGCCGATTACTTGCAGACCGCCTCCCAGTTTCCGTCTTTTGCCAAGAAGAAGCAGGACAACGTCCGATTCTCGGTCGGCATTGTCATCCGCAGCGTGCACAAGAAGAAGCGCAGGCTCGAGGACGAAACTCAGGTCGAACCGTAAGACCACGTCTTACCCAACGACTAGCGACGAACGACCAACGCCGCAATTTACGAGCGGCGCAGCAAGTCGCTCAGCGGCTTGGTTTTGGCCCGCAGTTCGTCGGCGAAGTCACCGCTTTTTTCGACCACGTCATCCAAGCGCTCTTTCGCTTCCTCGGTCCAGTCGGAGGCGGTTTCCAGGGCGTCATCGTAGGAGCGCCTCAGGTCTTTCCGCAGTTGCCGCCCAGTCTTCGGAGCGAGCAACAGACCGAGGGCGGCGCCCACGCCAAGTCCGATCAGCAGAAAAGTGACTGCTGTCCCGGTCGTACCATCAGAACTCTCGTATTTTCCAGTGCGCATATGAACCTCCTGATCAGTCTCTATTCTAGACCCGAATATTGAATTGGTAATTTTGTAATCTGTAATTGGAAGCTCTGCAAGTTTTGGGTTCCGAATTGCCAAATTACACAATTGCCAAATTACAAATTCCCCAGCGACCCGTTTCCCACAACCCTCTCCCCCTGTGTAAAATAAGCTGTCAACCCCAAGTGCGGCGGAAGCCCCGGCGACCTGCCTTGCTGCCCAGAATTGCTAGCAGAGTGTAAGGAGATGTAAACCAGCAATGTCGATTCCAGCGACCCAACTCCGTCCCGGCATGATCATCAAGCACAACAACGATTTGCATTCCGTGTTCAGCGTCGAGCACCGCACCCCGGGCAACCTGCGCGCCTTCATCCAGGCCAAGCTGCGCAACCTGCGTACAAATGCGATGTTTGAGCACCGCTTCCGCTCGCCCGACCCCGTCGAGAAGGTCAACGTGGACGAAGTTGAAATGGAATTTCTGTACGCGGACGGCGACAGCTATTACTTCATGGACACGGCGAACTACGAGCAGACCCACCTGACGCGAGAAATTCTGGGCGATGCGGTGGAGTACCTGACGCCGAACCTGCCCATTCGAGTTGAGTTCTTCGACGGCAAGGCGGTGGGAATCGAGTTGCCGCAGACCGTCGAGCTGACCGTGATTTCGACCGAGCCCGGACTGAGGAGCGCGACCGCGTCTTCCGTCACCAAGCCCGCGAAAACCGAGACGGGACTGGTGGTGCAGGTGCCGCCGTTCATCAACGAAGGCGAAAAGATTAAGGTCGATACCGCCGAGGGCGTTTATCTCTCGCGAGCATAGATCGCCCGATGACCCGATCACCCGATCACCCGGTTTCTCCTGAAGCGAAGCGCTTTATCGTTCGCGGCCGTGTGCAGGGTGTCGGTTTCCGCTGGTTCGTGGAACGCGAGGCGCACCTGCTGAAGATTTGCGGCTGGGTTCGCAACAACCACGACGGAAGCGTCGAAGTGCTGGCCATGGGCACGCGGGACCAGTTGCTCGGCCTGCGGTCGCGGCTACAGGAAGGCCCGCGAGCCGCGCGGGTGGATGACGTTCAGGAAGTGGCAGCAGATGCGGTTGCGGGTCTTACGACATTTCGCATTGAAGGAGCATGGTGAATGGCAAATCCGTCGGCGGTGAATGCAGGAACAAGCTGCGAGCATTTGAAGAAGCTGATCCGCGAAGTGCCCGATTTCCCCAAGCCCGGCATCCTGTTTTACGACATCACCACGCTACTCAAGGACAAGGTTGGCTTCGCCACGCTGATTGACGCGCTCGCGGAACACTACCTAGGCCAGGACGTCGACCTGGTGCTGGGCATGGAAGCGCGCGGCTTCATCTTTGGACCGGCGCTAGCCTACCGCCTCAACGCCGGATTTGTTCCAGTACGCAAGCCGGGCAAACTTCCCGCCGCAACCGTGAAGTACGACTACGCGCTGGAGTACGGCACCAACACGCTTGAGATTCACAAGGACGCGATTCAGAAAGGCCAGCGCGTCATCATTGTTGACGATCTGCTGGCTACCGGCGGCACCGCCGAAGCCACTGCCAAGCTGGCGGAATCGCTCGGCGGAGAAATCGCGGGCATGGGCTTCGTGGTCGAACTCGACTTCTTGAACCCGCGGTCGAAGCTCCAGGGCTACGACATTTTCTCGCTTCTCCATTACGACAAATAGGAAACCCGGCCAAAACATCGGCTTGTCAGCGGACTGTACCACCACGCTCGCAACTCGATGTACGTGGGAGTGTTCGCAGCGTATTCGTGTGCTGGAATATGCCGTGCTGCTCTGGCTTGGATTTCAACTTGTTACGAGGAGCCGACGCTGCGAAATAATTTCGGCGCGTACTATGAAATCTTTTGCCGCAAGGTTCCGCGCTGGCTTCCTCGTGTGCGTCGATGGCGGGGTCAAACTACAGTTAAGCTCGTGAATAACGCCGGGCCAGCATCCGATCGCCAGGCGCGCCGTCATTATTATCCGCCGCTTCGCGGTGGCTCAAGGCGCGATTCAGTCGCTCGATGAGCTGTATCAGCTTGTCTGGATCCTGTTCCTGGCTGGCTGCTTTGGAAAGAGTACGCCAATCTTCAAGTTCGATTTGCATGTCGACCTCCGTAGCGTAGCTGCCCTGTTGAATGCATTCGGCTTACCAAAGGCACATTGGCATTGATTCTCATCCACTTAGCCTAAATTCGGCCTGGTCGTTGCGCCGCACACAAGGTAAAAATTGCCATGGGGAGCGTGCGCGCCAAGCGCAGTGGAACCCGGATCCTCCACCTTTACTCTGCTGGTGCGGAGGCATTGAGTGCCGGCTGGCTGCGGACTCACAATCAAGTATGGCAAGTACAACCCCACCGGGCCAAAATGAACGCTAACCATCCTGCCGGCGCGGCTAAGCGGCGCTACCCACGTTATCCCTTGGATATTCGCGTTTCCGCCAAGGTATTTCGCCCCGCTGCTCCAATCGAATTGTGGGGACGTTCAATCGAATTTGGCCAGGACGGAATCGGCGTGACTTTAACCGGAGAACTCGAAACGGGAGAGGTCGCCACGCTTGAACTCACGCTGCCGGCGAGCAGTACTCCTCTCAAACTGCGAGCGCTGGTTCGGTACCGCGATGGCCTCAGGCACGGGTTCGAGTTCCTGGCGCGCGATGAGATTCAGCGCGAGGTGATTCGCCGTACCTGCGAGGTCCTCTCGGCCGGCGAATAACCTCCAATTCAGTTACTCTTTGTAACCTTTTACATCGCCGGGGAGTCTCAAACATCTAGAATGCTGGGTAACTCGTACCTCGATTGGAGCGTACTGCGATGTTGATCAAGAAAGCGGATGACATTCGTTCTTCGGAAATTACTCCGAAAACCTCATACCTGAACCGGCGCAAATTTCTGGCTGCGGCCGGATTCGCAGGTGCGGCCGCGGTAGCGGGAAACCGAATGGTGAATCTTGCCAGCCCATCGTCCCGCGCATTCGCCGGGGAGAAGATTGCCAACCTGCAGAAGAGCCCGCTTTCCACGACCGACAAGGTCACGCCCGAGCAGACGGTCACCCATTACAACAACTATTACGAATTTTCCACAGAAAAGGAAGAACCGGCGGGCATGGCACAAAACTTCAAGACGCGCCCATGGACGGTGACGATCGATGGCGACGTCAAGAAGAAGCAGAAGCTGGACCTTGACAGCATTCTGAAGTTTGCCGCGCCCGAAGAGCGCATCTACCGGCACCGCTGCGTGGAAGGCTGGTCAATCGTGGTGCCGTGGGTGGGATTTTCTCTGAGTGAACTGATCAAGCGCGCAGATCCGCTCGCCAAAGCGAAGTACGTGGAGTTCACCAGCTTATACGACCTGGGCCAGATGCCGGGGCAGCGCCGCAATGTGCTGGACTGGCCCTACGTGGAAGGTCTGCGCATGGATGAAGCCATGCATCCGCTGGCACTGCTTTGTTTCGGAATGTATGGCGAATCTCTGCCTAACCAGGACGGCGCGCCTTTGCGCATGGTAGTGCCGTGGAAATACGGATTCAAGAGCGCGAAGGCAATCGTGCGCATCCGCTTTACCAGCGACCAGCCCGTCAACACCTGGAACCGGTCGGCTCCGAGTGAATACGGCTTCTATTCCAACGTGAACCCTAACGTGGATCATCCGCGCTGGAGCCAGAAGACGGAACGGCGCCTCGGCGAGTTCACCAAGCGGCCGACACTGATGTTCAACGGTTACGATCAGGTGGCCAGCCTGTACTCTGGGATGGACTTGAAGAAGAACTTCTAAAGCAGTGGTCGTGAGTTGTCCGCCCGTTGGAATGCTCAGAACGAGTGACTACAGAAGAACTGCCCACTGCTCCCAGTGATTCGCTACATCAAAATCGCGTTGTTCCTCCTCTGCCTGTTCCCGCTGGCGTTTTTGCTCTGGGGATTTTTCGGCGCCACCCCCCGAGACATGACCACCTGGGGCGCAGGCCTCGGCGCGAATCCCATTGAGAAGATCACCCACACGACTGGCGATTGGACGCTGTGGTTTCTGCTGCTGACGCTCACTATCACTCCAGCCCGCAAACTCTTGCGCTTACCGTCGCTTATCAAATTCCGGCGGATGCTGGGCCTGTTCGCATTTTTCTATGGCTGCCTGCACTTCCTGACCTACATCTGGCTGGACAAGTTTTTCAATCTTCATGAAATGCTGGCCGACATCGCCAAGCGCAAGTTCATTACTGTCGGTTTTACCGGACTGGTCCTGATGATTCCGCTCGCGGTTACCTCCACGACGGGTTGGATCCGAAGGCTGGGCGGCAAGCGCTGGCAGATGCTTCACCGGCTGATTTATTTCAGCGCCATGGCTGGCGTGATCCATTACATCTGGCTGGTGAAGGCCGACGTGCGGGCGCCGGTCAAGGACGCAATTGTTCTGGGGGTCTTGCTTTCATATCGAATTATCGTCTGGGCCATGACGGCCTGGAGGAAGCGGCCGCAGCCAACTGCGGTACCCCGTCCGATTGTTCCCTAGCCGTTGCAGCAATGGTTACTCGCCGCACATTTTTTTACTTTCTTTTACGAACCGCAGCAACTTCACGAAAGCACCAGGGTTACAGTCGTCAGGAGATCCTTGTCAGAATCTCGCCGGGAAGGAGCACAGACCGTGCAATCCAGAAATTTGGGTTTCGTCTTGGGGTTATTGGCTCTCGCTGGAACTGTTGCCTGCGGCGGCCGGGGAGTGACGCTTCCTAACCCGACGGGGAACTATTCGAATGCGAGCCTGAAGGGGTCATACGTTTATCAGATTCATGGCTTTGACACGGCGGGCAATCCTTTTCGCGAGGTCGGCGTTTTCACCGCCGATGGCGCCGGCCACATCACCGACGGCAGCGACGACTCCAGCACCAGCGCGGTTGCAACCCAGGTAACGGGGTCGTACACCGTCGCCCAGGACGGGACCGGATTCATCGACATCAATACTTCCTTCGGGGCGATTTCGCTGGCGGCCACGCTGGCAAGTTCCTCGAAACTCCAGCTCATAGAAGCCGACAATACCGCCAACGCCGGCGGGACAGCGGAACTCCAGACTTCCAGTGCTATCTCTGGCACGCTAAATGGAGCGTTTACCTTCGGGCTGCATCAGGAGATCGGCGCGCAAAGCCACGCTCCCGCTGCAGAAGTCGGCCGCCTTGCGATTTCAGGCGGCTCCGGCAGCGGCAGCATGGACGAGAACCTCGCCGGAGTATTCAGCGCTCCCAATGTCACGGCAACTTTGAGCGCGCCGGCAGCATTCGGGCGCGGCACCGGCACCCTGGTGAATTCCACCACGAATTTCACGACAAACTTCGTGTACTACATCGTGGACAACAGCAAGTTTATCTTGCTGGTCAGCAACGTGAACGCGGTTGGTTCCGGGACCGCTGAACTGCAGACGGGCGCGGTGAGCAGCGGCCTCTCTGGTAACTATGCGTTCGGCAGTCGCGGAGACGACTCGACGTTCTATGCCAGGGTTGCGACTGTGGGAGAGTTCAATGCTGCATCCGGAACAATCGCGGGCCTCGAAGACTCCAACCAGGACGGTACCATTTCGTCGAGTATGAGTCTGGCGTCCTGTTACACCGCGGCGGCAAACGGACGCGTGGTGGTCACCAGCGTCTTAGGCAGCGCCTGCACCTCGAGTGTTACGCAGGTGTTTTGGATGGTGAATCCGGCGCGAGCTTTCTTTCTGAATGAAGGCACTTCATCGGTTGAAGACGGCACGGCTGACTTGCAGCAGAGCCAGACTTTTTCGGTTTCGACTTTCACCCAGCAGTACTCATTGGCGATGGACGGTCTGGACACAATCCCGGAACTGTTGTCGCGCACCGGGACGCTGCAGTTCGACGGGGCGGGCAAACTCCTGTTGAACGAAGTCGTCAATGCTTCTAATTCGGGGGTTGGCGCACAGAGCCCTGGAATCCTGTCGGGCTCCTATACCGTGGCCTCCAACGGGCGCGTTGTAGGTACACTCAATGGCAACCTGGATCTGGTGATGTATGCCGTTTCCGGATCGCAAGCGTACGCGCTGCAAACCGACCCGTCGTTCATCACGTCGGGAATGGTTCAGCTACAACAGTGAGGTAGGCGCCGAAGATAATGATTTGCTTCACGAGTGTTTCAGGTAAAACTCCGCCAACTCGAAATCCGCTGGCGTTGTGATCTTGATATTGCTGGGCGCGCCCATCACCACCATGACCGGGTGGCCGGAACGCTCCACCAGGGAAGCCTCGTCGGTTCCGGCAAAACCATCGGCAGTGGCTTCATCGAAGGCTTTCTTTAGAACCCCGTAGCGGAATCCCTGCGGGGTCTGCGCCAGCACAACCTGTTGCCTGGGGATCGTCGCTTTAATTACGGCCCCTTCCGATGTCCGCTCCACCTGCTTGACTGTGTCAACGGCAGGAACGCCGGCGATGGCGGCGCCATAGCGCAGGACAGCCCGAATCACTTCACGAATCATTTCGTGAGTCACGAATGGCCTCACGGCATCGTGCACCAAGACCACGTCATCCGGGCTGGGGGAGATTTTCGCCAGGGCGTTGGCGACTGAAGCCTGCCGCTGCTCACCGCCCTCAACCAGTACGGGATTCTTCGCGACGATCTCAGGGAAATCCTTCTGCAAACGCGCACGGAACGGCTCGATTTCCGAACCACGCAACGCCACACAGATTTCGGATACATCGGGGCTGCTGGCAAATTTCGCTAGCGTACGCACCAGCACCGGAACTCCATCAAGTTCGGTGAACTGTTTGGTCGCAAGCGGCTTTTCGCGCTTTCCGGATGAAGCCGAAATCATGCGCGTACCCAAACCTGCGGCCGGAATAATGACGAAGACCTTCATAAGGGCGATCAGTATATACGACGGGCGCTGCTTTCCGCCCACCAAGTACAACCCGGACTGGTGCGTCAGGCAACCAAGTATCGACGTTCGTAGTTTGCTGGAGGGTGGCGTGGAGAAGCACCGGTCGTGGATTTCGCTGCTGGGTTATTGCGTCGCCACCGTGCTGACTGCATCTCTGGCATTTGCATCGATCGTGGCCGGGGCCTCTCTGGGATTCGCCAGCGGGGGCGGAGCTAAAGCGGCCGGCGATGACTTCCGCGACATTGCGACAGCAACCCTGCCGCCGGAAACCGGGACTACATTTACCGGTACGGTAACTGACTCGCACTGCAGCGTTCATCACATGAGAATGCCGAGCCAGAATGCTTCCGAATGCGCTCGCGACTGCTTCCGTCGCGGTGCAAGTTACGTTCTTGTGGATCGCGAACGCCGGTACAGGCTGGTTGGCGGCGAGCAAAGCCTCAACAAACTTGCGGGAGAACGGGTCACGGTCACCGGAACGCGTCAAGGAGACGCAATTCTGGTTGGCTCGGCGGCGCCGGTTTTCTAGCCCTCTACTCGACGGGATGTTCCACGGCAATCACGGATTTCTTCGGATCAGCTAGCGGCACTGTCGTCGGCATCGGGGGGCGAGGTTCAATCCTCACGCCGGAACGTTCATCCCATTTTCCGAAAATCATTTTCCCCGCGGTGGTCTGTAACACTGACGTCACCGAAACGTCGATTGTTTTTCCGATCATTTTTCGCGCGTTGTCCACCACGACCATGGTTCCGTCGTCGAGATAGGCGACTCCCTGGTTGTACTCCTTGCCTTCCTTCAAAATGAAGACTCGCATGATTTCGCCGGGCAACACAATCGGCTTAAGCGCATTGGCCAGCTCGTTGATGTTGAGCACCGCGACTCCCTGAAGCTGCGCGACCTTGTTCAGATTGAAGTCGTTGGTAATGATCTTCCCTTCGTACAGCTTCGCCAGTTCGATCAGCTTGAGGTCCACCTCGCGTACGGCGGGAAAGTCGTCTTCCACAATCTGGATCTGCACGGTGGCGACTTTCTGCAGGCGCTGTAGAATGTCCAGCCCGCGGCGGCCGCGGTTGCGTTTCAACGGGTCGGACGAGTCGGCCACGAGTTGGAGCTCGCGTAGCACAAACTGCGGGGCCACGATAATTCCGTCGAGGAAGCCGGTTTCGGCAATGTCGGCGATTCGGCCATCGATAATGACGCTAGTGTCCAGAATCTTGAAGCTCTTTTTGAGCTGGTTTTCACCTCCGAAGATTCCCCCTAGGGCCGCGAGGTTCAGCAGGTCTCCCTTGTTCGCCCCCAATACCAGCCCAAGGTAGGCCATCAACAGCATGACCATAATCTGCAGAAAGCTGCGCATGGGGCCATCGGCAAAGCTGTTATGGATGACCAGAGCAAAAAGGTAGGCGCCGACAATTCCAAGAATGCTGCCAATGGCTGCGCCGATAAGGCGTTTCAGAGTGACCAGCCGCAGCCGCCACTCGAACAGGATAATGGCTGCGCCCTGCAAAAGTCCGACCGCGGCGTTGAACTTGTCACTCGGACCAAAGGGATGAAGGCGGAAACAGGTAATAGAAACAGACAATACAAAAATCAAACGAATCAGAACCAGATCCACAGCAGTACCTCCCGGGAAGGCCACTGACTGACGGCCAACCCTGCCGGCCATTATGAAAATCCCATGCTGACGACCGGCGGTCTATCCGGGGCGAGTATGAGTATTAAAAAGCCCCGTTCCCTCGGCACTGCGCGAGGGGCATTTCGTTACGGAAAAGAGTATATACCCGTTCGCCAAGCCGGCAGCGGGATCAGCCATTCGCAAAACTGAGTGCAGCGACATCCCGGGGGATCAGCCTTCCGGCCGCCTCCGCCGCGGGTACACCGCCTTCAGTACCGTAGATTGCCGGTCTTTCCCGAGAGAACATAGGCAGACCAGCAGTTTTGCCGCTTCTTCCGTGTTTAGCCAGGTCTCGCCGAACCGGAGTCCGCAAAGCCCTGGGCGGAGCAGCAATGACCATCAACCATCTCACGCCCGAAGAAGACCCGGTTTGCAGCGCGTGGCAACGGTTTCTGCAAGCGGTGCTTATGGTTTTTCTCGCCATTACACTGCTGTTGCTGCTGCACTACCTGCTCCCTTCGAAGACAGGGAAACTGCAGGAACAAGTGCGCACGCTGAGCGCTGAGGTCGGGGAACTTCAACAGGAACAGGCGATGCCTTCGGTGGTGCTGAACCGCTACCGTAATTCGATCTGCTACATTTTCGGGATTTATCAGATCGGGTTCCCGCATCAGAAGTCTTTGCAACGCACCCGTATTTCTGGCAGCGGATTTCTAGTTGGGGATGGACTCATCGCGACCAATCGTCACGTCGCCGAGCCGTGGTACGGCGACACGGACGCAGATGCGCTGATCGAGCGCGGCGCTACTCCTACGCTGGAAAAAATGGTTGCGTACTTCCCCGGATCGCCTGACCCGATCAATCTAAGGCCGGTGGTTTTGTCGTCCGATGGCGACCTTGCGATTCTGCGAGCCGCGACCGGCACCGAAGGTTTGGAACCTCTGCCGCTGGCAAAGAAGACGCCGAATCCTGGGGAGCTGGTTGCAGTTGTCGGCTACCCCATGGGCGTTTTGGGAATGATGGCGAAAGCCCCCACCCCGGTTTATGCGCGCCTGGCTTACCGGCACGATGATCAGGGAACCGCCCATGAACTCGCCGCGCTCTCCTTGATTCGCCCTTCGGCTACTTGTGGCCACCTGGGTGACGTGGTCGGCGACAAGCTGATCTATGACGCTCCTACCGCGCACGGAGCCAGCGGTGGCCCGGTTTTCAATTCGCGCGGCGAGGTGATTGGCGTGAATGCCGCCTACATCGACGGATTCTCCGGCGGAACCCTGGGCGTCTCTTCGCAATCGCTGATTCCTTTGATCAAAGAAGCGATGCGGCCAAGATTCTGAAGCCACGCGGTTTCGAAACCCACAATAAGCACGAAGGACACGAAGTCACACGAAGGAATTCTTCTTCTTATTTTCCTTCGTGTCCCTTCGTGTCCTTCGTGGTTACAGGTTTTCCGCCTACCTCCGCTTCTTCGGCGGGGGTTTCTTCCCAAGACTCACTAGCTGCTGCAGGCTTTCGAGCAGTGCTGGGCCGTGCAAGCGAAGCGCCTCGCGATGAGGCACCGTCAGCTCTCGCAATACTTTTTCACCGCGAGGCGTAAGCTGCAGTTGGACTTCGCGGCGGTCGCTGGAACTGCGCTCCCGCCGCAGCATCCCTCCGGCTTCCAGCCGGTTCACTAACTCGACGGCGCTATGGTGCTCGACCTGCAACCGCTCGGCAATTGCCCCGATGGTGGGTCGCGCATGCGTCGGCATCCCCTTGACCCCCAGAAGAAGCTGGTGCTGGCGCGGCTCCAAGCCGGCATCGCGAGCAGCTTGTTCGCTGAAGCGCTCAAAGCGGCGAATCTGGTGCCGAAACTCGGCCAGTGATTCGAAGTCGCGCTGTGTCAGGTCTTTTGCCACGGACTCCATGGGCGCGATTGTATCGTGGGAAGACGTATTTCCCCGGCACGGGGAGGTCGCTTCAGAAAGATTGCTGGCCATTGCGGCTTCGCAAATTCGCAAATTGGCGTATATCCAGTTAGAATCCGTGGTTCGCGACCCGATTTGTGGAGGGGAAGAAAGCGTGATCGCACGTTACACACGGCCAGCCATGGGCCGAATCTGGACGGACGAAAATCGATTTCGCGCCTGGCTGAAGGTTGAAATCGCCGCCACCGAAACACTCACCGAAGCTGGCGTCGTTCCCAAAGAGGCCGCCGAGGCGATCCGCACCAAGGCAAACTTCAAGCTGGAGCGCATTCACGAAATCGAGGCGGAAGTCCGTCACGACGTCATCGCCTTTACGACTGCGGTCGCCGAGTTCGTCGGCCCGGATTCGCGCTGGTTCCACTACGGGCTGACTTCCAACGACGTGGTGGATACGGCGCAATCGCTACTGATCAAAGAAGCATCCGAAATCATTCGCGCCGACCTGCGCCGCCTTTCCGACGTACTCAAGCGCCGGGCGTGGGAGTTCAAAGACACGCCGATGATTGGCCGGACTCACGGCATTCATGCCGAGCCCATCACCTTCGGACTGAAGCTCGCCAATTGGTATTCCGAAGTGGAGCGCGACATTGTCCGGTTCGAGGACGCCGCCGAAGGCATGCGGGTGGGAAAGTTTTCCGGGGCGGTGGGCACGTTTGCGCATTTGAGCCCGGACTTGGAAGAGAAAATGTGCGCGCGGCTCGGACTGAAAGCGGCGGCCATCTCGTCGCAAGTCATTCAGCGCGACCGGCACGCGCACTACCTGGCAACGCTGGCGGTGATCACCTGCACGCTCGACAAAATTGCTACAGAAATCCGCCACCTGCAGCGGACCGAGGTGCGCGAAGTCGAGGAATTCTTCAGCGAAAAACAAAAAGGCTCCTCTGCGATGCCGCACAAACGCAACCCTATTACATGCGAACAGATCAGCGGACTAGCCCGGGTGGTGCGCGCGAACGCGCAAGCTGGGTTCGAAGACGTCGCGCTTTGGCATGAGCGTGACATCTCGCATTCGTCGGTGGAGCGCGTCATTTTGCCAGACTCGACAACACTGACCAATTACCTGCTTGAAAAGACAGCCAACCTCTTGGACACAATGCTCGTCTATCCACAGCGGATGAAAGCAAACCTCGAGAGCACCGGCGGCCTGGCGTTCAGTGGACAGTTACTGCTGGAATTGGTCGAGCAAGGCGTGACCCGCGAGGATGCTTACCGGCTGGTTCAGTCGCACGCCATGCGAGCGTGGAAAGAGGGACTCAATTTCCGCGACTTGGTGATGACCGACCCAACCATCAAACGCGTTCCCGCCGAAGCCATGTCGCGCGCGTTCGACGTGAAGCACCAGCTCAGGCACGTGGACGCGATATTCGCACGCGTATTCGGATCGGCCAAGGCGTAGGTGCCGCAGAAAGCCGCCGCTCCAATCATTTCAACTTTCTTCCCGAGGGCATATGCATAAAGTTTTCGACCGAAATGAAAATGGCGCCTCTACGAAGGATGCCGCGCGCAGCTTCTTTTTTTGTCCCCCTACCATAACAGCGTTGACCGTGGTGATTGTGCTCGCCGGTACCGCATTTTCTGTCGACCAACCCGCGCCCGCGGGAGACCTGCGGGAGCGATCATGGTCTGTTCTGACCGAAGGACTGAAGCACGACCATGCCGCGCGGCGCATGGTTGCGGTGCAGGCGCTCTCGCTTATGCCCAAGAATCGCCGGGCCGAGCGGTTCGCGTTGAGCGCGCTTAAAGACAAAGACGCGAAGGTGCGAGCAGCGGCGGCCACAACCCTCGGCCAACTCCATGCGACGGCGGCCGTCCCGGCGTTGCGCGAAGCTTTGAATGATTCGCAAGTGTCCGTTGTTCTATCCGCCGCCCAGGCGCTGTACCTCATGAAGGATCCGAGCGCTTTCGATATTTATTACGCGGTTTTGATGCGGGATCGCAAAACCGGCAATGGGCTGGTGCAATCCCAGGTCGACCGGCTGAAAGATCCGAAACAGATGATGCAGTTGGGATTCGAGGAGGGGATTGGGTTCGTGCCCTTCGGCAGCTTGAGCTACGAGGCATACAAGGAGATCAAGCGAAGTGGAACCTCTTCGGCACGGGCCGCCTCCGCGCGATTCCTCGCCCATGATCCCGATCAGACGTCAGAGGACGCGCTGGTGGAGGCGGCCCTGGCGGATAGCAGCGAACATGTCCGGCTGGCGGCCCTTGATGCCCTAACCGAACGGGGCGACGCGGCTTGCATCCCGCGGCTGGAGAAAAACCTGTTCGACGACAAGTCGGTCGTGCGCTACCGCACAGCCGCGGCTATCCTGCATTTAAGCGATCTGGCAAAGCCAATGAAGAAGTAGGCGGGCCGACGATACTTCCTCAAGGACAGCATGCCCCCACCCGACATAGCTAGACACAAGGTAGCCGCCAGCAGCGTGAGCGGGAATTCGAAGCCGCCGTTTTGGGCCCCAAATCCGTGCTTCAGGTGGACCAGTACGATTGCAACGGCCATATCCACAGCAAGTGCGGCCGCTGCAAGGCGCGTCCCGAGGCCCGCAATCAAAAGTATCCCGCCAACAAATTCAACTAAGGTGACCAGTACCGCTGAGACGAATGGCAGCGGGATCCCCATGTGCCCAAACATTCCCGCCACGCCGTGAAAACCCATGTGGAAGAGCTTCTGATATCCATGGAACAGGAACACAATTCCCACGGTGATTCGAAGGACGGTCAGACCGCAAGACTGGATCGACGATGTTGACGCCATGGCGCCTCCTCTTGACTGCGATTTAATTTCACGCACGCGGACAATCACGCCTGAACAGCTGCGCGTCGCATCTGCTCCAGTACCAGGTTTCCCATGGCTTCGGTGCTCACCGACGGTTTACCTTTTTCTGCGAGATCTCGCGTGCGATGTCCCGCGGCGAGCACCTGCTTCACGGCACCTTCAATCGATGCGGCTTCTTCCTCAAGCTGGAAAGAATGGCGAAGCAGCATGGCCGCAGAGAGAATAGCGCCGAGTGGATTTGCGATTCCCTGCCCCGCGATGTCTGGCGCGGAGCCATGGATCGGCTCGTAAAGGTTTACTTTGCCGCCGACACTCGCGGAGGGCAGCAGCCCCAGCGAACCAACGACCGCGCCAGCCTGGTCTGACAGAATGTCGCCAAACATGTTTTCGGTGACGATGACGTCGAAGCTGGCCGGACGCGACACCAGCGCCATCGCCGCCGAATCCACGTACATGTGTGAAAGTTTCACATCCGGATAGCCGTCGCCGATGCGTGTCACCACATCGCGCCACAAACGCGAGCTGTCCAGGACGTTGGCTTTGTCCACCGACAACAACTGCTTCCTGCGTCCACGCGCGAGGTTGAAAGCGACGTGCGCGATCCGCTCGATTTCCGGCTCCGAATAAGTCATGGAGTCGGTGGCACGGCGCGATCCCGGTTCTCCTTTGGTGGAGCGCGCGCCGAAATAAACTCCACCCAACAATTCGCGGACAATCATCACGTCGGTGCCGCGGACAATTTCCGGGCGCAGGGGTGAGAGAGACTCCATTCCGGCAAGGCAAATTGCCGGACGCAAATTCGCGAAGACGCCTAATTCCTTGCGCAGGCGCAACAACCCAGCTTCAGGGCGAAGTTGGGGAGGATATTTGTCGAAAGCGGGCCCACCGACCGCGCCCAGCAAAACCGCGGCGGAATCAAGACAAGCTTTCAGTGTGTCTTGCGGAAACGGGTCATTGCTGGCGAGCAGAGCTGCGCCGCCCATGTTCTTCTCGGTGACTTCAAGGTGATGCCCAAACGCCTGCGCGCTGGCCTCGAGGACACGCACCGCTTGCGCGGTGACCTCTGGCCCAATGCCATCGCCGGGCAAGGTTGTGATCTTGAGCTGCATGGGGATGGTTCCGCGCTGACGCGAACGGAAATTGTACCAGCGGGAGAAAGACACTGAGCCGGAGAGATCGCGGACCGTTTTCAGGTGGCCGGCCTCCGCCCACCTCGATGGGGATTTTTGAAAACCTTCACCACAGAGGGCACTGAGTTACACAGAGGAACAGGCGGGCGCGCCGACCCTTTGTACAACCCACAAGCTGAGGGGCCCCACCCTTTGTGGTTTTTCAAGGGTGGGGCTGCCCGCCTGCTTGCACTGTAAAGGGTTGCCACATGCCGATCTTTCCGGGAGCCTGTTTGCGAATTACTTCCGGATTGGGGACAATCCTCGGAGTTGGCCGTGCGAATGATCAGTTTGCGGTGTCTAATATCAGGATGACCAAGCCAAGGCACTGGATCATGAAGGCCTCAGTATTTCTATTTTCGTCTTCTTTGGTTCTCGCGCAAGGCATGCGGGGTCAGGCTCCAGTGGAGTCAGCCACAACTCCAGAACTGTACTTTTATACGCTTCCCTCGAAGCAGCTCTTCTCGCGGGGCGAGACCGTTGTAATCGAGCTTCAACTTTATAGCCGGTCGGAACAACCGCTCTTGGTCAGTCGCATGCTAGGCGATGAGTTTGTGAGTTTCAAGGTAATCGGGCCTGACGGCAACGAAGTACCGTGGCAGGGCGAGACACGAGCCGGTTTCAAGGAACCCTCGGATTTCACCGGGCTGGGGCAGTATAAGCAAATCTCAGCGAACCGAATCATTTCGCTGAAAGACGGAGTAGGGTTTGTTTTCGACAAGCCTGGCCAATACTCGCTCACGGCCGAATTCTCTATGGGCCCCGCGGGAAAGTTTGCCCCGTTTGAAGTCCAAGCGAAGACTCCAATGGGGTCTTTCCACGCGAAGGTGGCGTTTTGCGTAGAAGCATGCATTCTCGAACCTCTTCAGGTACGCAACGATGCCCCGCGATCAGCTCTTAACGTTGTGCGCGTGTTTTACACCTACATCACCAGATACCCACAGCTCGGGATTCCTCATGGCCGGTCAAAGAAAGCCCTCTGGCCGCTTCTCAGCAAGCGACTTGCTCAGCAGCTCGACAGCCTCGAAACCTGTGACGAAGATTATTTCCGGCGCTATGGCGAGATTCTTCGCGCCAAGACAATCAAGCCGTACACACCCTGGTTGGAGGATGGTTTGTTCACGGGTCCCAATGACGCAGCAACCCCACGCATTTTTAAAATTCTTGGCAGTAGAGCAATCGGAGACAACCGTGTCGACGTTCTGATTGCTTTCAAAGAGGACGGCGGCGACTCTCAGGGTGATGTCACCGCGATTCTGGAGAATAACCGGTGGGTCATCGATGATTACGTAACGCTGTACATGAACGACGACCTGCGTCGTCTGTCTACTGGATATTTGCAGTGCAAAGGTGGTCAGTGGGCGGGTGAAACACCCACCCTTTGAAAACCGCAATGGGTGGCGCAGCCTCAGTTAAGACACCGCATCCATAAAAGCGCCCACAGCTGAGGGCTGAAAGCTGACAGCTTACACGCCCCAGAGATAGTCTTCCTGCTCGGCCAGGTGCTCCGGCGCAGGCGTGGACGGAAGACTGGCAGCGCTGTAATCCGTGGGAACTCCGCCCGGGTAAATGCGGCGCGAGTCATCCCCGGCAGCGGCCGCAGCAGCGTGTCCGGCTTCAACGCGCGCAGGCGGGATGCGGTGATCTTCACCGTAGGCTTCGCGAATCAGCGCCAGCAGTTGGTGGTCGTGCACGTGCTTGACCTCGTCGGCCAGCACCACGAAGCGGCGATAAATTTCGTCCAGTTCGCGACGTTCGAAGCGATAGCCAAGCTGCTCGCAGCGCAGGCTCAGAGCGTGACGCCCGGAATGCTTGCCTAGCACCAGCTTGGAGTCCGGAACGCCGACCGATTGCGGCGTCATGATTTCGTAGGTTAGCGGATTTTTCAGCATGCCGTCCTGGTGAATGCCGGCTTCGTGGGCGAACGCGTTGCGCCCGATGACGGCCTTGTTCGGCTGCACCGCAATGCCGGTGATCTCTTCCAGCATCTGGCTGGTGGGATAGAGCTGCTCGGTCGCAATGCCGGTCTCATACGGATATTGGTCGGCCCGCACTCGCAGCGCCATCACAATTTCTTCCAGTGATGCGTTGCCGGCGCGCTCGCCGATTCCGTTGATTGTGCACTCCACCTGGCGCGCTCCCGCGGCGATTGCAGCCAGGGAATTCGCGACTCCTAGCCCCAAGTCGTTGTGGCAGTGAGCGGAAATCACAACCTTTTCGATTCCGCGCACGCGCTGGCGAATTGTCTGGATCAGCGCTCCAAACTCGGCGGGCACGGTATACCCTACCGTGTCAGGAATATTCAGCGTGGTTGCGCCGGCTTCGATCACGGCAGCGAGTACCTGGAACAGGAATTCTGGATCGGTGCGGGTGGCGTCTTCTGGAGAAAACTCGATGTCGTTGCAGAACGACTTCGCATACCGCACCATGTCGTGCGCCTGCTGAAGGCATTTCTCCCGCGAGATGCGCAACTTGTGCTGCAGATGAATGTCAGAAGTAGCCAGGAACACATGAATTCGGGGGCGCACGGCGGCGTCCAGGGCCTGGGCGGCGCGTTCAATGTCGTGTTTGGCGGCGCGAGCAAGGGCGGCGATGACCTGCCGCGGAACCGCAGCCGCCACCGACTTCACCGCGGCGAAGTCGCCGTCAGAGGCGATGGGGAATCCTGCCTCAATCACGTCCACGCCCAGGCGGTCGAGCTGAATCGCCAGCCGCACTTTTTCCTGGACGTTCATGCTGCATCCGGGCGACTGTTCGCCATCCCGCAGTGTGGTGTCAAAAACCGTTATTCTGGCGTTACTCATTGCGTTCCTCCGCCTAACACGTCTTTCTATGCTAAGCGGGTTCAGGAGCGAAGCAAAGGTTATAATTGTTGTCGTTATATGAAGCAGATCTAATATAATAAGCAAAGCTAATTAAATTGTAAGCTGTATTAATACAACGCAATGGACATTTCGCAACTGGAGGTTTTCCTAGCGGTGGCGCGCGAGGGCGGATTTTCCCGCGCGGCCGACAAACTCTATCGCACGCAGTCGGCGGTAAGCCAGTCGGTGCGCAAGCTGGAGCTGGAAATCGGCGAACCGCTTTTTGACCGTTCATCGCGCGCCGGCCTTCTGACCGACGCCGGCCGCGTGCTTCAGGAATACGCCGAGCGCCTGCTGAATGTGCGCGAGAACGCACGCGAGGCGCTGGCGGATTTACGCGAGCTGCAAAAAGGCAAGCTGGTGATCGGCGCCAACGAATTCACTGCGCTTTATTTGCTGCGTGTGCTGGCAGAATTCGGACGCCTCCATCCGGCGATTCGGATTATGGTGCAACGATCGCTGGGCAGCCACATTCCTGACGACGTGCTTCGCCACAACTGCGAATTCGGCGTGCTCACCTACGATCCCGAGGACCCAGAGCTGAGTTCGGTCGTGGTTTATTCTGACGAACTGATTCTAGTGGTTCCGCCGCAACATCCTTTGGCGCGCGAGGCCAGCGTGAGCATCCGGCAGCTGGGTGCGGAATCGTTTGTGGCGCACATTGTTTCCTCTCCGTATCGTGAGAAAGTGATTCAGGCATTCAAAAAATATACGACACCGCTGCATATGGGCGTGGAGCTGCCAACGTTGCAAGCCATCAAGCGCTTCGTGGCTATGGGAAGCGGCGTAGCTTTTCTGCCTGAGATCAGCGTAGAGGACGAGATCGCCCGCGGCGAACTGGTCCGGATTCCGGTGCAGGAACTGGATGTCCATCGCAAACTGCGGCTGATTTATCGCCGGACGGCGGCGCTGTCCCACGCCGGGCGCGCGTTCCTGAAAGTTGCAGAAGCGGTCGCCCACTCGACCGGCGGACGTTATACATTCGAACGTGAACGATGAAAACAGCGATGAAGATGAAAGCGGTCGCTCTTATCTTTCTGTTGGCCGGTGGATTCTCGGCGGCCAACGCCCAACCTTCCGTCGCCTTGAACGGGATGGTGCAGGACGGCTCGGGAGCAGCGGTCGCACACGCGGAAGTTCGGTTGCAATCCCTCGAGTTCACCAGTTCCACGATCACCCGGCAGGACGGGAGCTTCGTATTCGAAACCGCGCCTGAGACCGGCGGAACAATCACGGTTCGCGCCCATGGCTTCGCGGAAGTCGAACAACACTGGTCGTCCAACTCTTCCAGTTCCCCGCTGGTGTTCGTCTTGCAGCCCGCGGGCGCCAAAGAGGAGATCATTGTTTCCGCCTCGCGAATGGAGATGAAACTCTCTGACGTTCCAGGAAGCGCCGTTCTTCTCAGCCCTGAAGACCTGCGGGCGAATCCGGCGCTCATGCTCGACGACCTGTTGCGCCAGGTTCCCGGATTCACTCTATTTCGAAGATCCTCCAGCCGGGTGGCGAACCCCACCAGCCAAGGAGTTTCGCTGCGCGGCGTGGGCGCCAGCGGCCCCAGTCGGGCGCTAGTGCTGGAAGACGGCGTGTCCATTGTCGATCCGTTCGGGGGCTGGGTTTACTGGGACCGGATTCCGCGTGCCGAACTGGCGTCAGTGGAGGTTGTGAGGGGCGGAGCTTCCGACCTTTATGGCAGCGATGCTCTGGGCGGTGTGATCCAGTTTGTGACGCGCACGCCCACAAGCACTGCCGCGTCTTTCGATCTTTCGTACGGAAACGAAAACACGCCCGACCTTTCGGCATGGGCCGGCACCGCAATCGCGCGCTGGGATTTTAATGCAGGCCTCGACATGTCGCGGACCGACGGCTACATTCTGGTGCCAGGCTTCCAACGCGGCGCGGTGGATACTGCCGCGAACTCGCGGCACGCGACGCTGGACGCATCGATTGGACACCGGCTCGGGGGATCGGGACGGGCATTCCTTCGCGGAACTTTTCTCGATGAAGGACGCAAAAATGGCACCCCGCTCACGACCAACAGCACCGGCGCAGGATTCGGGGTGGCGGGCATAAACGCAGCACTTGGCACGCACGATTGGATCAACGCGCGCGTCTTCGGGCAGGCCCAGGGATACGACCAGACGTTTTCGTCAGTGACGACATCGAACCGCAGCACCGAAGCCCTAACCAATATCCAGCATGTGCCTTCGCAGCAGTTGGGTGCGTCCGCGCAATGGAACCACGCTCTCGGAAGGCAAACTCTGATCGCCGGCATCGATGCACAGGAAGTGATCGGCGCGAGCGACGAACAACTTTTCTCAGCATCCACGGGCAATCACTTTGCCAACAACGTTGCCGGTGGGCGGCAGCGCACCACCGGCATCTTTGGCGAGGATGTCTTCCAGGCAGGCGCTTGGACGTTCATCGCAGGCCTGCGCTGGGACGGCTGGAAAAACTTTAACGGCAGCACCGTGCGCATTTCGCTTCCGTCGGGCGCAGCCGCGGGCACGCAATACGCTGATCGCGATGCCAGCGCCTTCAGTCCCCGCCTCTCGATCCTGCGCAAACTCAATTCGAATGTTTCGGTTTCTCTTGCCGGATACCGGTCGTTCCGCGCGCCAACACTCAACGAACTGTATCGCAGTTTCCGACTGGGGAGCACACTCACGCAGAGCAACCCGGCTCTGGGTCCGGAGCGCGCCAGCGGGGCCGAGGCGGGAGCGCGCGAGACTGCGCTCGGTGGAAGGCTGGAGGTGCGCGAAACAGTTTTCTGGGCGGACGTCGTGGATCCCATCACGAATGTGACCATCTCCTCTACTCCGACGCTGACCACGCGGCAGCGTCAGAACCTGGGCCGCACCCGCTCCATCGGTGCAGAGTTAGACGGCCGGTTGCGCCTGAGCGGCCATTTTCAGATTTCCGGAGGGTACCAGTACGCCCATGCGACTGTAGTGGACTCATCAGCGTCGCTCATCGGGCTCCATATCCCGGAAGTGCCGCGACAGCAGGCTTCGGTCGAGCTTCGCTACTGGAACCCATCGAAGTTGATGGCCAGCGTGCAGGGGCGATACTCCGGCGTGCAGTTTGACGACGACCGCAACACGCTGAGGCTGGGTGGCTTCTATGTGATGGAATTGTTTGCTGGGCGGGAAATCTACCACGGCCTGACGGCTTACGTCGCGGCTGAAAATCTGCTTAACCGGCGTTACGTGGTGACGCTCACGGGAGCCCCGGCGAGCGCACTCCAAAGTTGGGGACCGCCGATTCTGGCACGAGCAGGGCTGCGGTTCGAATTTCCGAGCAGAAAGTAAAACTACGGTCAGTGATTTACGAGTGGACGCGGGCCGTTGATTCTCGTACCACGATCTCCGGCTGAACAGCAAGCTCCCGCTCGATCCCATCGCGCCCTTCGATTTTCTCGATCAGAACTTCTGCGGCAAGTTCGCCCATGCGCTGCAGAGGCTGGTGAATCGTGGTCAGACTGGGGTGATGGAATGCGGCGGCGGGGATGTCGTCGAATCCAACCACCGAAATATCTTCCGGAACTTTGAGCCCCGCCTCCTGAAACGCGCGGATGGCGCCGATGGCCGAAATATCGTTGTAGGCTAGTAGCGCGGTGAACGGTTTTTTGCGCGCCAGCAACTCCTTGGCGTAGGGATATCCGAGATTAGGGGTCGGATCAATCGAGCCCAGACGAATCACCAGCTCGGGATCAATGTTCAGGCACATCTCCCGGGCGACTTCATTGGTCGCGTTCCACCTGGATTCCGCGTCGGCGCTCTGTTCGTTTCCTCGAAACACGGCGATTTTTTTGTGGCCAAGCTCTTTCAGATGGCGCAGCGCCAGGTTAGCGGCATGCCGATGATCGAGCACGATGTTGATAACTCCCTCGTTCTCGGTGTGCCCGGGGATTGCTACCACGGGCACGGGCATGGCATGGGCCAGGTTGTAATCCACGGTGATTAAGCCCTCGGCGCCACGTTGCATCAGCAGGCGCGCATAGCGTTCGAACAGTTCGCTATCGTGCCGGTGAATGCCGGTCAGAAAGAAATAGGACTTCTGCCGTACGCCGCTCTCGATGCCAGCAATTACGCTTGATCCATAAGAGTCGCCAATCGCATGGGCAATCACGCCGATGGTCATAGTGCGGCGCTTTCGCAGGGAGCGGGCGAAAAAATTAGGGCGGTAGTCGAGCTGACGAGCTGCGACGAGAATCCGCTGCCGAGTGGCCTGGGGAATGTGCTTGGCTGAGGGCGCATCGTTCAGCACGGACGATACCGTCCCCGCCGACAAGCCCAGGTGCGCCGCGACCGCCTTGAGCGTCACTACCTTTTCTCCGGCGACGCTCTTTTTATCTTTGATTGTCATTGGGGATTGTCATTGGGGAAAGTCACCTGGGTAGGTCATTTGGCGGTCACCATTTGCGATGGGTCAACCCGCCGTTGACTCTGCCATAGTCCACAACCCAGCGAAACATCGAATTATACTCAACGCTGCAAATTATGGGACAGTCATCGTTATGTTAGATTGCGATAATGTCAAACGGGTTTCAGAGTGCAATGAGACCTGGCGCCAGACTTTTTCGCAGCCGTTTCCGTCGCCTCCCACATGGAAAACTGTACGGTGAGTCATCGAGGGTAGCGGAAGGCAACAGAGAATTGGAAATGAATGGGATGCAGGAATAAGGTGTCGTCGATTCCGATTACCTTATAAACCTAGATCTCAAGCCGCGCCCGCATGGAGCTGAAGCCCTCCTGCATTTTGACCTTGAAGCCAAGCTGCCTTGTGATAACCTGCATCGCGAGATTGTCGGGCAGCATTTCCGCGGAGACGGCGTGCACGCCCTCTTCCTGCGCCACATGGATCATGCGGCGCAGCAACTCCGCGCCCAGCCCCCGGCCCTGAAACGAATCGGTGACGATCACGGCAACCTCGGCTTCATCCGTGCCATGAATGCGATTCATGCGGCCTACACCGATAATCTCGGCGCCGGACGGAGTCTTCACCTCCGCCACCAGCGCCATGTCGCGGTCGTAGTCCCCAAAACAGATGCGCACCAGGCGTTCATGCGAGACGCGACTTTTCAGGCTCAACGCCCCGAAGTATCGCAGATACACGCTGCGGTCCGAGAGCTTCTCATGGAACTTCACCATCAGTGGCTCGTCTTCTGGGCGAATCGGCCGGAACGTAACCTTGCCGCCATCTTTCATCGCCCAGTCCCAAACGTATTTAATCGGGTAAGGGCGAATCGCCAGCTTCGGCAAGTCCTCCGCGGCAATGTCCTTGCCGTGCAGCACGACCCGGGCATCGAGCGCCAGCAACTGATCCGACGAAACCAGCAGCGGATTGATGTCGATTTCAGAAATCCACGGCTGCTCTACGACAAGCTGGCTGAAGCGGACAAGCAACTTCTCCAGTTCCGGCATGTTCACGGCCTTTCTGCCGCGGACGCCTTTCAGTGCCCGGTAGATCTTGGTTTGCTCCATGGTGCGCTGTGCCAGAGTGGTATTCAGCGGGGGAAGCGCAAGCGCGCGGTCTTTGTAAACCTCGACCAACTGGCCCCCGGAACCAAACAGGATCACCGGGCCGAACTGCGGATCGACGCTGCTGCCAAGAATGAGTTCGTATCCCTCCATGCGCGCCATCGGCTGCACGGTAACGCCGTTAAAGTGTTCGGCGCCAGCTTTCTGCGATACGGAGATCAGAATCTCCTGATACGCGCCGCGGACCGCATGCTCATTCTCCAGATTGAGTTTTACTCCTCCTACGTCCGTCTTGTGGGTGATGGTCTCGGAGAAGAGCTTCAGCACCACCGGGTAGCCGATGGCGCGAGCTTCTTTGACGGCATCTTCCTCGGTGCGAGCGATGCGGGTATCCACGGTGGGGATGCCGTAGGTCGCGAGCAGTTTCTTGGACTCGTATTCATTCAGCAGCGTCCGTCCGCGGCTGCGGGCTGCGCGAATGATAGCGCCAGCGTGGTCACGCGAGATCGAGTCGCCTCCGTTATCGGCGAGACTCGGCGTCTCATAAAGACCGCGAAGGTTGTAGCTGTAGCGCCACATGCTGCTGAACACTCGCGCGGCGGTGTCGGGATAGGCGAACAGCGGGATGCCAGCGTTGTTGAGCACCGGCTTGGCGGCCTCGATGCTCTCGCCTCCCATAAAACTGGCCAGGATGGGTTTGTCTCCGTGGGCATACGGAGCGAGCTTGGCTGCCACTGCTGCCGGGTTCGTCATGCCCTGGGGCGCCAGCACGACCATCAGGCCATCGCTGTTCGGATCCTTAACGGCAACCTCAAGCGCTTTCGCATAGCGATCGGCTTCGGCGTCGCCCAGAATGTCGATCGGATTGCCGTGGCTCCAATGCGCGGGAAGAAAACCGTTCAGCGTTTCCATCGTTGTGTCGCTCAGCGGCGCGAGTTCCCCGTTCAACGCAATCAACGCGTCGGTGGCCAGTACGGCAGGGCCGCCCGCGTTGGTTATGATCGTGAGCCGCGGCCCCTTCGGGCGCGGTTGCTTGCTGAGCACATCCGCCATGTAGAACAAGTCGGAAATACTTTGCACGCGCAAGACGCCCGAGCGGCGGAAAGCCGCGTCCAAGACTTCGTCGCTCCCGGTAAGTGCGCCGGTGTGCGAAGCCGCTGCTTTTGAAGCGGCCTCTGAGCGGCCGGCCTTGATGACGATGATCGGCTTGGTGAGCGCGACTTCGCGCGCTGCAGAGAGAAATGACCTAGCGTCGCCCACCGACTCCATGTAAATCAGGATGCTGTGCGTGTTGGGATCATCGCCATAGTGGCTGATCAAATCGCCCCAGCCGACGTCAAGCATCGATCCCGTGGAGACGATTCCGCTGAAACCGACTTCCTGCGGAATGGCCCAATCGAGGATGGCGGTCAACAGCGCGCCACTTTGGCTTAGAAATGCCACGTTGCCTGCTTTGGGAGCGCGCTTGGCGAAGGTGGCATCGAGCCCAGCGAGCGGATTCATGATGCCAAGACAGTTGGGGCCAATGACGCGCATCGAACCACGGCTCAGATGCCGGCGAATATCGTTTTCAAGCTCGACGCCCTGCGAGCCCCGCTCCCGAAATCCGGCTGAAATCACCACCGCGGCTTTAACTCCTGCGTCCACGCATTCTCCGATAATGCCGGGCACACTCACAGCGGGAGTAACCACGATGGCGAGATCAGCCAGCTCCGGAAGCTCGCTGACGCTTGGGAAGGACGGCACGCCCAGAACGTCACTTCGTTTCGGATTCACCGCATAGACCCGGTCGCGATAGGAGCCTGCCAGCAGATTCAGCAGCACCGTTCGACCGACGCTGCCGGGCCTGTCGGTCGCGCCCACCACGGCTACGCTGCGGGGAGAGAAGAAACTGTCCAGACTTCGTACGCCGCGAGGATACTGCTCAGGTTTCACAATGCTAAGAGTACCAACAGCCACGATGAACTCCTACTCGCCGTCGGATCTTATAGAGTCTCTACAAGGCAAGAGGAGCGCTCTACTGGCCTGATCACTTGAATGTGCTACCAATCATAATTCTCGCAGTCAGCTGTTGGCGGCCCACGGGAGTTTACCGGCTTCGGAGCTTTCCTCTTCCAGTTCGCGAATTCGTTCCCGCAGCCAACGTCCGAGAACTTCTTCCGTCTCGGCCGGCGTGCCGCAGCGGTACAGTGAGTCAACCGTGATCGCGTCGGCGTTGAGTGGTACGAAACGGCAAGGCGCCTGCTCCCCATGCAAGTCAGCATGGGCAAACTCCATGAGCCAGCAATCTTCGCAGCGGTGAGGCCTGGTCCGCTCCGAATAGTTGGGGCAGTTTGGAGACTCCTCGAACACGTAGGGCGCCCGCCAAGGGGAGCGTGCAGATCGGCGATACCCCCCCGCTTTCCACGAAATGCAGCTCAGCCTTTAGAAGCTTGAGCACAACCTCACTGCTTGGTTTCACCCGAACCGGATTTCCGATTTCCGACGCCATTGGGCACCCCATTTCCCATCTGTCTGGACACCGATTCAGATTCATAGAATCCTTGCTCTGCGGCAATGACCAACATCACCAGGGGTGGTGATAGGAATCACATGAGGTTGACGCAGCATTGGACCGGGAAGTGTGCTGAATGCCACCGCGCAGGGGAGAGCTTCAGGAGTGGACGAGCTTTTCGAGGCCGGGCTTGTTACGGATCGTCAGCAGCGAGCCCTTGATCTGGACTAATTGCTTCTTCTTGAAATCCGAAAACAGGCGGCTGACCGTCTCCCGGGTGGTTCCGATCATCTCAGCGATTTCCTCGTGAGTGAGCGTAAGCCGGATCTGATCGTCGCCGTTCTTGCCCCATTCCCAGGAGAGCAGCAACTTGGCAAACTTTTCGGCCGGCGAAGTCGAAAGGCCGAGCATTCGAATTGCTTCGAACGCCACGTAGTAATTGCGGCTGAGCTGTTCGGCCAGGCGCAGCGCGACTTCGCCGTTCTCCCTCAAAAACTGCAGCAGAGCGTCGCGAGAAATGAAATTCGCCTGCCCCGGCTCAATCATCTCGGCCGTCACTTCATAAGGATGATTCGACACCGCTGCGTTTAGGCCCAGGACGTCGCCCGCTTCGGAAATCTTGGTGATGATGGTTTTGCCTTCGCTCGACGAAGTCGAGAGCTTGGCCTTGCCGGTGCAAAGAATAAATACGCCGCGCGGTCGCTGTCCTTCAATGAAAAGCACCGCTGACTTGGGATATACCGCGGTGGACTTGATCTCATTGAGCTTCTGCACCGCGGAAGCGGAAAGATTGCAAAACAAGCGCTCTTCCCGGACCGGGCAGATCACGCAGTCGTCAAGAATATTGAGTCCATACGGCGAAGGCATACGTTCACGCCGGATTGTACCACCCGGGCTGTGACTGGAATCACCGGACAGAGTGATGGCGGACATCGCGGACAAGGCTGCTCAGCCAGCAGAATTGACCCAAGGCAGGGCGATTCAGGCAGTGAGGAGAAGTTCCATGGGAAACAAACACCGCTATGGCGTGGTCGCGTGGTGGAGTTCCGGAAAAACCGGTTTGGCCAAGAGCGATGGGGTGTCCATGGCGATCCACTTTACCGCGCCTCCCGAATTTGGAGGCATGGAGGGGCGCTGGACGCCCGAAAGTCTTTTGCTCTGCGCGATCGCCAGCTGCTTCACTACCACGTTCCGGGCGGTCGCCGAGTATTCAAAGTTCCAGTACGCCGACCTCGAAGTGCAGGTCGAGGCCACTATCCAGAAGGTCGAGTCCGGATACGCATTCAAGGAAATCTCGGTTGGACCGAACCTTGTGATCTCGCACACGGAGGACCACTCCCGCGCCATAAGCCTTCTGAACAAGGCAAATACGCTATGCCTGGTATCACGGGCGGTTTCGGTTCCGCTGACGTTCGCTCCGCAAATTCGTGTTAGAAACGACCTGAAGGTGGTCTAATCTGCAGGTTCCCGTCAAACCGGAACCGTCGCTCTGAGGCCTCTTTATTTGGCTGCTTTCCCCGCACCCGGAGCCGGCATGGGCGGTGGTTGTAATTGCTGCTTCACGGCATCGGAAATTTTGTCGGCGTTCGCAAGCAGAAGGCTGACCTGCCACATTTGAGTTTCGGTGAGGGTCGCTTTGAATCCCGGCATTCCCGTCAGTCGGATGCCGTTCGCCACTTTCCAGTAAGTCTCGCCAGGCTCGTCGTCGGTCACTCCCTTCCCGCGGAGAAGATGTGGCGGTTTGGGGAACATGCCTTTGGCGATCGGCCCTTGATCCGTGCCTGGCAAACCGTGGCAGACGCCGCAGTTCCAGCGGTAAACCTCTGCACCCGCCATAAAAGCAGCCTCATCGGCGGCGATGGGAACGTTCTTCGGCATTTCCTTGTCGATGCGTGCGCTGAGCGCTTTTCTCGCCAAAGTTTTTTCCATGGGCATCATTGGATCGGTGGTGGCAACTGGCGCGCTGCCGGATGCGAAGTATAGATAGGCACCGGCAGGAACAAGGATCAGCCCGAGAATTAAGCCCAGAAAGAATTTCAATTCAGATCTCCTTAGGTCATGCTGCAACGGTCCACCGCAGCGAATTATAATCCTCAGCGTGCGCAGATTCTTTCGAGTGCTGTGGATGGCTCTGTTGCTGGCCACGGTGGCGCTGGTTTCGGCGCTCGTGACCATGCGGCTTGCCGTGCATGGACGCGAAGTGAAAGTGCCCGATGTTCGCGGCCGGAGCCCTGCCGAAGCCCGGCGGATTGCGGAACCGCTGGGACTGGCAACGCAGGTCGAACGTCAGTATTACAGCGCAACGGTTCCCGAAGGCAGAGTGCTTTCGCAAATGCCGGCGGCAGGCTCGGTTGTGAGGCGCGGCTGGGAACTTCGACTCGCGGTAAGCCTGGGACCGCAACGGGTGGCGATTCCGCAAGTTGTCGGAGAGAGCCAGCGAGCAGCCACAATAGTTTTGCAGCAGCGCGGCCTCGATAGCTCAATTGCAGAAATCAGCCTTCCGGGCCCGCCCGCCGGACAAGTGCTCGCGCAGGCGCCCCCGGCGGATGCTTCCGATGTCGCTGCGCCCAAAGTCAACATCCTAGTTGCGCGAGATAGTCCGGAGGCTTACCTTATGCCGAGCTTCGCCGGCCGCCCGTTGGGATCGGCGGCGCTCACGCTTAAAGACGCGGGCTTCACTCTGGGGAAGGTGACACTTGCACTTTTGCCCGGTCCGGGCGCGGCTGCACCAGATCCGGCGCGGGCAACACTGAGTACCGTCGTTCCGCTCGCGCCCACGGCTACACTTCCGGCTCAGAATCCTACGGCATCGACTCCGTCGCCAGCCTCGATCATTCAATCGCAGGACCCGGCGGCCGGAGAGAAAATCACCGCTGGCGCGGAAATTCGCTTTGTCGTCCGATGAGTTACGCGCTCGCAACCCATTGCGGATGCTGCGAAGCCCCGTGGTGGAACGTGTAGAGCACAAGTTCCACGCGGTTCGAGATCCCCAGTTTCTCGAAGATCCGGAACAAGTACTTCTTTACGGTGTGCTCGCTCAGGCCAAGCTCAGCCGCGACGTTGCGGTTGCTGAGGCCGTCAGCGACGAGCGCCACCACCTGCTCCTCGCGCGAGGTAAGAAGTTTCTCCCCCGACGCGGTCAGCACCTGCAGGCTTGGCGTCTGACAGACGGAGTCGAGCAGGTACCCAATCTGCCGCGGGGACGCCCATATTTCTCCCCGGTGCACCTGCTCGATACCTTCACAGAAAGACGGGAACGAGGAATCCGAAAGACACAAAATTCCGCGCGCCCCCGACCGGAAGGCCTGCACCACGATCTGGCGGGTGTCGGCATCCAGCAAGACCATTTTGGGAACTTGCGGACAGGCAAAATGAATGGTCCGTAGGGACGAAATGTCCGGCGCAGTCGGTGGAACCCCCAAGATGAGAACATCCATGGAGTCGTTTTCGAGAGACTGCAGAACTGCCTCGGGACTTGCCTCGCACGAGCCCACCCAGAAGCCCTGACTACGCAGCCCGCCTGCAAGCAAATGAATTTCCATCGGACGCGAGTCCGCCAGAAGCACGCGGACACCCTTGGGAGAATTCTGCACCACATCACTATTCATGGGCCACCAATACGAAAAGACTGCTGGGATGTTAGTCCACTCTATGTACGCAGCGGCGGCCACGTTTGTGACGTGAAACCATGTTTCCAACATTTGTCTGTGGATATTCCCGCTTTGGAAATACTTCGCAATGCCCCCGGGATCCCTGCGAGGCTTCCGGGACGCGCGGGCTGCGAAACCTAATAATCAAGGGCGTTGAGCCGCATACAACTTAAGGTGCATGTTTGCTGCGGCGTCAACTTTAGGCTACTGAACTTGGGTGGCTTGTTGGTAATCAATGAACAGGTTACCGTAATCCCGTTGTTAACCATCGTTTTCGGTGTAATGGGTGAAATCAAACACTATCCACGGGCTGTTGCTGCTGGTTGTGATTTCGCAGGCGATTGCCGCAAGCCCGACACCGAAGCGGGCCGCCGGATCGGCGGATGGCAAAACGGTTCTTGAGAAGGAGCCAGCCCTGACGGGGGAACGCCATCCGCTGTATCGGCTGCACAAAAGCGATACTGTCGATATTCATTTCACCTTCTCCTCCGAGTACGACCAGACGGTGACCGTCCAGCCCGACGGCTTTATCGCGCTCAAGGGCGCGACATCGGTTTTTGCGGAAGGCTTGTCTTTTCCCGAGCTGACAACGGCCATCGTACAGGCTTACGCGTTCATGCTTGATCCAGAAGTCAGCGTGACTCTAAAGGATTTTGAGAAGCCATTTTTCCTTGCGGGCGGCCAGCTGGGCCGTCCAGGGAAGTACGAGTTGCGCTCTCCTACAACCGTCACCGGGGCCATCGCCATCGCCGGCGGCCTCAACGAACAGGCAAAGCATTCGCAGGTTGTTCTGTTCCGAAGAGTGCGCGAGGGCTTCGTCGAAGCCCACGTCCTGAACGTGAAGGTAATGCTGTCGTCGCGAAACCTGAACGAAGACATTGAACTCAAGCCCGGCGATATGCTTTTTGTTCCGCAGAATCGGATTTCAAAATTCAGAAGGTACCTGCCGACTTCGTCATTGAGCACATTCTTTTCACCGGCGCAGTTCTAGATTATGAGCACCCAGCTGCAATTCGCGGGCAAACCAGCTCAGAGCAACGCCAGCCTGCGAGATGTGGCCGCGGTATTCTTCCGCCATAAAAAGCTGTTTGCGGTTTCGTTTGTTGCGGTGTTGCTGGCCGGAGTGATCTACGCTTTCGCTGCCACTTCTTACGACGCACAAATGAAATTTGTGGTTCGCCGGGGACGCATCGACCCAGCGGTTAGCCCGACACAGACCGCAGCCCCGTTCCTCCAGGCAGCGCCAGTCACCGAGGAGGAGATGAACTCCGAAGTCGAGTTGTTGCGCGATCAGGAGGCATTGCGCGAGGTGGTGGTTAAGACCGGCCTCGCGGACCGTCGCTCATGGATTTCGTGGTTGCGGCGGGAAACGCCCGAACAAAAGATTGCCCACGCCGTAAATCGCCTTACCCGGAGTCTCGACGTGCAGCCGGTGAGGAAGTCGCAGGTCATCACCGTCTCTTATCGTTCGCTGGACGCAAAGCTCGCGGCCGCGGTGCTAAAGAGTGTCGGCGAAGTTTATCTGGCGCATCAGGTGCAAACGCAGCGCCCGGCGGGCCAAAAGGCTTTTTTCGACGCCCAGGTGAACATTGCGCGTGGTGAACTGCTCCGCGCGCAGCGTGAGTTTGAACTTTTCACGCGGACCAAGCGAGTGGTCTCGGCGTCGCTGGAGCGCGATCTGACGCTGCAGAAGTTGAGCGAGGCGCAGGCCAGTGAGTTCGGAGTTGAGGCATCAGTCGCTGAGGTCGCCAGCCGGTCGCAGTCACTCGACGCGGAACTCCTAAAATTGCCCCCGCGACGGGTGAGCCAGGTGCGAGACGCTGACAATCCGCAATTGCAGGAAAAACTGAAATCAAAGCTGCTCGAGCTGCAGCTCAGGCGCACCAGTCTGCTCACACGGTTCCAGCCGACTTACCGCCTCGTCCAGGAAGTGGACCAGCAAATCTCCCAAGCGAAGACCTCGCTGGAAGCGGAAAATCTTACGCCCTTGCGCGATGAACTCACCGAGGACAATCCCGATTTCACCTGGGCCAACTCCGAACACATAAAGGCCGGCGTCGAACTGCAAGCGCTCCAGAAACGTGATTTGGTCGCGCATCAGCAGATTGCGGCGTACCAGTCTAAAGCCCAACAACTGGGGCAGAACGCGATTGAGCAGAGCGACCTGGAACAGAAGCTTAAGGCGACGGAGGATAAATACCTGCTGTATGCCGGAAAGCGGGAAGAAGCGCGCATCGGGGACGCACTCGACCAGACCGGAATTCTGAACGTCGCTATCGCCCAGCCGCCGCGGGTTCCCGCGCTCCCGGCGACGCCGATCTGGATGGCGTGCTGCATATCATTAGCAGCCGCCTTCGGCCTCAGCACGGGAGCGGTCTTTGTCGCGGCTTACGTTGATCCCTCGCTGCGAACTCCCCATGAAGTCATCGCACTGCTGGGAATTCCGGTGCTGGCATCGCTGCCGGCGCCGAATGCGGCACGCATTCCTGCATTGAGGGGCCTGTGAGCGCGACCGCCGGAGTATGGCGGCAGAGTCTAGCGAAAGCGGTGCGCCTGCAGGCTTTCGAAACGACCACGACGTTCGAACCGGCGGTGGCGCACGCTGAAGTGGACAGTTCCCTCGCGCAGTTGGTCCGCCAGTTGTTCTTTGCCGCATCTAGTGCCCGGCCTACCGGCATCTTTTTTGCTGCAGCAGGAGCTGAAACCGATATCACAAGGTTCAATGAGCGAATTGGGCGAACACTTGCCACCATATCAGGCGCCCCTGTGGCCCTGGTTGGCAGGAGTGCGGGGCCGCCGGCAATGATGATCGAAGACAGGCCGCGCTGCTCCACAGAATTCTGGCGTTCCGCCTCCAATCAAGTGACGGACAAACTGTGGTCGGTTTCCACCGAAGCTTTCCAAACACAGATTGAGGGCGGACGCGGGGACGGATCCTGCGAATTGCCCTTTGACTACGTTCTGTGCGGCGCCCAGGTGAACGACAGTGCAGCCCCGCTGTTTAGCAGAGTCTGCGACAGTGCGGTGCTGGTGCTCAGCGCAAATCAAACGAGACGAGAGGCCGCTCTTCGCGCCAAAGAGATCCTCACCAGTTGGAATGTGAAACTGCTGGGGGCGGTGCTCGACGACAGGACATTCCCAATTCCTGAATCCATCTACCGACGGCTGTAAAGGATGCGAGAACATGGGACAAGTCGTAAGTATCCCCGGATCTGACGCACTAGACCGCCGTAACGGGCACGTTCTCGAGCCTGTCGGGAGTAGAGTTTCTGCGACTGCGCGGCTGATCCCGGGCGGTCAGTCCCTCGCCGCCCAGAAGCCGGAGTCGTCGAGCGCCACCGTCAATGGGGGCGCTGTCCGTCTGACGTTTAGCCTTCGCGCACTGGCGGCGATTGCCCCTGCGTCGCTGCAAAAGGTTTGCCCGTCCCAACTCGGCGCGCTCGTGATGGACGTAGGCTTAATTTGCACGGCGCTGGTGGCCGCGCTGCCGTTTCTGCAAACAGTTTTGAATACCAAGACCATCGTGCTTTACGCCTGTGCTCTTGCCGCTACGGCAATGCAGGAAGGATTGTACGGGCGTGACATATCCAAGCACTCGGCTCGAACACTGATCGGCAAGGCCAGCGCGTGGGCATGGTTCCTGACGGTCGTCCTCGCGGCGCATTCAGGGCGCGGTATGGCAGCCAGCGGCCTTCTCGCTCTAGGAAGCTTCTGCCTTTTGTCGTCGTGGCGCCGATTGTTCCAGTCGTTGGAAGTGCCGAATTCGAGTTCGCGCCGCAACGTGCTCGTCGTTGGGCGTCCGTCTGCAACCCAGCGGATCGCTAACGCAATCCGATCAGATCCTTCTGCCTCGCGCTGCGTAAAAGCGGTGATGCCGGAGCAGCAATTCCGTTGGGCGTCCGCGAAAATAGCGCTCGGAAGGATCGCCCGCGAGGAGCACATCGACGAGGTCATTCTCGCAGTCGGCGATGGTCATTTGGCAGCATCGATTTTCGGAGATTGCGCGGAGAACGGGCTCGACGTAGTGATTGCTCCGGAGATCGCGGGGGGCCGCGCTCTCGGAATCGAAATCCTAGGCGGGGTTCCTCTGATCAAACTCCGCGAGCAGGTCTTACCGGAATGGACGCTCGCGATCAAACGAATAATGGACGTAGCGCTCGGGGCGATTGCGATCATGCTTACGCTCCCGCTGATGGCCGCCATGGCGGCGCTGGTGAAACTGGACTCGCCCGGTCCTGTACTTTATCTCGCCGCACGAATCGGCCGGAAAGGCCGGCACTTCACCTGCTACAAATTTCGCACTATGGCGCCGCACGCCGAAAGAATCAAGGATCAGCTTCGGATGACCAACGAGCGGCACGGGGCATTTTTCAAGATGCATGCCGATCCCAGAATCACTCGCGTTGGGCAGTGGCTCCGGCGCTACAGCCTCGACGAACTGCCGCAGCTGTGGAATGTCGTGCGCGGAGACATGAGCCTGGTTGGCCCCCGCCCGCACCCCCCCGACGACGTGGAGCGTTACGCCCTCGAAGATCTTCGCAGGCTCGACTTTACGCCGGGAATGACGGGCCTGTGGCAAGTGGTCGCGCGCAATGACCCATCGTTCAAGCGCTGCGTTGCACTGGATATCGCCTACATTCGCCGCTGGAGCCTGCTGCTGGATTGTCGGATCCTAGGCGGGACCGTTGCCGCGGTGCTGCGCGGGAGCGGCATATGAGCACAAGTTCCGCCGGCTTGCTCGCAGCCCGGCGGCCGATTCCTATTGCAACGCTCGCAATTACCGCCGCACTGAAGGCGCTCTACGCCCTGCTCTGTGCGCCCGAGTTCGTATTTCTCGCGGCCTTGGCGGCGATGCTGTTTCGACCACCAGACCTGCAGGCCGTCCCCTTCGACCGGATTGCATTCGTGTTACTGCTTGCCGTATCGGCTCTCGGGCTTCTGCTGCGGCACGAAAGAATTCGCCTCTACGCTTCCAGTTGGCCCATGCTGGCGCTGCTTCTTCTCGGGCTCTGGGGTGTTCTGGCGCAGCCTTATGACGCAAAAGCATGGAGCGTGCTGGCAGCGAAGTGGATCGTGCCGGTCGCAATGTTCCACATCGCCGGGTCGATTTTTTCGAGCGAGAAATCACGGCGCATGCTGGAGTGGTTCTCCATCGCGGTGCTGCTCTACCTTTCCCTGACGGCAGTCTTCTTTCTGTTTGACTTGCGGTCGCTCATCTTTCCGCGATTCATTCTGGATGAGGGAATCGGGATTCATGCCGACCGGGCGCGGGGCCCGTTCCTGCAGGCGGTCGCGAACGGGGTATGTCTGAACGTGATTGGCCTAATTGCGCTGAATTCGTTCAGTCGCGGCCGGCTGCGCGGGATTCTGGCTGCTGTTCTTTTTGTGGCCACTCCGTTGGCGTTGCTCGCCACCAAGACTCGGGCGGTGTGGCTAGGAGCCGCCATGTCAGTCTCCGCGTTTGTTTTTTTCGGGCGAGGGCGGCGTTCCCGCCTGGTCGCAATCGCAATTGCTTCCATCGCCGGAACCGCTTTCTGCGCCGCCCTGCTCCTGCAAACAGGCACTGGAGCAATGAGCAACAGGCTGCAGGACCGTTCTCCCGTGGAGTTCCGTGTCGACATGTATCGCGCCGGCTGGCAAATGTTCACGGAAAAACCACTGCTCGGCTGGGGCAGTGAAGCCAATGTTCAGCCGGAAATTGCCAAACGTGTCAGCAGCTTTCATCCGGAGTACTACATCTTCCATAACACGTATTTGGAACTCGCCGTTGAGCGCGGGATTTTGGGACTGCTGCTCTACGGGTGGCTGTTCCTCAGCCTGTTTTGCTTGAACGCGAAGGCGAGTGACGACGAGGCGGACGAAAGCTTTTCGGGACCCGGATTCGGGCTCGCGTGGCGGACCGCGCTCTGCGTTTACTTGCTGAACGCCAGCGTCGTGGTCATGAACTATCAGTTCCTGAACGGATACATGTTTACGATCGCGGGAATCTTGGCGGCACAACAACGCTCGCGGTCATGGGCATTGCTTTCACGCGGAGGCGCCAGTGAAGATTGCGTACCTGTGTAACAGCTTTCCCGAGCCCAGCGAGAGTTACGTCGCTGAAGAAATTGGGGAGCTGCGCGCTCGGTGCGTGACCGTCCTATCCTGCAGCGTGCGGAGGCCGTGCGTAGTTTCCTTCGCTGGAGCAGACCTTTCCGCGGAAACGGTTTATCTACTTCCGTTTCGGGTGACGACCTGCCTGGCCGCGTTATGGCTTTGCGTGCGGCGTTTCTCCCGCATCAGCGATCTAGTTTCGCGCGCGGTTCGCGGGCCAGAGCCGCTCCTCCGTCGCCTTCGTACGCTGGGCCATACGTTCCTGGGAGCCTGCCTCGCCGCGCGTCTGCGCAACAACTGCCCCGAGCACATTCACGTGCACCACGGATACTTCGCATCCTGGATCGGGATGGTGGCAGCGCGATTTCTGAACGCGGACTTCAGCATGACCTTGCACGGATCCGACCTGCTGGTTCGCGCCGACTACCTCGACGTCAAGCTGGAGAACTGCCAGTTCTGTTTCACGGTTTCTGAATTTAATCGCCGGCACATTCTGGATCGCTATCCCGAGGCCGCCGGGAAAATTTTGGTGCAGCGACTGGGCATCGATCCGCGGTTCTGGAAATCATTCGCTGCGGGACGAGGCAGTGACGTATTCCGCATCCTCAGCGTCGGGCGCCTGCACGGGGTCAAGAACCACGGGTTTCTCCTCCTCGCGTGCCGGGCGCTCAAGTCGGCGGGCGTTCACGTCGAGTGCCTGATTGCGGGCGACGGGGAAGAAAAGCCGCGCCTGCAACGACTGATCGCGGAGCTGCAACTCCAAGACGACGTCCGCCTGCTGGGCCAGGTTGCGCGTGGGCAGCTTCCTGAACTCTACGCCCAGGCGGATGTCGTAGTGCTCACCAGCCACAGTGAGGGCATCCCCATCACGCTGATGGAAGCCATGGCCATGGAGCGCATTGTGCTCGCCCCCAACATCACCGGAATTCCGGAACTGGTGTCGCACGGCGAAACCGGCTTCCTGTACCAGCCCGACTCGATGGAAGACTTCCTGACGCAGATGCAGGTCGTGCGTCACGCAGGACCCCTGCTGGACAAAATGCGCAAAGCGGCGCGACGCCAAGTGATAAGCAATTTCAACGGCCCGGTCAATCGGGCGCGCTTCGCACAAACCTTCTCCAACCGCGTCCAGGCACGGACCGCGGCCGCCGGAGTTGCGGTCACAAGGGAAGGTTATGAGAGTCCTGTATTGCAACAAATATAACTTCGCCTTCAGCGGCACGGAAGCGTATCTCTTCCCGGCGATGGAAATGATGCGCGCTCGCGGACACCAGACCGCTCTGTTTTCGATGGCCGATCCCCGCGGGGCACCGACTCCCTACGACCAATACTTCGTCTCCGCCCGGGACTTCAAAGCAAAGCAAGGCATCATGGACCGGGGGCGTCTGGCGCTGCACGCTATCTACTCCACCGAGGCCCGCCGGAAGTTGCGCGCCGTCATTCGCGAATTTCGGCCGGATGTCGCCCACGTGCGGAACATTTATCACCATCTCTCGCCCTCGATCTTCTGGGAACTTAAGGCGCAGGGTGTTCCAGTTCTCTACCACATGAACGATTTCAAATCGTTGTGTCCCAGCTACAACATGGTCGGATCCAACGGCGAGCCCTGCGAGCGCTGCAAGGGTGGCAGGTTTCTGAATGTAGTTCGCGAGGGCTGCTACTCGGGTGGCGCTGCGGCTTCGGCCGTGCTGGCGCTGGAAGCGTATGTGCATCGCTGGCTCGGAACTTACAACCGCTGCATTGATCTCATCCTCGCACCCAGCGAGTTTGTAAAGCAGAAGCTGGTCGAGAATAACTGGGACGCGGCGGGAATCCAGGTGCTGCCGCATTTTCAGGCGGTGCCGGAGCAACACCAAGCGCACCCGGGGGCGAGCGGTACAGTTTTGTATGTTGGCAGACTCTCTCGTGAAAAAGGGGTACACGACGTCATCCAAGCCGTGGTCGGATTTCCACATCTGCAGCTGGTGATTGCCGGAGACGGACCCCTCCGTCAAGAACTGGAGAGTTCCGTAGCCGCCGCTGCACTTCGGAATGTCACCTTCGCGGGACACGTCTCCGGCCCGGCCTTAGACAGACTCGTCGCCCAGTCGCAATTCACCGTGTTCCCTTCTCACGCATACGAAACCCTGGGCAAGAGCATTTTGGAGTCTTTCGCCCAAGGCCGAGCAGTGATTGCGTCTGACCTCGGATCGCGCCGCGAGTTGGTACGCGAAGGCGAAACCGGATTGCTGTACCGTCCGGGAAATATTGCCGGGCTTGCAGCGGCCATTCTTTTTCTTTCCGAGCGGCCACAACTTGCAAAGGCGATGGGAGCTTGCGCCCGGAAACTGGTGATAGACCGGTACTCGCCGGATGCGCATTTTCGCGCTTTGAATTCCATCTACGAAGATCTCATCGCAAAAAGGCCAGCCAAGTCGCGGCAGCGGGCAGAGCCAGAGAAAACCTCGGCAATACGCATCGCGTTCATCGGGGGCCGGGGAATAATGAGCCAGTACAGCGGCATCGAGACTTTTTATGAAGAGGCTGGCAGCAGGCTCACGGGCCTGGGCCACACAGTCACTGCTTATTGCCGGAATTACTTCACGCCCGACGGCCAGTCGATGCATCGGGGAATACGCATCGTCCGGCTGCCGACCATTCGCTCCAAGCACCTTGACACATTCGTGCATACGCTGCTCAGCACCGTGCACGCCTGCTTCAGTGACCACGACATCGTGCATTTCCACACGCTGGGCCCCGCTCTTTTCGCAGGATTGCCCCGACTCTTCGGCAAGAAGACTGTCGTGTCGGTGCAGGGACTCGACTGGCAGCGGAAGAAATGGTCCTGGTTCGCCCGGCAGGTGTTGGAAGCAGGAGAGTGGGCTTCGGCCCACCTGCCGAACCAAACCATCGTCGTGTCCCAGACCCTGAAAAACTATTACCGGCAGCGCTATTCCAAAGAAGTTGCACGTGTTCCCAATGGAACCGAAATCCGCGAGCCCCGCACAGGCTCCGCGCTTGCCCAATTCGGTATGACTTCCGGTGAATACGTGCTCTTTCTCGGCCGGTTTTCGCCGGAAAAAAACTGCCATCTGCTAATCGAGGCATTCGAGCGGATCGACACCCGCCTTAAACTGGTGTTTGCCGGCGGATCCAGCCACACGGACGACTACGCGGCCCGGTTGCGCAAGCACGCCAGCGACAAGATCCGGTTCCTTGACTGGCTCTCAGGAAGCGCACTGGAAGAAGTCCTGACTAACGCCGCCCTGTTCGTGCTGCCGTCCGACCTGGAAGGAATGTCGCTGGCGCTGCTAGACGCAATGGGCGCGGGAATCTGCGTGCTCGCCAGTGACATCCCCGAAAACCGTGAAGCCATCGCGGACGCCGGCTTTACCTTTCGCCGCGGCGATGTCGATCACCTGCGGCAGATGCTCACCATGCTCCTAGCCGATGAAGACCTTCGCCGTGCCGCCGGACGGAGAGCTAAAGAACGCATTCGCCAGGAATTCCTGTGGGAGGGCGTCGCGCCTGGGCTTGAACGGATTTACTTAAAACTCATGCAACGGCCTTCCCTGCATCTCACCGTGGCGGAAGACGGCAAGGCAGCACATCCGGCAACGCTCCCCATCGCTGAACCAAAGCCAGCAATGACCCCACTCATATAGACCTTCTCCCACTTTCGCAGGCGTGCTATCAAGAGCATAGTCGATTATTTTCTATCCCTGCAGGAGGGTGTTTGGCCAATCTGGCGGTTGTCCCCCGTTTTGAGGAAATATTCTCCTCGCCTGCGCTTGTTCCGGAACCGGAAGCAATCGAACTGAGCGTGATACTGCCTTGCCTGAACGAAGCAGAGACACTGGCCGCCTGCATCTTGAAAGCGCAGGGAGGGCTGGAAGCTGCGGGTGCGCTCGGCGAGATCATCGTTGCAGATAACGGGAGCACCGACAATTCTCAGCAGATCGCTCTCAGCCTAGGCTGCCGGGTAGTCTCGATCAAACAAAAGGGTTATGGTAGCGCTATTGGGGGCGGAATCGCGGCGGCCCGAGGTCGTTACATTTTGATGGGCGATGCGGATGACAGCTACGATTTCCGTCACATACCTTTATTCTTGTCAAAGCTCCGCGCCGGCCACGACCTGGTCATGGGAAATCGCTTTCGAGGCGGAATCAAGCCCGGCGCCATGCCGCCCCTCCACCGATATATGGGAAATCCCGTCTTGACGGGAATCGGCAGGCTGTTCTTTCACAGCCCCTGCGGCGATTTTCATTGCGGCCTGCGCGCATTTTCAAAGACTGCATTCGAAGCCATGGGCTTGCGCACGACCGGCATGGAATTCGCCAGCGAGATGGTGGTCAAGGCAACCCTGTTCCGCATGTCGATCTGCGAGGTCCCCACCTCTCTTTCGCCCGACGGACGCAGCCGGGCGCCGCACCTGCGCACCTGGCACGACGGCTGGCGACATCTCCGCTTCTTGTTGCTCTACAGCCCGAAATGGCTGTTTCTCTACCCTGGATTATTCCTCATGTTTGTTGGGATGGCCGCGGGCACTTGGCTTATGCCCGGAACCCGTCACATCGGGCGCTTCGCCTTTGATATCCACACGCTCTTGTACGCTGTAACCGCGGTTCTCATCGGATTCCAGGCTGCGCTGTTCGCGTTTCTCAGCAAGGTGTTCGCCGTTACCGAGGGACTTATGCCCGCGGACGACCGGCTCAAGTCGCTGTTCGGCTTCTTCTCCCTCGAGAAAGGACTGGCTGCGGGAGGGATTCTTGGGTCCGTGGGGCTTGGCCTGGCGTTCTATTCCCTGCTGGCTTGGAACCAAGCGGGCTTTGGCGGCCTCGATCCGGTCCACACCGTGCGCATCGTCGCAGTTGCTATGATCTTCCTGACCATCGGGGTTGAACTGGCGCTTTCCAGTTTCTTTTTCAGTATTCTTGGGCTGTCGCGCAAATGACGATTCTCGACCGCATCCATGGCAGCCGCGTCTTTCCCCGGCGCGTGAAGCAACTCACCAAGCATCTGGCCGAAGCCATCCCTGCAGGCAGCAGCGTACTCGACGTCGGTTGCGGCGACGGCAGCCTCGCAGCACTGCTGCTTGAGGCGCGTCCCGACCTGTCAATCACCGGGCTGGAGGTTCTAGCGCGCCCCAGCACAAAAATTCCGGTCGAGTTGTTCGACGGCGCGCGTATTCCTTTCCCTGACCGCTCGTTCGACATTGTGATGTTCGTGGACGTGCTCCACCACACTCCTGACCCGATGGTGCTTCTGCGCGAAGCGGCCCGCGTTGCGCGACTCGGACTGGTTATCAAAGACCATTTTGCCAAAGGAATTCTGGCGAAAACCCGGCTGCGCTTCATGGACTACGTAGGTAACGCCCGCCATGGCGTTTCACTGCCCTACAACTACTGGACGGAAAAACAATGGCGCGCCGCGCAATCGCAGCTCGGATTGCAGCCAGCGCTTCTGGTGCGGGATTTGGCGCTTTACCCGGTCCCGGCAGATGTTGTGTTCGGAGCGAATCTGCATTTCATCGCCCGGCTGGAAGCCGCCTAGGCAAGATCAGCCTTTGATCATCTGCCGGCCTGCGAAATCTAATTTGCGAAGTACCGGAGGAATCCCGCGGTTTGCAAAAAACTCATCTACGGCTTTGCGAGCCCCCGCCCAGTGGGCGTAATCGTCGAACTGGATAATTCCCCCGGTGGAGACTTTGTCGTAGAAGCACTCGAGACAAGTCTTGACGCTCTCGTACCAATCGCCATCCACATGCAACACGGCAATCGAGGCAAGGTTCGCGCCTGGAAGCGTGTCCTGGAAAAGGCCAGGAACGAAGTGCACATTGTCTCGAATGCCAAGGCTGGCAAGGGATTCGCTGACGTCCTCAACCGAGCCGAGGCATTTCCCGGTGTAGAGATCGGCGATCTCGAAATCGGGATCATGGTGCGAGGGCCGAGGCAGACCCTGGAACGTATCGAACAACCAAAGGTCGCGTTTCGCGCCCAGTCGCTGCAGCGTAAGTCCAAGAACCGCGGCACTGCCGCCCCGAGCAACGCCGCACTCGACGATGTCTCCTGCAATGTTGTGCTTCACGATATGCTTCACCGCGCGCTGAAGCCCGCGCAGCCGCGAATAGCTGACCATGGTCAGCGGCCTTACCTTCACGAACAACCGGTTAAACTCTGACGGAATCATCGGTGCTGCAGATTCCCGCACCAGCCGGAGGCTGTGCGACGCGACCCACCGGGGGTCCCGCATGCGGTGAGTAAGCTCTTTTATCGATACCTTGGCATCATTCATAAAATTCACTTTGAGGTCTTGGCCACGCTGCCTGATGCTTGCTGGTTCGAATCTGGGCCAGCCGCGGACGCGATGTCCACGGCCCGTTGCAACTCGACGCCTGAATAGGGACGCAGGGTAACTGGGTGGGCGTCCGCATCCAGTATCCATATTTTTCGGTCCTTGAAGTATTCAAGCAGCGGAGACATGTCCCGCCCGGGAATGATTCGCGCCCACACAACTTTCGAATTGTCGATGTCGGCAGAGTTGTAGACCCATTCGTGAAACGTGTCGTGATCCGGGTGGTAGCCAACCAGAACTAGATTCCGCTCCGGCCCCTTATTCAGCGAAGAGAGTATTTCTGCCCGGGAAAAGCGCCAGTCGTGAATCGGATGCTCAACAGCGTAAGCAATGATCACGGCTGGTCTGGCGAGGCAAAGGAGCACGATCAAACGGGTCAAGAATGTTCCGACCGGCCGGCCGCGCGGAATCCAGAAACGCAAATGCCTCAGCAGTTGAATCAGAATTACGAAGATCGTTGCGGTTAGAGGGGCAAAATAGTGTGATGAAAACCATGCGATCGGAAGAATCGCTACGAAACACAAGGCAAATTGGAGCAGCGGGAGCCGAGTTCTTTTGTCGCGAAGCACTTGGGGAACGGCAATCAACGGAATCGAGAGCACTGTGCCGAAGAAGAACGCCCAGACGATATGCACCTTCCAGCGGAGCAAGCCGAGAAAACTCCGGGGCGTCATGTGCAAGAGAACTCCGGTGTAAAAAAGCTCGAACTGCTGGTTTGAGTAGTGCAACGGAGGCTTGGCTGATTGCCACAAGTAAAGCGGGAAATTGACGTAGGTGCGCATGTTGAGCACCTCCGGAAACAACAATGGGTGCTGTGTGATCCTCCAGTTGTAATACGCGATAAACGCTAGCAGGAGAGTCGAGGTAACCAGAAGGGGGAGAACCACGCGAGCGAAAGCTATTGGCATCCCGCCGTGTCGGCGTGAGCGCAAGCACAGTACCAAAGCTCCTGCAACGGGCAAACAGAAGACAAACCCTTCAAGCGGACGGCTGTTCGCCAGCAGGGCAGTTCCAAGGCCAAGGGTTAATGCATCACGAACACGCTGGTGGCGAAAGATTCGCGGCAGCGCCCCGATGACCAGCGCGCCGCCTATAGCCGCCATCGCTCCACCCCAATAGCTATTCACCCAATCGCTGATGATGCCGAATCGCGATGCTGCGAGTATTCCGCCGAGGAGCGCCCAGCCGGGAGGCACCCAGCCCTGTAGCGCCCACAGAATGGCTCCGCACATAAGCGCCGCGCTGATCAAAACTCCGAACCACGGACGTCCAAGCAGTTGTCCCAGCGCCAGAGCGGCGCCTTGTGCCGGCGGGTACATTGAGGCGTAGGTCGGGTGTTGTAGGACGTGAAACGTCTCAAAGAAAATCCACATTGGGTGCGTAGGATTGGCGAGCCTGCCGTGCGCGAACGTGTCACCTGCGAGCAGGTAGCTGAACTCGTCGTGAATGTTCGGTTCAGGAATCGGCATCAGAGGGAGCAAGGCCACGCGAACGACGATCACCCCTGCGATCAGGCAGAGAACTGCGACGCCAGGGTTCCGTCCCGCTCTGGCTCCCGCCGATTCGACGCGCCGGAACCAGTTGTCGCCAATTCTGGGGACAAGCCACGCCAGCACCAGCAGGAGGGCCAGAATCGCGAAGTGATAGTGCAGGAGGAAGCTCATCAGCCTCGGGAGTGCGGGGTTTCGCGAGTCATGGTGATCCTTTTGATTTTGCATGTTAGCGCTCGTGAAACAAGACAGGAATCGACGCTAAGGTCTCTCTTTAGGCAACAAGCAAAAGGAACTCCTTCAGATATATTCGGAATACTTCATCGTTGGAGCATTCACTCTTACAATGGCAGAACATGCACTCGCAGAGCCGCGAAGCCGAATCGCGATACAACCAACCCCGGCGGTAGTCTGCGAAATCTCGCGAGTTCGGTACTCGCCCAATATTCGCGAGGCAATTGTTTTCGCGTGTGTTTGTTCAGTGCTATACGTTTCGGCGATTGTTGCTTTAGGGAGCTACTGGGGCACGGTGCACGGCTTCGGGGACAATCAACCCTACATCCAAATCGCTCACGCCATACAGCGCTGGGATTTTTCTCAACTGCACGCAAAGTTATTCTGGGGCTTGCCGTATTTCATGGCTGCAGGTTCGATCCTGACGCGCGTTCCGTTGACTGTGTCGCTGCTGCTGATTTCTTTTCTTTGCTCAATTATTGCTGTGCTTCTAATTTGCAAGCTTTGGGATACATGGACCGCAATCTTCTTCGTTATTTTCAGCCGCGAGTGGCTCGAACGTTCACTCCTCGGGGGAGCGGAGCCGCTGTTTATGACGTTTGTTTTCGGAGCCTTCCTCGCGGTCCGACGAGAAAAATGGTGGCTGGCGTCCCTGCTGGCTTCGTTAGCTACAGTTGTGCGCCCCATGGGCATATTTGTGCTGATAGCGATTGGGCTGGTGCTGGTGTGGCGAAGGGATTACCGGAGACTATCCGTTGCGTCCGCAATCGGGGTGTTCGTAGGTCTGATGTACGTCCTTCCATTTACCATTTACTTCGGCACTCCCATCGCCAACGTTAAAGGCTACGATCACGCCGATTGGAATAGCGGAGTTCCCCTCAATTTTCCCGGTGTGGCTATTGTTCAAGACGTAATCGCAGCGCACGGCACGAAACTGAACCTCGTTAGAACGGTGCTGTGGATAATGTTCGTTGTGGGAAGCGCCGCCTCCATCTGGTTCCAGAAAAGCCTTCGCGCTCATCTCAAAAGGTATCCAGTCGAGGCGCTCTTCGGTATTTTCTACTTGGGCTTGTTGTTCACATACAATTCCAGTTGGGCGAGAGCTGAGTTTCCGCGCTTTTCAATTCCCATCCTGCCCTTTTGCATCGCTGCTATACAACGTTGGCTTCCCAAAAAACGAACGCTTTTCTGGGCTCTCGGCCTAGGGGCGGCGGTGCTTGCGGGCGCCTCGACGCTCGGGATTGCGGAGTCTCTTATTGCAGTCCGGCACTATCTTCTGGGTTGAAATAAGCCACAAGCCTTCATAGCTAACCTTTGCACTCAGCTTCGCACATGTGACTGTGCGCAATGCTGGCCGTACCCGTACCATTTAAGCGATCTCGAACTCCGTCCCCGCTCTTGACTTGCATCATCGCGAGCGCGTCGAGCAGGAAGCCATTCAACAGCAGGACCATCCACGGGGCATAGGCTGCAATCATCCGGTTCCACCACCATCCATTAAGCACCGAAGTCGGCAGATGAAGTGTCAGGAACCTGATGGCCAATTCACCCGGCGCGAGCAGCGCGAATATAGCGAAGGCAACTGCGCCGGAGATAGATCGCAACTGTTCGCTATGTCTCTGCAACAGCCAGCCAAGCGCCAACAGCACAATCCCTCCGTCGTATGAGCGGTGGTACACAGGAATCAGGGCCAGCGCCATGAGGGAACTGATCGCGAGCAGATCGTCGCAAAATGGCCGGCGGAGAACAGCCCAAAGCCATATTCCGATACCGGCCGCGAACAAAACCCATGCGGCCACGTTCGCGGCAACTGCGCTGGAAAGCAGCGGCGCCAAAGCGACCTGTGCGTTGAGGAGCTCGAACCGGAACGGGTTCGCCGCGCTGAAGTCATTCATCCCACCTGGGCGGAACCAGTAGTGCAGGTTCGCGCCATAGTTGTGCATCAGGGCGAGCATGCTCATGGGAATCCTGAGGAGAGCGACAGCCGCGACTATCGCGCCGAGCGCGGCCGCCGGAAGGACCACCCTCCACCGCAGACGAACAAGGTAAAACACAAAAATCCAGATGCCCAGCTGAGGCTTCAGGCAGACGGCCAGCGCCAGGATGGTCCCGGCCCAGGCGTTCATATCCCGTCCGGCGAAATAAATTGCCAGAACACATAGACCAATCGCAATCGCCGCGGAATTCGCCACGTGCAGGCTGGTGTGCAGAGGCGCGGCGCAGAAAACGCACGCAGCAAGAAACCACGCCCGGTCCTCGCCAAACGAAAATCCTGCGATTCGCGGGAGCAAGCACGCCATCAGCGACACAGCTGTAACCCCGAGCAGCGCCCAAAGCAGATTGGCGAATCTCCAGGGAAGCAGGCTGAGTGGAGAGACCAAAACGTACGCTGTCGCTGGATAAACGGGCACAATTTTTGCGTCCGTGTGCGCAAGGTCGTGGTTTATCCGGGTGGCGAGCCCGACGTCGTATGGGTTCTGTCCGTGCAGCCACAGCCACGAGGCGCAATACGGATCGGAGAAATCGTTCTTATCGTATGCGTACGCGGGGATAACCGCGCGAAAGGCGAAATCGCCCAAGGCCAAGGCCATCAGAAGACAAAGAATTATCCGAGTGCGCGTCACCCGCTTATTTTCAATGGACGATTGTCGACAGGCGAGTACCTAACCAGTTCCGCAGGCTGTGACAAACGCTCAGTAGTCAGTGGTCAGTGATCAGTGATCAATGAAAGATCCCGCCGAAGAAGCCCTTCACTTTTTCGAAGAAGCCCTTGTTTTTGGGATCGGGCGCGGGAGGAAGCACGACGACGGCTGGCAAAGGGTCTGGCTTGGGCTGCGCGAGCGGCAAGCTGGCCGCTTCGGTGGTGGGCGCCGCAGGAATCTTTGCTGCCGCGAGCTTGCGCTGCCGGGCTTTGGCGATCTCAGCCCCGCTGAAAACCAGCGGAGACTCGACGGCCGGGCTGTCCGCCTCCACCGGCTTGGCTGAACCGGAATCCGGCAAGTTGCCGGGCTTGGCATCGGCCGGGCCCGGGGCGTTCGAATCCGCCAGTTTCAAATTTTCGCCGGCTTCACTCTCGGGCGTCACGTTAGGATTGTCGGCGGACGTGCGCATCACTGGCTCAGGCGCTGTCGGACATCCGCAAGAAGCCAGCGGAGTTTCAACAGTATCCAGTCTCCCCTGGCGAAACAGCACCTGTTGGTCCGGCTTGATCTCGTAGGTTCCGCTGCCCAGAAGCTCGGCCACGACCGCCGACGAAGTGCTGCCCGGCATCGATCCCACGCAGGTGTTGCCCTTGGCGTCAGAACTGATAGCCAGGTTGAATTCGCCCGGCCCCGGCAGCACGATGCGGAAATCAGGGGTGAGCACCGAATCGACGGATTCCTGCACGCCATAGTGAGTTTCCATGGCGCCCTGGCTCATGCCGAGCATCATCTGTTGCCCGTTGGCAGAGGTGGCGACCGAAACCGTCGTCCCAGGACACACCCGAACTTCGCCGCCGCGCGTAAGCCGCAGAATTGCAATTTCTTCGCCCGCCGTGATCGACGCCCCAGAAGCCACCCGGCTTCCGGCTTCGACCAAACTACCGGAGGTCCCGACCGCAACTGGCACTGCAGCGGGTTGAACTCCGGAAGTTAATGCAGAAACTGACTGAGGCTTGGCGGAAGTTGCCTGGTCAGCGCGAATGCGGATGCGCAGGCGATTGCCGGTGGCGTCCCAGGTGTAACGCACCGGCGCGGCCAGGTCGAGGACCAGGCGGCTCACCGGAGGCGCGGACTGGTATTGGCTCAGGCGAATGCGCTTGATCTGATCGTTGCGGAACGGAAGCCGGGTGCGAACGGTTCCGGCGAGCGAACCGGGCAAGTCAACCACCAGGCGTAAAGGATTCTCCACGACTTGAATCTGGGGAGTAAGCGGGCGCGTCGAAAGTATCTCAATGACCGGACCGAATTCGCCAGGAGTTACGCCCCAGGAACGAAGCTCGGCTACCGCGCCGGCATGGGACTTCGCGCTCTGCGCGGCAGACGCGGCTACGGCCAGCCCTGCCAGAAACATAATCCGGAAAGCGCGAACGCTAAACAAAGTTATTCCTGAGATCGCTGGGGATTTACACCGAGGTTAGCACTACTTCAGCGGCGGATAAAGGGCGATGACCACAAATGGCACCCTACCTACCTCAAAGACGGTGGTCGACGCTTTTGTTTCTCCCGAATTCGCTTGAGAGCCTCAGGAATGATTGCCCAAGCCGTCGCCCCATCAAGAGGCTTGACTGGAATGAGGTTAAAGACGGCGACGCCTGCGCTGAAAAATCCGAGTAGGGCCAGCACCGCATTGATTGGTTCGAAACGCGTGTAACCAAATAATGTCACTCCCACAATGATTGGCAAAGCAACTACGCCTTGAGCGATAACCGCGCCAAGCGATTACACAATGGTCAAATTTTGACCACGGCATCTCGAAATTCGTCACCCCAAAAATCGGATATAGCCGTATCGACGTCACTTCACAGTGCATCTTTTCTGCTGCGATAAGGTGCCCCGCCTCGTGAATCAGCAGCACACTTAGATATGCGCAGAGGCCCATAAGTGACTCGAACGGATAATGGATAACGTTAAACAAGATAAGGACCACAATCGCCCACACCGACCAGTGGACATAAACTGGAACGCCTCTGATCCGCAGGACTTCTGTGAGCTTATCGAGGCGGATCGGTAGAGGCACCTCGATGTTTTTGGCGGCGCGGCGGGGTGGCACAGTCGCCTACGCTTCCGACAGGAACTCGTACTCGTCAATTATGGCGGCGACCGGAACCTTGGCGTCCGCCAGGTTGGGATCCACTCGAACCACTTTGCCCTTGCAGCGGACGCGAATGCTTTCGGTCAGGGTAATTTCGGGCGGGAGGGTAAGGGTAAAGTCGATTTCGGAGCCGACGGCCAGAGGAGCCTCGAGGTAAAAGCAGATCCCGCGAGCGCTGACGTCACGGGTTTGAGCGGCCAACGGGGCCGAGGTATTGGTGGCGAAATTCACCGCAACCGGTAGACGCAGGGCGAACCGCCGGGTAGCACGCTTTTCTGCCTGCTGAACTTCAACCACCATATGCGAATGCTCCTAAATACCCCTAGAAGGATGGGACTTTGTGCTCTGTATGTCAAGTTGAACTAAGGCCAGGGACGGGGATTGTCCGGATTCGCGGGGCGAGTGCGCAGAAAGATGCACCCTTCCCGGCAAGCCTGCATGGGCAATCACCTGGAAGGGCCCTGACAATGGCGCACCGCGTCAGAACTGGACCGCTGGTCGAGAACAAGCTTACTCATACAGGCAACGCGATTAGGATTAAAATTGGCCGACCAGGAGGAGCCTATGACCAAGCAGCGAACGAAGAAGTTGCCCGCGGCGCGACGGTATGACGTCCTTTTCCAGATGGTAGTCGGCAAGTGGATCAGTCAGGCAATTGGCACCGCCGTTGAAATCGGTGTCGCCGACCAGCTTGCGAAAGGAGCGCGCCGATGCAGTGACATTGCCCTTGAGGCCGAGGTTTCCGAGGACGCTCTCTATCGACTGTTAAGGGCGCTCGCAAGCGTTGGGCTGTTGGCTGAATCCGCAAATCGCCGATTCAAGCTGACGCCCATGGGACGACTTCTTCGACGCGACCACCCTGAAAGCGTTGCCGGTTACGCGCTTTTTGTAGCTCACGACAGCACTTGGCTCCCCTGGGGACGCCTCGGTTACAGCGTGAAGTCTGGCCTGCCCGCCTTCGACGAAGTATTCGGCGTACCCATCTTCGAGTATTTCGCAAAGAATCCAGCCGCCGCTTCCGTCTTCGACGAGGCGATGACGTCAATCAGCACGGTAGAGGCCGGTGCGGCATGCGATGCTTACGATTTTAAAGGGATTGAGACGCTCATGGACGTAGCCGGTGGACACGGTCTTCTGTTGGCCACGGCCCTCCGCCGCCATAAAAAGATGCGGGGCGTACTCTTCGATCTTCCCCATGTTGTCGCGGGTGCGACTGCGACGTTCACACATGCGGGAATCACTGGAAGAGTGCGAATCGAAAGCGGTGACTTCTTCAAAGAGCTGCCTTCGGGCGCCGACGCAATCATCATGAAACATATCATTCACGACTGGGACGACGACTCGGCGACGCGAATCCTCCAGGCCTGCCACCGCGCGCTCGGGTCGCGGGGCAAGGTGCTGATCGTGGATCCGGTCGTACCGCCGGGCAACGTGCCACATTACGGCAAGCTCCTCGATCTGGAAATGCTGGTGCTTACGCCTCGCGGCCGCGAGCGGACAAAGATCGAATTTACAAGGCTGTTGCGCAGCGCAGGATTTCGGCTGTCGCGCGTCGTCCCAACCAAGAGTCCGTTGTCAATCGTCGAAGCCGTCAAGGTTTGATGCTCGGGAACCACTCAACTCAGCACAAACCATCGGCGTTACAGTTCATGGAACCAGTGGTCTGAATGCACAATACCACCTTCATCCGGCGACGTGATCAGATTGCAAGGGGCAGGATTTGGGAGATGGACAGACTTGCGAGCGGGCGTGGAATCAAGATCACGGTCCGGATTCTCGGTAATCACAAGCTGCAACTTGCGCGGCGCCTTCGCGACCACCCCAGCCGGCGCAGAAACCTCACGGGGAAGGTATGTCAATGAGATTTACGAAAACTTTAGCCGGCAACTGGCTTTCACCTCCATTTGGATATTTGCTGTATAGACACTAGGGCTTCAGGGAAACTTGGCCGCAACGAATCACGCTGACTTTTTTAGTGCTGAGTACAGCAGGGCAACCCGTAGTTCACGCTCTCGATGATCGGCCTTTGCCTTTTCGCTCCATCCAAGAAAGGTCGCCTCTTCAGTCGCCACCATCTGAATCTTGGATAAGTGAAAGATTTCCGATTCTATCTGCCTCCGCTGCTGCTCCGTCATTTCGATTCGACCGTGATTCCACAAGGAACTGTGAAACAAATGTTTGCGTGCTTTACGATGCCAGGCACC
>JAYTFR010000052.1:0-7374 GCA_043734125.1 Acidobacteriota bacterium | reverse complement strand
AAGGACCCGCTGCCCAAGGCGGACCTCATCACCATGGGCATGATTCTTCATGACTGGAATCTGGAGAAGAAGATGCACCTCATTCGCGCGGCCTACGATGCCCTGCCCCCGAACGGCGCGTTGGTGGCCATTGAAGCCCTCATTGACGACGCCCGCCGCGAGAACGTCTTCGGTTTGCTCATGTCGTTGAATATGATCATCGAATTCGGCGATGCGTTCGACTATTCCGCGGCGGATTTCCGCAAGTGGTGTGGGGAAGTTGGCTTCAAGCGCTTTGACGTCATCCATCTCGCAGGCGCCTCCGGCGCAGCAATTGCCTACAAATAGTCATCGTCGAGCGGAAGAACCGTCAGCACTTTGTACAAGAACGTTTGCCTGCGGAGATAAGGGGCTTCGCCGTCGATCGGTGCCAGCGGATGCGACGGCTGTGGAGGTAGGGTCGGGTGACAGGAAGCTAACAAATTGGCGGATGGCGCTGGGCGTTGCTCAACAAGAACCTGTGAGCACTTAAGGGGCTCGCTCGCGAAAATCTAACCCGCATCGAACCGTACAGCCCTTCGATACCCTTTGCACTCTCCGCTTCGCCACAGTTAGTACGTTGTCGCAGCGGATGGAACCCGACCAGCCCCCGCGCTGTCAATAGATCTAAGGATGACCTGCGCGTCTTTGGGATCGTTGTTGTCGCAAGAGTTGTGCATAGCTTCGCGGGGGCAAGACTATGAGCGTGGTTAAGTTTAAAGCGTGGCGCTTGTGCACGGTTGGATTCTATTCGGTGACTCTGACCCTACGGCCGCGACATCACTTGATCAACATTGCAATCCCGGACTGGACGCTGGGTTTGGAGCAATATGTCTGTGATGAGATTTTCCGTTTCCCGTAATCTATGGGACCGGTGGCGCAGACCTGGATTCAATTTGCGATGCACAGCGCCATATGGGTTGAAATGTGTCCGAAATCATACTTAACTTCGCGCGCTTTGTCGGGGGGCACGTCACCTGCACCTCCATTCATATCGAACCTGCCCCTCGGTAGGCGAGGCAGATCAAGAGGGTCGCACTCACTCAGTGCGGACTGTTCAGCGAGTCCTGAATTTTCTTTACCATTGACTGTGTTCCTTCGGCCATCGGTCCCGTCGGATCTATCCTGAGATACTCTTGAAATTCCTTGAGAGCTCCTGGAGCGTCACGCTTGCGCAACGCGATGTTGCCTAGAAGAACGTGCGCTGGAGCAATGGGTGTGTTTGCGGCTGCGGCTTTAAGTGCGCGGGGTTCCGATTCCTGCCATCGGCCTACGGCCCAATACGTCTTAGCCAATTCGTAGTTTCCTTGTGGCGATCCGTCCTCTAGTTTCAGACCCTCGATCAGGCTTTTTTCTGCTCCGGTGTAATCCTTTTCGCGGTTTTGCAACATGCCGAGAGTAAACCATGCGTCCGAAAATTTAGGATCAATCGCAATCGCGCGGTCGAGCGCAGTTCTCGCTTCGGCTGCCTTGTTCTGCTGAATGTCGACTGTTGCGCGGAGTACGTACGCGTCCGAGAAACGCGGGTACTCCTTGATGGCTTTGTTGAGGTGCTCAAGACAGGCTTGACTATCGGCGCCCTTCTGCCAGAGATCGCGCGCGGCTGCAAACTCTTTCCGGGCCTTTTCCGGCACTGCAGCCATGCGAGGATCCAAGCCAGCGCCGGGGCCCTCCGGAGCTACAGCCGGCGGCGTGTTACCCGGCTTCGGATTGAGTTCGAAGCTCAGATAAGTATTGGGTGTCTCTGTCAGGTTTGCTCCCTGAGACATTTCGTAGTATCCGGGGAACCTGACTCTGACCACATAGGAAGCGGCGGGAAGCCCCTGTAGTTCGAACTTTCCCGAGGTGTCGGTTTGGGCCTGGCCTGCATAACCGGAGTCCGAAGCATCTACTGTCACGACGACGCGCTCCAAGATTCTGTGGGTTACCGAATCCCGAACTGACCCGCGGATCGTGGTACGCACGGCAATACCCGACGGTCGTTGCGCGTTCAGCGAGTACGAGGCGAAAAAGAGCGACACCACAAGAAGCAAATAGCGCCAGGCGGGAGGTCGCATAAATACTCCGGTTTACTACGATGAGCGTCAGTTTACAAAAAATAAAGGGAGGGCGTAAGCGCCCTCCCTGATCCAAGCAGCGAAGCCTCTAGAAGATCCACTTCACGAATAGCCGCGCGTTGAACGGACGCTGGTAAGCAGGTGGAACGCCGAGATTGCCAGAACCCACTGGGCGCTTGAAATCAAAGTTTGGATTATTCAATGACGCGTCTTGGAACTGATCGACACGCAATTGCGTTTTCTGATTCGCGATGTTGAATAGATCCGATCCGAAATGCACCGCTTGAGTCTCGCCGAGCTTCCAGGTGTACTCAGCGTGCAGGTCGCCTTCTCCGGTAGCCGGCGTTCGACCAAGTGCTCCGCGTCCACCGAATGGAATTTCGCCACCATTTTGATAGACCGGGTGCGCTCTGAGGTCGTTGAGCGGAACTCCGGTTTCAATGCGAACCGAGGTTCCCAGGGTCAGGTTCTTGAGAGGTCCATTGGAGAAAGCGTAGCTGATGAAGTTGTTCAAGATGTGGCGGCGGTCCGTGTTCAGGAAACCGATGGCAAACTGATTGCCGAGCAGGCCCAGGCTTCCGGTGGTGAAATCGAACAGCGAACTAATACCCGGGTCGCTTTGGCCATTATCATTGCGAAAAGCACCTTCGTAGTTGCCGGCCAACGTCGACCAGCGATAATTCGTACGTAATTGCCAGCCCTTGCTGAAGGTCTTGCTGAGTTCGATTTCGACAGCCTTATAGGTGCGAACCGGTTTGGCAAAGCCATCCCGCACGCCGTCACCTACGGGATTTCCGGCGGTCGCGGGGTTGTTTATGCAAACGTCTGCCTGGCTGCCGTTGAACGGGTTGGTATTCGTCCCGAATGTTCCGCTCGGACAATTTGTGTTGTTAGCCGTACCTGCCGGAAGGATCGTTTCGTTAGTGTTTGTGAAGATGTCTAATGAGGGTGACGGGTTTCCGATCTCAAATTGCTGGACTACACCCAGAAGCGCGGCCTCAGGGGAGACGCCGGACATATCTTCCACAATCCTTTGCAGGCGTCGCTGCTGGTAGCGAATGCTGGCCACGATCCCATGATGGAATTCGTGCTCTACCCCCCCAACATATTCCTGGAGGTACATCATCTTGGTGCCCCGGGCGATCGCCTCACCAGGTTGCGTGGAGAGGTAGTAATAAGGTGAAAGAGCATTAGCATCGCTAACCACCGGGGTAATCGTCCCATCTGGGTTAACCGCCAGTTGGCACTGGTTGGTATCGCTACACGGTGTTCCCGGATTGGGGTTGGTGTACGGCGGTTGCAGGAAGAGAAATGAAGCATCCTCTTCGTTGCCCAGCGATCGGATCGCCGCATCCAGAGGGAGCGCATAGCTGGTGAGAGCGAAATTTCCGTAAATCTTTGTCTTGCGATCACCAAACGGATCGATGGCCAAACCGAATCGTGGAGACCAGTTATCGGTGAACGTATAATGCACTTGTTTTGAAATACCGGTCAGCGGGTCAGTGTATTTAAGCCCTCGAAGCTGCTGTTGCTCCCAGCGATATCCGGCATTCACCGTGATGTGTCGATTGATTGCCCAAGAATCACCGGCATAGGCAGAGTGATACGTCCCATGAGAATCAAAGGCAGGAGTGCTGAAAAAGCCCCGGTTCTGTACCAGCACGACCTCAGTTGGGCCATTGCCAGGCACGTTGTCAAAAACTCCGACACCACCCGTGAATCCCCAATTCGCTGCCGGATCCAATTCGAAGGTGTTGGCGTAGTCCGTGAGGTTGGGACACGTCGGGTTACACAGGCCTGACGCCGCTAAAATCCCCGGAGGAACCGGGTAGCCTCCGCCGCTGGCCTGCCGGTTGCCGTAGTAGCGGTTCCGCTCGTAACGATAACCGATCCCAAAACTGTGCTGGCCCAGAACATTCACAACCTTCTGCGTGTCAAAGCTCACAGCCCAATTATCGCCCTGAGTATTTTCGTAGTAACCAAGTCCCTGGCGGTTGTAGATTCCGGTAAGTGGCGTGTCCAGAGTTCCCAACGTGCTTGTGCCATCACCAGCTCCGGTATTGTCGGTAACTTGGAACACGTTCGGGGCGCTCGGAGTTTCATCGAGATAATTATGTCCCCAGGACATAGACGCGCTTACCAGCCAGGTGGGCGAAAGCGTACCGTTGTACCGAAGCACCCAATTTCGCGTTCCGTTCGATATCTTGCTGAAGTTTGTATTGTTTGGAGTAGTCAGGCCGCTGTTCGGTGCACCGCTGGTTTCGCGCGTAGGGTCGCCGAAAACCGAGGTTTCAATTGCATGCTTATCGTTCAGTTTGAAAGTCAACTTGGCAGCGTAGTCGTAGCTGATCTGCGGGATCAGGGTGTTTCTAGGGACCGGGTACCCGCTAACGTCGTGTAGCGGTGCAAACTGGTCGTATATGCGGTTCCAGGAGGGGTTGAAGGAACCGAAGAAGAAAAGATGGTTTTTCAGTATAGGGCCGCCGAGTTCTCCGGCAACGTCCCATTCGCCCTGATGGTAGGCAACGCCGGAGAAAAACGTGGAAATGCTCGGACGAACCGGGATCAGAAGGGCGCTTTCAACAGAACCAGTTCGGGGACCGGCAGGTCTGCTGCTTGGCTAGAGTTCTCTACGGGACGATTTCCGCTTTCTGTAGAAGCTTCTTCTTCACATTCGACGTGAATGACAGATTTCGCTGGGGGCGGACGGACACAAAGACCCAATGCCGAGAGTTCGCGCCTCCGCCGCCTTAGACGACATCCTGTCAAGGCTTCCCGCCGACCACTTGCCCATGACCTAGGGCAGCAACCAGGGACACTCCGCCAATAATGTTGCCAACTAGGGTCGGGATAAAAAACTGGATGAGGTAATTCCCCCAGGAAATAGACTTTGTGAGAACCAGAAACAGCGCCGTCGTCGATCCAGCGACAATGTGATTGAAATCGCCTATTCCCACAAGGTAGGTAAGGATAATGATGATGCTTACTTTCGCGGATTCGGCGGCCGGAAGCAACCATACCATCAGTGCAATCAACCATCCCGCGAAAATGGCCCTCACAAGGACGGTGCCGAAGGTAGCTCCCATGTGCGCTCGTGCAGTTTCCACCAAGGACTCTTGCGTATGCGCCTCGAAGAGTGCAATCCGAGCGACGCAGAGAGCAAACAGGAAAGTTCCCGCCAGATTCGCGCTTAATACGACTGCCCACAACCGAAGAACCCGCAGGAATGTGGCCACATCCTTGCGCGCCAGCAATGGCAAAATTACAGTGAGAGTATTTTCTGTAAAGAGCTGCTGTCGCCCAAGAATCACAATAAGGAAACCGATGCAATAACCGGCGCGCGAAACTAGGGGCCGCCAGGGACTACCGGGCAAATGCGCCATCAGCAATGCTTCGGCTATGAACGAAAATCCCATGGAGAGGCCTGCTGCCAGAGCCGACCATGCCAACGCCGCTGCCGGCCGATGCAGTTCATCTTCGCCCTCTCGCCGGATGGTCTCATAAACTACGTTGGCCCCGATGGCCTGCCGTTCCTCGACTTGCTTCTGTTCCGTGCGGGTTGAGATCGTGCCCTCTCGCGAGGTTTCTTCTTCCTTCAGCGGCTTCGTTTTCATCGTTTACCTGCGGAACGTGAGGGCACTCCACCCCGATCAATCAATTATCGCGGTTATCTCGTAATTCCGTAATACTATTTGTCGGTCAAGTTGTTAGCTCGTGAGATCACATGTCGAGCGAATCTTGTGACCGTGGTGCTTCAGCACGAAGCCCACTTCATCGTGATCGTACCCCAAGTTGTAATGGTCCAACACCTTTTGGTCTTGTTTATCGCAATCACCCTGTATTGATTTTGGACTTCTATATCGTGCTTACCAATGTGTCTGGAGACCCTCAGGCTGTGGTAATCGTAAAATAGTTGGGGCTACCGTAACGATTTCGTTCGAATTGACGATAGATAGCGGAGAGAAGTTTGCTCTTTCGAGGGCAACAGAAGTGTTCACGAAAAATAACCCCACCACGCACACGTCACAAAAGTCCGTCGAGTTCGGTGAGATGTGAAAAACCCAGAAAAGGTCCACGACTTCTTGAAGAAGAATCCACATAAGTGGTTCTGTGATGATTGGGTGGAAAAGAGCACAGGCGTTGACCGCCCCGAGGTAACCCCGATAGCGGCAACCCTCGCCCTGTTCCCGGATGAATTCAGTGGGGCATCAGCTGCCTGCGTCAACAAATGCAGCGACCGGGACAAGCGCTCGACTCAGGCACTCTAAAATTCAAACTGAGACACTACTGTAGTGCACCCCGCTAGAACTGGACAGAGAAGTTAGTTAGGCTTGGGGCCTCCGCCAGGAGGCGAGAATGTCGAGAAAGCCGAGAGTGCAGAGAACCCCGGAAGAGAAGTGGCAGATTGTTTTGGAAGGCTTGAAGGGGGGCAACGTGGCAGAGACTTGCCGCAAGTACGAGATCGCTCCCAATCTCTATTATCGTTGGAAAGACGAAGTGGAAGCGGGAGCCAAGGCGGCGCTTGGGGGGAGAAGCGCCGCCGCGCGTCCCGACGCCGAGCAGGAGAAACGGATCAAGCAACTGGAGCGGGCGCTGGGCCGATCCCACTTGCAGATCGAGATCTTAAAAAACGTGCTGGGCGAGTGAGCTGCGGGCCAGCGCATTCGTCGGCACGGGAATTAGTGGCCCAAGGGAACGAAGCGAAGCTGGTAGCCGAGACGCTCCAGATCAGCCGGTCGAGCCTCTACTATCGGCGGCAGTCGCGCGCCAGCCGTGCGGATCGCTCGTGCGATCTGGAGATCATCACGGCCTGCGGCGAGAAGCCGGCCTACGGCTATCGTCGCGTGGTCTGGTGGCTGGGGCGGCATCACGGACTGGTGGTCAATGGCAAACGGGCGCTGCGCGTGATGCGGGAACGCGGGCTCTTGGTTCGTCAGCGTCGCTTTCAAGTTTCGCGGCGAAAGGACTGGGGCAAGGTGGAAGCACTGCATCCGAATCACGTCTGGCAGTCGGACATGACCAAGATCTGGGCCGGACCGAGTGTGGGCTGGGCGTATCTGGTCGCGGTGATCGACTGCTGCACGCGCGAAATCGTCGGCTGGGACCTGAGCCTGCGCTGCCGTACGGAAGAAGCCTTGGCGGCGCTCGACCATGCCGTGCTGGAGGTTTTGCCTTTCGGTTCTCGTGGAACGGGTTTGACTTTGACGACCGACAACGGCACACAGTTTACTTCGGCGCGCTATGTCGAAACTCTGAACCAGTTGGGCATCACGCACCGGCGCACGGCTTACAACCATCC
>JAYTFR010000051.1:0-26640 GCA_043734125.1 Acidobacteriota bacterium | reverse complement strand
CATGAAGAACTGACTTCGGTGGGATATTCCACAGCAGAAGGCAGTTACATAGTTGAGATGACGGCGCGCGGAAGGGAGCGCGCTGGCAATATCATTCGACGACACAGGCTCACAGAACGCCTTTTCACCGACAGCCTGCATATGGAAAATGAAACAGAAATTGCCGAGCAGGCCTGCAAGTTCGAGCACATTCTTTCGCCCGAAGCGACCGACAAGATCTGCACGTTTCTGAATCACCCCAAGACTTGCCCGCATGGGGCGCCGATTCCGCCGGGGCAGTGCTGCGGCAGCCCCGAGGGACGCGTGGCTGACTTTGACGCTACGATGGAAAAGTTGCGCAAAGTCAAGTCCAGTGGGCCCTACGCGCGAGACGAAATGAATCGCCGATGACTGCTCGCTCATGACTGCTGCCCCCACCATCGGCGTTTTCGACTCCGGCTTCGGCGGACTTACCGTCCTTAAAGCATTACTTGAAGTAATTCCCAAAGCAGACTATCTGTACTTTGGTGACACAGCCCGCCTTCCCTACGGGTCGAAGTCCGCGCAAACCGTGGCCCGATACGCCTCCGAGGCAGCCATATTTCTAGAGCGGCAAGGCGCGCAGAAGTTAGTGATCGCGTGCAATACGGCAACCGCCCTTGCGCTTCCACAAATTCAAAAAGCCACGTCGGTCGAGGCCATCGGTGTCGTCGAACCGGGGGCCCAGCGTGCCGCCCAAGCTTCGCGCTCCGGCAAGGCAGTTGTGATCGGCACCGACGCCACGATTTCCAGCCACGCCTACGCCAAAGCGCTGGCTGCCTTGAACGTGGAAGCCCGCGAAAAAGCTTGTCCGCTCCTGGTCCCTCTCGTGGAAGAAGGATGGGTGGATCACTCGGTCACCGAGGAGGTGGCGCGAATTTATTTGAAGGAAGCCTTCAGCCAGGGGTTCGAGTCCGCCGACGTCCTCCTGCTGGGCTGCACGCACTATCCCCTGCTGAAGCCTCTTCTGCAACGCGTAGTGCCTGACGGCGTTACGTTGGTCGATTCGGCTGACTCTACCGCACTGGCCGTAAAGGATGCCCTGTCCCAACCCGCCTCGGGTGGGCAGTCACAACACGCCAGCCTTCTGAAATTCTTCGTTACCGATTCCGTCGAGAAATTCCAGCGCCTGGGCGCGCGCTTTCTGGGACGGGAAATCACCAGCATCACGCATGTGGATCTGAAGGAATAGGCGCACACGATAAAAAAGCCAGCCTTCACGGCTGGCTTTTTCGTTTTGCTGAATGCCTCTAGTAAAGGCGGAACTGCACTTCCACGTTGATTGCGACCGCAACCGGCCGACCGTCTTTCTGTGCAGGTTCAAACTTCCACTGATTCACTGCCTCAATTGCCTTTTCATCCAGACCGAGTCCCAGGCTGCGGGCTACGCGGATGTCGCGCGGCTTGCCGTCGGGTCCAACGATCAAGGCAAGAACGCATACGCCGGTGAACTTTGCTTTGCGGGCTTCTTCCGAGTACTCAGGATCCGGCTGATACAAAACCTTGGGAGCGCTAACTCCCCCACCCACGCGGAACACTCCGCCGCCGATTCCACCGCCGCGGCCTTCGCCAACTCCGGGTCCAGTACCTGAACCGACTCCACCGCCGTATCCCGAACCAATTCCCGAACCAGCGCCGGTGCCATTCGACGGCGGGCCGGAGGGCATGGCAGCCGTCGGATTTCCCAGGTTCGGCGCATTCATCGCAAGTTTTACTTGCGGAGGTACCACAACTGTGGGAGCGACCGGAAGCTTAGGATGGTCATTCCTGACCACGATCGCAGGGGGCGTAATCTGTTCCATCGCCTGCTTGGGAAGTTGCCCTTTAGGCGCTTCAAACTTGCTGCGGTCACCGCCGCCGCCGCCGCCAGCCACAACCTTCTTGTCCGGCTTCATCACCGGAATGTCCGAAGGAGCGATGAGCACAACCACTTCCTTCTCCTTCACCACAACTTTGTGTCCCAGATAAATCGTGGCGGCGAGAATGGCAGTGATGATAACGATGTGCACAAACAGCGACAGCGTGGCGCTGCGCTTGTGGTGATCGCCGTAGAAACCCCAAATGTCCTTTACCGGGACGGGCCGTGACGTCAGCACCAGCGGCGGAAGCTTCTCCGGAAAAAACGTTTCCTTGAAGTTCTGGCGCAGGGATTCCCACAACCCCGGCCCAACGCCTTTCGGCATAAGCAGCTGGAGTTGGGGCTCGGGCTCAGGTTCAAGTTCAAGTTCGACGGTCTGCAGAGGTTTGAATTCCAATGTGGCCATATGTTACCCGAGATGCCCGCTGGCGAGCCAGCGTTATTGTCCTATCGTTGAAACTTGTGAGCACCTGCAGCGCCAAACTTGCTGCAGTGGCTCCCGGATCCCAACTCGCGCCTTAAAACCGAAGCGCTTGCGAACAATCCTGCCTCTTCCAATCGATTAGATGCTGACTCTCGGGAAACGTAACTTTGCAAAAATTGTACACCTGGCGACCGACCGCAGAATGTCCATGTTCGGTAAAATCTGCCCTTCGGTGCTTTCCCTTGACTCACGGTTAGATGCAGCTCGCTGGCGCAATAGACGTTCCTGTCAACCCTCCCTATAATTAAGAAAATCAGCTATTTGGAGACGCTCCCGAGTGCCTGTGGACCTGAAATCTACCATCAACCTGCCTAAAACCAGCTTTCCCATGAAAGCCAACCTTCCACAGAACGAGCCAAAAACGCTGGCCCGCTGGGAGGAAATGCGCCTTTACGATCGCATCCGGCAAGCCCGCAAAGGCGCTCCCGCATACGTTTTGCACGACGGTCCCCCCTATGCCAATGGCCCCATACATTTGGGCCATGCCCTCAATAAGTGCCTGAAGGACTTCGTGGTCAAATCCAAAAACATGGCGGGATTCGACGCGCCTTACATTCCCGGCTGGGACTGCCACGGACTGCCGATCGAAATCAAGGTTGACCAGAAGCTCGGCGGGAAAAAATTACAGATGAAGTCGGTGGACGTCCGCCTGGAGTGTCGAAAATACGCGCAGAAATTTCTCGATCTGCAGCGCGAGCAGTTCAAGCGGATTGGCATTTTGGGACGATTCGAGAAGCCCTACTCCACCATGACCCCCGAGTACGAGTCCGTCGTCCTTGCAACTTTTTATAACTTCTTTGAAAAGGGATTCATCTATAAGGGACTGCGCCCGGTGTACTGGTGCATGCACGACCGCACCGCGCTCGCCGAAGCGGAGGTTGAATACGAAACTCACACCAGCCCGACGGTTTGGGTGAAGTATCGCTTGCAGTCCGACCCGGCCTCGATCGACCCGGCACTCGCGCAATCCGGCAAGCCGGTCTTTACCATCATTTGGACGACGACTCCGTGGACCCTTCCTGCTTCCTTGGCCGTCGCGTTTCATCCGCACGAGGAATACGTCGCGCTGGAGACTGCGGATGCGATCTACGTTGTGGCCCAAAAACTTGCGAAGGACGTCGCTGCAAAGTGCGGCTTTCTGGATGCTCCGGCCATCGCTCACTTTCCCGGCCGGGCGATGGAGAATACGCGTTTTTATCATCCCTTCCTTCCCTGGGAACGGCGGCAAATCCTTGGGGTGGTCGCCGACTACGTCACCATGGATACAGGAACGGGCGTGGTCCATACCGCGCCTTCACATGGCGCCGAGGACTTCGCCACCGGCACGCGTTACAAGCTCGACCCCACCTGCGACGTTGACGCCGCCGGCCGTATTCAGAACGGCCTCCCCGAATACGACGGGCTGCAGGTCTTCAAGGCCAACCCCGTCATCATTGAACTGCTTAAATCTCGGGGCGCGCTGCTGCACGAAGAGAAGGTCGAGCACTCGTATCCGCATTGCTGGCGCTGCCACAATCCGGTGATCTTTCGAGCAACCGAACAATGGTTCATCGCGATGGAAACTCCCATCGGCGAGAAAACGTCGGGCGGAACATTTCGCACCACCGCGCTCGACGAAATCAAAAAGATCAAATGGGATCCGGCCTGGGGAGAAGAACGCATCGCCAACATGGTCAAGACGCGGCCCGATTGGTGCATCTCGCGCCAGCGCGTGTGGGGCGTCCCCATTGCGGTGTTTGCCTGCGCCGGATGCAACAAGCCGTTGAACGATCCTGCGGTCAACCGCCGAGTGGTTGAGCTATTTGCGAAAGCAGGCGCAGACTCGTGGTACACCGACGAAGCCGACCAGCTAGCGCAGGGCGCGCGATGCGCAGAGTGCCAGGGCACGGCCTTCACCAAAGAAGCCGACATTCTCGATGTGTGGTTTGAATCGGGCTGCAGCTACCTGGTGGAAGTCACGACAGAGGCTGGCTATCCGTGGCCTTCGGACCTATACCTCGAAGGCGGCGATCAGTACCGCGGATGGTTCCAGTCTTCCCTGCTCTGCGCGATCGCCGCGAGGGGCAGCGCGCCCTATAAGTCGGTTGCCACGCCGGGGTGGACGCTCGACGAACAAGGCCGGGCGATGTCGAAATCGCGCGGTAACGACGTCGATCCCGCGGACATTGCCAACCGCCTGGGCGGAGAGATCGTCAGGCTATGGGTGGCTTCAGTTGATTTCCGCGAGGACGTGGTCGGGTCCGAAAGCCTGATGCAACGGACTGCGGAAAACTATCGCTCCATCCGCAACAATCTTTTCAAGAACTGCCTCGGCAATCTCTACGATTTCACCGCAGACAACGTGGTCCGGTTCGAACAGATGCCGGCCATCGACCAATACATGCTGCGGCTGACCGCTGCACTCGCGTCCGACCTCATCCGCTGGTACGACGAATTTGCCTTTCACAAGATTTACCAGCGCGTGAACCACTTCTGCACCGTGGACCTGAGCGCGTTTTACGCCGACATCGTAAAGGACCGGCTGTACACATTTGCGCCGGATTCGCTCGGTCGTCGCTCCGCCCAGACGACATTCTGGCGCATCTGCGAGGCGATGGTGCGATTGCTCGCCCCCATCATGAGCTTCACCTGTGATGAAGTCTGGCAGCAGTTGATCCCCATTGCGCCGCGCGCCGAGAGCGTGCACCTGGCCACCTTTCCCGCTGCCGCCGACATTCTGGGCAGCGGTGTGGTCGCTGCCGACGATCCGCAACAGCAGCAGGAGTGGGCCACGCTGCGGAGCATTCGCGATCAGGTGCTGAAGGTGCTGGAAGCCGCGAGAAATCAGAAGGAGATTGGCAAGAGCCTGGAGGCGCAGCTAAAACTAATCGCGTCTGACTCGCTCTATCTCGTTCTGGATCGGCACCTGGACGAACTGCCGTATTTGTTCATCGTCTCGGCAGTGACGTTAGAAAAGTCTGCCTCCGAGAACGGGACGTCCCCTCTGCTGGTGGAATTCAGCAAGGCCGCTGGTGAAAAGTGCGAGCGCTGCTGGAACTATTCCGTCCACGTTGGCGAGGACCAGCAATATCCGACAGTATGCGAGCGCTGTGCACCGGTGCTGAAGGAGTTGGAATCTGCGGTTTAGCTTTTGGCTTTTGGCTTTTGGCTTTTACCTTTTACCTTTTAGCTTGCGTTTAACGCCGGTCAGCAGGTTTGGCTAAAAGCTAAGAGCTAAAAGCTATTAAAAAATGTCCCTTCCCGGAATCATGCGCACTTATAACTTTCTAATTGCTTTCGCCGTCCTACTGCTCGACCGCTATACCAAGCGGTTGGTTGCAACCCGCATCACCCTGGGCGACAGCATTACCGTCATCAAGCGCATCTTTTACATCACGCACGTGGAAAACAGCGGCGCCGCGTTTGGCATTTTCAATGACTCCCCTTCTCATTGGAAGATTGCCTTGCTCGTAACTTTTTCCATCGCGGCACTCGTGATCGTGTCAGCGCTCCTATGGCGTAGCAGTCATGCCTTGACGGCCAGCGCCGTCGGGCTCTCGCTGATTCTGGGGGGAGCGCTGGGCAACCTGTGGGACCGCCTGCTCAGTGGCCGCGTGGTGGATTTCCTGCTGGTCTATCTCGGGTCGTATCAGTGGCCGGCATTCAACGTCGCCGACAGCGCAATCGTGGTGGGCGCGGCGCTGCTAGTGTTCGAGATTCTGTTCACAAAAACGCCGGAAGCGGAGAAAGCCGCGTAATTCAGGCGGTCACGGTTAGCGTTCAGCTTCCGGTGTTCCTGTTCCATAGCGATGTCATTCCGAACCGCTTCAGCGGCGAGGAACCTGCTTTTGGCCTCATTCCTCGGACCCGAGGTCCTCGGAATGACAACGTGGCTTGCCTGGCGGCTGAGAGCTGACGGCCGATGGCTGACTTCTACGGCGTCCCATACAACTGCTGGTAAACATTCGCATTCCGCATAATTGCCTGAACATACTCGCGGGTTTCGGTAAACGGAATCGATTCGACAAACTCTTGTATGTCGCGGTACTTGCCGTTGGCCTGCCAGTCGCGGACCCGGTAGTCGCCCGCGTTGTAGGCGGCGAGTGCGTACTCGAACCCGCCAAACTGATCCACCATCTCACGAAAATATTTCGTGCCCAGCTGCAGGTTCACGGCCGGCGTAAATAGCTGCTGGGCAGAGAAATGTTTGAGCTTCTCCTCTTTGGCCACGCCCTTTCCGACTTTCGGCAACAGCTGCATGAGCCCGAGCGCGTTCTTCGCCGAAACCGCACTGGGATTGAACTCCGACTCCTGCCGGATCAGCGACGCAACCATGTATGAATCGAGTCCATTCGCCGAAGAAAACTTCTTGAGGTCCGGCCAGTACGGTCGCGGGAACAGCGACTCCCAGTAGTTCCGCGGCATTGCCGAAAAATCCATGGCAAAGTAACTCGGAACCGCGCGCTTCAGCGTTTCGACAGCGAGGTTGTAAAGCCCCGCATCCTGGTACATGCGCGCGACTTCGCCGGGAAGCCAGTTGCCTTTGTCTTCGGCGGCGGCGGCTTTCAGTTCACGCAGCGCAAAATCGAGCAGGCCGCCATTTTCCAGAAGATGGGCCTTTTCGATCCGCAGATCGTCGTCAGGAACGTCGGTTCCCGTGATTGCCGCCAACGAACTGAGGGGCGCGATGTGATCGAGAATGGCATAGTGCTGGGGATTGTCGCCGGCATTCAGCTTTGTGATCCGCTCCCGCGCCAGCGGCCCATAGTAATAGTTGCGATAGCGATCGACCACTTTTTGGTAAAATGCGGCCGCCATCGCCTTGTCGCCATCTTCCTCGGCCAGGCGCGCGCGCCAATACAGCGCATTCGAAACTTCGTTCGAATCCGGATAGAGCGCGATCTGCTGCTCAAAGCCAGTCTTGGCATCGGCGGTTCGTCCCTGGCGCAGGCTGAGCCATGTCGCCTTCCAATGCGCGTAGTGCGCGCGCGGGCTTGCCGGAAACCGCTGTTCCAACTCGCGGAAAGAATCGATGGCCTTGTCGTAGTCGCGCCGCAGCAGATAAATGTTTCCTGCGGAAAACAATGCCTGTTCCAGCCACTGGCTGGCGGGCGCAGATTGCCGAAGTTCGTTCAACGTGCTCAGAAAGGCGTCATCTTCGTTGGCCGCGCGTTGAATCTCTCCGATAGTAAACAGGCGCTGCGCGGCAACTTCGGGCGAACTGGCCGGCAGGGAGTCCAAAAGACGTCTCGCGTCTCTGCCCTGCCCCGAACGTTGAAGAACATCGGCTAGCGCCAATTGGATCGCAGCCTTTCCTCCGGGCGCAGCTTCGTTGGCCAGTTCGCGATACGCGTCCGCCGCCTCGGCATAACGCCTGGCCTTGGCCAGAGCATCCGCGCGGCTCTTGCGATCTTCGAAAGTCGGCGGCGTAACGCCCGGCGTATTTGCGAGCTTTCTCAACTCTCCGTCAGCAGCAGCAGCTTCCGCACTCAAAGGCACGGTGAAATAGATATGCTGGAAAACCTGAAATGCCTTTGGCGCGTCCCCGGAAGCCTCGTACGCCCGCCCCACCGTGAGCTCGAGGTCGGCACGGAAAGGGACGCGGTCGCTTTCGAGCAATGCGACGGCCTCTTTCGGCCGGCGGTCATTCATCAGGGCATTCGCATGCAATACCCGGACGTCGCGAATCAACAGTGACGCGGGGTACGTCTTCTCAAAAGCACTCAGCGCAGCAATCGCTTCGGATGTCCGCCCGGTTTGCACGTAACAACTAGCCAGGTAGAACGCAACGTAATCGCCGATGTCGCCGGCATGGGGCTTTGCCCGGTTCAGAGGATCAATGGCTTTCGCGCAAGCATTGTCCAGGAGGCGCGCATACCCCAAGGCCAGCCAGGCAAGTGAGCCTGCGTCCTCGGCGGTGTGTTTGCGGGCAAAGCTCTCAACGCCCTCGTAAGCCGCCGGAGTCCGGTTCTGAAGAAGTTGCAGCGCCATCGGCTTCAGCGTTGCCGATCCCACAAAGGCCTGGTGCATGCGACGAAACCGTGGCGAGGCGCGCCTGGACTTGCGAACGGTCGTGCGATGCGCAGCCGACGATAATGGCCCGATTTTCTTCTTCTTGGGATCAAGTTTCCGCCGGGGAGTGGAAGGATCAGACGAGGCTGCTGAACTCGCATTTTGCCCTGGCGCAGGCAAAGCCGGGCACACGACTACAAGGAACGATACCGCGAAAAGAAAATACCTGAGAGACCCAGCCACGTCTTTTGATTATCGCCGAAAATTGTTGCCCAGAAGGGAGACATCGTCTTCCGCAAGGCTGCGAATCATTTCCTGATTGAAATAGTCTGCGCTCGCAGCAGCGGTATTGCCATAGCGCTTTTGGTACGTCGCCCGGCTCTTTTCAATGTCTTCTTTCAGGCGGTCATACAAGTCGCGGTTCTTCCGGCCCTCGCTGACTTTGGCCTGGTTATAAAGTTTGATCTCATCCATAAGCAGGCGCGCGAAACGCTGCGCTTTGCGCAGCAGGTCCGACTCCTCAGCGCTCGGTGCAGAAACTGGACCGCCCCAGGCTGCAGCCGCTGACATTGCGGCCATCGGCGCTGCGCCGGCAACCTGCGGCGCGTTCGCGGCATGCATTGGCGCGTGCGCTGCAAAAGGATCATTCGAGAGCGCCGAATGCGAAACTTCCTGCGATTCCGACGTGACTTCGCGGCCGGCCAGCTTCCGCTGAGAGATGACTTCCAACCACGCGCCCGTCGCTCGCACCAGTACTTCGAGAGCGTCGCCGTCGAGTCGGCTGCCGTCGCCCTCATCGGCATAAACCAGCGCTGAAATTTTGTCTTTAAGCAGTAGGGGAAGAACTACAGCATGAGTTCCGCCGGGCTTTCCGACCTTCGAAAGAAAGGCTTGGTCAAAGTCGGCCACTTTACCGAGTTCCGCGCCCCGCGACTGGATGGCCCGGGCAACCAGGCCTGCGTTCATATCGAGTGCGAAATCTTTCAAATCGCCAGTGCCGAACCCTGTTCCTTGCCATCCGAAAGCCGCGCCGTTCTTCACTACGAACAAAGCGGCCCGGCCGCCGTACAAAACCGTGCCATCAAGCAGTGCCCGAAGAATTTCTTTTTGTGTGGTTCCTGCCTGAATTGCGGCAATCGCTTTTTGCAGTGTGGCCGAGGACGTCGCGGACTCGGTGCTCCGTCCTAATGCCGACTTGACCTCGCGCAACACTTCTTGGACGATGTTTTCACTCAAGGATGCCATCTGACGCTCAAGCGCCTGGGCAACTGCGTTTCGGACCAGTTCTTCGACTTGATTTTCAGCCATGGTTACCCACAAAACCAGCACGGCGCACTGGCTTTTTGAATTATAGGTTGAACGCCGGGGTCGCTAGCAGGTCACTTTAGTCACATGGGGCATGCCCACAGGCACGAATGGCTGGGCCTTCAAACCCTTGCGGGCACCGGGGAACAGGATTGCGTCCAAGAAAAAAGGGGGCGGCTTTTTCGCCGCCCCTTCCGAGAACTGGAAAAGCTCATAACATCTTTACGCTATCCACGTGGATCGAATCTCCAGTCACCGTACCGGTGACGGCAACGTGGTGTCCTTCATGGCCGGTCAGGGCAGCTGGGTTATCGACGGCGAGAACTTTTTGATCGCTGTCAGTGACAACAACAACTTTGGCGCCTTCCTTCAGGCACTTCTTGGTGCATTCGGCAGCACCGGCATTTGCGCCCTTTGCGCCACACTTCGAATCCGATACGTAGCCGTTGACGGTGGACGAATCGGCTGCGAAGGTCACGCTCACCATCATGAACACGACGCAGAGCGCGAGACAGATCAGCAGAAGCTTCTTCATATTGAAATTCCTCCTTGGGTGGAGCTCAACCGTGCATGGTGCCACGATGTTCGGGAAATATACCACAATCAACCGTCCCAAATTGTTAAGGGGTTGTCTTGCTTGCCGAGCGATTTCCCGGCGTGGTGGGCACAGAGTGCTCAGGGGCAACGTAAATAATTTCGCCCGGGCGGGCATAGTGAAACTGTTCGCGCGCTTCCTTTTCAATGCGCTTGGGATCGTATTTCAGTTGGCTGATCTCGTCCGAATACTGCTGGTTCTCCTGCTGCAGTTGCCGTATGTCCTTTTGCACGCGGAGTAATTCGGTTTTCTTCGCGCGATACACAACCATCCCGTTGGCGCCGAACATCACGTGCACACACAGCCAGACCGCAATTACCGCGACGGCAATGGTCGCGATGCGGCGACGCATCTCGTATACCCGCGCCACATGAGGTTCAAGCTTCACATGAAGGTTCGTCGCCCAAGCTTCAGCCTGGTCGGCTCCATGGGTAAGCGACCGCATTCTCGCTTCCGGCGGAGGAAGCACCCGAATTCTTGGGACACCTACTCGAAAATCCATTGTTTGGCTGCGGCGCTCAGTTTCTCGAGCCCTTGCTTGCTCGACGCTTCGGAATAAACTCGAACCACCGGCTCGGTTCCCGAACGCCGGTAGCAGATCCAGGATCCGTCATCGAATACCAGCTTCAGACCATCCTTTCGCACGGTTTCGGTGACGCGACGTCCCGAAAACTCCTTCGGATCGACACGTAACTTCTCAGTAAACTTCGCCAACACCTCCGGCGTCAATCGGAAGTTCTCACGAATGGGGTAGAAGGAACCAACATCGACAAACAGCTGCTTCAATTGCGCGCCCAGGGACTTGCCGCGCTTCGCCACCGCCTCGCAGCAGAGCAGCCCGGCCAGCACTCCATCCTTCTCCGGGACGTGGTGGCGAATGGAGAGCCCGGCGCTCTCTTCCCCGCCAATAGCAATCTTGTCTTGCTTAATGAGTTCGCCAATGTACTTGAATCCAACTGGCGTCTCGTGCAGTTCGACGCCGTGACGCTTGGCGACCGCGTTCACCATGTTGGTCGTAACAACCGATTTGCCCACGCCGTTTTTCCATCCGCGACTCTCGACCAGGTAGTCGAACAGCAGCGCAATGACGTAATTCGGCTGCAGGAAGGTTCCGTCTTCATCGACGATGCCGAAGCGGTCCGCGTCGCCGTCGGTTGCAATGCCGATGTGGGCTTTGGTCGCGTGCATCTTGTCGCGCATCGCGTCGAGCAGGTGGTCGTCCGGCTCAGGAGCGTGTCCGCCGAACAGCACGTCGCGAGAGTCGTGCACCGTCGCGACTTCTATTCCAGCTTCGCGCAGCAGGGAATCCGAGTATCCGCGCGCTGCTCCCCAAAGGGGATCAAACACCACGCGCAGTCCGGCTTTCTTGATGGCAGGCAGATCAATGATTTCCTGCAGCCTAGCCAGGTACATTGGCTTGACGTCAAGTGGCTGAGCTGCGACCCTCTGCCCGCCGGTACTCGTCTCGCCGGCTGCAATGAGCCCTTCAACCTGCTTGGTGACTTCCGGCAGAGCGGGAGCGCCGTCGGATGTGGAAAACTTGATTCCGTTGTATTCCGGAGGATTGTGCGAGGCAGTGAAGTTGATTGCGCCATCCGCCTTTTCGCGGATCACGGCATAAGAAATGGCGGGCGTTGGCGCAGCGTCAGTGACCAGCAGCGGCGTTATGCCGTGGCTACTGAGAATGTCGGCAGCGATGGAGCAAAACGTCTCGCCCAAAAAGCGCGGGTCACGGCCCACGATTACGCGGGCGCCTTCCGCCTTCTGCGATTTTACATAGCGCGCAATTCCATTGACCGCCCGGCGCACGTTTTCAAACGTGAATTCTTCCGCCACCACCGCTCGCCATCCAGATGTGCCAAACTTGATTTGAGTAGTCATAGAGTTCGCTGCCAAGCATATTTCGGGAACGAGGGCGAAAGGCTGATTTTATATGACAGACAAACTGCTCGTCTTGACCACCGCGGGATCAGAACAGGAAGCGGAAACGATTGCGCGAGCGCTGGTCGAAAAGAAACTTGCGGCGTGCGTAAATATTGTTCCGAAAATCGGCTCGGGTTACCGCTGGGAAGCCGAAGTTAAGAAATCGGAAGAGTGGTTGTTGCTGATCAAAACCATTCGCGCCCGTCAGCACGATGTTTTCGCAGCCATCCGCGAACTGCATTCCTATCAACTTCCTGAAAGCATTTCTATTGCCATCGAAGGCGGCAGCAAAGGATATCTGGATTGGCTGGCCGAGAACACAGGTTAAAGCTGTAGGCTGTGAGCTGAGCAAATTCTAAAGCTGATCGCTCACCGCTCATTGCCCGACACACGAAAAGCGGCGGCCCGAACTTCGGGCCGCCGTCGCGTTGCCCTCCCCCGAGGGCGCGCTTAAACTTACCCCTTGCGGTCGTGGCGAATATCGCGCCGATCACGCCGAATGTCGCGGCGGTCATGACGCACATCGCGCCGGTCGGCTCGAAGCTCACGCTTGTCTTTTCGGATATCCCGCCGCTCTTGGCGTGCGCGCGTAGTTTCCATTCTTCAGATCTCTTCGGACTTGGCGCCGGTCCTGCCGAATGTCCCTCTTGTCTTCACGGATATTGCTCCGGTCCTGGCGCCGATCAACGCGGTCAGCCCTCAGGTCGTGCCGGTCCTGACGCACGTCAGCGTTTTGCCCTAACGCAAATGCCGATCCCAATACAGCAAACATCGCCAATCCAATGATTCGTCGTCGCATATCGCCTCTTTCGTTTCCGGGCCTTGCTGGCCTCTGGGAAGCTTGAACACAGGCGCTGGAATAAAGTTTTGCGGCCGGGATATTTGGGGGCTAAATCGTTGAAACCACGCTACAAATGACTGATGGCGAGCAAAACCAATCTTGATGGAGGGGCTGTCGACCAATCCACGCCCAGTTACCCTCCCCATACCAAGGTTAGAAGTTAGGCTTGGCGATAAAGCCGTGCATCACGCCTCCCGCGTCTGTGTATGTTCCCGCAATCCAACGCGCGTCATTCATTCCCATCGGATAGGTAGTTTTCGCATTGGGGTACAAAACCGGAATGAAACCCTGGGTCGCGTCCGAGGCATCGTTCGTACCTTCGTTCATTTCGATGTGCTGGGCAAACCAGCCCTGCCCATTCGGGAAGTAACCGATAACATCCGAATTGTTGTCGACCGCGGTGCCGGTAAGATTGGTAGTAACTGGATAAAAATCTTCATCGGTTCCGCTCTTGAACCAGCCGTTAAAGAAGTTCTTGTAGAGAGTTGTTCCGCTGAGATAACCGTTATTGGAAATGCCGTTCACTGATACGCCATTCCCCGAACTGTTGCCAGGGTTCATGTTGCTGAAGTTTCCGTTTTGCCAGACCCAGCCCCCGCTGCCTTGCGGATTGCTATAAAACCAGAGTCCTCCAACAACTGTCAGAGCTTGTTCACCCCGAACGCAACCGTGTGCTCGTCAGAGTTGGGTCCGCCGAGCGGAGCGTTGAGCAGATTCACTACGTTCGTGTGTAGCCATAGGAACCCATGGCTATAGACGTCACTGGTGATGCAGAAGCCCACCAGGTCACCGTATTCGTTGACACCCAAAATCGCAGTGCCGATGGAGTTCGGCACCATGAGCTTGGTGACCGTACCGTTCACCATTTTGAAGCCCTGAATATTGCAGTTAGGGAACTGAACTTCTCCGGCGGGTTCTACGCACGATGTGGATGTGTAATAAAAGCCCACAACCTCGCCGCTGTTGTTGATTCCCCGCGCCTCGGTTGCGACGGCTCCCGAAATGTTCACAGGAGCGTAGGTAAATGTCTGAGCAAATGAAATCGTTGAAAGGGCTACCAGCAGACTGGTGAAAATTGGGCGGTGCATTTGAAGTACCTCTTCAGACCCCCACCATTGATGCTGCGCTGGGCGCGGAGTTTGCCCATTCCAAACTACATGAATCTTAGCCTTAACGTTTCAATCCAGGCTAATCGCCGTTCTTTCTGGCGACGGCAAAACCTTCAAACAAACCGCTCAGACCGCCGGTCGCCAGCGGGCCTCAGAGTCTTACCGGATTGCAGCGGTGAGGACGGGAGTCCGTCCCCCGCCGCCGGGTTTGCAGTCCCACATTCCCCGTTGCTTGGGACGTAGGATTACTTCCCCAGAAACGCCGCGACGGCTTTCCCCACCTGCGCGAAATCGCAATACTGATGCCCGCAGCCGTCATCCAGAACGATCAGTTCGGCCTGGAGCAGGTGCGCGAATTCTATCGCCGGGCCAGGCGTCACAGCGTGATCTTCTTTTCCTACGATCACCAGCACCTGGGCTTTTACCTGGGCCGCAGCTTTCTCCAGCGAATCGTCGAATGGCGCCGCCACGTTCAGGGACATCATTGCCTCGGCCTGACGGATCTTATTATTGGCATCCGATCCCTCGGTGGATGTCTTCGCCTTGGCAAGTTCTTTCAGCACCTGATCCCGCGTATGCGTTTTGTTGAACTCCTCTGGCGTCTTCAGCAGGATTGCGCCGAACTCGTACTCTGAATCTCGCGCGGGATTCTTGGTGTAGTCGCCTCCGCTCCAGGCTGAGTTGTTTTCTATTGCATCGATCTGCGCCTGATGATGCACCAGATCCCAAGGAGCAAGCCGCGGAGAGCCAACGATCGGAATCGCCTTGTCCATAAAGCCGGGATACTCGACCATCCATTGAAACGTCTGCATGCCGCCCATGGAGATTCCCATGAAGGCCTTCACATGATCAATATGCAGAAACTTCGTGAGCGCTGCGTGCTCGGCGTCCACCATGTCGCGCAGGGTGATCTTCGGGAAATGCATGTGCGGCTGCAACGTGCTGTTCGATGGCGACGACGAAACGCCATTGCTGAGCGCATCGAGCAGCACAACGTAATACTTGGACGTGTCGCCCATCTTCCCCGGGCCGACGTTGCCCAACCACTGTTCAGTGGTTCCGCCCGCCCAGGTGGGAATCACAATGATGTTTGACTTGTCCGCATTCATCTGCCCCGCCGTGCGATACCCGATGCGGCAGTCGCGCAACACTTCTCCGCTCCGCAACTTGAAGTCGCCGAGATTTGCGAACTGCTGCTGCTGGGCGGGAGCGCGATGCGCACAAAGAACGGCTGCTGAATAGATGAATGCTGACGCAAGAAATCGGTTCATGCGCGGATTGTAGCAAAGGCTGCGAGCCCCTCCGGCAAGCAAATTCACATTACCCAAGCGGCGAGTGGAAGCGATGGAGCAATTCCCTCAAACGCTGCGGCATCCCGAACCGCGGCGCACTTCAGCCGACGGAGGGATCTCGCCCCATGCTGTTCACGCGGCGGGCTCGGCTGCAACCACCTCATCAAATCCGGCAATCCGCACCGGCGTTACCAGGCTGACCCCAGCGACCACTGCACAGTTGAGACACAAGGCCAGGAACCCGGCATTCCAGCCGTGAAAAGGATCTTGTTTGGTTAGCATCAAGAATGACGCGACGCCGATTCCGCTGGCCAGTCCAGCGAAAATGCCTGCCGTTGTCACCCGCCTGGAATACAAGCCGAGCACCACGCCCGGAAAAAGTTGCGCCACCCCCGCGTATCCCAACAGAAGGAGCGAGACCAGCGTGGCCGAACTGTAGATCGCAAAAAGCAGCGCACCGAGCGTCAGCACCAGCACCATTACCTTGGCGAGGTTGGCAACCTGCTGGTCCGTAGCGTGCGGCGCAAAAATCGGACGGTACAGGTTCTTCGCGTACAGCGTCGCTCCGGTAAGAAGTTGGATTGCCGCCGGCACCATGGCCGTCAGCGCGCCTGCTCCGCCCACAACACCCAGGAACCACGCCGGAAAGGCTTTGCACACGATGGTCAACATTGAAAGATCGCCATTGCTCAGGCCAGGCAGCACTAGCAGGGCGGTGAAGCCAACGAAGAACATCAACGGCAAAGTGACGCTGTAGAGCGGCATAAAGACCGCATTCCGGCGCACGACGTTGCCACTTTTTGCGGTGTACACGGCTGCGAAATTATGCGGCCAGACAAAAAAGCCGACCGCCGTCAGCAGAACGCTCGACACAAACCAGGTGTGGCCAAGATTCGTAGTGGCCCCCGGCATGGTCAAGTGGGCGGGCTTTGCATGCGCCAGCGCAGCAAACATTTTGCCGATCCCGCCAAAATAAATCGTAGGTACGGCGATGCCTACAAATACGGCGGCAAACAGCAGCAGAATATCTTTGATGACGCTGGCCCACGCCACGCCACGCACTCCGCTGACAAATACGAACGCCGCCACCAGCGCGAAAGCAATGATCATGGCCGGCGTTCGCGGGATGGCCCCATAGCTCGCGACTTCTACGATCAGACCCAGTCCCGTAAGTTGCAGTTGCAAATACGGAACCAGGAACACAACGCCGATGAGAGCAACGAACGCTGTCAGGTAAGTGCTGCCAAAGCGTGTCTGAAAAAAGTCCGCCTGGGTTTGCAGTTTGAACTTGCGCCCGACTTCCCAGACCTGCGGCAGAATGTAGAACGACACAACGTACATCAGCGGCTGGTAGGCAAGAATGTACAGCACCGGACCACCCCTGGAATACGCCCATCCGCTGGCCCCCAGAAACGTGAACGTCGTATAGATTTCGCCGGCCATGAGCAGCCAGACCAGCGCATAGCCAAAGCCGCGTCCGCCCACGGTCCATTGTTCAAGGTCCATTTTGCGGCGGGAGCGCGCGAGAAACCCGGCGCACGTTCCGATCGCAACAATGCCCGATATCACGCTCAACGCCACTGCGCTCGGGCTCATCGTACGTTTCCCTGTCCGGGAGGTTTGGGCGCACGTGTCTCCAACCGGTAGGCTCCCCACATGCAAACCGGGGTGAGAAAGAGCCACAAGATCAGCCAGAAGAAATTGAACGGCAGGCCGAAGACGAAGGGATACACGCGGTCCCACAGCGAAACGGAAAAACACACGGCAAGGAACGGAATGAGACCTAGAAGCAGCGCGCCCAGCGACGGACGTTTCACCACGGAAAACCCCTCTCAACCTGCCACAAAATGACGCGGGGATTGTAACAGAGCAGCGCTAGGCCAGGGCTTGATCGAGATCGGCGAGAATATCTTCCACATTCTCAATGCCGACGGAGATGCGCACCATGCCGTCAGTGATGCCGATAGCAGCGCGTCCCTTCACCCCCAGCGCGGCATGAGTCATGGTGGCGGGGTGCGAAATCAGGGTCTCGACTCCGCCGAGAGATTCGCCCAGCGTGCACACTCGCACGCGCTTCAACAGGCGGGCGGCGTTGGGGAGAGAACCGGTTTCGAACGTAATCATCCCGCCGAAGCCCGACATCTGGCGGCAAGCAAGTTCGTATTGCGGATGATCTTCGAGTCCGGGATAAAAAACTCTCTTCACTTTGCGGCGCGACGCCAGGTATTCTGCCACCTTGCGGCCGTTGCAATCGTGCTGCAGCATGCGGACCGCAAGCGTTTTTACTCCGCGCAGCACCAGCCAGCATTCGAACGGGGAAAGAATCGCGCCTGCGGCCTTCTGCACAAATCCCAGTTGCTCGTACTGCTCCGGGCGCGTACACACCACTACGCCGCCGAGGCCGTCACTGTGCCCGTTGAGAAATTTTGTCGTTGAGTGCATCACCATGGTCGCACCCAGCGCGATCGGCTGCTGAAAGAATGGCGACATGAAAGTGTTGTCAACAACGAGTTCCACTTTCTTGCGGCGACAGATGTCGGCTATGGCAGCGATGTCGCTCAGCGCCATCAACGGATTGGTCGGCGTCTCGACGAAAACCATGCGCGTGCTTTTGCGAATGGCGCGCTCGACGTTTTTGGGATCGGCGGTGTCCACGTAGCTAAACTGAAAGCCGTAGCCGGACAGCACCTGATTGAACAGTCGCGGCGTCCCTCCGTACAGATTGTGTCCGCACACGATGTGATCGCCGGATTTGTACATCGCGCAAATCGCGTTGATCGCCGCCATGCCGCTGGCGAACACGCGCGAACCAACGCCGCCTTCGAGCGAGGCCAGGTTCTTCTCCAGCCGATCGCGAGTCGGGTTTGAAACGCGGGCGTATTCATAACCCTTGTTCTTGCCTAGTCCCTGCTGCAGGTAGGTGGAGGTGGCATAAATCGGCACGCCGACCGCGCCCGTGAGCGGATCAGGCTCTTGCCCGTCGTGGATCGCGCGAGTGGAAAAGCTCCGTCGTGCGTCATCCGTCGTGCGCCGTGCGCGCGTGCTTCCCGAATTCTTCTGTGATCTCTTCATGTGAACTCTGGGCGAATTATGCCGTCCCTTCGGGACTCGGCCTGGTTAAACCTCTTCCCCCTCTTCGAGGGCTGGGTCATTCGAGACAATGTTCCCCAGCGCAGAACGCCGCCCCTTTAACGGTTGGTAGCCACTCGTCATCAAAGAACACCAGTTTCGAACCGCCAACGAACGGGTGCGGCCTTGGCCTAGGCACATCCACCCAGCTTCCCTTCGCAACTTCTGCCATGGCCAAGTCTATTAATCGCTTCTCCAGACCACTATCGCGAATCGCCTTGTGACGGGCGGCACCGCTGATCTCGTCTGCGCCTTCATAGTTTGCGAAGTAGCGCACATGATGCAGTCGTGCCTCCTTCGCTCTCCCCGCGTGGTTGAACTCTATCGCAATCCATACGACAGCGCACTTAATACCTTGCCGCCGCATTGAGTCCATCCATACTTGATGGATGCCGTCTCCACGCGCTCCGGCCAGAAGTTCCTGATGGAGGAGACTGTTGTCGCGAAGCTCCCGAATAAGCTCACGTATGTGCTGATTCTCAGAGACTTGGGCACCGTGGGCCCGCAACAGCGGCACAACAACCATGAGGCACGCCAATTGAATTCTCAAAACCGTCTTCGTATTAATAGGCATCCTACGAAACCGTGCGACGGACGACGTGCGACGCTCCTAAATCCCGCCCTCGAAAATCTTCTTGGACAAATAGCGTTCCGCCGAATCGGGGATAATGGTCACCACCCGCTTCCCTGCTCGCAGTTTCTTCGCGATCTGTATTGCCGCAAACACGTTGGCGCCGCCGCTGGATCCCGAGAGCACTCCTTCTTTTGCCGCGAGCTCGGCCACCGTGCGGAAGGCGTCTTCGTCATTCACCATAAATATCTGGTCGCAAACCGAGCGGTCGAAATTCCCCGGAATAAAACTCGACCCAATGCCTTCGACCTTATGGGGGCCCGGCTGTCCCCCGCCAAGAATGGAGCCCTGAGTTTCTACCGCCACCGTCCACGCCTGGGGCAGTTTTTCTTTAAGAAGCCTGGCAACGCCGGTGAATGTGCCTGCGGTGCCGGAGCCGACAGTCACTGCGTCAATTCGGCCGTCCATCTGTTCGAATATTTCCTGCGCTGTTGTCTCGTAATGAAAATCGGGGTTGGCGGGATTTTCAAACTGCGCAGCCATGAACGCACCCGGGGTACTTGCCGCAAACTCCCGCGCCCGATCAATCGCGCCCGTCATTCCCTCAGCATCCGGGGTGCGGGTCACGTGAGCGCCGAACGCGCGCATGATTGTCACTTTTTCTTCGGAGAATTTTTCTGGAACGAATAGCGCCACTTTGTATCCGCGCCCGATTCCAATCAGAGCCAGCCCGATGCCGGTGTTTCCAGCCGTAGCCTCCACAATCACGCCGCCGGGTTTTAATCGTCCGTCGCGTTCCGCCGCAGCAATGATTCCTATGGCGGCGCGGTCCTTCACGCTTCCGCCCGGATTCAGGTATTCCAGCTTTACGAAAATATCCGCCCCACCGACCGGGGGAAGGTTACGCAGCCGCAGCATCGGCGTCGATCCGACCAGATCGGTTATGTTTTCGGCAACTCGCAGGTTCGAAGTCGTAGAAGGCACCTTACAGGGTACGGAAGTGGGAGCAGAAAGGTCAATGTAGCGCGGCTCCCCAGAGCCGCGAAACGCTTGGGGGGAGTGGCGGGGCTGGAGACCCGCGCTACATTCCCATTACTTTGTACTCTTTTCCTGCCCGGGATAATATCCGCTCCGGGTGCGGGCGGTCAGCCTCTTGTAGCCGCGAGCATGAGCTTCCAGGCGAATCGTCCGGTATCCGCCGACACTCTTCGGCGTGGTGGGCGTATAGCTGATGGTGTATTGGTTGCGGATGTCGCGCGCCACCGAACTGCTGATCTCATCCACGTCATTGAGGGTAGGCGGAAAATATGCAATGCCGCCGGTACGCAGAGAAAAAGTTTCGAGCGCGCGCCGGGCCCGACGTGTCTTCTCGCCTCCCAGAAGGCCGATCGCGTAAATCACGGGTCCGTTCTCCTGCTGCACCCGCTGCACGGCTTCTTCCAGGCTCTGCTGGCTGGCGTCGTCCTCGCCGTCGGTCACAATGAAAAGAACTTTCCGTTGCAGTGGCGATTTCGCCAGATAATCAGACGCCGCTACAACGGCATCATACAGCGCCGTCCCGCCGCGGGCTTCCACGTGTTCCAGCGCAGCTTGAAGCTTCTTGATGTCGGCGGTGAAGTCCTGGTCAAGAATAGGCTCGTCGCTGAAATTCACCACGAAAACCTGGTCATCCTTGTTGCTGGAGCGCACCAGATTGACCGCAGCTTTATTCACCTCGTCACGCTTCTCGCGCATGGACCCTGAATTGTCGATCACGATTCCCATGGCAACCGGAAAATCCTCGCGCTTAAACAGGGTTATGGCCTGGGGCTGATCGTTTTCAAACACAGTGAAATCCGTTTTCCCCAGAGTCGTAACCAGCCGGTTCCTTTCATCAGAGACGGTGGCGTGTAGGAAAACTTCTCGCGCCTCGGCGCGGTAAATGTAAATGCCATTTTCTGTGGAGGCAGGACCGCTATTGTCATTACCCCCTGCCTTTTGGCCTGGCGCAGCGGTCGACGACGGCGTAAAGACCGGCAGTGGAGGGGGCGGGTTGGTTGACGGCCCCAGAGCCTCGGGCGGGAGTTGCTCCGAATCCTGAGTCGCCTGAGCGGGGGAACTGCTTGACGAAGCTTGCGGAGAAGTCTGGCTGCCCGTTTGTGCCCCTGTCGCTTGCGCTTGGGCATACGAAACCAAAATCAGCCCGACGATAGCTATAAAAAGAACAGGGATAAGCAGGCTGACAAGCGTTCTATTGGGACGCGGCGTAGTACCCGGTTTTCGCATAGACATGGAGCGGGGGAAGTCCTTTCGGCGGCAGCAGCTTCACCCTTATCTTATGCCACTTGCCGTCGTGTCCTGGATTGCTTGGACGGTATCCGAGTACATATTGGTTGCGTAGCTCGATCCCGATTTTTGTAGCCACGTCCGACAAGTCATTCGGATTGTCAATAGTAAACGACCTCCCGCCACTCAGTTCCGAGACATCGTTCAGGAGCTGGGGCCCCAACCGCTCCTCTTCCGAGGCGAAATAATGGTCATAAATGCCTATGGAATAAACCATTGTGTCCGCTTCCTTCACCAAAGCCTTGATCTCGCCCTCGGTATAGCGGCTGTGGTTGTCTCCACCGTCAGAAATAATCAGAAGGGACTTCTTAGGGTACTTCGCCTGGCGCATCTTACTGATCCCAAGATAAATCGCGTCTAAAAGCGCGGTCCGGCCCTTGGGCACCGTAAAGACCAGTTTCCCCTGCAGGTCTTCTATCGACTGGGTGAAATCGGACGTCTCCTGCGGCCGGTCCGCAAAGGTCACCAGAAAGAATTCATCCTGAGGATTCGCCGTCTTAAAAAAATCGATCACAGCTTCGCGAGCACGTTCGATCTTGCTGGCCATACTTCCGCTCATATCGAAGATCACCCCCAGCGAGATGGGGGCATCTTCGGCGGAGAAATGGCGCACTTCCTGGCGCTCTTTGCCCTCGAAAACCTCGAAATTCTCTCTATCCAGACCGGTTACCAGGCGGTTCATCGGATCAGTGACCGTGACCGGCACCAGAACCAGATTTACTTTGGATTTGAGCATAGGCGCGTGCATGTGAACTTCGTCGAATTCAATGCCGCCCTTTTCGGCGGGCGGGGGATCGACGCGGGGGGTCACGTGCACATCTTCCACGTCAGCATCCTGGGCCGCCGCGAGCTGTGGCAAGGCAAAAGCTAAAACAAACAGGGAGAACACAAGGGCGCTGGAGAGTTTTTTAAGCCCGAAAGGTGAGCACAACAACGAGACCGAGCCCATACTCTTACTCTGATTCTCTGCTCCCGCGCCTTGTAACCCGCGCTGCACACCGCGGTTCACGGGAGCCATCAATTGAATGCGATGGTAGCACAGCCCAAAGAGTGTGGCGTCAAATCTTTGTCATCCACGTCCCTTCGGGCCCTTCGGGCCCGGCGTTCGATTCCATCCTTATGTAAAAGTTTGCTTCCTGCTGGCGCCAATCTTCCTCAAAACTTCGCGCCGAAGGTTTGCCGTGTGCCGGCATCCTCCCTTGATACAATTTCCTGTTTCCCTTCGACATGGCACACATCGAGCCGTTCCGCGCCTTCCGCTATGACCCGCCACGGGTTGCTCTCGATCAGGTCGTCACCCAGCCTTACGATAAAATCACGCCGGCGATGCAGGAACGTTACTACGCCACCAGCCCCTACAACCTGGTACGAGTAATCCTCGGCAAGCGGAATGCCACAGATACGCCTTCCGACAACGTATATTCCCGCGCCTCGAACTTTTTTTCCGAATGGAGGCGCGACGGCGCCCTCGTACAGGATGCCGAGGCCTCGCTATATCGCTATGCCGAGGAGTTCACTACCCCCACCGGCACAAAGATGGAAAGAGACGGGTTCATCGCGCTCGGAAGACTCCAGGATTATGCCGAGGGCGTCGTCCATCGCCATGAGCAGACCCTGGCAAAACCAAAAGCCGACCGCCTCGATCTGCTCCGGGCCACCCGCGCCCATTTCGGACACATCTTCATGCTTTACTCCGACCCGGAAGGGGCAATCGAAAAGAGCCTGAAAAACGAAGACGCGCCGATCATCAACCTGAAAGACGAATACGGAGTTCGCCACCGGGTCTGGAAGATTTCAGACGAAGTTACCATTTCGGCGGTCCGCGACCAGATGGCAGACAAGAAATTGATCATCGCCGACGGCCATCACCGCTACGAAACCGCGCTGAACTATCGCAACGAGCGCCGCGCAGCCGCTTCCTCCAATGAAGGGCATCCGGCTCCGTATGATTTTGCAATGATGACCTTCGTAAACATGGACAGCTCCGGTCTGCTAATTCTTCCGACGCACCGGGTTGTCCATAGCCTGCAGGGATTTTCCATGGACGGCTTGCGTACTAACGCGAGCGAGTTTTTCAGCGTCGAGGAAGTCGATCCAGAGCTAGACGCGCGTCGCGCCACTGCCATCCTTCGCGAAGCCGCACACACCGGCACTTCCCTGCTGGCTGTGAGCCCGGACCGCGCCTTCCTGTTCAGCCGGCCCAAGGCTCCGACATCTGTTTTCGAAGGGTATTCATTGCTGCATCAGGGCCTCGATGTTGTGCAGTTGCATAAGTGCATTCTCGAACGGAGTTTGGGAATCTCCGAAGAAGCAATCCGCGATCAACTGAATCTCAACTACGTGCGCGAGCCCGACGAAGCGCTGGCACTGGCGCGTTCCGGAAAAGCCAATGTGTCTTTCCTGATGAACCCGGCTCGCATGCGCGATGTTCGCGACATCGCGTTCGCCGGCGGAGTGATGCCGCAAAAATCCACCGACTTTTATCCAAAACTTCTGGACGGTCTGGCCATTTATGCGCTGGAATAGCGCGGCGTTGCGGTTGCTCGCGACTGCAGCCCTGATTTGCGGACTCGGCGGCGGGGCCTGGGGCCAGACAACTACGGTAGTACCGCCAGCCACTCCGGCGCAGATTGAGAAGCCCGTGCTCATCCTGATCGACGCCGCGCATGGCGGCAGCGACCCCGGCGCCCGGCTTACACCGTCGGTGTCTGAGAAAGAAGTTACCCTCGCGGTTGCGCGCCGCTTGCGGGAAGAGCTCACCTCCCGCGGGATTCTCTGTCAGCTGATCCGTGACAACGACAGCACGCTTTCCGCCGACCAGCGCGCGGCGCTGGCCAACGCGACCGGTCCGGCGCTTTACATCGCGTTGCACGCCAGTTCCCTCGGAAGCGGGGTGCGTGTGTTTGTCGCGATGTTGCCGGCCGGCGGCGATGACCGCGGAGCCTTCCTCAACTGGGATACCGCCCAGGCCGTGACCCTGGCCCGCAGCCGGGTGATTCAAGGATTGGTAGTTGCCGCGGTGCAGAAAACTCGATTTCCCACGCGGGCTTTGAGTGCTCCGCTTCGTCCTTTGAACAACTTGAAATCCCCAGCGCTGGCGATTGAAATCTCGCCCACCACCGGCGATGCCTCGCAGGTGGCCTCCGCCGGTTATCAGCAGATGATTTGCGCAGCGGTTGCGAATGCAATCGCCTCTATAGCTCCGTCGCTGCGGGCGGGCATGGGGAACCATCCATGAACTCCCGGCCTTTCCTGGTGCTGACGGCGTGCCTTTCGGTGTTGGTAATTGCGTTGTCATTTTACGCGTGGCAGTTGCGCAAGAACGCAGTCCCGGAATCAGGCTCGGCCCCCCAGTTGCAAGCCGTCGCTCCGCCCGACCGTGGCGCTGCGAAGCAAGTTGCGCTTTGCGTCGCGCATGACGATTCAGGCGTTCTGCGTACGCAGAGCGTTTCTATCCCACTGTCTTCCGAGCGCCAGCAACGGGCGCAAGAAATCCTGCGCACCCTGTTGGTCATTTACACGGCGAAGGATTCTCCGCATCCGCTGCCGGCTGGCGCCGACGTGCGCAACGTATTTTTTGTCGATCCCGGCCTGGTGGTCATCGACCTCAACTCTGAACTCGCCTCCGGTAATACATCCGGCGTTCTGGATGAGGAACTCACCATCGCTTCCATTATCCAGACACTGTCACTGAACGTGGAGGGCGTGTCGCGCGTCAAATTCCTGGTGGATGGCAAAGAAGCCAGCACCCTCTCAGGCCACGCGGACCTCTCGACCGCATACGATGTTTCGCGAGTCGCCATTCTCGCCAAACAACTTTCATCGCCGTAGGGCTCGGTGGAAAAACCGGATTCAATCCCTGAACTTCTGTGTTCTGTCCCTACCCACGCGGGGCTATAATCCCTCGTGCCTTCGCTGTGGCCCAAGGAGGCTTTATGTACGAGGTAAATTGGCAATCGTTGTATACGGCTGCCTTGTCCGAAAATGATTCCGGTCGGCTCTACGGAAAGATCGAGGCTGCCCGAACCGCGATCCGCCAGCGCCTCTCCCAACTCGAAGAGGCTGGAACGTCCCGGGAACAGGAACAACTGGATCGAGCATTGCATTCGCTGTTTACGTTAAGCGCCAGGCGACGGTCGGCGTAGTCGCGCGTAAGGCTGCAGCCGTCGGCGAACTTCGTGTATCTTCCTGCCGTCGCGCCTGCCTGCGATGCACGATCGCGCTGCTAGAATCTTTGGATGTTCTTCCGCTCCGACAACCGCGCCCCTGACCAACTGCGGCCCATCACTCTCCATCCCGATTACGTGTCAACCGCCGAGGGCTCTGTTCTCATTGAAGTCGGAAATACCCGCGTCATTTGCACCGCGTCAGTAGAAGAAACCATTCCTTCATTTTTGCGCAACAGCGGTAGAGGCTGGGTCACCGCTGAATACGGCATGCTGCCTCGCGCCACCCTCACTCGGACGGCCCGCGAATCCGCGCGGGGAAGAATTGGCGGTCGCACTCACGAGATCCAGCGGCTGATTGGGCGATCGCTTCGCGCCGTAACCGATCTTGAAAAACTTGGCGAACGCTCGGTGTTGATTGACTGCGATGTTATTCAAGCCGACGGCGGAACCCGCACTGCGTCCATCACCGGCGCTTTTGTGGCCTTGGCGCTCGCCCTCGGAAAACTGGTTCAAGCCGGCACGCTGCGCGCTCTTCCCCTGCGCGACTTCGTGGCCGCAGTCAGCGTGGGGATTGTTGACGGTCATCCCCTGCTCGACCTGAATTACGAAGAAGACTCCCGCGCCGATGTGGACATGAACTTCGTGATGACCGCGGCGGATAAGTTCGTCGAGCTCCAGGCCACGGCCGAGCACCAGGTCTTCGACGATGCCCAATTACAGGCAATGATCGAACTCGCCCGCCAAGGCATCAAGGCTTTGTTGGAAAAACAGCAGGCCGTTTTGGGTGCCCTGCCAGCGCCCTCGCGATAGTGGTGATCTCTCCAGGCCATAAATCCTGAAGCTGTACCTCACACTTAGACGGAAGGCTGCCGGGATCCCCGAGCGTTCCATTTTCGTAACAAGACGACGTTTCTCATTTAGGGACATCACTTGTGGGTGTTGAAAAAGTCCGTGATCGGAGTGTTCTGTGGGTTGTGATCGTCGCTGTCGTCGAGTTTTCCTCTCACCTCAGCTAAAGGGCAGCTTCGAC
>JAYTFR010000050.1:0-159882 GCA_043734125.1 Acidobacteriota bacterium | reverse complement strand
CGCCAAGCGCACCGGGGCGCGGCTGGCCGGCCCGATTCCGCTGCCGACGTCGAAGAACAAGTGGACGGTGCTGCGTTCGCCGCACGTCGACAAGAAATCACGCGAGCAGTTCGAGATCCGCACGCACAAGCGCCTGCTCGACATTCTCGATCCGACGCCGCAGACGGTGGATGCACTGATGAAACTCGATCTTCCGGCGGGCGTGGATGTCGAGATTAAGGCGTTCGGGAAAGAGCATAAGTAGTTCGTGGAGCTGAGCCGTGCACAGATGCCCGAAATGCGGATATCGAGAGAAGTACGATTGGCCCGCGACGTTGTTAGTGATTGCGTTCTTTGCGTTGTACATCGTGTTCGTTGGATTGGAAGTTGAGGAGCATGTTTCAAGGAGCTACAGGTTGATGGGACTGGGAGCTTTTCTCCTGTTCTTAGCGGCGAATATGTGGAACATGCTGAGAAACGTTAGGAGCTCTCGCGACTATCAGAAGCTGCACCCACTGGCTGTTACGGAGCGCGTGAAGGATCACATCAGAACGAATCCCAGCCAATAGCTTAGGCCAAGCTGGAAAGGGACGCGGGCGAGGGCGCCCGCGCCACACAGGAATAGGGAAATGGCAAAGATCGCAGGAATTCTGGGGAAAAAAGTCGGGATGACGCAGTTGTTCGATTCGAGGGGCGACGTGCATCCGGTGACAGTGTTGCAGGCTGGTCCCTGTGTGGTCACGCAGCATAAATCCCAGACCAGAGACGGATACGACTCCGCGCAGATTGGACTGGTTGAGTTCATGAAGGAATCAAAACTGACGCAGCCCATGCGCGGCCACCTGGCGAAGAACAATGTTCCGCCGGTGAAGTTCATGCGCGAAGTCCCCATCGAAGCGGACGAAAAGGGCGAAGAGAGCGTCGCAGTGAAAGCCGGCGATCGCGTACTGGTCGATATATTTGACGGTGAGAGATTTGTGGACATCGTCGGCATCAGCAAAGGCAAAGGGTTTCAGGGAGTGGTCAAGCGGCACGGTTTTGCCGGCGGCCCGAAGTCGCACGGTTCGATGTTCCAGATCACAGGTTCGATTGGATCGTCGGCCTTCCCGTCACGCGTGTTCAAGGGGATGCGGATGTCGGGACACATGGGCAACGCTCGCGTGACCACGCGCAACCTGCGGGTGCTGGGCGTCGAAAAAGATGACAACCTGCTGGTGGTCGAAGGCAGCGTGCCCGGTCCGAACGGCGGATATCTGATCATTACGAAAGCGAAGAAACCGCCACGAGAGCGTCGCGGATTTGCCGGATCGGCAACGGTTGATCCGTTGAAGGCTGCGAAGAGAGCGGCGAAAAAAGGATAGTGGAGCGCGCGCCGGAATGCTTGCGCCACAGAGAAACATATGGCAACGATTGACATTCACGATTTGAGCGGCAAGAAAGTTGGCACGCTCGATCTCGCCGACGAAGTCTTTGGCGCGATCAACGAAGCCCTGCTCTGGGAAGCGGTGAAGCATTACCGCGCCGGGCAGCGCGCGGGAACGCATGCCACCAAGAACAAGAAGCTGGTTTCGGGATCGGGCAAGAAGCTGTGGAAGCAGAAGGGCACAGGACGCGCCCGTGTTGGCTCCATCCGCTCGCCCCTGTGGCGCCACGGCGGCACCGTACATGGGCCGCAACCGCGTTCGTACGATTACGCCTTTCCTCGCAAGAAGGTGCTGGGCGCGTTGCGCTCGGCGCTGGCGTCGAAACTGGCGGACGGCAAGCTGATGGTGGTGAACGCATTCGACGTGAAAGAGCCTAAGACGCAGGCGTTCCGCGAGTCGCTCGATAATCTGAAGATTGATAAGGGCGCCCTGCTGGTGGAAGTCGCAAACCATGGCAACCGCAATCTGGCGCTGAGTTCGCGGAACCTGAAAGGCATTGAACTGGTCGTCAGCAGCGAAGTGCATCCGTATCACCTGCTGCGCTACGACCGCGTAATTTTCTCGCAGCCTGCGATTGAGAAGCTGCAGGTGTCGTTAAAGAAGTCGCTGCCGAAGCACCCGCGGCGAGATGAAGAAGTTGAGCCCAAGGCTAAGAAGGCGGCCCGCAGCCCGCGTCAGCGCAACAAGAAAGCGGCAGAGGTGGCGTAATGAAGACCGCATATCAGATCATCCGCCGGCCGGTTATTACCGAAAAGGGCTTGGGCATCAAGGAGAACCAGAACACGTTGGTGTTCCAGGTGGCGCCGAAGGCGACCAAGACCGAGATCAAAGAAGCGGTGCAGATGATCTTCAAGGTGAAGGTCAGTTCGGTGCGAACGGCGAATTATCCGGGGAAAGAACGGCGGCGCGGCAAGTTTTCCGGCTATCGTCCCGACTGGAAAAAGGCGTTCGTAAAATTGCGTGCCGGCGAAAAGATGCCGGAGTACGCGCAGAATCTTTAGTCGTACGTCGCCCGCGAAACGTGCGACACAAGACCTTCGACCGAACTAAGAAGCTAACAGCTAAGAGCTGATTTTATGGCAATCAAGACTTATAGACCGACAACGCAGACCTTGCGCTACCGGACCACGCTTTCGAGCGCGGATCTGACTACCAACCGGCCGCACAAGCCGCTGACTGAGCCGAAGCACCGGCAGGGCGGGCGCCGCAACTCCGGCGACATGACCATGCGGTTTCGCGGCGGCGGCCACAAGCGCAAGCTGCGCATCGTGGATTTCAAGCGCGAAAAGCTGGGCATTCCGGCGAAGGTGGTTTCGATCGAGTACGATCCCAACCGCTCCTCGCGCATTGCGCTGCTGGCTTACGCCGATGGCGAGAAGCGTTATATTTTGCAGCCCGACGGATTGAAGGTTGGGCAAAAAATTGTCAGCGGGCCGGACGCGGACATTCTGGTTGGCAACGCGCTGCCATTGAAAAATATTCCGCCGGGCACCACGATTCATAACGTGGAGTTGCGTCCGGGAAAGGGCGCGCAGATGGTGCGTTCGGCGGGCGGTTCCGCGCAGCTGGTTGCAAAAGAAGGCGACTACGCGCTGGTAAAGCTGCCTTCGGGCGAGACCCGCAAAGTTTCGCACGATTGCATGGCGACCATTGGGCAGGTTGGCAACATTGATCACGAAAATGTCACCATCGGCAAAGCTGGGCGTTCGCGCTGGCTGGGGAAGAAGCCGCACAATCGCGGCGTGTCGATGAACCCGGTGGACCATCCGCACGGGGGCGGCGAAGGCAAAACCTCAGGCGGGCGGCATCCAGTTACGCCTTGGGGCCAGCCGACGCGCGGTTACAAGACCCGCAATAATAAGCGGACAGACAAGTTTATTGTGAGCCGGGCGAAGAAATAGTCGTGCATGGCACGTCGTGCGGAATGACACAGTATTAGTTTTAGAACTAGGAGCTAACAGCTAGAAGCTGATCTTTATGGCACGTTCAACTAAAAAAGGCGCGTTCATTGATGGATACCTGGCGGCACGGATCGAAGCCATGAACTCGCGCAACGAAAAGAAAGTGTTGCGCACCTGGTCGCGGCGCTCGACGGTCATCCCTGAAATGGTGGGGCATACCATTGCGGTGCACAACGGGCGGAAGTTTATCCCGGTGTACGTCACCGAAAATATGGTCGGGCACAAGCTGGGCGAGTTCAGTTTCACGCGCCAGTTCAAGGGACACTCGATGAAGGCGGCGACCGAAGTGTCGGCGCGTCCGGCGGGCATACCTGGCGGTCCGGGAGCTTCAGCTCCGGCAGCGCCAAAGGCATAAGCAAATGGAATTTCGAGCCAAAACCAATTTCGTTCGCGTCTCGCCGCAGAAAGCGCGGCTGGTGCTCGAACTTATTAAGGGCAAGCGCGTCGAAGATGCCCTCAACACACTCATGTTTACCAAAAAGCGGATTGCGGCGAAAGTCGAGAAACTGCTTCGGTCGGCGGTGCAGAACGCCAACTACCTGAGCACCGAAAAGAATATTGAGGTCGACCTCGACAGTCTTTACGTGAAGCAGGCAGTTGCAAACGACGGTCCGCGGCTGAAGCGGATTCGTCCGGCGCCGATGGGACGCGCATTTCGATATGTCCGCCGCATTGCGCATATCGAGATCACGCTCGCCGAGCGCGGACAGAACGGTTCTGGGTCACTCGCCACCGTAGTCGGCGGAGATCAGGTTGCGAAGGCTACACCGGCAAAAAAGAAGCGCGTGGTCGCCAAGAAATCAGTTGGAAAGAAAAAGGCGGTAGCAAAGAAGTAATCGCGGTTAGTAGCTGGTGAAAAGCAGGTTCCTTGCCGCTCAGGCGGTTCGGAATAGCAAGACTTTAACTGGCAGCTGACCACTGGCAACTGAGGTTTTCAGGAGTCTTATGGGACAGAAGGTACACCCTTACGGATTTCGGCTCGGATACACCAAGCCGTGGAAGTCGCGCTGGTTCGTCGAGCGGGATTACGACAAGCTGCTGCTCGAAGACATCAAGCTGAAGAACGAGCTGAAGGAAAAGCTCAAGTCGGCGGGTGTGAGCACGATCGAGATCGAGCGTCCGGGCAACAAGCTGCGGGTCATTATTAAGACCGCGCGCCCCGGCATCATTATTGGCCGCAAAGGGGCCGAGATCGACAAGCTGAAGCAGGACGTGCAGAAGCGCACCAATCGCGAAGTCTACATCGACATCCAGGAAGTGCATAAGCCGGAACTCGATGCGCAGCTTGTGTCGGAGTCGATCGCTCTGCAACTGGAAAAGCGTGTAGGCTTCCGTCGCGCGATGCGCAAGGCGGTTGATTCGGCGCTGCGTTTCGGATGCAAGGGAATTAAGGTCCGAGTCAGTGGGCGCCTGAACGGAAATGAAATCGCGCGCTCCGAGTGGTACCTGCAGGGCCGTTTGCCTCTGCACACGCTGCGCGCCGATATCGAATATGGCTTTACCGAAGCGCGCACCACGTATGGCGTGATCGGCGTGAAGTGCTGGATTTACAAGGGCGAGATTCTTCCGACCAAGAAGCGCGAGTCGCAGGCGGTAGGAGCGTTCTAGATCGGGTGATCCGGTGATCGGGCGATTTGAAAACCGCGGATTGAAGGCCGGTTTTTCTTCAACGCGAACGTACCGTGAAATTGATTTGAGCTGAGAGCTAAAGGCTAGAAGCTAAGAGCTGACTCTATGTTGATGCCAAAAAAAGTTAAGTTCCGCAAGCAACAGCGCGGCCGTATGACCGGAAAAGCCTGGGCGGGCAGCACGCTGTCTTTCGGGGACTTCGGGTTGAAGGTGCTCGAGCCGGGCTGGATTACTGACCGGCAGATCGAAGCCAGCCGTGTTGCGATGACGCGTTTCGTCAAGCGCGGCGGCAAAATCTGGATCCGCCTGTTTCCCGACAAGCCCGTAACTAAGAAGCCGGCAGAAACCCGTATGGGTAAAGGCAAGGGGGCGCCGGATCACTGGGTTGCAGTAGTGAAGCCGGGAAAGATTTTGTTTGAGATGGAAGGCGTGACGTCGCAAGATGCCAAAGAGGCCATGCGGTTGGCGTCGCACAAGCTGCCCTTGCGCACGACATTTGTACAGCGCCCGGGGGCGCACTAAGCGATTTGTAGAGACGCAGCGGGCTGCGTCTCAGGCGTTGTGAACAACGTCTCTACGAGGATTTTATGGATGCAGAGAAAATCAGAAGCCTGACCGCCGAAGAGCTTCGGCACCAGGAACGCGAGATGAATGAAGAGCTCTTCAAGCTCAAGTTTCAGCTCAAGATGGGCCAGACCGAAAGTCTGAAGAAGCTGCGCGGCCTGCGCAAAGACATTGCCCGGGTGAAGACCGTGGCCCGCGAGCAGGCGAGCGCAGGGGAGAAGAAGTAATGGTGGAATCAAAAGCTGCGGGACGACGCAAAGAACTGATCGGCGAAGTAGTCTCCAACCGCATGGAGAAGACCATCGTGGTGCAGACGGTGCTGCGCAAGTCGCATCCCCTCTACATTCGAGTGGTTTCGAAGACCAAGAAGTTCTACGCCCACGACGAGAAGAATGAAGCCAACATCGGGGACGTTGTGAAGCTGGAAGAGACCCGGCCGACGTCCAAGCTGAAGCGGTGGCGGCTGAAAGAGATCGTCCGCAAGACGGCGCTGGTGCCGGAGATCAAGGTAGATGTGGAGAAGTAGCGTATCTGCTAGCTCTTGCTGAGCTGGGGAAAACCTGCTCCACGAAGGAAAACGTTATGAGTTTGATGATGAGGTCAATGCTCGAGGTCGCCGACAACAGCGGCGCGCGCAAGCTGCAGATGATTATGCCGCTGGGCGGGTCAACCGGATTGCATGCCGGGCTGGGGGATGTGATCACGGCCAGTGTGAAGGAAGCGGCACCGGACGGTCAGGTGAAAAAGGGAACTGTGGTCAAAGCGGTGATCGTGCGCACCCGCAAGGAATATGGGCGTCGCGACGGCACCTACATCCGGTTCGATCAAAACGCGGCTGTCCTGATCAACGAAACTGGCGAGCCGGTAGGTACCCGCGTATTCGGTCCGGTGGCCAGAGAGTTGCGCGAGAAGAAGTTTTTGAAGATTGTGAGTCTGGCGCCAGAAGTTCTGTAGAGATTGAGTAATTGGGGAATTTCGTAATTGGGTAATTTGAACGGCCAGGCTGGGTTTGGTTTTCAATTTCAAAATTACTCAATCACCAAATTACGAAATGAGTCTTAAAAATGGGAACAGCGACTACAAAAGCACACAAGACGGTTGATATCCATCGCAACGACACGGTGCAGGTGTTGAGCGGCAAGGATAAGGGCAAGCAGGGACGCGTATTGCGTGTGTTTCCAGATACTGGGCGTGTTCTGGTGGAACACGTGATGATGGTGAAGAAGCACATGCGGCCCTCGCAGCGGTCCAAGGGCGGCATTGCCGAGCAAGAACGGCCTATTTCGATTTCAAAAGTGCAGTTGGTTTGCGGGACTTGCGGACCGGTACGTGTAGGACATGAAGTTCGCGGCGACAAAAAGGTTCGCGTTTGCAAGAAGTGCAGCACAACGCTCGATAAGAGCTAGAGCTCACGAACCGGTAACCACTCCGAAACCGTGAGAATGGAATTAGAAAATGGCTAAAGAAAAAGACAAGAAAGAAAAAAAAGGCGGGGCGCAAGAAGAACAGCGGACCCCCGAAGTCGCGCGGCATAGCGCAAAAGAAACTCCCCGGCTGAAGGAGCGCTTCCAGAAGGAAATTGCGCCGGCGCTGATGAAGGAGTTTGACTTCAGCAATCCCATGGCTGTGCCGCATCTGCACAAGATCGTAATCAATATGGGTGTAGGCGAAGCCACGCAGAACGCGAAGATCATTGATCCGGCGGTGAACGAACTGGGCCAGATCACCGGGCAGAAGCCGGTGGTGACGCGGGCGAAGAAATCTATCGCGGCTTTCAAAGTGCGTGAAGGCATGCCGATCGGCGCCATGGTCACGTTGCGCGGCGACCGCATGTATGAATTTTTCGATCGCTTGGTGAGCATTGTTCTGCCGCGGGTGCGCGATTTCCGCGGAGTTTCGATGAAGTCGTTTGATGGGCGCGGGAATTACACCATTGGCCTGCACGACCAGTTGATTTTTCCCGAGATTTCGTACGAGAAGGTGGACAAGCAAAAAGGCATGAACGTCACCATTGTGACTACGGCGCGCGACGACAATCAGGCGCGGGCGCTGTTGAAGCACATGGGAATGCCGTTCCGCACGACATAAACAGTTTGTAGAGACGTAGCTCTGCTACGTTTGAGACGCTGCCGGCAGCGTCTCTACAGGAGCAAGATTTGGCAACTACAGCAAAACGAGTTAAGGACGCTAAGATCCAGAAGAAGTTTGAGGTTGCGCGGACCGCCAAGCAGGCGCGACCGAAGTTTTCCACGCGCCGCCACAACCGCTGCCAGATTTGCGGACGTCCGCGCGCATTTCTGCGCAAGTTCGGACTTTGCCGCCTGTGTTTCCGCGGATTGGCATTGCGCGGCGAGATTCCCGGGGTCGCGAAGTCGTCCTGGTAGTAAACCGTCGTCGGTCGTTGGCTGTCGGGCGTCGGCAAAAAACCTGCCGGCACGGGTCGCAACGACGAACGATCAACAACGTGCGGCGTGGTAGGCAATTGAGTGTAAGAAGCCATCGCTGGTTCTCCGCTGCGGCGGAGAGAACGGGTGGCCGAGGAGAAGCAAACCGATGAAGTTGACCGATCCGGTCGCAGACATGCTGACGCGAATTCGCAATGCGCTTCGCGCCCGGCACCAGAAGGTGGATGTGCCCGCTTCCAAGCTGAAGCTGGAGATTGCCCGTATTCTGAAAGAAGAGGGCTACGTCTCCAATTTCAAGCCGACAGAAGAGGAAGGCCATAAGGTCATTCGCATCTACCTGAAGTACGACAACAATAACGAAGCGGTGATTTCCAACGTCACCCGCGTGTCTCGTCCCGGCTGCCGGGTGTATGTTCGCCGTACCGAGATTCCGCGCGTGTTGGGTGGGCTGGGGATCAACATTCTCACCACGCCCCGCGGAGTGATGACGGGACGCCAGGCGCGCAAGCAGGGCCTGGGCGGCGAACTTCTTTGCGAAGTTTGGTAAGACGTGTAGAGAGGTAGCTCCGCTACGTCTCAGACGTTGCAAGCAACGTCTCTACGAAAGCTGAATTTATGTCACGAATTGGAAAAAAGCCGATCGCACTGCCCGCGGGCGTGACGGTCAAAATCGAAAGCCACACAGTTGCCATCCAGGGTCCCAAGGGCAAGCTGGATACGACAATTCCGGGCGGGATCAAGCTCGAGCAGCGCGACGGCCAGTTGGTCGCGGTGCGCGAAAGCGACTCGTATGCCGCGTTGCATGGGCTTACGCGCGCTCTGGTGAACAACGCCGTAGAAGGAGTCACCAAGGGCTGGTCGCGCGAACTGGAAATCGTGGGAATCGGCTATCGCGCGGAACTGAAGGGCAAAGGCACGGTGGTGTTCACGCTAGGGTACTCGCATCCGATTGAGTATCCGCTGCCCACAGGAATTGACGTGGCCGTCGATACCAAGCAGACGAAATTGTCGGTGACTGGAATTGACCGGCAAAAAGTCGGGCAAGTCACCGCGGAGATGCGTTCGCTGCGTCCGCCGGATCCGTACAAGAACAAGGGCGTGCGTTACGCGGGCGAGCGCCTGAAGAAGAAGGTTGGAAAGACAGGAGCAAAGTGATCGCGTTTGGCGGGCGTCCGAGCCCGCCGCGATCATCCCGAGCGAAGTCGAGGGATCTGACATGCTGAGACAAACATCAAAAGACGTAACCCGGCAGCGAGTGCATGACCGCATTCGCAAAAAGGTAATGGGCACTGCCGAGCGGCCGCGCATGAATGTGTACCGCTCGCTGAATCATATTTATGTCCAGGTGATTGACGACCTGAAGGGCGTGACCCTGGTTTCTGCCAGCACCGCAGAAGGCAAGAAGGACTCGCGGGTCAAGGGCGGCAACGTGGCCTCGGCCAAAGTGATCGGCAAGAATGTTGCCGAGCGCGCCAAAGCCAAGGGGATCACCAAGGTTGTGTTCGATCGCGGCGGCTACATTTATCACGGGCGGGTCAAGGCCATTGCTGACGCTGCACGTGAAGCGGGATTGCAGTTTTAAGAGATTGGGTAATTTGGAAATTTCGTAATTGTGGAATTTGTCAGGGCGATTTGGGTTCGGTTTTTCCAATTACCCGATTACACAATTACTCAAATGAAGGCGAGTCACGAATGCCAACTGTCGTAAAGAAACTCGATGCGAATGCGTTCCAGCTGAAAGATCAGGTGGTCGCCATCAATCGCGTCACCAAGGTAGTAAAAGGCGGAAAGAACATGTCGTTCGCCGCGCTGGTGGTGGTCGGCGATCCTTCAGCTGCGGTCGTCGGATACGGCTCGGGCAAGGCGAAGGAAGTGCCGCAGGCCATCCGCAAGGGAATTGAATCCGCGAAGAAAAATCTGGTACGCGTGAACCTTACCCAGACCAGTATTCCGCACGTCGTGCTGGGGCGCTTCGGATCAGGAATGGTTCTGCTGAAGCCTGCCCCGGAAGGAACCGGCGTAATCGCCGGAGGTGCGGTGCGCGCGGTAATGACTTCGGTGGGCGTGCAGAATGTGCTGACCAAGTCGATCGGCACCACCAATCCGCATAACGTGATCAAAGCCACTTTCGACGCGTTGAAAAAGCTCAAGAGTAGAACTGCTGTTGCCAGCATGCGCGGCAAAGCGGCGGAGGAATTGTAATGAGGGCGAAAAAAAAGACTGCGACCGGCGGCACGCTGCAGCTGAAGTATGTGCGCTCCAAAATTTGCACGCCGATCAAGCACAAGCTAGTGATCAAGGGGCTGGGATTCACCCGGCTGTATCAGGTGATTGAGCGTCCCGATAACCCGGCGATTCGCGGCATGGTGGCGAAGGTGCCCCATTTGGTGGAGATACTAGAAGCGTAGCTTGCTGCGCCTCAGACGTTGCAAGCAACGTCTCTACAGGAAAACGAAATGAATTTATCCAACATTCGAGCACCGAAAAAAGCAAACGAGAACAAAAAGCGCGTGGGACGCGGCATGGGGTCTGGTATGGGCAAGACCTCGACCCGGGGCCACAAGGGACAGCGTTCGCGCAGCGGTTCGCGCATGATGCGCGGTTTTGAAGGCGGCCAGATGCCGCTGCATCGCCGCCTGCCCAAGCGCGGCTTCACCAATATTTTCCGCGAGGAATTCAGCGTGGTGAACCTGGAGAAGCTGGCTGCGCTGGGCGAGACCACGATCAATCCTGACGTGCTTCGCAAAGCCGGGCTCGCCCGCAACAAGCGCCGGGTGAAGATCCTGGGCGATGGCGAACTCACCATTGCGCTGACGGTTTACGCGCACAAGTTCTCCAAGTCCGCGCAAGAGAAAATCACCAAGGCGGGCGGCAAGGCAGAGGTTCTGTAGTAGCGAGCAATGAGCAATGAGCAACGAGCCGATAGCTAATTTTTATGTTTGATAAGTTCGCAAATATTTTTCGGATTCCGGATCTGCGCAAGCGCATTTTCTTCACGCTTGCGCTGTTGGCTGTTTACCGCGTCGGCGGGCACATCCCGATTCCGGGCGTGAACTCAAAGCTGTTCTCGCAATACATCGAACAAAACCGCGGAACCCTGCTGGGTTTTGTGGACTTATTTTCGGGCGGACAGTTCAAGCGAATGACCATTTTCGCGCTTGGCATCATGCCCTACATCACCTCTTCCATCATTCTGCAGCTGCTTACGGTCATTTATGAACCGCTGGCCAAGCTGCAGAAAGAAGGCGAACTCGGCCGCAAGAAAATCACCATGTGGACGCGTTACATGACGCTGCTGCTCAGCATGGTGCAGTCGTTTGCAATCGCATTCAGCCTGCAGCGTGCGGGCAGCTTCGTGGTGAACCCGGGCGTCAGTTTTGTTTTGATGACGATCCTCACGCTCACTACGGGAAGCGTCTTCATCATGTGGCTGGGTGAGCAGATCACCGAACGCGGCGTCGGAAATGGCATGTCGCTGCTGATCTTTACTGGCATCGTCGTCGGTCTGCCGCGCGGGATTTTCGATCTGTTTGAAAAGGCCAAAAACAATACCTGGGGAACGTTTACCTTCCCGCTGCTCATCGCGTTGCTGGCGTTGATGATTGCCGTGGTCGCGTTCATTGTGTACGTGGAACGCAGCGAGCGGCGCATCCCGGTGCAGTATGCCAAGCGCATCGTCGGTCGCAAAATGATGGGCGGGCAATCGGTGCACATGCCGATGAAAGTGAATGCCGGCGGTGTGATGCCGGTCATTTTCGCGTCGTCCATCGTCACCATTCCTCAAACTATGTTCTATGGACTACGCGACAACCGCTATTTCGGCGGCGTCATGGAAGCTCTGAAGTGGGGAGAGCCCCTCTACACCGTGCTTTACGCGCTGGGCATTATTTTCTTTGCGTACTTTTATATTTCGATTGTCTTCAACCCCAACGAGGTTGCGGACAATATGCGCAAGTACGGCGGCTTTATTCCCGGCATTCGTCCCGGCAAGCGCACCGCAGACCACATCAACGAGATTCTGACCCGAATCACGTTGGTCGGCGCGATATACCTGATCATTATTTCGTTTATTCCGGAATGGTTGATGGTTGGCGTTCACTTGAACCATTTGTTCCGGCCGCTGGGCCCGTTTTTTGAACGGTTGCCGAACTGGGTGCTGAACGGGTTGAATGTGAACTTCTATTTCGGCGGGACGTCGCTGCTGATCGTGGTTGGCGTCGCCATGGACACAGCGAATCAAATCGAGTCGCAACTGATCATGCGCCATTACGACGGCTTTACGCCGCGCAGTGGAAGAATTCGCGGGCGCCGCGGCTGGTAATAGTTGCCAGTGATCAATTGTTAGTTGGCAGTCACAGGGGGAGCCGGGGAAACGCGAACTGGGACTGGCAGCTTGCATCGAGCGCCGGTTGGCGGATCGTAACATGTGGCGGGAATTTCGGGTCAGGAGCGGGTTGGGACCAGGTCGATGGTGGAGCAGGCGCTGCGAAACATCGGACCAGTTGTGCTGCTCGGGCCGCCAGGAGCAGGCAAAGGCACCCAGTCCAAGCGGATCACGCAGCATTACCGGATACCCCAGGTTTCCACCGGCGACCTGCTGCGGGACAATGTAAAGCAGGGAACCGCGCTGGGAATTCAGGTGCGAGACCTGATCGCTAACGGCGAGCTGGTTTCTGACCACTTGGTTTGCGACATTGTGGCGTGGCGCTTGCGCGAAAGCGATGCGCAGCGCGGGTTTATCCTCGACGGGTTTCCCCGGACGTCGAAGCAGGCGGTCTGGCTGGACTCGTTCCTGAAGTTCGAGTTTGGTGACACGGCAAAGTGGGCGTTTTGGCTGCCGATTGTGGTAGCGATTAAGGTGGATTATAATAAGTTGTTGCTCCGCATTACTGGACGCAGAACTTGTCCCACCTGTGGACGGATCTATAACGTCCATTCCCAGCCGCCACTTGTTGACGAAATTTGTGACGTGGATGGTTCCAAGCTGGTCACCCGTGATGATGACCGCGAGGAAGTCATACGGGAGCGCCTGGACGCTTACGAGCGTCAGACCAAACCGGTAGCCGAGCACTATGGACGGCTAGGCCGGGTGATCGAAGTGAACGGGGACCTCCCGGTAGATGAGGTCACGGCGCGAATGGTCGAAGCGATAGACCAAAGCGCGCTAGGGGCAGCTGGGAGCGGCTAGGAAATGGCTATTGTCTGCAAGTCGCAGTCGGAAATCGACAAAATGCGGCAAAGTGGCCGAATCGTGCGGCAGGTGCTCGATGAGGTTCGCGGCATGGTGGCTCCAGGTGTGTCCACGATGGACCTGGAAAAGGTCGCTGAGCGAAAGATTAAAGAGCTCGGGGCCAAACCAGCGTTCAAGGGATATTACGGTTATCCCTGCGTGTTGTGCACGTCGGTGAACGAAGAGATTGTTCACGGAATTCCGTCGTCGAAACGGGTGCTGAAAGCCGGCGACATTGTTTCAATCGACTGCGGCGTGGTGTTGGAAGGCTACTACGGAGACGCGGCGATTACGGTGGCGGTGGGTGATTCGGTTTCACCCGAGCGCAAGAAGTTGATGGACATCACCGAGCAGTCGCTTTACAAGGCGATCGAGCAGGTGAAGATCGGCAACACCGTCAGCGACATCGGTGGCGCGGTGCAGGAGTTTGTGGAAGCCAACGGCTTCAGCGTGGTCCGCGAGTTTGTAGGGCACGGCATTGGGACTAAGCTGCACGAAGAGCCGCAAGTGCCGAATTTCCGCTCGCGCGGCGCTGACATGCGTTTGCGGGAAGGCATGGTTCTTGCCATCGAGCCGATGGTTAATTCCGGCGGCCCGGAAGCGCGGGTGCTGGAAGATAAGTGGACAGCCGTGACCGCGGACGGCAGTTCCAGTGCGCATTTTGAGCACTGCGTTGCAGTAACCAAAAGTGGGCCGTTGATTTTGACCCAGTGAGCTTTGAGCGGTGAGCAAGCAACGAAGAGGTCGCTGCTCACAACTGACCTAAGGAGTCGATGAGCAAAGAAGACGCGATTGAAGTGATGGCAACGGTGGTCGAGCCGCTGCCCAACGCCATGTTCAAGGTGGAACTGGAAAACAAGCACCAGGTACTGGCCCACGTTTCCGGGAAGATGCGCAAGAATTTCATCCGCATTCTGCCAGGAGATAAAGTCGCGGTCGAGCTCTCGCCCTACGATCTGAACCGCGGAAGAATTGTGTATCGCTATAAATGACCACTGGGGGGACGGGCGCCGTCATCGGGTGATCGGTCGTCCGGCCGAGCAAGCTCGGCGGAGTAGAGGACAGCAATCATGAAAGTACGAGCATCGGTAAAAAAGATTTGCGATAAGTGCAAGGTCATCCACCGGAAGGGCGTGGTGCGGGTGATTTGCGAGAATTCGAAACACAAACAGCGGCAAGGATAAAGCAGCTTCTAGCTCCCAGCCTTTAGCGTTCAGCTTGGGCCTAAGAGCTAAAAGCTAAGAGCTGACGGCTAAGAGCTGAAACTCCAAGGCCGGCAGTACTGGAGGCTTCAAGTGGCACGAATTGCAGGCGTCGATCTTCCGCGCAACAAGCGGTCGTTTATCGCGCTCACTTACATTTACGGGATTGGGGTGCCGCGTTCGACCCGCATCCTCGAACAGGCAAATGTCGATCCGATGAAAAAGATCCAGGACTTGAGCGAGGAAGAGGTTAACCACATCCGCCAGGTCATCGAAGGTGAAGGCCTGGTCGAAGGCGATCTCCGCAAGGAAGTTTCTATGAGCATCAAACGGCTCATCGAGATCGGTTCCTATCGCGGATATCGTCATCGCCGCAACCTGCCAGTCCGCGGACAACGTACACACACCAACGCGCGCACCCGCAAAGGCCCGCGCAAGGGCACAGTCGCGAACAAGAAGAAGGCGGCGTCTAAGACCTAGTTGCTAGTCGTCAGTGGTCAGTTGCCAGTGAGGCGTGACCGCTGCATCAGCAAGAGAAACTGACAACTGGCCACTGGCCACTGGAAACTGAATTTATGGCGAAACCAGCAGCAGCAACCGCGGGCGGCGCAGCCACTCCGGAGAAGAAGGGTAAGAAAAAAACCTTCAAGAAGAAGGAGCGGAAGCACGTCTCATTCGGAGTCGTGCACATTCAGGCGACCTTCAATAACACCATTGTGACCATCGCTGATCAGGCGGGCAACGTGCTCTCGTGGAAGAGTTCGGGTTCGCTTGGATTTCGCGGATCGCGCAAAGGCACGCCGTTTGCCGCACAGCAGGCCGCCTCGAACGCCGCCAGCATGGCGCGCGATCACGGCGTGCGCAGCGTGGAAGTTCGCGTCAGCGGCCCGGGTTCCGGACGTGAGTCCGCAATTCGTGCGCTGCAAGCCGCCGGCATTGAAGTCCGCGCTATCAAAGACGTTACGCCGATTCCGCACAACGGCTGCCGCCCACCGAAAAGGCGCAGAGTGTGATTGTGGAGACGTAGCTTTGCTACGTCTGAGACATTGTCAGCAACGGCTCTACGAAGTCAACCGGGAAGAAGGGAAGCCAATCCTGTAAACCGGTTCATTTAAAGGAGAAAACTTGGCACGTTATAAAGATGCAGTATGTCGTTTATGCCGCCGCGAGGGCATAAAGCTGTTCCTCAAGGGCACAAAGTGTTTTACCGACAAGTGTCCCATCGAAAAGCGCAACTTCGCGCCCGGCCAGCATGGCAAAGACCGCAAGGCCAAGATCGTCGGCTATGGCCTGCAATTGCGCGAAAAGCAGAAAGCTAAGCGCATCTACTTTACCCAGGAAGGCCAGTTCCGCAACTACTTTGAGAAGGCCGCGCGCACGAAGGGCGTGACCGGCGAATTGCTGCTGCAGCAACTGGAGCGCCGCCTGGACGCTGTTATTTATCGGATCGGATTCGGGGTGTCGCGCCGTCAGGCGCGCCAATTGGTGCGCCACGGTCACGTTGCCGTCAACGGACGTAAGGTGGACATCCCATCGTTCCAGTGCAGCGTTGGGGACGAGGTCACGATTCGCGAGTCCAGCCGCAAGCTGCTGATGCTCGAACAGGCAAAGGAATTTGCCGCGCACGGAAACCCGCCGACTTGGCTGGCGATCGATCGCGACAACTATCACGCCAAGGTGTTGTCATTGCCCAAGCGCGAAGATATTCAGCTGCCGGTAAACGAGCAGTTGATTGTGGAACTTTATAGCAAATAAGTCGCACGTCCTGCGTCGCACGTCGTCTGCAGGTTTTGCGCGGCGAACGACGCACGACACATGACGTTTCCCGGTCCACTTTTCGTGCCAGATCAGCCTCTGTTGACACCGACCTCAGTTGGACCACTGAGCGAGTCAGCACTGAGCCACTTGGCCGAAGGAGAAACAAATGCTTTGGAAGGGTTTTCAAAAACCGAAACGCCTCGCAGTTGACACCTCAACGCTTACCGACAAGTACGGCATCTTCTGGGCGCAGCCTTTTGAACGCGGCTTCGGCACCACCATCGGCAATGCGCTTCGCCGCGTCCTGCTGAGTTCGATTGAAGGCGCCGCCGTTACCGCGGTGAAGATGGACGGCGTCATGCACGAGTTTCAGTCCATTACCGGCATTGTCGAAGATGCGACCGACATCATCCTCAACCTGAAGCAGGTTCCGTTCAAGTTGAGCGGTGACGCGCCGAAAGCAATTTATCTGCGCGCAGATCAGCCGGGTGTGGTCACTTCCGGAATGATTGAAGCCGATGGCGACGTCGAAGTGCTCGACAAGGACGTTTACATCGCCACTGTCAGCGAAGGCGGCAAGCTCGACATGGAAATGCGCCTGAAGCGCGGACGCGGCTACGTTTCCGCCGACAAGAACTTCGACGAGGACCTCGGCCTCGGATTCATTCCGATCGATTCTGTACACTCGCCGGTGCGCAAATGCAATTACACCGTGGAAGCCGCGCGTCTTGGCCAGATTACCGACTATGACAAGCTGACGATTGAAGTTTGGACGAACGGTTCGATCATTCCCGCCGACTCAATCGGCCTGGCGGCGAAGTTGCTGAAGGACCACATGAACATCTTCATCAACTTCGAAGAGGACATCGAAACCGGCAGCGGCACCGAAGACCGCAAGCCTGAGATCAAGAACGAGAACCTGAACCGTTCCGTCGAAGAGCTGGAGCTTTCAGTGCGCAGCTACAATTGCTTGAAGAACGCGAACATTCAGTCCATCGGGGAACTGGTGCAAAAGACTGAAGCCGAAATGCTGAAGACGAAAAACTTTGGCCGCAAGTCCTTGAATGAGATTAAAGAAATTCTGGGCACCATGGGATTGAGCCTGGGCATGAAGATCGACGAGCACGGCAACGCCGTCCCCGGACCGACTTCTAACCAGGTACTGCCCGCGTCAGCCTACGGCCCTGACGATTACTAAACAGTTGTCGGTTGCCAGTGATCAGTGGCGAGTAAACGCGCCATTGAACCGAGTTGGCAACCGGGGACTGAGAATTGAAGCTTGGGTTAGTTGCCGGATTTGCTTCGGTCAACTTGTGACGGTCGAATCAGACTGGCAACTGCCCACTAACAACTGACCACTGGGGTTCATATGCGCCATAAAGTTGCTGGATTCAAACTCGGACGTACCACATCGCACCGGCGCGCGCTGCTGCGGAACATGGTCACTTCGCTGATCATCGAAGAGCGGATTGAAACCACCGTCCCGAAGGCCAAAGCCCTGCGCCCGCGGATCGAGAAAATGATCACGCTCGGCAAGAAGGGCGATCTGGCAGCCCGTCGCAAGGCGATTGCCTACGTCATGACCGACGAGGCGATCAAAAAGCTGTTCGATACGTTGGGGCCGCGTTTTGCCGACCGCCAAGGCGGCTACACCCGCATCGTCCGCACGGCATGGCGGAAGGGCGACGGCGCCGATAAGGCGTTCATCGAACTGCTCGGCAGCGAGCAGGTACTCGACGAGAAGCGCCAGAAACGTGCCGAAACCCGCGCCAAGAAAGCGGAAGAGACCCGCAAGGCGATGGATGAAGCCGAAGCCCAGCAGAAGGCCGAAGCCGGCCTCGCAGCGGAATCCGCGGAAGAGAAGAAAGAGAAAGAAGAGAAAGAGTAGTTGTGTAGCGCGGGCGCCCTCGCCCGTGCTTTTCTTTTCTGTGGGCTGGACATTCTTGTCCGGCCCTTTTTGTTGTTGGCTGCGTGGCGCGGATGCCCCTAACTCCGCACTCAAAGTCGCTGCGGGCTGGATCTGGTCACGGCGGATTCCCCAAATCCCCACTTGACATCGTCACGAATTCATCGCTATATATATCCATAGCGGATATACCCGTGATAGACATATGACGCGTTTCAGCCTCAAAGCTCGCGGTGAAGTTCCCCTCACCCCTGCGGTATTTCACATTCTGCTCGCCCTGTCGGACGGGCGGAAGCACGGCTACGCCATCATGAAACAGGTAGAAGCTGACGGCGGCGGCTCTCTGCGCATGGGGCCGGGCACGCTCTACGGATCGCTGCAGCGGATGACGGCTGCGGGGCTGATTCGGGAACTCGAAGAAATGGATAACGAGCGCCGCCGCTATTATTGCCTGACCGGGGTCGGCGAGCGGGCGCTCGAAGCTGAGCTGGCGCGGCTGCGGCAGGCGCTGGCTTCAGCGAAAAAGAAAGGTCTATCAGCGCCCGTCCGGGTGGGGTCCCGATGACGCGCGCGAAGCACCCCCGCCGTCTTTTTCTGGCCCTCTACGGGAGTGCCTTGAAGCTTTACCCGGCCGAGTTTCGCGAGCACTGTGCCGGCGAGATACAGCGCTGCGCCGCGCGGATGCAGGATGAGAATCCCGGCGCCGAGACCACCTTTCGGCTAATGGAAGATTTGGTTCGATCCCTTTTGACGGAGCACCTGCCATGAACCTCGCGCGCATTCCACAGTTGGCGATCCTGCTGGTCCTAACCACGTTCGTGGCCGGCACTGCATTCTTCCTGTCGCAGCAGGTGCTGCGGATGAATGCCAACGATCCGCAAGTTCAGCTGGCGGAGGACACTGCTGCGCGCCTTACCGCAGGAGAGAGCGCCGCAAAAGTACTGCCCGAGCGACAGATCAGCATCGACGCGAGCCTGGCGCCGTTCGTGATTGTGTATGACGCCTCGGGACACCCGGTAGCTTCTTCCGGCCTGCTGGATGGAGCGATCCCGGCGTATCCCCGCGGAGTCTTCGATTTCGTGCGCGACCATGGCGAAGATCGCGTTACCTGGCAGCCACGGGGCGGGGTGAGGATTGCCTCGGTCGTTACGAAGACGGCGAATGGCTATGTGGTCGCTGGCCGCAACATGCGCGAAGTAGAGGAGCGTGAGGGCACCGTATTGAAACTCGCGGCCCTGGGCTGGATCGTCGCTAATGCCGCGCTGATCTTTTTGTGGTTGGTGACGCCGTTGTTTGCTGGACCAGGCCGACGCCCGGTGCAGGCGATGGTGTAAGATGCCGCGCTGTTCGCGCGTTCACGATCCCGTCCTACTCTCAATGAGTTCCTTATCTTTATACCTCTGGCCATGTAGGCCCGGATGCCCTCGTCCGGGCGGGCGAGCCATGCTCGCCGAAGCTTTGGCTGAGCGTTCCTCAGCCAGGCGAGTGAGGGCACCCGCCCCTACGTGGCCATTTCGCGAACCGAGTTCTGGCCTGCTGCTTTACCTTCCCCTCACTTCTTCTATAAAATCATTAGTTTGCTGCCGAGCTTCTGTAGCCGCAAGCAGGTTCTCACTCGAGCTAAAACCGCTTGATTGAGGCACCCACCGAAGTTTAGAAATAACGATTCGAAAGCCAGATGAAAATTCACGAGTATCAGGCGAAAGCAATTCTGAAGAAGTATGGCGTCGCGGTGCCGCGCGGCGAAATGGTCGAGACCCGCGAACAGGCCGAAGCTGCGGCCAAGTCATTGATCGATTCCGGCGCCAGCGGTGTCGTGGTCAAAGCCCAGATTCATGCCGGCGGACGGGGCAAGGGCGGCGGCGTGAAGATCGCTAAATCGGTTGCCGAAGCCGGCGAGCTGGCGTCGAAAATTCTTGGCATGACGCTAATCACGCACCAGACGGGCCCCGAAGGCCGCGTGGTCCGCCGCCTGCTGATTGAAGAGACGCTGCCCATTGAGCGCGAACTGTATCTCGGAATGGTGCTTGACCGCGAAGAGGCGAAGCCTGTGTTCATGGCATCGCAGGCGGGCGGCATGGAAATCGAACAGGTTGCGGCCGAAAATCCCAATGCGATTCTGAAGGAATACATCACTCCCGGCGTTGGACTTGAACCATTCCAGGCGCGCAAACTCGCATTTCAGCTGGGACTGAATCCGAAGCAAATCAACCAGGCGGTGCAATTCATGACCGGCCTGTACAAGGCGTTCGAAGAAACTGATTCCTCGCTGATGGAAATCAATCCGTTTGTCACGTGCAGCGACGGCCGTCTGTTTGCCCTTGACGCGAAGATGACGTTCGATGACAACGGACTGTTCCGCCATCCTGAGTTGAAAGAACTGCGCGATATTACGGAAGAAGATCCGCTCGAAGTTGAGGCCTCGAAGTACAGCCTGAATTACATCAAGCTCGATGGAAACGTAGGCTGCATGGTGAACGGCGCGGGCCTCGCGATGGCGACCATGGACATCATTAAATATGCGGGCGGCATGCCGGCGAATTTTCTCGACGTAGGCGGCGGCGCCAACGCCGAGCAGGTTACGCATGCGTTCGAAATCCTGTTGAGCGACAAGAATGTAAAAGCCGTGCTGATCAATATCTTCGGCGGCATCTTGCGCGTGGACACGCTGGCAAAGGGAGTGGTCGAGGCCGCGAACAAAACCAACATTCAGCTTCCGGTTGTGCTGCGCCTCGAAGGAACCAACGTCGAGCAGGGAAGAGAGATTCTGCAGCAGTCGGGATTGAATTTTATTGTGGCGGAAACCATGAAAGACGCGGCGGAAAAAGTGGTCGCGGCAGCGGGCAAGGCATGAGCATTCTGGTCGATAAATCAACGAAAGTGATTGTTCAAGGCCTTACCGGCCGCGAAGGCACGTTCCACGCCAAAGCTTGCGCCGAATACGGAACGAGAATTGTCGGCGGCGTCACTCCCGGCAAAGGCGGCACCACGCACGAAGGCTGGCCGGTGTTCAACACCGTGCAGGAAGCCGTGGACAAGACCGGTGCCGACGCTTCCGTGATATTTGTCCCGCCGCCGTTCGCCGCCGACGCGATCATGGAAGCCGCCGACGCCGAGATCGAATTGGTCATCTGCATCACCGAAGGCATTCCCACGCTCGACATGGTGCGCGCCTGGGAATTCCTGCAGACGCGGCGCTCGCGGCTGATCGGCCCGAACTGCCCGGGAATTATTTCGCCAGGGAAGTGCAAAATCGGAATCATGCCCGGCCGGATTCACAAAGAAGGCAACGTGGGCATCGTCTCACGCTCCGGAACGCTGACCTACGAAGCCGTGCATCAGTTGACCACGCGCGGAATTGGGCAATCTACTGCGATCGGTATTGGCGGCGACCCGATCATCGGCACGAACTTTGTGGATGCGCTCGACTTGTTCAATCGCGACCCGCAGACCGAAGCGGTCATCATGATCGGGGAAATCGGCGGCAATGCGGAGGAAACGGCCGCAGCGTTTGTGAAGGCCCGCATGAAGAAGCCGGTGGTGGGATTTATTGCCGGGCAGACTGCGCCTCCGGGACGCCGCATGGGCCACGCCGGTGCTATCATTTCCGGCGGCCACGGTACGGCTTCTGAGAAGATCAAAGCCATGGAAGCCGCGGGGATTCGCGTTTGCAGAACTCCGGCCGAGATTGGCGAGACTGCGGCGGCAGCGCTTGCTGGGCGCGCGTAAGGTTTTTTAACCACAAAGAACGCAAACGGATCACAGACTAGACTTAACGACAAATTATGAAAACCTTACAACGCACCCTTACCATCGTGAAACCCGACGCGGTAAAGCGAAACGCGATCGGCGATATTATCGAACAGTTCGAGAAGAATGGCTTTCGCATCCTCGCGATGAAGATGCTTGAGATTTCAAAGCATCAGGCCGAGCAGTTCTATGCCGTACACGCGAACCGGCCATTCTTCAATTCGCTGACTGACTTCATGTCGAGCGGCCCGGTGGTTGCGCTGGCGCTTGAAAAAGAAGACGCCATTGCTGATTTGCGCAAGCTGATGGGCGCGACCAATCCTGCGAACGCTGAAGAGGGCACGATCCGCAAGAAATGGGCGACGAGCATTGAGTACAACGCCATTCACGGATCTGACGCCGATGACACGGCGCGCTTCGAACTGAGTTTCTTTTTTGCCGGATACGAACTGTCGCAGTAGTCGGACTGCGTAGGGGCGATCCCCGCACGTGCGGTCGCGCGAAGCTCGACGGCGCGGACTACTTGCAGCAAAAGCGTGAATGCTATGCCAATGATCCAAATAACTATGCTGACCGGTCGGACCGCCGACCAGAAGCGCAAGATCGCGCAGCGCATCACTGATGTCCTGGTCGAAGAAACTGGCACCCCACGAGAAGGTGTGGCCCTCGCCTTCTACGAGGTTGCGAAGGAAGACTACGCCCGCGGTGGCGTTCTCATCTCGGACAAATAGAACCCGGTTCGCATATTCTCACGTTAGCAACCTTTCCAGTGCCAGAGCTTCCCGAAGTCGAAACCATTGCGCGAGGACTCGCCAAGCGCGTCACGGGAGACGTGATCGAGTCGATCTGGCTAGGGTCGAAGCCCGAGCCGCTAAAATCCTCCGCGGCAGAAATAGAAGCCGCGGTGGTTTCGAAGACGATTCTGAACGTGCGCCGCTCCGGAAAGCACATCGTGTTCGACCTCGGTAGTCCTTTTCCCGCAACCAACGCTGCAGCCGCGCAATGGATTGTTCACCTCGGAATGACGGGGCGGCTTCTGGTTTGCGCGCCCGAAACTGAAATCGCGAAGCATACACATGCGATTCTGCGGCTCAGGTCAGAACGCGAGCTTCGCTTCGTCGATCCGCGGCGGTTTGGCCGGCTGGCCGTGATTGAGAAATTCGCCCCGCCGGGAGCAGAGCCTCTCACCATTTCCCCGGCTGAGTTCACGAGACTGTTTCGCGGGCGCAATACTCCCATCAAAAGCGCACTGTTGAATCAGAAGCTGTTGAGCGGCGTTGGAAACATTTACGCCGATGAATCGTTGTATCGCGCGGGGGTGCGGCCCCGCCGCCGCGCGGCGTCTCTGACCCACGACGAATTACGGTTGCTGCACAAGGGCCTGAAGCAAGTTCTGCGTGAAGCGATCCGGCTGGGCGGCTCGACCATTTCTAACTATGTGGATTCCGACGGCGAAGAAGGCTTCTTTCAACTAAAACACCGCGTCTATGGCCGCGAAGGCGAGCCCTGTCGGAAATGCGGAACTCAAATCAAGCGAATCGTCATCGCGGGTCGGAGTAGCCACTACTGTGCGAAATGCCAAAAGTGAAGCCAGCCCCGCGTCTGCTCGCCCCCCGTAACGCGGCGCCGGGCTGCATCTCATGACGCCTTCTCCGTCCCCGAATCCGTCACGTAAATTCGTCCTGGCCCCGCGTGCCGTACTTTGTTTTTCTCAAAACATTCTTTGATGCGACGTCGCAGCTCCCGGCTGACGGGGAATTGTTTGGTGGGCCGCGTCTTGATCAGCACCAGGTATTCAGCCTCGCCGTTGCCCACGCGGTCGATGCCCGGTACCTGAATGTCGCTGACAATGTCGTTGGCAAACGCCGGGTCGCGACGAAGTTCATCCCCGGCCTCGGTCAGCAGCCGGACAATCTTCTCACTCGGTTCGTCGTACGCGACCACCACCCGCAGCGCCATTTGCGACCAGTCCCGCGTAGTGTTCGACACAATTTGAATAGAACTATTGGGTACGATGTGGATGGTTCCGTCTTCGTCACGCAGAACTGTGTTGCGCAGGCTCATGCGTTCGACCGTGCCCTTTACGCCGGCAATGCGCACCACGTCGCCAAGGTCGTACTGGTTTTCAAGCAGGATGAAGAAGCCGTTGATGAAGTCGTGCACCAGCGTCTGGGCGCCAAAGCCGATCGCCAGCCCGGCAATGCCGGCGCTTGCCAGCATGGGCCCAAGGTTCAGCCCAAGGAGCGCGAGAACCTCCAGCGCAGCCACAAAGAAAATGAAAAACACGCCAACGCTGGTTAGGACGCTCGTGACCGTTCGGACTTGCTGCACACGGACGCCAGGAGGCAGCTTGCGGACATGCAAATCCGAGCTCTTCCTCGCAATCGCTCGCAAGACCTTGGTCAGGACGTAGGCTAGGATTAAGACCAGCACGATTTTCGGCGCGTCGTGACGGAGAAACGCCATGGTGTCGGCGCGCCAATCGCGCAGGATCGCTGGGAGCTTTGCCTCGCTGGGCAGTGTCATCTGGAGGTCAAGCAGCGTCATTTATGGGGGAATTATAGCAACCGAAACACTGCCTGCTAGCGATGCGACGTTTATAATTCGGGTGTAATTCGCGAGGCCATCGTGCATCGACTAACTTCAATCGCAATCCTCTTTGTTGTCCTTCTCGCGCTTCCCGGGCTCATGTCTCAAAGCCAAGCCCAAGGCAGCCCTCCCACTGTCATTCCCTCCAGCCAAGGACCTGCGAACCTCGATAAATCTCCCATCGCTGACGAGATGCGCCGAAACATGGCAAAGAAAGCCAATGAGCAACGCCAGAATGCACTGAAACGGGATACGGAGAAACTCCTTAAGCTTTCGACCGAGCTTAAGGAGCGCGTGGAGAAGACGAACGAAAACATTCTTTCGCTGGACGTCATTAAGAAGGCCGAAGAAATTGAAAAACTCGCGCACAGCATCCGACTGAAGATGCGCGGCGAAGAATACGGCGGCACAGATATTCCCTAGAGAAAGGCCGGATGCAGGCGTGGAGCGTTTCGCGGCCTCTAGTACCTGTGTCAGCCTTTGCGCTGGGCGCGCCGTTCCGTCAGTTTAGATCCGCCAAAACAGAGTTAGTGATCCCGCCTGACTGCCCGTCCAGGGCAACAACCGAACGTACTTGTCCACTCGCAAATTGCAACGATCCACTGCTGAATATGATGTTTGTTGTCCCCGGCGACGTGAAGATAACCTGGTACGCGCCGGCGGCCACCGAGTGGTATCCGGTTGCCGAAGGGAAAGCCAAGTTGGAGAAGGTGGGCGTCGTACCGATCCCCGTTCCCGAAGTCACGATGTAAACATCAGCTGTGCCGACGTTGGATGAAGCATTGATGACGCGAATATTCACGTTTCCGGAAGAGGGCGCGGTGTTAGTGTCGACGAGAACATTCGTCCCGGCGCTCGTTTCCAGCACGCTGCTGTAGCCGGACGAAAGGTTGATGGTCTCGTCCACGAACGGGTTGCTCTGGCCCGAAGGTTCGATTTGCAGGTGCCTCGATCCGGCGCGGACGGCCACGTAGGGAGACCCCGCACTGTAGGGAATCGTTGCCGCTACGTTTTTGCCGTCGATGAGCATGTCAAGATTGGATTGGACGGGAACGGCGTTGACGAGTCTCAGCTTGGCTGAATTGGACCCGCATCCAGTAGCAAAAAGAAGCGCACAAGATACACCGATGGCTACCGCCGCAATGACGAAACGACGCATGTCGATCTCCTGGGAAAATTGGGTGAGAACTTCTACTGCGATGGATGCGGACGATGAGATAGAAAGTTGTTGAGCGGAGAGTAAAGTGTCGTAAGCCACGGTAAAAACGTGTAAACGTGGAGCGGAATTAGAAATGCCGAGTCAGAAAGGTATGGCGACGTCTTGGCCTGTGCTTGGCGGCGCTTGAGCGAGATCGAATTTGACACGGTTTTGCGCCGCCTCTTAAAATCAAAATGAGCTGGTGACAGCGCCAGCGACCTGCGCGCGAACGCGATTTCCGTTCTTTCGCGCTCCCATTACAATTTTTATCGTGGCGGTGTAGCTCAGGTGGTTAGAGCGACGGTCTCATAATCCGTAGGTCGTAGGTTCGAGTCCTACCGCCGCCACCAAATTTATGGTTTGTTTTCAATGGGCTGAGAAGAGTCCACGCCGGTAGAGAAGTCTCCACTCCTGGGGTCTGTAATTAAAACAGGGAGCTTCTGGGCACGGGACCCGGTGGAGGGGAAAAAGTGCTGCGGGATGAGCTTTAATCCCTACATCTAAGCAAAAGATAATGCCGTTAAAGGATTCATCATCACAAGAAAAACGATCTAATTCACCACGAAAGAGTTCTTCCTCTGTGGTTGGTCAAGGGCCGAAATCCTTACCGCCTCTGGCAGTTCGTTTTGGATTGGGCATCCGTAATTAGTGGGGGATGCGGTCGATTGGGCAGGAACCAAATTCTGGGTTCTGGCGCAATTCAGGATGTGACTGTAGCCCATACCTCGGCGTATTCTTTCACCGATCGCGCTATAAGTTTCAAACGTTGAAATCTAGTCCTTGTCGGATCGCAGAGAACCCAGCTCTCCGAGTACAAGCTTTGACGCCGAGCCTGTTCAGCGAGTTCAGCATGCATTTCGCTTTGCGGGCCCGTCATAATGAACGGGCACCGCTTGGCTTCAAGGGCGTGCGAGTGGCTTGCCGACGGGCAGCGGGGCGCCAAAGTTCGGATCACCGCTGGAGTTCCAGGTGAACGGCTGGGCGCGGGGTGAGCGATGCCCTCCGCAGCCCTGGCCGGGTTTGGAGTTGGCGTGATAGAGGATCCAGTCGTGTTTACCATCTGGGGATTTGAAAAACGAATTGTGCCCGGTCGCGTAAACCTGCGCTTGTGGCGACTGCTGAAACACCGGATCAAGAGATTTCTTCCAAACTGCCGGATCAAGTAAATCATCGCCGGAATTTGCGGTCAGCATGCCAAGCGCGTAGTTGTCGGTCCAGCACGCGCTCGCGGAATAAACAATGAACACTTTGCCGCCGTGCTCCAGGGCCTCGGGCCCTTCATTGACGTCGATGTGAGGCGGGTTTCCTTTGCGAAGTGACCGGGGCATGTCGCCGACCTTCTCCCATGGATATTCCGGAGTGGAAATGCGCGCGCGCGGGCCTTCGACGGTCCACGGATTTGTCAGACGGGCGATGTAAATGCTTTGGGTGCCGTTTTCGTCGCCCTCCCACCCGGACCAGATGAAGTACAACTTTTCGCGGTCCAGGAAGACCGAAGCATCAATGGCCCACTTATCGCCGGGAGCCGCGAGTTTACCCTTGAATGTCCACTCGCCCTGAAGCGGATCAGGCGATGAGTTCTCGAGTACCCAGATCCGATGGGTTTGGTTAGTGCCAGCGTCGGCGGCAAAATAGATGTACCACTTGCCTTCAAGGAAATGTATCTCCGGAGCCCAAATATCGTGCGAGTAAGGGCCAGTCTTTGGGGGAGTCCATACCACCTTCTTGATTGCGGACTTAAGGTCCGCCAAGTCGCGCGTCTTCCAAACCGTGAGGTTTGTCGCCGTGGTGTTCATGTAATAGTAGTAGCCGGCGTGATATTCCACCCAGGGGTCCGGCCCGGTCGGCAAGAGAGGGTTGGTGAATGTGGACGCGCGCGGCTCCGCCCTTAGCGCGACGGAGAAAGCCATCAGCAGAAGCAATGCTTTGAAACGCATGGTCGCCTCGGAGTGCGATTGTATCGCGAGCAGCGCCTGCACTGTGAACGGGCTGGGAATGATTTGGCGTCCCGTCTGACTCCGCGTTGAGGACGCTTCACCGCGTCGAAGACTTTGCCAATTCGGTCTCTACCAGATCGCCCAACTGTTCAGCGGTAAACTCGTTCCCTTCAAGATTTGCGACTATGCGCCCGACGATCGACGATTGCGGTATGGAGGGAATGGTTCATCAATATAAAAGACTTGCGCTCGAGTTTCGTAAAAATCTTGGCGAACTCTTTGATTTCAAGAAACTGGTTCTTGGAAACGTCATTGAACCTCTGCGTGATTTTTGTCGCTGGCCACCAGACCTCGACGTTCTCGATGCGCGCGGACTTCCCCAAGCCGATGTGCTGCTCCAGAGGAGAAGCGCCGAATGACCCCCCGCTTCCAACGGTCCGATAGAAAGAACGCGCAGCGTGTCCTTGGTTACTTACTGTCACCTTGATTCGCGCTCCAATTGCCGAGCGATTGCTCTTCACGCCAACGAGTTTGATGTTGATCCACTCATTGCCGTTCCCTGGGTTTCCGCCCACCGGTTGCTGATAGCGGATGGTTCCGGCTGATGTCTGGGGAAGAATGCGGCTGTTTTCTGATCCTGGCGGGATTTGGCAGGGTCGTTTTTGGGCCTGACCCGGCAGAACGAACCAGAGAACAACGGCAATGACCGCGAGCGCCTTGAGCCTGGCACCTGCCGATCCCTTCCTCCGAACTTGTTTGCGCCTGGCGATAACGTCTTCTGCAACCGTTCCATCTTTTGCGAATCGATGCACGAGCATTACGATACCGTAAAAAGGTTGCCGGGCGCGTGGGTGCACGTTTACCATGGGGCGCCGGCTGTCCGGTTCCGAGGAGAGCGTTGTGATGACGCAACGAAATTATTTTTGCGCCGCCACCAGCATAGCCGTTCCGGGCCCTCGGTTCCCCGTTGCAGCGGCGCTGACGCTTTGCCTAGCCTGCTGCATGTCATGTGGAGGGGGCGCCGCAAGCGGAGGGCCTTCTCCCAGCCCCGGGCCAGCCTCGGTCCTTAACAACTATCACCTGACGGGAGCGACGTCCCCGGTTCGCGACCCAAGCATCATGCGCCTGGGCAGCACCTACTACCTGTTCTCAACCGACGCCGGTGGCGCCGTCAACGGCCACTTGCCGATTCGCTGTTCCAGCGACGCCGTCAATTGGATTCTTTGTGGCGCCGTATTTAATCAGATTCCAGCCTGGGTTCAGACTGCAGTTCCCGGCATTGGTGGACTTTGGGCGCCCGACATCTCATATTTCAACGGACTCTATCACCTGTATTATGCGGGTTCACAGTTTGCTACCAACACGTCCGTCATTGGCCTGGCCACGAACACGACGCTGGACGCGACTGATCCGGCCTATCAGTGGGTTGATCAAGGGCAGGTCTTGCGCTCGACTTCCGTCGATGACTTTAACGCGATCGACCCGAGTATCCTTGTCGACACCGACGGCAGCGTGTGGATGACCTATGGCAGCTATTGGACGGGTATTAAGCAACAACAAATCGATCCGACCAGCGGGAACCTGTTAGCCCCGAATTCGACAATCTATTCGCTGGCGACGCGCCCAGGAGTTACCTACGATCCAATTGAGGGTTCATCGCTCGTTCACAAGGGAAACTATTATTACTTGTTCGTTTCTTTCGACGACTGTTGTAATCCGAATCCTTACCTCGACAACTACAAGATCATGGTGGGGCGATCAACCAGTCCCCACGGTCCATTTTCCGATATGAACGGCACGGCAATGATGCAAGGCGGCGGGACACTTCTTCTCGGCGGAAACGGGATAGCGTGGAATGCGCCCGGTGGCGAGACAATTCAGCTCGATCCGCAAAACGGAGACCTGATCACGTTTCACGCTTTGCATTTGCCCGATGGCGTGGCGTACGTTTTTGTTAACTCTCTCACATGGCCCAACGGATGGCCGCAAATCCAGCCCTAAAATACTAGCTAGGGGATCCAACTCGTCCGATCACGGTAGGGGGACTTGTCGATCACGGCCCGATTATTTTTCAAGATATTGCGCAGAAGGCTGGGTTAAGCAACTGGCACCACACCATGGGGACTCCGGAGAAGCAGTTCATCATTGAAACGGTCGGCTCTGGCGTAGCGCTGCTTGACTACGACAACGATGGATGGCTTGATATCTACCTGGTGAACGGTTCCACCTACGATGCCGAAAGCGGCAAAACCACGCCGCCGCATGCCGCCTTGTTCCACAACAATCACGCATCTGGACATTACGCTCTCGGGATGAGTTTCTCTGCTCTACAGCACACTCAGGAAGCGGCGGTGGAATTCGAGCGCTCGATATCGCTTTTGCCGGCGCAAACGGAATCCTATTTTCGCCTGGGCTTGCTGCGACTGGATGCCAAAGACCTGGACCCCGCGGAGGGCCACTTTCGCCACGTACTGAGCCGCGACCCCAAACATGCGGGAGCTTTGGCCGCGTTGGGGCGCGTCGAACTGGAACGCCGGCAATACGGAGAAGCCGCGACACTGCTGCAGAGTGCGGTTACCAGCAACAGCTCCTTGCGCGAAGCTCATTACTACCTGGGGCTCACCTACGCGCGCATGGGCCGAAAAGCAGAGTCGGATCAGCAGTTGCAGATCGCTGCGGGGCTCGATCAGGAAGAAGCGGCGAAACAGCGGACAGTCTTTACAATTCTGGATACCGGGCAGTCAAACGCTCCAGGATCGGACGAGACGCTGCCCCCAGAGAAGTAGTTCTGCTACTTGGCCGCCGAGATTCCGCCTTCAAGGGCACCGTGCGGCCACCCACCTTCCCAGTCGATGGTTGAGATCTGGAGATATGCGTCACCGGTCTTGCTGTCGTAGGCATGGAATACCAGGATGTCGTGATCGTCTCCCACGCCGTGATTACCACCCATGCGGACGGACTCACCGCCGGGACCAAGCCAGCGGGCATTTCCGAGCAGCACTGGGGTTCCGCCGCCTTCCAGCATGGGTGTACCATCGGCATCTACGTAAGGCCCGGTAATCTTGCGTGAACGTCCTACCATCGTCTTGTAACTGCTTTTTGTGCCGCGGCAGCAAAGGTCAAATGAGACGAATAAATAATAATAGGCTCCATGACGCACGATGAAGGGAGCTTCGATGGCCTGCCAGTTTCCTGGCAGACCTGGCAGGGTCGGAGCGGGGTTTAGCGGCCGCTTGCGACGCGCCAGTGAGTGCAGTTTCGAATCGGACGTGTCGAGTTTGCCGGTTCTTGCGTCAATACGACGCATCTTGATTCCGTCCCAAAAACTTCCGAACGCCAGCCAAGGTCTGCCTTTCCCGTCTATGACTAAGTTGGGATCAATTGCATTGTAGTTATCTTTCTCCGCTGAGCGCAGCACCAATCCTTGGTCCTGCCAGTGAAAGTCGGGGCTGTTAGGATCCATGGTCTTGCTAGTCGCAAGCGCAATGCCGGACGTGTTCTTTCCAAAAACAGAAAACGCATAGTAGAGGTGATACTCGCCGTTGAAGAAAGAGATATCCGGCGCCCATAACTCCCTGGTCAGCGGACTCTCTTGTTTGATCCACTCCGGTATTTCGTCGAAGACGTTACCGCAGCGCTTCCATTCATGAAGGTCGCTGGAGCAACGGACTGGAAGCTGGCCTTCGTGTTGGTGGCCGTTGGAAGTGGCAAACAAATACCAGTTGTTTCCGTCCTTAATAATGGAAGGATCGTGCACGTACTCTGTGTCGCCGGAAACCGCAATCATCCGGGCGCTGCATGACGACTGGGCCACAGCAGCGCAAGCAATAACAACCAGACATGTCACCGCGATCCAATGAAGGATGATCTTCCCCGTAAAAGTGATCCTCGCTGAAGGTATTCAACAATAGAATAACCGGAAACGTTTATCCGTGGGTTGTTGGAGATGGACAGCGAAAGCAGCTTCGGCACCTGGCGGAGCCGACGAGTTTCGCGAAGATTTGCCGTAGTAGATATGCCATCGGCATTGGGTTTGCCCTTCCGAGCGCTCAGGGAGTCTTGGGGGAATCGGAACGCGGCAAACTGCCCATCGTCTCTTCGAGTTCCGTCCAGCGCGCGTAGAGTGTGTCCAGGTCTTTTTGCGCAGCCTCCACTTCGGCATTGGCGGCTACGAGCCGGGGACCGTCACTGGCAATCATTGGATTCTCCAGTTCGACCCGTTTGATTTGCAGCAACTGCTCTGCATCGGCAATGCGTTGCTGGATGCCCGCATATTCCCGGGCTTCAAGGTACGAGAGCTTCTTCCTCCCCTGCGTCAATACCGCGGAGGAACCGGGAACAATGGGCGTTAACCGGTCGGTCGCCTTCGCCACAGGCTTGCGATCAGCCCGTCGCGACTCCCACTGTGCATAGTCAGCGAAGCTTTCCGCGCCGCCCTGTCCATCTAAGCCCAGCACGATATTCGACACTCGATCCAATAGGTAGCGGTCGTGCGTCACCAGTACCAGGGAACCACGAAACTCGAGCAGGTTTTCCTCCAAAATTTCCAGCGTGGGGATGTCGAGGTCGTTGGTTGGTTCATCCAGCAGCAGAACGTCGGCAGGCTGCAGCATGAGCTGAGCGATCAGCACGCGGGCCCGCTCGCCTCCGGAAAGCCGCTCCACCGGTTGGCTGAGCTGTTCGCCAGTGAACAGGAATTTGGCGGCCCAGGATGCAACGTGAATCACGCGGTCCTGAAAGACGACCGAGTCGCCATCCGGAGCCAGCGCACGACGCAGAGTCATGTTCGTATCGAGCTGGCGGCTTTGATCGAAGTACACGATGCGCAACCAGTCGGCGCGCAAAACTTCTCCACTTGTGGGAATTCGTTCTCCCCGCAACAGGCGCAGGAGAGTCGTCTTACCGCTGCCATTCGGGCCTACCAACCCGACGCGCATTCCCGCGGTCACCACGAAGTTGAGCCGCTCAAATAGCGTTCGATCTCCGATCTCGCAGGTGACATTCTGGAGTTCGATCAGGCGCTTAGTTTTACGATCGGTCGCCGAGAAATCAATTCCGGCTGTTGCGCTCCTGGTTCTGGTATTCAGGTCGGCGAGTTCGCCAATCAGTTCGCCGGCCTTGGCGATGCGCGCTTTGGACTTCCGTGTGCGCGCTTTCGCTCCCCGTCGGAGCCACTCGATTTCTGAATGAACCAGATTTTCCAGTGCTTCCTGTCGCTTCGACTGGGCATGGAGAAATTCTTCTTTTTTCTCCAGGAACGCGCTGTAATTCCCACGAACCCGCAGCAAGCCGTTGGGATAGACCCGGCTGAGTTCCGTCATCTCGGTCGCTACGTTCTCTAAGAAGTAGCGGTCGTGGCTTACGACCACGCAGGCGAACATTGCCTGCTCTAGCAGACCTTCCAGCCAGTCGATTCCGGCGAGGTCCAGATGATTCGTGGGTTCATCCAGCAGCAAAATATCCGGCGCCTGAACCAGAGCCTCCACAATGGCCAGCCGCTTCTGCCACCCGCCGGACAACGTCGCCGCGTCCACGTCAATATCATCGAAGCCCGCGCGCCCCAGAGTCTCGGCGAAACGAGCGCCGCGCTCCCCGTCACCCGTCGCAGAACGTTGCAGCGCCCTCTCGACTACAGACTGCACCGTGTCTCCGGCCTCGAAGGTTGAGTCCTGCTCCACGTAGCTGAGACGCAGACGCTTGCGCGACGCCAAATTCCCACTGTCGGGCGATTCCGTTCCTGCCAGAATCCGCAGCAACGTAGATTTCCCCGAGCCGTTCGGCCCAATCAACCCAATCCGGTCTCCCTCGGAGACGGTGAAAGAAACGTCCTGAAAAAGAGGATTGGCTCCGAAGGCTTTCGAGATTTTCTGCGCATTGATGATCGGCGGCAACGGCTGCGGTCTCCCGGCAATTCCTTCTTGAGCTTAACAGGAATGCACGCCAAGCCCCGCGGGTCGGCGGCGCACCGGTTGCAGAACGTATCTATCCCAATTCCCTGAGGCGCCCCGGTGCCACTCCAGTCTTTCCCCGAGCAGTTCAGCCTTACCTCGAATCAAACGATTCCAACCCACTGCGTGATTTGTTGGCGCTGGGCGTCGGTCAGGCGAAGAAACTGGAGGCCGACGCGAGCGTTCGACGTATGCTTTACGATTGCCATCGTCGTCAACGTATGGGTCTCAGTCGGCAAATCGATCTGGACCACTTCCCCCAGTCGCAAACTGCCTTGTACTAGTGCGCCGACGCCGCCTTCGCTAATGTCAAGACTCATGCCGTGCACCGGATTGCCGTAGAGTGGCCGCAACTCCAATGGCATGCTGAATGGAGCCCGGTAGTGAACCCGATGCGGGCTCCAAGTCGACTTGCGAGACGATGGGCGCTCGATTGTGCTAGGCATTTGATTTTCTCCAAGACCGTGCGGGTGCTTACATCGACGTCACTCGGGCGCTACGCGCCGCTTTGGGTGACTTTGGTTCCAGGAAGTACATCGGCTTGAATCGCCGCGGGCATGAGCGGTTTGTTGCTTGCAAGTCTGGCAAGAGGTGCGAAACCCGCTGGGGGCAGGGCCCTCTGGTGCCGCATTCCAGGTTTGCTGCCCGGTGTTGACCCAAGTGAGGAAGCTGGATCCTAAGCTTGCCGGGCGACGACCGCGCTAGATTCTTTCATCAAGCGCCGATGTTGCACCCGTCCCAGCTTGGTGCAGCTGAGGCCAACGTCCAATACACAGGTCGCCCCGAGGTCGCGCCGATGACCGACCGTGGTCGGAGCGGCACAGCATGGTTCTTTGGGCGGCGATGCTCTTGGCGGTGATTGTTCTCGGCGGGCTGGCGTTGCGCGAACTCAAGGGATATTCGTCGTCGCTCCCTAAGACGACGATTTGGCTTCGCAACTCGTAATCAGCCCCTGGGCCAGCCAGCTTGGGCGAGCGCGGAAGCTGATCTATTTCATGGGTGCTTGCGCCGATTCGAGTTCTCGTTCGCTGCTCGGTTCGTGCTCCACGATGTAGCCTGCAATCGCGCTCGCTGCGACCGTCAACGGACTCGCCAAGTACATCTGTCCCGGACCACTGCGTCCGGGGAAGTTTCGATTCTGCGCGCTGATTACGACCTGGTCTGTTCGCGTGGAAACTCCCGGGCCCGCATTGATGCATGCGCCGCAGCTTGGTTCGATCACGTGCGCGCCGGCTCGCTCGAAAATATCCAGGTACCCCTTACGGATGCAATACTCCCGCGTCTCCTGGGATCCGAACTGAATATAAAACTGTACCGAATCCGCCACCCGCTTGCCTTGCTTCAGCGCGTTGGCGAGCACTAGCGCGTACATGTCCATATCTTCATTCTTGCCCGCGGTGCAGGTGCCGCCGTACGCGAGTTCGACCGGAACCGGCGTGTGCAGTTCGCGGATGAGCTTCCCGTTGCCGGGATCCCCGGGCGTTGCAATCATCGGCGCAATCTCAGCGGCATCGAGCTCAATGACGTGTGCATATTGCGCATCGGGATCGCTGTAGAGGCCATCAATCATGCTCTCAGCCTGCCCGCGACTCATTCCCCGCCGCTCAACCAGGAACTCCACCGCTTTGGCATCGGGAGCGACAATGCCGGTGAAGCCGCCGATCTCCGCAGCCATGTTCGTCATGGTCGCGCGTTCGTCGACGCTCAGATCCTCGACCGCTTCGCCGGCGTATTCGATTACTTTCGCGAGCGCTTTCCCGCTGCGCACATAGTCGAGGCTCAGGATCTTCAGGATGAAGTCTTTTGCCGTGACGTTCGCGTGCCGCTTGCCGCGAATTACTACTCTCACGGATTCGGGCACGCGCACGCGAACATCTTTGGTGATCCACGAATTGAAAACGTCGGTGGTGCCGATGCCGAAGGCCACGCATCCGATCGCGCCGGAATGTGGAGTGTGCGAGTCGGAGCCGACGACCAGTTGTCCCGGTAGCGCGTAGCTTTCCAGCACAACCGAGTGGCAGATGCCCTCCGAGCCTTTGCGGTCGCTCAATTCTCCGTGCAGCCGGATGCCTTTGCGCTGCGCAAATTCACCCTGCTTCAGTTTGAGTTGCGTGGCTAAGTCGAGCAGGCCCATCTTGCGCTTCTGCTCGGAGAGAACTTCGTCGAGAAATGTGAGGTGGTCGCGGAAGAAAAGCACCGAGCCGGGATCATTTACAGGAGCGTCGCGCCCGACCAGTTGATCGAAAAATATTGCTGCCATCGGCGTGACGTACTCGTGACTGAATCGCAAGTCGGTGCGGGCAAAGCCAGCGTCCCCGGGTTTGACGGCAGGCACGACAACCTCTGCTGCCTTCTCGGGTTGTGTGGGGACGGACGCCCACGCCCGTCCAGCCGAGCTTTGCTCGGCGACGCTTCCTCGCATGTGCCTGGCGAATATCTTCTCGGCGATCGTCATCGGCCTTGACGCGGTCTCAATCGGCGGCAGGGACACTTTGCCCTGCATGCGCGCCACGTTGAACTGGAATAGCCCGCCGTACTCAATGATCTGCCGCGTGATCTCATCCTCGCCCGCTGTGAAAACGTTCAGTGGGATTTCTTGATCGCCGCGAATCTTTTCGATCAGCGAAAAATCCGTCGAGGTCAGCACGCCCAGGTTCTGACAGTTCTGCTTGTAAATGCGTTCGATGTTTTCGGCGATCACCAGCCTGATTCCGGCGCACAGCTCCGCGTAGGGGGACTGCTCGCGGCTGGAGCCCTTGCCGCGCCGCTTGCCGCTTACCGCTGCAACAAAGCCACCGCGCTTTACCTCTCCCCGCTGGATGGGCACTTCATCGCCGCATTTCAGTCCAGTGTAGGGAAATTCGCCGAGCGTCTCGTCGAAAAAGAAGCAGATGTGCGCCGGAGTAATTTCGTCGGTGGAAATATCGTCGCGCAGTTTGGGATTGTTCTGTGGATTGTGCGTGTCCCAGGGCAGGTCTTCACCGGCGAGTTGGCGCCGAATTAATTCAGGGTCTTCGGTGAGAAAAAGAACGCGTCCTTGGAGGCGAACCGTCGCCGGGCGCTTTTCGACTTTCTTCCGCAGCAGTGCTTCGATCACGTATGGCCTCGCGCAGCCCCAAGACTATTCTACTCTTGGGGGCCGTGGGGCCGTCGTCAGCTCTGGTTCGAATACGCTCGCGGATCCGGCAGCGGTTCGAGTCCACGTCCGGCAAATATTTCGCGGAACTCGTGCATTAGAGCGTCGTGAAGCAATCCGTTTGAAGAAAGGACTTCGCGGCTGCTAAGTTCAAATGGGCCGCCCGCAAAGTTAGTGACGCGGCCGCCCGCTTCTTCTACGAGCAGAACTCCGGCCGCGGTATCCCAGGGATTCAGATTGAATTCCCAGAATCCGTCCGTGCGGCCGCATGCGACATAGCATAGATCAAGCGCAGCCGATCCGGCACGGCGCACGCCGTGGGTGCGCAGAGTGATCTGGTGATAAAAGTAAATGTTCGGATTCTTGTGCCGCTTGTGACTGGGGAAGCCCGTGCCGATGAGCGACTCCTTGAGCTGGGCGGTTCGCGAAACCTGAATCGGACGTCCATTTAGCTTCGCACCCTTGCCGCGTTCCGCTGCGAACATTTCATTGCGCGTGGGATCATAACAGGCCCCCGCAACCGTCACGCCCCGGTGCTGCAGCGCCATCGAAACGCAAAACACAGGGAAGCCGTGGGCGAAGTTTGTAGTGCCGTCGAGCGGGTCCACATACCAGCGGAATTCGCTGCCGCTATCGCTCAAGCCCTCTTCCTCGCCCATCACGTCGTGCCCGGGCCAAGTCTGGCGAATGCGTTCGCGGATGAGCGCTTCGGACTTGCGGTCCGCGGCAGTAACCAAGTCGGCGTCACCCTTGTACTCGATGCGAATGTTCTTGTCGAAATACTCCATCAGGAGCGTGCCCGCCTCGCGGGCGATGGCGGTGAGTTTCGGCAGGTATTGGCTTGAATTCGAGTCGTTATCGGGATTCAATTGGGCTCAATGCGGCGCAAGTTACGCCGATTCCAGTTTCGCAGATGGAGCGAAGAGAAGCAAAACGGATGAAAGTGGCACGCTGGCAAGCCCTAGGGCTTAACATGCGCATCCCCAACCGCCCGCTGCACCGCCAGCAACTCCTTTAGCAAGCCCCGCAATTTCGTTGACTCCAGCGCATTCGCGCCATCGGACTTCGCTTCTTTGGGTTTGTCGTGGACTTCCATGAACACGCCGTCCACGCCGGCGGCAACAGCAGCGCGTGAAAGCAGAGGAATGAATTCAGGCTGTCCGCCACTTACCGCGTGATCGCCATCAGCAGAAGCTGACGGAAGCTGGACAGAGTGCGTAGCGTCGAAGACCACCGGCGCAAACTTGCGCATGATGGCCAGAGACCGCATATCGACAACCAGGTTGTTGTAGCCGAAACTGGCTCCGCGCTCAGTGACAAAAACGCGGTCGTTGCCCGCCGAACGGCATTTCTCCACGACGTGCTTCATGTCCCACGGCGAAACGAATTGGCCCTTCTTGATGTTCACCGCGCGCTCTGTCATGGCGGCCGCGACCACGAGATCCGTCTGGCGGCAAAGAAACGCCGGAATCTGCAAGACATCGGCGACTTCGGCGACCTTGCCGACATCCTGAACTTCGTGCACGTCGGTGAGAATCGGTACGTGCACTTCGTCTTTAACCTTCTTCAGGATGCGAAGGCCCTCGACCAAGCCCGGCCCGCGGAAACTGCGAATGGAAGTGCGATTCGCTTTGTCGTACGAAGCCTTGAAGATGAAGGGAACATTCAGCGCCCGCGTCACTCCCTTGATGACTTCAGCCATAAACAGCGCGTGCTTCTCGCTCTCGATCACGCAGGGGCCAGCGATCAGAAACAGATTGCCTGACCCGATGCGGACGCCTTCGACTTGGAAAGAAACTGTCACGAAAAGATTCTAACTGCCGAGCGCGCAGAGATCGCCGCGAAATCGGCGCGTCTTCCAGGGTTCTTCTTTCGCTCGCGCCATCCGCGCTAATCCGCGTTTAATCCGTGGAGAAGAATTTGCTCTTTCGACTAACCCTGTGGTGAATTCCTACCGCCCCGCCGCCTTCACCGGCCGGTGAAACATTTCCAGTTCAGCCGCGCTTTTTTTTGCTTCGCGCTTCTGCCCGCTCTCGTAGGCCGCGCCCACAAACGTCTTGAATAACGGATGCGGCTCCAGCGGCTTCGATTTGAACTCCGGATGGAACTGGCATCCGATGAAGTGCGGGTGGTCCTGCAGTTCGACCATCTCTACGTAAGTCCCGTCGGGCGTTGACCCGGAAATGCGCAAGCCCGCAGCCGTCAACTGGTCTTCATACTCGCGATTGAATTCGTAACGGTGCCGGTGGCGCTCGCTGATTTCGGACTTGCCATAAATGCGATACGCCAGCGTGTCAGGCTCAATCTTGCACGGCCACGCCCCCAGCCGCATGGTGCCACCGAGTTCTTCCACGCCGCGTAACTCGCGCAGTTTATAGATCACGCGATGCGGCGTGGCTGGATCAAACTCGCTGGAGTTCGCGTCCGCCAGGCCGCAGACGTCGCGGGCAAACTCAATGCACGCCGTCTGCATGCCGAGGCAAATGCCGAAGTACGGAACTTTTTGTTCACGCGCATAGCGGATCGCCTGCAGCATGCCTTCGATACCGCGCTTGCCGAATCCCCCCGGAACCAGGATGCCGTCGAAGTTGCGCAACTGCTCGTCGCATGCCTGCTGCCCGGCTTCCAGGCCCTCCGCTTCAATCCAGCTGACGCGCAGCTTCAGGTTGTGCGCCAGCGCGCCATGCACCAGCGCCTCTTTCAACGACTTGTACGAGTCCTCGTACTCCACATACTTGCCGACGATGGCAATGTGAACTTCGTCTTTCGGGTTGTACACCCGATGCACGAGTTCTTCCCACTGTTTCAGGTCGCGCTCTTTCGGTTCGAGGTGCAAATACTTCAGCACCAGCGCGTCAACTTGTTCGTGTGAAAAGACCAGCGGTACCTCGTAAATGGACGCCACATCCTTCGCGGTAATGACCGCCTCTTCTGCAACGTTGCAGAACAGCGCGATCTTCGATTTAAGCTCTTTGGAAAGAAAACGGTCGGTGCGGCACAGCAAAATATCCGGCTGAATGCCGATGCTCAGCAGCTCTTTCACCGAATGCTGCGTCGGCTTGGTCTTGAGTTCTTGTGCGGCAGCGATGAACGGCACCAGGGTTACGTGCACAAACACCGTATTCTCGCGGCCCAGTTCCTGGCGCATCTGGCGGATGGCTTCCATGAACGGCAACGATTCAATGTCGCCGACCGTGCCGCCAATTTCGACAATCGCCACGTCAACGTCCTGCGCGACTTTCTTCATCGCCGCTTTAATCTCGTTGGTGACGTGGGGAATCACCTGGACCGTTTTGCCAAGATAATCGCCCCGCCGCTCTTTGGCGATGATCTGCTCGTAGATTCGACCGGTGGTCCAGTTATTGTCGCGGGAAAGTTTGGAGTGAGTGAAGCGCTCGTAGTGGCCGAGGTCGAGATCGGTTTCGGCGCCGTCGTCGGTCACAAAAACTTCGCCGTGCTGGAACGGCGACATGGTGCCGGGGTCTACATTCAGGTAGGGGTCAAACTTCATCAGGTTGACCTTGATGCCGCGGCTCTCCAGCAGGCAGCCGATCGAAGCCGCTGCCAATCCTTTGCCCAAGGAAGACACCACACCGCCGGTTACAAAGATGTACTTTGCCGACATCGTTGCCTCGCTCTGAATTGTGTTGGAAATTGGTGCAGGCTGGGGTGCACAAACAATTATGCCAAAAAAGTCTGGCGAGGGGAATGGGAAATTCGGGCCTCAGTTCTTCGGGATTTTAACCGCTCAAGTGGGGACGGACGCCCTCGTCCGTCCGGTCGAGCGCCGCTCGATGATGATTGTCTCCAGACAACTAGGCAATTCACGTGTTCAGGTCGCCTGCGCGTAGAATGACTCCTACGGATAGGCAGCATTGGTGAGAGTCGTGAAGCTGCGCAAAAAGCACAAATCGAACGGAGTGGCAACACCTACAGCGTTTTTCTCGCCTGAGGCTCAGGGTATGTGGTGGCAGACATTGGGCCTTATCAGCCTTGTCAGTCTCATCCGGAGTGGCCTCCGTCCCGGACCACTTGATCCGACGGCTTCGTATGACAGGGCTCTTCGCGTCATTGGGGGACTTCTGGTTCTGCTCCGCCTTGCGGAAGGCCTGATATTGTTGATCCGGGACGGACTCGTAGGGGCTAGATGAGCGGGAAGCCCTTAGCGTGCTGGATACGGTTCGCGGCTGCGTCGCTCTTGTACTCCCTTGTCCTCTGCCCCTTCTCCGCCGCCCAAGCCGCCACCCAGCGCCTCATCCTGAAAGATGGCTCCTATCAGGTGGTCACCAAATACGAAATCCAGGGCGACCGCGTCCATTACTACAGCGCCGAGCGCGCCGAGTGGGAGGACATTCCAAACGCGCTGATCGACTGGGACGCAACCAAGCAATACGAAAAAGACCGCGTTGCAGGGATGAACTCGCCCGAAGCCCGGGCGCTCGACGCCGAACTCCAAGCCGAGCGCGAAGAAGAAGAGGCCAAGTCTCCGACCGTCGCTCCCGGACTGCGGCTTCCGCCTGAAGGCGGCGTGTATGCGCTCGACACCTACTTGAGCGAACCGCAATTGCTGCCGCTCGACCAGAGCACAGGTCAGGTCAATAAGAACGTAAAGCGCAATGTGCTGCGCGCGGCTATCAATCCGGTCTCGGGATCGAAGATGCTCATCGAACTTCCCGGCCCGCGCTCAAAGATTCAGGTGCATGCGACCGTGCCCACCATTTACGTGAATCTGAGTCCGGTGGATCAGGAGCCCGAAGCTTCTTCTGACGAACCTGGCTCCAAGAAGAAGGTCGCGGAGCTTTCCTGGGACCGCTTCCGCATTGTGCGAGCGCAGGTGAAGGGCGACAAGCGCATCGTCGGAGCGGTCAAGACCAATCTGCGCGGAAAAGCCACCGCCGAGCAGGACGCGGTGACAGCCACCGCCGAGCAGCTTGGCGAGGGTTGGGTGAAGATTACCCCGAAAGAGCCGCTGCTTCCGGGCGAATATGCGCTCGCGGAAATGTTGGGCACGCAAGGCTTGAACAGCTACGTCTGGGATTTTGGCGTACACGCCGACGCGCCCGCGAATCTGGCGGTCATCCGGCCGGGACAGAAGAAAGATGTAACCGAAACTCCGGCGCCAAACTTGAAGCCGCGAGAGCAATAGTCCCGGATGGAGTGACGGGCGCCCTCGCTCCAATGCGGCCACTCGTCTCGAGGCAAGGCTATACTGCCGTGTGCCGCCTTCCCCATCGCGCCTGGCCTACATTGACTGGCTTCGGGGACTTGCCTGCCTGCTGATGTTCCAGACGCACTGCTACGACGCGTGGCTCGGCGGCAGCGCCCGCAATTCCAAATTCGCCATGTGGTCGCAGCTAGGCGGAACGTTTCCTGCGCCCCTATTTCTTTTTCTGGCAGGCGTTTCGGTCGCGCTGGTTGCCGACAAACTCACGCGGAAAGGTTTTTCGCCGCTTCAAGTTTCGACGAAGATCATGTTTCGCGGCGCGCAAGTCCTCGGCCTCGGCCTGCTGTTCCGGGTTCAGGAATACGTCATCGTATGGGGATGGGCGCCCTGGACCGATCTCTTTCGCATGGACATTCTTAACACCATCGGCGTCGCCATCATTCTTATGGGCGCGATGTGCGGGGTAGTGCTGGCGTTCCTTGACTCACGTAGCCCCGGACGCCTTAAGCCTGCCCTGAGCCTGCCGAAGGGTCCGGGGTGGGCGGGTCAGGGCACCCGCCCCTACGTGATCCTTGCTGGGGTTGCCTTGCTGGTGGCCGCCGCGATCTCCGCTCTCACTCCGCTCCTCTGGACCACCTGGCAGCCTCGCTTCCTTCCCTGGGAAATTGAAACCTACATCAACGGCGTGCACAACCTTGGCACTCCGCAATCGCACCTCTTTCCTATCTTTCCGTGGGTCGGCTTTGCTTTTGCCGGGCTCTCGGTAGGCTTTGTTCTGATGAGCGACTTTGCGCGCAATCGCGGAGGCGGGATTTTTCTAGCACCCGGTGTTTCTGGCGTCGCCCTGATTTACGCGGCGAAGTTTTTAGGCTCGCTTTCGTGGCAACCCTATCCCGTGTATGACTACTGGCGCACCAGTCCAAGCTTCTTCGTTCTGCGCATTGGGATGCTGCTGGTCCTGGTGCTGGGCGGCTACGCCTGGTGCCGCTGGGGGCCGGGCCAAGTCGGCTTCAGCCCGCTCATTCAGCTCGGCAGAACGTCGTTGCTGGTCTATTGGGTGCACATCGAGCTCGTCTATGGACGGCTTCACATTATTTCAGCGCATAGCAAGACGATCACGGGGGCATCGCTCGGATTACTGCTGATATTTCTACTCATGCTCGGGCTTTCGCTCGCGCGTACGTCGTGGGAAGCCCGTAAGGCCGTTCCTGGACTTAAGACTGCGGGCTGAGTCAGTACCAGTTCTCGCGGCTGGCGCGTTGTTCGTCCCACCAGCCGGGCAGAATACTGAATTCCGTCACATACCCAAACACGCCAGGGTTTCTGCGTTTGACGCCGAAACGGGCGAAGACCTTAGTGTGCCGGCGCCGTCTGCGTCTGCGGTGCGGACGTTCCGAAGTTCACCTTCGGCACCTCGCGCGATCCTTCCGTCGCCGTAAAGTATGCGCTATTCGGCTTAAATCCCATACCCGATGCGAACAAGCTGGCAGGGAACTGCTGAACATAAGTGTTGTAGTCCTGCAGCGTGTCGTTGTAGCGCTTGCGTTCGACTGCGATACGATTTTCTGTCCCTGCCAGTTCATCCTGCAAGCGCAGGAAGTTCTCATTCGACTTGAGCTGCGGATAGTTCTCCGACAGCGCGAGCAGCCGCCCCAGCGCGCCGTCCAATTGCCCGTTAGCGGCGATCTTGCCTGCGGGAGTTCCCGCCGACAGCAGCCGCGACCGCGCTTCCGCGATTTCGCCGAACACCGTCTGCTCCTGCTTGGCAATCCCTTTAACCGTTTCCACCAGATTGGGGATCAAGTCGGCGCGCCGTTGCAGCACGACATCCACTTGCGCCCAGCTCGACTTCACCGCTTCGTTTTTCGTCACCAGAGTGTTCTTGATGCTCACGTACATTCCGCCGACGATCAGCAGAATAAGAATGATCACTACCGCCACAATGCCTAGCTTCATAAGTAGCTCCTTGATGAACCAAACCAACGATGAACCAAACCAAGATGAACCAAACCAACGATGAACTGACTCTGCCTGTGCAAACAGCAATTCTACTCAAGCCCTGGGATCCGGCATCGCATCCACCGCTGTCGCGACCGTTGTGATCGCCTCCAGGTAGCGTGCTGCAAGATCGCTTGCCTTCAGTCCGCTGCCCGCGCTCTTGCTGGCGCGCACGTCGAGCAACTGCAGGAACGCGGAATCATCGAAGCCAAACTTCTTCGAAAGTTCGGCCACGGCCTCGCGCGAGTGCTTCGTTCCAGCGTCGCCCATTTCGATGAGGGCATGCCGGAACAATGTCGTAAACGAGCTCAGCGAATGCAGCATCACTTCCCATAACTGCTTTTCGTCCTTGCCCGCCGTAAGCAGATGACGACGCAACAGGAACAGCTTCTCACGCAACTCATATTCCAACTGCGCCCGGTGAAACGACATCGGCACCTGCAGGCCATGCAGCAGGTCTTCGCCAAACAGCACGCGGTGCCGCCGCTTCATGTCGCTGAATTCTATAGAGAATACGTCGGCGGAAGAAATTAGTTCCTGCGGAGTCATCACCAGCGGGGGATGGTGCCGCTTGCCTCGCCACCATGCCACGGCGCCGGCAATCTGATTCAACGCCGGCAGCGAGACGTCGCGCAGCAGGCACAGCAGGTTCACATCGGAATAATCCGCATGAAAATCCCCCTGCGCGGCTGAGCCGTACAGGATAGCGCTGACCAGATTAGGTCCCGCCGCCGCTCGAATCTTCTCAACAAATTCCGCGATAACGCTTTCGTGATTCATAAGGCTTCCTTAAAGGTGCGTGAATCCGCCAAAACCCCCAAACCCGCCTGCGCCCCATCCGCCTCCGGGACTGCCAAAGTAGTTGTTCGACGGGTCTGCGTACAAATAGTCGTGTTGGCTTCCGGTGTAGCTTGCGAGATACATGGCCAGCGCAACGACGCCGATGACCAATCCCAGGACTACAAACACCCAAATCGGCGCGCGGTTTGGATTAGCATCGAGTACGGACGCGAGAATTGATTGCGCCCCCGGGCCTGAACTCGCGCTTTGTCCAAATGGGTTCATCGTCTCTCGTTGGTTTCCAAACGCTACCAACTCCCGCTGGCCCCGCCGCCACCGGACGAGCCCCCGCCGAATCCGCCAAAGCCTCCCCCGCCACCGCCGCCGCCGCCAAAACCGCCTCCACCCCAGCCTCCGCCGCGCGAACCGCCGCCAAAGATCAGCCACCAGAACAGCACTTTGCGCAGCGGCGGCGTGGCCAGCACAATGATTCCTGCAATGACGAGGAGGATGATTCCGGTCGCGGACAATCCTGTCTGGGGTGCAGCCACTGGCGCTGCGGGCGCTTCCGCTCCCGTCAACTGGATTCCGGCGTCGGCGGCGATGATATTCACCACCCGCAGGGTCATTAGCTTGATGCCGCCGTCGTAGTCGTTCTGCTTGAACGAAGGCACGGCCTCGCGCATGAAGCCGCCCACCTTCCCATCGGGAAGAATGGGCTCAAGGCCGTAGCCAACCTCGATGCGATCCCGGTGGTCCTGCACCGCGACCAGGATCAGCACGCCGTGGTCGGTGCTCTTGCTGCCCACTCCCCACTGCTTGAAAAGATCAACCGCGTAGCCTTCCACGTCGCGACCATCGAGCGAGTTGACCGTCACCACGGCGATCTGCGCGTGGGCCTTTTCGTCAATCTGCTTGCAGATGTCGTTGAGTTGCGTTTGAGTATCGGCGCTCAGCACGTGGGCAAAATCATTGACGTAATTGCTGGGATGGAGCTGCGCAACCGGCTCCGCCGAAAGGGAAGCGACGACACCGGCCAGAGCTATTGCAACGAAGATTAGCCTCGTACGCCGCATCGCGCTGATTGTACAGGAGGGTGTGTGGCCGGTGCCTGCCCTGAGCGACCGACCGTAGAGAGGGAGTCGAACGGGCGCCCTCGCCCGCGAACGCTCTGCATCAGCCCGCCACCGACTTCACAAACTCCACGACCGCGCGCTCGGCGAAGTTGCCGTCGTACCCGTCGCGCTCGCCAACGTACGAACAATGGCCGCCGTCTTCGGTTTCGATGAACCGGATTTTCGAGTTCGCGGCAATCTTTGCCCGAGTCTCGGGCAACACTCGAATGAAAGGATCATTTTTCGCATACAGGATGAAAGCCGGCACCGCAATCTTGTCGATCACATTGGCCGCCGCCGCCCGCGCGTAATAATCGGAGGCGCCGTCGAATCCGCAATAGAACGCCGTGACTCGGTGGTCGAAATCGCGCAGGCTCCTGATCCCGCGCAGCCTCGACAAGTCATAGGTGCCGGGGAAGAGCCGGGCCTTGGCGCGCATCCGCGCCTTGAGCCTCCAGATAAAATACTGCTCGTAAAGGCGATTGGCGGGCAGGTGCAACGCGTCGGCTGAAACCGCGAGATCAATCGCCGGGCAAACCGCGGCCACGGCTTTGAACTCCTTCGGCCCGGCGGCTCCCCATTCCCCGGCAGCTTTCAGCACCAGATTGCCGCCCATGGAGTAGCCGCAAAGCGCCAACCGCTGCACGCCATCGTTTGCGATCAGCGAATTCGCCACCGCCATCACATCCGCCGAGCGCCCCGAGTGGTAGAGCGTCGGCGCCAGGCTGTCAGTGCCGCCGCAGGTGCGCTGGTTCATCAGGACGACGTTCATCCCGGCAGCTAGACCCTTATCGGCGATGCCCTGCATGTACAGCGATTCGCTCGAGCCTTCAAGACCATGCACAACGACGATCGTCATCGCCTCGCGGCGCTCTGCCTGCCAGAGGCAGTGGCACATGACTTTAATTCCCGGCTCGACTTCGATCAGCCGCTTCTCAGCAGGGGCGAGCGCAAAACTGCGCCGCAGGAAAAAACTGGCAATGGTCTGCACGTGCCCGCCACCCAGAAAGCGGCGCGGCTTGAAGTCCAGAGTGTCCGGAGGAGTGTCGGTTGCCCGCGTTTGCCCCACGTGTGGATTCTAAATGGAAAGGAGCGCATTCTCGGGGGCTTGCGAGGGCAGGGTAGAATGGTTCCAGCCAGCCCCGCGGGCGCGTAGCTCAGGTGGATAGAGCATCTGCCTTCTAAGCAGAGGGTCGCAGGTTCGAGTCCTGCCGCGCCTACCATTGATTCGAACGCCCACCCGGCGGGCTCTGCCGTTATCGGCTGCCCCGAGACCTCCCGGGATTTCCAGCTGCCGTCCACATTACCTGTCCATACGGAACTCCAGTGCCGCGTTTAATAGAGATAGAGCGTGAAACGAGGTTATTGCTTTCCATGCTGTTCTGTTGCAAACTAGTGGTAACAGGTTCACGAGACCTCGCGCACTCGTTAGCTCGACTTCTCGTGACATCCTGCCCGGTCTTTAAAGTATGGGAGCCGTCGTGGCTCTACCGTGAATGCACCAATGGAGTGGTGCTCTATCACGCAGTTACGCCTCCGCTGGGCGTAACTTGAAGTTGAAGTGGTTGCCAGACCACAAGACTCTTCGGTTGCCATCGACAGCGGCGATGGGGACTGGAGATAATTGTGGCTCTTGGACTCTCGGAAGCCGGTCTTACTGAACTTCTAAAGACCTCCCATCTACTATCCTTTGTCCTAGTCCTCGCGGTCATCGGCGCAATCCGTGTTGTTAAGGCGTCCTTTCGCCTCCTACGAACCGGTGTTGAGGAAGTGTTTGAGTTCCTGAACTTCTCTGTGACGGACTTCTACCAATTCCTCGGAGATGTCGTTGAAGCGCGGGGCAGCTATCAACAAAGACGCCAAGCTGCGGAGCAAAAGGCCGGCCACAATGCACTCAGCCAGGCCTCGGCGAAATCTCCCTTACCCACCTGACAGTCTGCGTGAGACACTCGGCACGATATGGAATGGAATGCCCCCCGGCGAGCAGGTGTTACCCCCATCGTAAGGGAACGGACTCGACAACCGGCGCGAGAACCTTCATCCGACCACTCACTCTCACAACCAGATGAACCGCCGACGCGCGTCGTCAGCCTCGGAGTTCAAGGGTGTGTACTGGAGTCCGCTTAAACAGGATTTGAGGCGCAAGACTCCCAGGCCATGGCGGGCGTGCATCGAGGTGGAAGGGAAGCAGCGCCACCTTGGCAGATACGCCACTGCCGAGGATGCGGCCTGCGCCTACGAAACTGCCGCTCGTCAATTCTTCGGGGAGCATGCCGCGACCAATGAAGAGCTGGGACTATTTCGAAGTTAGGAACGCCCAGCGCTTATCAGGGTTTTTTGGGGTTCGAACTTGTCGTTGGTGTTGGGACAGCTGATTGTGGTACTTGAGGGCCGCTGGACGGTTTCGCAAGAGCGAAGGCACACTCGCCGGAATCGCTGCGATAGTAGTTCCTGGGGCATGGATCGGGCTCTTTGTGCCTAACCCAGAAGCTTGCGACAGAGATCACGAGTGCAACAGTTGCGATAATAAGGGTTGCCCACTTGCGCCATTCATCGCTCGTCTGCCGTTGCTCTACTCTCACTGCGCGCTCAAGACGGCTCCTTACTTTTGGTGTCAGATACCAGTCTCCCTCAAAGGTACTGAAATACCAGTTATCGTCACTGTCGTATGCCGCTGGCATCGGCGGAACGTCTAATCCGTATCCGCGGGCGCGAGCCGCCAGCTTCGTCGGATGAAAATCGGATCCCAAAGCATTTCAAGTTCGTTGACATAATCAATATTTGCACCCTCACGATCGTGGGCGGTCTTGGCGGCTTTCATTGCCACTTTATGTTCGGCGCGTAATGCTTTGTCCTTGCGCTTCGCGTCGACGAGTTCCAGCCAGTGACGGATTGGCCCGGGCAGTCGCTTAACTATTGGTGGCAGCACACCACGCAGTATATCGGACGCGCGAGATGAGTGCCGTAATAGAGAAGGGCGTTGTCCACGCGGGCGTCCACGTCGGACTCGGTGGTGCTCGTTATGTGGCGGTCCGTGAGGCGTGCCGGGCGCGGTGTTCGGCGTGTTGCTGTTTTTAGTATCTGCCTTCTAAGCAGAGGGTCGCAGGTTCGAGTCCTGCCGCGCCTACCATTCGCCCCTTCCGTCAGTTGAATCCCCCCGGTCCCGCGATTCTCCCTTCCTCTTCGCACCGTGCCCCACAATCCCCTCCAAACTTCTGATACCATTCCGCTCATTGGGGCTTTGTGGAGGACCTATGTCGCATTTCACCCGACGTGATTTCCTGAAAACCGGGCTTGCCGCCGGAACCCTTGCCGTCAGCGGAAGTCTCCCGCTGTTCGCCTCGCGCCAGACCGCAACCGACTTCGTGACCCTGGGAAAATCCGGAGTGAAGGTTACTCGCCTTGCCTTTGGCACCGGCAGCTTCAGCGGGCAGGTGCAGCGCGACCTCGGGCAGGATGGTTTCACTCGCCTGGTGCGCTACGCATATGATCGCGGCATTCGATTTTTCGAAACCGCCGAATCCTATGGCGAGATGCACCGCATGCTGGGCGTCGCTCTGAAGGGCATTCCGCGCGACAGCTACCGGCTTATGTCGAAAGTGACCACGCGCGAAGGCACCGACCCGCAGCAGAAATTCGACGAGTTGCGCAAACTTGCCAACGTCGACTACTTCGACATCATGCTGTTGCACTGGCAGCACACCGGCACCTGGCCAGCCGACAGCAGCCGCTGGGAAGATGCGATTCTCGAAGCCCAACACAGAAAGATTGTGGTCAGCCACGGCGCATCCGTGCACGGGCTGCCGGCATTGCGCCGCGTCCCGGGCAACCAATGGCTGGATGTTGCCATGATTCGCGTGAATCACAAAGGCAAGAGTATGGACGCCGAGGACTACGCCACCCAGGGACTGGGAAATGTTTCCGAAGTCGTCAGCCACGTAAAAGAGGTCCGCAAAGAAGGCATGGGCGTGATCTCGATGAAGCTTGCCGGAGAAGGCACCTTCAACCGTGAAGACCGGCAGGCGGCGATGAAGTTCGCATTCCGCAACGCCGGCGTGGATTGCGTGACCGTCGGGTACAAGAGCCCAGCCGAGATCGATGAGGCGATTGAGAATCTGAATCTGGCGCTGGCCGCGTAGGTCTGGTCTGCGTAAGCGCAGGCCTCGTACCCGGCTATGACCAGGCTATGACGAAGCATGAGAAGATGAGTCCCGGACTGGGAGGTCGCGTGGTTCTCATCCTCATGGGCGTGGTGGGGTCGGGCAAAACGACGGTGGGAAACCTGCTGGCGCAAAAGCTCGACTGGCAGTTCGCCGACGCGGATGATTTTCACCCGGCCGAAAACATTCGCAAGATCAGCCACGGGATTGCTCTAACCGACGCCGACCGCGCGCCGTGGCTTGCGGCGCTCCGGCGGGCCATCGAGAAATGGAACGCGCAGGGCCAGAATGTGGTGCTCGCCTGCTCCGCGCTGAAGCACAGCTATCGCCAGGAACTCGGCGCCGGGGCGGTCCAGTTCGTCTATCTCAAAGGTGAGGCGCAACTCATCTCGCAGCGGCTTCACGCCCGCCACGGTCATTTTGCCTCAGACGCAATCCTGAAAAGCCAGTTCGACGACCTGGAAGAACCTGCCGATGCCGTCGTCGTCAGCATCGCCCAGGCTCCCGACGCCGTGGCCGCGGAAATAATAGACAAGCTGAAACTTGCGCCCGTAGCGTATCCTGATGCGGCCAGGAAATGACCTCTCCCCCAAGGCTCCCTGAAACCACAGCCGCGACACTGGAACGGCAGACCATCCGCAAGCTCTTCCTGCGTCTGCTCCCATTCCTGTTTCTGCTTTATGTGGTTTCGTATCTCGACCGCATCAATGTCGGATTTGCGAAATTGCAAATGCAGGTCCAGCTGACGGGCTTTAGCGAGCGCATTTTCGGCATAGGCTTCGGAACCTTCTTCATCGGATATTTCTTTCTGCAGGTCCCCAGCAATCTCTTGTTGGAGCGAATGGGCGTTCGCAAGTGGATCGCCGGACTGATGGTGGTATGGGGATTGGTTTCCTGCTCGATGATTTTTGTGCGCACCCCTTTCAGCTTCTACGTTCTGCGCTTTCTGCTCGGAGCGGCCGAAGCGGGCTTCTTTCCGGGGATGATCCTTTACATGAAGTATTGGTTCCCGGCAAAAGCGCGGGCGCAGGCCGTGGCATGGTTCATGACTGCGAATCCGCTGGCGGGAGTGTTCGGAAGCCCGATCTCCGGAATTCTGCTTGGAGTGCATGGCTTCGGGCTGCAGGGTTGGCAGTGGCTGTTTGTGCTGGAGGCGCTGCCGGCAGTTGTGCTGGGAGTCGTCGTGTACTGGGTGCTGCCCGAGCGCCCCACCAACGCTTATTGGCTTACGGCTCAACAGAAATCGTGGCTCGCTTCCGAGTTGCATAAGGAGTCGTCGGGTGCCGGCCTGGAGAGGCATGAACTGGTGGCTGCCCTGGCGAGCCCGCGAATCTGGATGCTCGCGATCGTTTACCTCGGACTTCCCACATGCATGTATGGCGTTACGCTGTGGCTGCCGAGCGCGGTTCACGGAATGGGCCTGAGCTTTCGATCGACGGGCTTTGTCACCGCGCTGCCTTTCGTTGTGACGGCAGTTTTTATGGTGCTGGGCGGTTTCAGTTCCGACCGCACCGGCGAGCGCAGGTGGCACACAGCGCTCTCGGCGTTTTTGGGAGTCGCCGGCTTGATCGCGGCGGCGGTGTTTTCGTCACCGCTGGGAGTCGTCCTAGGCATGAGCTTGGGAATGATCGGGACCGAGGCTATGTGCGGGCCTTTCTGGGCCATGGCCACGAAACTCACGGGAAACCGCGCCGCCGCGGGAATTGCGATCATCAATTCGTTCGCCAATCTGGGCGGCTTTTTAGGACCATTCATGATTGGCTTCTTCCGCAGCGGGAACGGCGGCTACCGGGGAGGCATGATTGCAATTGCCATGGTGCTGGCCGTCAGTGGCGTCTTCGCCGTCGTGGTCGGCGCCGAGAAGCCAGAGGCCGGTTTAAGGCGTGGTTCCGCTGCGTAACCTTTTCGTGCATTTCCATCGATCCTTTACAATAAGGCTTCAATAAAAACAGGGGCTTCTGGCTGGCTGGGAACGGATCCGGCGGGAAGAAACTCCAGTTGGTAAACGCGAATACGGTCCCGCTAGGGACGCTGTGCTTCGGCAAACGACAAGCTCCGGGTTCTAAACGACATTGGCCCAGCAAAGTCCCAATTCCAAGTACGTATTCTGGCGCGCTGAAGGCAGCCTGCTGGAGTTGACCGCAGTGCGTCCCGTCGGTTTCTTCACTTGGAATGCCCAGACCTTTAACGAGCGCTGGTGGCGGCGCGGCGCGGTTCTGTTGAGCGCAGTGCTACGGCCGGTTCTCTATTTGAGCGACCGGCGCTTTGCCACTCGCGTGCTTCACGGCGTATTGCGAGGGATAAGCCGCGACCGCCTCGACCTGCTGGGAGAAGAGTTTTTTCAGTATAAGTTAAAGCCCCACTTGAAGGCCGAAGGCATGCGCAAGGTGAAGGATTTGGTCGCCTCGGGAGCGGATGTTGTTTTGGTCAGCCATGGTCTGGATCACATGATCCGGCATTTGGCGCAGTACCTTGGCGTGAGGTACATCCTCGCGAACCGGCTCGAGTTTCGCGACGGCATAGCCACTGGGCGGTTGCTTGACCCTATCGTGCGTCCCCGCGGAATTTTCGCCAGGCTGTCCTATGGATCCGACGGCACTCGCACCGCGGCGCAGCTTGCCGCTGATCTCGGATTCCACAACGCGCGCAGTGTTGCCACGCTCGTGATGCCGGCTGAGAGAGTGACGCCTTCACTGGAACGGCCCCTGGTTGATTTCGATGGCAGCCGCCAGAGCGCTCCGCTTTCCGTGCGAGCGGCGATGCGCGGCAAACACGTGATGCTCGTCGGCGTGACCGGCTTCATCGGCAAAGTCTGGCTGGCGAACATGCTGATGGACATCCCGGACATCGGCCGGATTTATCTGTTGATTCGCCGCCAGAAGTCCAATCCCGCGCAGAAGCGTTTTCAGAAGATGGTCGAGGAGTCGCCGGTATTTGACCCTTTGTATGAGCGCTACGGATCGCGCCTGCTGCAGTTCATCACCGAAAAAGTTCAGGTTGTGGAAGGCGATGTGACGCAGCCAGGTTTGGGAATTGATGTGGATGTGGCGCAATCGCTGCATTCGGATCTCGACCTCTTGGTGAACAGCTCCGGGCTCACCGATTTCAACCCCGACTTGCGCGACGCATTGGCCACCAACGTGGATGCAGCATTAAACGTTGTGGACTTCATCCGCCAGAGCGATCATGCCGGCCTGCTCCATCTTTCCACTTGCTACGTTGCGGGAGCGCGCGACGGGCGCGTGTTTGAAACGGCGCGGCCCGACTACACTCCCGCCGGGGTCCCCGATTTCGACGCCGAGCGCGAGTGGCACGCTTTGCACAGATTGGTCGAGGAAACTGAGCTGCGGGCCGAAGGGCCGGAGGTCACCGGCGAGCTGCGCCAGCAGGCTATGGGCAAGGAGCATGCGGCGAAAAATCTGCAAGGCGCCGCGCTTGAAAATCAGATTCGCAAGAATCGCGTGCGGTGGTTGCGCAACGAACTGACAGAAGCGGGCCAGCGCCACGCCCGGGAACTCGGCTGGCCGAACACGTACACCTTGACTAAGAGCCTGGCCGAGTCGCTGCTGGTGAAGCATGGCGCCGGGCTTCCGATCGCAATCGTGCGTCCGGCAATCGTCGAGAGTTCGACCGCACAGCCGTTCCGCGGATGGAACGAGGGCATCAATACGTCGGCGTCGCTTTCTTATCTGCTGGGAACGATTTTTCGCCAGCTTCCGACCAATGAGCGTAAGCGCCTCGACATCATTCCTGTGGACGCCGTTTGCCGCGGCATGACTCTGATTGCTGCCGCCGTCATTGAGCGCAGGAACGACGCCGTGTATCAACTGGCGACCTCAGTTACCAACCCGTGCGACATGCGGCGATCGATTGAGCTGACTTCGCTGGCGCACCGCAAGCACTATCGCGCGCAGGAAGGGATCGAGTATTGGCTGCGGCTGCGATTCGACGCGATTCCGGTTTCGAAAGAGCGCTATAACCGAATGTCGGCGCCAGCACAACGCGCCATCGTCAAGGCGATTCAAATTGTGGCCGCGCCGCTGCCGCTCAAGAAGGCTCCGCTGGCGAAAACCGAGCGCAGTTTGGAAAGAGTCGAAAAACTGGTCGAGTTGTTCGAACCATTTATCCTTTTGAACGAGCACGATTTCGTGGCCGAGAACATTGAAAAACTTTCTCATGCGCTTGTTCCCGAAGAGCGCCTGCAGTTTGCCTATGACGCTTGCGCCCTCGACTGGTACGAGTACTGGATTAACATTCACATTCCGGCGCTGCGTAAGTGGACGTATCCGCTGATTGAGGGACGGCCGCTGGAAGCGCGGCCTCCGCGGAATCTGGAACCTGTACACGGCCCGGACCAGGCCGTCCAAACTGGAAGCAATGGAGCAACGTGGCGATATTCCTGACCGGCTCGACTGGATACATTGGCTCGCATATTGCGGCTAACCTGCTGCAGAACTTTGGTGCGCCAATTAATGTTCTGGTGCGCGCGAAAGATCCCCGCGAGGCTGAAGAGCGCCTGTGGCGCTCCATGCAGCTGCATCTGGACTTCAAGACTTTTTACGAGTACCTGCAGACCGGCATTCGCGTTTTTCGCGGCGATCTGACCGACGAGCATTTCGGGCTCTCGAACGAAGATTACGACCGCCTGGTGCACACCACCGACTCCATCATTCACTGCGCGGCGTCGTTGAACCGCAAGTCGGAAAAAGGCTGCTTGAACGTGAACCTGCGCGGCACGCTCGAGGTGGTCAAGCTTGGGATGCAAGTGGACCACTACCACGGCCTGCGCCGCTTCAGCCATGTGAGTACGGTCGCGGTTTGCGGAAAGCGACAGGACGAAATCGTGACCGAAGACAAGTCAATTGACTGGAACCGCTCGGACTACGATCCGTACGCCCGCACTAAAAAGTTCTGCGAGCACATGATTCGGCAGCTTCTGCCGGATGTGCCAAAGACAATCTTCCGTCCCAGCATTGTACTCGGCGATAGCCGCCGTCCCGAAACCACGCAGTTCGATATGGTGCGCGCCTTCGTGTTTCTGGCTGGACTGCCGGCGCTACCGCTGCGCGCCAAAGATCGCGTGGATATTGTGAACGTGGACTTTGTGGCCGACGCTGTGGCCACGCTGCATGTGAAAGAGCACACGAATTTCGACACCTACCATCTTTCGTCCGGCACCGATGCCCAGACCTTCCGGCAGATTACGGAATCGCTCGCTGCGGCGCAGGGCCGCCGCGGGCCTGTATTCCTACCGTTGTTCGAAAAGCCGTTTGATCGGACCGTGAATTTGCTGGCGAACCAGAAGAATGCAATCGGGCATGGCGCGGCGCTGATGAAAGTGTTCATGCCGTATCTCACGTTCAATACGGTTTTTGACAACACTCGCGTGACCACCGAACTTGGCCGCAAGCCGGTGCCGTTCTCGCAGTACAGTTTCCCCCTGCTGAAATTCAGCCGCGAGACTAATTTCTCTTATCCCTATCAGCCGTGGCCCGCGCAAGTGGGGGGCTCCGCCGCATGATGGACTTCGTGCTGCAGGCCTGGGTCAGCTCGATCATCGAGCGGAAAAAGGCCGCGTGGGTGCTTGGCAAGGGCGAGCGCTGGGCCCCGGGAAAGAAGCTCAAGCTGCTCTTTGCTGGGTACAACGGCGCACGCAACATGGGATCAGACGCGCGCGTGGAAGAAATGATTCGCCAGCTTCGCCACGTGCTGGGCGCGGAGAACGTCGAGTTCAGCGTGATGAGCCAGAACTTCAAGCTCACCGACGGATACTTCAAAGACACGCGCCAGGTCCACCTGCCGGATGTCTTCCCTCCGTTTCTCGGGAGTGAAGTTCCGCAGCATCACGGTGTAGTAGCTTGCGAAGGCTCCATGTTCAAGAGCAAATTCGCTAACGCGCTCACCGCAATGATGATCGGCTCGTTGGGAATTGCTGCAGCGGAAAACAAACTTTCCGTCGGCTATGGCGGGGAAGCCGGGCAGATGGACGCACCCATCCGCAAAATGTGCGCCCGCTTCTGCAAGGATTCATTGGTCATAACGCGTAACGAAGAATCGCGCACCGTGTTGCGCGAGTTGGGCGTCCCCACCGAACTCGGCACTGACACTGCGTGGACTTTCGAACCATCGCCCACGGAATTTGGTCGCAAGGTGCTCGGCGACGCCGGTTGGGACGGCAACAAGCCTGTGCTGGTGGTATGCCCTATTAATCCCTTTGAGTGGCCGGTGAAAGCTGCCATTGGCAAACTGATCGCGCTCAAAACCATTGGCGCAAACAAGTCGAGCCACTACCGCGGTCCGTATTTCCATAACTCGGGCCCTGAGGCCGACCGAAAATATGAGCACTACCTGACGTCGATTGGCAATGCGGTGGACGCATTTCGCAAGCGGCACGATGTCTTCGTCGTGATGGCCGCGACCGAGCGGCTGGATGCGCGTCCGGCGAAGAAGATTTCCGAGCGACTGGGCGGCGTCCCCGTGCTGACCTCGGACGACTACACCATGTACGAAATGGTCAGCATTCTGCGCGCCTGCCACCTGATGGCTTCATCGCGCTATCACGGTATTGTGACTTCCATGCCGGCCCTGGTGCCTTCCTGCGGCATTACCATGGACGAACGCATCCGCAACCTGATGCGCGAGCGCGGTCACGAAGATTTATTGATGAACGTGGACGATGTCGACCTTGAGTCGAAATTGCTAGGGGCGCTCGAGAACCTGGCAATGAACGGTGAGAAGATCGCCGACGGCGTCGGGCGCACGGTGGTCAAGAATTTGAAAGTCATGGCGCGCATGGGAGTCTATTTCGAAGAGGAAGTACAGCGCCGATATCCCGAATTTCCTACGCGCAAAGGCCAATGGAGTTGGGGAGACTATCTCCCCCCAATGGATCAAGGTCTGCACCGGTTGATTGGGATGTACAGCTAGCAGCAGCCGTGTAGGCACGGGCGCCCACGCCCGTGCGGGGTTTTCACGAACACGCAATGTCCTTTCTTGATCAAATCTTCGCGCGGATCGAATCATCTGCCGATCAGACACTCCTGACCGAGCTTCGCGAAACCGGCGCCATTCCCGTCACCGGGCGCGACTTGCTCGCGAAAATCGCGCAGGCCCGAGCTTTTCTCTCGGCGCGCGGATTGCAGAGGGGTGATCGCGTTGCCCTGCTTGCCGCCAACGGCATCGAGTGGATCGCGATGGACCTCGCGATCATGGCCGAAGGGCTGGTCGTCGTGCCGCTCTACTCGCGCCAGGCTCCGTCGGAGCTCGTCACGATGATGAGAGATTGCTCTCCGGCGCTGATCTGCTGCGGAGATGCGGCGCTGCGCGATGCCGTTCTGCAGATCTGGTCGCAGGCGCCGGCACAGGCGCTGTTCGAGGAAATATTCAGCGGGGGTGATACGAAAACTGAAACCACGTGGGCGGGAGCGTTCGCGCCACACCAACACGCCGACTCAGACTTGGTCGCGATCATCTACACTTCCGGCACTTCCGGCGAGGCCAAAGGCGTAATGATTACCGCGGGCAATGTCGGCCACATTTTGCAGTGCACGTCGGACCGGCTTAATCTCCTGATGACAGGATCTGATCCCGGCAGGCAGGACCGCGTCTACCAATGGGCGCCGCTCAATTTCGCCGCTGCGTGGATCACCACGCTCACCAGCCTGCTGCGTGGCAGTTCAATTTTCATGAATACGGACCTGGCGAGGCTTGCCGGAGAAATTCGCGCCGTGGAACCCGACTATTTCGTGAATGTTCCCGCGCTGCTGGAGCGCGTGCGCCGCGCGGTAGACGAGCAAATCTGGAAAACTGGCGGCATCGTCCGGATGATTTACACAAATGCCAAAGCCGCGTATATGCGCAAGGCTGAAAAGCGCGCTGGTTTGGCGGATTCCATCTGGCTGGCGATGGCGAACCAGTTTGTGTTCCCGACCATCCGCAAGAAGATGATTGGCTCCAATATTAAAGCGCTCATCTGCGGATCCGCGCCGCTGAGCGTGGAGACGCAGCTTTATTTCACGATGCTCGGCATCCCCGTGCTGCAGGTCTATGGACTCACCGAAACCACTGCCATCTGTACCATGGACGATCCGCGCAGCGTCGAACCGGGCCGCGTGGGCAACGCGGTCCCGGGTATTGAAATGAAGCTTGGCGAGAACGACGAACTGCTTGTTCGCGGCCCCAACGTGTTTCCCGGCTACTGGAACCGTCCCGAAGAAACTGCCAAAGTTCTGCGCGATGGCTGGTTCCATACCGGCGATCAGGGCGAGGTCAGCGCGGCCGGGAACTGGAAGATTTCGGGGCGCATCAAGAACCTGATCATTCTGAATTCCGGCCACAACATTGCGCCCGAACCGATCGAAGACGAGTTGCTGAACCTGCTTCCCAATGCGCAGCAGCTCGTGCTCGTCGGCAACGGGCGGAGTTATCTTTCTGCTATCGTAACGGGAAGCCTGAATGCGGAGCAGATGCAAGAGGCGCTCGACGCTGTGAATCCAGAGCTTCCGCACTATAAGCAGGTACGGGCGTTTCGCATCGTTAACGAGGCTTTCACGCCCGAGAGCGGACTGCTAACGGCCAACGGCAAGCTGAAGCGCGACGCGATCGCGCAGCGGTTTCAGCAAGAGATCGAAGAAATGTTCGTGGTCAAGAAAGCGGTATAGATTTTCTTTCGTGTAACTCGGTGCCCTTCGTGGTTGAAAAGTCCATGACCATGAAAGACACGAAGGCACACGAAGTACGAACCAACCATGCACAGCTTCAAAGGCAACGCGATCTCGTGGGAACTGGCCAACGGCGTCGTTGAACTGGCACTGCACCGCGAGCCCTGCAATGAGCTTGGGACCACATCGCTCGGCGAGTTCGAGAAGTTCATCGCCGCGCTGCCATCCCTTGAAGAACGCGCCCACGCTCTAATCATTTACAGCCGGCTGAATCCGGGTTTTTCCGCCGGTGCCGATCTGCGCGAAATCTACTTTGAAACGCAAGGTAAGGATAAGTCGGCAGCTGCCGCCAGCGTCCGCGACTTACTGGAGCGAACGCATCAAGTGATGAACACGCTCGATGCCTCCCCGCTGACCACGATTGCCGCCGTGCACGGCGTTACTTTCGGCGGAGGGTTCGAACTTGCGCTGACTTGCGACCTGATCATTGCCGACAAAACGGCGCGCTTCTGTTTCCCGGAATTGCGCCTCGGCTTGATCCCAGGTTTCGGCGGCATCCCGCGCCTGAAGCGCGATCTCGGCAATGCGGTCGTCCGCGACCTGCTGCTTACCGGACGTAGCTTCAATGTGACCAAAGCGCAGCAGATCGGACTCGTCAGCCAGGTGGTCGCTGAAGGCCAGGCTTTGCGCGTTGCCCGTGGCACCGCTTCGCAGCTGGCGAAATTCGACCGGCGCACTGCTGCCGAGGCCAAGAAGTTCATCAAGCCGATTCCGTATGAGGAATTACGTCGCGAGATCGACCTTTTCTGCGAGCTTTTCGCGCAGCCTGCAACCGAGCGCGGCCTGAAGAAATTTGTCGAGAGCACCGACACCCAGCCGTATTTGCCATAATAAAGACCATGCGAACCCCGCAACAGACGACCGACGAAATCCTCGACCTGGCCGCCGCGCAATTCAAAGTCCCTCGCGAAAGCCTTTCGCCCGACGACGATTTCTTCAAGAAGCTCGGCATCGACAGCCTGCAGGCATTAAGCCTGCTCACCAGGGTGGAGCACCATTTCAACGTCGAACTCCCCGACTACGAGTTGCAGGGGGTAACCGACTTCCGCACCTTGGCGGAGCGAATCCAAACCAGGCTGTAGAATTCACCACAGAGTCGCAGAGGGGCGGGGAAACGAAGTCCTTCCATGTCGCAGCGTTGGCGGACTCCGGAATCCAACAGATTAAGTGGGTTTACCTCTGTGGCCCGGTGTCTCTGTGGTGAAATAGATCTTTAATGATCGATCTCGACCAACACTCATCCATCGGCTCGGCTCTTAGCGAGGCTCTCGACCGCTTCGGCCATGAAACTTGCCTGATTGAAGCCGATCGCGACCGCGAACGAACGCGCCTCACCTATTCCGATTTCAAACAGATGGTGTTGCCGCTGGCTCGTGCCCTGCAAGATGCTGAGTTTAGTCCCGGCGACCGCTGCGCCGTCATCATGACGAATCAGTCGAAGTGGCTGATCTCCGCGTACGCGGCACTCTCCGCGGGAGGCGTCCTCGTTCCGCTCGACTTCAAGCTCACCGCCGCCGAGCATCTTGAGCTGCTGGCGCATTCGAAGGCAAAAGTTCTGGTCATCGAATATCACTTGTGGCGAGCGATTACGCAGGAGCCGCAATTCCAGAATCACAAGGTGAAGATCGTTCTGGTGACCGAGGCCCCGCCGACGGCAGATCTCAAAGGCGGCTTTCGCTGGGAGGAATTCCGCCGCAAGGGCGACCCGGCATTCATTGTCCGCAAGCGCGAAGATTGGGCTTGCATCGTGTATTCCTCCGGCACTGGAGGCCGCCCCAAAGGCTGCGTGCTCACGCACGAAAATTATCTTGAGCAATGCAAATCGCTCACCGCGTGGTATCCGTTCCGGCCCGGGGTGCGTTACCTGAGCATTCTGCCCACAAACCATGCCATTGATTTCATGGTCGGCTTCATTGGCCCATTTGTCTGCGGCGCATGCGTGGTGCATTTGCGCACGTTGCGGCCAGAGTTTGTTCGCGACGCCTTCGTCCGCTACCGCATCACCTACGTCAGCCTGGTTCCGATGGTGCTCAAAAACCTGGAGCGTGGCATTCGCGGGAACTTCGATTCGCTGTCCCCGCTGAAGCGGTTCATACTCGACCGCATGATTTCGATTAATAAGATGCTGACGCGCAATCGTCCCAACGTTCCCCTCAGCCGCAAGCTGCTGCCCCAGGTGCATAAAGCGTTCGGCGGACACCTATCGGCCCTGATCACCGGCGGCGCTTTCGTTGAACCGGCTACCTTGCAGTTCTTTTACGATCTTGGAATTCCGGTCGCGAACGGTTACGGACTCACCGAAGCCTGCACCGTACTTACCGTAAACGACTTGAAACCTTTCCGTGCCGACACGGTGGGCAAGCCGCTGCCTGGCGTGGAACTACGAATTCTTAATCCCGATGCCGAGGGTACGGGGGAAGTCGCAGCCAAGACCGCGACGGTGATGTCGCACTATCTGGAAGACCCAGAACTTACCGCGGAGACGATTGTTGATGGCTGGCTATTGACCGGCGATCTGGGACGGGTCGACAGTTCCGGGCACCTGCAGCTGTTTGGCCGCAAGAAGAACATGATCGTAACCGAAGGCGGCAAGAATATTTATCCCGAGGATATTGAGTCAGCCTTCGAAGGAATCGATCTCAAGGAGCACTGCATTTTTGCCGCGAACTTTATTTGGCCGCAGAAAGAACTGGGCAAGGAAATGCTCGTGCTAGTGCTGCATCCAGACTTGAATCAGAGCGTCAGCAGTTCACTCCTCGAGGAGATTGCTGACCGCAACCGCCGCGTGCCCGACTACAAGCGGGTTGGCGGATACCTAATCTGGGACAAAGATTTCCCGCGCACAGCTTCGATGAAGATCAAGCGCAACGATCTCGCCGACGAGATACGAACTGCGTTGGAACGGGGCGCGGTCAAGGAACTGTGATTGCATCGCGCTATCTCGCCATCGTCAACCCTGCTGCGGGCGGTGGCAAGGCTGCCAAGTTGCTCGGGCCCGCGCTCGACAAGCTGCGAACGAGCGGTCTCGAGATCGATGTGCGCGAGACTGCCGCCTCAGGTCATGCTGCCGAACTGGCACGAGACGCCTGGCGCGAAGGTTATCGGAAATTCATTTCCGTCGGCGGAGACGGAACCTCCTACGAAATCGTCAACGGGCTTTACCCTTTGAGCGATGCCGCCGAAAGGCCCACGCTCGCATTTCTTCCGCTCGGAACCGGCAATTCGTTTCTGCGGGATTTCAGCAAACGCGGCGTGGACCATGCGATGGAATCGCTAGTCGCCGGACGTTCCCGCCCTTGCGACGTTCTGCGCCTCACGCACCAAGCCGGCGTCATCCACTACATCAATATTTTGAGCATCGGGTTTTCCGCAGACGTTGCCACGCTTCGCGCGCGGCGCTTCAGCAACATGGGCGAGATCGGATACCAAGCCGCCATCTTTCTGTGCCTGGCACGTTTCCGCCGCCGCCCGTTTCCGCTGGCCGTAGACGGAGAGCAGCAAGTGGATCGGCGCCCTTGCCTGTTTCTCACATTTAACAACACTAAATTTACCGGCGGTACAATGATGATCGCGCCAACCGCCGCATCCGACGACGGTTTGATTGAATTCGTCCGGTGGGGCCCGATCGGCCGCGTCGGCTTGATCAGGAACCTGCCCAAGTTATACGACGGCACGCACATCCAGCATCCGCTGGCCGAAGTCAAAAAAGTGCGGCGCGTTGATTTCCATCTCGACGCTCCCGTCGATGTGATGATCGACGGCGAAGTCGTTACTTTGCATTGTCAGACCTTGGACGTGCTCCCCAACGCGTTGAACGTCGTGGTATAAGAACTCAATCGCTATGTCGAAACTGGGCGAACAGCGGAATCAGGAATCGGCGGGAACTGGGAAGTCCGGGCCCCGCTGGGTTTGGATACTGCTTGCGGTGGGTCTGCTACTGGTCGCGTGGGCTGTCTATGATTACTTTTCGCACCGCCGGGCCAGCACGCTGGACGATTTTGCGAAATGCCTCAGTTCGAAGGGCGTGCGTATGTATGGGGCGTGGTGGTGCCCCCATTGCTCCGAGCAGAAGGAACTGTTCGGTTTCGCGTTCCAATACGTGAATTACCGCGAATGCGGCATTGAAAGCCAGCCACACAGCATCAGCGACCAGTGCAAAAATGACGGCATTCAGCACTTTCCCACCTGGCAGTTCCCAGACGCCCACCGCGACGAAGGCGTCCAGCCACTAACAGCTCTGGCGCAAAAGACTGGCTGCAAACTTCCGTGAGTGCTGCGCCGGAGAAAGCAGGCAGGCTGTATTTGGCGATCGCGTCGCTGGCCATAGCCGGTATGGCGGTTTCGTCATTTTCTCTGTATCACCACTTCAGCAAATCGAAAACTTCGTTTTGCGATATTGGGCAGTCGTTCGATTGCGATCTGGTCAATCGGAGCCAGTATTCAACCGTGCACGGCATGCCGGTGGCGCTGCTGGGAATCCTAGGCTACGTGCTGGTCTTTTCGCTGGCGACCGCGTATCGCGAGAAAGCCGAGACCCCGTTCATCCTGGCTGGCGCAGCGATGGCGGGATGGGGCTTCGCGATGTACCTCACATGGGTTGAGGCATTCTTGCTACACGCCTGGTGCCTGTTGTGCCTGAGTTCACTTGCCGCGATTTCTGTCATCACGCTGCTCAGCGTGATTGCCGCGGCGAAGGCGCTCAGAAGCTAGAACACCCAAGCCGGCGCGCCGTCTTTGCTGCGGAAGGTGTAAGTGTCGTTGCCGTACTTTACCTGCCGCGCAAAAATCGTTTGCACGCCCTCAAACTCCGTCTTCCAGCCTGTCACTTCGATGGCATTGCCCTTGTGGAGATTCATCTCAACCATCTTCGTGAACTCGGTCGTGGCCAGATGGACTTCCAGCGTTGTCCCATTTTCCAGCTTCATTATGATGTGAGCGCCCATGCCCCCACTGACCGGGCATTGCCGGTCCCGCAGGTCGTCCACGGTGCCCTTGTAAACCGCTTCTGCGGCAGCATTGTATTTGAGTGAGTTTTTATTCGGGGAGCTTGACTTCGGGGCTTCCTGTGCCACGGCGAACATCGCCAGTAAGAAGGCTACAACCAGGAGCTTCATAGTTCCTCCTAATACAGCGTCTGACTTTCCTTTTCTATCTTCGGCGCGCGGCGGCCCGCATGCTGTGATCGGGGTCACGTGACTGTGTGCTCGGAAGTGGTAAGCCAGGCGGAATAACTCGTTTGCGTAGAGGGATGGAAGGCGTAACCGCCGGGCCTGGAATCGGGCAGAAAGCGACAATGGTAAACGTCGCCTTCCTTGCCAAGGCCGGACGGGCGTGGACGCCCGTACCCACACGGCCAGTTGTTGTTCAGGCTCTCGGGTCGGTTTACAACTCGATCCGTGACTTGAACTGCGGCGGTTTTCTCCCTTTGGTCAGTTGCTCGAAGCTGTAAGCAATTTTCAGAAGTGTTGGCTCGCTCCAGGCGCGTCCGAAGAACGAGACTCCCACCGGCAATCCGAATACGAATCCCGCAGGCACGTTGATGTTCGGGTAGCCGGCGACGGCGGCTGCATTGGAACTGCCGCCCACGGCGTGATCGCCATTTGCCAGATCAGTCATCCATGCCGGGCCCCCTGTCGGTGCGACCAGGGCGTCGAGTTTATATTTGTCCATCACGCCGTCAATTCCATGCTCGCGCGAAAGGCTGCGGTTCGCCGCCAGCGCAAGAATGTATTCTTTGTCGCTCAGCGAACCTTTCTCCTGGGCCTTCAAGAACAGGTCCTGGCCGAAGTACGACATTTCTTTTTCGTTATTCTTTTCGTTAAAGGCAATCACGTCGGCCAAAGTTTTCACCTGCGCGTTTGGGCGGTTGGCAAGATACGCGTTCAGATCGGCCTTCAACTCGTACAGCAGGACGAGCAATTCCGTCTCATCGAATTTTCCGTGCGACTCCAGGTCGGCGGGATCGACGATCTCCGCACCGGCCGATTTCATTTCGGCGATAAGCTCGTTCATCAGCTTGTCCACGGCGTCGCTGAAACCGAAATATTTCCTCGCGACGCCGATGCGCGCACCGCGAAGACCACTGGGATCGAGAAACTGCGTGTAGTCTTTCTGCTTTTTAAACTCGCCGTTGGCGGTGGCGGTGTCGCGAGGATCAGTGCCGGCCAGAGCGCCAAGCAGAATCGCCGCATCTCGCACCGTGCGTGCCATGGGGCCGGCAGTGTCCTGGCTGTGAGCGATGGGAATAATGCCGGCACGGCTGATCAGTCCAAGTGTTGGCTTGATCCCGACAAGCCCGTTTGCCGAAGACGGGCAAACGATCGAACCATCAGTCTCGGAGCCGACCGCCACTGTGCAAAAATTCGCTGAAGTAGCGGCTCCTGATCCCGAACTAGATCCGCAGGGATTGCGGTCCAGCGCATATGGATTTTTCGTCAGCCCGCCTCGTCCGCTCCATCCGCTGGTGGAATGGCTGGAGCGAATGTTTGCCCACTCGCTCAGGTTAGTCTTTCCAAGAATCACGGCCCCGGCCACGCGTAGTTTTTGTGCAACGGTGGAGTCTTGCGACGGCCTTGATCCCATCAGCGCCAGCGAGCCTGCGGTGGTCTGCATGCGGTCGCCGGTGTCGATGTTGTCTTTGATCAGGACCGGAATGCCGTGCATGGGGCCGCGCGAGCCTTTCTGTTTGCGCTCGCGGTCCAGGGTTTCCGCAATTTCCAGCGCTTCGGGATTCACCTCGATCACACTGTTGACGCGAGGCCCCGCTTTGTCGACGTCCTCGATCCGGGAGAGGTACGCCTGCGTAATCGTCTGCGCAGAGATTTCTCCTGACTGCATTTTTGCTTGAAGCCCGGTGATGGTAGCTTCTTCGAAGGCGAAAGGCTTTACCGCAGGCGCTGCGGGGGTTGCGGCAGCGAGCGCGCGTCCGGCGGAAAGCGCCGGGATGGCGGTGCCTGCAGCACAAGCTACCGACTTCAGCAGACTGCGCCGGGAAAGTCCGTCGTGGGAATTTGAGGAATCGGTACGGGAAGATTTGCGAGACAACAGCGCCTCCTGGAAAAATCTCTGGTAGCCAGTAGCAGGGAATTATATCTTCCAAGCGGCCAGGGATGTCGCCACCCGGAGCTACCAAGCGAAGCTTCGCTAACCAAAGGCAGACTTCCGCGTCCAAGCAGAAGGATGCGTGTGTCTGAAACCCTAGGCAGCGCAGTCCCGCCAAAACGGCGCGCAAAGCTGGTAAAATCGCACGTTTCTTCGCTCATCTGCGCCGGGACCCGGTGCAGTTCAGTTTTGACCAAGGAGTGTTCATGATTTCTGCCACCAAGTGGCTTGCCGTCCTCATGTTGACTGTCTGCGTTGTCTCCGCCCAAGAATCGCAGGAAGGCCGCCTGATGCGCTTTCCCGACATCTACAAGGACAAGGTCGCCTTCGTTTACGGCGGCGACATTTGGCTGGCTTCCACCTCGGGTGGAGTGGCGCGGCGAATTACAGAAGGATCCGGCCGCGAATTGTTTCCCAAGTTCTCACCCGACGGCAAGTGGATTGCCTTCACCGGACAGTACGACGGCAATTTCAACGTCTATGTGATGCCCGCCGAGGGCGGTCAGCCAAAGCAGTTGACGTTCTACCAGGGCAGCCCTCAGCAGATGAATGACCGCATGGGCATTCACAACGAAGTCGTAACCTGGACGCCCGACAGCAAGCGCATCGTCTTCCTCACCCGCCGCGCCGCGTGGAACGGGTGGACCAAGAACCCATTCACCGTCAGCATTGACGGTGGACTTCCAGAGGCCTTGCCGATGGACCAGGGCGGACTCGTTTCTTACTCCGCCGACGGAACCAAGATTGCCTACAACATGATCTTCCGTAACTTCCGCCAGTGGAAACGTTACACCGGCGGCCTGGCGCAGGCGATCACGATTTTCGATTTGAAAAACAACTCCAGCTTCGATCTTCCGCACACCGACTACACCGATACCTTCCCCATGTGGCGCGGGAACACGATCTACTTCAGTTCCGACCGTGGCGGTCCCGAGCACCACCTGAATTTGTATAGCTACGACCTCGGCTCGAAGCAGGTCGAGCAGCTTACGCATTTCGATGGCTGGGACGTGATGTGGCCGAGCCTGGGACCGGACGCGATTGTTTTCGAGAACGCGGGATATCTTTACACGTTTGACTTTGAGTCGAAGCAACCGAAAAAGCTGAGCATCTCGCTACCAGCTGACCGTCCCCAGACGCTGAAGCGCTGGGACAACGTTAGCCGATTCATTACTGACTTCGACATCGCCCCAGATGGCAAACGCGCGGTTTTTTCCGCACGTGGCGAGGTGTTTACCGCTCCAGCGAAAGAGGGAAGCATTCGCAACTTGACGCGTACCCCGGGAATCCGCGAACAGAAAGCCTCGTGGTCTCCGGACGGACGCTGGATCGCTTACGTTTCAGATCGAACCGGGGACGCTGAAGTCTACATCGCTTCGCAAGACGGCCTCGGCAAGGAGCAGCCAGTTACCAGCGGTCACAAGGGTTTCATGTTTCCGCCCGCGTGGTCGCCCGACAGCAAGAAAATCGCATGGGCCGATCAGAAGTTGAATCTCTGGTACACCGACATCACCGACAAGAAGCCGGTCAAGGTTGACCAGGGCAAGTACGGGGAGATTACAAATTACAACTGGTCACCCGACAGCAAATGGCTGGCCTACGACAAAGGCAGTGAAACCGGATATGCAGTCGTGTATTTGTACTCGCTGGCTGAGGCCAAATCTACAGCCGCGACCTCTAGCATGAACAACAGCTACAACCCAGTGTTCGATCCGGAAGGGAAGTATGTGTACTACTTCTCGGATCGAGACTTCAACGAAGTTCTCGGCAACATTGATTTTGAATTTGCCAACCCAAAAACTACGCGTGTTTACGTGGCGACGCTAAGAAAAGATGAGCCGTCGCCGTTCAGCGCGCAAAGCGATGAGACGGAAGTAAAAAAGACCGAGTCCTCCGCGCCCGACGCCTCGGCCGATGCCAAAGCGAAGGCCGGTAAGCAGAGCAAGGGCGACGCCAACAAAGACTCTGACAAGAAAGACAAAGAAAAAGACAAGGACAAAGACAAGGACAAGGACAAAGAAAAAGACAAGCCCGTCGAGGTGAAGATTGATCTCGATGGCATTCAGGACCGCGTAATCGCCCTGCCCACGGATCCGGCCGTAATGCGCACGCTCGAAGCCGGCAAAGGATTCGTCTATTACCTGACGACTCCCATTCAGGGGCTCTCCGGTCCGCTCACCGGCGAGAGCTCTGCCATTCGCGCTTTCGATATGAAGGAACGAAAGGAAAAGACGCTGATCGAAAATGTGCAGAATTATGCGCTTTCGTCCGACGGCTCAAAGCTGCTGTATCAGGGTGAGCGCGGCGCGCCGCGATCGGCACCGCCGTTCGGAATCATTGACGTGAAACCCGGAGAGCCGAAGAAGGTTGGGGAAGGCGCCATCAATCTGGGCGGCATGAGAGCCGAAATCGATCCGCCGCAAGAATGGAAGAATGTCTTCGAGGAAGTCTGGCGGCAGGAGCGCGACTACTTCTTTGAACCCGCCATGAACGGCGTCGATTGGCAGAAGATGCACGACAAATACGCACAGCTCTTGCCGTACGTCGCCGACCGCTTCTCGCTCACGTACATTCTTGGCGACATGATTGGCGAGCTCTCGAACTCGCATACTTACGTCGGCGGCGGCGACTACCCCGACCTGCACCCGGTGAACGTCGGCTTGCTGGGCGTGGATTTCGAACTGGATCACGCAAGCGGCATGTATCGCATCAAGAAGATTTATCCCGGCGAGAATTGGAACCCCGAGTTGCGTTCCCCGCTAACCGAACCTGGCATCAACGTGAAGGAAGGCGACTATCTGTTGGCGGTGAATGGCCGACCGTTGCGCGCGCCGCAGAACCCGTACGAGTTGTTCGTCAACACCGCGGGTGATGTGGTCATGCTCACGCTGAACTCCAAGCCTTCTGACGACGGGTCGCGCAACCTGCAGGTGAAGCCAATCAACGACGAGTACGGCATACGTGAACTCAACATGGTCAATTCCAATCGAAGGAAGGTGAGCGAAGCCACCGGCGGGAAAGTTGGCTACGTCTATCTTCCCGACATGGGAGATGCCGGTCTGAACGAATTCGTAAAGCAGTATTTCCCGCAGATTCGCAAGCAGGGGATTATCTTCGACGTCCGCTATAACGGGGGCGGCTTCGTGGACCAGTTGATTTTCGAGCGCCTGCGACGAATCCTCTCCGCGATGGGCGCGGCGCGGAATTGGGAGAGCAACACCGACCCGCCGAACGTTTTCTACGGATCGATGGTCTGCATCACCAACCACTATGCCGCTTCCGATGGCGACATTTTCAGCTACGGATTCAAGCACTACAAACTGGGCCCGCTCATTGGCGAACGCACTTGGGGCGGCGTGCGCGGCATCCGGGGGGATATCCCACTGATGGATGGCGGCTATATAACCCGCCCCGAATTCGCGATGTACGGTCTCGACAGCAAGTGGATTATTGAGAACCACGGCGTGCAGCCCGACATCGTGATTGAGAACCGCCCGGAAGATGTGGTCGCCGGCAAGGACCCGCAATTGCAGAAGGCGATTGACGTGGTGTTGAAGGCCATTCAGGACAATCCGAAGAAGCTGCCAGTGCGGCCTCCGGACCTGCCTGCCTATCCCCAGGGCCCGGAATAAGTCGCAAGCATCATCACCAAGGGCACGAAGTTACACGAAGAGAGCCAAATTCGCCGAGGCTCCTTCGTGTACTTTAGTGTCCTTCGTGGTTCGAATTCTTTTCGCGGCCTTTTGTTTGCGCCTGCAATCGCCCCACCGCCCAACGTATAATACTTTTTCATGCCCAAGTACTCGATTGTGATCCCCCTGCACAACGAGCAGGAAAATGTCACCGATCTGTACGACCGTCTCAAAGCCGTTATGGAAACCAACGGCGAGAGTTTCGAAATCGTGCTCGTCGATGACGGCTCCTCCGATGAAACTTTCCAGCTTCTTCGCCAGATTGCCGGCGTGGACAGTCGAGTGACGGTTGTCCGCCTGCGGCGCAACTTTGGACAAACGTCGGCCCTGGCCGCCGGTTTTGATCACGCACGCGGCGAATACATCATTGCCATGGACGGCGACCTGCAGCACGATCCCGCAGACATCCCGATCTTCATCGAAAAAATTTCCGAGGGCTACGACATAGTCAGCGGCTGGCGCAAGGTGCGCATCGATAATTTCTGGATACGCCGTGTCCCGTCGCGCATCGCCAACTGGCTGATGGCCAAGCTGAGCGGCGTCGATATTCACGACTTCGGCACCACCTTCAAAGCCTATCGCCGCGATATTCTGGAGCAAGTGCCGCTCTACGGCGAGCTGCATCGCTTCATCCCTGCGCTGGCGTCATGGCATGGTGCGTCGATCTGCGAAGTTCCCATCAAGAACGTGAACCGCGAGCATGGCGTTTCGCACTATGGCATCTCGCGGACGTTCCGCGTCTTCTTTGACTTGATGACCATCCGCTTCCTGCTCAAGTACCTCGGACGTCCACTGCATTTTTTCGGGACCGTGGGAATGATGGGCGTATTCGGCGGGATCGGAATTACCGCGTGGCTGTTCCTCGAAAAATTCGTACGCCACATCGGCGTGATGGCCGCGCACGGCCCGCTGATGATTTTCGCCGCGGTGTTGTTGCTCGCGGGGCTGAATCTTCTGGCAATTGGACTGTTAGGCGAGCTTCAAGTCCGCCACTACCACGAGCCTACGCGCCGCGCGCCCTATTCGCTGGAGCGCGTTATCCGCTCCCACAGCGAAGAGCAGAGCGTGCCGGAGTAAAGGCAGTTGCCAGCGGTCAGTTGCCGGTTCTTCCGCAGGCGAGTGGCAACGGCTTATGCTCCAGCAAGAGCAGCGCCTGGTGGTTCGTTGCCAGTTGCCGCTTTTCGGAAACCTGATGCGCTCGCGCACAAACTGACAACTGATCGCTGCCAACTGATTTCAAAACGCCTCTTTATTCACCACATACGGCATCTGCTTCACATCTCCGCCGTAGTTACCTTCCAGCACGTCGATCAGTCCTTGCACGCAGCGCCCGGCCATGCCCTTATCGGGATCAGGCGACAGCCGCGTGATCTTTCCAGCGCTGGCAAAGTGCGGCAGCAGGCGGCAGCGGTCTTCAATCGCCGGATCGCGCAGTGGAGAATCCGCGGCCAGCGGTTCTTTCTCATACACGTCGAGCGCGGCGCCCGCTATCCAGTTTTCTTTCAAGGCGCGTGCAAGCGCGGCCTCGTCAATCACGGGTCCGCGGGAAGTATTCACCAGAAACGCGGTCGGCTTCATCATGCGTAGCGTACGTTCGTTGAAAAGATGAAACGTGGGCGTGGAGCTTTCGCCTTCCCGAATTAGCGGCACATGCACGCTGACGAAATCGGCCTCGCGCAGCGCATCTTCAAACGACACGTACTTGATCCAGGTCTTGTCTTTCTGAATGCCGCGCGCGTGGCGCAGGTCCATCGTTTCCTGAATCGCGCCGATGAAGTCGTGGTTCTGATATGCCGGGTCGTAGCACAGGATGTTCATGTCGAACCCGGTGCATTTCTTGATCATCGCCAGCCCAATGCGTCCAGTGCCAATGATGGCGATTGTCTTGCCGGTGACCTCGTCGCCGAGGAAGGGCAGGTAGGGATGCCAGAATCCCCACTTGTTTTCGCGGGTCAGATGTTCGGCGGGCCGCAGTCGCCGCGCCAGACTTCCCAGGATGAAAAATGCAAACTCAGCGGTAGCCTCAGTGAGAACGTCGGCAGTGTTGGTGAACGGGACCTTGTAGCGGTTGGCGTCGGCGCGATTGATATTGTCGAACCCGACGGCATACTGCGCGACAACTTTGAGCATACCCTTGCCGGCCTCGAACACTTCGGCATCGACTTGGTCGCGCAAAGTCGTGATCAGTCCATCAATTCCGAATTGCAGTTTTTCGAGGATCAGAGCTTTCGGGGGCGCCTTCGGCTCTGGATACACCTCCAGTTGATATCCGCGCTGGCGCAGTAAATCGAGCGCCGGGCCAATATCGCAGGTGGCAAATACGCGAAAGGTTTTGCTCATGCTCTTCCTTCGTGCAACTTCGTGTCCTTCGTGGTCGTTTTCAAACATTGACCTGCAAAGAAGCACAAAGAGTGCAAAGATCGCAAAGAAAGAATCTCAGGCTCCTCTTCGCATATTTGGCAGCTCAATGCTTTTTCCTTTGCCGGCGGTTGGCGCTCTCGTTCTCAAAGAGCCACCGCGTAGCCGTGGTCGAAAACTTCTTTTCCCAAAGCCCGAACGCCGTTATTGGCCGCAGCCGAAATACAGGTTCCTTTAAATTCAGAAGATCGTCTGCCATTCCCGACATGTCAAACTTGTACTTCTTTCCATACAGAACCAGGACCTTGCGAATCTGCTCAATTTCGCCTTCGGTTTCGGAAACACCTTCCAGGATCACCCCCTCGGCCGCGTCTTCCGTGCAAATGGTGCAATGCGAATTCCCAGCCAGGTTCCTTGCCTTTTGAGAAGCACTCCCGGTGCTGAAATAGAGGAATCCGTCCAGCCACAGCGCCCAGATGACCATAACGTGCGGACGTCCATCCGGTCGCGTGGTCGCGATCCAGTACTGGCGGCTTCGCTTCAGCCGGTCCTCGGCCCATTTCCACGGCAGTAAAGCGTTTTTGGTTTTGGAAAGGTACCCCGGCATGTGTGGCCGCGTAGCCTTGGGAGAGCGGGATTTCTTTTTCGCCGCCATTGGATTTCCTTTGCGCAATTTCGTCACCCTAGTGGTGAATGTCCTTCTCAGCCCATTGCTCGATCCGCTCCAACGCCCCCGCCAGATTCTCCATCGAGTTGGCTACGCTAAAGCGAAGATAGCCTTCGCCGAATTCTCCAAACGAAGTTCCCGCAAGGCATGCCACCCCAGCATCCTCGAGTAGGGCATCGGCCATGGGCTTCGCCTTCCACCCCGTTGCCGTGATGTTCGGGAAGGCATAAAACGCACCTTTCGGCATGCGGCAGGAGAATCCGCGAATCCTATTCAACCCCGCGACGAACGTTTCGCGACGCTGGCGGAATTCATCGCGCATGTGGTCCACGGAACTCTGGTCGCCGCGCAGCGCCTCGATGCCGGCCTTCTGGGTAAAGCTGGCGGTGCAGGAATTCGAATTCGTCATCAGCCGCGCAACGTGAGTTGCCAGGTCGGCGCGCATCACGCCGTATCCCATGCGCCAGCCGGTCATTGCGTAGGTCTTGGAAAATCCGTCGAGCAGGATGGTGCGGTCCTTGAAGCCCGGCTCGGTCATAATCGAATGATGCTGTCCGTCAAAAATCAGGCGGCTATAGATTTCGTCGGAAAGCACAAAGATATTCCGGTCGCCAATGGCGGCGGCAATCTGCTCGATGTCGCGCTTACCCAGCACTCCGCCTGTAGGGTTTTGAGGTGAGTTAAGAACGATCAGCCGGGTGCGGTCGCTGATGAGCCCGGCGAATTCGTCGATATCGAAAGCAAAGTCTTTCTCCTCACGCAGGCGGATCGGCACAGGTCGCCCGCCCACATAACGGATCATCGATTCATAAATCGGGAAGCCGGGATTGGGATAAATGACCTCGTCGCCCTCATTGATCAGCGCAAGGATCGAAAAGAAAATGATAGGTTTGCCGCCGGGAACAACGACTACTTCATCGGGCGTGACCGGTACTCCGCGCGTGCGGCTGACTTCTTGTGCAATCGCGTCGCGCAGTTCCGGATATCCGGCCGACGGGCCGTAATGCGTCCACCCGGCATGCAGGGCGTCAACCCCAGCCTGCACAATGTTGGGAGGCGTGGCGAAATCCGGCTCGCCGATTTCCAGATGAATGACGCTCTTACCCTGAGCTTCGAGCGCGCGAGCCCGGTTCAGGACTTCGAATGCGGTCTCGGTGCCCAACCGCGACATCCGCTCCGCCAACCGCAATTCGAACTCAAGAGGCCTGGACATAAGCGCAAAACGGGTAATTGTACTACTGCGGCCGGGAGGAACCCATGCCGCCCGGAATGTAGCCGGGGCTACATTCGCGAACTTAGATTTTCAAAAATCCCTGCCGCCCCCATGCCGCCGCCCACGCACATGGTTACAAGCCCATAGCGCCCATTTCGCCGCTTCAGTTCGCGGATAATGCTCGCAGTCAACTTTGCTCCCGTGCATCCCAAGGGATGTCCCAGCGCGATTGCTCCGCCGTTAAGATTCACGCGCGCGGGGTCGAGACCCGCTTCTTGTATCACCGCGAGCGACTGCGCGGCGAAGGCTTCGTTCAACTCGATGACGTCGATTTCTGCCAGTTTAAGCCCGGCGAGCCTCAAAGCCTTCGGGATCGCAAACACCGGGCCGAGCCCCATCTCTTCCGGCTTGTATCCAGCAGTGGCAAAGGCGACGAATCGCGCCAGCGGCGCAATGCCCAGCGCCTGCGCGCGTTCCGCCGACATCACGACCGCGGCTGCAGCACCATCCGACATTTGCGAGGAGTTCCCCGCAGTCACTGTGCCTTTGACGTGAAACGCAGGCTTGAGCGCAGCGAGGGCTTCGAACGAGGTGTCGGCGCGCGGTCCTTCATCGACAGAGAAGACAATCTCTTCGCGTTGCATGCGTGGCGCCGTGCCATGCGACGCCAGGCGGGTGAGGGCCCCGGCCCCTACGTGGCCCGTGCTCGTGAAGCTTACCGTCACCGGCACAGCCTCATCCTTAAACTTGCCAGCCGCAATCGCGGCGACAGCTTTCTGATGGCTGCGCAGCGAGAATTCATCCGCGGCTTCACGCGTGATGCCTAATCTTTTCGCGAGGCGTTCCGCGGTCAATCCCATCGACAGATAAGCGTCAGGATAGTGATCCACCAGCCAGGGATTCGGCGAAATCTTGTTGCCGCCCATGGGAATCATGCTCATCGATTCGGTGCCGCCAGCCACTACTACCTCGCATCCGCCGGCGATGATTCGTTCCGCCGCAATCGCAATCGCCTGCAAGCCCGAAGCACAGAATCGGTTGATAGTCATGGCCGCGACTTCCACCGGCAACCCTGCGCGCAGGGAAGCGATTCGCGCAACGTTCATCCCTTGCTCGCCTTCGGGCATGGCGCAGCCGAGGATCACGTCTTCAATCTCTTTGGGATCAAGTTGCGGCACTCGCTGCAGCGCGCCCTTGATGGCGACGGCTGCGAGTTCGTCAGGACGCGTCGCTGCCAATGTTCCTTTGAACGCCCGCCCCACCGGCGTACGAACGGATGAAACGATTACGGCTTCACGCATGGATTCCTAACTACTCCAGTCCTGCCAGGACAGATTCTTGACTCCAGAAAACTCAGCGACGTTGGCGGTCACGAGCGTGAGTTGTCGGTTGAGGGCTTGACCAGCCAGCAGCAGATCGTACACTCCGATTGGTCGTCCGACTCTTTCCAGGCCCGCCCGCAAATCTCCCGCTGTTCTTGCATCTTCTTCTTCGAAGGCCAGCAAATCAATCGAACGCTTCAGAAAACTATTCAGTCTATCCGCATTGAATTCCGGCCTGCCGCTCTTGAATACTCCGTACCAGAGTTCGAAAAGCGATATCGATGACAGAAATACTGGCTGCCCTCGTTCAGTAGCCAAATCAAACTCGGCGCGGACCTTGGCAGGGGTCCCATTGATCAGGGCAATACAAGCGTTCGTATCCAATAAGTAGCTCAATCGAAAATCTTGCGCTCGGGGGTGATTGGTTGATCGCGGCCCTCCGGCATGAAAGGCTCTGAGTTGTAGCGGTCGAGTTCCTCAAACCATTTCTTGTTGTCGAAGACCATGGGTTCGAGCAGAACTGCTTGCCCGACCCTGCGTATGCGCACCTTGTCCCCTTCGAAGCGAAACTCGCGCGGTAGCCGCACGGCTTGGCTGCGCCCATTGGTGAATAGCTTTGCCGTCCTAGACATATCACGAATATATACCATTGGTATATACCATGTCAATCCCCATTCCCATACGTCGGAATCCCCTGCTGCACCAGGAACAGTAGCCGCTGCGCCCGCATGCCCCAGTCGCTTTGCGCGCCTTGGGGAATGGCACGCTGCGCCGTGGCAATGGCCCTGCTTTTGGCTTCCTCCGATTTTTTCAGGTTCTCTTCCGTCTTGTAAATCTCGATCAGCGCCGACCACCGGTATGCGGCGCGATACAGCGCCTCGCCCACCGCCGGAGATTGCGCGTAGTCCCGCGCGTAGTTTTCGTAAATCTCAGCCTCTTTCGCGGGGCACTTCGATTGTCCCTGCCAGTCGCCGCAAAGTTTGTTGTCGATGAAATGAAACGCCGCGAGATAGGCCCACTTGGTGCCGGGAAATTTCTTTATCACCTTTTTGAAGTAGTCTTCATCCATGCCTTTGCGAAGATAAGCATCCTGCTCATGCGACGAAGGCAGCGACATTACATCGACTTTCTCGATCTGCCAGCGGATGTCGGCTGAGCGGTACAAAGCTTCAGCCGCCAGCGGGGAAGTGGGGAACAACTCAAAGATTTCGGCGTACAGGCGAAGGGCGTCCTGGGCGGCGTAGCGGCGGCCATGCGAGCGGCTGGCCTCATCTTCCGCATCGACAGCTTCGCCAAAGAGAATCTTATCCCCATCCGGCGTCGTGGGCTGAACCAGTCCCTTGTTCTCCATCCATCCGGTGACGATGCGTTCTTCGGTGACGTTCGCCTCCACATGTGCCCAGGCTCCGCTGGTTCCGAGCAAAATCAGCTCCCGTCCGCGGTCAAGTTCCACCAGTTTGGTGGAGGTCGCATCGGGAGAAAGATAGATCGGCGCCATTCGGAGGGTGACTGCATGGGCAGCATCAAGTCCCGGCAGCGCCGGACAAAGCAATAGGACGAAGTACAGCGGCAGCAAACGCTTCATGTGTTGGTCTCAGGTTCTCAGCGGATATGGTACAGCGAGCCATCGTTACTAGCCACCGTGGCGCCCGCTGCGCCTGCTAGGTTAGATGCGCTGAATCAGCCGTGAAGAAGGCGCTGCAGCAACTCGGGATCAATGTTTCCGCCACTGATCACGGCCACGGCGGCATTCGACTTCGGCAGCAAGTCGCGATGGAACAGCCACGCCGCCGACGCCACGGCGCCGCTGGGCTCGGCAACGGTTCGCGGGTTCCGCGACAGGATTCGGACCGCGCTCGCGATGTCGTCTTCCGAGACAGTGACAATGTCATCCACGTAGCGGCGAATGTGCTTGAATGTCAGTGTGCCCACATACATTGAGCGCAGGCCGTCGGCTGAGGTCGAAAGCACCTGCTCCGCGGGGAACTCGATGATGCGCCCCGCGCGAAGACTGGCTTGGGCATCGCCCGCCAATTCCGGTTCCACGCCAATAACTTTTGCATTGGGCTTGAGCGACTTCACCGCGGTTGCGATGCCGCTGATTAAGCCGCCTCCGCCCACTGGGACAAGCACGAGGTCAACGTCGGGCAGGTCTTCGACGATCTCCAAGCCCGCAGTGCCCTGGCCCGCGATGATCTTTTCGTCGTCGTAAGGTGGAACAATGACGTAGCCGTGTTTGGCCGCGAGCGCTTCCGCTCTTTCCTGGCGCTCCACTCCAGTCGGGCCCACAAGAATCAGCTCCGCGCCCAACTCTGCGGTTGCGCTGAGCTTCACCGCTGGCGCATTGCGCGGCATGACGATGACGGCTTTCGTGTTCAGCGCCCGCGCCGCGTAGGCAACACCTTGTGCATGATTTCCGGAAGAGTATGTGATGACGCCGCGAGTGCGTTCTTCGTCGGTGAGCGAGGCGATCTTGTTGTAAGCGCCGCGCAGTTTGAACGCGCCGATAGGCTGAAGGTTTTCAGGCTTCAGGTAAAGGGTATGGCCCAGGTGCTCCAGCGGGATCAAGGGCGTGCGGACGGCTACGCCCTCGAGTCGGGCGCGAGCGGCTTGGATGTCGGAAAGGCTGATCATTGGAGCGAATCAACGTGGCAGTAAATATTATGGAGCTCATCAACTCACGTAGGCCCGGACGCCCACGTCCGGGCAACTCTCGCCAAAAAATCCGTGCTGCGCTCTGCCGGGGACTGAGGGCAGCCGCCCTACAAGCTCTCTCAGCGACAGGCTTTATTAAGCCATGACATCGGGATTCTCTCTGTGTCCCTGTGCCTCTGTGATGTGAAAACTATATTTCCAAAATCACCGGCATGATCAGCGGCCTCTTCTGTGTCTGCTTGGAAATGTAGCGCTTTAAGTCTGCACGGATCTTTTCTTTAATCACGCCGTAGTCGGTGCGCTCTTCTGCGTTCGACTGGGCGAGCGTCTGCGAAACCACGGCGCGCGCTTCCTCCATGAACCCGTTTTCCGCCGAGAAGCCGCGGGTTACAATCTCAGGAGATACCTCAACTTTTCCCGTCAACTTATTGATGGCGATGATCGGCAGGACAAATCCGTCCTCGCTCAAGTGGCGGCGGTCTTTCAACACTAGGTCTTCGACGACGTCCGTCCGCGATCCAGAATCAATGCAGATGCGTCCAACGTTTACTTTGCCGGCTTTTCTGGCGCCGAGTTCGTCAATTTCCAGAACGTCGCCGCTTTCGATCAGCATCACGTTGCCGACTGAGCCCTTCATCGAAGCCGCCATTTCCGCGTGCAGCTTGAGTTGGCGATATTCGCCGTGAACCGGAATGAAATATTTCGGCTTCACCAGATTGATAATCAGCTTGAGTTCTTCCTGGCTGGCGTGGCCGCTGACGTGAATCGGAGGCGAACTGCCATCGTCGTAAATCACATGCGCCTCCCGGCGGAAGAGATGGTCAATCATCCGGTAAATCGCTTTTTCATTGCCGGGAATAATGCGCGACGAGAGCACGACCGTGTCGCCCTTCTCGATTTTGGCGTGCTTGTGATTGTCCACCGCGGCGCGCGAGAGCGCCGACATAGGCTCGCCCTGGGTGCCGCTGATCATTACGCAAACTTTTTCCGGCGGGAAATTCCTGATGTCTCCCGGATGGATCAGCAGCCCGTCGGGAATTTCGATGTAGCCCAGATCCTCGGCGATCTCAGACGAGTTGTTCATCGAGCGCCCGACGAAGCAAATCTTCCGCCCGTGCGCGTACGCCATCTCCACCGCTAGTTTGAGCCGGTGGATCGACGACGAGAAACACGAAATGAACAGCCGCCGTTCGGTACGATCGAAAACTTCATCGAACTTTCGGCGCACCGCCCGTTCGCTCGGCGTATACCCGGGGCGCTCGACGTTCGTAGAATCCTGCAAGAGCGCCAGCACGCCTTCTTTGCCGTATTCGGCGAAAGCATGTAAATCGAATAGCCGGTTGTCGGTAGGGGTTGGGTCAACCTTAAAATCGCCGGTGTGAATTACGACGCCGAGCGGCGTGTGGACCGCCAGCGCCACGCAATCGACCAGGCTATGCGTCACCTGAATTGGATGAACTGTAAACGGCCCAATCTTGAAACGCTGTCCGGGGCGAATCTCGCGCAAGTCGGCGTCGTCCAGCAATCCGTGTTCGTCGAGCTTGTCTTCAACGTAGGCGAGCGTAAACTCGGTGCCCCAGACGGGCACGTTCAGCTCGGAAAGAATCCACGGCAACGCGCCGATGTGGTCTTCGTGGCCGTGCGTGAGCACGATGCCTTTGACGCGATGCCGATTTTCCAGCAGGTAGGAGATATCGGGAACGACGATATCCACGCCGAGCAGTTCAGCTTCCGGAAACATCAATCCGGCATCGATCACAATAATGTCGTCGCCCCAGCGCACGGCCATGCAGTTCATGCCGAATTCGCCGAGGCCGCCGAGCGGCACGAGGTGCAACTTTCCGGAGGGCATAGATATAGATATAGATGAAGTTTAAGCGTAGCACACACACCAGCGCCCGCCGTGCATCTAACAGTCCGCGCTGCGGCGCCCTTGCGAATTCTTCACGCTCGCGGCACCGTGAAAAAAGGGTGTGTTAGAAAAGAGAAAGTAGCGCCGGTCAGTCGCGCTCCAACCGGACGAGGTTTCTAATGGCCGAAAAATCGTGGTTGCGCCGCCGAATTGAGAAGTCGCTTTCGAACGGGCTATCGAGCGCTTACAAGACGGTCCGCGTCGATCCCGACCGCTTCCTGATGCAGCTTCGCGCCGGCCATGGCCTGCCCGTCAGCAGCTTCCTGGGGATGTATTCTATTGAGCCGCAGGTGCTCGACAACATCGCCGAGAACATCATTCACGGCGCGATGAAAATTGCCGCTGCCGAAGGCGCCGGCTTCGGCCTTGGAGGCATCGTTACCATTCTCCCGGATTTCAGTATCCTCGCCGGCGTCACCCTGCGCACGATTCAAAAGCTCAGCCTGCTCTACGGTTTCGAGTTCAACACCGACGACGAAGTGGCAGAGCTATGGATGGCCACTGCCAGCGCAGCGGGCGTTGACCTGGGCCGCGAGATCGTAGAAAAGAATGTGGTGAACCGCCTGGTTCCGCACATCGTGCAGAAAATCGCAGCCAAAGCCAGCGCAGAGTTCGTCGAAAAATGGGCGGGACGTTTGATTCCTGTGGTCAGTTCACTAATCGGAGGAACCCTGAATTACTACTTCGTCCGAGGATGGGGCGAACGCGCGCACAAGCATTTTCGAGAGAAACACCTGGCGCTCCGGGAGCAGATGCTGCAGCAACAGCATGCCTTGCCGGCCGCCCCTTCTGGAATCTGAGCTGTAAGATTCAGTTCGCTATTATGAAAAACTTTCTCATAGCTCTGCTGTTGTTAGCCTGCGTGTTGCCATCGTTCTCGCAGGATCTGACCATCGCCGCTGCCGCTGACCTGCGGCCCGCACTGGAAGAAATCGCTGCGAAATTCAAGGCTGATTCAGGAATCACAATTCGCGCCAGCTACGGGTCCTCCGGCAACTTTTTTCAGCAACTGCAAAATGGCGCCCCGTTCGACGTATTTCTCTCCGCAAACACGGACTACTCAAAAAAGCTTGAGGCCGCCGGGCTTACCACGCCTGACAGCTACTATGAGTTTGCCCGTGGCAGCATCGTTCTGATGGTGCCCTACGATTCCAAGATTGACCTGAGCGAGGGTCTGCATGCGCTGCTGACTCCTGCGGTTAGAAAGATTGCGATCGCCGATCCCAGCCACGCTCCATACGGGCAAGCCGCCGTCGCGGCGATAAAGTCAATGAAACTCTATGACTGGGTGGCGCCTCATCTGGTGAATGGAGAAAATGTCTCGCAAGCGGCGTCGTTTGTGCTTTCCGGCGCGGCGGATGCCGGCATTGTCGCGAAATCGCTGGCGCTCGCCCCGGCCGCGGCCAAGCGCGCGAAGTTCGTAGACATACCCGGCAACCTTTATCCGCCGATCGTGCAGGCGATGGTGGTGCTGAAGTCCTCGAAGAACCAGCAGACTGCAATGAAATTTCAGGCGTATATGCGGAGCGATGGCGCCAAGAAAATTCTCGAGCAATATGGATTCGGCATTCCCGAGGCTGCAGCCGCAAAGTGAGTCAGCCGAGGAGAAGAATTTGTCGAGGTTTGCTCGACCGGACAGCCGAGGGCGGTCCCTACGCTGCTGCAGCTACAACCACCCCTTAGTTCTGGCGATCCTCGCGGCTTCTACGCGATTTGCGGCGCCTAATTTGCTGATCGCCTCAGAGAGATAATTCCGCACGGTGCCCTCGGAAAGGCTGAGTTTCTCCGCAATCTCGACGCTGGCCATTCCCTCGCCGGCGAATCGCAGCACCTGGCGCTCGCGATCGGTAAGCGGATCAGGTTCCACCCAGGCCTCGGCAGCTAGTTCCGGATCAATCACGCGCAGACCGCTGTGCACCCGGCGTACCGCCTCGGCGAGTTTCTCGGCCGCCATGTCTTTCAGCAAATAGCCGGAAGCCCCGGCATCGAGCGCCCGCCGCAGGTATCCCGCGCGCGCAAACGTGGTGAGAATTATGATGCGGGTCCCTGTCTTCCGGCGCTTGAGTTCTGCAGCAACATCCAGTCCGCTCATCTCAGGCATTTCAATGTCAGTGAGAAAGATGTCGGGCTTGTGAGTGAGCACCGCGCTGAGGGCCTCCGCGCCATTGCGGGAACGCGCTACTACGCTGATGTCGCCTTCGATCTCGAGCAGCGTGGCCAGGGCGCCCAGTACCATGCCCTGATCTTCCGCAATCGCCACTCGGATCGTCTTGCGTCCCGTCTTAACTGCTGGGTTCAATGGTCCCCGTTTCCTAAGACGGCCAAAGGAAATTCAAATCTGAGTTTTGTTCCCGTCGTCGTATCTCGAACCAGGGTACCGCCGAGCGCTTCTATCCGCTCGCGCATTCCGCGCAGCCCGTTGCCTTCAGCCAGCACGCCCCCACGACCATCATCCTCGACGCTCAAAAGGCACGAACCGTTTTCAGCGGCGAGCTTCAGGCGGCAACTGCGCGCGTGTGAATGTCGCACCACATTCGTGACGGCCTCGCGCACGATCAGGGCTACCACGCTCTCCTGAGCCGGGCTCATGCTGACCTCGGCAGTTTCTGCTTCGGCGGAAATTCCTGCGCTACTAAGCGTTGAACGCGCGCGCTGAAATTCCTCGCTGAGTTTATAGGTGCTGTATCCCCGTAACGTGCTGCGAATTTCCGCCATGGCATCGCGGGAAGCCTTCTCGATGTCGGCAATTTCGTCCCGGGCTTTTTCCGGCTGCACATCCAGCAATTTTCTGGCGAGAGTGGATTTCACAATGATCAGCGAAAGCGTGTGCCCCAGCACGTCGTGCAGGTCGCGAGCGATGCGCTCGCGTTCCGCCACCTTGGCCAGGTGCTCGATCTCTTCGTGCGCCATGCGCAGCTTGACGTCGGAGCGACTCTTTTCCGCAAAATGAATGTTGGAACCTGCAATTCCCATTGCGACCACGATCGCGGGGGCCCAAAAAGCTACAGGCGCATGGAACAAAGCAGCGTCCACGCCAAGAACCAGCAGCAGAGATGCGAGCATGAGGAACGCCCGCCGTGTCGTGCCGGCTATCCATGGAATAAACGAGGAACAGTAAATAATGAATACCGAAGAGCCCGGGTTGAAATTTGCCAGCCCAATGCCCATCGCCGCCATCGCGCACAGTAGAAGGTAAGTAAACGGCGGTTTGGCCCAGAAGATCCCGAAGTAAAGCGGAATGAACACCGCGGTGACGACTCCGGTGATGATCCATTCTTTACTACTGGCATGTCCAAACACCGGCTGGAAGAAAAAGAACGCCAGAAATACCAGCCACACATACGGTGCCCACCCGTGGTCGCGGTTATCGGGAAGCAATGACATGCGCGGTTACATTCTATTCTGCGCCGTTGTACGGGCGCGAGCTGTTACATAACTGAGAAACACCGCAAGTGGCGTTACCACCAGAAGCAGGTCCAGCCGCCCGAAGAACAGCAGCCACGTCAGCGTTGCGGCCACAAGCAACCACGTTGTCCACGGGGAATTCATGAGCTATCCATTCGCCTTTTGGTCGCGCTGATGCCCGAACCACGCCATGCCGATGCACAGCAGCGTAAATCCAGCCAGCGTTTGCCAATGAATCGTCATGGGGCCGCCTTGGCCAGCTCCAACGACGTTTAACGCCAGCTGCGACAAGTGATACGCCGGGAGGGCCAATGCAAGTTTCTGCACGAAGTGCGGCAAAAACATAATTGGTATCCAAAGGCCGGAGCAGAACGACATCGGCAAGTAAAAAATGTTGATTACCGCAGGCGCAGAGTTCGGACTGGCAAAGTATCCCATCGCCAGGCCCATGGCGCAGAAAGGAATCGATCCAGCCACCAGCGTTCCCATAAGCTTTGCCGCGACCATAGGCGAAAGATGAACGCCGCCGAATGCCACGCCCAGCAACATCAACGCGGACACGTCCACCGTGCTGAAAATCAGACTGATAACCACTTTGGCCAGGAAGTACGCGAAGATGGGCATGGGGCTGGCGCGCTTTACTTCGAGCCATCCCAGTCCCCGTTCGCTCGACAAAACCGCTGCCGTCCCAAACAACGACGCGCCCATCACGGCAAAGGTTCCGTAGGATGCAATCAGGTAAAGCGTGGTGGTGATGTTCCCGATCGTCTGCCTTCCCATCACCAGCCCGAACAGTATGTAGAACATGAGCGGGAACACCAGCGTGGAAACCGAGAACATCGGAAAGCGAAGCAGCTTCAGAAACTCATATTTGGTTTCCTTGGCGCAAATGGTGATCAGGTTCGGCCGCCGTAGCGGAAGGGAAGCGATGGTTGCTGTGCTGGCTGCCATAAGTATCTCCTTAAGCCTGAGGCGCTTTCATTTCCGCTGAATCCTCACGCGTGAGCGAGAGGAATGCCTCTTCGAGGCCGGCGCTGCGCACTTCAATACCAGAAAGTTCAAGATCAAGCTGCAGCAGTTTTCGCAGAACCATCTCGGGCTGAGACGTTTGGATTACTACTGCCTCGCGATCACGCCGCATATCGTCAACCCCAGCGATCCCGGAAAGGACTTCTGCCGAAAGCTCGGTGACGCAACGAATCTGCTTGCCTGCGGTGCGCGACTTCATCTCAGTGGGCGTGCCTTGCGCAATGATTCTGCCCTGGTTGATGACTACAATGCGGTCGGCAAGCGCGTCGGCCTCTTCCAGATAGTGTGTGGTCAGCACCACCGTTTTGCCGCGTCCCACGAGGCTGCGAATCTCATCCCACAGCAGGTGGCGGGCTTCAACGTCCAGCCCGACGGTGGGTTCGTCGAGGAAAAGCAGGTCCGGATCACCGCAGATTGCCACCGCAAACAGAACGCGCTGTTTCTGGCCGCTGGAGAGCGCTCCGAACTTGCGGTCCTTCAATTCTGTGAGTCCGGCAATCGCCAGGGTTTCAGAAATCGGAAGCGGCTTTGGATAATAAGAAGAAAAAAGATCTACGTGCTCCCGCACTTTCAGCGTTTCCGGCACGCGTCCGACTTGCATCATTGCCCCCACCCGAACGTGAGTGTCAACGCTCGCGGGATCGCCGCCAAACACGCTCAGGCGTCCATAGTTCGGTCGCACCAGGCCCAACAGCAGGCGAATGGCGGTCGTTTTGCCCGCTCCGTTGGGGCCCAGCAATGCCAGCAACTCACCTGCGCGAACTTCAAAGTTAAAATCCAACAGGGCCGGCACGCTTCCGTAGCTCTTGCTGACTGACTCGAACTTCGCCACCGCGGCTGGACCCACCGTCATTCGTTCCGCCACCAAGCTTTGAGCAGCTGCCATAAGGCTCCTCCGACTTACAGTTACAGCTTGCGCCCGGCGCCCGTTGCAGGCCAGTGGGGTTCATCATCTGCGCGGAGTGACAAATGTCAGCCTGGCGTAGCAAGTCCAGGGCGCTGCTCGCGTATAATTCCTCTCTTTCGGAGCGTGCGGTAAATGAAAGTTCGTCCAGGGGTTGAGGTCGCCGGCCTCACCGACATCGGTTGCAACCGCCAGAACAATGAGGACAACTATGCCTATTGGGAGCCCACCGATGACGCGGCCTTCCAGCAACTAGGCCGGCTGGCAATTATTGCGGATGGAATGGGCGGCGCCGAGGGCGGTCAGTACGCCAGCCGCATGGCAGTGGATGCGGTCATCGGCACTTACTCCGCATCCGGCGGCGACGATCCCCAGCAGCGCTTGGTTAGCGCCGTCCACGAAGCGAACGCCCGGGTTCAGCAGGAAGCCCGCGCTAAGCCTAGCCTGCACGGCATGGGCACGACACTCACGGTTTGCGCAATCGTATCTGGCAATCTTTATTTCGCTCACGTCGGGGACAGCCGGTTGTTCCTCATCCGAAACGGCGCCGCGAGGCAGCTCACGCGAGATCATTCTCTGGTTGCCCGCCTGGTCGAAAGCGGCACCATCCGCCCAGAAGAAGCAGAGACTCATCCGCAGAAGCATGTGCTGACCGCCGCGATCGGCGTCGGCGAAGACGTTCAGCCGGATTTTCCCGCCGAACCGGTGCCGCTGCAGCCTGCCGATATCGTACTCATCTGCACCGACGGGCTTTGGGGACAAATGACGGCCGCCGAGATCGCCGAGATCGTTTCGAAGAACCAACCGAACGACGCCTGCAAAGCCCTGGTGAAACTGGCAAAGGACCGTGGCGGTCCGGATAACATTACGGTGCAGATTCTGCGCCTTCTTAATCCAACAGCCTGCTGAAGACGCGAGTCCGCTTCAGCTGACGCCACGGTCTCTTCGCAAAACCGGTCAGCCTCGCGGGGGGCGGAAGCTTAGCTCCGAAGGAGCGGTCCAGCTTGGCCCGGGATGAGAGTCCTTAGGTATTGGTCCACCAATGGTGCAAGTCCTGCGGGGACGACCGACTCGATCACAGGGCTGCGGCCTCCGATCCGGAGTGAAGCGCTCCTTGCCCTTGCTGCCTCGATCCAAGTGCGAAGTGCTCTCGGCACCAATTTAATTAGCCCAGCGCGTGAGCGCTGGAAAGCAATACCTCACCGCGAAGCGGTCAGCTTATAGTCAGAGCTTTGCGTGCCATCCGGCGAAGTGACGCGAATTGTCAACACTGCGGATTTGCCTTTCAGTACCACCCGGTGTGCCACGTCCGGTTGCGCGTCCTCCCCGTTGATGAGCGCTTTTGATCGCGTCGAAGTTGGGTCCGCTGTGATCTCAATGCTCGCTGCCTTGCTCAGCATGGTCAGGCGGTACTCATGGACGCTCGGCAAGAACGTCGGAGACAGTTTCCCTCCGTTGACAGCAACCCGCGCCAGGCCTGCGATCTTATCCAGCGGCGCGGGCAGGAAGGTTTTCTCGTTTACATTGATTGCCACCCAATTGGGGTCGTGGAGCCGGTCACCGACCACGACCTGCTTCAGCCCTGCCGGGCGGTATGAGGGCACCAAGGCAGCCTCGCCTTTGTCCATCAGCAATTGCAGAGCGCTCTGCAGGTTGTCGAGGTACTGTTCTCCGGCCAGTGGCCGATCGTTGTGCCCGGTCATCAGGTGCGTCACCTTGCCGAAGAAGTTTGCGCGGCAACTCTTCACTACCGACAAATATCCATCGAGCGGCGTCGTGCTCCACTGCAACCAAAGCGCATCTGGGATGGTGGGCGAATTGCTGCCGAACGAATCCCCGGTAAACAGATTCCCGGATTGCTCGTCGAACACCACCAGCGATCCGGGAGTATGGCCGGGCGCGGCATAGATGGTGAGCGAGCGATCGCCAAGGTCAACGCGGTCGCCATCGTGCGCTGCAATCACGTTTCGGGCAATCACCTCGTCTGAGATCCCTCGACTCTTCAACAACTGCACCAATCCTGGTTTGTCCGCCTGGCCAATATGTTCCACGCTGTCTCGGACAAATTCATCCGCCTGCCCGATGTGGTCGCCGTGGTTGTGGGTGAAGATTGCCTCGATCGGCATCCCAGCGGTGAATTGCGAGAGGTACTCCTTTAGGGGCCCGCGTCCCTGGCCGCTGTCAATGAGCGCATACTTCTTTGCGCCTTTCACCAGGAACATCTTGTCGTTGTCGGAGTCGCGCACCATGCGCACTCCGGGCAGGATTTCCTCGGAAACGTACGCGCTGCGGTCACGCCGGTCCACCACGAACTGGAAGTTGGCAACCTCGCTATTGGTGCGGCCTTCCCGCATGGCGACGGCGCGGATGGTGTATCCGGATCTCAAGCCGTGGCTGCCTTCGTAAATTCCGCCGATGAACAGAACCTGCAGCGGATCATACACCGGACTCTTCGATGTAGGAGTGCTGTCATCGAAGGTGTAGTGAATGGTCGCCTGCGGATCATCGTCGAGCAGCGCGATAGACTCCGTTGTGGGATAGGTCCCGGGATCAGGAAATACGCTGGGCGGGTTCAGCTTCGGCCCCGAACCTTGCGGCTCCGGCGGCCCGAACTGCGCCCACGATAACGAAGCGCCCAGCAATGCGGCGATGACGATCAGCAGAAGTTTCGCTCGAAACATTTGCACCTCCGCACAGAAAAGCGATCCCGTGCACGTGGCATCTTACACGGGTTGCTTCGAGGTTGGTAAGCACATAGCGCGGCGCAGCGCTCTATGTTTTAATTCTCCTTCGACCCGGCCATGCTTCGACCTCTGCTTACCCGCGTGCTATACACCGTGCCCGTTCTCTGGCTGGTGGTGTCGGTAGTGTTCTTGCTCATCCATCTGGTGCCGGGAGATCCCGTGACGCAGATGCTCGGCGAAGGCGCGCCCGCCGCCGACATCGCCGCCACCCGCCACGCCTACAAACTCGATCTCCCTCTCGGACAGCAATATTTTCAGTACTGGAAAGGCGTTCTCCACGGAGACCTTGGCCCCTCGCTTCGCTACAACCAGAGCGTGAGTGGGCTCATTGCCCAGCGCTATCCGTTTACTTTGCAGCTGACAATCGCCGCTCTACTGGTCGCGATTCTGATTTCCATCCCTGCGGGAGTGCGCTCGGCGCAACGCCGCGGCCGCTGGGACGACAAGCTCCTCAGCGTCGTCAGCCTATTCGGACTTTCGTTTCCCAACTTCGCTCTGGGACCAATTCTGATTTTGTTCTTCGCCATCAAACTCGGGCTGCTGCCGGTCTCGGGCTCGGGAACCTTGGCGCACCTTGTCCTGCCGGCAATCACCATGGGGGGAGCGCTGGCGGCAATCCTTACCCGTATGGTGCGCACCTCGATGCTCGCAGAGTTGAGCCAGGACTACATTCGCACCGCCCGCGCCAAAGGCCTTTCCGAACGTGCGGTCGTTTATCGGCATGCGCTGCGCAACGCCATGCTGCCGGTGCTGACCGTCCTCGGACTGCAGTTCGGCGCGCTGCTCGCCGGCGCCATCGTGACTGAGAAGATTTTTTCCTGGCCAGGGATCGGCCGACTTACCATTGACGCCATCGGCAACCGCGACTACTACCTTGTCGAGGGCTGCATTCTCGCCATCGGCCTGACGTACGTGCTGGTGAATTTTGTTACAGATCTGTTGTATTCGGTGGCCAATCCGAGGATACGGCAGTAGGCCGCGAAGTTGATTCCTTTGACGCGCTGGTATATTTATCCAGTTACTGGCCTTGATGAACACTGAACTCAATCCGAGGGATAACACTGTCCTTGCGAGTGACGTCGCCGCTCCCCTGAGCGTTGAAGTCTCGGTCGTGATCCCGTGCCTAAACGAGGCACGATCTCTGGCGTTTTGCGTCGACAAAGCGCTGGCAGCTTTTCAGGCCGCGCACGTTATTGGGGAGATTGTGGTGTCCGACAACGGTTCCACCGACGGCTCCATCGAAATTGCGGAGCAGCATGGCGCGCGGGTGGTGCACGCCAGCGCTCGCGGGTACGGCAACGCTTTGCGAAAGGGAATCGAGGAAGCTCGCGGCGAATTTATCATTATGGGGGACGCCGACGACAGCTACGACTTCACCGACGTGCCTAAGTTCGTGGAGAAGTGGCGTGCTGGCTATGAGTTCGTAATGGGCAACCGCTTTGCCGGCGGCATCAAGCCGGGAGCAATGCCCTGGTCTCACAAGCTTATTGGCAACCCGGCGCTCACTACCATTCTGAATCGCTTTTTTGCGTCTGGCATCGGCGACGCATACTGCGGAATGCGTGGCTTCACGAAACAGCTTTACCGCCAGATTGATCCGCGTACAACTGGAATGGAGTTCGCGCTGGAGCTAGTGATTAAGGCCTCGAAGATGGGCGCGAAAATGACAGAAGTCCCGATTACCCTCTGGCCCGACAAACGGGAGCGGCCACCGCACCTGCGAACGCTGCATGACGGTTGGCGAAGCATTCGGTTCATGCTTTTGTATGCGCCCAACTGGCTTTTCCTTTTGCCCGGTGCTCTCCTGTTGACACTCGGTCTCGGGCTTGTTTTTTGGCTTCTTCCCGGTCCGCGCCCCGTTGGCCGAGTCATATTTGATGTTCACACGATGCTCTACGGCATGCTTTTCGCATTGACGGGAGCCCAGGTGATATTCACTGGATTGTTCGCGAAAGTTTACAGCTTCGCCGAGCGGTTTTCTCCAAAACAGCGTTCTCTCGAGCGATGGCTGAAGCAGGTCAAACTCGAACACGGCCTCATTTTCGGGATAGCACTGGCCGTTATCGGAGCTGGAGGTTCGGTATGGCTCCTGGAGGAGTGGATCAGGAGCGGATTGGGCCACTTTGATCAGTTGCGGCTCGTGATCTTTTTTTCCCTCTGGTTCTTCTTGGGAGTGCAGGTTATATTCTCATCCTTCTTCATTAGCATGCTAGGCATCAGCCGGGGAACTTACATAGGAGATTACGATCTAAACAGGTAAGCCTTTTGGATAACGACTCAAAGTTCGATGGGTACGCCAACAACTATGATGCCGCCTTGAATGAAGGCTTGTCGGCGACCGGCCAGACCAAGGATTTCTTCGCGCGCGAAAGAATTATCTGGCTCGCTCGCTGCCTGGAGAGGCTGAACGCAAAACCCGCGCAGATCATGGATTACGGTTGCGGGACGGGGTCTGCGACACCTTTCTTACACGAGTTCATGCGTCCTGAATGCACAGTTGGCGTGGATACTTCAGAGAAATCGCTGGAAGTCGCACGCCGACAGTACCCCGGTACTTCCTCCCGGTTCTTGCTGAACGGCGACTACACGCCATCCACTAATATCGACCTCGTGTATTGCAACGGTGTTTTTCACCACATCCCGCCTGCTGTTCGCGCGGTGCATTTGCGGTACATTCGAGACTGTTTGCGCCCCGGCGGCCTGTTCGCTTTCTGGGAAAACAATCCGTGGAATCCGGGAACGCGCTATGTAATGTCGCGAATTCCCTTCGATCGTGATGCAATCACTCTTACGCCGCCCGAAGGCCGGGGACTGCTCCGACGTGCCGGTTTCCGAATTCTCCGAACAGACTACCGGTTCTTCTTCCCGGGTTGGCTGCAAGGGCTGCGAAGAACTGAGCGATTCTTGAATTGGTTCCCGTTGGGAGGCCAGTACATGGTTCTGGCTCGGAAGCCGACGGAAAACTAGTCGCTTTTGTCTTCCCAAGTCCTGGAACGAACGTCTGGCGGCGTTCTTTCCAATTCAGAGCGCAAAGGCGGCTCGGCCCCTATTAGAGGGGGCCTAGTATTTGGTCAGCCCAAGCGGGTTCTTATCCGGCTCCAACAGCCACGCCTGACGGTCCTTGAAATAATCAATGAGGCGCTGATTATCGGCAGGATCCATTTCGCGCGCCCACACGATTTTCGCGCTGTTGATGTCGGCCTCGTTGAATACCCACTCTTCGTGGGGAATGTGGTCCGGTGCGTAACGAACGACGATCAATTGCCTGCCAGTTTCATGCTGTAGTAATACAAGCAGTCGTGACCGCTGCTTCATCTGCTCAGACTGGAAGTCAATATTGCCAAGCGACGATTGCGGTAGGTGAAGCAAGTCTGCTGACGCCCTGAAGCCGAGGACAACCACGCATGCCGCCACCGTGCCGCGAACAATAGAACGGCCTACGGCCCGGTCGTGAATTTTCCAAAGCCAGACGCGTCGCATGCACAACATCAGCACTATGTACAAAGAACAAGCCACAGGAGCCGCATAGTGTGGACTGAAAAAAATGATGGGCGCGATCGCGAGAACACCACATCCCGTGATCACAAGGATCTCTTGAGTTTTTACCGGAAACGTACGGAACTTCACGCCATACGGAAGCACCCAGCAGACCGCTAACAAAGGCAGGCTGAGCAAGGGCCCGATGAAGAAAGACCAGAAGAAAAGGGCGCGTACCACCAGAGAGGCAAAAGGGGAGTTCCGATACATCATGTACTGGTCGCGAATGTTCCCTAGATAAAAGTTCTTCATGACGGCATTTCCGTAATGTGGCGCCTGCCCGATTGCACGCCAGGGAACAAACGGCGCGGAATCATAGGTCGCAGAATACGCTGCGTACGGAGGCCGCAACGGGTCTCCCGTGGTCCGCCAGAAGTAGTAGCACATGAAGGCAATGGTGCAAACCATCACTGCCCCAATTGGCAGAATCACTCTTGATACGGCGCGGGCCCATTCCATTCTCCGAACAAGAAAGACGGCCAATACGGCAAAGACTCCGAGGCTGAACACAAGCCCTTCGTACGGGCGGGTATTAGCCAAAATGGCCAGTCCAATCCCCATCGTGACAGCATGACCGACATGTTGTTTGCGTTTGATTCGCGGCAAAGCCCCGATGACGAGCGCGCCACCAACGGCGGCGACCGAACCTCCCCAGTAGCTATTGGCCCAATACCCGAAAACCCCCAGTCGCATCGTGAAGAGCAATGCCCCAAGGAAGGCCCAGCGTGGAGGCATCCACCCCTGCATGGCCCAACACATTGCGGCGGACATCAAGCCTAAGCTGAAAACCACACCCCAGAATGGGTGGCCAAACAGGATCTTTCCAATCGCGAGAAATGCCCCCTGCGCTGGGAAGAACTTTGAGCAGTAGGTCGGCCGAACGTTCTCGTGAAAAGTCTCGAAATGCTGCCAGAGCGCCGGGGTAGGGTTGGTAAGTCGTCCGTGCGCGAATGTATCTGCCATGAGTTGGTAGCTAAAGTCGTCATGGACCACCGGTACAGGAATTGGTTCGACCGGCAACACAGCAAGCCGGAGGCTCACCGCAAGCAAGAATGTCGTCAGAATTGCCACCCAGCGGCGTGAGGCAAAGTGCGATAAAGATCGCTCGGTAGCAGAAAAAAAACTGGCCCCCAGCCGGGGAAACAGAAAGGCAAGCGGTATGATGACCACCGCGAGGCAAAGTTCAAGGAACATAGGATGTAGGCTCCTTAGCGCTTTCTCTTGACAGGAATCGCGTCAGCCGCAATGGCTTCTCGTCCGGATCTACTAGCCATGCTTGTCGTCCTCCATAGCATTCCACGAGTCGCTGGTTTTGCGCCGGTCCCATGTCGTGCGCCCATATTATCTTGGCTCGCGGGATGTCTGCGCCGTTGTATACCCACTCCGCAAAAGGTTCATGGTCGGGACCGTAATGAACGATAACCAAATGATTACCGGGAGTATGGGACAGTTCATTCTCAACAGATGCCCGCGCGAAGCTGGGAAACCCCGTCTTGTACCACGGGAACACGTAGAACCCTTGGAGAGGAATGTGAAGCGGGACCGCCGCGGCCCGTAGGGCAAACGAAACAACGCAAATGAGAGCCAGACCGCGCGCGAGAAACAATCCGGAAGCTCCCCAACTTCGCAGGTGCCGCATTGAAATAAGAATAAACAGCAGGATCATTCCTGTTGCCTGTGACGAATAGTGTGGACTGTAGAAGCTTTCAACCGCCCATCCAAGAGCGGAAACGAGGAAAAGGAATAACAAAATCCTGGTGGGGCGGCCGATGTCTCGCCACGACAGGTCGCGCCCCAGGCTGAAGCTGAGCATGAGCAAAGGGAGCGTTAGAGTGGGGCCCAGGAAGAACGTCCACGCAAGATAAAGCTTAAACAGGAGGCCAAGCGGCGAACGAAAAAGGTTGTAACTGGCGAGCTCATCCTTTGTGTACATCCTGCGCATCACCGCATGGTGATACACCGGCTCCGGCCGAACCTTTTGCCAGATCATGAAAGGTGTTATTGCATTCGTTTGCCTTTCGACTTGGTACGGCATGCGTACCGGGCTGCCGGTGACGCGCCACAGGTAATAGCCCATACCGGCGGCGGTGAGCGCCAGCATGAGCACCAGGGGCGCGACCACACGGCCAAGCGTAACTGAGAATGGCGGCCGCTTCTTGCCGCACATCCAAACGAAAAGAATGACGGCGACCGGCAGGCTGAAAATGAATCCTTCATACGGACGACTATTGGCAAGAATGGCGAGGCCGACGCCCATCAGCACGGCGTCGCCAACCCGCTGCGATTCCTTGATCCGCGGCAAAGCTCCGAGAACCAGCGCGCCACCGATGGCGGCCACCGCGCCTCCCCAGTAACTGTCAGCCCAGTAGCCGAAGACGCCGTAACGAAGCACCGCTATCAGTCCTCCGAGCAAGGCCCATTCGGGGCCAATCCAACCTTGCAGCATCCATGTGATTGCGGCGCACATCAGGCCAACGCTCAGCCAGACTCCCCAGAACGGGTGACCAAACAAGACTTTGCCCAAAGCCAGAAAAAATCCCTGCGCCGGAGGATAGATCGACGCATAGGTGGGATGAAACATCACGTGGAACGTCTCAAAGTGCTCCCACAGCGGCGGCGTGGGATTGGTGAGGCGCCCGTGGGCGAAGGTGTCGGCGGCCAGCAGGTAGCCGAATTCGTCGTGGACGATGGGTTCAGGAATAGGCTCGATCGGCAGCACTGCGGCGCGAAGCGCGAGGGCGGTTACGCCGACGAGAAGGACCGAGAGCGCCCGCCTGCGGGCCAGCGCGGAAAAGCGCCGTTCAAGTTTCTCAAACCACGTGCGGCCGAGCGCCGGATATATTCCAGCGATCAGCAAAGCCAGCAGCACCAATCCTGATTCGATCTTTAACATATGGCTGCTAGCGGGCGTCCTTTTGCGAGCCGGGATTTCGTTGCGCGGGGATGAGATAAAGATAGTAATCGGAGCTGGCGAGGCGTTGCCACCCGGCGTCCGCGCGGGGCGGATTGCGGGTGAGCAAGGCTTTCGCGCCGGCATTTGCGTAAGCCGCCATGAGTTGTGATCGGGTGTAGTCGTCCGCTGGCCAAAAAGTGTCAGGCCGGGCTTCGCCGATGATTCGCACCCGAGCCAATCTGGAAATGTAAGCGCCTTCGCGGGAAGGGAACAGCCAGTCGGAAACCAGCGCGATTTTGTCGCCGGCGCGAAGGCCTGCTCCAAGAAGTGTCGCCGCAACTTTGGGAATTTCCGGCGTGGCGACGTTTTTCTCTCCGATGCCGATGCCGTGGGCGGTTCGTGAAATGTCGCGAAGCGCCAGCGCGCAAATCGCGATTGCCGCGCACATAACGGCAGCCGCGATCAATCGCCGCGAAGCGCTCGTCGCCGGCAAGCGGACGCCAGAAAACGCGACGATCCAAAGTATGCAGAAAAATCCGCCAACGTAGCGGGGCTCAATCACTACCAGGCCGTAAAGAGCAATGCCGGCCAGCGCGGGAAGCCAGAGAATCCAGTGGCGCACGGCGGTCGCAAAACAACGCGAGGGCGCAGGCGAAATCAGAAAGAGAAAAAGGATGGCGACACTGATGGGGAGGCCGAGGAACAGATTGAAAGATATCCAGGCGCACTCTGCCGCGGTCAGTGCAATCGTGCGCAGCTGCCGCTTCAGGTCGAAGCGCGGATGAATCCCCTCATGCCAATACGCGGGATCGTACCACAGCGGATATGTGCCGCTGACGGGGCCAGCGTATTCGTATGCTTCAATCGCGCCGGGAATTTTGCGCACCGGGTGCGCGGCCCCGGGCTCGTGCGGGATGAAGAATTGAACCGTGTTTACATTGACGGAGTAGTTGATCGTCCCGCTCTCGCCGAATGTCGGCCGACCTTTCGCGAGCGAAAGTGCAATGATGAAGGGCGAAGCCGTCGCGAGAAAGACGAGGAATGAAAGCGCCGGTAACTTGAGGCTTTTACCGGCCTTGTATTGCGCGAATGCTGCAGCGACCAGGAACGGGAACGCCATCAGAAACATTGCCGTCTTGCCGTAATAACCCAGGCCCAGAGCGAAGCCGAGGACGGCGAAAGTCGCCCAACCCGCGTGTCCTCCCCGAATTTTCAGAAGAAGCGCAGACGCTAAATAGACGATCGCGGCAACCGCCATGTCTCCAGAGACGAAAGCAACGGTTATAAGAGACAACGACGAAACCACGAAGGCCGAGTATCCAAAAACGATGATGGCCCAGGCCGGCGGGCCGAGCGAGGGCTCGTCTGCGCTGGCGCCACGCTCTTCCAGGTAATGAATAAACGCCTGCAGAAAAAAACTGAAGCAAGCGAGCGTGACAAGGTAGATCAGAAAGTTGACGAAGTGAACCAGCGGGAACTCATTGGCCAGGGATGGCGAGAGAATCTTGAAAGACCCTCCCACAACCCATGAATAGAGCGGGCTCCAGTAGGCGTTGATCGCATTGTGCCAGTCGCCGCGCCAGTAGGCATCGCCGATGTCGAGATACGAAACTCCGTCGGGGAACATGGTGGAGCGCGCGGCCCATGCGGAGGCAGCACCGAAGATCAGAGCGGCAGCGATACACCCCCGATTCAGGGACCTATGTGGAGCGAATGTTTGCGGCCCTGCACCGCTCGGCGCGAGCACGTGAGGTTCCGCCACCGCTGTTGTCGGCAGACGGCTCATTAAGGGCGCTGCTCCGTCCGCGAGCCGCGTTTGAAGCCGAGCTTCACCAGCAACGCAAGGTAATGGACCCCGGTCATGGCGTTGGCCTTGCTTTCGCCCTGCTCTCGAACCGCAAATTGGAAAGGGATTTCTGCCACCGACCGAATGCGTGCTTTAGCAAGAATATCGAGCAGAAGCTTGAATCCGGTCTTCTGAAATTCAATGCCCTCAAGGCATTCCCTGCGGACGATAAAAAATCCCGAGAGCGGGTCTTTCACTCGCACTTCACGCCTTTGGACGGCAAGGCTGGCGAGCACGCTTATACGCGAGAGGAACTTGCGCACCGGATTCCAACCATCCATGGAATTCGGTCGCACGTAGCGGCTGGCAATGGCGATGTCCGCGCCGTTGAGGACCGCTGCGATCAGTGCGGGCAATATTTCCGGGGGGTGCTGCAAGTCTGCGTCGATAACGCCAAGCAGTTCGGCATCGGTTTGTGACCAGCCATAGGTGATGGCACCGGCAAGGCCGCGCTGCCCTTGGCGTGTGAGCAGGCGAACGTTGTTGTTTTGTCGTGCGTACGCGGTAACCGCCTGGCCAGTTCCGTCTTCGCTGCCGTCGTCCACGACCAGGATTTCCCACGTAATGCCCACGGATGCCAGGGCCGCCGTCGCGCGCGCGAGCACGGTCTGAATGTTTCCTGCTTCGTTCAGGGTGGGCACAACCAGTGCGAGTTTCGGGGTAGAAGGCACCTACCGATGGCCTCCGTCAGCCTCGAGAGGCGCGAGAACTGAAGCATTCTCCGGTTGCGCGACGGGCTTGGATGTTTGAGTCGCCGCATTGCCCGGGATCGGATAGGGCGAAAGTGCGGGGGGCAGCTTATCCGGTTCTACAATCCACACGGTTCGCGCGCTAAAGTAGTGAATTAGTTCCTGGTTCTTGTCGGCCATATCTCGGGCCCAGACTACCTTGGAATGATCAATGTCCGCGTCGTTGAATACCCAGTCATTACGCGCATCGTGATCGGGAGTGTAGCGCACGATGACCAGATGCTGGCCCGGTGCAGTGAACAGGCTGTCTAGAATCCCTTTGCGAAACGTGTGTTCCGAACCCGGAGAACACCAAGTCATTAGCTCTGGAATTGTGTTGCGGACCTGAAGCGACGGGACCAATGCGGGCAGAATCAACGTGACAAGGGCGACGCAGAGCACCGCGCGCACCAGAGCGACGCCGACCGGCCTGTCTTGCGGCCTCCATCCCCAAACGCACCTCATCGCGACAAGTAAAAGTCCATAGAACACACAGGTACTTGGCGCGAGATAGTGGGGTTCCAAACAGCTTGGCAGGGCAACGCCAATCATCACCGCGCCAAAAACCAGCAACAGGAACTGGGTTCCAGGACTGAAATCGCGAAAGGAAGTCCCGTAAGGCAAAACGAAACACGCCGCGAGGAAGGGAATGGTGAGGGCCGGACCAAGAAAGAAGTCCCAAGTCATGAATGCCTTGAGAACGAGCAGGATAAGGGGATGGGTCCGGGAGAATCGGTACTGATCCATGACCCATCCCGTGTAGTAATCGTGCATCGCCTTGTGGTGATATGATATCTCGCTGTTCACTTTTTCCCAGGGAAACACGCCCACCGGCCGGTAAGTCGCAGAATTAATTGAGTATGGAGTGCGAAGGGGATCCCCCGTGGTCCGCCAAAAGTAGTACCCCATCAGGGCAATCGTAATCAAAAACAAAACTGTTAAAGGCACGAAGACGCGGACAAATCGTTCCCGGAGTTCGGCGCGATCTTTGTTGAAAACCCAAAACAATAAAGCCACGACCACCGGAATGGAGAGGAAGAGGCCTTCGTAGGGCCGACTGTTTGCTAGTAGAGCAAAACCCAAGCCCATCAGCAAGACGTCATTGAGGCGTTGAGATTGCTTGATACGCGGAAGGGCTCCGAGAACCAGAGCTCCGCCGAGCGCTGCGACCGAGCCGCCCCAGTAGCTGTTCATCCAATAGCTAAAGGTTCCGAGGCGGACAACCGCGAGCAGTCCGCCGAGGAGGGCCCAGTGCGGCGCGACCCACCCCTGCAACATCCAACAGATTGCTGCACACATGAGTGCCGTACTGAGCCAAACACCCCAGATCGGATGTCCGAAGATTACCTTTCCCAGCGCCAACACAAGTCCCTGCGCAGGGAAATACATCGAGACATAAGTCGGTTCCTGATTTACATGGAACGTTTCGAAGTGCGTCCCCATAGGGTGCGTAGGGTTTGCCAGGCGCCGGTGCGCGAAGGTATCCGCGGCGAGGAGATAGCTAAATTCGTCGTGCCCGGCTGGTTCCGGAATTCCCAGGACAGGCAGCAACGCCACTCTTAGAACCACCGCACTTAGTCCGACCGCGACCACGGAAAGTAAACGACGACTGGCAAGTCGTGCAAAGTGCCGCTCGAAAAACGAAAACCCGCGATCGCCCAAGCGGGGGAAGGCGATCGCCAGGCAGACCGCGATAACAACCAAAATGCACTCGATGACGAGAAGCATTGAATTCAGGTTTATCCGGGTGCTAAAGCTTTGAAAACATCTCCTCCGCCCTCTCCTTTAACCACTGTCCGGAGGAAGTCAGCGGATCGCTGGCCCAACCCCAACTCCACTCGTATTGTTTTTGCCAGCTGCCAGGTGCGTACCAGACTTCTTGCAGCCGTTGCCAGTAAAGCCGGCGCGTCGCAGGGTCTGCAGCGGCCGGCCCAAGGGCTCGCGCATCAACGCGAAATTCCGCCGGCGGATCCGCAGGCAGGGTCTGCCCGTGCGGATACTTCCACTGAACATCCATTTGCGCGCTTTCCCAGTACGCCCACGCGATCTTGTGATCGAGAGGCCGCTGTTCGCCCGACGTCGCCATCGCAGCAGAACGCGCGAACTCGGGAGGCATGTCACTGCGCAGGTGGTACTTGGGCTGATAAGAGATCGCCACCAGCGCCACGAATACTATGAGCGGGTAAATCAACTTATCGTAACTGTGGCGGTAAAACATAAGGCCTTCTTAAAAAGCGATGCCCCAAGCTTACTGTTTTTCGAGCAGTACACAAACTTTGTCTTGGTAAAGAATTTTCCAGCGTGGGTCTTGCTGCAAAACGTACATCAGCCCGCCACCGACATGGAGTGGGTTCTTGCTGTCAGATGGAGGAAATAGCACGTAGCGGATTTTATACTTGTTGAGGATTTCATCCGGGCGGTGCTGCGCGATGTCGGCTCCCATAAGATCCAGGTAGTCTTTGAAGACGCCCTCATACTGGAAGATATCCACTCGACTGTCAATGAACGTCTTGAAGTTTGGATCATTCCAGCCGAGGTAGCCTCCCCAGAGAAAAAAATTCAAAACGTTACCCTGAGGCGGATGGGCCTGCAGGTAGGGCAGGATTCCAGCAGGGTAAGTCTCCTCCACCGACGCGCGCACTTTAGCCTCACTCGGCCAGTAGTGAACCATCAGGCCAACAATCAGCAGCATAACCGCGATGTTGACTTTCGGCGTGTCGTCCAGCGGACGGTAGAGCGGGAAGAAATCCAAGGCTTTCGCCAGCACCGGCGCCGCCACGATGCCGAGCAGAACCAGGAACCGGATGTAAGTCAAGCCAGAGTAAAGTGCGAAGAACACGACTAACAATTCGCCCAGATTCCAGCTGCGCTTCCGGAATAGTGCGGCAAGCATCATGCCGAGAATGAGCCCCAGCACCATCTTGCCGCGAAGGTCATGAAAATCCACCGACACCCACTCCGCAATCTGCATGATTGCTGGCTTCTGTTTGAAAGCCATGTCGAATGGGTAGAGAACCAAGTGCCACCCAAACGGATTGACGAAAAGCGCGGCGACGGTCGCTGCGCCTGTAATCGCCAACTGGTTCAGTTGCCGAGGCGTCCAGCGCGTTGACTCGACGCTGCCCCAAGTCCCTCCAACTAATCCGGAGACCGCTATCAGAAAGAAAATGATCAGCCCCATCGACCACGATCCGTGGCTGTTGACCCATATGCAGAAAAGCGGGGGGATGATCCAAAGCGGCGCTTGTCCCGTCGTTCGAAATCGCTGCAGCACAATTAACAGGACGATCAAATAGAGGTAGCCAGAGAGCATGGTCCTGGGCCCGAACGAAACCGTCGCCAGGAACGTTGCAAAATAGCAAACCACAACCGAAGCCTTGAAGTTCCGACTCTCCTGGAAGCAGAGGTAGAGCAGCAGCAGAAAAATCGCATCGAAAGTCAGAAAGCAAAGTGTCTTCAGCCCCACCAATCCAAAGGCCTTGTAGGCGAAATAGTAGGGAATTTCGCTCAACCATTCGTGATTGATCCAGGGGTGCCCAGCGACCGTGAAAGAATACATATCAATCCGCGGGAAATGATGTTGCTGCAGCAAGTATTGCGCGTTGCGCATGTGCCACCAGATATCGGGATCATTCATATCTGGCCGGTACAACGCAAAAACGAACTGCAGGCCCACCAGAACCAGCGTCAGCACGGCAAGAAAGGATGTGCCAGCTCGCAGGATGCCCATGGCGCCGCCGCCGAAACGAAGAACGTCGCCTTGCGTGACGATTCCCGTGCTGAAAGAATCGACCTTCGGTGCGTCTACTGCCGCGCCATCAGAGACCGTTGTCAATGAAAATACCTCGTCTGAATCGTGCAATTCCGGTTCCAGCAGCTTAAAATGGCGGCCTTACCCCTCGTCGCCAGTCGGCTGCCAATAATGCACTTGCGATGCAGCCCCAACCCTAGTGTCCGTCTTGTATCTGAAATGCGCAAAAGTTTACACTCGAACTGCCGCATCGCCTAGGGTTTTTGCCTGTATTTGCACCAACCTAGGGGGTCTTTTCCTTGGCAATTCTATTGCCACGTACCGATATCTGTATTATTCTCGGCTCAATCCGAGGTTCTGGGAATTGTCTTCGTGGGGTCTCCAGGTCACACGGAGCCGCGCCGCGAGTGTAAACTCTAAGTTGCACCTCCACATCCGCAGATGCCACTGATCTCGTACCTCGAGTATTAGCTGTCGCGGGAAAGGGTTCGATTGGCGAGTTTGACGCAAGCTGAGGCTCCGAAGCGCGTTCTCCTGATTGACGCGGACGAAGCCTTCGGAAACGTGCTCGGCGAAGTTCTGGGCAGCGCAGGATACGACATCCGACAAGTCTTAGGCCCACAGTCCGCCCTCGGTGACCTCGATTCCGAACAGACCGACGTCATTCTTCTGAACCTGGATTGCGGGAACGACCTGAATTCCTGCCGCGACCTGTTGCACGCCTCTGCCGATCTGCCATCGGCTCTTCCCATCATTTGTTTCGGATGGCGCGAACAATTCAAAGCCGCGGTTGAGCTGTTTCAAGACGGCGCCGTGGATTTTCTCGAGCAGCCGCTGGACATTCAGGAACTGCGCTTTGCAATCAATCGCGCCTGTCGCCGGGCTGAGCTTTCGCGCGAACTCGCGGCCGCCCAGCGCATTCTAATCAGCAATCGCGTGGAAGGCCTGCTCGGCAACAGCAAGCGGATGGTGCGTACCCATGACGTCATCCACAAGGTAGCCGCCGTATCGACTACCGTCCTGGTCACCGGCGAAAGCGGGACGGGCAAGGAAGTCGTAGCTGGCGCCATTCATCGTCTAAGTGCGCGCGCCAACAAGCCTTTTGTGGCTTTTTCCGTGTGTTCATTCCCGGATACGCTCATAGACGACGAACTCTTCGGCCACGAACGCGGGGCCTTTACCGGCGCGAACCAAAGCCGGCGCGGCCGATTCGAAGAAGCCCACGGAGGCACGATTTTTATCGACGAGCTCGGCGATCTCGCCCTGCCTCTGCAGGCGAAATTACTTCGTGTGCTGCAGGAGCGGAAGGTCGAGCGGCTGGGCTCGAACGTGACTCGCGAGGTGGACGTTCGCGTCATCTGCGCCACCAACCGCAATCTGGAGCAGATGATCCGCGAAGGCACTTTTCGCGAAGACCTCTACTTCCGCATTTCCGTCATAAAAATCCAGATGCCTGCCCTGCGCGAGCGCGCCGACGACATCCCGCTGCTGGCTGATTTCTTCCTGCGGACGTTCGCCAAGGCCCATAAGAAGCCGCTGCACGGCATGACTCCTGGCTACTTGAACGCGCTTTCGCGACACACCTGGCCGGGCAACGTGCGCGAACTGCAGAATGTAATCGAACGTAGCCTGGTCCTCTCAAATGGCGGCCTGCGGCTGACCATTGAAGACCTCCCGCCTGAACTGCAGGGGTTGAGTGCCTCCGATGAACTGCCCGTCGGATCGTTCCACGAAGCTCTGCGAACCTTCAAACGTGACCTCGTGCGCTCGGCCCTGGCTAAGCGGGATGGCAACAAATTGCAGGCTGCCAAGGACCTCGGCATCAGCCGGGCTTATTTGCACCGGCTTTTAAATCAGTTAAATGTGGCGGGCAGCGCCGGAGCGGAACTAGAATTGCAACAAGAGTTGGGGGACGACTCCGCCGAGGCCGACCTAGATCTCGAAGAAGCCCCCCTCGACGAGGCCGTAGACGAGCTTATTGGGGATAGCATGGAGGCTGACGCCGAGGCCGAATCTGAGGCAGCCCCGTCCCTGGGCTCCCGAATTCAGGGCCCCCGAATTCAGGACCGGCCGGTAGGTTCGCCCGGGGAACGGAGCCTGAAGGGCCCAAATGGGGTGAATGGTTCGAACGGCCCGGTTTCGAAGGGGTCGAACGGGTCGAATGGGAACGGCGCGATTCCCGTCCGCCCGGCGCGGAACGCAAGAATCGCGTAAAGGCAGTTGCCATTGGTGGGCGATTGTTTTCTGACCACTGACGACTGAAATTAAAGATGACATTTCGCAAGCCATCCCGATTCCGCAGCACCCGCGGCCAGAGCCTGGTTGAAACCGCGCTCATGCTGCCAATAATGCTGTCGCTCGTGCTGAACGCCCTGAATCTGGGCTATTTCTTTTTCGTTACGGTCAATCTGACTGGCTCGACGCGAACCGCCGTCGAATATGCGATCGTTGGCCCAGGTTCGACAGGTACCACGAACTATCCTCCTGCAAACGCCGGCCCCCGGAACGTCGCCGAGCTAATTTATGAGGATATGACTGGTTCGGTTTGGAATGGAACCAGCGCCACCGTGCAGGTTTGCAGTCCGTCCGTACTGGTCGGCGTGAACGGCCCCAGTGGATCACCGGTAAAATCGAATTGCGTTCTTTGTACATCGGCGGCATCTTGCAGTTCGGCAAGCTCCACGACTGGGGCGTTGGCTACTTTCGTTCCTGATTCCGATCCGGAACAGCCTACGTTCGTAACCAGCCGAGTGGATGTTCAGTATTCATTTCCGCCGCTGATTCCGGGAACTCCATTCAATCTTATTCTGATGGGAAGCCTGTACAACTCTGGCACCGGGCAGTACACGTTTTTCAGACATATTGAAATGCGGTCGATGTGATTGAGTCATGAAGCCAATGATCAGGCAGTCACGCAGAGAAAACGGGCAGGCGATGATAGAGTTCGCGCTCACTATTACTTTCCTGACGATTCTGATCTTTTCCATCGTGGAAATGCTTGGATTCATTTACACGTATAGCGTGATGGCAAACGCTGCCAAAGAGGGCGTCAGGTATGCTGTTGTGCACGGAGCAAATAACAGCAGCCCAAGCGGTCCGCCAACGCAGGTCACGCCGTCCAGTCCACCGTGCACATCCTCAAATACGAGCGCCAATGTTGCGGCGGTTTCCACCCAAGCGAAGAACTTTGCAGGATTTTCGTTACACGACACTTCCAACATGAATGTTTATGTCTGCTACCTCGATGGCAACAACAGTGTGAACGGCGCTGTCGCGGTAACGATCAGCTATCCATTCCGACCACTGTTCGGTTTGGGCTGGCCCTCTGCAACGCTGAACGCGAATGCCGCGGGGCGGATCGTTTTTTAAAGGTGGGGAGCTATGAACGCAATTCAGAAACCTCGGATTAGGGCGTCGGCGTTCCGGTCGGAACGCGGACAGGCGGCGTTCTACCTCACATTGGTCTTAAGTATCTTCTTGATCGGTGGGGTTGGACTAGCCGTGGACATGTCTAACCTCTGGTTCCACAGACAATCGGCGCAGAATGCAGCCGACGCGGCATGCACCGCCGCCGCCATGGATTTGGTCAACTATGCCAATGGAGGCACGAGTCCCGGCTCCACGGGCTTTACGCCGGGAAGCAGTTTTAACTGCTCGACCAACTCTTCGAAAGCAGTCTGTCAGTATGCTGCCTTCAACGGCTACACCGCATCAGGACTGACAGCAAATACTCCTTCCACCGAAGTGGCCATTTCTTTCCCGAGTTCCGTTGCCGGGGTTCAGTCTTGTAGTGCAACTCCAACGCCATCTGTCTGCACTGAAACAGGGTTCCCCGCTACTGCTTTCGTCAAGGCAACGGTAACGGATCGCATGCAGACCTTCTTCATTGGCATGGTCGGGGCGGGCAGAACCATCGATGCGGGTGCGGCAGCCACCTGCGGCGCGGTGCTATCGAACGCCCCGATCCCTTTGCTAATTTTGGATCCCACTAGGACCCGTACCTTCGATCTCGGTGGAACGGGAACTGTACCGAAAATCGCGATCTATGGGGGCCCGCCGAGAAGCATTCAAGTGAATTCAAGTAACTCTACGGCAGTCCAGGCCAATGGCAATCCGATAGTCAACCTCTCTCAGGGTGGACCGAATCTCTCTGGAAGCGACATGGGAGTGACCGGGGGTCCAAGTTCACCACCTTTCGTTTATCAGGGAGCGCCCCCCGGCCAATATATTAACCCGGCATCGCCCATATCCGACCCCTTCGCCTTGCTCCCGGTTCCATCTCCGTCGGGTCTTCCGGTCAACCCACCTCCGACGATCGTGGCCGGTCAGACAAATGGATGCCCAGAGCCCGGTACCAGTTCTTGTTACGTTTACTCTCCCGGGCGCTACACCAGCGGGATATGCGTAGGGAAAGGTTCATGTACATTTAAGACCTTTACGACAGCACTTTTTGTTCCGGGTGTCTACTACATGGATGGAGATTTTACGGCCCAAGCACAGTCTTGCTTGCGCCCCAGCCCTCAGGTAGGAGATGGTAGTGGTGGCACTTTTTTTTACTTCAATACCGGAACTTTGGCAGTCGATGCAAATTCAGGCAATACCACAAACGGTTGCCCAGCGACGTTGAGTACCACAATCGGAACCGGGACAGGCCAACTACAATACGGCGTGAAATGCACATCGGCGTCACAGCTTCCCGCAAACTTGCCCGGCAATATTTCGGGAAACGTTCTTATGGCGCCGTGCAGGGGCCCTTACGGCGACCCATTGCTTACGAACGATCCAATTGGAGAGCAGCACGGAATACTGTTCTTCGGGAACCGGTCGGCCAATCTCTTGTCGACTGGACAGCCAAAATTTGGCGGCGGCGGTGTTGCTGCAACGTTGGGATCGTTATACTTTCATTACTGTAACTCAGCTAATGGGGCAGGTTTGGGGAGTAGTTGTCCTACGACGGCGTACACGGACCAGTTAACGCTACAAGGTGGTTCTGGGTCGACCTCGTACATTGTGGGAAACATCGTCACCGATCAGCTGGCCATGGGCGGCACACCTCAGATTGTTATGGACTTAAATCCCAACGCGCTCTATTACGTCTTGAAGGCTTCCCTACTCCAATGACCTTTCCCCCCAATTCGTTCTCACCCGGCGCGGGCTGCTTGGCTGCCCGTACTCAGCTTAACTATTGACCTCGGATGCAGTGACTCATGCCTTTTCTTTCCCTCGGATTACATAACGACGAACCACCCACTTCTTTCGATCAAGGGGAAAAGGATCAGGGGGAAAAGGATCAAAAGGAGAAGCATGACCACGCGCGCGAGGCCGTGAACGCCTTGCCACCCGCTGCGCAGGCAAGAGCCGGGCAAGCGGAGCCTAACCCGCCCCGTCGAACTCAGCCCAGCGCGCCCACTTCCGCGAATGCGCCCCGCGCCCCGCACTTCCTGATCGCAGAAAACGAAAACGGCAACGGCCATGGCAATGGCAACGGGCATTCCGCGGATCAGCAAAGCTACTCCAACGAGTTCGAAGCCGACCAATTTGAAGACGGGCCGGACGCGCCGCAGGCAGCTGAAAAATTGCGCTCATGGATGTCTGCAGCCGTGCAGCCTGAAACGGCGCAGCCCACTAACGGCAACGGCCGGGCGTCGACGCCCGCCTCGGCACCGTCGTCATTTACACCGTCACCGTTTACACCGCCCGTGGCTTCACGAACCGACGCGGACAAGAATGTCCGCGCCACACGAACCACGTCGGACGAGAATGGCGGCCACGCGGTCTCTCTTCCGCCCAGCGTCGAGTTGCTTCGCCGCAAGCTCGCAGAAGAAGAAAAATTGCGCACCGCCGCGGTTCGTCCCGGGCCGCTAACGGCGTCGGTGGATGGCTTGTCCTCATCCGAGCGGCAGTGGGTGCCGACTTTCGCCACATTCAAGTTTGGGTATCTCCCCGGCCAGGGCCTGCTGTTTTCGACCATCGGACATGAAGTCCTGATCTTTGGGCTGTTTCTGCTGGTCACTTACGTGTTGCCGATGTTGCAGCCCGCAAAGCTCATAGCCACCAACAATCCTCAAGACCACATTATTATTTTGCCCGAACTCGGCGGGGGATCCGCGGGCGAGAAGAGTCCAGGAGCGGGCGAGAGTGCTCCGCAGCAGCCTTCAGCAGCGCCGGCGCGGTCCAGCAAGGGCTTTGCCTTTCCCGGCAAGCAGGCAATTCTTTCGAATCCAGCTAACCCGACTAACACTTTTCAGACCATCCAGCGTCCCTTGCTCGTACATCCCGAGCGGATCACCCGGCTAGTGCCTGCACCCAACATCGTCCGCATGGCAGAGACGCGGTTGCCGCGCGACGTGATTGCTCCCAAGCCGGCGATGCCACATTTGCTGGAAGTTCCAAAACCGATTCGCGTCAAGCAGGATACCCTGACGCATCGCGACGCGAAGTTCGATGTCCCGGTGGACATGCCCAAGCTCGTTGCAAAAATGGACATGCCGAAGTTGCCTGCAGCCCAGCAGCCGCTGCCGGAGGCTCCGAAGGTTCAGCCTCAGCCCAAGAAGGAAGACGAGAAGCGCGAAATAGAAAAGCCTTCGCCTACGCCGATTAAGGTCACATCGGAAAAGCGCGCGGAACCACAGGAAAAAACGTCGCCGCCCTCGCAAGCGCAGATCGCGCGCATGGAGATGCACGGCAAAGACAAAGAACCATTGCTGTCGCTGAGTCCGATGCCCCTGCCGAATGGTCCGGATGCCAAGATCCCGAACGGCGAAGCGCTGGGGAAATTTGCCATAGCTCCCGGCGGAACGTTGAACCCGACTTCCATCACGCCCGGCAAGGCGAACGGCACGCCTTCGACCACGCCGGGAACCGGGCAGGAAAATGCAAAGGCGCCGAACGCCGCGGGAAGTGATGCAGCCTCGAACTCCGGGAGCGCCAATGCAAAAGGAACTGCAGGCGCTGGCGGCCCCGGCCACGCTACCATCGCGAACGGAAGCGGAACCGCAGGCACCGGCGGAGGCACCGGTAATGCTCCGGGTGCGGGCACCGGTGGCGCGGGAGCCGGCAAAGGGCGTGGCACCGTTGGCCAAGGCGTGGGCAGCGCCGGAAATCAGCAGTCGAACGGAAGCGGAGCAGGCGCGGGCAGTGGGTCCGGCACCGGATCGTTCCCTGGCATCACGATTCAGGGCGGGGAAAACGCGAACGCAAGTTCGAAGGCAAACAACAAGCCTCCGGCTTTCACAATCGAGCCGCAAACTGCTTATGGCATGACGATCGTCTCAACCGCCAGCAGCGGCGGCGGACTTGAAGATTTTGGCGTTTTTCAGAACGAACGCATTTTCACGGTTTACATTCCGGTAAAGCCGTCGCCAGACTTGCCAGACCCGACGTGGACCATGCAGTACGCCGTGATTAAGGACGGCACGGTTCCTGATCCTGGCTCGCAGCAAGTGGTGCCGCCTTCAGTCGCGACGAGCGAATGGCCGCAGATTCCGCCCAATCTGCAGAAAAAATATGCCCGCCGCCAGGTTGTGATCTTCGCTATCGTCGGCGCTGACGGCAAAGTCTCACAAGTCTCAGTCAAGCGGACGCCCGATACCAAAGTCAGCGACGCGATTGCCGCCACCTTCAGGAAGTGGGTGTTCCATCCCGCGCTGGTGAACAATCAACCGGTTGGCGTAAAGATTCTGGTAGGAATCCCGCTCAGCTAGCGTTGCCTGTCTCCCCCCCTCTTTGACGATTGACGGCACCGCCAGTGATCCTCACTTGGCCCTCGATTCGCCAGACCAGCATTTGGTGGGATCATTCGATCGGTGTAAGCTATTTGCAACCCAGTATCATAAAGCACTATGCCCTTACCCGAGACCGAAGCTCCGGGACGACTACAGGCAGCGCTGGCTTCACGCGGCGTTCGGTTGACCCACCAGCGCCGCACGATCCTGAGCGTGGTCGAAACTGCGAACCAGCATCTCGACGCGTCCCAAATCCTGAGGCATGCCAAGAAACTCGATGCCGGAATTGATCGCGTAACCGTGTACCGAACCCTCAAACTACTCAAGCGGCACGGCTTGGTCGACGAACTCGATCTCATGCACATGCAGGGCGAAAAACATTTCTACGAGCGCCGCCCACAGCGTGATCACATTCACATGGCCTGCCTGCGCTGCGGAAAGATCCTCGAGTTCGAGAGCGACCTCTTCGACCGGTTGAAGGGCCAAATCCAACGCGATTGCCGCTTCCATATCGTGGTCACCCGCTTGGAAGTTGGCGGCTACTGCGCGCAGTGCCGTACGAATCCTTCCCCATAGCCCGTTGCAGATAGTTGCAATCGGACTGACACGAAAACGTCAGGCGTGGCTTGACCCTTCGAGCAACGCACCCTAAGATAAAGCTCATCTCCGTCATGCAACTGACTTGCAACTGAATGCACCGAAAAGCTCTACTCCAATTCGTGCTTCTCATGGGGACGTTTGCGTCCATGTGCTCAGCTCAGGAAGGCTCCCTCTTTGTGACTTACACGCACCACATGGAGGAGCCCGGCAACCTTGACATCGAGACCTCCGCCACTTCCAGCGTTCCCCGAAGCGGGCAGCGGTTCCATCTCGCGCCTTATTTGGAACTGGAATACGGCCTCACAGCGCAGTGGACGACAGAACTCTACCTGGAAGGGGATTCAGCCTTGGGCGACAGCACGGTCTTCACTGGCTGGCGGTTCGAGAATCGCTACAAACCTCTCAAGCGCGAGCACTGGATCAACCCCGTGCTTTATCTGGAATATGAGAACTTGAGCGAGGCCAGCCGAATTCAGAAAGAAATCGAAGGCGGAGGACCGGATCTCACGTCGAGTCACCGCGTTCTGGCCGGGGCGCGCGCCCACGAACTGGAAACGAAGCTGATCCTTTCCAGCGACTACCACGACTGGAATATTTCAGAAAACTTTGTCGCCGCCAAGAACTTCTCGAAGTCCGAAGGCATTGAGTTTGGGTACGCCTTCGGGGTTTCGCGTCCCCTGGCGCGCCTTGCATCCGGCGAAAATTGCCGGTTCTGCCGCGAGAACTTCATAGTAGGCGCAGAAATGTATGGCGGCCTCGGGAGCACGCTCGAGTTTTCGCCCCGCGGCAGCGTTCACTATGTTGCACCCGCGGTTTCGTGGGCGATCGGCGACAACTCCACCTTGCGCCTCTCCACCGGATTCGGCCTTACTCAGAAAAGCAATCCAGTACTTCTCCGCTTTGGATACAGCTACGAGATACAAAGCTTCGGCAGCCGAATCTCAAAATTCTTCGGAGGGACGCGATGACGCGCAGGGTCGGCGCAGTGGTGTTATCCATCGCATGTTCTGGGCTGGCCTTCGCGCAGAACCCTTCGTATCGGACTGATCCGAATTGGGTGGCCCCGGAACAGGCGATGTCGCGACCGAATCCGCTGGCAAGTAAACCTGAGTCCGCCGCCGGAGGCAGGAAACTTTTTCTCCGCAACTGCGCCGAATGCCACGGGCGCGACGGCGCGGGAATGGAAAAGAAACACTCCGCTGACTTGCAGTCACCGCTGGTTCAAGAGCAGAGCGACGGCGCATTCTTCTGGAAGATCACCAACGGAAATGCGGGTAAGGGAATGCCTTCGTTCAGCAAACTGCCCGAACTTCAACGCTGGCAGTTGGTGCTTTTCATCCGGACCCTAAAAGCGACAGGGCCGGAAGCGTCCGGCCCTGCGAAATAAAAGTTAATACTTCTACAGTTTTCTCTTCACTTCAATTCCGATCCGCATGCTGTAGAACGACCGGTAAACAAAAACGAACGACACCAGGAAGAAAACCAGCGCGAGCAGGTTGGTCAGCGTTGAACTCGTGGCCGTCAACTTGACCGCGAGTTCCACTGCCAGCAGTCCGAATAAGGTTGTGAATTTGATTACCGGGTTCATGGCTACTGAGGACGTATCCTTGAATGGATCGCCGACGGTGTCGCCGATTACGGTCGCATCGTGCAGCGGTGTGCCTTTCTGCTTCAGGTCCACCTCGACAATTTTCTTCGCGTTGTCCCAGGCGCCGCCGGCATTCGCCATGAAAATGGCCTGATACAGACCGAAGGTCGCGATTGAGATCAGGTATCCGATGAAATAGAACGGTTCCACAAACGCGAAGGCCAAAGTCGAGAAGAAGACTCCGAGGAAAATGTTCAGCATGCCCTTTTGCGCGTACTTCGTGCAAATTTCCACGACCTTCTTGCTGTCAGCGACGGACGCCTTCTCTACTCCTTCGAGCTTAATGTTTGCTTTGATGAACTCAACCGCGCGGTAAGCCCCGGTGGTGACGGCCTGCGTTGAGGCACCGGTGAACCAATAAATGATTGCCCCGCCGGTGATTAGGCCAAGAACAAATGGCGCGTGCAGCAGGGAGAGCTTGTCCACGTCGGTGGTGAGCCCGTGGGTCAACGCCATGATGATTGAAAAAATCATGGTGGTCGCGCCCACTACTGCGGTTCCGATGAGCACCGGCTTGGCGGTGGCCTTAAAAGTGTTTCCTGCCCCGTCATTGGCTTCCAGCAGATGCTTGGCCCGTTCGAAGTTCACACTGATGTTGAAATCCTTTTTGAGCTCCGACGCGACGTTCGGGACCTGCTCAATCAGCGATAGCTCGTAAACTGACTGAGCATTGTCGGTGACTGGGCCATAGGAATCGACGGCAATGGTCACCGGCCCCATGCCCAGGAAGCCGAACGCCACCAAGCCGAAGGCAAATACCGCCGGCGCAATCATTGATGCCGCCGCCTGCAGGCCCAAGTTGCTGACGTAGTAGCCGACCGACATCAGAAACACCATGGTCAGTCCGAGGTAGTATCCGGAGAAGTTTCCCGCTACGAAGCCGGACAAAATTCCCAGCGAAGCCCCGCCTTCCTGCGCGGAAGTGACCACTTCTTTTACATGTCGCGATTCCACCGAAGTGAACACTTTCACTAGTTCCGGAATGATTGCTCCAGCTAGCGTGCCGCAGGAAATGATAGTTGCCAGCTTCCACCATTGGGTGGCGTCGCCGCCCAAGTCGGGAATCATTAACTTCGAGATGAAGAAGGTCGCTGCGATTGAGACGATGGACGTGATCCAGACCAGCGAGGTGAGCGGCGCCTCGAAGTTCATCTCGTCCTTGCCGTCGTATTTTGCCTTCGCGATTGCGGCGTTGAGGAAGTACGCAAGCGCGCTGGCGACCAGCATCACGATGCGCATGACGAAGATCCACACCAGCAACTGCACCTGAATGGATGGAGTCTTCACGCCCAACAGAATGAAGGTAATCAATGCCACGCCGGTGACGCCGTAGGTTTCGAAACCGTCGGCGGAGGGCCCGACCGAGTCGCCCGCATTATCGCCGGTACAATCGGCAATCACGCCCGGGTTGCGGGCATCGTCTTCCTTGATCTTGAAGACGATCTTCATAAGGTCGGAACCGATGTCGGCGATCTTGGTGAAAATTCCGCCGGCAATTCGCAGGGCGGCTGCGCCCAAGGATTCACCGATGGCGAATCCAATGAAGCACGGGCCCGCATAATCCGTGGGAATAAACAGCAGAATGAAGAGCATGATCAGCAGTTCCACACTGATCAGCATCATTCCGATGCTCATGCCCGCCGAAAGCGGAATCGCGTAAATCGGATAAGGCTTGCCGCCCAGGCTGGCGAATGCCGTCCTGGAATTGGCGAAAGTGTTGACGCGAATTCCGAACCAGGCTACCCCATAGCTGCCGGCGATTCCAACAACGCTGAAAGCCAGAATAATAATGACTCGGGCCGCTTCGTATTTCAGCAGAACGCCAAAATACAGAACAATAATCACGGCAATGAACACCCACAGCAGCATCAGGAATTTGCCCTGGGTTATCAGATAGGTCTTACAGGTTTCATAAATCAGCTCCGAGATTTCTCGCATCGAGCGGTGCACGGCGAGGTTTTTCAAGCGCGAGTAGATCACCAGTCCAAAGCCCAGTCCGAAAATGCAGAACAGGATGCCGATCATCAGCAATTTGTGCCCGTCGATACCGTTCAGGAAAGTTACCGACGACAGATCGGGCAGCCTCAGATTGGCTTCGCCGCCGGCCTCAGGCTGGGCGAAAGCTGCAGAAGGAAACAAAAAAAGAAATAAGAGTGGCAATGCAGCCGTGAATACGCGTGACCGAAAAGACGCAAAACTGGCGGACCAGATGCGCATGCGAGTTCCTCCAATGGATTTCATAGAAGACGAATTAAACCGGGTTGACTTTCTCCGCAGAGCGCGTTCTCGCCACACGGCAGCGCAACCACTTCTGACCACGCCCGCACCCCGACGCGAAAATGAACAGCCAACTGAGGCGCCGTGGGGCTTTGGATGCCGTTCGTCAGCGAGTGGGAACTCGGAAGCTCCTTCCCGGCGACCTTTACAAAACCAACTTTTATAGCACTTCTTGGCAGACAGGGTCAATCAGTCGGAGTGCGCCTAGGGGACCGGCCTTCCGGTCAGCGATTACCGAAAGCTAAAGATTCGATTAGCCTTTCAGCTTCCACGCAGGTTATCATTCTTAGACCCTCGGCTACCCCTGATTTCCCCGTTTTCCAAGTGTTCAGTTTTCTGTTGGCAATGGGCGTATGCGAAGGCGAGCCTCGCGCCTGCTTGGGAAGGAATCCAACGGCGCCGCGGCCGGCTCGACAATCCTGTACAGGAGTTCCGCATTGCAGAAAGGCAAGACCGCGGTCGTAATCGGCGCGCAGTGGGGCGACGAAGGCAAAGGCAAGATCGTTGACGTGCTTTCGGAGAGGTTCTCCGTTGTCGCGCGCTACGCCGGAGGCCACAACGCCGGCCACACTGTCATTATTAATGGCAAGAGATTTGTGCTGCAGCTCGTCCCTTGCGGCGTGCTGCGCGAGGGCTGCCGCGCAGTCATCGGCAACGGCGTAGTGCTTGATCCGGTGGCATTCTTGAAGGAGGTGGGTGCGCTTCGCGAAGCCGGTGTGCGTGTGGACGGAAATCTTTTCGTCAGCAACCGCGCGCACGTGATTCTGCCTTACCACCGCATGATCGAACTGGCCTCAGAAAACGCGCCCGGCCGCGTGAAAATCGGGACCACCTCCCGCGGGATTGGCCCGACCTATGAGGACAAAGCCGGACGTCGCGGCCTGCGTGTCGTGGACTTGTGTGACCTCGACCTGCTGAAGACGCACATCGAAAACGCCTGCCGCGAAAAAAATATGATTGCGCACGCGCTGTTCAATTCTGAGCCGCTCGATCCCGATAAAATGTACGCCGAGTATGCCGAAGTTTCCCGGCAGGTAGCTCCGTTTGTCTGCGACACCGCCGTACTGCTGAACCGCGCTATCGCTGACGGCGAGTCCGTGATGTTCGAAGGCGCGCAGGGGACGATGCTCGACATTGACCACGGAACTTATCCGTTCGTAACGTCGTCGAGCGCGACTTCTGGCGGCGCGGTGATCGGAACCGGGGTTGCGCCCACGGCAATCGGAAGCGTTATTGGCGTAACCAAGGCCTACTGCACGCGTGTGGGCGAGGGCCCTTTTCCGACCGAATTGTTCGACGCAGTGGGCGATAGCATTCGCAAACGCGGCAACGAGTTCGGCGCGGTGACGGGGCGTCCGCGACGTTGCGGCTGGGTTGACCTGCCGCTGCTACGCTACTCCGGCATGGTAAACGGAACCTCGTGGCTGGTGATCACCAAGCTGGATGTGCTCGACGAACTCAAGGAAATTCCCGTTTGCGTCGGGTACAAGATCAACGGAAAAGAGACCGACGAAATTCCCGCCGAAGCCTGCGGCTGGGACAAGATTGAATGCATTTATCGCACGTTCCCCGGATGGAATACGCGCACCCAGGGGATTACGGAATACGGGAAACTGCCCAAAGTGGCGCGTGAGTATCTAGAATTCATCGCCGCCGAAACCGGCGAGCGCATCGCCATGGTCTCCACTGGTCCGGGCCGGGAAGAAACCATTTTTGTTGACGAGTTTCTCGCCGACCTGCAATCTATGGGTGACGGGAAATCGCGGGCCCAAGCCCGCCGATAGGAGTGCTTCGAACATGGTCGTACTGGCAGTCACCTGGATGGCGAAAGCCGGCCGCGAAGCGGACGTCGCATCCTTGTTTTCAAAGCTCACCGAAGAATCGCGACAAGAACCCGGCTGCGCGATGTACGTGGTTCACCGGCACCGAACCGAATCTCGCCGGTTCTTTATCTACGAACAATACAAGGATGAAGCTGCGCTCGAGGCTCATCGCTCTGCCCCGCACTTCCTTCAGTACGTGAAGAAAGACCTGCCCAAAATTGCGGATCGAACTGAAGGGAACTTGTTCGATCCGCTGAGTTAACCTCGATTCTACTGTCGCGCCCCCAGCTGCCAGAACAGAAACGAATAAACGTCCACCAGATCGTCAATCTGTTTGGCGATCGGCTTTCCTGCGCCGTGGCCCGCTTTGCTGTCAATGCGCAGCAGAATCGGGCGTTCTCGGCTCCTACCGGTGGCAGCTTCCGCCTGCATCAGCGCGGCCATTTTCTTGGCATGCATAGGATCCACCCGCGTGTCAGTGTCTGCCGTCATGAAAAGGATCGCGGGATATTCCACGCCCTGCTTCACGTGGTGATACGGCGAGTAAGCGTAGAGCCACTCGAACTGCTTGGGATCGTCAGACGACCCGTATTCTGGAATCCAGAGTTTCGCGATCTGGAAATTCTGATAGCGCAGCATGTCGAGTAGCGGGACTTGGCAGACAACTGCTCGAAACAGGTCTGGTCGTTGAGTGAGCGCAGCCCCCATGAGCAGACCACCGTTTGAGCCGCCGCGAATCGCCAGGTGATCTTTGTCTGTGTATTTCTGCGCGATCAGGAACTCGGCCGCGGCCAGGAAGTCGTCAAAAACGTTTTGCTTGTTTTGAAGCATGCCGGTGCGGTGCCAGTCCTCACCGAACTCAGCGCCGCCGCGCAGATTGGCGACCGCGTACACTCCGCCGTGCTCCAGCCATGCAAATCTGTCACCGCGGAATTCAGGAGTCATGCTGACGTTAAATCCACCGTAACCGGTCAGTTGCGTGGGATTCTTGCCATTGAGTTCCAGTCCTTTTTTGTGAAAGACGAACATGGGGACGCGGGTGCCGTCTTTCGAGTTGAACCATAGCTGGTTGATTTCGTAGTTCGTGGGATCAATCCCCGGTGCATCAACCTTGCTCCAGAGAGTTGTGCCCCGGTCGGCAAGGTCAATCTGAAAGACGGCGTCGGGCATGGTGAAGGAGCTGAATTTGAAGAACGCTTCTTTGCGGTCCCAGCGGCCACCAATTCCGCCGACCGTGCCGATCTGCGGCAGCTTCACGTCGCCGAGCGCCCGTCCGCTGACGTCAAACATTTTCAGCTGCGAACTCGCGTTCTGCTCAAATTGCGCGAGCAGCAGGCCGTTGACGACTCCTGCGCCCTGCAGAATGGCGTCACTCTGCGCAATGAGCTCTTTCCAATTTGCGCGGGCCGGCGAGGATGCGTCGGCAACGAACATGCGATAGCGCGGCGCGTCTTCGTTGGTCGTAATAAATATCTTTCCGTTGTAGATCTGGCCACCGTAAAGAAAATTCTTGCCGTCGGTAATGCGCACCGCATCCTTGCCGCTCTTGAGATCCTGCACGTAGAGCTCAGACTTGGTCCAGCCGTGGGAGATGGTCAAAATCAGCCAGCGGCCGTCGTTTGAGAGATCAACATTCGGCCAGGCTTCAACGTCTAGGTCCTTCCCAAAAATCAGAGCGTCTTTGTCAGGATCGCTGCCGAGTGCATGATAAAAAACCCGCCGGTGATAAATTTCCTCGCCCTCGGGCACGTCCCCTTTCTTGGGATAGCGCGTGTAGAAAAACCCCGAGTTGTCGAGCTTCCAGGCAATGCTGGCCGCGCGCGTGCGTTCGATGGTGTCTGGCAATGCCTGACCCGTCGCCGTCTCAAGAATGTGCAGCGTGCTGATTTCGGAGCCACTGGGGGAAGTTCCGTAGGCCACGTATTTTCCGTCATCAGACGGCGCCCACCAGTCGAGCGCCAGCGTTCCATCGGCCGCCAGCTTGTTGACGTCGACGAGTACGCGGTCGGCCCCGTGTACGCCTTCGCGCACCAGCAGCACGGGCTGATTCTGCTTGCCTTCGCGCTTCGTATAGAAGTAGTATTTGCCCCCAAGTTGTGGGGCCGAGACGCTGCCAATTGACATCAGCTCATCGAGTCGCTCGCGCAATTGCTCCCGACCGGGCAGGGGATCGAGCAGGCTGCGGGTGTAAGCCGACTCTTCCGCCACCCAGCGCTGCGTTTCGGGAGCGGCGGCATCTTCCAGCCAGCGATACTGGTCGACGATGCGATGGTTCTGCACCACGTCCTCCACCGGCTTGCGCGCCGCAACTGGCAGCATGGGCGCGGAATCGGCGGAGCCCGACTCCTCCGCCAGCGCCATTGCCGCCAGAAATAGGGAAGAAATCAAGATGACGAACACGCTCATTCCTTTCAACATGGGACACTCCAGCCAGCTGCTTTCGATCGCGCCGACTAAAGAGTAGCAAAACCGAGCTTGTGAGGATTGGCGACGCGGGCAAATCGCGGCCCACAGCATGTGTTCCCAGCCTGCAGCATCAATGCTATTATGGGAGGGAAGTTCCGCTGCACTACCACACTCCTCAGTAGCTCAATGGCAGAGCATCCGGCTGTTAACCGGAGGGTTGTAGGTTCGAGTCCTACCTGAGGAGCCATTCTTTTGTGCCCGTAAATACAGGCAATTTCCATTTCAGCACACTGATTGTACTAATTTTGTACTAGGGTCAGACCGACCCAATCGCTGGGATTTCTCCCTTTCGCAGTATTAAGGCCTAGAGCCAAAGAGGAGAACCAGATGGAAATCGAAATCTTCCGCCGACACTCGGCGGATTGCCCAAATAAAGCAGATCGACATGCTCCCCGTTGAGGCTGTCCGCTGTGGGCCGAGTTCAATTGGCCTCAGTCCCAAACCACTTTCGACCAGAGGAAGCTCCAGCATGGGCAAAACAAATGGAGTCTCAAGACCCGAACGAAAGCAGAAGCTCTTCGGAACGCCGCTAAGCTTGAGAATGATCTGGAGGGGTTGCTTGAGGGGAAGCCAATCCGGCGGCGAGTGGCTGGATTCGAGTATCGGACTTTACTATTTGAGAGCTAGGTATCTAAATCAGGCAACAGGGCGCTTCTGGGCCAGAGACCCGGTGGAAGGCAAGAAGTGCTGTGGCTTGAGCTGGAACCCGTATATTTATGTGAAGCAGAACCCGGTTAATACGGTTGACCCGACCGGCCGTGACGCTCCCGGGTACCTATACCAATTGGAGGTCGACCTCGAGCTCAGAGCGCCCTTGAAACTTCAAATGCGTGCCACCCAGTATGTGATCAATAAAGTAATTGCTTGCGTGGACCTGTTAAATGAGTATTACGCAGTGGCAGGGATTGATGTTCTCTTTGAGGCCTGCCTCGAGGATGTCGGGCCATAAGGTCGCGCCATAAAAATGATGAACGACCTTGAGCTGCGAAAGGGAATATTGGATTATGAGGAGCTTTTGAAGGCCTTTGAAGGACTCTTGGAGGTTCGTCACAAGTTCTTCGTGAGTAACGATTGTCTGGCCACCGCCCTATGTGAGCTATACCCGATGATGGGTGCCTATCAGATACTTGGATGCCTGGGTGCAACGGGCCAGTTCGACGTCGCCGCTATTCGCGAGCAGGACGAGAACCATTGTAGGCCTTGTGATTCGCTGCCAAAACATAAGACTGTTCAAGACTCTGGGCGAGGGTTGTTTGCGGCACTTGCCTCAGGCAATCAGGCCGCAGCTCTAGATGCTCTCAGAGAGATGGGCGTGCTCGCTCTGGCCCCATCGTCTAAACGCATTTTCGCAAGGATGGAGGCGGTTACACAGCGTGTAACCGGGCGCGCCCAACAGGTTCTCCTAGTCGATATATCGAGGTTTGCTGCAAACGTGGGAGATTATGAGCGCGCACGTAACTCTCTGCAGCAAGCTCGTACATTCGATCTCAACTCGTGGGAACTATATAACGCACGCTTAGTAGAGGGATTGATTGCCTTGAATGCCGAAAGAGTTGACGATGCGGTCGAGTGCCTGGCTCGGTCAGTTAGAGCTTGTCTCGCATATGAGAGAGCGCTGGTTCAATGTCGTGTCCGTGCTCCCAATCTTGAGCTTGCGGAGAAACTCCTGGATCATGACCAACGGGAGGCGGTACGAAGGCATCTTTTCGACTGCAAGGATATATGGGAATCCCTTCGGGTGCAGATCGATAGCTGGATTCAGGTCATCGACAATCAAGGAAGACCAGACTTTCAATATGCGGGCAAAATGATGGTCCCGGAAAAACCTTCGCATAGGTTAAGAATGCAATGGATGAACGCTTGCTGTCTTGCCGAAAAGCCGGTTTCAGTTGAAGAGAAGGCAACTCCTCTGAAATCTCCAGCAGAGAGAAGGGCAGAGGCCGAGCGGTGGATGGCTGAAAACCAGCATGTTCTTAATGCCGTTGTAAGCAAAACGATCGCATATCTTGACAAGGATCTTGTCACTTCAGATGATCAGCCGTCCACAAATCCTTCAGAGCCGGGCGAGCCGGAATGATGGCCACGCCCGCATTGCTGTTTCTGTAGTCCTAACCCCAAGAAAAAGCCTAAACAAAGGGCGGCAAAGGCGTCGCCGCAGACGATGACGGAGGATGAGCGCAAGAACTCCGCTCGCAAAGCTGCTCAGTCACGATGGGCGAAACGAAAATAATAAATGGCCTTGGAGAGAAGTACGGCACGCGGTTCTGTGGCTTAAGGCGTGCGCGGTATTTATTTTCTGCCTGTTGAGGAGCATTGTGGGGACAGCACTAAAACCGCACAACTTAAGAGACGGAAGCAGGAGAGAAAAATGGAAAACAAAGTACGAGGTGGAGTTGCAGAAGACCGCTTTACAGGAGCAATCGAGTCACAGACCTCCCGCATTCCCAGTTCGGGATACCTGGCAGCAGCAGTGGGTTCGATCGCTGTCTCCGCCCTATTAAAAATGGTAGGCAAGGACAATTGGGCGCTTTTTGTCGGACAATGGCCAGCAGCATTCATGCTGATGGGTGTCTACAACAAAATGGTCAAACAGCACGGCTCAGATGCGTACAGTCGGGCAGCATAAACGGGCCTTCGATTGGAAGTTCCCCGAAAAAAAGGCCGCTCCGACAAACCGGGCCGCTTTGTTTTCACGCGCCGTAGTAGTAAAGTGCGGTCCATGGTGACGTTGCGTATAGGCCCTTTTCAGGATCTTCCTGCTCTCCATCTTCGCAGCTTCCCACGCTTCCTTGATGCTCCGGATGGGCCGGCAAGGATCAACGTCGTATGCTTCGCACCGGTCGCCCCATAGCGCCCCGCCTGAAAGGCGCAGGACAAACCGTAGTTGGCTGAGAGTCTATGCTCCCCACTGAATCACTGTGTACGAGCGTGCCGGCACTTCAAAGCGCGTGTGCCCGTTTGACGTTGCTGGTTTGTCGAACGCCTGCGGCTTAACTCTTTCCGGTGCGTCGAAGCCGTTCGCTGCCCGCAAATCACTTCCGGTCAACACCTGCGAAGTCAGCACGCGGCCCGGGGCTTGGTCTTCCCACATCAGATCAATCGCGTGGGCCTTTGACAGGTCGCGGTTCAGGATGAACAGGGAAGTTTTGTCTCCTTCCGTGGTTGCAACTGCATCCAGGTAGGGCACGGCGTCAAGGCCCTTCACATCGTAAGTCGGCGACTCGACCAGCAGGTTAAGCACTTTGCCCTTCGCATATTGCAATGCCCAGCTATAGGGGTAGTAGATAGTCTGCCGGAACAAGCCGTTTGCATTGGTCATGATGGGTGCGATTACGTTGATCAGCTGCGCCAGGCAGGCAATCTTGACGCGATCAGCGTTGCGCATGAGCGTGTTCAGCATGCCACCCACGAGCAGAGCATCTTCGAAGTCGTAGACTTCTTCGAGAAGGTGTTGAGCTTCCTTGCCATGTCCGTTAACGGCATCTCCAGTACGGGCGCGATACCAGACGTTCCACTCGTCAAAGGAAAGCCAGAGTTTCTTTGAGGATCGCTTATGCCCGCGTACCAAGTCGCAGACAGCCAGGGATTCGGCGATCTGCTTGTCCATGGTCAGATTCATTGCCAAATACTTGGCGCTGTCTTCGCCCGTCTCGTCGTTGTTGCCGAGATAGCGGTGCAGGGAAAGGCCGTCAACATAGTCGTAGCACTGTTCCAAGACCTCGCGGTCCCACTCGAGGTAGGTAGGCATGGCCGGGCCGCTCGATCCGCACGCGATCAGCTTCAGCGAGGGGTCGTTGCCAACCACATAGCGCATTTGTCGCGCCGTGTCCTGCGCCCGCATCCCGTATTCGGTTGCGGTAATGTGCCCGATTTGCCATGGGCCGTCCATTTCATTGCCGATGCACCAGTGCTTGACGTTGTACGGTTCGGCATAACCGTTCTTCCGGCGCAGATCGCTCCATTTCGTTCCCTTCTCGACGTTGCAGTACTCCAGGAGTGCCGCCGCCTGCTCTGGAGTCCCGGTGCCGAGGTTCAGGCCCATCAGCGGTTGGCTTCCCACGGCCTTACACCACGCCATGTATTCATCCGTGCCGAATTGGTTCGAGTTCAGAGAGTTCCATGCTCGGTCCAGAATCTTGGGACGATCCTGCTTGGGGCCGACACCGTCAAGCCAGTTGTAGCCGGAAACGAAATTGCCACCGGGATAACGGATGATCGGAACGCCGAGCGTTCTGACCTCCTGCATCACGTCTTTGCGGAAGCCGCTGGCGTCAGACAGTTTCGATCCAGGATCGTAGATGCCCTCGTAAATCGCGCGGCCGAGGTGCTCGAGGAACGAGCCGAACAGATTGCGATCCAGTGGAGAGATAGTCCGCCGGCTGTCAATGAAAATGTGCGCAGTGGGGTCGGACGTGGAAGCGGCCTGAGCCGACAGCAAACGGCCGAACAAACCCGTGGAAGATGCGGCCATCGCGGCCGTGGAAGCCTGCTGCAAGAACTTACGTCGGGATGACATTAGGTACCCTCCGGGTACGACGGTTTACAAAAATCGACGCGGCGCTCGGTAAAACGGTCACGCAGAGCCCCACGAAATACCTACGAGGCCAGCGCTGATTCAAATTCGCATGGAGGGAACCCAGACCTCCATGGCGCACGGCTGGCGGTTCGCCCAGACGTAGTACGGGATGAAGCTCACGTTCTCCGAGCGGGTGTTAGGCGTCGAGAAACTCACCGGGCCATAAAGCGGGCGATCGGTGGAAGGTGATTCCAGCACTTCTCCGCGAGCATGCAGCACCACAATTCCGCCCAGAACATCGGGTTTGAATTCCGACGTGAACTCCTTGCCGGGAAGTTCCGAATTGACCGCAAGGGAAACGTCGGCTAATGCAACTCCCTTCGCCTGGTCGAGTTCCTCCATGCAATAGATCACTGGCCCGCGACGGACGGCTACTCTGCCACGGTTTTCGGCCACCCGCGGATTCGCCGTGACAACTTCGGTGCTCATGGGGAAACTGAGGCGCACCGTGTCGCCGGGTTTCCAATTGCGGCGAATGGCCAGGTATTCTCCCGCCCTCGCACCTGTTTGCGGTTTTCCGTTCACCACAACCGAAGCGCCCTCCGCCCACCCCGGGATGCGCACATGCAGTGTGAATTCGCGTGTATCGGCCGGCGTCACCGTCAATTGGACATCGCCGTCCCACGGATATTCCGTCTTCTGGCGAACCTTGATGGCCGTGCCGTCCTCCAGATGCCAGTCGAGGGCCGAATTGTCGTAGAGGTGAACGTACAACCCGTCTTTACTTGTGCTGTAGAACATTCCGGGCAGCGCGGCGAGCGTGCGCTCGATGTTCGGCGGGCAGCAGGTCACGTCGTACCAGGGGTTGCGAATCTTGTCGCCCGAGGAGGGATCGAATGCCAGTGGATTGCGATAGCAGTAGGTGGTCCCATCCAGCGACATGCCGGAATTGATGCCGTTGTACAGCGCCCGCTCGACGACGTCCGCAAACTTCGCTTCGCCGCTGGCCGCCAGCATCCGCCAGTTCCACATCATGTTGCCAATCGCCGCGCAGCTTTCGCCATACGCTTGCGCGTTGGGCAGTTCGTAAGGATCGCCGAAAGCTTCCCCCGCAGCGCGGGCGCCTACGCCGCCAGTGATGTACATCTGCCGCCGCGTCAGGTCTTCCCACAGCGTATTCAGAGTCTTCCAGTAAGCTGGATCGCCGGTTTCAAGATAGTAGTCAGTCGCGCCGCAGCACGCGTACATGGCTCGAACCGCATGGCCTTCGAGCTGGGTGCGCGAAGTAAAGGGCGTCCCGCAGAACATGTAAACGATGCGTTGGGGATCGATCTTCCAGCGATCGTCGCCATGCAAAATGTATCCGCCCAGATCGACGTACTGCTTTCTGCCGGTGGTGCGGTACAACTCAATCAGCGCCATCTCAATTTCAGGATGCCCGGAAATGATAGGCCTCTGATCCGGTCCAGGCCCGTAATTCGGGATGACGAAGTCGTCGACCATGCGGGCGCCTGCGTTCATCAGGGTGCTGTCGCCGGTGGCGCGATAGTAGGCAATCCCACCCTGGATCATATGACCGAGGCAATACATTTCGTGCCCGACTTCCTGGTCATGCTGGCTCATGCGCAACGCCGCGCGGTCGCCTTGGTAGTAGGTATTCAAATAACCACCGGGCTCCTGAATGGCGGCGACTTCACGAATCATCGCTTCGGTAACACGGCGCAACTCGGGGCGATCGCCGGACTGCAAGGCCCATCCCACGGCATCGATCCACTTGTAGATGTCGGAGTCAGTGAAGTAGGGTCCAATCTGCGACGCCGTACTCTTGCCGACAAGGCGGCGAAAGTTGTTCATCCGTCCGTGCGCTTCCAGTTCTTCACGCATCGTCGGGATGCTCTTCTCCACATTGATCGCGCGGCGCTTTGACCAAAAGCCTTCCTCGATCGTCACTGCCCGGACCGGTACACCGTGCAGCTTGGCGAAGGGGGACTTTGCAGTATTGATTACGCTCTGATCCTGCCAAGGAAGCCCGGCGGCTGCTCCCGCGACGTCAAAAAGCCCGGTCGTGGAAAACAGTCTGGTCGAGGCCGAACTCAAGATCGGCTGCGAAAGGAAAGACGCTGCCGTCGAAGTGGCAGCAGTAGCGAGGAAGCGACGGCGGGAGACATGCCGGGAACCGCTCATGGGAACCTCACAATAAAGATTAAAGATAACGCTACCGATGATGATGGACCACAACCACCGCGTCAGCCCGGGTCTGTTGGGGACGGCGCCCGTGCAGCAACCCCAGCAAGCGTTTACTTGCCGGCGCCTACAATATTCCAAGGCCCGAGACGCTGTCAAGCATCAGTTTCCACTCTGCCGGTGGACCGGAGATATGAAAAAATCAGTTAGGGCCGCCGATCACCTACCGCGTCCCCTGTCGGCGTTCATCCGCCGGAGTTCATTCAGGTTCATTTGGGGGCGCCAACTGGATTCGCTCTGGAACCACAAAGCCAACGCCAAGGACTAAGAAATGCGGAAAGGCTCTACCAGAAAACCGCAAGCGGACGAGCCCGCGACGCCCGTCAAGAACTACATAACCCGGAGCGGGCTCGAGCGCCTCAAAGATGAGCACCGGTTCTTGCTCACCAGGGAACGCCCAGCCGTGACGGCGGTGGTCGCCTGGGCTGCCAGCAATGGCGATCGCAGTGACAACGCCGACTATCGGTACGGCAAGCGGCGGCTGCGGCAGATCGATGGGCGAATTCGCTTTCTCACCAAGCGAATCGAAGCCGCGGAAGTGGTGGACCCGGAAGGTCCGAGAACAGGGCAGGCGGCCACCAGGGCATTCTTCGGAGCGACCGTCCGCTATGCCAATGCCGCGGGAACGGAGCGCGTGGTGAGCATCGTCGGCACCGACGAGGTCGATCTCAGCCGCAACCACATCAGTTGGGTGTCACCTCTGGGGCGCGCGTTGACGAAGTCGGAAGCTGGTGACAGCGTAGTCCTTCAACTGCCGGGCGGTACCGAATCCCTGACCGTGCTGGAAGTGCGTTACCAGCGCATTTCTGTGGAACCGTTCCGTGAACCAGCCGGATCCGAGGCCTCAGCAAAAGGACTCCCTCGCCAACGCTAACCGCCTTGGCGAAAGTTGGAGGGAGGCCGGGTGGCCAGGGCTTTGGCTTCGCCGGCATAATCACAAAAATCGGTGCCCTGTCCTTCGCGCACGTTGCGAGGGGCGGGTACGATGTAGCATGCGGTGCCACTTTTGACTCCGACGAAATCCCCTGACGCAAGCAGCATCGCATAGTAACTGGACGTGCTCGGGCATCACTACGTGTCCGAGAACTACGCAGTGATAGCGCTGCCGCACCTGTTCGAGCACGCGAAGAAACAGGTCACGATTTCGCGGACTGCCCAGCAGCGGCAACCGCCGGTAACAAGTCGTCGTGATAAAGTGCGAGTAACCTGCACCGTAGTAGCGATGCAGCCGGTTCGGCATGGGCGATGTATAACAGGGACGGGTGCGGCGGCTTGTACGGATGAACATTCGGGATGAAGACGCGGTGGAAAAGGTAGCGTGGGCGTGTGGCTGTCTGGGAAAATTTCTAGCTGCGGGCAGCACCATGCCGAAGCTTCGAAAACCACGAAGCCTGGGGCAGCCCTTTTCTTTGGTGGTGCACAGGGCGGGTAAACCTGGGCCAGCCCCCGATGGGATTCCTTTCCTAAAGCCACCGTTCGGAGATCAAGCACGCGATAACCTGATAATCAAAGACGGGATTAAAGCCTACCAGTCGGGGTGTGTCCAATGAGCCGAGCCCTGCTATTGGCAGCCACAATTGCCTTGTTTCTGACGTTAGTAGGATGCGGATGCTCGCAATCGAGCTACAGGGAAGAGCCGTCACCTGACAGACAGTATCTCGCAGTTGAGAGCGAAACTAACTGCGGTGCAACGGACCCGTTCGGAACGGAGATCTCAGTGCGGTCTCGACAACCGCGCTTAGGCGTGAGCTGGTTAGGATACCCCAATAAACGCGTTTTTCTGGCGAATGTAAGCCTGAGCAAGACCAGCGTAAGATGGCTCGACAATCGATATCTCGAAATCATTTGCACGGACTGCGAAAAGTATGGTGTTGCCGAGAAGATCGAGGCTTGGAGAGACATTAAGGTTAAGTTCGACGTTGGGAAGGCGGGCAAAGGAGTCTTTTAGGTTAGTGGGGGCCTGGCCCAGGTTTGCCGAACCCTATGCACCACCACAAAATCGGCTGCCCCAGCCTTCCTGGTTTCCGAAGCCTGGGCAGGGTGCTGCTGGCATCACGAGACCTTCCTGATCGGGAACGGCGGGTGGCCACTCGATAAGAACTAAGGCGGTGTCAAGCACAAAACGTATCCCTCCGGTGTTTGGCACCGTTTGTTTTGCCGCCAGAGAAGGTTGAGGATCAAGACTCTGGAAATCTCACGCTGAATCACCTGCGGTGGAAGATCGTCCACCAACCATCGATTCTGCATAACTGACAGCACCATCCTGAAGTCGCCGTCCCGTTTAACATGAGTCCTTCTAAGGTGTATCCCGTATTGATCGGACGGCTGCCTATCCCTACAGTCATTCCGCGAAGAATCAAATCGTTCAGTTTTCAGCCGGTTGGCGAGAAAGGGAGCACACATGTTGATACTGATTATTGTCTTGGTTTTGGTTTTGGGCGGTGGCGGCGGATACTACGGCCACAGTCGCTGGGGCTATGGCGGCGGCGCGGGCATCGGCCTGGGCACAATTCTGCTGATTCTGCTCATTGCCTATCTCTTGGGAGCTTTTCGCTGAGGCGGGGGTTTTATTCCCGCCCCCTCCAAGGTCAAACACCCACCGCATCCAGGACATCATATTCAGGGCATCAAAGCGACGCGAAAGGACTTCCCAATGGATGAGCAGAAGAAAAATCGCTGTGCGCATACCGGGTGCAATTGTTTAGCGGGCAATGACAGCAAATATTGCAGTCCTCATTGCGAAACCGTGAAGACAGGCTCCGAACTAGCGTGTGAATGCGGACATTCGGAATGCAGCGGCAGTATTGATTGAAATGTGGCGCGGGCGCTTTCTTCGGACAGGTAGGAACGTCAGAGCCTGAACAGTTCCCGCAATCGCTTGGTCTGGGCCCGAGCAACAGGGATTTCAGTCTGTTTGCGGTCGTCCATGCGCAGCTGGTACGAACTCTTGAACCAGGGAACCACTTCCTTGATGCGTTGCGTATTTACCAGATAAGAGCGGTGTACCCGCCAGAACAAATTTGGGTCCAGGCTGTCGAGCAATTCTTCGAGCGTGCGGCAATTGGATTGCCCTTCCATTCCGTTGAGTCCCGCGGTGACAACGGTGATGATGCCTTCTTCGATCGAAGCAAAACAAATATCGCGCTGATTTACCAGCAGCAGCCGGCCGCTGGCTTTTAGCAGAATTTTTGATGCCTGCGGCTTCTGCGCTTCCAGCATTCGTACCACCGCATTAAGCCTGTCCGACGTCGCGCTCTGCGGCTCCATACTGGCCCGCGCCTTCTCCACCGACTGCGCCACGCGCTTTTTGTCGAACGGTTTAAGCAGATAGTCCACGGCGTTGACTTCAAACGCCTTCACCGCGTACTGATCAAAGGCCGTAGAGAACACGATTTTCGGCAAGGGGAACTTTTTGTCCAGAAGCTTCTTGATCACCCCGAACCCGTCGAGGCCGGGCATCTGCACGTCAAGAAATACCAGGTCAGGATTGTGCTCGCGGATGAGATTTACGGCTTCGAGACCATTCTTCCCCTGCGCGACGACTTCCACGTCGCCGAGGTTCTTCAGCAAATACGCCAATTCGTCGCGCGCAAGCTGCTCATCATCCACGATGACTGCCGACAAGGGCACACGTCTCTCCTGTGCGGAAAAGTATAGTCGATGGAAAGCGCTGAATGCGAAGCCGGGATCTATTCGGGCTTGCTCCTGCGTTGCCGCATCATTTCTTCCATGCTGACAGGAGTTCCCGTGATGTGCGTCTTAGCATCGGTGATGACGCGGGTCAGCGTCATGGTCTGATCTTTGCCCGACATTTTCACGAGTTTCCAGGGCGTGATTTTGTCGCTGAGCCAGTAGTTTGAGCCGTCCTTTTTGCTGCGCCAGTGTTGGCAGGAGAACGTCCCGGCTGGCGTAGTGATCGTTTCCACCCCCAGATTCTCAGCTTCGGCCCGCATGTCGGCCTTCGACTGGGCGGATTGCATCGGGTGCATTTTCATCATGGAACTCATGTCCATGGGAGGCCTCCCCGGCGCCTGCAGAATGCTACGCTTCATGATTACGTCGTCGCCTTGACGCTCAGTCAAATTCTTCAGGTACACCGTTGCATCGGTATGCGGTTGTTTCATGCTGTATTCGATCCAGTATGCGGATCCTTCTTTGCCGACGACGGAAATCTCAAAAGGCGTGCTCTCGCCTGCTTCTCTTGTCATCTCGTAGGCGGCGCCGGAGCCGACAACGGGGGTGAAAACTCCCGCGAAGTCTGGGGCGCTCATGCCCATTTGTGCGGCAGCCAATTGCGATAAACCGAGCGCAAGCACAGTGACCAGTAGCGATTGAAATGCAAATTTCATAGTTCCTCATTCCTGCACTGAAGCAAAATGCTTCTGGATTGACTGAAACGCGCCCAGTTTACACCGGTCGATTGAGTTGCAGGAAGGGTATTCGGCCCGCCGAACAGAAAACCGGGTATCCTTTTCGCGTGTCTTCCTTCGTGACCCTTCGCGCCGTTCGCGGCTTCGTTCTTTTTCCTTTTCTCTTTCTCTGTCCCTTTCTCGCGACCACTCCGGCGGTCGCCCAGTCCTACCTCGGATTCGACCGCAACGATTACCCCGGCGATGCGAACCTGGCTGTGCTCCATCAGACATTTTCCTACGCTGGATACTGGCTGAACAATCCTCCAGGAGCGAGGTCGAATAGTTGGGCAGGGAAGCGGAGCCTGCTGAAATCTGCGGGCTTCGGTTTCCTGGTGGTGTTCAATGGCCGCCTCTATAACGAACTGAAGCGGGACCCATCTCCGCTCGGGCAGAAAGACGCGATTGCGGCGGTGGCCGCGGCCCGGCGCGAAGGCTTTCCCGTGGGCACCGTTATATTTCTGGACATTGAACAGGGTGGCCGCATGCTGCCGGAGCAGAAGGCGTACATCTACCGATGGGTTGATGACGTGGCCGACGCCGGGTTCCGCGCCGGCGTGTATTGCTCGGGTATTCCGGCGAAGGAAGAAAATACCAGCATCGTGACGGCCGACGACATTCGCGCCAACGCTCAAGGTCGCAAGATCACGTACTGGGTGACGAACGACGTCTGCCCGCCCTCGCCGGGATGCTCGCTCGCGAAGGCCACGCCTAATCCGGCGAGCAGTGGGGTGGCATTTGCGGATGTCTGGCAGTTTGCGCAGTCGCCGCGCCGCAAAGACTTCGCTGCCATGTGCCGCAATTACAACCCGGACGGCAATTGCTATCCGCTCGCGATTGGTCCAGCCAGCCGCCTGCACCTTGACGCAAACGTGGCGACCAGCGCCGACCCGTCGGGGGGTAGATAGCGGGCCGTGTGGGTCGGACATTCTTGTCCGATCTGGTTTTCGCAGCTACAAGCGCTCTGCTCGGACAGGAATGTCCGAGCCACACGGGCGCGCTTGCACTCCGCCACCGCCCCGTGCACAATATATCCAGTTGCTCAAAAGGCCCGCTGGAGCGGTTGAAAAGAAGTGAGCCTCCAGCCGCCCGTGAGCATCGAATTACTGTAAGGATTTACTAGACGGCTTCAACATCCCCGCGGATTGGGCGGAGATTCGGAAAGGTTTAACCCCTTGACCGGATATCCGCAGTGAGTCCGCTGGAGCCGCTGGAAGCTTTCAACATCCCCGTTTCGGAGCCTGCGTTATTAGTTGGACAAGAATGTCCGACTGACACGACTCCGAGGCTGAAGGCAGATAACTTATGGCTACCGCGACTGAAATTTGCAGTCTGGAAAACTATCTCGTTCTCCCTGACCACACTATGGACGACCGCATCGCTGCGGCCAGAGAAGTTTTGGGTGCCGAACTGGTTGTTCTCGGCCACCACTACCAGCGCGATGAAGTTATTCGCTTTGCGGATTTTCGCGGCGACTCCTACAAGCTTGCGCAGCAGGCCGCTGCAGCGGGCGGCAAGTACATCGTGTTTTGCGGCGTGCACTTCATGGCCGAAAGCGCCGACGTTCTTGCGCGTCCCGGTCAAATCACTATTCTTCCTGATCTCAACGCCGGGTGCTCCATGGCCGACATGGCCGAGATCACTCAAGTAGAAGATTGCTGGGAGCAACTGGTCCGCGCCGGCCTGACCAATGACGCTGGCGATGGCATCACGCCCATCACTTACATGAATTCGACCGCGGCGATTAAGGCATTTTGCGGCGAGCGCGGCGGCGTGGTATGCACATCGTCCAACGCGCCGGGCGCCTTCAAGTGGGGCTTCGCGAAAAACACGAAACTGCTTTTTCTCCCTGACCAGCACCTCGGCCGCAATACCGGATACCGGCTCGGCATTCCTCTCGACGAAATGGTGGTGTGGAATCCGTACATGATGAACGGCGGCGTGGATCCCGAGCGGCTCAAGAAGGCGCGTGTGATTCTGTGGAAGGGGCACTGCTCGGTGCATCAGCGTTTCCTTCCCGAGCATGTCGACAACGTTCGCGCAAAGTATGCCGGCATTCGCGTGATCGTTCATCCGGAATGCCGCTGGGAGGTTTGCCAGAAAGCCGACGGCATCGGCTCGACCGAAGGCCTGCTGAAAATGATTCGCGAGGCGCCGTCGGGGACTGCGTTCGCCGTGGGAACTGAGATTCATCTGGTGAACCGCATGGGCAGGGAATTTGCGGCGGAAGGCAAAAAGGTCATCACGCTCGACGATTCCGGCTGCCTGTGCACGACGATGTTCCGGATTTCCCCGCAGCACTTGTGCTGGGCGTTTGAAAATCTTGTGGAAGGCAATGTAGTGAACCAGATCAAGGTGCGCGACGACGTAAAGCATTGGGCCCGCGTGGCGCTGGATCGGATGCTGGAGATTCAGTGACCCCGTCGTTGGTCGTTCGTCGTTGGTCTTTGGCAAAACCGAGACTTCAGTTACCTACTGAGATCATGGGGATCTTCAAGGAAATATACGACGGACGGCAGTTCACGGCTGCGCATGAGTATCACCAATTGCGTCGCATGCTCTCCGAAGCCATCGAAAGAGGGTTCGTCGAGGAGGTTCCCAGGAAATGGATAAGTTGGTCTCAGGAAGAGATTTGGTACAGGGATAGGGAGACGGGTGAGATCTATGCTTTGACAGGCCCATCAGAGAGAAGTTTTGGTCGCTGGAACCGGGTCGATTCCCAAGATCTCCTGAGACCTCCCGAGACCGTGCAGTAGCTCGCCACGCCAACGACCAACTGCCAACGACCGACGACGCGGTACACTATACCCATGTCCTCGCGCACCTTCACCCTCGACGAAGCGCAAGACCTGCTGCCGGTGCTGGAATCACTGATTCGTACGGCGATTGATGGCAAGACGGTAGTTGAATCCGTGCAAGCCGAGTCGCAGGCCCTGGCGCATCAGATATTTCTGCGCGGCGGCATGTCGCTCAACGTTGTGCACCTCGCCAGCCGCAAAGCTCAGCGCGACAAGGCCCTGCAGCGGGTGAAAGACGCGTTGGCTGAGATTGACGCCATCGGAGTCCTGGTAAAGGACCTCGATATTGGCCTGCTCGACTTTCCCTGCGAGGTTGATGGTCAGGTCATTCTGCTCTGCTGGAAGCTGGGCGAGAAGTCGATCACGCACTGGCATGGCGTCAGCGAAGGCTTTTCTAACCGAAAGCCTGTGGACGAGCGGATCACCAGGGCAAAAAGGGCGAATTAGCTTTTTGGCTCTTGGCTCTCGGCTTTCAGCCGTCAGCAATCATCAATGCTGTCATTCCGAAACGCCTTAGCGGTGAGGAACCTGCTTCTCGCTTCCTACCCGAACCGCCCATTTTCCCTGCAAGAATCAGAGCCGCCGCCGTTCCAACCCTAAGCGGAGCTGTGTCACACGTTGGTACAGTCGGCGATTTCCGACGGAATGCGTCTGCTACAATTTTGTGAGTTACCGGGTGAAACGGCTCTCGGATCGTCCTTTGTCGCGGAGTTTTCAATATGAGGAATTTTGATCGGAAGTTCTCGTTGGTTGCCGCGATCTCTGCGGTACTGCTGCTTGCCGTCGCCTCGGGATGCAAAGGTTTTTTTGTAAATCAGCCGAATTCCTTGAGTGTCACGCCCAATTCTCCCTCACTCAGTTCAGGGCAGACGCAGAGTTTTACGGCGCAAGCTGCGTACTCTGACAATACGACGAAGAACGTGACTGCCAACGCTACTTGGTCCAGTTCGAATCCCTGCATTGTTGCGATCATCAACTCCGGAAGTGGCGCGGGCAATGCCACTACGGTCGGCACCGGCGGTTCCGTGACCATAACCGCGAGCTACAACGGAGTGAGTGGCACAGCGACTCCGATTGCGCCAAACGGCCTTATTATTAGTCCCTGCCAGCCGCAGAAGGCGATCAGTTCTGCTGCCGGGGTATTCCCCCAAGTGGTTTTCAGCCTGAGCCAGTCGACCGTGGCGTTCACCGCCGCATCGGGCGGATCCAATGTTTCCGCCACCTGGAGTTCAAGCAACACCAGTGTGGTCAGCTTCGCCTCAGCTTCGAGCGGCACCGCGACTCTCGTCGGCGCCGGTTCGGCCACCGTCACCGCCTCCGGCGGCACTACAAACGGAAGCCTTGCGATCGTTGTGCAATAGGAACGCGGCGGCGCGCCTTCCTAAACTGAAGTAACCCTCCGCTGGTCCACCCACCTTCGTACTCTATTGTCTACAGCCTTAACCCGATACATTCCCTCCTAGAACGTCGCAAGCATTTTCCTATTTCCAGAGGCTGTAAATGAAGTACATCATCGTCCTCGTGCTTGTAGTATTCCTTGCCGGTTGTGGCGCCAGCATGAACCCGGCAGCGCCCAGCGCCAACTCCTTAAACTCAAATTTCAATGGCTTGCGCCTCGGCTTGGGTTCCGCGGGCTCACATCCTCTTGCCGGCTTGCAGGAACCGGAGACGACTCCTGCCTCGCGTGCTAACGCTTACGACATGCTGGCGTGGATGACGATGGACCCGAGCCTGGCGGCGACGCAGCACATGTCTGGAAATCACAATCCGATTTATACGACGGTGCAGTCCGACCGCTTTTTCTGGACGAAAACCGGCCAAGGTTTTCCCTGGGACATCCAGCTCTATGACAACAACTACATTTATCTTTGGGTGACGGAACTGAACTGGCAGAACCCGAACACGTACAAAGTTTTTCACGATCCGGTTAAGGGTGATTTCAATCTGCCGCTGGTGCCGCGTTTTGCGCAGGGCGGATTCCCGGGATCGCGCGTGACCGTTCCTGCTTCCAACACGACCTACGAAACCCATTCCGACTGCACCACGTTCACCTCGCAGAAACTTGGCGGAGTAGTCAACACGGTTTGGGGGCCTTACAAGGAAACTCTTGGCGGAGACCTGCCGCCCAATCTGGATACGCTGGTGATCAGCTACCAGTACAGCTGCGACACCCAGCTGCAGAACTGCAAAAACAAAGAAGAGTACCACCTGGCAAAACCCTACGGGCTGGTGAAATGGCAACATCAGGCGCTGCAAGCTAACGGCACCTACGGCCCCCCCGACAATGTGAGCATATTGAACATGGTCAAGTCGGGACAGGTGAAACCGTTTACGACTTGCTTCTGATCTCCTGCAATGTTGTTTCTGAAACAATCATTAAGACCTCCACGACAGAGAGCCTCATAACTCTGTCGTCCCGGCGGGATCCCTCGTCCCGCCGGTAGGAGCGCAGGAACTTTGGGAATGACGCAGGCTTAGTGATCTCAACCTTTGTCTGCTGCCCTCGTCGCCCCATACCTTGCGTCATCCCGAACGGCGGCGGATTTCAGCCGACGGAGGGATCTTTACAACACCCGCGTCCCCCTGTTGTCGTCCCCCTGTGTACCTCAAGTGTGCCTTGTGGTAAATCTCCTGCCTTTGCGCGCGAAGTTTTTGGAATGCCCAACCCCGTCGTTCCCGTACAATAGTCTTATGCAGCTCCCCGTCTTAGCTTTCTACGCCGGGCCCGATCAGGTGATGGGCGTGACCTCAGGCATCGCCGGCGCGATCGGCGTTCTGCTCATGTTCTGGAACAGGGTCGTGGGCATGTTCATGAAGGTTATGCACAAGCTTCGCGGCACCGCGCCTGAGCCCACTTCTGAGCTTCCACCGAAAGACAGTCCGACTTCGCGGGCATAGCATTTGCGCAAGAAAGCGATCGTCATTGGGCTCGACGGCCTGGAGCCATCCATCGTAGAGGCCATGGTGCAGCGCGGCGAGCTGCCGAATCTCGCGCGCATTCAGAAATCCGGATGCTACTCGCGGCTGAAGACGACTTATCCGGCGCAGACTCCGGTCGCCTGGTCGTCATTTGCTACGGGCACAAATCCCGGCGGGCACGGAATTTTCGACTTCATTTCGCGCGACCCCGCCACATATCTTCCTGATGCAGCATTGAGCCGGTTCGAGCGCCCGAAAAGCGCGTTCGCTCCGCCACGTGTGGTAAATCAGCGCAAGGGAACCCCGTTCTGGCAGACGCTTTCGCAAGCAGGAGTACCGAGCATAGTTCTGCGATGCCCTTGCACGTTTCCTCCCGAGGAGTTGAACGGCCGGATGATTTCCGGCGTCGGTGTTCCCGACCTGCGTGGCGCCCAGAATAAAGGCACGTTCTATACGCAGGATGCTGGCGTTCAGGCCCGGGAGAGCGAGCAGGTCGTGGTTTTGCCGCCGGGAGCGCAGTTTAAGACGCACGTTTTCGGGCCGAGGAATCCGAAGCAGTCCCCCCCGGGCGATGCCACCTGCGAGATACGCGTCGCAGCGAAGCCCGGCGCTCGTTCTTTGATTATTGAAACTGACGGCGATCCGTCGCGAATCGAAGTGCCGGCGGCCGCGTGGAGCGACTGGGTGCGCTTCAAGTTCAAGTTGTCGATCCTGCAGTCGGTCACCGGCATCGCGCGATTATATGTTCGGCACATCGAACCGCATATCGAGTTCTACGTTTCCGCGATGAACTTCGATCCCGCGGCGCCGCTTTTTCCGGTTTCGTCACCGCCGGCCTACGCGAAAGACGTTGCCAGCCGAATCGGCCTATTCTCGACGCTCGGCATGGCCGAAGATCACAATGGCCTGAACAACGGCCGCTTCGACGAAAAAGCTTACCTGGCTCAATGTGAACTGACGATCCAAGAACGCGAGCGCCTGATGCGCTATGAGTTGAGCCGCTTCAGCGAAGGCTTTTTCTTCCTGCTCTACGACACGCCTGACCGCGTGCAGCACATGCTCTGGCGGTTTCGCGACCCGGAGCATCTCGGCTATGAGCCCGACCTGGCGCGCGAGTACTCGACTTTGATCGAGCGGCACTATGCTCGGTGCGACAAGCTGCTTGATCCCGTCTTCGATCACGTCGATGAGAACACCTTATTTATAGTGCTCTCCGACCACGGCTTTAATACATTTCGTCGAGCATTCGATACTAATACGTGGCTCTGCCAGAACGGATTGCTTGCACTGAAGGAAGGCAAGAAGCTTGGCGAGGACTTGGGCGATGGCGTTGCAGCCGTCGATTGGTCGCGAACTTATGCGTACGCCGTCGGGCTCGGCGGAATTTATCTCAACTTCAAAGGCCGCGAGCGCGACGGCATTCTGGAAGAGGGAACCGAAGCCGAGCGTGTGCGCAGTGCAATTACTTCGGGCCTGTCGGGGATTGCAGATCCGGCGACCCAGCGGGCGGCGATTCGGAGCGTCTCTCGCCGCGAGAAGATTTACTCGGGCCCGTATGCCGAGAATGCTCCCGACATGCTGGTAAATTTCCGTCCCGGATTTCGCGTGTCGTGGCAGAGCGCGGTCGGCGGATTTGCGAATGCGCTGATCGAGGACAACAACCGCAAATGGAGCGGAGATCACATCATCGATCCCGAGGAAGTGCCGGGAATTCTGTTTATGAATCAAAGACCCGGTGGGTTACGGGTGGGGGCGCTCGTGCCTTCAAAAGCCGGTAGTCCTTCCCTCATTGACCTGGCGCCCACAATCCTGAATCATCTAGATGTTCCGGTTCCCCAGACCATGGAAGGAGCTGGCCTACTCTGAAATGAAAATCTGCGTACTTGGACTCGACTGTGCTGCGCCGGAAATCGTGTTCGGCGACGAGCGCCTGGTAAATATTCGTCGCCTGATGGAAGCCGGCGTATACGGCCGGCTGGAAAGCGTGATTCCGCCGATCACCGTTCCGGCGTGGATGTGCATGTGCACCAGCCAGGACCCGGGTTCCCTGGGCGTGTACGGATTTCGCAATCGCACCGACTATTCCTACGACAAGCTGGGCTTCGCGAATTCGGCGTCCATTAAGGCGCTGGCCATCTGGGACCAGTTGGCGCGGGAAGGGAAGCGCTCCATCGTGATGGGCGTGCCGCCAAACTATCCGCCGCGGAAGATTAACGGCATCAGCATCGGCTGCTTCCTCACGCCGGACACAACCAAAAACGACTTCACGCATCCCCCTGCATTCAAGTCGAAGATAAATGACCTCGTGGGCGAGTATCCGGTGGACGTCAAGAATTTTCGCACCGACCGCAAAGATTGGCTGAAAGATGAAATCTTCAAGATGAGCGAGAAGCAGTGGAAGGTGGTTCACTGGCTGCTGAAAGAGCAGGAGTGGGACTACTTCCATTTTGTTGACATCGGCCTCGACCGCATGCATCACGGCTTCTGGAATTACTTCGACGAGAAGCATGTGCTGTTCGAGCCCGGGAACCTGTATCAGACGGCGATCCCGGAATACTATTTGTGGCTCGACGAGCAGATCGGCAAGGCGCTCGAACTGCTCGATAACGAAACCATCGTGCTTGTGGTCTCCGATCACGGCGCTCAGCGGCTCGACGGCGGAATTGCCATCAACGAGTGGCTGATTCGCGAAGGGCTACTGGTGCTGAACGAGTATCCGGCGACGCTCACGTCCTTTGACAAGCTGAACATCAATTGGGCAAAGACCCGCGTGTGGAGCGAAGGCGGATATTACGCCCGGGTGTTTTTCAACGTTCAAGGTCGCGAGCCACAGGGAGTAATCCCCGCCAGCGAGTACGAATCTTTCCAGGACGAGATGCGCGCCAAGCTCGAGGCCATGACCGACGACAAAGGCAATCCGCTGCACTCACTGGTGTTCAAGCCGAAAGATTTGTACGAGAATGTCCGCAATGTCGCCCCCGATCTGGTTGTCCACTTCGGAGGGCTTTACTGGCGGTCAATCGGAACGGTTGGTCACTCCGCAGTGCACGTGCAGGAAAATGACACCGGGCCAGACGGTTGCAATCACGCACAATTTGGGACGTTCATCCTGACCGCGCCGAACTGTCCTTTGAGTGGCGAGTACGAAGGCGCGCGCCTGCTCGATATTGCGCCGACGTTGCTCGACCTCGCCGGCTACGAAATCCCCGAGACCATGCAGGGGCGGTCGCTGGTGTCTGGAATGGAGAAGAAGTCTTCGTCCGGCGGCCCGGGGGACGGCGAAGCTGAGAAGACGATACACGACCGGCTCGCCGGCCTGGGGTACGTGTAAAGCCGCCGCCCGCGGTGCACGGAAGCCACGAGTGAGATAACAGCCGCTTGGATCGTGGTTTTATCGAGGTCCGACTCCGAGAGACTTCTGTTCAGCCGATTTCCACCTCAACCAGCAGCACCGAATGTTTCGGCAGATTCAGTGAGATCGAATCTCCGGCCACCCGGACGGGGTGAGTTGAAAGCCGTACTTCCTCTGGATTGCTGAAGCTGTTGCTGGCGCGAATGTCGTGGTGGGTAAGAATCGTCCCGCGCGCTTCTTTTGCATGCGCGCCGTTCGGGATGCGAATGCGCAATGCCATATCCGCATCCACCGATGGATTGGTCAGCGTTACCGCAAGCCTCCGCTCGCGCATCGAGGCTGACGCCGAGAGACCCGGCAACTTTGCCGGACCAGCCAACGCCGTCACGTTCATCTCCTGAATCGAGTTGCGCAACGCAACTTGCCGCGCGCCCTTGTGTGGCCGGTACAGGTCGAAGACGTGGTAAACCGGCGTGCGCACGAACTTGTCTCCCTTGGCGAGAAAAAGGGAGTGGATGCAATTCACCGACTGCGCCACATTTGCCATCGCGATCTTTTCAGCGTGGCGGTTGAAAATATCGAACGTCATCCCGGTATGCACTGCGTCGCGCAGCGTGATGGTTTCGCTCAGGATATACGCGGGGGCAATCTCCGAGCCCGGCGCGTACCAGACGCCCCACTCGTCGATGACAAGTTTAGTGCGATGGACAGAGTCGAACTTACCCATCTCCGCCCAGTGGTCTTCAATTACTTTTTCCAGACGCACGCCACGAAGCAGCACCTCGTACCACTCTGCGGCGTTAAACTCCCCGGCCTTGAGTGGTGTCTGCCTAAGATCCGTATAGAAATGCAGCGAGAATCCATTCGGTGGCTCGAAGCCGCGCATGGATTCGAAGAAGCCCGTGGTCCAGCCGATATCGCCGTCGGTCGAGTGCCCGCGCGGGCCCGTCGCTACCAGAAACGGTTCGACGTAGTTTGGGAACTGAGTCACGAACTTGCGGTAGAGGGTGGCGTACTCCTGCGGACGCATGGTCCCGCCGCATCCCCACGACTCATTGCCCACGCCCCAATAGCTGATGCCAAACGGCTGCTGGTCGCCATTGCCGGCGCGCTCATCGGCAACGCTGAGAGTGCCCGCAGGCGCGTTGCAGTAAGCGACCCAATCGTGAAATTCTGCAGGCGTGCCGGAGCCGACATTGGCGGCCACGTAGGGGACGGCGCCGATCTGACGGCAGAGGTCCATGAATTCGTGGATGCCGAACTGATTAGTCTCAGTGGCGTCGGTCCCTGCGGGCATGCGGCGCTGCCAGAAGTTGTAGGTGCGCGGACGGGCCGAGGCTTTTCCGATTCCATCACGCCAGTGATATCCGTCGGCGAAGCAGCCGCCCGGCCAGCGCAGGTTGGGCGCGCCTATCCGCTTCATGTCATCGATAAATTGTTTGCGGATTCCATTCACGTTGGGTATCGCCGAATTGCGACCCACCCACACCCCGTCATAGATGACTCCGCCCAGGTGCTCGATGAAATGCCCATAGAGGTGAGGGCTGATGATGGCTCCGGCGCCTGACGAAAGGTCGCCGAGCGAAAGTTCTATCTCCGTATCAGCGGCGCTCGCCCGGCCGTTGCCGGCAAATGTTGCGAGAGCTGCTGCGGTGGTGGTCTTCAGAAAAGTGCGTCGATCCATGTCGGCCGTCCTGCGTTTGATCGTCGGAAGATTGTAGCCGAACCGGCACCGACGGTCGGGCTAAAACCACAGGTCGTCGTTGACGCCAATTCCGGCAGCCCCTACCATTTCCCCCCCCGTTTTTTCGCAACGCCCGGTTGTTGCTCGCGAAGCGGAATGAGAGAATCAGAAGCGTTCATGCCGAAGACAAGCCAGCGCACTTCCGCTTTCGCCGAGTCGGTAATTCGCGGGATGACCCGCCTCGCCAATGAGCATGGCGCCATCAACCTCTCCCAGGGGTTTCCCGACTTTGATCCTCCGGAAGCCGTCTTGCAGGCCGCCGAGCGGGCGGCGCGCCAAGGGCCGCATCAATACGCGGTGACGTGGGGAGCGCCGAATTTTCGCGCAGCGCTGGCGCGGAAGCAGTCGCGTTTCATGCAACTGGATCTCGATCCGGATGAAAACGTGGTCGTGACCTGCGGAAGCACTGAGGCGATGATGGTTTCGATGATGACCGCCTGCAATCCGGGCGATAAGGTCATCATTTTCTCTCCGTTCTACGAAAACTATGCCGCCGACGCGATCCTGTGCGGCGCAGTGCCGATTCACGTTGAGCTGCGGCCGCCGGATTTTGCATTTGATTCCGCCGATCTGCGCCGGGCGTTTGAGCAAGGCGCCAAGGCGCTGGTCTTGTGCAATCCCTCGAACCCGTGCGGCAAGGTGTTTACGCGCGAGGAACTGCTGGTGATCGCGAAACTGGCGGAAGAGTTCGACGCTTTCGTCCTGACCGACGAAGTGTATGAGCACATTGTGTACGCCCCGCATCGGCATACCTACTTCGCTTCGCTGCCGGGGATGTTCGAGCGGACCTTTTCCTGCAGTTCGCTATCCAAAACCTATTCCATGACCGGATGGCGCTTGGGATACGTGATCGCCTCGCCGCGGGTGATCAACGAGGCCCGCAAGGTGCATGACTTCCTCACCGTGGGGGCAGCGGCTCCGTTGCAGGAGGCGGCCGTCACTGCCCTGGAGCTTCCGGACACCTACTACGAAGACCTGCAGGCGCTCTATACAGAAAAACGTACGCTCTTTTTGCAATACCTTGACGCCGCGGGCCTGCGCTATTCCGAGCCCCAGGGAGCCTATTACGTCATGGTGGACATCTCGGAGTTCGGCTGGAAGAGCGACATCGCATTTTGCGAGTGGATGACGCGCGAGATCGGTGTGGCTCCGGTGCCAGGCTCAAGTTTTTTTGATGAGCCGGTGAATCATCTGATCCGGCTGCATTTTGCCAAGCGCCCTGAGACATTGGCTGGCGCGGGAGAGCGGTTGCTGGATTTGCGTAAGAGAGTCGCAGGCGTCAGCTTTAAAGGAGTTTCATGAACCCGTGTTCCTGCTTCGCCACTATCGCAGCCATTCTCATTTTCGCGGACGCAGGGTTCGCGCAGGAATACAGATACTCTTTTCGGAATCCGAACCTGCCGATCGAAGCGCAACAAGCCGGTCACTCTTTCGCTTCTATCGCTTCGATGTGATAGTTGTCGATGGTCTTGGTCTTTGCGTTCATCGTTCCAACCACTTTTACTTTTTGTCCCGCAAACAACTCCACGCCGCTCTGGTATAGCAGGTGATAAACGTCGTCTCCAGAACGCAGAACCCACTCGCCTCCACGCCGAACGCATGCCTTGGAACAGGATGCGGCGTCGGTGCCCAACGTCCTTCGCTTGATCATCTCATCGTGGGAACGGCTCAACGAGTGAACGTTCAGGGCGCATTGCGAGTCTGAGATTTCACCGACAAAATCGCTGCGGGCGGTTCCAGCAGTAGCCGGGCCAGCGAGCAACAGCACGATCAATACGATTCCGCACAACTTCATAACTCACTCCTTACGGTTACTTCCTGATGCAGACACCACAAGCGTAAACCCCATGCCCTCGTGCATGTCACTGCAGATGACAATGCACACGGCCGCGTAGCGTCCCGGCTGAATTGGCGCAGTGACTTCCAGTTCCTGGACGCCGGGATGCAGATAGAATCGCCATCCCGGCACGGCATTGTCGTCTTTATCCAGCAGCGCCAGCCCGTGCACGCTGCCATCGCGGGCGATTTGTTTTGCGCGCACCGCAGTAATGCGCAGAATCAAATGCTCACCCGGAGAAACTTCAATCGCTGGAGCAGCTCTACCATCTTGCCGGTACCGGCTGTCCTTGTCCGCTGTCAACGCGATCACGCGCGGCGGACTCTGTCCTGCGGCCACCGCGGAAGCAGTGATCAGCCCAAGCGCCGCGACGAATGTGAGTCGGGTAAACATCAGTGGGTCAGGTAATACAAAACGTAGTGCATGTCGTCTTCGGTCAACATCGCCCGAACACGCATATGCCGAACTGCTGTGGCCATGACTCGCGGGGGAAATTTGTGCGGCGGCTGATGGCATCGTCCGCAATTGACGCGGTACTGTTTTTCGCCTTCCAACATCCATTGCGGATTTGGTTCGGTCGATGACGCCGGCGCTGCGTTCGGCGTCGTGGTCCCCCGCTGCGTGGCTGCGTTTCCAGCGAAAGTCACGCCGGCCGTCAGCATCACAGCAAAGATGATGGCGAGCAGAGATTTCATTGCGACGGCCCCAACGGAAAGACGAATCGGTACGTCATGCCCACCGTCAAGATGTTGCTGTTGCCTGCCTCGGTAAAGGTTCTGCCATAGCTTGCAATCGCTTTCCATCCATCGTTCAAGTAATAGTTGATCCCGAACTCGGTGCGTTTTGTGTCGATGCCGTGAAGATTAGGATTGAGGCCAGCGACGCTACCGGTCTGAAAGAATTGCGTACGCGCCGCGATCTGGGCGCGTCGAGTAAAGGAAGAATTGGCGTTCCGAAAACGGTACGCGCCTTCCAGCCAAAGCCCGCTGCCTTCGTCGTGCGAATAAGCGCCCTCGGCGCGAACGTCAAACGGTGCGCGCGCGGGCTGCCATTCCAGGTACGTCCCAAACCGCGTGACGCGCCTGTCCTGCAGCTGGTGTTGCGCGCTCATTCCAAATTCAAGCCGCTGGTGCGGAAAGAAAAGCCCAGCCCGCATTCCAGCGTGGCGTTCCGAACTAAAGTGATCGATGGTGGAGAGCGCCGAAAAATAGGCCGCATAATTTACGGTGACATTCTTGTCGAGCGCCCCGCCGCCCCGCAGCATTAACCCGTTGTCGCTGCCGGTCCCGATGGGAAAGATCAGCGGATCGCTCTGAGTATTTCGAATCCAGTTGGGATAGAGCCGTTCATTGAAAAGATTGAACGGTGCAAGAAACCGCCCCGCGGTGAAGGTCACGTACCTGTTGCCGATGTAGTCAAACTCCGCGTATTCGAGAGACTTGTTGACCGCGCCGGTGAAGTCGCCGGAATTGCCGTTGCGGCGGACGAAGTCTCCTTCAAACGCGGCGCGGGATTCAAAGATCAGATCGTCCGAGATAGGAAGCAGCAGAACAGGGGAAAAAATCGACACCAGCGTCGGGTCGCCGGAATCCCACGTGGGCACAAACGCCACCCCTCCCGACAACACCGGAACCGGCTTAACTTCGGCAGCCCTCGCGCTCAGACCGGCGCTGTCCTGCGCGATCAAGCGTACTGATGTGCTAACGCACAACGCTGCGGCCAGACATAAATTGGCAAATGAACTTCTCATAGCCGTTTAGTTATTGTGGAGGCAGGAGGGGAAGAATTTGTAAGATCGGTGTCAACCAGCATTACGGCAGTAATGGGACGATTTCCGCGCACGCAGGGCCAGCAATTTGGGACGGCCATGCGAATAGCGGTGGTGTTAGGTGGAAGGGCGCGGTTCTTGCGCGCCGACCCGGCGTTTACCCGCTCTTGCGGGCTCCCCCTGCGCTCGAAAGTCCCAGCTTGCGCAGCCGGTCTCGAGCTTGCAACGCTTCATTCGACCGCGGATAACGTTGCACAACATGACGAAGCGCGGCGGCGCCGCCGTCTTTGTCGCCGGACTCAATCATGGCAAAACCCTTCTTCAGTTCAGCCGAGGCGGCCTTGTTGCCGTCGGGAAAATTCTGCAGCACTTGGTCGTATTCCTTCACTGCCTGCGGATAGTTCCCGGCGTGGTAATCCATTTCTGCCAAATAGAAGTACGCGTTGCCGGCAAGGTCGGTGTTCGAATAGCTCTTGATGTAATCGGTAAATTCCTGCTTTGCCAGGTCGGTATTGCCGCCATTGAAATCGCGCAGCCCGTTGTTGTAGAGAACATCCGGCGGCAGGGCTGCCAGTTGCTTCTGCTGTTCCTGCGTTGCCTGCGCCTGCTGGTTCGACTGCGCGGCGAGCGACTGTTGCGTTGCCTGCATGTCTTCCAGTTGCTTGGTGACCTTGCCCAGCCGCGCTTTCAACTCGTCTAGGCTGTCGTTCAACGACTGGAGTTGCCCGGAAAGCTGTTCAACCTTAGCGCCTGAATCGCCCTGGTCTTTCTGCAGGGTTGCTTGCATGTTGCTAATCGCGGTCGTGACCCTGTTCATGCTGTCGGTGTTCTGGTCCATCAAGTGACGGAACACACCCATCCGCTCATCGAGGGATTGCTGCATTTGGGTGAGCTGGTTCTGCAGGTTTTGCACCTGCGTTTCCAGTTCCACGAGTTCACGATTAACGGCCCAGGCCGGGCTGGCGCACACCAGAGCCGCAGCCAAACAGAGCAGGGGAAGACGGGGGTTCAGATTCTTCATATCATTCCTAAGATGCACAAAAGTGTCTTGTAGCAAGTGCAACAGATGCACTTCTACAGGTCAAGTTCACCGAAGGGCAGGTGTTGGTGAAATTGGTGCGGCCCCTGCGCCGCAGCGACAATGAAATAACGGTCGTTTACAGGTAGCTAAGCCATGTCCAGTCGCGGTGCTGCTGCTTGAATTCCATGAACCAGCGGCAGGGTAGGTAAAGCGACGCTACCACGCAGAACCACACGCAATAAACGAATGGCAGGCTGTGACCGTACCCGGGCGGGGCGCCTGCGAGGAACAGGCCGCCGTGCCACAGCCACGAGGCCGGTTGGTGGAACGCGTAGGCAAGCACGATGGCGGTGAGGTGGATCACGTACAGATGCAGAACGTAGTAGAAAAGCGGCACGCGCCCATACACCAGCAACATCCGTCCCAGGCCACGCTCGGCTTTCATTCCTTCGAACAAGCCAAGCAGGGTCAGCGACGGGCCGAGCGTCATCAGTAGGTAGTGCAGTGACGGCGGATATTTGAGCGTATTGAAAAACGAAATTATGGTTAGTGTGGTCGTGGATTGCACGGTCCATGGGCCGCCCGCGATTTGGAAACCGTACCCAGCAATGCCGTTTCCGTAAAGATTGAAGCCGCGCAGCACGAAGAATAGAGCCGTCATCGAGATGCCAAGGATCAGCGTCCATTTGCGGCGATCAGGGCGCTGCAGCACCGCTCCGAATGCGTACCCTGCAGCCATGACCCCAACCCAGGGGATGAGGACGTAAAGTGTGAGGAATGAGAAGTTCGGCGTCACCTGCAGATTGCTGGGCACGTGCAGCATCATCCAAAGCCAGTAAAATTTCCCGAACGCGGCGGGACCGATGCTGTCCAGCAGGTTGTGAGTTGCGGCCATGCCCACGCCGAACACCGCGATCCATTTTACAGGCATGCGCACGATGAGCGCCATGCAGACCATGCTCCAGCCCAGAATCCAGATCACGCCTGCCGCGGCCCAGGGAACAAATGTCCAGGAAAAATCCACGATCGTTATTTCCAGCAGCACCAGCCACAGCCCGCGCGTGAGAAAGAACCAGGACAACTGCTGCACGGATTTTCCGCGCGTCATCGCCAGGAACGCCCCAGTTCCCGCCAGGAACGAAAATGTTGGCGCGCAATAGTGCGTGATAATCCGCGTGAAAAAGAGCCATCCGTAGGTGTGGGCCAGGTCCTCGGGCGAGAAATGAATATAGGAAAAGAAGTCCCGCGTATGGTCTAGGGCCATGATTACCATGACCAAACCGCGTAACACATCCACCGACACCAGGCGTGCGCCCTTCACGGCCAAGGTCGCCCCGGTTGTCTTAATTGCTGCAACAGCTTCAGAAGTGGACACGGTTACCAACGGGACACCAAGAATGATGGCAGCAGTCTAGCATGCAAGGGGCGCGCCGGAACAACCAGGTGAGGATTAATCAGCGGGGGGCCACGGCGCTATTTGATGTCCTTCATCGCGAGCATGGACCCGTAGTCCCGCCCGGACATTTCGACCGCCCGCATTATGATTCCCTCAAACCCATCGCGCAACTCGGGGAATTTCGCGAGGACAGCGCGCATCACGTTCATGTTTTCCTGGAAGGTTTGGCCGCTATTGGAAACATCCGTTGTTAGATATTTGACCACCAGGTTCAGGTTCTGCTCGACTGGCAGCCCGAACATCGCAGTCAGTTTAATGGCCTTTCCATCAGGACCGGTAATGCTCACGGTACTTCCGTCGATGGGGAAATCGTTTGGCCTGACCGTCTGCTCCTCGTCGTAAATTTTCGATGTAGCGACGTTGTACATGAACGAAAGCGGCATAGCCAGGTCGCGGGCCTGCAGGAAGTAAAGCCATGCGTTGTGAGTTTGTCCTTTAGCTTTGAAGTCGCGTGCTCGCTGCAGGAACCAATCTACGTCGTGGCCGAGAATCTGATTCGGATGAAGGAAGAAACCGCCCAGCTTCCAGTCCGTGCCCTGAAGTTGCAGGATGAGTGACAGCGTGTAGGGCGCTTTCTGGGTCCGGAAATCCATGAGAACCAGGCCGTAGTTGCCCGGGGGAAGATTGGGAATAACGAATTCTGCGCTCCTCGCCGCCTGCGGCCCGTTGAACACGCCGCACAGGAAGTCTGCCCGCTCCAGCGGCGCCGCTCCATCCAGCTTCAGTTGGAACGGCGATTGCGGCGTAGCCTGCACGCCCGCAAACTCGGACTGCTTGTCTTTAAGTGTGCCTTCGATGCCGGCAAAGTTATTCGCCACGGCGGGTATCGCATTCTGCTTCAGTGACGCTGCGTCGCCCCGAGTCACCATTTCGAAATAACGCGCGGCTGCTGCCTGAATGGCGGTGCGCGTCGCCGCGTCCATGTCGTCGGAGGTGAAGCAGGTCTGGCCCAGGGCAGGCAAACCGCATGCCAGCAAAATGCCAAGCATCTGGATGAATCGAAGGGCAGAGAAACGGCGAATCTTCATGAGCGCAGGATTCCTAAGATTGAGTGCACATCAACTAAGATACGAAACTAAGTTACCAAGTCTAAGATACCGAAACCCGCATGCGAGTTGCCGGAAAGCCAGCTTCACTGCCCTCAGAATAGCACCGAACAGCCGGGGCTACTTGCCGGGTTTTCGTTTAGACGCAGGCGCTTGGCCCTTATCCTGCCCTCCTGGGATCGCGGCCGGATTCTCGTGTATGCGCTCCCGGAAGCCGCCCTTCATTCCGGTGCCGAGCGTAACGCTGGACTCGCCAAACCTGTCCCGCAGGCGGTCGGCCGCTGAGAGTGCGTTCTCCCATTTTTCGCGTGGATTCTCCCCCAGCAGACTTGGCTGCGCTGCTGGTTCCACGAATGACGAAGCCTGTACACCCAGCAGTCGGACCTCGGATCCCTTGCGCCAATTGGCATGAAACAGCGCGCGTATCTCGCGGTTAATTTCATTGTCCAACTGCGTCGGTTGGTCAAGCGAATGCGCGCGCGTGATGGTGGTGAAATCCTTGTAGCGGAGCTTGAGTTGCAACGTGCGCGCGTGGAGTCCGTGTTCGCGCAGGCGGCGGCCCACCATCTCCGACAAGCGCATGAGCGTGGCTTCGATCTGCGTCACATTCGCAGTGTCGCGGTCGTAAGTGTGCTCGTGGCTGATGGACTTCGGGCCATCCTCTTCGCCGATCTCGCCTTCGAACCATGCGCCCGCGTCTTCGCCCCGCGCCTTGCCCGCCAGAGCCAGGCCCCATTTTCCTAAGTGTTGCTCGAGGAAACCGTCGTCCAGCCGGGCGATGTCGCCGACCGTCAGGATTCCGAGTTGGCGCAGCTTCTGCTCGGTGACTTCGCCGACGCCAGGAATCTCGCGAACGTCGAGCGCTGCCAGAAATTTCGCTTCCTTCCCGGGCATGGCGTAGAGCACGCCATGCGGCTTGGCTTTTCCGGAACAGACTTTTGCGATCAGACGCGATGTGCCGATGCCGATGGAGCAATTCAGCTGCGTCTGCAGCTTCATCTTCTGGTGCAGCTTGTGAGCGGCCAGTAGCGGCGGGCCGTGCAGGCGCTCGGTGCCGGTCATGTCCAGATAGGCTTCATCAATCGAAACCATCTCCATCTGCGGAGAAAAAGACTCGAGCACCTCGCGCACTTTTGCCGAGTAATCGCGATAACGTTCGGGATGCCCGCTCACAAAAATCCCCTGCGGGCAGAGTTTCGCCGCCGTCCGTAGCGGCATGGCCGAATGCACGCCGAATTTCCGAGCAGCGTACGAGGCTGCAGAAACTACACCGCGCTCGTCGCGTTGTCCGCCGACCACCACGGGCTTGCCTTTCAGGGATGGATCGAACAGCTCTTCCACCGAAACGAAGAACGCGTCCATATCCACGTGGAAGACGGTTCTGAGGGAGGTGGACATGGAAGTCGGTTGGGCTATACCAGAATTGCCTGCGCGTGCTGCTGCTTCACGCGCTCGTAAACCCGAATGTACTCGCGGGCTTCAACGCGCCACGAAAAGTCTTTTGCCATCCCATTGCGCATTAGCTTCTGCCAGGAGGCCGCATCGTTGAACAGCGGAATCGCTTGGTGGACGGTCCGCATGAGGGCGTCGCCGGTGTATTCCTGGAACTTGAAGCCGGTGCCTTTTTTCGTTCTCGCATCCCACGGATCAATGGTATCGTCGAGCCCGCCGGTTGCCCGCGCCAGCGGCACGGTGCCGTATTTCAGGCTGTAAATCTGACTCAGCCCGCAAGGCTCATACCGCGACGGCATCAGAACCATGTCTGCGCCGGCGATAATTTTGTGAGCCAGAGCGTTATCGTAGGCGATGCGCACCGCAATTTTCTCCGGCGCGCGCCGCGCCAGCCTCATGAACATTTCTTCGTACAGACGATCGCCGCTGCCCAGCACGGTGAACAGAATTTCTTCCAGCGCCAGGCGGTCAATAATCTGCCCGATCAGGTCGAATCCTTTTTGCGCAGCGAAGCGCGAGACGATGCCGATGACCGGAACCTTCGAATCTTTTTCGGATAACCCCATGGTCCGTAACAGGTCGCTCTTGCATTCCGCCTTGCCCGACAAATTCTCAGCGTTGTAGTGCGAGACGATAAACTTGTCAGTTTCCGGATTCCACTCTTCGTAATCCACGCCATTCAGGATGCCCGCGACCGTCTCTGTCCGGTCTTTCAAGACGCCGTCGAGACCAAACCCAAATTCGCTAGTCTGGATTTCCTGCGCGTACTTGCGGCTTACTGTGGTCACGAAGTCCGAATAGGCCAGTGCGCCCTTCAGGAAATTAACGTTGCCGAAGAATTCCATTTTCGAGATCGTGAACAGATCCCAGGGCAAAGTGAGCAGCGGCAGAATTTCCGGCGGGAACAGTCCCTGGTAGCCGATGTTATGGATGGTAAAGACCGTGCCTGCGCCGCGAAACGCCGGGTCTTCGACGTACTGCGTTTTCAGCAGCACCGGAAGCAGGCTGGACTGCCAGTCGTGGCAGTGGAAAATATCCGGAACGCCGAGGATCTTCGACGACTCCAGCACCGCGCGGCAGAACAGCGCAAAACGCTCGGCGTTATCGGGAAAGTCGCCCGAGGCGGTCCCGTACAGGCCATCACGGTCGAAAAACGGCGGGTAATCCACGAAGAAGAACCGGACTCCGGGATACCCTGTGCCCTCGGCGATCGAGCAGAAGCGATAGTGATCGTCGAACGGAACGGTGATGCTTTGCACCACGGTGCGCTCATTCGGTATGCGGGCGAGGCGATACCGCGGCGTGAACACACTTACCTGATGGCCGGCGGCGACCAGCGCGCGCGGCAAGGCGCCCACTACATCAGCCAGCCCTCCGGTTTTTGAAAAGGGAACGCATTCGGAAGCGACGAACGCGATGTGCATGAGGTTCCCGCCGTTCAACCAGCCTTCGACTATGATAGGGCATGGCTGCGTTTCGGTTTTGCGTCACAAGTCTAATTCGCAGGGCGAACGAGGGTCAATGAAGACGTCGAGCGCGCAGGTTCCGCGCAAGAAACCGAAACTGGGCCAGCATTTCCTGAATGACGCCGCCGTCGCGTTGCGCATCGTCGAAGCCCTCGGCGATATTTCCCAAAGCACCGTTTTTGAAATCGGCCCCGGAGGCGGAGCATTAACCTCAATGCTGGCCCGGCGCGCCCGCAGGGTGATTGCAATTGAAACCGATCGCGTACTGGCCGCGCAGCTCAGGATGAACTTCTCGCTGGTCCCAAACATCGAAGTTATCGAAGGCGACATTCTGGCAGTAGATTTCGATACACTGTTCGGCCCGCGGCCAGGTAGTACCCGTCCCGGAACGGAGCGCGTTACCGAGCGGGTTCGTGTTGTCGGCAACCTGCCTTACTTCATTACCTCGGACATTCTCCTTCGGCTTTTCCAATTCCGCAAATATTTTGAGCTAATTGTTTTCATGGTGCAGAAGGAAGTCGCCGAACGGCTCGCCGCCGGGCCGGGATCGAAAGAATACGGACTGCTCACGGCGACCACTCAGCTTTATGCCGAAGTAGACCAGTTGTTTACGGTTCCGCCCAGCGCGTTTGTGCCCCCACCCAAAGTCCACTCGGCAGTGGTGCGGCTGACGCCTTCGCCGCGACTGGAAGCCCTCGAAGTGAATGAGCCGGAGTTCATACGCTTCCTGAAACTTTCGTTCGGCCAAAAACGCAAAACGTTGTGGAACAACCTGAAGACGCGCTACGCGTCCGAAGATCTGACGCGGGCGATGCTTCGCGCAAAAATCAAGCCATCTGTTCGGGCCGAAGAGCTTACGCTTGAACAGAACGCGAAATTATTTCGCGCGCTAACGCAGCCCGGCGTGATGCAAGCCGGCTGAGGAGATTTCATGGTCCGGGAGCCGGTGGTTTCGGGCAAGTTTTATCCTGCCGACCCCCAAGCCTTACGGGCGGAAGTTAAATCGCACCTCTCCCGCGCCCGCCGGCCAATTCCGGCAGTCGCCTGTCTCGTCCCGCATGCGGGTTACGTTTATTCGGGGAACGTCGCCGGAACAGTTTTCTCCGCGATTGAGATTCCAGAACATTGCATTGTGCTGTGCCCCAACCACACAGGCCGCGGGCATTCGCTATCACTGATGGCGGAAGGGAAGTGGCTCACTCCCCTCGGCGAGGTACCCATTGCTTGTGAACTGGCCGACTCGCTGATGCAATCGTTTCCTGCGCTGGTCGACGATCCCTCGGCCCACCAGTTCGAGCACGCCATCGAGGTTGAGCTTCCATTCCTGCAGATGTTACGCCCCGACGTTCAAATTGTTCCCATCGCCGTGGGGACTGCGCAGCCGCTGCTGCTCGAAAGTCTTGGCCAGGCTGTGGCAGCGGCGATCGAGGCCGCCAAGAACCGGGTTCTCATTGTTGCCTCAAGCGACATGAACCACTACGAAGACGACGACAGCACTCGCATCAAGGACCACAAGGCAATCAAGAAGATTCTTGCGCTTGATCCTCAGGGGCTCTTCGATACCGTGATGAACGAGAGCATCAGCATGTGCGGTTTTGGCACTGCTGTCGCGATGTTGACGGCGGCAAATGTGCTGGGAGCGAAAAAGGCGGAGCTTGTGCAATATGCAACTTCGGCCGACGCCTCGGGCGATAAAGAAATGTGCGTCGGCTACGCGGGAATTGTAATCAGCTGATGGTTATTTTCCAGCTGCGTCCAGTAGCCGGATCGCGCGTGCCCGCGTCATCCGCATCACCGACTGATCGGAGGCCACCTGCTTCAGAATCGGAGCAATGGCACGGACGTCCCCGAGATTGTTTTCGCGCTGCCGCTCTTCCATCTGCTTCAAGTCATCTTCGAGCGCCAGCTTCTGATACTTGCGGAACCACGTGAGCCGCCGCCCGAACTCCAGCACCGTCGAGAGGTTCTGCAGAATGGACGTGATCTGCTGGACGGACGGGTCCATCGAATAGTTATAGGTCGCTGAAGTGTTGTGAGAGTCGTCCTTGTAGATCAGGGTTTTGGTGCCCATGTTCGCGATTTTCGTGTTTCCCGAATCCACTTTGCCGGTGAAGTAATTAGCGGCCTTTGCCAGGTCGAAGATGTCGTGCAGCGTTTTTTCTGAAAGCGCAAACTCGAAGCGTGTCGTATCGGGAGTCGCACCGCTTCCAAGTTCGCCGTCGGATGTATAGGTGGCGTGCCCATCGCTCTGCACCGTAATTTCATAGTGCTCGGGATTGGAATGGAGGAATTCTAGTTTGAACTGGATGGTCGCGACGCCGGTGTCGTCCGCCGCCCGCGCAGTCGCCGCGCCCAGCAGGATCGCGGCGCAGCACAGAATCGTTATGTTTCGCATGGGCATGAAATCAAATTAGCTAAAACCGCGCCGGACTATCTGCCCGCTGCCTGCCGCAAAAGCGTGGCTGAAGTGTGCAGGTCGCAAATGGCGATTGCCAGCGCGTCGGCGGCATCGGCAGGCTGCGGGGTTTCTTCCAGGCGCAGCAAGCGCGCCACCATCATTTGCACCTGCGCCTTTTCCGCTTTTCCGTATCCCACGACTGCCGACTTTATGGTCAGCGGCGCGTATTCAGTTACCGGCAATCCCTGTGCGGAAGCCGCAAGCATGGACACGCCGCGCGCCTGCCCGAGCTTCAGCGCGGACTTTACGTTCACGGCGTAAAACACTTCCTCGATCGCCACCTGGTTCGGTTGGTGCTCTTTGATGATCGCGGAAAGTTGGTCGAAAATCGTGCACAGCCGGTCAGCCATAGGGACGTGCCGCGAAAGCGCGATCCCGCCAAAAGCGATGCAGCGCAACTCATGGCGCGAATCGATCTCCACCACGCCGTAGCCGGTGCATTCGGTGCCGCAATCGATCCCGAGAACGCGCATCCCCCCGAGTTTACTGCAAACCGCGCCGCGCGCCGCGATGCAGGCGTTAACTGAAACAGTGCGCTTGGCTGCCGCGACTCAGCTTTATTAGACGCGCCGCCGATGGTAATCTAATGGGCGCGCCGCGGCGCTCGCTTTACGGCTGTTCGCGCGACGACGCAGGCCTTTCCGTAATTCTTCAACTCATCAAGGAGTCATACATGTCAAAGAAGCGCATCGGCATACTCACCGGCGGAGGCGATGTCCCGGGACTGAATGCCGTTATCAAGTCGGTGGTTTACCGCGGAGCAGAAACCGATTGCGAAGTCATTGGAATCCGCCGGGGATGGGAAGGGTTGACTCACGTCGATCTGAATGACGCAGCCAGCAAGGCCCGCTACATCCTGCCGTTGAACCGGGAGAATACTCGCACCATCGACCGCACCGGTGGAACCTTTCTGCACAGTTCGCGCACCAGTCCCACGAAGATGAAGAAGCTGCCTCCGGTTTTGGAGGGACAAAAGTTCGAGGCCATGGAATCGACTAAGAAAGGCGTGACCAGCACCGTGTTCGACGTGACCTCAGCGGTGCAAAAGAACATTGCGACGCTGGGCCTGGATTACCTGATCGCGATCGGAGGCGACGACACCCTGAGCTATGCGGCGCACCTCGACCGGCTGGGCATGAAGGTGATCGCAGTGCCCAAGACGATGGACAACGACGTTCGCAATACCGAATACTGCATCGGATTCTCGACTGCGATTACGCGCGCCATGGACGCCATTGATCGCCAGCGCACTACGGTCGGCTCGCACGAACGCATTGGCATCTTCCGCGTGTTTGGGCGAGACGCCGGCTACACTGCGCTTTACACGGCCTACGTGACCGGCGTCCGCTGCTGCATCCCCGAGTACAAGGTTGACCTCAAGCAGTTAATCGAATTGCTCGTCAAAGACAAACGCGACAACCCCAGCAGCTACTCGCTGGTGATTCTTTCCGAAGGCGCCGAGTGGCAAGGCTACACGGTGAAAGAGTACGGCGAAGCGGACGCGTTCGGCCATCGCAAGAAGATGAGTGTCGGCGAGGACCTGAGCGATGAAATTAAGCGGACCACCGGCAATGAAACCGTGGTGAGCGACCTCACCTATGACCTGCGCTCGGGCAGCCCCGACTTCGTGGATCGCATGGTCGGGTTTACGTTTGCAGGAATGGCAATGGACGCGATGGAAGAAGGGAAATCCGGGCTGATGACCGCAATCAACGAAGGCAAATACGCGATGGTGCCAATTCCCGATCCGAAGCTGGGTCCGCGCCGCGTGGACACCGAGTCTATGTACAACACAGAGCGCTACCGTCCCACGTACGACAAGAAACTAGGCCTGCCGATTTTTCTGACTCGACCGTAGTGGCGGGCATAGCCTGAATGGCCCCACCCTACGCGTCTTTCGTAGGGTGGGTACTAACAGATTAAGGGTTGCCCCAACCTCCCGCGTTCTTTTCTGGAGGGGCGGGGAGTCTGATTTTGGAGGGTGCACATGCGGAAAGTTTTCGTAACCGCGCTCTTGTTGTTCGTCTCTCTTCCTCTTCTCGCCCAGGGCGCTCCGCCACAGGGCGGTGCCGGCCAGCCCTACACCATGGAGTATTACTACAAAACGCAGTGGGGACATCAGCAGGAATTCCTGCAACTTTTTCTGAAGAACCACTATCCGCTGCTGAAAAAGGGTGTCGAGGGCGGGCGTATGCTGTCGGTCAAGATCGAGACCCCTGCCAATCACATGACGGAAGACGCGCGCTGGGACTATCGGGTCACCATCCGGTTTAAGAATTCCACGGCCGCGACTACGGCAGACCCGGACGAAGAGCAGGCCATCAAGCGACTCTGGCCTGACCAGGAAACCTACAAAAAAGAAGAGCAGCGGCGGTTTGAGATTCTGCTCGCCCACTGGGATCTGCCGGTGAGCGATGTGACGCCGGCGGGAAAGTAGGCGGTTCACCCTTTTCCTAGGCCCCTGTCATCCTGCCCTTTTACCCTGTCATCCTGAGCGAGGGAAGCTGGTTCGCTTTGCGAACCGGCTTCCAGAGTCGAAGGACCCTTCGGCAAGCTCAGGGCAGGCTCTGCCGTTCCGGTGCGCCCGCACTGCCGCAAACAGGCATTTCTTCGATATACCAGAACGTGCCCAGCGGCTCGCTGCGCTCTCCGTCTAACCCCCGAAACACCACAGGCCAGTCATTCCTTGCGGAATGCCTGGCCTGTATAAATCCTCGACTGTCTGAAGGTGATCCGAACCCTACTTTACCTTCAAGAGGATGATAACCAGCGTGTACAACGCGAGGGGCTCGATCAGCGCCAGACCAAGAATCAGCGCGAACTGAGTCCCAACGCGGGCAGAAATTCTGTGCCGTTAGGCGGCAGCCAAAGAGCCAGTCATCCACCGCGAATAACTGGCCGAGGTTGTCTATCACTTGGCCTGTGTAAAGGCGTAAATGATGATGACCAACGTGTACAACGCGAGGGACTCGATCAGCGCCAGCCCTAGAAACAAAGCTAGGTTGATGCCAGTTCTAGCCGAGGGATTCCTTGCGATTCCCTCCGCAGCCGACGCCGCGACCTTCCCCTGTCCTATGGCGCAACCCGCCGAAGCAATCGCCATCGCAAAGCCAGCACCAATTGCAACCAACGTTTTAGGACCTACGCCGGCGGCGCCGGTCTGAGCACATGCCGGTGAGGCAAAGCACAGAGCAGACAACCCCATGAACACACCACTTAGAACACGCATTACTCTACGCATCGTTTTCTCCTTAGGAATTGCCATCAGTGGGTGGTTGACGTTACCGTGCAAACGCCCTCACGCTGAATGGCTTGAAAATACCTTATAAAACCCAAATGATGGAAACCCTCAATGTTCCTCGCCCACTGCTCCCGCCAAATAGACGGTTGTCAGCAGGACGAAAATAAATGCCTGGAGCAATGCTACGAACAAGTGCAGTCCGAGAAAGACTACGGGCACGACTACCGGAACCAGTGAAAAGAACACCAGTGTGACCATGTCCCCCGCGAAGATATTGGCGTACAGGCGAATCGTGAGTGAAAGCACCCGAGCCAAGTGGCTCACAGGTTCAATCAATAGCATCAATAGCGAGACCGGTATTCGTATAAAGAGCGGTGTGCTTGGATCCTGGTGTCCGAGGAATTGCTTCAGATAAGTTACCCCCTGCCTTTTAAAGCCATGCAGGTGATAGTAGAAAAATGCGCATATCGCGCACCCAAGTGGGACCACCGGAGACGCGGTCGGAGAGTCAAGTCCGGGAATCAACCCAATAAGATTCGCAGTCAATATGAAAAGGCCCAAGGCGACCAAGAAAGACGTGAATTTTTCACTGTGCGGCCCAATAATGTCGCGGCTCTGACCTTCGACGAAACCATGGATGCCCTCAAATGCATGCTGCAAGCCGCCGGGGCTCTCGACCGACAGGCTGGAGCGAACTCGCAGGAAAACTATAAGCAGCAGGGTGAACACCAGAACTTCCATCGCGACGGCGTTCGAAATAGGGGCACTCGCATCCGCGGGAGCAATGTGCAACGCGTTCAGCAGCGCGGTGGCCGGTCCGTGAAAGGCCGAGTTCAGAAGTCGGGTAAAAAAGAGTTGTTCAGGCATTGAAAATAAGCTTCTAGCTGTTAGCTTTTGGCTCGTAGCATAAACTCGCGCCGTTTGAGCTAAAGGCTATGAGCTAAGCTAACGGCCGGATTCAGTTCGCCGCATCAGGACCGCATACGTCTCGTACCCCGCTTCGCACATCATGGCCGCAACGGGCAGAAACAGCCCCGCAAAGAATCCATAAAGGCTATCGCGGGAAATAGTAAGTATAACAAACGCGGCGATGGCCATCAAAAAGTAGCGCAGCAGAAAGCGGTGCACAATTCCGCGGCTGGACGCGGGCGTGCCGGACTCCACCGTGGCCGCGGCGACCCCGGCAACAACTTTTTTCAACCAGTAGAAATTCAGAAAAGAGACTGCGCCGCCGACGCCAAATCCCAAACCGATGCGCCACCCGAAAACGGCGGTCCCAACGACCAGCGCCGCCGCGCCCAGAACCAGCATGAATTTGTGAATGCGTTCAAGAGCTCGGGAGTAGAAGTCGATTTCCGGCTGCGCGGTGTCTTCGGTCACGCAAGGATTCTAATCGCAGACACCGAAAGGCATTTCGCCGCCGAGACGCAGGGAACGCAGAGAAAGCTAGGTATCGCATTCCCAATGAAAATGCATGGGAGCCTGCCTTACTTCTGCCGTTCTAGGCGACTCCCGGCACTCTGCGGTTCAATGCTTTTGGGGTTAGGCATTCCTCGAAGCCGTCCGAATCAACTCCACGAAGCCGGCCACAATTCCGAGCAGCAGCCCAACAATATAGAGCCAGGTGGTGTGCAGCCACTTGTCGAGGCCCACGCCGATTAGCCACCCGACAACCGTCGCCGCCGGGAAGACGACCGCCAGTTGCGCGTAGTTCCCCATCTGCGCCCAGTTGTTCTTATCCCCGGAATTTTTGCCTTCGCTGGGACTGCTCGGTCCCCCTCCGGGCGCGTCGAAAGCCATGCCTACTCTCCTCCATCGCGCCGCGACTGAAAGGCCTCGATCAACTCGCGTATGCGGATTGCATCGTTCTTTCGGTGTCCATGACTGGTAATCGGCTCAGCGCCGCCGGTCGAATCAATGCGAATCTCCGACCAGAAAACGCCGGTCTTAATCTTTACCGACGCAACCTGCGAGATGGCGATACTTTCTTCGATGTTGCCGAACATGCGCGGCTTTACCCGGCTCACGTGGAGCGGAGTGACGACGATCCGAGTGGGGAAAATGAGGTTGCCGCGCGTCCAGCGGCTGGCTTTAAAGGTTTCGCCTGCGGCGGAGGCGACAACTGCGGGTTGAGTGGACATTAGTAGCTCCGCTGAGATCATACATTCGAAAGCGCCAGCACGAACCTGAAAATGATTCAATCGCTCAATCATTCAATATCCCGATCTCCTCTATAATCGCAACTTACTTTCATGTCCCTCGACGAAAACATATATCAGCTGCGCCTGGAAAAGCTGAAGCAGATTGAAGCGCTTGGCCAGCGCGCCTATCCCACGAAGTACGAATTCACCCACGCCATCCCGCAGATTCTCTCCGACTATTCGGCGAAGACCGCCGAGGAACTTGAGGCGTCGCCGATCAATGTTCGCGTCGCGGGCCGCATTATGGCCATTCGACTGATGGGCAAAGCCGGATTCGCGCACCTGCAGCAGAATGGTGCGCGCCTGCAGATTTACGTTAAGAAAGACGCCGTCGGTGAAAAAGGATTCGAGCTCTACAAACTGCTCGACCTCGGCGACCACGTTGGCGTGAGCGGCTACCTGTTCCGCACCCGGACGGGCGAACTCTCCATCCACGTGGAAGACATTACATTCCTTTCGAAAGACCTGTTGCCGCTTCCCGAGAAATGGCACGGCCTGACCGACGTCGAACTGCGCTACCGCCAGCGCTACGTTGACCTGTTCATGAATCCTAACGTCCGCGACGTGTTTCTAAAGCGCGCAAAGCTGGTGCAGTCGATGCGCAGCTTCCTCGACGCGCAGGGATTTATCGAAGTGGAAACGCCAATGATGCAGCCGATTGCCGGCGGCGCAGTGGCCAAGCCGTTCATCACGCATCACAACACGCTCGATATTGACCTCTACCTGCGCATCGCGCCCGAGCTGTATCTGAAGCGGCTCATCGTGGGTGGACTCGATCGAGTTTACGAGATCAACCGCAATTTTCGAAATGAAGGCATTTCGACGCATCACAATCCCGAGTTCACGATGCTTGAGTTCTATCAGGCTTACACCGACTATCGCGGCCTGATGGATGTAACGGGGGAACTTCTTGCGCAGGTGGCGATCGACGCGACCGGCGGCACTACGGTTGAATTTGACGGGCACCAGCTCGACTTCGCGACGCTGCGCCGCTTCACCATGCGCGAGGCCGTGATCGAATTTTGGACTGATGGCGAGAAGCCGACGCCGGAACAGGTGCACGACCCCGAGTGGCTCCTCGCCCGGTCACATAAAAAGACCGCGGGTGAGGCGCTTGCCGATATTTTCGAGCGCACCGCGGAGCATCGCCTGATTCAACCGACGATCATCTACGATTATCCCGTGGAGGTGTCGCCGCTTTCACGCAACAAGCCTGGCGACCCTTCGATGGTCGAGCGGTTCGAAATTTACGCGGCTGGCATGGAGATCGGCAACGCCTACACCGAGCTCAACGATCCGCAAGAACAGCGCCGCCGCTTCGACATGCAGATCGCCAGGCGCGAAAAAGGCGACGCCGAAGCTCACGCCATGGACGAGGATTTTTTGCGCGCGCTTTGCTACGGCATGCCGCCGACTGGTGGCGAAGGCATCGGCATCGATCGCCTGACCATGCTCATGACGGGATCCAAATCCATCCGGGATGTGATCTTATTCCCGCTGCTGCGGCCTGAAGGCCCAATCGGACTGGCCAATCGTCTGCGCGAACTGGACTCCGCGTGAAATTCGAGCTTTTCGTCGCCGGACGTTATCTGCGCGCCCGCCGCAAAGAAGCCGTCATCTCCATCATTACCGCGATCTCGATACTCGGTGTTGCCTCCGGCGTAATGGCTTTGATTATTGCGCTGGCGATCAACACGGGGTTTCGCAACACGCTGCAGCGCAATCTTCTGGGAGCGACGGCTCACGTCAACATCATTGAGAAAGAACCTGGGCCCGGTATTCCGAATTGGCGTGAGCTTCAGACAAAATTCGCGGGGCTGCCGCATGTAATCGCCACGGCCCCCGTGCTTTACGGACAGGTTTTTTTGGTTGGGCCGTTTCCTGGAAAGGGCGTGATCCTGAAGGGCATCGACGTGCCTTCGGAATTGCGGGTCAGCGATACGCTGCGTCACTTGAAGTCTGGTTCTCTCGCTAAGCTGAACGGTTCTGGCAGCTTACCCGGCATTGTTCTGGGCGCGAAGCTGGCGCAGGAAATCGGCGTCTCGCTGAACTCCATCATCACGGCTCTGAGCCCGCACGGGACTCTCACCCCACTTGGAGAGCGGCCTGGCCAGCAGCGCTTTCGAGTGATTGGAATTTTTGAATCCGGTTTCTACGATTTCGACGACAATTGGGCCTACTCGTCGCTGGCGGCGGTTCAAAAACTGCTGGCGATCGATGACGTCGTGAACTCTGTCGAGCTTAAACTCGACGATCTCTATTTAGCTCCCGAGATTGGGCATCAAGCTGAAAAACTTGCGGGCCCACTCTACGCCTCGACCAACTGGCAGGAACAGAACAAACAGCTCCTGAATGCGCTTCGCATGGAAAAGGCCGTTACCGTGGTAACCATCGGGCTGATCGAAATGATCGCGGGCCTGAATATCCTGATCACGCTGGTGATGATGGTAATGGAAAAATATCGCGATATTGCCGTGCTCATGTCAATGGGCGCACGCCGGTCGCAGATCCGCGGGATCTTCATCGCGCAAGGCGCGCTAATCGGCCTGGTCGGCACGGCAATTGGCCTGTCGGTCGGCTACACCCTATGTTATTTCGCGGACAAATACCGGTGGATTCGCCTCGACGAGCAGGTCTACGCGCTCAGCTTTGTGCCGTTCGAACCGCGCGCCGCCGACGGCCTGTGGATCGCTGCCGCCGCCATCATTGTGAGTTTACTCGCAACGATTTATCCGGCACGTAACGCGACGCGGATCACGCCAGCCGAGGTGCTGCGTTATGAATAATACTCTTGGCCCCTCTTCTATTTCTCCCGATTGTGTTACGAATTGTTAATATCCATGCCGCGTGTTGTTCTAGCATCGTTAGGAGACTCGACCGATCCACTCACTTGGAGCGGCATTCCGAGTTACTTTTTGCAAACCGCGAAGAGCATGGGCATGATCGATGAAGGTCTCCGGCTAAACCGCTCGGGTCTAGAATTCCAAGCCCGCCGGGCTGCCTGGAATCTGTCCCGTCCTTTTGTGGGCGAGGGCCGCGGAGGGTACCAATATTCGAAAACGGCCCTCGCCCAATTGTGGGCACCGGTCGCTGATAGTCTCAGTGA